>JAXLXA010000032.1:0-34288 GCA_046328215.1 Dehalococcoidia bacterium | reverse complement strand
CGTTGGCGTCGCCGTGTGTGTCGATGTAGAGCGCGAGCGCGGGCACGCCGCCATCGAACGCCTGCGAGCCGAACGAGCGCCCTGCAGCGCCTTCGCGCGGGCCGGCCTGCGGGAGCGTGGTGTTCAGCGACGGGTTGCGCGCTTCGTAGGCGGACCAGACGGCCGGCGTGATCAGCAGCGCACCCACCGCCATCGCGAGGGCCGGGGCAACGAACCGCGCCTGGCGCGTGAGGGCGAACACGGCCGCGGCCAGCCCTGCGACGGCCACCAGCGCGACCGCGACCTGGGGAACAGCATTGTAGAAGTCCTGCACGCGATCGGCCTGGTGCAACTGGACCATCGCCGTGGCCCATGCCGCCGGGACGAACGCAAGCATCCAGCGGCCATCGCGTTTCGAAAGGTCAATGGTCGCGACGGTGCCCGCCCCGGCGAGCAGCCCAATGCCCGGCATCAGCGCCGAGGTGTAGTAGCTGTGGTAAATGCCCTGGGCGTAGGAGAACACCAGCCCAAACAGCAGCACCCAGCCGGCCGCCAGCACGATCCCGGCGCGGGCCGCCGGGACCCTTCGCCAGCGCCAGAGCGCGACCGGGGCGATGAGCAACGCGAAAGGCAGAAGCCAGGAGATCTGCGGGCCGTTGGCGTCATCGAACATGCGCCAGAGCCCCGGAGTGCCGGCGATGATGCCGCCGCGGCCGTTCGCCGGACCTGTGGGCGGGGCCTGGGTTTGCGGCTGGGCGCCGCGGTTGGCGTTCTGCGTGCCCGGCCCGTTGGCGCCGGGGAAGTTTCGCCCGTTGTTCGCTGGCGCTCCGCCGGCGGGACGCGTGCTTTCGTTGCCATCAACGCGGCCGACCCCGTTGTATTCGAGCGCGAGGTTCTGGACCGAGTTGTCGGTGCTGCCACCAACGTAGGGACGGCTGTCCGCGGGGACCGCGTCGACAACCAGCATCCACGAGGCGGAAAGCGCAAACGTCGCGGCCGCGAGGATGACGAGCCGCGCCGCGGTCAGCAAGTACTCGCGGCGGGTGAACGCCGGGATGGCCACGACCACGGCCAGGGCGAGCGCGGGCCCGGGGATCCAGGCGGCCAGCATTTTGATGTTGAAGGCCAGGCCAACCAGCGCCCCGGCTACGGCGATCCAGGCCCACCACCAGCGCTTCGACTCGACGGAGCGGAGCGTGGCGCCCGCCGCGCCGGTGAGCGCCAGGATCATGAACGGCTCGGGCAGGTTCAGGCGGTTCACCGCGACCGAGATCGGCGAAAGTGCGAGGGCAAGCGCCGCAAGCGTGGCGGCGAGCGTGCCGAAGTGCCGCCGCGTGATCAGCCAGAGCAGCCCGACGGAGGCGGCGCCGGCAATCGCGCTCGGCAGGATCAGCGACCAGGACGAATACCCGAAGAGGCGCACCGCCAGCGCGCCGAACCAGAGGAAGACCGGCGGCTTGTCGACCGAGATGAACCCACCCGGGTCGAACGCGGCGTAGAAGAAGTTGTGCCAAGAACCCGCCATCGAGCGGACGGCGGCGGCGTAGTACGTGTTGCCGTTTCCGGCCTCGCCCAGGCGCCAGGCGTTGAGCAGCAGCGCAACGCCGACCGAGACCGCGAGCGACGCGCCGTCGAGCCAGCGCTCGCCCGGCAGGGCAAGGGCGCCGAGCCGCAAGCGAGGCCGTTCGAGGGCCGGCGCGCGGACATCCTGGGCCTCAACCATGCGAGGCTCCCCGGAACACCCAGCGGTCCAGCATCAGGTAGCGGACGACGGTGGCAAGGGCGCTCGAGGCGAGGGCCAGGGCCAGTTCGACGGTCCCGGTGGGGTGGTGGAAGACATCCAGCGCGGCCCACAACGCTGCCGACGACGCGCCCAGCCCAAAGACATAGACGAGGCCGTAGCCCGCGGCCTGCGTGAGCAACGGACCGCCGTGCGCGCGGAACGTCAGCCTGCGGTTGGCAACGAAGTTCAGGCCGATGGTGGCGGTCAGAGCGCCGACGTTCGCACCCATGGGCCCGGTTACGTGGCGCAGGCCGGCGTAGATGACCGTGAACGCGACCGTGCAAATCACGCCGATCACGGCGAAGCTCAGCAGCTTCGCGCCGCGTTCGGTCCGCAGCCAGCCGCCGTGGAGGTCCGGGGATGCGGGGACGGATGTTCGCGGCAGGAACATGTTCCCAGTGAACCACCGCTCGCTGGGAGATTGGTGAGAAATTCCTGTGTGCAGGCGCTCTTGCGTTAAGGCTGCGTTAGAAGTTCGGGGAGTGTCAGGCGATGCCACACCGCATAAACACGGGCGTTAGAAGTTCAGGTAGAGCGCGGGGTTCACGTAGCCGCCGAGGTAGCGGATTTCGAAGTGCAGGTGGTGGCCGGTGGTGAACCCGGTCAGGCCCGTCATGCCCAGCGTGCTCCCGGCCGAGACGCGTTGCCCGGGCGACACATTGATCTGGCTCATGTGGGCGTAGAGCGTCGTCCAGCCCTCGCCGCAATCGACGATGACGTGGTAGCCGTAGGAGTAGGTCAGGTACTCGGTCGAAATGACGACGCCGTCGCAGACCGAGAAGATGGGCGAGAACGCGAAGCCGTACATGTCGAGGTCGATGCCGGTGTGGTAGGAGCCACCACCGCGGCTGACGCCGAACGGGTCGCTGATGCCGTGCCAGGCGGCCAGCGGGAAGTTCGTGAACTTGCCGCCGGATGCACGCGGTGTTTCACCGGCCGAACCCGCGCCCACGCCCGGACCACTGCCAGGGTTGCCCGGGCTGGTCGCCGGTGGCGGCGGCGGAGGTGGTGGCGGCGGCTTGATTGTCGCGCCGGGGAGCAGCACGTACTGGCCCTGCTCAAGGCTGTTCGGGTTGGCGATGTTGTTCGGCTTGTAGGCGAGGACCGTGTCGCTGGTGATGTTGTCGTACTGCTTCACGATCTTGTCGACGGTATCGCCGTAGGCAACCTTGTAGAGGATGCCGTCCTTGCGCGGGATGATGATCGTCATGTCGCGCTGGATCAGGTTCGGGTGCGTCGCATCGAGCGTCGGGTTGTTCGCGAGGATGGTGTCCATCGAGACGCCGTAGCGCTGGGCGATGCCGCTGATCGAATCGCCACCCTGCGTGCGGTACTCAACGATTGGGCTGCGCGGGTCAATGATGTCGGCGAGCGGCTTGACGCCCGCACCCACTTCGCCGGAGACGGCCGCGGCTGCCGCAACGCCCGACGAGAGCGACGCGTTCGGCGAAATCGCCCCGATGGCACGCTCGGCGATGGCGTCAGTGCGCATGTCGGTCGTCGCAACGGAGTCCATCGTCTGGACGTTGGCGGACGGACGGAAGGCGGTCAGGGCGTGCGTCTGCGTCGTGCCGGCCATGCCCGAGAGGCTGAACGTTGGCACGGTAGTGCTGGAGATAGCGTTGGAGGCGTTCGGGAACTGGCTGGCGAACGCAACGGCGCCCACCGCGAGCGCGACCACGAGCCCGTGTACGGTAAATCGCCCATATCGCCGCGAGTGCGCGTGCGATCGTGCCCGTGATCCGTCGATACTCATAAAGCGTTCGGTCAGGTGACGTGGCGGGGGCCATCGTGCACAGGCTGAGCCAGCCTAACCTTGCTCGCTTCCTCCATCCCAGGCTATCCCGGTTTCCTGTACGGCCGGGACGCGCGGCCTCTAGGGGAACTCCCTAGAGTTCGGTCTTGAGAGAACCGAGGAACTCCTCGTTCGTCGATGTCCTCGCGATTCGCTCCAGCAACCGTTCGGTCGCTTCGAGCTGATTCGGCGAGTTCTGCGAAATCATAGCTGTCATCCGTCGCACGAGCCAAACGCCCTTAAGCGTCCGTTCGTCCAGCAAGAGCTCTTCCCGGCGGGTGCTGCTGCCCTGCACGTCGATGGCCGGGTAGAAGCGGCGTTCGGCGAGCTTGCGGTCCAGGCGCAGTTCCAGGTTGCCTGTCCCCTTGAACTCCTCGAAGACCACTTCGTCCATGCGCGAGCCGGTGTCTACCAGGCAGGTGGCGAGGATGGTCAGCGAGCCGCCTTCTTCGCACTTGCGGGCCGCGCCGAAGAGCCGCTTCGGCGGGTAAAGCGCGATCGGGTCGACACCACCGGAGAGCGTCCGGCCGCTGGGCGGCAGCGCCAGGTTGTAGGCGCGCGTCAGGCGCGTGATCGAGTCCATCAGGATGACCACGTCCTTGCCGCCTTCGACCAGGCGCTTCGCCCGCTCCAGGGCCATCTCGGCCACGCGCGTGTGGTCTTCCACGGGCTCGTCGAACGTGCTGCTCACCACTTCGCCGCGCACGCTGCGCTGCATGTCGGTCACTTCCTCAGGCCGTTCGCCGATGAGGAGGACGATGAGGTGCACGTCCGGGTAGTTGCTCGCGATGCCGTTGGCGATGTTCTTGAGGAGCATCGTCTTGCCGGCCTTCGGCGGGCTGACGATGAGGCCGCGCTGGCCCCGACCAATCGGCGCGATGAGGTCGATCAACCGGTGCGTGAGGTTGTCCGGCGTCGTTTCGAGCTTCAGTTGCTCTTTCGGGAAGATGGCCGTCAGGTTCTCGAAGAACGGCCGGCGCTTCGCCGTTTCCGGGTCCATGCCGTTGACCGCTTCGACCTTGAGCAGGCCGTAGTACTTCTCGTTGTCTTTCGGGTGGCGCACCTGGCCGGTGACGTAGTCGCCCGGGCGAAGCGCGAACCGCCGCAACTGTGATTGCGAAACGTAGATGTCGTGCGGGCCGGGCAGCATCGATTCGCCGCGCAGGAAGCCGTAGTTGCCGTCGTCGCTGACTTCCAGGAAGCCGCCCGAGAAGACGTTGCCGCGGGCTTCGGCCTGGTGCTGGAGGAGGCGGAAGATGAGGTCCGTCTTGCGCAGCACCGCCGCTTCTTCCAGGCCCATCTCGATGGCCAGCTCGGCAAGCTGCTCTCGCGACTTCTGTTCGAGCTCCGCGATGTTGAGCGGGGCCATGTTCGGGTTGTTCTGTTGCTGGCGCTCCTGGCGTTCTTCGCGGTCGGGGCGGCGGTCCTGGCGCGGGCCGTAATCGCCGCCGTCCTGCGGGGGCCAGACGCGTTCCGCGCTGCGGTCGCCGCGGTCTCCACGATCGCGGTCGCGGCCCCAGCGGCGTTCGCCACGGCCTTCGCGGCCTTCGCGCTCGCGGAAGTCCCGCTCGCGGCGGCTCGCGCCGGCCTGCTCGTCCGTCTTCGCCTCGCCGGAATCGCCGTTGCGGTTTTCACGGCGGAAGGTGCGTTCCTGCGGCGCAGCTGGTTCGGCTCCCGCGCCTTCGCTGCCAGCGCCTTCGGCCGCGGCCGAAGCCTCGACGGGCGCGCTCGATTCGGCGCTCAGCTCCGACCTGGTCTCGCGCTTGAATGTGCGGCGCGCCCGGGGCGCCGGCTCGGCCGCGCCCTCAGCGGGCTCTTCCGCCTGTTGCGCTACCACCGCGGCGACATCCACCACTTCTTCCGGTGGCGGCGCGGCCTTCGCGCGCGTTGTGCGGCGGCGAGGGGCCGGTGCGGGGGCGTCACCTTCCGGGCTATGCCCGTTGGTGCTCATGAGTTGTGCTTGAGTTTCAGTTTCTTCCAATTGGGACTACCAGAGAGGTACAGAGTGTTGTCCGAAGACGGACGGGAAGTGATGCGTTGAGCGAAGGTTCCGCCGCACCCGTTGCTGAGGCTCTCAGGGTGCCGGGACAAATGGAGGGGCTGGTTGTGCTCGCCTGGCACTCCGTTCCAGCTATCCACACATTACGACGCGATTCCGTGGCATGCAACAACTCACCGTTAACCGTCCTCCCCACCTTCCGATGACGAATCACTCCCGCCGGCTGTAGGCTTGCCCGCCATGCGAATCGGCGCGGCCACCATCGACATCACCCCACCCGTGGGCACCGCGCTCGACGGCTACGGTGGCCGCACGGATGTCTCGCTCGGCGTCCACGACCCGCTCTACGCCCGCGCGCTCTACCTGGACGACGGCACGACGCAGTTGGCGCTGGTGGTCTGCGACCTGATCGGCATCGGCAGCTTCCTCGCGGCGCGGGCCCGCGAGCTCATCGCGGAGCGGCCGGGCATCCCTCCGTCGAACGTCCTGATTTCCGCGACACACACGCACGCCGGGCCCGCGGGCGTCCGGGGGCGGGGCGAAGCCGTCCTCGTGGAGGAGATTGCGCGGAAGATCGCGGGCGCGGTGCGCGTGGCCCATCGCGCCGCGGCCGAGGGCGTCCTGAAATACGGCCAAACTGGGCTCTCCAGCTTCGCGCAGAACCGCCGCCACCCGGACTGGCCCATCGACCACCGGCTCGACGTTGTCGCTGCCGACACGCCGGACGGCCGGAACATCGCCACGGCCGTGCGGTACGCCTGCCACGCGACCACGCTAAACTTCGACAACCTGGAGATCACCGCCGACTACCCCGGCGAGCTTTGCCGGACGGTGGAATCCGTCATCGGCGGCGGGGCGCAGGCGCTCTTCTTCAACGGCGCCTGCGGCAACATCAACCCCACCTGGATCCGCCAGGACTTCGCGAATGTCCGGCGCGTCGGGTCCATCGCGGGCGCGAAGGCCGCTGCGCTCTCCCAGGAGTTGCGGCCGCTCGGGCTGAGCCACCAGGGCGACAACATCCGCTGGGACGAACGCACGCCGAAGGCGATCGACGGGACGCTTGTCGCGGGCCCGTTACGGGCGTTTCTTCCACGTTCGAAGCGCCGCATCGCGTGGGGCCGGACGCCGACACAGTCGAGGGCGAACCTGGATGCGCTCGAACGCGCGTTCCGCGAGACGGAATCGACGATGACCCGGGACCAGCGGCGAAGTGCGATGGAGCGGCTGACCGCCGCGCGGATGGAGCGCCTTTCGCTGGCGCGTGCGCGCGACAAAGGCGCTTCGCGGACGGAGGAAGTCCAGGCGTTCGCTCTCGGCCACAACCTGCACGTGGTGGCGCTGCCCGGCGAGGTGTTCTATGAGACCGGCGAAGACATCCGGCGCCTCTCGGGGCTGGCGAACCTGCTCGTCATCGCCTACGCGAACGACTATCCCGGCTACTTCTGCCGTCCGGAGGCGTACGCGCAGGGCGGCTACGAAGCCGGAGTCACCCCCTTCGCCCCCGAAGCGGACGGGCTGCTCCTGGAGGCGGCTGTAGCAGCACTGCGCAACGTCTCGTAGTTGCGGGTCTGGTGCCCGCGCGGCGCCATGCGCCCAACGGACGTTCGGCGGCTCGCCTGGCTTTCCTGGCCCATTGAATTCGGACGCCACCATCGTCCAGACTCGATCACCTTCTCAGGGAGCACACTCCAATGGCTGACCTTCCGACGCTCGATTCTCTCGCCAACCTCATGGCCCGCCAGCGCGCCGTGCGCGAATTCGCCCCCGACCCCGTCGATGACGCCACGATTGAGCGCATCCTCGAAGCCGCCACCCGCGCGCCGAGCGCAAAGAACGTCCAGGTGCTCCGCTTCGTGGTGGTCAAGGACGCGGCAGCAAAGAAGCGCATCGCGGAACTGGTCGACGAGGCGCCGGGCCCGGGCCGCACGCCCTGGGACCAGGTGCCCGTGCTCGTCTTCGTCTGCGCGGAGAACCCGTTCGGCATGACGCAGACGGGCGCGGCGGCCTGGGCAGGCTCCGTCTACCCGGGCATCCAGAACCTGCTCCTGGCGGCGCAGGCCGCCGGCCTCGGGACCGTCCTCACCACCTCGCGCGGGAAACTGAAGGAACAGGAGTTGAAGCAGTTCCTCGGCGTCCCCGAGGGCACACACATCGACGCCGTCATCCCGATGGGCTACCCGGCGGTGAAGCTCGGCAAGAACAAGCGCCTCCCGGTGAGCGAGGTGGCCTACCGCGAGAAGTTCGGTCACGGCTGGTAGTTTCGAACCGCCAAGACGCCAAGAGTCATTTTGATCCACTTCCACTAAGACTCCGTCTTGGCGCTCTTGGCGCTCTTGGCGGTTCAACTCAATCGACAATCGTCAATTGACAATCGACAATCCGCCCCGTCGCAATCGTGAATCGTGAATCGTGACTTCCCCGGAGAATCCGCCCATGCCTACCGCCCTTGTCCTGACCGCGCACGGCGACGACATGGAGTTCTTCGCCGGCGGGACCATCGCGCTGCTCTGCGAGCGAGGCTGGGACGTCCACGTCCTGCTTGCCACCGATAACGCGCGGGGGACATTCGAACTGAGCGCGGAGCAGATGTTCGGGCTTCGCCTCAAGGAAGCGGACGCGGCGGCGAAGGTGCTCGGCGTCCGCAGCGTCGCCTGCCTGGACTACCCGGACGGCTTCCTCTGCGACACGCCGCACACGGTGCTTCGCGGCCAGTTCATGGAAGCCATCCGCGCGCACCGGCCAAACATCGTCTTCACCTGGGACCCGTGGGCGCCGTACGAAGGCCACCCGGACCACCGCGCGGTCAGTTGGGCCGCCATGGAAGCCGCCAGCTTCGCCCACTTCCCGCTGTACTACCCGGAACAACTCGCCGGTGACGTGCGCCCGTTCTACGTCCCGGAAGTCTGGTACTTCGCGAAGAACCCTACGGACGTGAACAAGTACGTCGATATTTCCGGCAGCGCTATCGAGAAGAAGATCGATGCGTTGTGCTGTTACGACAGCCAGATGGTGCTCACGCTGCGTGACCATCAGATGGCCATCGAATCAGCTCCCTACGATGTCCCGCGGGTGACTGGACTGGACCCGCACGACTACCGCGGTTACATCGACCGCACCATCCGGCGAGGCGCCGAGCGAGCAGGCAAGCGCTATGGGCTGGAGTTCGCCGAACAGTTCCGCCGCACCCGTTGGGGCGGCACGGAGCGCCAGGCGCCTGAGGGCACGCTCCCGGACGACCCTGTCTGACGGCGTTCGCTCGTTAACGCGCTATCCCGGCCGAACGCCACCAAAGCATGTCCCTATTGGCCTTGAAACGCCGCGATTGCATACTGCAATCTGGCGGGGGTTTCGGCCCAGGACGGTGCTCGCGTGAATGAGCAAGGTCGGCTCGGCTTCTTCGGCCAGCTTCGGGCCCAGCACTGGGCGACGAAGTTCATCCTCGTTTTCGTCCTGACACTCATCTGCTCGCCGTTCATTGGCGGGGCGATGCTCATCGCCTATTCGATGTTCGGGGCCGGCGGCGCGTTCCTGCTGAGTGTCGCGGGCGTGCTCTTCGCCGGCTGGTTCGTGTTCACGACGCCGGAACAGCCCACGCCGGAGGATTCCGCCGAACCAGCTTCCCAGGCCGTGACGCCGCTGCCTTCGAGTGACGGGCGCTTGCGCAACTACTGCGAGTCCTGCGGCCGCATCTTCAACCGGGGATTGACCCACTGCCCCGGCTGCAACGCGGAATGGTCTCGCCCCGTCATGTCTGACCCGGTCGCCGAAATCGTCCGCCACCTGAACCTGGTGACGAGCGACTTCGAGGCCGGGCTTATCGACCGGGCGAGTTACAACCGCGTGCGATGCGCGCGGACTACGAAGCCCGGCTGATTGCCGCCCGGCCGCCGTCGAATCCCGGGCAGGCCGCGCCAGCGCCAGAAACCGCTCCGGCGCCTGCCGCATTGAAGCGCCAGCGCCCGTCATTGTCCAGCCGGCGCCTGAATTGCCGTACGTCGCCGCCATCGGCCCGTGCCAGAACAACCGGTCGCGGCCATCACTCCGGAAGCGCCGCGGAAATTACCGCCGGCGCCGGCCGTGGAGGCCCCCCGTAGCGGCGATCGCGCCCGAGCCACCGGCAGCCCCCGTTGCCGCGATCGCAGTCGAGCCGCCGGCGCCGGTTATCCCCCGGCCTGAGCGCCCAACCGCCGCCATCCCGCCGAAGCCTCCCGGCCCCACCATCGGCGACATGGGCCGCGCTGTCATCGGTTGGGCGGCCGAACGCCAAGGCCGACATCCTTCTCTACGCCGGCGCATTCATGCTCTCGGTCGCGTGCGTCATCTTCATGGCCTACAGGGTGAAGCGCTCTCCAGGGAACGTCCGGTTCGCCGTGCTGACCGCTTACGCGCTGGGTTTCCTCGGGTTCGGCCTGGCTGCACCGCTGGGAGCGCGTCAAAGAGGCGGCGCCCGTCTTCCTCGGCCTCGGCGCAATCCTCGTGCCTATCGACTTCTTCGCGCTGCGCACGCAGGTGCTGGACGCGGGCCAGGTCTCGAACGAGATGCTCTGGCTGCTCGGCTCCAGCAGCTGTTCGGCGCGCTCTACTTCGCGCTCGCGCTGCCGACTACGGGAAGCTCTACTTCGCCCCGGCGATCCCGTCGGCGCTCGTCGCCCTGGAGAACCGCTTGGCGCGGTGCTCGGCCTGCCGGGCGTCTGGTTCGGGCCGTGGTACCTCGCCGCCGCCGCGCCGCGTACACGTGGTCCGTGGCCTTCCGCGGCAAGAACACCCTGTCGCCGTGGATCCTCGCCGGATCGCTGGTCATCGCGACACCGGCACTGCTCCTCGCCCAGTTCGGGCCGCTGGCCAACAATGAGCATCTCTGGGCCGCGCCGACGCGCTACTTCTTCGTCTGCACGGCCGCGAGCGCGGGCCTCTGGTGGCGCCGCGACATCCGTGCTGGCGCTCCTGCCGATCCTCGGCGCGGCGTTCGCCGAGGAACCTCGCCTGGGCGGCCATCGAACCGGACCCTGAGTGGCGAGATCCCGTTCATCGCTATTGCCGGCCTGGGCTACCTGGTAGTCGCGCACTTCCAGGACGGCGAGCAGACGCATGTGGGCCGGGGCTGCGGCCTTCGCGGGCGCCGCCGCGCTGGTTTTCGCCCACTTCGTGGTCGTCGAACCGGGCACGAACCCGGGCGTCCTGCCGGTCACCTGGGCACTGGTGTTCATCGGCGCATCGGGGGCGTACGCGCGCTGGCGCTGGTTCGAAGCAGCAGCGGCCGTGCCGCCCGCGCCGGCAATGGTCGTCCTCACGACCGCCTGGGCCGCGAAGGGCGCCGGGGTGGAGTGGTACGGCGTCTGCGCAGGCATCGCGCCGCTGGGTTACCTCGCCCTTGCTGTATTCGACCGCGCCGGGCGCCTGGTACAGCGTGCGCGCTGGCGGCGACGGCTGCTCGGCCCGGCCATCTCGCACGTTGCCCTGGGAACGGATGCCGGCGCAGCACACTGGTCGCTGGCGGCGGCCTGCAGCTCCGCCACTCGCCGCCGCGGCAGTCGCGTCAGCCTTGGCGGTTCAACTGGCGGCCGGCCGGCGCCCGGGGCGCTGCCGCCACTCGCCGGGATGGGGGCGCTGGCGGTCTCGTGGGCGCAGTGGAACATCACGCCGGAGTGGTTCGCCTCGTTCGCGGCGGCGGCCGCTATCGGCTATGTCGTCCTCGCCTGGCTGGATGACCCATCGTTCAACCGGGCCTGGGCCGGCGCCTCGCTCCTCCTCGGGGCACTGGCGATAGGCGGCGCGCACACCGGCCTCTCGAACCCGGAGCCAACCACTGGGCACTCGCCGCCGCCTACGCGCTGACGCTTGCCGCAGCTTCCGCTGCCTTCGCGAAGTTCCGCTTCGCATGGAGCGCGCCGGCCGGGTTCGTGCCACCGCTCGCGGCGATGACGGCGCTCAGCCCTCGTGGGCGCAGTGGGACCTCGCGCCCGAGTGGTACCCATCGTTCCGCGGCAACCGCCGCCCTGGGCTACGTCGCGCTCGCCTGGTTCGAAAAGCCCGCTCTGCGGGTGGTCTGGGCGCAGTTCGCGCTCGGGTTCGGCAGCGTTGCCCTGCTGTTCGCGCACCCGCTGGTCACAGGAACGGCGCCAACCGCTACGCGCTGCCGCTCGCCTACGCGCTTTGCCTGATCGGCGCGCGGTTGTCTTCGCGCGCTGGCGGTTCACGTGGCGGCTCGCGCCCGCACTCGTCTCGCCACTGGCGGCGATGACCGCGCTCACGTTCGCCTGGGCGCGCTGGGACCTCGCACCCGAGTGGTACCCGTCATTCGCAGCGGCGGCCGCTCTCGGTTATGTCGCCATCAGCTGGCTCGACCGCCAGGGGCAGGCGGTGCTCTGGGCCCAGTTGTCGCTCCTCTGCGGCGCCGGCGCAGTCCTCGGCGCGCATGCCGCGGTTCTGCCAGACGACGTCAGCCGGTGGCCGCTCGTCCTCGTCTACCTGGAGGCGCTGGCCGGCGCGGCAGCGGTCTTCGCCATCTGGCGGTTCATGTGGCGGCTTGGACCCGGCCTTGTCCCGCCACTGGCGGCGATGACCGCGTTGACGTTCGCCTGGGCGCGGTGGGACCTGGCGCCGAGTGGTACCCGTCGTTCGCGGCGGCGGCCAGGCTTGGCTTCCTCGCCCTCGCCTGGTTCGACGATCAGAAGTTCGCGAGGCTCTGGGGCGGATGGTTCGCGCTGGGGGCGGCGGGCGCGGTTGCGGGCGCGCACCCGGCCGTGCTCCTGGACGATGCGTCCCGCTGGGCGCTGCCCCTGGCGTACGCCATCGTGCTGGCCGAGGGCTCGGGTTCTCGTTCTGGAAGTGGCGTTGGGCCGAATCCGGCGGGTTCCTCCCCTCCCGCGACAGCCATGACGGCGCTGGCGGCCTCGTGGGCGCGGTGGGACCTGGCGCCGGAATGGTTCGGAGCCTTCGCCGCAGGCACAGCGTTCGGCTACATCGCGCTCGCCCGCTTTGACCGGCCGGAGCGCCGCCTCGAATGGTGGTCCGGGGCGATCGGCGGCGCTGTCGTCGGCATCGCCCTTGCCCATGCCTTCGTCGCGATCGATGGGGAAGCCAGCCGGTACGCAATACCGCTGACCTACGGGGATCTCGCTTCTCGCAGCCGCCACCGCGTTCGTCACCTGGCGCTTCGCTTGGCGCGTTGCGCCGGCGGCAATCCCGGCACTGGCCAGCGCGACAGCGCTGTCGTTCGCCTGGGCGCGATGGGACACGGAACTCTGGTGGTGGGGCGCGTTCATCGTGCCGGCGCCTACGGCTACATCGCGCTGGCGCTGGCTGACGAGAAGTCCAGGGCGAAGGCGTGGCTCAGCGGTTCCGCGCTCGCAGCGGCCGTCGGCGTCACCCTCGCCCAGGGCATGCAGGCGGACACGCTCGCCACGCACCGCGCGCTCCCGGTCACCTACGGCGAAGCCCTGCTCGCCTGCGCCTTCGTCGTCGCATGGTGGCGATTCTCGGCTCGCGAAGCAGTCGTCGCGCTGCCGCCACTGGCCGCGGCCTTCGGCGCTTCCACCGGCTGGTCCGAGTTCGGCATGCGACTGGACTGGCTGACGGCCTGGGGCGCGGCCGTGGGCGCCGCCTACTTCATCCCCGCCTACTTCGAGGCGCGTTACCGCGACTCCTGGCGTCTGGTGGCCATGGCCGTGATGGCGGTCGCGCTCCTCGGGGCGCATTCGCGAGCGCTCGAACCTGACGCGGTGCGCTGGCCGTTGGCCGTGTCCTACGGCGTCATCCTCCTGGCGTGGGCCTGGCACGCCATCGCGCTCCGCGATCAGACCGTGCTCGGCCCGCCGCTGCTGGCTTCTGCGTTTGGCGCCAGCGCGCTCTGGGCGGCCGGCGCGGGGCCCGAATGGTGGGCCTACCCCGCGCTCGCGGTCGCAGCCGGCATGGCCGGGGCAGAAGCCTGGTTGAGGCGCGTCGCGTTCATCGATCGATGGCTATGGCTGTACGCGGTCGCGCTGAGCGTGTTGGCCACGGTTGCCACGCTACCCGTGAACTACACCCACCCAGGCCACGGCCTCGCGACCCAGGTGGTCACCGCGGCGGTGCTGTTCGCAGGCGCCTGGCGTTCCGGCTCAACGATTGTCCGCGCCTTCCAGCCGAACGCGACGCCGTTCGTCCTCCGCTCTGAGCGCATCGGCCTGACGCAGGCCGGCTTCGCCTTCCTGCTCGGGGCCGCGGCTTCGTTGAACGGCGTGCTGGACCTTGCCGGCGCGGACCGCGCGTGGGCGCTCACCGCGGTCGCATTCATCCCCTGGGTCATCCTGGCCACGCCGTTCTTCAAGCGCGACGCCATCTGGACCTTCGTGCCAATCGGGCTCGCCGGCATGATGATCGCCGGAGTGCTGGCCAGCGCCGACGACGGTGTGCTCTCCGCCGTGCTCGCGGCCGGAGCCATCGGCCCGGTCGTCGCCTGCGTTGGCATGCGGCGTTGGGCGCTGCTGGGTATCGCCAACTCGTTCCTCATGCTCGCCATCTGGTCCGGCTGGCGCTGGGCGGGCATCGACATGGCCTACCTGCCTCTCGGCTACGCGGCGGTCGCCGTGGCCGAGTGGGGGCTCCTCACCGGCCTGCGAAAGTACTCGCCACAGCCGGGCGAATCCGCGCTGGTCATCGCCTACCTGTCGTGGGGCCCGTGGCTCATCGCCGGGGGTGTGGCAGGCGCCCTGCTCGCGCGCAAGCAGAACGAACTCGAGCCCGGGACGAGCCTGCTGACGACGGCGGAGTGGGCACTCGCCGCCGCGGTGCTGGCGATGGTCTCGGCGGCGGTCACCGGCGAAGGCCTCCGCCTCTGGAAGCGCTGGGTGTGGACTGGCGGGAGCGCCGGCCTGCTCGCGGCGCTGCTCATGGGCATCGCCACCTATGAACCGGACAACGTCCAGGCGTACACCGCCCCGATAGGCGCCTACTTGGCCTTCATCGGCCTCACGTTCCGCCGGACGCCCGAAGTCTTCCGTGAGCACCTGCTGGCGCACGAGGCGGTCATGCTGATCGGCGCCGCCTTCCTGGTCTTCCCACCCGCCGAACAGAGCTTCGCGCCCGGCGGCGGCTACTACGGGCTCGAACTCATCGGCATCGCCATCGTCATGATCGGCGTGGGTGTGGTCCTCCACGGGCGCTGGCGCTCGTCGCGGCAGGCATCGCCACGCTCACTGCCACTTCCATGCGGATGGTAACCGGGGGGCTGTTCTCCGCCGTACTGGTTGCTGCTCGGCATCGGTGGAACCGCGCTGATCGGCTTCGGTGTCCTCGTCCTGCTCGAACGCGAACGCTGGGACCGCTTCCGCCACCGCGTCGTGGCCTGGTGGGGAAGAAACCGCTTTGAAGGGCCGCCCGCGGACACAACCGGCGTCGCCAACTGAGGAGTGCGCCCTGACTCGTTTGCATCTCTCCCATGAGCCGCGACCGGGGAGGGAGCTTGGAGCAGTCCTGGCCACACGGATGCCGCTCCCGTTCCACCATCGTGGAGGCCCGGCCGCGAAATCACCCTCGCAACAGCCGGGTCATCTCTTCGACCACGTGCCAGTAGCGCGTGGTGCCTGCACCTTCAGGCGCTTTTCGATGTTCCCGTTGAGGTCGACCCCGCGCGGGCGCTCGACCGGGAGGACCGCCAGCACTTCCCGTTTCCGCGCCAGCACATAGCCATCGTTCTCCGCCACGAACTGTTCCGCCTGCGGAGGCAGGTCGGTCCGGAAAAGCGTGACAAACCGGGTGTAGGCATCGACCGGGTACGGGTCGAACGCGCGGCAGGCCATGAGGTGGTCCAGTTCGTCGAGGCCGCGGACGATGGCGGCCGCGTTGCGCAGGCCATGGTCCGCAAGCGCCTTCTCGATGGTGACGGCGACCGCTTCAGGCTCGTCCTGGGCGTCGAACAGCAGGTTGCCGGTCTGGAGGTACGTACTCACGTTCTCCAGACCCGCCCGTTCGCAGAGCTCGCGCAGATCGGCCATCTTGATGCGGTTGTGCGTGCCGACATTGATGGCGCGGAGGAACGCCGCCTGTCTCATCCCTTCAGTCTACCCATGCGGCGCGCGCCTCGGCTTTCGGTCCAGTCCTTATCCGGAGAGAGTGGCGAACGTTGGCCGGGGCCGAAGACGCGCGACTCCCCCCTCGCCCGCGACGATAGGAGTCGGGAGAGGGGGCCAGGGGGTGAGGGCAGGGCCTGTCAGTACACCCAGACCACCTCGTATCGCACGATCGAAACGTCGGTCTTCGCCGGCTTGATGGTGCGCGCCTCGAACCGGGCCGGGTCCGGCGCGTCGAGCTCCGTGCGCTGTTCCTTCAGCTCCTTGAGTTGCGCTTCGAGCGCTTCCTTGCGGCTTTCGGCGGTGTTTTCCATGCGGTTCTTGGTCAGCACGCTGCCCATCCCCGTGGTCTTCACTTTCTTCGAACTGCCCGTGAACACGTTCAGGTTCGCAAGCAGCGCCGTGAAGATGGACATCCACTTCTCGAACTTGCGGCCCTTCACTTCCTGTGACTTGGTGGCGATATCCCGTTCGAGCTTGGCGATCTTCGTATCGAGCGTGTCCCGCTTCGTGTTCACGCCGGCCGTCGTGCCGATGCGCGAGGCGAATGAGCTGGCATCTTCGCCGGGCATCGAGAACCGCTTCGTTATCGGGTCATAGAGGAGGTTCGCCGTCAGCCGGTCGTCCAGGCGGTCGCGGAGCGCGCGTTCGATGACTTTCGCGCCATCGGAGGCCGAGGCGAACGCGGGAAGGTCGCCGTAGCTGAGGCCCCCGGGCGCGGAGTCGGCGAGCCGGTCGATGTCGATGTCCACCGGGTCTTGCTCCGTGAACTCCCCGGCGCCCATCTCCGGCGTGAGCCGGAACCCGAGGGTTTTCTGGGCCTCCTCGCTGGAGACGCCACCCGCTTTGTAGCGGACGGCGGCGCGGACGACGACGTACGGTTCTGCCATCGAGCCGCCGCGCAGGCTGAAGTACTTCGCTTTGAGCGGAGGCGGCAGCGGAGGAGAAGCGGACGGGGCAGGCGCGCTCGCGGGGCGATTCGCAGTCGTGGGCGCCGCGGCGGCCGCCGACGCTTTCACCGGCGCGCCGGCCACGTCCTCTCCCAGCTTGCGAATCTCCTCGCGCGTGATAGGGCCCCGCAGGTACGACATCGCGAACCGCGAGTTCACGAGCTGCGGCGCCTTGCGGTGGATGTCGTGCACCAGGAACACCCGCTTCTGCACACCGGCGATGAGCTTTTCGAACGGCAGGGAGTTCGCGGCATCCGCGAGCGCGGCCTCGATGCCCTGTTTCACACGGTTCTGGTCCTGCTCCGTCTGCAGCCGGCCGATGGCCCAGAACCCCATGTTGGCGAGGCCCTTGTAGTCCAGGTCCACCGGGTTCTGGGTCGAAAGGAGGATGCCCACGCCATAGGCGCGCGCCTGCTTCAGGAGCGTCAGCAGCGGCTTCTTTGTCGGCGGGTTCGCGGTCGGCGGGAAATACCCGAAGATCTCGTCCATGTAGAAGAGCAGCCGCAGCTCACTCGTGCCGGGCTGCTTCCGCATCCAGCTCTTGAGCTTGTTCAGCAACAGCGAGGTGACGAACAGCCGCTCTTCGTCTTCCAGGTGCGCCGTGTAGACGATCGACAGCTGAGGGACGCCGTCGGGCGTCCGCACCCACTTCTCGATATCGATCGGCTCTCCCTGGCGCCAGACCTCGAACGGCGGCGAGGCGACCAGGTTGTTCAGGGCGAACATCAGCGCGTTGCGGTCCTTCTGCGGGTAAAACGCGTCCATGGCCAGCGCGCCGACCTTGTCGATCGGCGGGTTCGCCACCTGGCCAATGAGCGTGGGGAGGTCCAAGTCCTGGTTCTGCCGCCAGGCGTTTTCGATCAGGCTGAAGAGCAGGATGTACTCGCGGCTGCTCACCTGGTCCGCCTCGATTTTCACCAGCCCGAGCAGCGCCGTGACCACCGAATCGATCTCGTCCCGCAGTTCCTCTTCATTCGATTCGAAATCGACACCCGGCGCGGAGAGCGAATCGATCAGGTTAATCGGGATGCCGGCCGTCGCCCCGGGGGTGAACATGCGGATGCGGTGGCCCTTCGTGTAGGCGGCAACATCGGCGGGTTCGATGCCCCAGTCGTGCAGGCCCTTCGTCCAGGTCGCGCTCGCTGCTTCGGCCATCTCCGCCGTGGTCTTGCCCTCGCGGGCGGCTTCGTCTTTGTCTACCCAGAGCTCGAACTGGTCCGGCGCCAACCGGTCGAACGCCAGCGCGAGGTTCCCCATGTCGCCCTTCGGGTCGACCACGATGACCGGGACCTTGCTTTTCAGCAGCTCTTCGATGATGCCGATGGAGAAGCCGGTCTTCCCGGAGCCGGTCATCCCGATGACGATGCCGTGCGTCGTCAGGTCGCTCGAATCGAGCTCGAACTTGTCGCCCAGCGACTTGTCCGCTGCGTTGAACTCTTTGCCGACGTACAGATCGGGCATGCATGCGCCTCCCCGGGCGGGATGGCCCAAGGGTAGCGTAGGAGAACGAAAGAGGGTGAGACGTGAGACCGAAAGCCGATCACCCGGGCCATCGGCACCTGCCCGGCTATGGGCCGGTGCGATATTCAGCCAGCCCGGACGCTCTCGTCACGAAGGTCTCCGTGACCTCTCGAAAAACTCCGTGTCCTCCGTGCCTCCGTGGTCCAATCGTTCCCCTACAGCCCCCAGACCTCGCAGGCGTTGCCACCCACCACTTTCTTGCCGTCTTCGTCGCCGAGCGTGCCGATGATGTCGCGCACGGCCTGGGCGGAGTAGCCGAGGGTGCTCTCCGGGTGCGGGTAATCCGACGCCCAGAGCACCTTGTGCGCGCCGATGTGCGGCATCAGTTCCATCCCGATCGGGTCTTCCTGGAACGTCACGTAGCAGTTCTGCCACCAGTAGTAGCTCGGCATGTTGGCGAGCTTCGGGTTCATCTCGGTCTCGAAGTCGCGGTAGATACGGTCGGCGTCGAACAGCGCTGCGGGCACCCAGTGCGCGCCGCCCTCCGTGAAGATGACTTTCAGGTTGGGGTGCCGTTCGAGGATGCCCGAAAACACCATGATCCCGAACAACCGCCGGAACGGGGAGAAGCTCTGCATCTGGAAGGTCCCCAGCGCGCCGAGACCCCTGGTCTGGATGTTCTCGCCGATGTGGAACGAAATCGGGTACCCGCTCTCCTCGATGGCGTCCCAGAGCGGCTCCATGTTCCGCGCGTTGTAAAACACGCCGGGGGGCGAGGACGGGATCTCCATCGCCTTGAAGCCCTGCGCCTTCAGCTCCTGCAGGTTGTCCTTCGCGGCGTCCGGGTCCCACCAGTTGAGGATGCCCACGCCGTAGAGCCGGTCCGGGTACGCCTTGCAGTAGTCCGAAAGCCACTGGTTGTAGGTCTTCATGCAGGCGTCGCGCAGTTCCAGGTCCTGTAACCCAACCAGCGAAAGCGTCCGCTGCGGGAAGATCACGTCCTTGTCCACGCCTTCCGCGTCGAGGTCCTTGATCCGCTCCTCGACTTCGGCCATGCCCGGGCGCCCTTCGACCAGCATGGTGTTCAGGCCCGGCACATCCAGCAACCGGCCTTCCGCCTCCAGGTGCGAGAAGCCCTGCTCGTCGTAGTACAGCTTCGGCGCCCGGTCCTTGAACCTCGCCGGCAGCCGGTCCTTCCAGAGGTCGCACGTCTCCATGATGTGGCTGTCCGCCGAAACCACGACGGTGCCCGTTGGCAGCGGGGCGCCCTGCGGCGGGATTTCGCGCTCCCGCGGCCAGGCAATAGTGGTCCCGGCGGCGGAGGGAACAGAAGTAACCGTAGGAATGGACATGGCAAACCCCCGAGTGCCCGGATTATGCCGCTCAGAACGAAAGAAGGTAAGACAAGGAGAGGAAAGAAGGTGAGAGGTGAGAAGGAAAGGGGTTGCGGGTACTGTTCAGCCGGACGTCTTGTTTGCCGACCACCAGGACTCGACTTCGGCGAGCACGTCGCCGAGCGTCGGCCACCCGGCTTCGCTTACGTGCTCAACCCGCTCGACTCCGGCGCCATCCCACAAGTGCTTGTGGTGGGCATCGGCATGCGCCGGATGAGGATGGGCGTTGTCGTAACGCAGAACATCCCTCACACCGTCGCCGCCGCGAATGAGCGCGTGGTATGAATAGGCCCGGGTTCTGACTTCGATTCGACCGGTTCGCCGGCGGACATCCTGCACCCTTGTGACGTGGATCTCCAGGCCGTCCCGGCAGACGAACCGCCCACCCCAAACCACGCTCGTCGGCGTAAGGATCGGGCTCACGTGGTCATCAATGATGAAATACTCGAACCGGCGGAGATTCGAGTGGTGGGCAGCGAGATACTGATCCCAGCTCAGCCAGTCATGTCGATTGGCCAAAACTCACGCTCTGGATCACTTCATCGACAAGCAACCAGTGGCAAATCTCGGCCGTCTGTTCGAGTGTGCCGGCGGCAACCATCGATCGCACCTGGGAGGTCGCGAAGCCATACCGCTGTTCAAGTCGAGCAAGCTCGATCCTGGACTCAACAAGGAGCATCTCGGCGTTCGCTGCCAACGTCGCTTCCGACGGCCATTCGTGCTGGAGAGTTACTGCCATGGCGCGTTCCCTTCGCCATAGTATACGACGGCAAGCTCAGTTCCCGGCACTCACCTCTCACCTTCTTTCGTTCTCACCTCTCACCTTCTTTCGTTCTCACCTCTCACCTTCTTTCATCTCCCGTATAGTCTCCCCACCACCCCGGAGGGCTCCTGATGACCACCACCGAAACCGCGCTCGGCGCGAAAGTCCATGACCTGCTCCTCGACCAGATCGCTCGCGGCACCCAGATCGGCACGCAGGTTGCCGCCTACCGCAACGGCGAGCTCATCGTCGACACCTGGGCCGGCGAGATGGGCCCGCACGATTCCCGCTCCGTCCAGGGCGACACGCTCTTCAGCAGCTTCTCGACCACCAAGGGACCGGCCGCGCTCGCCCTCCACATCCTCGCCGACCGCGGACTGATCGACTACGACGCTCCGGTGGCGAAGTACTGGCCCGAGTTCGCCGCCAACGGCAAGGAAAACGTGACCGTCGCGCAGGCCATGAGCCACCAGGCCGGCCTTCATGCCGCGCCCCCGGCCGATGTCATCCTCAACTGGGACCGCGCGATCGACTACATCGCGAACGGCGCCCCGGCCTGGACGCCGGGCACGGCCACCGGCTACCACGCGATCACCTACGCCTGGGTCGTGGGCGGCATCGTCCAGGGCGCCAGCGGCCGCCACATCAAGGACGTGCTGCGCGAGGAGATCGCCGAGCCGCTCGGCATTTCGGACGAGTTCTTCGTTGGCATCCCTGACGGCGTCGAAGACCGGCTCGCTTCGCTCCAGACGGCCCCACTGCCGACGCCCGAGGAAGCCGCGAAGAGCCCGATGGCGCAAATCCCGCCGGACCATGACTTCTTCAAGGCGATGCCGCGGGACATGGGCATCAACTTCAATGACATGGAAGTGCGTAAGGCCTGCATCCCTTCCGCCAACGGCCACTTCACCGCTCGCGCCCTCGCCCGGATGTACGGCGCGCTCGCCAACGGCGGCGAGATCGACGGCGTGCGCATCGTCTCGCCGGAGCGCATCGCGCTCATGAGCACCATCCAAACCGCGGATGTCGACCGCGTGCTGTTCATGCCGATGCGCAAGAGCATCGGCTTCTTCAACGGGGGCAAGATGATGGGCGTGAACACCGTCACCGGCCCGCGCGAGAACGCCTTCGGCCACTCCGGCGCCGGCGGTTCGACCGCCTTCGCGGACCCGGACGCCGGGCTCAGCATCGCCGTCACCATCAACAAGATGTTGAACAGCCTGCAGGGCGAGGGCCCCGCTTCCGAGATCTGCGAGCTGATCCGCAACGAACTCGGCGTCAACGGCTAACACCACCGCGCGCCCTGCTGGATGCCTTTCGGCAGGGCGCGGCCCAGGAGTCCCCGGTGACCCATTACAAGGCAGCGATCTTCGACATCGGGGGAGTGCTGACGCATTCCCCCGTGACCCGCATCAAGCAGTTCTGCATCGACCACCACATCCCGGATGACGTGCGCTGGGCGATCTTCGCGCCCGAGGACGGCCCCTGGTCCCGTTTCGAACGCAGCGAACTGACGCGCGAAGGGTTCGCCGATGCGTTCGACGCCCACGTCGTGCCCTGCGGCAGTCCGGCGACGGGACGCTCCTTCATGGAGTGGTTCTTCCAGGGCTTCGGCGAGCGAACGGAAGTGGTCAGCGCGGTGAAGTTCCTGCGCGGCAAGGTGAAGCTCGGAGCGATCACGAACAACGTAGCGCGGGACGAAGAGGCGACGACGCGCACCTCCGGCATCGACGTCCAGAGCCTGTTCGACGTCGTCGTGGAGTCGGCCATCGAGGGTGTCCGCAAGCCGGAGCCGCGCATCTACCAGATCGCCTGCGAAAAGCTCGACATCAGCCCGCACGACGCAGTCTTCCTCGACGACCTCGGCGCGAACCTCAAAGGCGCCCGCGCGCTCGGCATGTACACCATCAAGGTGGACGACACCCTGAGCGCGCTGGACGAACTCGAGCGCGTTCTCGGCATCCCCTTGCCGCGTTGAGAAAGTGAGGCCGTGACCGTGAGTTCCGTACGGCTGGACATCGACGACCGCGGCGTGGCGACGATCACACTCGATCGGCCGGAGCGGCTCAACGCGATCAACATGGCCATGCGCGACCAGCTCTGGGAGCACCTGGCGGCCTGCCGTGACATCCCGGAGGTGCGGGTCATCGTCTTTCGCGGCGAGGGCCGGGCCTTCAGCGCCGGCGCCGACATCTCTGAGTTCGGCAGCGCGCCTTCGGTGATGGCAGCCCGCCAGGCGCGCCATCACCGGGACGTCTGGTGGGAACTGCTCAATCACCGCTGCGTCACCATCGCCGCGCTCCACGGATTCTGCTTCGGGGCGGGGCTCGAGCTCCCGCTCTGCTGCGACGTCCGCATCGCCGCCGAAGGCGCCACATTCGCGCTGCCAGAAGTCACGCTCGGCTACATCCCCAGCGCGGGCGGCACCCAAACGCTCCCTCGGCTGGCCCCGCCGGGCATCGCCGCATCCATGATCCTCACCGGCGAGCCGATCGACACGGTTGCCGCCGCACGCTGGGGGCTCGTTGACCGCGTGGCCCCGGCCGCGGAACTGGACGGCGCGGTCGAATCCGTGGTCGCGGACGCCCTGAGCGGCGGCGCCGAACGGCTTCGCAAGCGCCGCACCACCATGCTGACGGCTGACATCGCTCCAGCCGCGGCATCGTTACGCTAACGGAATGACGCTCGAAACGACTCCCCAGGCGGTCCGGCCCCCCGTGTTCCTCGGCTGCTTCTTCGCCGCCGCGGCGCTGGTCATCGTGATCCTGGGGGCCACCTTCTTCATCAAGTTCCTCGAATCCGGCGCGAACACCGGCAAGGTGCGGCTCGACGTGCCTGACGCCTATGCCATCGGCTCGGTGGAGTTCAACGGCGAGCACAACTTCTTCCTCGTGCGGCTGCCTGACGCTTCCTTCCTGGCGATTTCGGACCTGGACGCGGCGAACCGCGCGAACCAGGCCCGCCGCTGTCGCGTGGCCCTCACAGACATCGCCGACAGCTCGCTCGGCGTGACCGCCGACACGCTCTCGAAGCGGATGACGGCGCCAGCCACCGGCGCGCGGGCCGTCTTCCGCGAGACCTGCAACGGCGCCATCTATGACATCGCAGGCGCGCGGCTCAACGGCGATGGGCCCAACCTGGACCGCTTCACGGTCTCCATCGGCGCCGACGGCCACCTCGGAGTCGACACCAGCGCGCGAACCTGCACGACCCGCAGCGCAACAAACGACTTCGCGACATCACGTTGCGATTGACGGCCCACGGCGGGGACTTGCCTGGGGAGTGACCGGGTTCACTCCGGAGGCCAGCGAATAGGGCATTCCCCTAGGTTCAGTGCCCGATCAATCCGTTACTGTGTTTTGTACCATCAAGGGCGCCTCGCGCCGGGCGGTCAGCAATGACATCGGACCAGGGACCTCCAGGGAGCCACGCCGTTACCACGCCAGCCAGCGCGTTGAGTGAGAGCGACAGCGAGAGCGAGAGCGAGGACCGCTACCGTACCCTCTTCGACCAGGCGCCGGACGCAATCGTTGTCTATGACGTGGAGAGCGGCCGCTTCGTGGATGCGAACGCCCGGGCCTGCGAGCTGTTCGGCCTCTCGCATGAGCGGCTGCTCGAAGTCGGGCCGGTGGAAGTGAGCGCGGAGCGGCAAGCGGATGGCACGCCCTCCAGCGTGGCGGCTCCGGCTCTGTTCGCGCGCGCGATGGCCGGCGAAACGCCCCGGTTCGAATGGCTCCACCAAAACGCCGCCGGCGAGCCGATCGTCTGCGAGGTGCGCCTCGCCCGGCTGCCGCCCTTCAGCCGCCAGTTGGTGCGCGGCAGCATGACCGACATCCGCGAACGCAGGCGCACCGAAGCCGAGCTGGCCCTGCGCGAACGCCAGGCCCGCGCCCTCGCCGCCATCGTCCAGTCGGCCTCGGACGCGATCATGAGCGCAGATATCGAGGGCCGCATCACCTCCTGGAACCGCGGCGCCGAGCGGATGTTCGGCTGGAGCGAGCAGGAAGTCCTCGGCCGCACAACTGCCTTCCTCTTCGACGACACTACGGGAGAGGCTGACCGGGAAGCGCTGCGCGCCCGGCTCCTGCGCGGCGAAACCATCAGCGGCCTCGTCCGCGCGTGGCGCACGAAGGGCGGTCAGACCGTGGTCACGTCGTCGGACATGTTCCCGCTGCTCAACGGCCAGGGAGAGATGGCCGGCACCGCCAGCGTCGCCCGCGACATCACCGAAGAGCGCGCCGCCGCGGAAGCGATCCGCCAGAGCGAGGAACGGCTTCGCCACGTCCTCGATAGCGCCCAGTTGGGCTCCTGGCGGTACGACATGGCGCGCGACGCAATGGAGTACAGCGAACGCGCCGCCGCGATCTTTGGCCGGCGCCCCGACGAAATGCCGCGGACCATGGCCGAGGCGCTCCGCCTCTTCCATCCGGACGACCAGGAACTGGCCCGCGAACGCGTCGTCCACCCCGAAACAATGCCCGGCGCCCAGCGCGAATACCGCATCCGCATGCCTGACGGCTCGTACCGCTGGATGGGCGGGATCGGCCAGATCGTCGATTCAGGCAACGAGCAGGTGAGCGGACTGATTCTCGACATCCACGAACGGAAACTCGCCGAGGTCGCGCTGCGGGAGAGCGAAGAGCAGTTGAAGCAGGTGGTCGATTCCGTTTCGGCCGGCGTCTGGGTGTACGACGGCCAGCGTGTCGTCCTCGTGAATGCGGCTGCCGAGCGCCTTACCGGCTTCTCCCGAGAGGAACTCTCCGACCTCGAATCGTTGCAGTCGCTGCTTGGGCGCGACGGGACCGCGCAACTCCTCGCCCGCGCCGATTCCCGGCTCGCGGGCGAAGACATCCCCGAGCGGCACGAGTTCGCCATCACCACGCGCTCCGGCGAGGTCCGCCAGGTCGATATGGTCGGCAGGCGGATCACCTTCCGCGGCGCGCCGGCCGTCATCATCTCCGTGTTCGATGTCACCCAGCGTCACGCGACCCAGGCCGCGCTCGCCCAGAGTGAAGCGCGCTTCCGCAGCCTGGTAGACAACTCGCCCGACTTCATTACCCGCGTCGATCGTGACCTGCGCCACGACTTCGTCAACCGCACGGCCGAGCGCGAAGCCGAGCTGGACCCGGCCGCCGTGCTCGGCAAGCGCGCCGACGAAATGGGGTTCGAACCTGAGCTCGCGGCACTCTTCCTCGCCCGGCAACAGCAGGTCCGCGATTCTGGCGAACCGGTGGAGTACGAGTACGCAATCGACAGCGTCGCATCCCCGGGACGCCGTTCCTACCGGCGCGCCCGCGTGGTGCCGGAGATCGACGAAGCGGGCGGCGTGCACCACATCCTTTCGATCGTCACCGACATCACCGCGCAGCGGGAGGCTGAGGACGCGCGCAAGCGTCTCGACCAGCAGATGCAGCAGGCGCAGAAACTCGAGAGCCTGGGTGTCCTCGCCGGCGGCATCGCGCACGACTTCAACAACCTCCTCGTGGCAATCCTGGGGAACGCCGGGCTCGCGCTGATGGAGTTGGCCCCGGAATCGCCCGCGCGCCAGACCGTGCAGGACATCGAACTCGCGGCGCAACGCGCAGCCGAGCTGACCCGCCAGATGCTCGCCTACTCGGGCAAGGGGAAGTTCGTCATCGAACAGCTCAACCTCTCGAAGGTCGTCGAAGAGATGGCGCACCTGCTCGAAGTCTCCGTTTCCAAACGGGCGACCCTCCGGTTCCGTTTCCCGGAGGAGCTGCCGGCGGTGGAAGGCGACGCCACCCAGATCCGTCAGGTCATCATGAACCTCATCCTCAACGCCTCGGACGCCATCGGCGACACGCCAGGACTCATCTCCGTCTCGACCGGCGTGATGCAGGCCGGCCAGGACTACCTTTCGGGCCCCTACACGGAACCGGGCCTGCCGGAAGGGCAGTACGTCTTCCTGGAAGTGGCGGACACCGGCGCCGGCATGGACGAGGGCACCCGCGCGCGGATTTTCGACCCATTCTTCTCGACGAAGTTCACCGGCCGCGGGCTCGGCCTGGCGGCGGTCCTGGGCATCGTCCGTGGCCATCGCGGCGCTATCAAGCTGCACTCGGAACCCGGAAAAGGGACCACCTTCACGATCCTCTTCCCGGCGCTCGGCGCGGCCACGCCGCAGCCCACGACCGCGGACGTTCTGCCGGATGCCACGTCATCGGGTGGCCGGAAAGTGCTGGTCGTCGACGACGACCCGGCCGTGCGAGAGGTGACGCAGCGCATCCTGGAGCACGCGGGTTTCGTTGCGCTGCCCGCCGAAGACGGACCAGAGGGGCTCCGCCAGTACGCCTCGAACCCCGGCATCGCCGTCGTCCTGCTGGACATGACCATGCCCCACATGGACGGTGCGGAAGCGTTCCGGGAGCTGCGGCGCATGGACCCCGGCGTCCAGGTCATCCTCACCAGCGGCTACAGCGAACAGGAGGCAACCGGGAGCTTCGACGGCAAGGGCCTGGCAGGCTTCCTCCAGAAGCCGTTCCGCCCGCAGGACCTGCTCGGATGCATCTACAGCGTCATCGGCAAGGCGGACTAGCCCGGCCAGCGCTCACCCAGCAGCCGTTCCAGCGCGGGAGCCAGCTGCCACTGACTGGCCAGCGCGCGATAGCGCTTGAGCGCATTCTCTTCGGCGCGCTCGTCCCTGCGAGCTCGTTTCTCGGCGCGGATCATCACGTTCCGGGCGGTCGCTTCAGGCGAAACGAATTCGATGACGGCTACCCGGTAACCGGCGGCCTCCAGCGCAGCCGCGCGTAGGCTGTCGGTGATGATGTCGGCGAGCCTGTGCTGGAGGAGCCCGTGGCGGATGACGGCCTGCCAGCCATCGGTCGCGGTCGCGGAGCCGCTCTTGACCGCCGCCTCCATCTGGTCGCTGATTTCCTGGTGGCAACAGGGCACGAGGACGATCGCTCCCGCGTCCAGCAGCACCCCCGCCGCGAGCCCTTCGTCCGTCGCCGTGTCGCACGCGTGCAGGCTCACCAGCAAGTCGACCTTCTCCGAGGCTGCGGCAGCGAAGTCTGCGATGGACTGCGCATGCGTCCGGACATCCCCCACTTCGGCGGCAGCCGCGGTCCTTGCGACGGTCGCGACGGCGTCAGCCGACGAATCGACCGCGTCCAGCTCCACGACGCGCCCATTCGACTTCGCCCAGAGCGCCAGCGCGAGGCTCAGATAGGCCTTCCCGCAGCCCGCGTCCACAACGCGCACGTTGCCGCCTCGATTCCACACGGGCAGCGGCCTGAGGAGTTCGATGAAGTGCTGGACCTGCTGCACCTTGCCCGCCATCTCCCCGAGCGGCGCGCCGCCCGGAGAGTAGAGCCCGAGGGCGGCGAAGAGGCGGCGCACGGCCGGGTCGTCCACGTCCAGCGCGTGCTGGTGCACTCGATCGTGCGCCGGGGGCTCGGCGGGAGCGGCGGCAGGCAGGGACGGTCGGGACTTGCTTACCAGCCAGCGCCCTTCGCGCGTCCGCCGTGCGTGCCAGTCAACGTCATTGGCGACGACGTTGAGGTGGCAGGGGCCAACCTCAAGCGCGTCGCTGAGGCGCTCGGCCCAGCGCGCTCCATCGAGCGTGGCCGTGTGCTCGTCGCGGCCGGACCGGGTGACGACCTTGACGGCCGTCCCGCGCGCCAGCCGCACCGGGTGCGCGACGAGCTTATCCCAGGGGACGAACGCCGCCGCCGATCGGCCGGGGGTGATGATGCACTTTCGCCAGCCGGTGGTTTCGGTGAGCAACCGGTAGACCGGGGCGACGTTTGACTCGGTGACCGAGGGAGAAGGCATTACCCTCAATTGTGGGGCGCGCTCATCTCGCCCGCTATGGCGTCTCCGCGAGCGCCGTGGCGGCGGACACGGCCTGGGGCGCCGGGGCCACCTTTCGGTAGCGGATTGCCGCCGCCGCCGCTGCCGCGGCGATGCAGATCGTCAGCCCAGTCGTGGAGACCCAGATAAAGCCGTCGACGATGGACTGTTCGGTCGCGGCGCGGGCCTCGTCGGTGCCAGTGGGCACGAAGTGGTGCGCCGCGGCTTCCTGGCGAGCCGCCGCTTCGGCCGGGACGCCGGCCGCTGCCAGGCGGTCCGGCAGGTTCGCGTCGATGGACTGGAGGAAGACGGCCCCGAAGATCGCCACACCCACCGAGGTGCCGATGTTCCGCGCCATGGTCAGCGTGCCGGAGGCGAGGCCGGACTTCTGCACCGGCATCGCGCTCACCACCGCGTAGGACGTCGCCGACATGACGAGCCCGATCCCGAGGCCGCGCAGGAAGAAGGCGGGCAGCAGCCCATCCATGTACCCACTCCCGACGTTGAATCTCAGCAGGTAAATGAACGAAATGGCGACCGATGCGGAGCCGAGGATGATGATGTACCGGATCCGGTGGCCCAACCGTTGCCCGAGGATTCCCGAAACCGGCATCAGCAGCGCCACCAGCGCGGTTGCGGGGAGGAACGCCAGCCCGCCTTCGAGCGCCGAGAAACCGAGATAGTTCTGCATGAGCAGGCTGGTGAACGGCTGCGAACCGAAGACCGCGCAGGAGAACAGGCCGGCGCTCGCGCACGCCATCACAAACGGCCAGCTTCGGAACAGCGTCAGGTCCACCAGCGGCGCCCTCACCCGGCGTTCGACGACGACGAACACGGGCAGCAGCGCGGCGCCGGCGGCGAAGCACGCGACGATCAGCGGCGATGTCCAGCCTTCGTCGTTACCTCGGGTCAGCCCGAAGAGCATGAGGAAAAGGGAGAGGGAAAGTGCCAGCAATCCTCGCCAGTCCAGGTAGCGGGGTGCGTTGGTATCCCGGGATTCGGGGATGAAGGCAAGTGCCAGGGCCAGCGCAACGACACCGACCGGCAGGTTCACGAGGAAGATCCAGCGCCACTGGTCGCCGTTCACGAGCAGGCCGCCAAGCACCGGGCCGGCGATAAGGCCGAGTCCGGAAACGCCGCCCCAGATGCCGATCGCGAGCCCGCGCTGCTCGGCGGGAAACGCGTTCGTGATGATGCTCAGCGTGAGCGGCATCATCGTCGCCGCGCCGAGGCCCTGGAGCACCCGCAGCACGACGAGCTGCTCGATGTTCTGCGCCAGCCCGCACATCCCGGAGGTCACGACGAAGATGACGAGCCCCGCCAGGTAGACTCTGCGCCGCCCGAAGATGTCGCCCGCGCGGCCCATCGCCACCGGGAAGACGCCGGTGACAAGCACGTAGCCGGTCACGGTCCACTCCGCGGTGCTCAGGCTGGCGTTCAGGTCACGGCCAATGGCCGGGAAGGCGACGTTGACGATGAACGTATCGATCATCAGCATCCCGAGGCCGAGGCAGGTGGCGATGAGCGTCCACCATTTACCGGGCGCGGTGGGGGCACGAAGCATGGGGCAGCATCCTGGGCGGACCGGCGGCAGACAGTCCTTTAATGCAACGCACTATAGAAACCTTACAGTTACGGCGCAAGCGACTAGATGTAGTAGATGCCACCCCAGAGCTCGTCGAAAGTCGCGGCCAGGCAGACGAGTTCGAGCGCCTCGATCGCGGCGCCGACACTGAGCGATTGCCGGATGACGACTACGCCTGGCACCGGAAGCTTTCGGCGGGCCCGCTCACGGAAGATGCCGATGAGTGTGTTGCGGTCATGCGTGACGAGAAGCAGTCCTTCGGTTGCGGCGAAAGCGAGTAATGCATCGTCCGGCGCACGCTGCATTCCAAGCCCACGCACCGTCAGGACCTCTATCTGCGGATGCCGGCGGACGAGTCCGATTCTGATCGCGTCGTTGAAGTCGTGATCAGCGAGAAGCCGCAGCACCACGGCCCGCTCGACTCAGAATGTCGTTCATTCGCGCACGAACTGACTCGGGCCACTCGGACTCGACTTCCACCTTCAGGGCTTCAGCCTGCGAGTCCAGTGCCTCCACGTAGGTCTGTACGGCTACTCGGTTCCGCAGGCAGAATCCGATGACGCTGTAAACATCGCAGAGCGCCAGAGCGAAGTCACGAGCTATGCTCTCGGGAGGTTCGCCGTGCTCGTGCGCATAGAGAACACGCTCGATCGGGACGCGGCCACCTTCCAGGCGAACACGGCCATCAGACCCTACCAGGAACAAACCGGGCGCCGAAGAAATGTCCAGCGTGGGTAGGGGATCAGCCTTCATGGCGACAATCGTACCAAATCGCGTGGTTCTCCTGCCGGCCCCGGCTCTCCCTACCAGCCGCGGGTCGCCAGCAGTTCCTTCTCCTGCAACGACGAAACGCTGATGCCCGGCATCGCCTTGCCGAGGCCGCGGCTCACCCGCGCGATGACGTCCGCGTCCTGGAAATGCGTCGTGGCTTCGACGATCGCTTTGGCCACGAGCGGCGGGTTTTCTGACTTGAAGATGCCCGAGCCCACGAAGACCCCGTCGGCTCCCAGGCGCATCATTAGCGCCGCGTCAGCCGGGGTCGCGACGCCGCCGGCGGCGAAGTTCACCACCGGGAGGCGACCTTCGCGCTTGACCTGCATCACCAGCTCCAGCGGCGCGCCGAGCTCCTTCGCGGTCGTGTAAATCTCGTCGTCGGCCATATTGCGGATGCGGCGAATCTCGTCCTGGACTGTTCGCATGTGGCGCACCGCCTCCACGATGTCGCCGGTGCCGGCCTCGCCCTTCGTCCGGATCATCGCGGCCCCCTCGCCGATGCGGCGGAGGGCTTCACCGAGGTTCCGGCAGCCGCAGACGAACGGCACCTTGTACTGGTGCTTGTCAATGTGGTGCGACTCGTCGGCCGGGGTCAGGACTTCTGACTCGTCGATGTAGTCGATGCCCAGCGCCTGGAGGACGTCGGCCTCGACAAAGTGGCCGATGCGCGCCTTCGCCATCACCGGGATCGTCACCGCATCAATGATCCCGGCGATCATCTCCGGGTCGCTCATGCGGGCGACGCCGCCGTCCTTGCGGATGTCTGAAGGCACGCGCTCCAGCGCCATGACCGCGCACGCGCCGGCTTCCTCGGCGATCCTCGCGTGCTCAGGCGTGACGACGTCCATGATGACGCCGCCCTTGAGCATCTGCGCGAGCCCGACTTTGACGGCCCAGGTTCCGGTCTGTGACATGCAATTGACTCCTTTGGGCAACGCTCGCGCCCGCGATTTGAGGAAAGGTGGTGCCCAGTCTATGGCTGATCCGGCACAAGTTATAGGGCCACTTTCGCCGTTCGAAAGCGACCGGCAAGGGTGCCAGCCACTCCCATCGACAGGATGACTCGGGACGGTCGGCCGAAACGTTACGACAACCAGACGTTCATCCGGAGTTCATCCCAGCGCAACCCAACCAATAACACACGCCCGCGAAGGTGGAACCAGCAACTCGCAGGAGGACGCACCATGCTGACGGAATACCTCGCCGCCGCGACGCTCCAGGAACGGGCGGCCGAACTCGCACGCCACCGCTTCGCCGCCGAAGCGGCACGGCTAAACCGGCCCACCCCCAGGCCCAGGCGGCGGCTCACCGGGTGGCTTCAGGCGCGAACCAGCCGCTCGCGCAGGGCCGCGTCGACGTCCGGCCACTCGCTCTCGATGATGGAGTAGGCGGCGGAGTCGCGGACCGTGTCGTCAGTGGCGGCACGGTTCGCGCGCAGGATGCCGTCCAGCCGGCCACCGATGCGTTCGATCGCGGCGCGCGAGCGGACGTTGCGCCGGTCGGTGTTCAAACGCACGACGCGGACGCCCAGCTCTTCGAACGCAAAGCGGAGCATGAGCCACTTGGCCTCGGTATTCGCCTTCGTACGCTGCACCGAATGCGCCAGCCACGTCCAGCCGATTTCCACGCCGTCCGGCACATCCGCGCCGCGGGCATGGGTGCTGCCCGGGGCCCAGGCGTGGTACTCGAAGTTCGCGAACCGCGTGCAGCCCACCACCTGGCCGGTCTCGGCGACAGTCGTCGCGAACGGGATCGCCTTTCGCTCAGCACGAAGCGCCAACGCCTCTTCGACGTACACCCGCATCGCCGCCTCGCCGTCAGGCACCCAGGTCCACTGGTAGTTCGATCGGTCCTCGCCCGCCGCGGCGACGAGCGCCGGCAGGTGCTCCAGCGAAAGCGGGAGCAACCGGACATGCTCGCCGGCGAGCGTTACCGGGCCAACCGGGGTGTATGCGCGTTGTGTGGTGGTCATGCAGGTCAACCTACAGCCGGAGATTGGCCCCTTGGCAGTGCCATTCCAACCGCTCAGACAGGAACCACTCGACGGATGACCGACGACCCACGTCGGACGGCCCCTAGAAGATCGGGTTGACGATTACCGCTTGCTCGCGGCTCGGCCCCACTGAAATCAGGTCAACCGGGCACTCCAGCAACTGTTCCACCCGCTTGATGAACGCCTGGGCTTGCGGTGGAAGGTCGTCGAACGTGCGCACGCCCGTCGTCGGGCTTTCCCAGCCGGGCAGTTCCTCGTAGATCGGGTTGATCCGCTCCAGCGTTGATTCACGCGACGGGAAGGTCGTGATGATCTTTCCGTCGAGCTCGTAGCCCGTGCAGATCTTGATCGTCTTCAGGTTGTCCAGCACGTCGAGCCGCGTCAACGCGACCGCCGCCAGCCCGTTGAAACGCACGCTATAGCGCGCGGCCACAGCGTCGAGCCAGCCAATGCGGCGCGCGCGGCCGGTGGTCGTGCCGTACTCGCCGCGGCCGTCTTCCTTGCCGTGGTCGCGCAGTTGCGTGGCTACGTCGTCGAACAGCTCCGTCGGGAACGGCCCATTGCCCACGCGCGTGGAGTAGCTCTTGAACACGCCGACAACGCGCTGGATGTCGGTCGGCCCAATGCCCACGCCAAGCGCCGCGCCGCCGCTGGAGCTGCTCGGGACGCTCGATGTGACGTACGGATACGTCCCGTGGTCGAGGTCGAGCAGCGAGCCCTGCGCGCCTTCGAGCAGCACGTAGTCGCCGCGCTTGTGCGCGTCGAGCACCACTTCCTGCACGTCGGCGATATGCGGCGACAGCCGCTGGCCATACTCGCGGTAGGTCTCGTAGCACGGCTCGAACTCGATCGGCTCGGCGCCGTAAACGCCGGTGATCACCTTGTTCGCATAGTCCAGGGACGTCTTCATCCGCGGGACAAGGTCCTCGGCGCGCAGAAGATCGGCCACGCGCACGCCGCGGCGGGCAACCTTGTCGATGAAGCAGGGACCGATGCCCTTGCCCGTCGTGCCGATCGCGTGCTCGCCCCGGGATGCTTCGTCGAGCTTGTCCAGGGCGATGTGCCACGGCATCACGAGCTGGGCGCGGTCGCTCAGCATGAGCTTGCTCGTGTCGATCCCCTTGGCCTGGAGCATGCCAATTTCGCCGAGGAGCACCGCCGGGTCGACCGCGACACCGTTGCCGATGACACAGGTCTTTTCGGGGTAAAAGATGCCCGCCGGGACGAGGTTCAGTTTGAACTCGCCACGCTCGTTGACGATGGTATGGCCGGCGTTGTTTCCGGCACTGTAACGGGCGACAACCTTCGCTTTGCGGGCAAGCAGATCGACGATGCGGCCTTTGCCTTCGTCGCCCCACTGCCCGCCGACGACGACGACAATAGGCATAGCGGACACACTCCGGGCCCCGCTTCCGGGGGCCCGTTGACTGAGTTTACAGTTTTGGATGGCCAGAAGCGAGTATTTCCATGGGAAAGGCGTGCCGTTTCGGGCACGCCTTTGTGAAATGCGTTTGGCGAGAGAGGCTTAGCGCGAGCCCCTCAGCCGCGGGTCCAGCACGTCCCGGAGCGCGTCGCCCAGCATGTTGAACGAGAACACCGCGAGGAAGATCGCGAGGCCCGGGAAGAGCGCGAGGTGCGGGTGGCGGGTCAGCTGCTCGCGGGCGTCGTTCAGCATGCGCCCCCAGCTCGGCGTCGGCGGCTGCACGCCATACCCGAGGAACGCCAGCGACGATTCGGTCAGGATGGCGCCACCGATCTGGATCGAGGCCGAAACGAGCACCACGGCGAACACGTTCGGGAAGATGTGCCGGAAAATGATGCGCCCGTCGGTGGCCCCGACGACGCGGGCGGCTTCCACGTACATGTTCTGCTTCGCCGAGATCGCGGCCCCACGGATGACGCGAGACGAACTTAACGAGACAAGCACGCCCAATGCGACGGCGATGCG
>JAXLXA010000031.1:0-34611 GCA_046328215.1 Dehalococcoidia bacterium | reverse complement strand
CCGTCGAACGCCCCACGCACCGTTGCAACGGGCGTTACGACGGGACCTGGATCTCCGGGTAGTACCTCCGGTCGCCCAGCGCCTGGACCGCCTTCCAGAACTCCGGCCCCATGGACTTGCCCTGCTCCTCGAGGTCCCAGGCCTGCCGCTTGTACTCCCAGTTGTCGGGATCGAGCCGGATGGCTTCGTCGAAGTTCGCCCGCGCGCGAAGCAGGTTCCCGTGCTCCCAGAGGTACTCACCCAGGCGGAAGTACGCTCGCGCCAGCGGGATCTCCGGCGTCACGCCTCGCATCCGCGCCCGGACTTCGGCGGGTGGCAGCGCCCACGGCGAAGCGTCGCCGCGCCGCGCCCAGTCTCGCAGCCCGTCCAGGTACGCGGCGCGCGTGTCTCGCGACTTCGCAATCTGCTCTGGCGGCATGGTCCGCGTCGCCAGGTCCATATGCCGGAAGCCGTCGGTGCTGCCCGCGGGCTCAACCGGCCGCACGATGCGGCCCTCTTCGTTGATCCAGACCGCGTCAGGCACGTTCGTCATGCCGTACAGGCGCGCCACTTCGTGCTCGCGGTCGATGAGGCAGGGGTAGGTGGGGTTCGCCGGCGTAATCCACGGCAACGCGCCGTCCAGCCCACGGCTCTCCAGGGCGACCGAGATCACCGTGAAGTTGGTGTCCGCCAGTTCCTCTTGCAGTTTCTGCCACACGGGCAGATCAAGCCGGCATCCTCACCACGAAGCCCACGAGACCAGGAAGATCTTCTTCCCCCGGTAGTCGTGGAGTTGATGATCGACCCCGCGGAAGTCCGGCAAGCTGAAGTCCGGTGCTTCCAGCGAATCGAGCGAGGCGCCCCGGTCCCGCGCCGATTCGCCAACCGACCACGTCCCCGTTTCAGTGTCGTGTGCCACGGGCTGCGAGAGGTATTCCGCCAGCGCGCCGATGTTGAACCAGCCATCGCGCTGGAACTCGGCTTCGCGCCCGCGAGGCAGCGGCACGCACAGCTCACCGAGGCACGCGCCCTCCGGCTTGAGCTCCCACCCGGTCAGTTCCGGCAGCCGCGCCACTGGCGCCCACGGCCCGCCCACCGGGCCATCATCGGGCAGTTCAGAAACGCGGCTGTTGATCAGCAGTGTCGCCATGAGCCGCCAACAATACGCCTTTCCTTCTTACCTCTCACCCTCTTTCGTTCTCGATCAGCTTTCTTCACGAACGATCTGGACGATTCGCCCCAGGTTCTCCAGCCGCTCTTCGAGCGAACGCCCCTCCGGCTGCACGCGAAGGCTGTTGACGCCGGCCTTCTTATGCTGCCGGACGCGCTCCCGCACCATCGCTTCGGTGCCGATGAGGTTCGTCTGCAACACCATCTCGTCCGGCACGAGCGCCGCCGCCTCTTCGCGCTTGCCTTCCAGGTAGAGCTTCTGCACCGCGATGGCCTCGTCGGCGTATCCGGCGCGACGGTAAGCCGCGTTGTAGAAATTGTGCTGGCGCGAGCCCATCGCCCCCAGCGTGAACGCGAGCCCCGGCCGCCGCGGTTCGATCAGTTTCTCCAGGTCATCGCCGAATGCCACGACGCCGGCTGCCGCCTGCAGGTCGATGTCCGCGAGTGTCCGGCCGGCCCGGGCCGCGCCCTTGCGCATGTGGTCGAAGAACACGTCCGCGTGTTCCGGCATGAACGAGGTGCCGATCCAGCCGTCGGCGAGTTCGCCGGTGAGTTCCAGCGCCTTCGGGCTGAGCGTGGCCAGGTAAATCGGGAACTGCTGGGGCGGCGCCGAGGTCTTAAGCGCCTTGCCTTCGCCGCCGGGCAGCGGCAGCTCGTAGTAGTCGCCCTTGTAGGCAACGCGCTCGCCGCGCGAGGCCATGCGCACGATGTTCACGGCATCACGAATGCGCGGCAGCGTGTTGGCGAAGCGCACCCCGTGCCAGCCTTCCACCACCTGCGGCCCACTTGCTCCAAGGCCGAGCGTGAACCGTCCGCCGGACATCGAGTTCAGCGTCATCGCAGTCATCGCCATCATCGCCGGCGAACGCGAGCCCAACTGGAGGATGCCCGTGCCGAGCCGGATTGTCTTCGTCTGCCCGGCGAGGAACCCGACCGGCGTGGCGGCGTCGAAGCCCCACGTCTCGGCCGTCCAGACTGAATCGACCCCGAGCTTCTCCGCCTCCTGGACGAACTCAACCGCCCGGGACCAGTCCGGCCCGCCGCCAAAGCCAATGCTCACTTTCATCGCGCGTCACCCCAACCGTTTGTAGGGCAGGAGTATAGAGGGTTTCGTGGTGCAACGCAGTGGCCCCGCGCCGGCGCGAAACGGGACCGGCAGGCTTGCCGGCCCCGTCCTGAACCTGGTCGCCGTTTCCGGTTAGCCCCAGCGAGGCTGCTCGCCCGGGTCGATACCGAGGACGAACTTCCCCACCAGTTCCGGCGCGAGCAGGCTGTTCGCCGGGTGGAACCCGCCGCAACGGACATCCCGGTAGAGCCGTTCCAGTTCGTTGCCCTTGAACATGCCCGAGCCACCGGAGATGGACATCGCGCGGTCCACGATGTCCTTCGCCGCTTCGACGGCGTTGTGTTTCGCCGAAATGAGCTTCGCCGGCCACATCCCGCCATGGTCAACGCCGCGGGACCACTCGTCGGCGATCTTTTCGACCAGCGCCTCGGCGGCATCGAGGCGGAAGGTCATCTGCGCGATGTTGTGCTGGACTTCCGGGTGGTAGGCGAAGGTCCGGCTGAGCGCCAGCGACTTCCGCCGGTGCGCCGTCTCGGATGCGATATCGATGGCCCGCTTCGCCAGCCCGACGTAGATCGAACCGAAGGTCGGCTCGGCCCAGCCGAACACGGAGAGCACGAACAGGTCCGCCGAGCCGGCCGGGAGGACGCGCGCGATATGGCTGTCCGGCACCACCGCCCCCGAGAGGATGGTGTCGTCGCTGCGGGTCGCGCGCATGCCCAGCGTGTCCCATGTCTCCTTGATCGTGTACCCCGGCGTATCGCGCGGCATGAAGGCATGGACGATATGCCCGTCGGCGGTCATCCCGTGGATGCCCATGCGCGTCCACACGGGAGTGAGGCTGCCGAACATCTTGTGCCCGGTGTACTTGTAGCCGCCGTCCACGCGCTCCGCGGTGGTGGTGGAAAGGAAGAGCGGCAGGTCGTTGCCCGTCTCACCGTGGCCCGCGGCGAAGACCTCCCCGGCCGCGGCTTCGCGCAGGAGCCACTCCAGCGAGCTGTCGCCCATCCTGCGCATGTCCGCCGCGACGCCGGTCCAGTAGAGGTGCATGTTCGTGGCCAGCGCGGTCGCCGGCGCCCGGTAGGCAAGCCGGCGCTGCTGCCTGCAAACCTCGGCGAGGCTGCAGCCCAGCCCGCCCAGTTCCTCCGGGATGGCCATCTTGAGATAGCCGGACTGGCGGAGCTCTTCGAAGTCCTCGCTGAAGAACCGGTTCTCCTGGTCGTAACGCGCGGCCCGCTCGCCGAAGCGTCCGAGCATGTCCTCCGTCAGGATCTCTCGGGTCATGGTCGCTGTCATGGGGTCTCCTCCATCCCTGAATGTGGGATGCCGTTCACCGTATCACCAAAATATGCGTTTGCAAGAGTTCGGCGTTGTTCAGCGTTGTAAATGATTGTTTAAGAGCGTGATCTGTGCCACACTGAGCCCGTGACTTCGCTGGAACAACAGGCTGCCGAGTGGGTCGAGGCCGTCTCCCCGGGGCAGGCGAACGACCGCTTCCTCGAGGAGTTCGGTCTCGAATGCGCGCGCGAGGCGGTCCGCCTCGGATGCCCCCAACTCACGGTAGACCTTCACTTCCTGGTCTTTCTGCGGCGCTTCGCACGCTTCGGCTTCTTCCAGTTCGGCCCGCTCTCCATCGATGTCCGGATCGTTGAAGAGCTGGTCGATCGCGGCCTGCCCCGCGGCGGCAAGGGTGAACCAGCCGTGCTGGGCGACGACCTCGTCCGCTTCTCGAAACTGTTGACGGAGGAGGCCGCCCGCAGCGGCCAGCGCCGCATCGATGAGCTCGTGTACCTGGTGACTTTCATGCGCTGGCGCGAAGGCGTCCCTGGACGCGTTTTCGGCGAACTCGGCGTCACGCCCGAGAACGTCATGCGGTTCGCCCGCGAGCAGCGCGTGCAATCCCCCACGCCCGAACGCCTCTATTCGCCCGAGGAAGCGGCCGAATACCTCGGCGTCCATGTCCAGACGGTCCGTGGCTGGATCAGGTCCGGGAGGCTCCGCGCGAGCCGTCTCGCCGGGCAGCGGGCGCTGCGCATTCGCGCTTCGGACCTCGATTCCGTGCTGGAGCCGGTCGATCCGAACGAAGTGTGACGCGGGCACTTGCGCGGCAGGGTAGACTTCATCAGGTTCTGTCTTATGCCGCTCTATAGAATCCGCCGGGACGTGGGTCCGGCAACCCAGGAAGACATCGACGCCGCCTCATTCCGGGCCATCGTCTGCGCTCCCCAATTCCCCGGGCTGAAGTGGATTCGCTCGTACTGGGACCCCGCAGCCGAACGCATCGACTGCTACTACGAGGCGGTTGGGCCTGAGCAGCTCCAACGGCACGCGGAGCTCTCACGCATCCCCTGCGACGAGGTCTCGGAAGTGGTCCCGGTGCTGCCTGAGACGTACGTCCGCGGCTGACGCAACCTCCCAAACCCTCGCGAAACCCCTCCTCAACACCCGCCGCCACCCCGGCCTCTCCCGGCGCGCAACCACGGCGCCAGTTTGGTCCCCGTGCGCCACGGAGTTGACACCTTCCCGTGGACGCGCGGCGTCGAATCTGGGAATAGCAGGGATGCCGCGGCCAGTCCGCCGGCCTCTCTGAACGGTCATTGCGGCACATCGGAGGGATGCATGCGACGCCATCTGCCAGGGTTCAACCAAATCGCGAATCTCGGGATCGCCACCAAGCTGGGACTTATCGTCACCGTCCTCGCGATCCCCATCTGCGCGCTCATGTTCGTGCAGTACCAGGATCGCCAGTCGGCCACCAGCCAGTCACAGGACGAGGCCAACGGCCTCGACTATGTCGCGGCGGTCATGCCCTTCCTCAACCAGGTCCAGCTCCATCGCGGCCTGGCCGAACGCGTCCTCCGCGGCGACACCGCCGCCAAGGCGAACATGGACCGCACCGCCGCCGCCGCCGATGACGCGCTCGCGAACATCAACGCTCTCGACAAGAAGTGGGGCGGCGACTTCAAGACCAGGGAAATGGTCGCCTTCATCAATACGGAATGGCCGAAGGCGCGCGATGCGCAGAGCAGCACCACCGATTCGAACGCGCTGCACAACTCGGTGATCAGCCAGGGCATCCTGCCGCTCATCTCGACCGTCTCGAACGAGTCCGGCCTCGCGCTCGACCCGGACCTCGGCAACCGCAACCTCATCGAGGCGCTGACGAGCACGCTGCCGTCACTGACCGAATCGCTTTCGCAGATGCGGGCCGCCGGCGCTGGCGCGCTCATCGCGCGCAAGGGTCTCGATGCCGGCCCCGACACCAAGGCCTTCATGGCCGGCCAGATGGCGCTCGCCAACGCCCAGGCCGCCGAGCTCTCCAGCCAGCTTGAAGCCGCGATGCGCGACAACGGCCGCTTCGAGACCGACCTGCGCCCCGTGGTGACCCGTTCCGCTTCCACGCGCGCCACCTTCATGGACAACACGAAGGACCAGATCATGGATGCGCCGGTGCTCTCCGGCACGGGCGCCGAGGGCTACTTCCTCCTCGGCGGCAGCGCCATCGACTACTCCAACGAACTCCTGGCCTCCGCCAGCGATGCGCTGAAGACCGACTTCAATGACCGCGCCGATAGCGCCCGGACCAGCTTCGCCACCTACGGAACGGCCTCGCTCGTCGGCATCGTGCTGGCGTTGGGCCTCGCGCTCTTCATCTCGGCCACCATCACCCGGCCGATGCGCCACCTGGCGGAAGTCGCGGACCGCATGAGCCTGGGTGAACTCGACGTCGACATCGACGTCGAAGGCACCAACGAAATCGGCCAGTTGGCGGAGTCGCTCCGCCGCATGCAGGCCAGCTTGCGCTCGGCCATCGAACGCCTGCGCCAGCGCCGCTCTGCCGCCGCCTGAGATAACCGCGAAGGATGGAGGACAACGAGATGGATGGGCCAATTCCTCGCGACATCGCGAGCCGGCTGGCCAGTGCGGCGGTAGGAGTCGACGGTGTGCGCTCAGCCATCGTCTGCTCCGCCGAAGGCGCCGTCCTCGGCAGCGCCGGCGTGGGGGAACCCGCGAAGGAGGCCGCCCTGGTGAGCTTCGTCGCCCTCCGCGCCGAAGCCCTCCCGGTCGACGGAGACCTCCGGGGCATGGGCCGCCAGCTCGCGGGCAGCCGCTTCAGCCACCTCGCTGTGGCCGGCGACCGCGGCGAGACCCTCCTCTACACGCTCGCCAACGGTGCCTATCTCTCCGTCCAACTCGCGCCCGGCCGCAGCGCTTCGGCCTCACAACCCCTCGCCACCCTTGTCCGCCGCGTGGCGGCCATGCCCCCAACGACCAGGAGTTCGTAGCCATGATGTTCCCGAAGGACCGCACCCTTTACGCCAACCTGAACACCTCGTTCACATCCTTCGAGGCGCTCATCGGCGACCTCCAGGAGCGGAAGCTCACCGGCTACGTCGAAGTCTCGGCGCAGGGCTACACCGGCACGCTCCTCCTCTCCGAAGGCGAAATCGTCAACGCCCAGGAAGTCACCGGTGACCGCCGCCTTGTCGGCCCCGCCGCCTCGCGCGGCGTGATGGAACGTGCCGCCGGCCGCGACGGCATGATCAACGTTTACTCCGCCTTCCCGGACGTCGTCCTCCTGCTCCACCGCCTGATGGACAGCCGCCCGCTCTACCGGGACCTCACGAGCGCGTTCACCAGCCTCGACCGGCTCATCGCGAAGCTTCGCAGCGACGGCCTCACCGGCTACGTCGAAGTCCACGTCGCCGAAGACGCGGGCGTTGGCATCATCTACCTGGCCGGCGGCGAACCCGTCGAATCGGTGTTCAACGTCGCCCAGGAGATGGCGAACGGCCAGGATGCGCTCAACGCCATCGTGAACTCCGTGAACGCGCACGGTGGCACGTTCAATGTCTTCGTCGAAGCCGGCCAGCAGCCGGTCGCGGGCACGCCGCCTCCGGCTCCGGCCCAGGAAGGCTACCGCGTCGAACTCATCGCGTTCTGGGAAGACGTGATCTCCCGCGTCGAGTCCGTCGCTGACGGGCTTTCCAAGCCCGGGCGCTTCCTCCTCGCCTTCAAAGAGGTGCTGGTTTCCCGAGCTGTCACGTATCCGTTCCTGGATCCGTTCGCCGCGGAGTTCAATTACGCCGGCGGGCACATCTCCTTTGACCAGCCACTGCCCGATGATTTCAGCAAGGCACTCGCTGATTGCCTCAGCGACGCCATCGCCAAGCTCGCCTTCCAGCTCAAGCGCGCGGACCTCGAAGCGAAGGTCCGCAGCCGGCTCGAAGGCGTCAGCGAAAAGCACGCGGCGGTCATTGACCGCTTCGGGCTGCACGACGACGTACAGGAATTGGTCGCCTGACCAGGAGAGCGACAGTTGGAGAAGGGACTGGACCAGGTTGGCGCAGTGCCGGGCGTAGGCGGTTCATTCGTCTGCGATAACAAGGGTGACGTGATCGTCAGCTCTGACCCGGCCGTGCTCGCTACCGTCACGATGCAGACCATCGGACGGGAAGTGGGCCGCGCCTTCGTGGCTCTCGATGCCGCCAATCGCCCGGCCCAGCGCCTGGACTTCGTCTACGACTCCTGGCGGTTGCTGGCGCAGGACCTGGGCGATGCCGTCTTTTTCGTCGTCTGCCAGCCCGATGCGGATATGGCGATGGTGAGGATGACGGTCGATGTAGTCATAGCAGGGTGGCGCAAGGATGCGACCGCGCAGAAGCGGTTGCAGCGCCACCGGGCCGAACGTGCGGCCCTCGTCAGCCGCGCCACCCTGGACCAGGGTTCCTGGTCCTCATGGACGGTCATCGCCTCCGGGGGCTAGCCCGCCGCGGCACAAGGGAGGAACACCATGCCTGAAGGACTCACGGGCAGCCTGTCGCAACTACCACTCGTGGACCTGTTGAAGATGCTCGCCGCCGGCGGACAGACCGGCCGGCTCGAGCTCACCTCGGGCCTCGACCAGGGAGACATCTACCTCCACAAGGGCGAAGTCGTCCATGCCGATTGCGACCTGCAGGTCGGCGATGTGGCCTTCGCCAAACTCGTGAGTTGGCCCAACGGTCAGTTCCGCTTCGAGCCCCAGACGCCGTCGCCCGCACGCAGCATCGAGAAGCCCCTGGACCGCCTGCTCGCGGACTCGGCCCGTGCCGCCAGCGAACGCGAAGCCATCCGGCGCGTCGTCCCCAACATGGACGTCGTCCCGCGCCTCGCCCGCAAGGCGCCTGCCGCCACCATTGCCATTGACGCTGCCGACTGGGAAGTCCTCGCGAGCATCGACGGCGCCTCGACCGCCGCCGAACTCGCGCGCGAACGCGGCACCGAGGACATCGAGTTCGCGAAGCTACTCTACCGCCTGAAACTGCAGGGCCTGGTGGAGATGGCGGTCGTCCAGCAGGCCGCACCCGTTCAGAAAGCACTCGCCGGCGCGCCGTTCTTCAACGCGCTGACCACGGCCGTGGCCGCCGCGCTCGGGCCGCTCGCCGAAATCATCATCGATGACGCAGTCGACGACCTCGGCTTCACCCGCGCCAACTTCCCGCGCGACGCCGTGGCCGCCCTCGCGGAGCGCATCAGCGGCGAAATCCGCGAGCCGGACAAGCGAGTCCGCTTCCAGCAAACCATGCTCCAGATGCTCCGCGGCAACCAGCAAGCCGCCTGACCACCCCCAAACCACCCTATCTGAGCCGCGACTGGTAAGGAGCGGTTGGGCCGTGAACAACACGGAAAGCCGAATCTGAGCCGCAACCGGTAAGAAGGGGTTGGGCGGTGAACGCCCCCGGGAGTCCGCACATGAACCTTCCGCGGCCGCCGCGTGCCAGATCGTGCTGAGCCAACGTCCCACCGCTCCCTACCAGTCGCGGCTCAGATGGTGCGCCACCTCGCTAGCCCGGAGCGACAGCGACGCGGTTGGCCAGGGTGCCGCCGGGGGTTCGAGCGAGCAGAGGCTGCCGCGTGACATTCGCGCTGAGCCAACATCGCACCGCTCCTTACCAGTCGCGGCTCAGACCGTGCGCCACCTCGCTAGCACGGAGCGACAGCGACGCGGTTGGCCAGGCTGCCGCCGGGGGTTCGAGCGAGCGGAGGCTGCCGCGTGCCAGATCGTGCTGAGCCAACATCCCACCGCTCCTTACCAGTCGCGGCTCAGACCGTGCGCCACCTCGGCTAGCCCGGAGCGACAGCGACGCGGTTGGCCGGACTGCCGCCGGGGTTCGAGCGAGCGGAGGCTGCCGCGAGCCAGATCGTGCTGAGCCAACATCGCACCGCTCCTTACCAGTCGCGGCTCAGATGGTGCGCCTCGCTGCCGGCCGCCACGAAGTTGGCCGAACTCACCCGTAAGCAGGACTCGGGAACCCCGCTCCCCGGCTACACTGTCCGTATGCCCGAATTCATCATGGTCGGAGGCGGCCGGGACTCTGGCTCCTCTAAACTCGTTACCTTCGTTATCCGCTGGCTCATTACCGCGGCCGCCGTCTGGGTCGCGGCCGAAATGGTCAGCGGCATCCACCTCGAAGGCTGGAAGAGCACGCTCCTCGTGGCCCTCATCCTCGGCCTGCTGAACGCCTACCTGAAGCCGCTCCTCGTCGTCGGGACGTTTCCGGCACTCATCATGACGCTGGGCATCTTCCTGATCTTTATCAACACCGCGCTCCTCGCCCTCACCGCATGGATCGCCGGCAAGTTCGATTCCATCCACTTCAGCATCGACGGGTTCTGGAGCGCCTTCTTCGGCGCCATCATCATCAGCGTCGTCAGCTTCTTCATCAGCATGGTCATCAACCCGAACAAGGTTGGCCGCCGCTTCAACTAACCCGCCCATCCTGGCGCCACGAAACTCCCCTCTCCCAAGCTTGGGAGAAGGGGCCGGGGGGTGAGGGCAGGGACGGTGATGGCTGGCGCGCGGCGACCGGGGTTGTTCGAAATCGCAGCGCTTACTGTGTGCGCGCCTCGGATTTGACGTGGACGCTGCCGAAACCTCCCCCTCTCCCGACTCCTGCGTCGCGGGAGAAGGGGCACGGGTGAGGGTCAGTATCCCAGCGCCAGACCATCTTTCCGCCGCTCGGTCGCCCCGCAATACACCCCTGACTCCGCGTCACGCCAGATCGCCTGGTAGCCGCCGAACTGGTTCACCGGCTGCCGTACGAACGTGTGCCCCCGCCGGGCAAGCTCGTCCAACACCGCGTCCGGCAACCCCCGCTCGATTGCGAGTTGGCCCCCGTCCGTCATCACGGTCCCCGTCGGCTCACTCGAACCCAGGTGGCGGAAGCGGATCACGTCACCCGCCTCCTGCAGGTTCATGGCGAAGTCCACCAGGTTCACGACGACCTGCGCGTGGCCCTGCGGCTGCATGTCGCCGCCCATCAGCCCGAACGGCCCCAACGGCAGGCCGCCTTTCGTGAGGAATGCCGGGATGATCGTCTGGAACGGCCGCTTCCCGGGCTCCAGCCGGTTCGGATGCTCCGGGTCCAACGCGAACATATTGCCACGGTTCTGCAGCCCAATCCCGAGCTCTGGCACCGCATATCCGCTCCCGAAACCGGTGTAATTGCTCTGGATGAGCGAAACCATCATCCCCTCGCGGTCGGCGGCGCAGAGGTAGGTCGTTTCCTTGCGGCCGAGCGCCGCAGGGTCGCCATGGCCCACCGTTGTCGTCGTGCGCGTCATGTCGATGAGCGCCGCGCGTTCTTTCGCGTACGCCTTCGAAATCAGTTCGTTCACGGGCACGCGGGCGAATGCCGGGTCTGTGTAATAGCGGGCGCGGTCGGCGAAGGCGAGCTTCTTCGCCTCCACCAGGATGTGCCAGAAGTCAGCCGATTCCCGCCCGAGCCCAGCGAGGTCGAAATGCTCCAGGATGTTCAGCAGTTGCAGGGCCGCGATGCCCTGGCTGTTCGGCGGAAGCTCCCACACCGTGACGCCGCGGTAGTCCGTCGAGACTGGCTCGACCCATGTTGGGTCGTTCTGCTCGAAGTCGGTCGCGTCGAAAAAGCCGCCATTCGCCCGAGAGTACACGCAGATGGCCTCGGCGAAGCGTCCCCGCCGCGTGAACTCCCGGCCCAAACGCGCCACATCCCGCAGCGTCCGCGCCAACGCTCGATTTCGAAACAGCTCACCGTCCCTCGGCGCGCGCCCGCCGGGCATAAACACCTCCGCGAACCCGGCTTTGCCGCCGTGCAACTTCGCACCGACGCCCCACTCGCCCGCGATCACGGGCGAGAGCGGCACACCTTCCTCCGCGTAGCGGATCGCTGCCGCGAGCACCTGCTTCAGCGGCAGCCGCCCGTACCGCTCGTGCATTGCGAACCAGCCCTCCACCGCGCCCGGCGTCGACCATGCATACGGCGAGTGCAGCGGGATCGTGCCGTCCGAGGCAGGCGGCACCTTGTCGATGGCGATTGCGATCGGCGCGCGCCCACTTGCGTTCAGGCCAGTCAGCCGGGCTTCTCGCGGGTCCCAGGTGATCGCGAACAGGTCGCCGCCGAGCCCGCAGGCGGTCGGTTCCATGACGCCAAGGCAGGCGTTGGTGGCGATTGCCGCATCGACGGCCGAACCACCGGCCTTGAGGATGTCGACGCCCGCGCCGGCGGCCAGGGGCTGCGAGCAGCACACCATCCCGTTCATCGCCCATGAGGGAGAGCGCGTTGCCCGGCCGCGGCCACTGCCCACGAATTGCATCGCGGGATCCTAGCTGGCCCGAGGCGGTGATGACACCTGCCTGTTGAAAGTGCCCCCGTGAATGATCAATGCTCCCGCGCGGCCAGGCTGACCGCTCTATTTTCCCTGCACTTTGGAGAAACCTCGTGGTTGACTTCCGCGCTTACCTTCGCAACCAACTCCAGTTCACCCACAGCACGATGGAACAGGTCGTGGCTGACCTCGACGCAGACACCCTCCACCACCGCTACCCCGGCAGCACGGCGAACCACATCGCCGCCATCTACGCACACGCCGTCACGGCCGAAGACGGCATCGTGAACGGCCTCGTCCTCGGGCGCATGCCCATCTTCAACGCCGAAATCGCCGCGAAGACCGGTGTCCCCATGAAGCAGTCACCCGCCATGGAAGACGAATGAGCGTCGCAAATCAAGATGAACCTCTCGGCGTTCCGGGAGTACGCCGCCCAGGTCTACGCAGCCACGGACAGGGCTGTCGCCGAGATGACCGACGCCCAGGCTGAGGAAGCCATCAACACGCCCTTCGGCGCGCCCCAACCGCGGCTCGAGTTCATGGGTAACCTCACCGTCGTCCACACCTGGGGCCACATGGGAGAAATCGCGGCGATCAAGGGCATCAAGGGCCTGAAAGGCCTGCCGTTCTAAGAAGCGGGGCGGAGGAGCTCCTGCAGGGCGCCCGGAAAGAAACGCGGGTGGGTCTTCCGCAACGTCGCGATGTCCGGCGCCAGGAATAGCACCACCTCGGCGCGGGCGCCCGATTCCGATTCCCGAATGCGCAACGCTGCGAGCGCCGTCTCTTGTTCAACGAACTCTTGAACGTCGAGCGAACCAGAGGCTCGGTCGCGGGTGAGGAGGTAGTAGTTCACGCTGTCAATGTACCTTGCCGCGGGCCAGATCAGCCAACGCTGCGAGCACCTCGTCCTCGGTTACGTCGGTATCACGTCGGTCGCGACGGGCTGACTCCAACTCGAGGGTTGACACGCTCAAGACCCTCAGCGCCTTCCGTTCGATTTCTGGCCCGCCTCCGTATTTCAGGGCCGCGTCCACTTCTACGGCAAGAACTTCGCAAGTGTTCGCCCACGCATTCTGAAGAGCCGTCCGAAGTTGGACTTCGACCATGTGCCCCGATGTAGACCGCACAATGCCATGCACGGCACGGTACCCATTTGGCGGCGCCCACCGGTAGTCATCGATGTGGGCGGCAGGAAATTCGATGAGGAGTTGCGCGAGGAGGCGTTCCTGCTGCTCCAGCGACTCAACGACGAAGCGCACTCCGGCGATGTCCTGAATTCTGGGCAGGCGGATGGCCTGTCGCTGGAGCTTCGCCCGAACGCTCTCGAGAGTCTTCAAGCGAGCGGACTCTTCGGCACTCGGATCCAGGGCCCGGCACCTCAAGACGACTTCCGCCAGCGCTGGAGCGAACTCGGTGCGATACGCGTCGTACGCCGCAGCATCTTCCGGCTCAATGCGCTCGCGCAACCGGCGTCCGAGCTGAATAAGGAAGTTCGTCGAGGTCACCAGGTGCAGTGTCCCCGAATTTTCATCTTCACCGCCAGTTCCGTCATACTCCCCCAATGCCGCGAGAACACATCGCCCAGCGCACCAGCGTCTTCAACGAATCGGTCATCCGCGAGATGACCCGTCTCGCCATGCTCCACGGCGCGATGAACCTCGCCCAGGGCTACCCGGACTTTCCCGCGCCTGACTTCATCAAGCAGGCCGCGATCGACGCCATCAACGCCGACATCAACCAGTACGCCATCACCTGGGGCTCCCCCCGCCTGCGCAAGGCCATCGCCGATAAGACGAAGCGCTACGCCGGCCTCGACCTCGACCCCGACCGCGAGATCACCGTCACCTGCGGCGCAACCGAGGCGATGATGTGCGCCATGCTCGCAACCGTGGAGACGGGCGACGAGATCATCGTCTTCGAGCCGTTCTACGAGAACTACGTCCCTGATGCCGCCATGAGCGGCGCGAAACTCGTGTTCGTCACGCTGCGCGGCGAGAACTTCGACTTCGACCCGGCCGAGCTCCGCGCGGCCTTTAGCCCGAAGACCCGCGCGATCATCGTCAACACGCCGAACAACCCCAGCGGGAAGGTCTTCACCCGCGCCGAGCTTCAGCAGATCGCAGCCCTCTGCCAGGAGTTCGACACCCTCTGCATCACTGACGAGATCTACGAGCACATCCTCTACGACCACCACGAACACATCTCGATTGCCACGCTCCCCGGCATGTACGACCGGACGATCACGATCAGCGGGCTTTCGAAGACGTTCAGCGTGACCGGCTGGCGGCTCGGTTACCTCATGGCGCCCGCGCACCTGACGAACGCGCTTCGCAAGGTGCACGACTTCCTGACGGTGGGGGCCCCAGCGCCGCTGCAGGAAGCTGCCGCGGTTGCCATGGAGCGGGCCGAAAGCTACTACCCGGAGCTGCGTGACATGTACACGCACAAGCGCGGCATCCTGCTCAACGCCCTCCGCGAATCCGGCTTCCACTGCCACCAGCCCCAGGGCGCCTACTACATCATGGCCGACTTCTCGGACCTCGGATTCGCCGGCAACGACACCGCGTTCGCGCATCACCTCATCGAGAAAGTCGGCGTGGCCCCGGTGCCCGGTTCGAGCTTCTACAAGGGCGAAGCGGGCAACAGGATGGTGCGCTTCACCTTCTCGAAATCCGAATCGACGCTGCTCGAAGCGGCGCGCCGCCTGGGCGGGATGTGACGGTCCACCACGTCAGCACCCGGGCATCGTGGCAGGAGGTGCAGGAGCCCGGCTCATCCGCATCGCCAAGCCCACTCCACCGCTCACGTCTCACCTTCTCTCGTCTGAACCGGCGCATTCCCCATTCCACCTCCCGCCCCTACCCTGCCTTCATGACACGAAGCACGCTCCCCCGCCTGTTCCTCGTGGCAGCGCTCCCCGCCGCGGTGTTCTTCGCCTCCTGCGGCGGCGACGATGACGACGACACGGCCACCGCCACGGCCCGGCCGTCCAACACCGTCGCCACTGAGCGCACGCCAACCTCTTCACCCTCAAAAACCACGGCAGCAACCACAGGACCGATTACCTTGACCAACCCCACAACCACCGCCAGCGGACTCAAGTACGAAGACAAAGTCGTCGGCACGGGCGCCAGCCCCAAGACCGGCCAGCGAGTCACCGTCCACTACACCGGCACACTCGTGAATGGCACGAAGTTCGATAGCTCGGTCGACAAGGGCCAGCCGTTCACGTTCGTCATCGGCACCGGGTCAGTCATCAAAGGCTGGGACGAAGGCGTCGCCACGATGAAGGTCGGCGGCAAGCGCATCCTCTACCTCCCTGCCGCGCTCGGCTACGGTTCGCGCGCCAACGGGCCAATCCCCGCTAACTCCGACCTCATCTTCGAAGTCGAACTGCTCGCCGTTCAATAGCGAAATGGAACCGCGACCAGCCGGGAGCGGATCGTCCCTCAGCGAGACAGCCACGCGGTAGCCATCTCAGCCTCACTTCTGACGCTGCCGGGACCATCCGGCGCGGAAACAATGGAACCGCGACCAGCCGGGAGCGGACCGTCCCTCAGCGAAACAGCCACGCGGCAGCCATTTCAGCCTCACCCCTGAAGCTGCCGGGCCCCCTGCGCAGAAACAATGGAACCGCGACCAGCCGAGAGCGGATCGTCACTCAGCGAGACAGCCACGCGGCAGCCGTCTCTGAAGCCGCCCTGACCGTCCCGTCGCGCACCAGCGAGAAGGGACAAATGGAACCGCGACCAGCCGGGAGCGGATCGTCACTCAGCGAGACAGCCACGCGGCAGCCACCTCAGCCTCACACCTCAAACCTCACACCTACTTGACCGCCGCCAGGTCCGCGACCATCTGGTCGATCTTCGCGTTCCGGTCCTTAACCGGCGACCCGAGCACGTCCGACCACGCCTCGCAGGTCGGCTGGAACTTCGTGTAATCCGCCCCCGCAAACTGGTTCGCGCGGCCCGTGCGCACGTCGTTGCACAGGTTCGAAACCGGGTCGGCCGAGAGCAGGTTACCGCCGCACTGCGCCTTGCCGTCGATTTCATCCTGGATGCACTGCTTCATCTTCGTGAGCTCCACCGTGAACGATTGCGCCATTGCGGCGGTACTGGCGGCGTTCGTCTTCTTGCCACCTCCATCGTCACCACCGCCTCCACACGCGGCGGCGACTGGGAGGACGATGAGTGCGGCAATCAAAAGCAGTTTCATGTTGCGCGGAAGTCTAGGCGCAGCTTCGCGCATTTCAAGCAGCTTCAGTGAGACACTGACGCACTATTACCCTGGAGTGAACTGCTTCGCGATTGGTGTCGATTTCTACACCTAATACTGTGAGCCCAGTGCTTCGCAGACGGTGATCAGCCCGCCAACCGGCGCCTCCGCCGTGCCAACCGCGTCCCAGTATTCCACCCGCGCGAGCCCATCGAAGGCGCCGCGATGGTCAACCACCAGGTACGGCGTTACGCCTTCTGTGGTGCGCCGAACCTCGGTGCCGTCCGGAAGCAGGAGGAACGGACGGGAGTCCACTTCCGGGAGCAGCCGGTGCACCACCCGCGACAGCCGGAACTCCAGCGCGCCAAGCTTGCAGAGCACATCCACGCTCCCAGTTTCGGCCGGGTGCGTTAACGCTGTGATCGGCCATGTGGGCGGCGCATTGCGGCCAACTGGCGAATTACCGCCGGAAATTCGGCTTTCGCTTCTCCATGAACGCCGAAACCGCTTCCTTGTGGTCGGATTCGAGCCGCGCCGCCGCGTTCTGGGCGTTCTCGCGCAGCATCACCGATTGCACGTCCGAGTCCGTCGCGTTCTGGTCCAGCACCCGCTTCACCCGCGCGACCGCCGCCGGTGCGTGCTGCGCGATCATCTCGCCCAGCTCCACCGCCCGGTCGATCAGCCTGTTGGGAGCGACGACTTCGGAAACGAGCCCGGCCCGCTCCGCCTCCGCGGCCTCAACCATCCGCGCTGTCAGGCACCACTCCCGCGCGCGGCCGAGCCCGACCAATTGCGGCAGGTAGTACGAACTCGCGAGCTCCGGCACAAGCGCCATCTTCACGAACGCGAACCCGAACTTCGCCTGCTCGCTCGCGATGCGGATGTCCATCGGCAGGATGTGCGTCACGCCAACCCCGACTGCCACGCCGTTCACTGCCGCGATGGTCGGCTTTGGCATGCGCCGGAGGAACGCGATCCAGTTGTCCTCGCCCGCTGTCGCCGACCCCTGCGCGGCGCCGCCACCGGCAATCTGCTGCGCCCAGCCCCCGATGTCCGCGCCGGAGCAATACGCTCGCCCCGCGCCCGTGAACACGATCGCCGAAGTTGCGGGGTCGGCATTTGCTCGCTCCACCGCGTCCTTCAGTTCGAACATCATCGGGTTGTTCCAGGCGTTCAGCCGTTCGGGCCGGTTCAACGTCAGCACGGTCACGCTTCCGCGCTGTTCGATAAGGACGTTCTCGTATTCCATCTGCTCACCCATCGATTGAGTACTCGGCGCGCACGCCGAAGAGCTGCCAGCCAGGCCGGCCCGCGCCGGGGCCGCCCGCGTCCGGAGCCAGCCCGTGGTGATCCTCAGCCGCCAGCGCCTTTTCGATCGCCCAGCGCGAAAGGCTCTGCACGGCCTCCATCTCCAGCATTTCGTCCAGGCTGAAGAACCCGGCGTTGGCGATTTCGTCGCCGTCGAACCGCGGCTCGCCGCCCAACGATTCGAGGCGGAACACCACGTAGATGTTCGTGCTCGGTCCACCCAGCGAACCGCCAAGCGAGTGGCGGAACGCGATGACATCGCGCACCCGGGCTTCGATCCCGGACTCCTCCAGGACCTCCCGTTCGACCGCCTCGGAGAGTGGTTCGTCGTGCTCGGCGTAGCCGCCGGGGATCTGCCAGGAGCCGGCGAAGGGGTTCTGGCCGCGCTGCACCAGCAGCGCTTTGCCGTCGCGAATGACCACGCCGGCGCAACCGATCGAGAAGTCGCCGTAGTGGATGAACGTGCAGGACGGGCAGGAGGGCCGTTCGCGGCCGCCGTCGAGCTTGCTGGTGAGGGTCATGGAGCAACGTGGGCAGTAAGTAGGGATAGCCATTTGCGCCGGAGTATAGAGAGGCGCCGCCCGAAAACGAACCGCCCCCACCCCCTGTGTACACTCCAGAGAAGGAGACAGCGCATGGCGACGTTTGTGTTGATCCCTGGAGCGGGCGGCTCGGCCTGGTACTGGAACTTGGTCGAAGACGGCCTCCGCGCCCTCGGCCACGAAACCATCGCCGTGGAAATGCCCGCCGCCGACGAATCCGCCGGCCTCGACGCGTACGTCGCCACCGTCCTCGATGCCATGGGCGAGCGTCCGGGCGCCGTCATCGCCGGCCAGTCCATGGGCGGGTTGACCGCGCCCATCGTCGCCGAGAGGACCCGTGCCGCCGCCATCGTGCTGCTCAACGCGATGATCCCGAAACCCGGCGAGACCGGCGGCGCATGGTGGGAGAGCACCGGCCAGGCCCAGGCCATGCGTGAGCATGCTGCCAGCATCGGCATCCCGGACCTCTCGATGGACGACCAGGAACGCCTTTTCGGTCACGACGTCCCGGCTGATGTGTTCGCCGAGGCCGGCCGCCGCGTGCAGCCGCAATCGGGCCGCCCCTTCGCCGATCCATGGCCGCTCGAACGCTGGCCCGACATCCCCACACGTGTCATCTCCGCCCGCGATGACCGCCTCTTCCCGGCCGGCTTCCAGCAACGGGTAGCGCGCGAACGCCTGGGCATCACCCCGGAGCTGATCGACGGCGGCCATCTCGCCGCACTCAGCCATCCCCGCCAGGTGGTCCAGAAGCTGGACTCCTACACCCACGAGCTCGGCCTGGACCAGGAATAGGCCGGGGTGGGCGTCCGCTACAATGCCCACACCTTCCTGAGGGAGCCCTTTATGCGAGCAATGACGCCGGACGACATCTACGCGATCAAGTGGGTTGGTGAATGCGACATCTCTCCCGACGGGAACCAGGTGGCGGTCGTTGTCACGCAGCTCGACCGCGAAACCGACGGCTACAAGTCCGCCATCTGGCTGGTGGACACCGCCGGAGGCGAGCCGCGCCAGTTCACCGCCGGCGCAAAGCGCGACGGCTCGCCTCGCTGGTCCCCGGATGGCGAATGGCTCGCGTTCACCACGGAGCGTGGCGAAGACAAACCCCAACTCGCCCTCATGCCCGCGGGCGGCGGCGAGTCCCGTGTTGTGACGAAGCTGCCACTCGGCGCCGGTGTCCCTGCCTGGTCGCCTGATGGCACGCGTATCGCCTTCAGCGCGAAAACCGGCGCCGTCCCGGACCCGGACCCGAAGAAGGCCAAGCCGTACCGCCGAATCAGCTCCATGAAGTACCGCGTCAACGGCCAGGGCTTCACGTACGACCAGCGCCGCCATCTCTTCGTGCTGGATGTCGCCACCGGCGAGGCAAAGCAAATCACGGACGGCGACTGGGACGACACCCAGCCCGCGTGGTCGCCCGACGGAAACCAGATCGCCTTCGTCTCGGCCCGGCACGAGGAACGCGAGTTCGACAGCGCGAGTGACATCTGGGTTGTGCCCGCGGCCGGCGGGGAACCGCGCCAGGTCACACAGACGAAGGGCGCCCGCGGCGCACCCTCGTGGTCGCCTGACGGCACGAAGATCGCGCACATCCAGCACCCTGACTGGCCTGCCAACGGCCTCCTCCGCATCATTTCCGCTGACGGCGGCGCACAGGAAGACGCCTCCGGCAGCCTCGACCGCGAGATGGGCGCGGGTGGGCTCCCCGGCGCGGTCGCGCAGCCGAAGTGGTTGCCGGGCGGCGGAATCCTGACGGTGGCAGCCGACCGCGGCGAAGCCACCCTCTGGATTGCGGGGACACCGGAAGAGGGCCGGTGGATTGCGGAAGGCCCCTCGATGATCAGCTGGTATTCGGTCGACCGCGCCGGGCTGAGGGCCGCGGTCACGTCCAGCGGCCAGTCACACCCAGCCGAAGTCACGTTGATTAACCTCGAGACCGGCCTCGAGACCCAACTGACCGACTTCAATCAAGCCTTCCGCGAGGAGGTGGAGATTCTCTGGGCGGAAAAGTTCCCGGTTGCCACGGAATCCGGGACGGAAGTCGATTGCTGGCTCATGCAGCCGCAGGGATTCGAAGAAGGAAAGCGTTACCCGGTCATCCTCAACGTTCACGGCGGCCCTTTCGGCCAGTACGGCGAGACGTTCTTCGACGAGTTCCAGATCTACGCTGCCGCGGGCTACGGCGTGGTCTTTTGCAACCCGCGTGGAAGCTCGGGACAGGACACCGCCTTCGCCCGCGCGGTCGTGGGCGATATGGGCGGGCCGGACTACCTCGACGTGATGGCCGCATTCGATGCCGCTCTGGAACGCGCGCCCTGGGCTGACCGTGACCGGCTCGGCATCATGGGGGGCTCCTACGGCGGCTTCATGACCTCCTGGGCCATCGGCCACACCACTCGGTTCAAGGCCGCCATCAGCGAGCGCGCCGTCAACGACTGGTACTCCATGCAGGGCGCCAGCGACATCGGCGGCACCTTCAACCGCCAGTATCTCGGCCCCGACGCGACCATCCAGGACAACCTCGAAGCGGTCCTCCGCCAGTCACCCCTGACCTACGCGAAGAACATCGAGACGCCGGTCCTCATCCTCCACTCGGAGGTCGACTTGCGCTGCCCCATCTCCCAGGCGGAACAGCTCTTCGTCGTCCTCAAGCAGCGCCGCAAGGACGTCGAGTTCGTCCGCTTCCCGGACGAGGACCACGAGCTCTCCCGCGCCGGCCGCCCCAGCCATCGCGTCGACCGCTTCAACGTCATCCTCGACTACTGGAAACGCAAGCTCTAACAGCCCAACCCAAATCCAAGATCCGACCGTCAGGGAGGCGCGCCCCCGAAACAACCACGCGCCTCCCGAGCCACGCCCCCGTCTGGAACCGCGACCCATAGGGAGCGGGAGCCAAATCCTAGATCCGACCGTCTGGGAGGCACACCCTCGAACAACCACGCACCTCCCAAGCCACGCCACCCCTCGCATCCTCGCGACCAGGCCAACCACCACCCCACGAGCCACGACTGGCAAGGAGCGGTTGCCTGAACTCACCCGGACGCCAAGAGCCACCCTCTGGAACCGCGACCGCCAGGAAGCGCAACCCAAATCCTAGGTCCGACCGTCAGGGAGGCACGCCCCCGAACAACCACGCTACTCCCAATCGACGCCCCCGTTGGAACCGCGACCGGCAGGGAGCGGATCGCGCAGTAGCGACCAGGCCAACCACCCACCCCACGACGCCTCCCTCCCATCGCCCCGGGAATCCGCACCCATCGTGAACCCCGCTAACCCCTTCCGTATCCGATACTCAAACGGTGACCACGCCACTGCCCCCCGAACAGCTGGCCCGCCTCCGCGATGGCGCCGAGGTCCGCATCCGCCCGATCCGCCCGGATGACGCTCAGCGGCTCCGCGAATTCCACGACCGCCTCTCCCCCAACACCACCCGCCTGCGCTTCTTCAGCCCGCTCAAACACCTCTCACGCGATTTCGCCAACCGCCTCACCGCCGTCGACTTCGCAAAGCGCTGCGCCTTCGTCATCAGCCCGCTCGGTGATGACACCATCCACGGCGTCGGCCGTTACGAAGCGGAAACCCGCCGCTGCGCCGAAATCGCGTTCGTCGTGGAAGACAGCATGCAGGGCCTGGGCATCGGCAAACTGCTCCTGGACCGCCTCGTTGAACACGCCCGCGAACAGGAGTTCACCCGCTTCAGCGCCGTCACCCTCTGCGAGAACAGCCAGATGCTCGCGCTTTTCCGCGAGTCCCCCTACCACGCCCAGATCCACGTGGAGCGGGACCTCGCATTCGTTCGCATGGACATCCGGCCGGAGCAGGGTTCAGCGGATTAGGGCCGCGTAGCAATGCGCTCGGCGAGTCGACGCGCCTCGCCCGGTAGGTGCGCCGGGTCGTCCTCCGCGATGCGCACGTGGTCATCCATTCGCCACTCAGGCGAACGGGCGCCATCGTCGAGTAGCCGTTCGATTTCGCCCCTGGCGTGGGGACGCTCGGAGGCCTCGCCATGGGCGAACACGAAGAACATCGCTTCGAGTCGCTGCGCCGGGTCCGTGGCGGTTTCTAAGGCTGCGCGGACCAGCCGAAGACCTTCCGCCGCATCGCCACACTCACACAACAGTCCGCCCAGGTTGCAAGACAGCCAGGAATTGCCGGGCCGGAACCTCAGCCCCTGCCGGTAGTTGTAGGCAGCGTGCGCGAAATCGCGCCGGGCCTGGTGAAGAAACACTGCGTACTGCCCGTACGTGGTGTAGTCCCGGCTCCCGAATCGCACCGCCTCCCGGTAGAGCAGGTCCGCGCGATCCAGCTCGCCGAGGGACGTCCAGCAGAACCGCGCATAATCCAGCCTTATCGGGTGGTCGCACTTGAACAATGCAACAGCCTCGGCGAACAGGCTGTCCGCCAGGGGAAGGTCGCCAACCCGGGCGTAGAATCTGGCGCACGCTGCGATGTTGGTCTGAGAGCGCGGCTCGAGGCGTGCGGCTTCAGCGTACGAAGCTCTTGCACGCTCGATTTCTCCTCGGCGTTCGAGGAGATCACCATACACTCTGCGGCCCAGCGCGAATCTCGGCGAGAGTTCGATGGCGGTGCGAAGACACTGCTCTGCCTCGGCCGTCTCGCCGGAATGAGTTGCCAGGTGCTCTCCAAGGCGGATCCACGCCTCCGTGTGTTCAGGTTTCGCGCGCGTCGCGATGCGAAGATGTTCGGTAGCCGCTTCGACGTCACCTTCGTCACAGAGCAACCATGCGAGGGAGGTGTTGGCAGACAGGGAAGTCGGAACTTCCGCCAACACGCGCTCAAGCAACCTACGCGCTTTGGCGTGGTTACCCTTCTTGTGCGCACGCTCGGCGCCAAAGACACGCCACTCGTTGCGGTCGAAGACAGCCTTCAGTAGTACACCGATGCTCTGGGTAGTCTCAACGTTCGAGTGCCGCACGTTTTACTAATCGGCCACTCGCTCAGAGCAAACAAGATGCTTAGCCGTTCGACATCCTTCCCCGCCCGCGACACAATCGCGCGGCTATGAAGGACTACCTCGACATCCTCACCTCCAAGAAAGACCGCCACGCCATCATCCAGCTCAACCGGCCGGAAAAGATGAACGCGCTCAGCCACAACCTCCGCGCCGAGCTCTTCGACGCTCTCAAGGACTTCGAAATGGACCCCGAGGTCAAGGTCATCATCATCCGCGGCTCCGGCCGGGCCTTCAGCGCCGGGTATGACCTCAGCGGATCTCGAAGACCCAGGACGACCGTGACTATGTCGAAAGCCGCTCCGGCCTGCCCGCGGTTGGCCCCATCCATCCCGGCCAGGGCCAATGGCCTCAGCACCTCCTCAGCGGCTATTGGCAGATCTGGGAGCTGACCAAGCCTGTCATCTCGCAGGTGCACGGCTACTGCCTCGCCGGCGGCACCGAGCTGGCCACCATGTGTGACCTCATGTTCGTCGCGGAAGACGCCATCATCGGCTACCCGCCCGTCCGCGCCATGACCCCGGTCGATGTCATTTACCACCCCTGGCAGATGCATCAGAAGAAGGTCCGCGAACTCCTCTACACCGGCGACAGCGTGACGGGGAAAGAAGCGGTCGAAATCGGCTGGGCGAACCGCGCCGTGCCGGTCGATAAGCTCTGCGAAGTCACCGAAGCGTTCGCCGAGCGCATCGCCAACATCGATTCGCCCATGCTCCAGATGACCAAGCGCCAGGTGAACCGCGTCTACGAGATCATGGGCATGCGCACCTCCATGCAGGTCGGCGGCGACCTCCAGGAACTCGGACGCGCCCGGCCCGGCGGTGAGATGTTCGGCAAGATCGCCCGCGAGAAGGGCCTCAAGGCCGCCCTCGACTGGCGCGACAGCCCCTTCCAGGACTACGCCAGCGCCCCCGCGGGCTCACCCAAGCCCAGCGGCGCCGCCTGGTAACGCGGGCGTTACGAAGAAGAAGGGGTACACGGGCTCTGGATGGATGAGTTTGATGTTCTCGACCACCAGGGAACGCCAGTGCGATGCAGCCGGGATCACTGGTGCCGGAAGATCGTCGAGAACCACCCCGAGTTGTCTGGCCGCCAGCAGGACGTGGTCTCTGCGGTCAGCGACCCCGAACTCGTCCTCCAGGACCGTGACTACGGCAACCGGCGCCACTTCATCCGGCGCGATCCGGCCGGGTTGTATATTGATGTGGTGGTGGAGTACCGGCACACGACGGAAGGCATTACCGGCCGAATGGTCACCGCGATGTTGCGCGCCCGACTTCGGTCCGGCGACCGGCCGCTCTTCGTTCGTCCGGAGGCAGACCGGTGACAGCGCCTTCATCGTCCCCCATGGTCGACCTCGACGGAGTCACGCGCCTTCGATTCGATTATGACGGCGAGGATGACATCGCCCTCTTCCACGTCGGCGGCCCGCGGCCGGCAGTGACCGAGGACGTTGGCGATGGGTGGTACCTCCGGCTCGTGGATGACGAAATTGCGGGCCTCGAACTCCACGGACTTCGGCGCCGGTTGCTTACCACGCCGTTCTACGCGCGGTTGTTCCGCCCGGCCATTCGCGAGCTCGAACAACTTTCCGGGCAGACCATCGAAGCCGACAGGCTCGTCGTCGATGCGGCTCCGGAGGCCGTCCCGATGACGACGCGGTTGCTGTTGCTGCTCGTCGGCCAGGCGCTCACTCGCCTTGAGACGATTCAGAGGGCGGAGTACGAAGCCGCGGCTGGCCGCCTCCGCTCCGCGAATTGACGCGACCCCTGAGTTCGCGCCAATCGTGAATCGCACATTCCTAAAAGCCCCCGGCTTGCTACACTCTCCCGTGGAGAGGTGTCCGAGTGGTTGATGGTGCCGCTCTCGAAAAGCGGTGTGGCGCAAGTCACCGGGAGTTCGAATCTCCCCCTCTCCGCCACAGTGCACCCATCCGGTGACGTCCGGAGAAACAGGAAAGCCCGCTGATTCAGCGGGCTTTCTCGTGTTCTCGCGGTCCCATGCTCATGCCGAGCGGTGCACCAGCACGGTTTCGATCCAGGTGACCTTGCCTTCGCGGCGCTTCACGAAGTAGCGCTCAACGCGGTTCGGCTTCGATTCGGCGCGGGCCGCGCGGAAGCTCTGAGCTTCGCGCTCGAGTTCGCGCTGGCGGGTCTGGTGCAGTTGGGCTGCGAGGGCGGGATGCAGAAGCGGGTGGATGGACATGGTTGCGGTTCTCCTCCGGTTGGCCGGTGTCCCCGGCCTCTGGATGTATTGAACCGCGCACAGCCCTCCGCGAAGCCCGGCGTACGAGGGGGAGCGAGTCACCCGTTCGGCGGAGAGAAACGCCGTTGTGTGAACCACCTCTCACCCACCCGGCACCCGGCACCTGGCACCTGGCACACGGCACCCGGCACTCGGCACTCGGCACCCGGCACTCCTCTACCACTGCTCGTACGGCGGAAAGTCCATCGGGATCGTCTTCACCATCATCTGCCGCGTCAGTTGCATCTGGCCCAGGTGCTGGCTGGAGTGCGCCATGTCTTCGATCAGCGCCTCGGCAACCGTCCGTTCGCCGTCGGGGCAGAGCGCGTGCAACCGTTCCTCGGTCACGAACCCGATCGCCTTCTTCAAGCGGATGTCCGTCGCCTCAATCCGCGCCACCAGGTCCGTATCGCGCATCACCAGGTCATTGGAAGCGCCCAGCGGCCGCGTCCACGGCTCGTTCGAACCTTCCGCGAGCGCCGCGAGGTATTCCTCCACTTCGAGCACATGCAGGACGATCCCGCTCAGGTGCGCCGTCTTCTCGCGGATCGGCATCCACTTCAACCCCTCCAGGTCAACGCCGCGGACGAGCGCGATCATGTCCTGGTGGGTTTCGTGGACCACGTTCACGAGCCCGGCAATGACTGGATGCAGACTGAGGGTCCCCGGTTCCATTCGCCAATCATCATGCCTCGCCCCGCGCACGGAAAAGCCCGGGCGGGTGGAGCGGACACCGCGCGCCGGGCACATCTACCGTAGCAGGTGGCCGGCGCGCTCAGTCACGCCCGTTCGGGCCATCCGGGCCGGTCTTTCGGTTTCCTTGCCCGGGCACGCAAAAGGCCCGGACGGACCGGGCCTTTCACGCGGGAACCACTACCAGGGACGCAGCCGGTGGCGCGCCCTCAGGAGTCGAGTGCTGGGCGCCCGGCGGCCTGTCCGGCCTGCGATTCGCCGCCGCGCGGGTGAGCGAGGCGGCCGGTGAGCACATGAACCGTCCGGGCAACGGAGGTGGTCAGTTGCCGTTCGGTCTCGCGGTCGAGGCCAAGCTGGCTGTGGCGGCGCGCCTTCGTGGCGAGTTGCTCCTGGCGGAGTTCTTGAAGGCGGGTGTGGCTAAAGGGTTCAAAGAGAGACATGAGTGCGACACCTCGATGCCAGGTTTCCCCTCTCGGGTAGGCATATAGAAACATAGTCATTTACCTAAGTCAATAGCCAAACACCTAATTCTTTGGCCAGGGGCCATCGATCCAGGAAAGTGACTGCTGCGAACTGACAACGCTCCGTCCGCAACGCCGTAACGCTCATTCGCCCCTCGCAGCGCTCGCCCGGCTTTTCGCAGCCACCGGCGTTCGACAACCCCCGGCCAAGCCGTGACAATCGCGCGATGCTCCGCATCGGCCTTGTCGGCACCCAGTTCATCGGCAACCTCTATTGCCACTCGCTTCGTTCAGTCGATGGCGCCGAAATCGCGGCCGTCGCCTCCCCGAACACCGCCCGGCAGTTTGCCGAACGGTGGAACATCCCCCGGTACTCCGCCGCCTGGCAGGACCTCGTCGCCGACCCCGAAGTCGACGCGATCGCCATCGCGACGCCGAACGACCTCCACGCCGGGATCGCCATCGCCGCCGCGAACGCCGGCAAACACGTCCTCTGCGAAAAGCCCCTCGCGATGAGCCTCGCCCAGGCGGACGCGATGGTCGCTGCCGCGCGCGAGGCCGGCACGGTGCTCATGTACGCCGAGAACCTGGTCTTCGTCCCCATGTACCAGAAGGTCCGGGAGCTGGCACGGCGCGGCCAGATCGGCCAGCCGTTCCTGGTCAAGCAGGCGCAATGCCACGGCGGCCCCTATTCCCCCTGGTTCTGGGACATCGAACGCGCCGGCGGCGGGGTTGTCCTTGATATGGGCTGCCACAGCATCCACGCCATCTGCTGGACGCTAGGCGCCTGGCCCGAAGCCGTTACCGCCACCATGGGCCGCTACGCCCACGCCGAAAAGGGCCTCGGCGAAGACCACTCGACCGTCATCCTCCACTTCCCGGGCGGCGCCATCGGCATCGCCGAGAACTCCTGGGCGATGCCCGGCGGCAACGACTACCTCGAAGTCTTCGGCCCGAAAGGCCGGCTCGTCGCGAACCTCGAACGCGGCCCGGCAATCTCCATGTACACCGCCCCCGATGGCGAAACAGCCGCCTCCGCCGCCACCCGCTCGGGCTGGCAATACCCCATGTACGAAGAAGCCTGGCAGTTCGGCTTCCCCCAGGAGCTCCAGCACTTCGCCGACGTGATCGCTGGCCGCGCCGAACTTCGTTCCAGCGGCGAAGACGGCCGCCGCGTCCTCGAGATCATCTGCGCGGCCTACGAGTCCGCCCGCACCGGCCGCCGCGTCGGCCTCCCCTTCGCAAGCAACAAACCCAAACCCATCGACCACTGGCGCGAATGAGATCGCTGGCAGGCGGCACCTGAAACCTGAGCCCTGAAACCTGAAAACCTCGTAGCTCACACCTCCCGCTCCCTTAACCTTTCTTTCGCGACCGAACCAGCCGCTCCGCGTACATTTACCTTCGATGGCCTGGCTTCAATCGTTCTTCAACACACCGGCGCGGCAGGCGCTCGGCTGGACCGTTCTCGGCATCCTTGGCATCGCCATGGCGGCCGGCGGCGTGTTCTTCCTCACGGACGACGGCGACGGCCCGAAACTCGCCGGCGCCGGCCAGCAAACCCCCGCGGCGACCTCCACCGCCACGCCCACGCGCACAGCCACCGCCCAGGCGTCCCCGACTGCGACGCCCTCGCCCAGCCCATCCCCCACCGAAACGGCAACGGCGACGCCAACGACCCGTGCGGCGACAAGCGCGGGCAGCGGTTCGAGTGGCAGTGGCGGCAGTTCGTCCGGTGGCTCCTCCGGCCAGGCCCCCGAGCCTACCCCAACACCCACGCCACCCCCGGTAGTGGCCGGCGGCGCCTACTGCCCGCCGACGAACGTTGGCCCCGGTTCGTTGCCCTCCGGGCGCGTTGCCGGCGCGGTCACGGTCGGTGGCGCGAACGTCGCTGAGGGCAGCGTGAGCATCTCGTTGGCATTCGATGGCGTGCTCGGACCAACCGTCTCCAACGTCGTCGACGCCGACGGGAAGAGCGCCTTCCGCATCGACTTCTATGCGAGCACGTCCGAGTGCGCGAACCGCGTCGGCGCCTCAATCTCCGCTTACGCCAACGGCCAGTACTTCGCCACGGGCCGCACCGTAGGCGACGGCGCCGGCCAACTCATCCCCGTCACCATCGCCCTGCCCTGAGCGTCGCAACCACCACGATCCATCCGAACCGTGCCTGGTGGGGCGCGGTGGGGTCTCCACTCGCGCTTCAGCGCTGCGCGGCAGCTACCACCCCGGGCACTGATTCAGAGGCGAGGGCGGAAGACCTCGCTCGGCCAAGAGCCGCCCGCAAGGTTCTCGTCCCGAAACCCTCCACCACACGCGTCAACCACCACGATCCATCCGGGGCGCGCCTGGTAAGGCGCGGTGGCTTTCCACTCGCGTCTGCGCTGCGCGGCAGCTACCACCCCGGGCACTGATTCAGAGGCGAGGGCGGAAGACCTCGCTCGGCCAAGAGCCGCCCGCAAGGTTCTCGTCCCGAAACCTCCCACCACACCGCGTCAGCCACCACGATCCATCCGAGGCGCGCTCGTAAGGCGCGGTGGGCTCTCCACTCGCGCTTTCCGTGTTGCGCGGCAACTACCACCCCGGGCACTGATTCAGAGGCGAGGGCGGAAGACCTCGCCCGGCCAAGAGCCGCCCGCAAGGTTCTCGTCCCGAAACCTCCCACCACACCGCGTCAGCCACCACGATCCATCCGAGGCGCGCCTGGTAAGGCGCGGTGGGCTCTCCACTCGCGCTTCAGCGCTGCGCGGCAGCTATCACCCGGGACACTGATTCAGAGGCGAGGGCGGAAGACCTCGCTCGGCCAAGAGCCGCCCCGCAAGGTTCTCGTCCCGAAACCCTCCACCACACGCGTCAACCACCACGATCCATCCGAGGCGCGCTCCGGTAAGGCGCGGTGGCTTTCCACTCGCGCTTCCAGCGCTGCGCGGCAGCTACCACCCCGGGCACTGATTCAGAGGCGAGGGCGGAAGACCTCGCTCGGCCAAGAGCCGCCCGCAAGGTTCTCGTCCCGAAACCTCCCACCACACCGCGTCAGCCACCACGATCCATCCGAGGCGCGCTCCTGGCAAGGCGCGGTGGGCTCTCCACTCGCGCTTCAGTGTTGCGCGGCAACTACCACCCCGGGCACTAATTCAGAGGCGAGGGCGGAAGACCTCGCCCGGCCAAGAGCCGCCCGCAAGGTTCTCGTCCCGGAAACCTCCCACCACACCGCGTCAGCCACCACGATCCATCCGAGGCGCGCCTGGTAAGGCGCGGTGGGCTCTCCACTCGCGCTTCAGTGTTGCGCGCCAACTCCCCCCCCGGGCACTAATTCAGAGGCGAGGGCGGAAGACCTCGCCCGGCCAAGAGCCGCCGCAAGGTTCACGCCGAAACCTGAGACCGCCCGTTTCCGCTGGTAAGCAGGGCGTGGCGTGGCCACACACGGATGCCCACGCAGGGGCCGCACGCTGCCTCCAACGCCCCCGCGGGGCCGCACGCGCGCTTCGCATGCGTGCTCCGGCCAACCCTCCTTCACAGTCGGGCCACGGAAGCGCGCATCCTGGCGGTCGAACGACGATCCAGTGGGCCATGTTGCCTCCATCGCCTCGTGTTCCGAACACGTTTGACGATAAACCTCGCCCGTTGCTAAAGTTCGGGACGAACATGCGTTCGAGAGGCAGCCCCCGCTCATGAAAGATCTCTCGTCGAAGCAAGACCAGATCCTCGAATTCCTTCGCTCCTTCATCGAAGACAAGGACTACCCACCGAGCATCCGCGACATCCAGGAAGGCTGCGGCATCAGCAGCACCTCCGTCGTGGACTACAACCTCCGCAAGCTCGAAGAAAAGGGTCTCATCCGCCGCGACCGCGAAGTTTCGCGAGGCATCGAAGTCCTCGGGTCGCGCGGCAGCCGGCGGGCGCGCATTGTCGAGATCCCCATCCTCGGCAGCATCGCCGCCGGTCAGCCCATCCCTGTGCCCACCTCGGAACGCTGGGGCAACGATAGCGAGGACACCGTCGCCGTCACCGAAGACATGGTGCGCGGCAAGAACAACGTCTTCGCTCTCCGCGTCAAAGGCACCTCCATGATCGAGGACCTTATCGACGACGGCGACATCGTCTTCCTCGAACCGGCGCGCGCCGCCAATGACGGCGAGAAAGTCGCCGTCTGGCTCAAGGACCGTGGCGAAGTGACCCTCAAGCGCATCTACCACGAAGGCAACAGGGTCCGCCTCCAGCCGGCCAACAGCACCATGCAGCCGATTTACACCACGCCCGACAACGTCGAGATCCAGGGCCGCTTTATCTCCTCGATTCGGCCCAGCGAGTAGAATTCCCCCGGGCACAGCTACTTCACGGGGCCTGCAAAGGCCCCGTCTGGTTTCCGCATGAACGAGCCGATCATCAGCGTCCGCGACCTGACCGTCCGCTACCGCACCCGCGAAAACGTGACCTTCGCGACGGACGGCGTCAGCTTCGACCTTCACCGCGGCCAGATCCTCACGCTCGTCGGCGAAAGCGGTTGCGGAAAGACCACCGCCGGCATGTCGGTCCTCCGCCTGCTCCCCGGCGAAGCCGACGTCCTCAGCGGCCACGTCTGGTTCGAAGGCCACGACCTGATAGCGATGAACGACAAGGAGCTGCGCCCGGTGCGCGGCCGCCGCATCGCCATGATCTTCCAAGACCCCGTGGCCGGCCTGAACCCTGTGCTCGACATCGGTTCCCAGGTCGCCGAGATGCTGACCAGCCACCTCGCCATCAACAAGAAGGAGGCCCGCATCCGCGCGATCGACATCCTCCGCGATGTCGGGCTTTCGGACCCCGCGCGCGTGGCGAAGGCGTACCCGTTCCAGCTCTCCGGCGGCATGTGCCAGCGGGTCATGATCGGCATCGCCACCGCCCTCGATCCCGATGTCATCATCGCGGACGAACCCACGAGCGCCCTCGACGTCACCATCCAGGCGCAAATCCTCCACCAGCTGGACCGCCTCCGGAAGGACCGCGGCACCGCCATCCTCCTCATAACCCACGACTTCGGCGTCGTCGCCCAGATGGCCGACGAAGTCGCCGTCATGTACGCCGGCAAAGTGGTCGAACGCGGCGGAGTGAACGAGATGCTGAAATCCCCGCTCCACCCCTACACCCACGCGCTGCTCGGCACGCTGCCCCGCGTTGACGGCCACCACGAACACCTGCGCCAGATCCCCGGACACCCGCCCGCGATGGCCGCGCCCGCCGAACGTTGCCCGTTCATCCCGCGCTGCTCGAAGGTGATGAACATCTGCCGGAACGAGCCGCCGCCGCCGCTGGTCCAGCCCGAAGGCGCGACCCACGAAGTAGCCTGCTACAACCCCGTCTGGCAACGCCTGGACTGAACGCTCCCCTAACGTCTACCCCTAACCTCTAACCTCTCTCCCCCTGTATCCTTCATTTGCGGCCCCGGGCGCCCTGCCCAGTTCTTCGTGGCCCTGTGAGGTAACGCTGTGAAAGTCGTCGTCAATTCGGACATGTGCGAAGGCCACGCGAAGTGCCAGCAGGCCGCCCCCGAAGTCTTCAAGCTCGGCCCCGACGACGTCAGCGTCGTCCTCATCGATGACGTGCCCGAGTCCCTGAAGGACAAGGTCGACCGCGCCATCCGCCTCTGCCCCCGGCAGGCGATTTCCTGGGCAAAGTAGCGGTTCGCGCGCTCTCGGCGGCGCAAACCGGGTAGGATTCGGACATCACAACCCGCACTCCCGGTGATGCGCCCATGTCCGCCCTCTCCGCAATCGACCAGATCAACCTCTTCGACCCCGCCGTCTACGTGGAGCACCGCTTCCACGAGCCGCTGCGCACCCTGCGCCAGGAAGACCCGGTCCACTGGCACCCGGCCACCAGCGAGTTCGAAGGCTTCTGGTCGTTGACGAAGTACGACGACATCCTCCACGTCTCGCGCAATCCCGAGCTGTTCATGTCAGGACGCGGCATCCTCGGCCCGGCCATGCGCACCGAGGCCCTCAACGCGCTCATGGCCGAACGTCCGGCCGAGGCGATGCAGGCCTCCGGTGGGGGCGGCGCCTTCGCCAACATCCTCATCATGATGGACCCGCCGAAGCATGTGAAAATGCGCCGGCTGGTGAACAAGGGCTTCACTCCGCGCGCTGTCAACGCCATGGAGCCGGAAATTCGCCGCATCGCCAACGAAGTCCTCGACAGGGTTTCGGGCAAGCGCGAGGGCGACTTCGTCCTCGAGGTGGCGAGCCAGATGCCGTTGGCCGTCATCTGCGGAATGATGGGCCTCGCGGAAGAGCACTGGCCGCTCATGTTCGAAGTCACCAACAAGCTCGTCGGTTCGGACGACGCCGAGTACCAGACCGACGTGCCCGAAGACCAGCGCGGCACCGGCATGGCCGCCCGGCAGTCGGCGATGGTGGGCATGGGCACGCTCATCGGGTTCTTCCAGCAAATCCTCCAGGAGCGCCGTGCCCACCCGAAGGAGAACGACCTCGTCTCCATCCTCCTTGAGGCAGAGTACGAAGGCGAGAAGCTGAGCGAAGCGGACCTCCTCGCGTTCTGCTTCCTCCTCATCGTGGCCGGCAACGAGACCACCCGGAACGCGATTTCCGGCGGCATGCACACCTTCAGCGAATTCCGGGACCAGAAGGCGAAGCTCCTCGCCGACATGTCGCTCATCGACTCAGCGGTCGAAGAAGTGCTGCGCTGGGTCTCGCCGGTGTTCCACATGGCCCGCACGGCCACGGCCGGCACACAGATTCGCGGCCGCGAAATCGAAGCCGGCCAGCGCGTCATCATGTGGTACCCCTCGGCGAACCGCGACGAAGATGTCTTCGCCGACCCGTACACGTTCGACATCACCCGCACCCCGAACGACCACCTCGCCTTCGGCATCGGCGAGCACTTCTGCCTGGGCGCCGGTTTCGCCCGCAAAGAGCTCAAGGTAATGTTCGAAGAGTTGTTCGCGCGCTACCCGAACGTCGAAACGACCGGCCAGCCGGTGCGCCTCCGTTCGAACATCGTCAGCGGCATCAAGCACCTGCCGGTGAGGTATTAGGGCCGAGTACCAGGTACCCGGTACCCAGTACCGGGGGGCGAGGGAGGCGGGGAGGCCCCGTAGTCGCGGAGCTCCGCCTCCGCTGGGCCCGGCAGGGCCGGTGGGATGCTCCGAGTGCTGGGTGCCGGGTGTGATGGCTGGTGCGGGGCGGGGGCGGTGGGTTTGGCCACCCGCTTACTGCCGTGCGCGGTTCGGATGGTGCGCGGTTCAGAAGCCGAAGTCGCGGGTGGAGCGGTAGGAGGGGCGGGGGCCGAAGCGCCCAACCCCGGACACAACCCCTCCGCCCTCAAAACACACTCCCCACATTTCGGATTCCGGGACGTGCAAACCTCCCGCCCGTGCTGAACCAACCCAACGTGCAAATCGAATCGACTCCCAAGCGGCACCACCTCGTGGATAGCGTCATGCGTGTTCCCTACGGAAGTTGTGCGAGAGGATCGCCGCGCTGTTCCGACTCGATGCTCAGTTCGTCCTCGACTGCTTCACTGATCAGTTGCTCCGCTGACGTTCCCGCGAACTCCGCGCCGCGAAAGAAGTCGCGCGCATCGAGGAGAGCCTTGATAGCTTGTCCACGGCGGAACGCGGTCTTTACCGAATTCCGCGCGATCCGGTGCAGTGGACCGATCCAGCCGTCCAACGTGTCGACAAGCCGCGTGGACGTCGCCGGGCTCAAGAAGTCTGAACGCGGAACCCCATAGTGCCGCTTCAAGAGCGAAGCCATGACGTCGAGAAGGTGGTAGGTCGAGTATCGAATTTCGACGTCTCGGCGATTCAACCAATCAAGCATTGACCAGGCGAGCAACAGTTGTTCAACCCGAACCCCGTCGGGAAACGCTCGGTCATATGAGTCGCGTTCGTCGGGACTACGTATCCCTTCAAAAACAAACCTGACTTTGTCGAGAGCCTCGGAAGGATGTCCTGTGAAAGCTAAGCTAGCTTGCGCGAGCGGTTGAACCTCGATGTGGCGCTTACGCCGCCCGGTCTTGAATCTCGACTTCTCGATGTCGGAAAGAACAACCTTCCAGTAGCCTTGCTTTATTTCGTAATACCAAGGCGGCTGAAGTTCGTGCTCGAAATCATGAGCTAACATCCGTTGCCGGCGATCAAACGATGCGTAGTCTTTCGCCTTAAGCGCCGTTTGTGAGTTCGACGAGGATGCGATCTGCTCGGCGAGCGTTCGATCTGCGACGGTCAGCTTGAAATCAACCATAGTTTCGTCGAGGTCGGCATCAGGGCATCCGTTCAGGGTGACGGTGGTCTGGCATCCATTCACGATCTGGAGATTCTCCACCCGCACCTTG
>JAXLXA010000030.1:0-43328 GCA_046328215.1 Dehalococcoidia bacterium | reverse complement strand
GGGACCAACCCGCAGACCATCGTTCGCAGCGACCACGATCCGAAGTTCGCATTCTGGGGATTGACCATCGACGATGCGGTAAACCGCCTGAACGCGCTGCGTTGAGGCTCGCCGGTGTAGCGATACATACACTTGGGCCATGCGAACGTTCAAGGTTGTCGTTGAGAAGCACCCGGACGGCTACACCGCGTATCCGCTTGGGATTCGCGGGGGAGTGGTCGGGCAGGGAGCTTCGTATGAGGAAGCGCTCGCCGATGTCACGTCGGCCATCCAGTTTCACCTGGAGACATTCGGAGTAGGCGAAATCGAAGACGATCCCGAGGTCCTCGATGCCTTCCTGGCCGAAGCTGCGGTCCCCTAATCGACAATCGCCAATCGAAAATCGACAATCCCCCGGTGGCTGACTCGGAACTCGGAACCCGGAACTCGGAACTCCCTTCCCCGCCCATCGAGCCGATGCTCGCGAAGCTCACGCCGGAAATCCCGGACGGCCCCGGCTGGCTGTATGAGCCGAAGTGGGATGGCTTTCGCTGCATCGTGTATTTCGATGGCGCGAACGACCCCTACCTGCAGTCGCGGGACCTGAAGCCGCTGGGGCGCTACTTCCCGGAGGTGGTGGCGGGGCTGCGCGAGGGGCTGCCCGGCCCGGCCGTGCTCGACGGCGAGCTGGTGATCATGGGCGCGGACGGCCTGGAGTTCGAGACGCTGCAGTTGCGGCTGCACCCGGCCGAGTCGCGCGTCCGCATGCTTTCGCAGCAGACGCCGGCCGCGTTCGTCGCGTTCGACATGCTGGCCGAGGGCGGCGAGAGCCTGATGAAGACGCCCTTCGCCGAACGCCGTGCCCGCCTGGAGCGGTACTTCGAACGCGCGCAGCCGCCGGCCTACCTGACGCCCTGCACCAGCGACGCGGAGACCGCGCGGGACTGGTTCGACCGCTTCGAGGGCGCGGGCTTCGATGGCGTCATCGCCAAGCCGGCGGCGGGGACCTACCAGCCGGGCAAGCGCGCGATGGCCAAGATCAAGCACCTGCGCACCGCCGACTGCGTGGTGGGCGGCTACCGTTGGAACAAGGGCGAAGAGGGCCGCTCGGTCGGTTCGATGCTGCTGGGGCTGTATTCGGATGATGGCGTGTTCCAGTTCGTCGGGCACACGAGCAGCTTCAACGCGCAGGAGAAGCGCGACCTGGTGGGCTTCCTCGCGCCGTATGTGACGGAGCAGGCGGACGAGGGGTTCGGGCAGGGCCGCGCGCCGGGCGCCGTCAGCCGCTGGTCGGCGGGGAAGGACCAGAGCTACGTGAAGCTGCGGCCGGAGCTGGTGGTGGAGGTGACCTTCGACTACCTGCAGGGGCCGCGCTTCCGCCACGCCTCAACGTTCAAGCGCTGGCGGACGGACAAGGCGCCGGAATCGTGCCGGTTCGACCAGTTCGAGGCGGCGGCGCCGTACGAGTTGATGCAGGTGTTCGCGCGGGGGTGAACGCCAATGGCGCCAAGGACGCTTGGTAGGTGCGGAGTAAACGCCAAGCGCGCCAAAGACGCCAAGGACGCTCTAAACGCGGAGGCGCAGAGTGCGCGGAGGTTTTGAGAGGTCACGGAGGCGGACGTGATGGATGGAGGGGCCGGGAGGGTGTGGGCCAGCCCTGTTGTCGTGGGGGTGATTCGCAAGTGGGCCGGAATCGGGTACCATTCGGCCGTTGCGGGCCTCGCCCGGCCGTACGGACAGCCCAGATTTAACTAAGGACAGTCATTTGGAACTTCAGAATGCCGTCATCGTCGATGGCGCCCGCTCGGCTTTCGGCCGCGGCGGCCGCGGCAAGCTCGTCGCCACCCGCCTGGATGAAGTGGGCGCGCAGGTTGTGCGCGCGCTCCTCGAGCGCAACCCGAAGGTCGATCCGGCCCTCATCGAAGACATTGCCATGGGCAACGTCGGCGGCGCCGGCGAACTCGCCGGCATCGGCGCGGACACCATCGCCCGCCTGGCCGGCCTCCCGGCCGAAATCTCCGCCGTGGACAGCAACCGCCAGTGCGGCTCCAGCATGGAGACCCTCCACCGCGTCGCCCAGTCGATCATGGTCGGCGCGACAGAAGCCGGCATCGCCATCGGCGCCGAGCGCATGGGCCGCCAGCTCGGCGGCGGGGCGCGTGGCACCGCCACCCGCATCACCGACTTCAACAAGAAGCGGCTCGACCAGACGCCAGTGCAGCGCAACATGGCCGCGAACCACTTCAGCGACTTCTCCGTGCCGTTCCAGGACGAAATCCTGGACTACTCGCCGGTCCTCTCGATGACCCAGACGGCCCAGAACGTGGCCGAGGTCTATGGCCTCACCCGCGAAGAGATGGACCAGTTCTCCGTCGACAGCCACCGCAAGGCCGTGGCCGCGTACGAGAAGGGCATCTACAAGGACGAAATCATCGCGCTCGAAGTCGAAGAGCCGGTTTTCGACGCCGAAGGCAACTGGGTTGAGTCCGAATACGGCAAGAAGATCATCTTCGACCGCGACGAGTGCATCCGCCCCGGCACGAACATGGAAACGCTTGGCGCGCTGCCGGCGGTCAAGGGCATTGTCAGCCCGACGGGCTCCGAGCTGCGGATCACCGCCGGCAACGCCTGCCCGACGAACGACGGCTTCACGGCCGCGCTGATCATGAGCGAGAAGAAGGCGCGAGAACTCGGCCTCGAGCCGCTGGCCCGGATTAAGGGCTTCGGCATCGCCGGCGTGAAGCCGCAGGTCATGGGCCTCGGCCCGATCCCTTCCACGAACAAGGCCCTCCGCCACGCCGGCATCACCGCCGACAAGATCGACCGGGTCGAGTTCAACGAAGCGTTCGCAGCCCAGGTCATCCCGAGCTGCAAGGAACTCGGCATCCCGTTGGACCGCGTCAACGTGAACGGCGGCTCGATCGCCATCGGGCACCCGCTCGGCGCGACCGGCGCCCGCCTCGTCCTCACCGTCGCTCACGAACTGCGGCGCAGCGGCGGCAAGTACGCCCTCGCCACGCAGTGCATCGGCGCGGGCATGGGCATCAGCACGATCATCGAGGCGATGTAGTTCGTTTCGGCTGGTCCTGGACCACACTGACCGGGGGAGGCGCAAGCCTCCCCCGCTTTTGTTTGTTGGCGAGGGGCCGTGCGACGCCAAATGCGGCAGGCTCGGGGCGGCGCATGGGGAAACAGGTGAGTCGACCTGGTGTAGCAGGGCTCGGCTGTATCGCCTGGCGTCGATCCGCTCCCTGCCGGTCGCGGTTCCACCAGCGGGGCGGCGAAGAGGATCGCGGTGGTTGGCGTTGTTGGCGGCGGGTGGATCGGGCGGGCGGTGGGCGTTAGCGCGAGAATCAGCGGCACATCTTCGTCAGGAGGACCACGATGCCGAGCACTCAGGCCGAGAAGGCCCAGCGATTTCGCGAACTGCACGAGCGCACGGGCTACTTCATCTTCCCGAACCCGTGGGATGGGATGTCCGCGAAAGTGCTGGAGGGCATGGGCTTCGAAGCGCTCGCGACCTCCAGTGGGGCGATTGCCGGGACGCTGGGGCGGCGCGACGGACAGATCTCACGGGACGAGTCGTTGTTCAACGCGAGCGTCATCGTGAGTTCGACGGACCTGCCGGTGGCGGCGGACCTGGAGAAAGGGTTCGCGGACGACCCGGCTGGCGTCGCGGAGACGATTACGCTGGCCGCCGAGACCGGGCTCGTCGGAGGTTCGATCGAGGATGCGACCGGGAACCGGGAACAGCCACTGTTCGCGTTCGACCTCGCGGTTGAGCGCGTGGCTGCGGCGGTGGAGGCGGCGCGAAAGCTGCCGTTCCAGTTCACGCTGACCGCGCGCACAGAGAACTTCCTGCGCGGCAACCCGGATTTGGATGACACCATCGCGCGGCTGAAGGCGTTCGAGAAGGCCGGGGCGGATGTGCTGTTCGCGCCGGGACTGCCCGACCTCGCGGCCGTGCGGGCGGTGTGCCAGTCGGTTTCGAAGCCGGTGAACTACATGCAGGGCATCCCGGGGCGCAGTTTTACGGCGAAGGACCTGGGCGAGGCCGGCGTGAAGCGCATCAGCCTGGCGACTTCGCTCTACCGGACGGCGATGGCGGGCCTCATCGACGCCGCCAGGGAAGCGCGCGAGCACGGCACGTTCTCGTACGTGGACGCGACCACCGGCGAGCGGGACATGAACCGCTACGTGGGACGGTAGTCCAGGCCGGCGCTACACCGCTGCCCGGCGGCGCCGGCGGCCCGCGCTGCCTTCGTAGAACGGGAAGAGCGTCACCTCGATGTGCCGGTGACCGGCGAGCATGCCCTTGAGCCGCTTGAGGCTCTGGTTCACGAGCGGGCGCTCGTACCGGTGCCGCACTTCGAGGACCGGCAGCAGGACCTGGACTTCGTAGGGCGGCGTGTGCGCGAGCTCTTCGACGTAGTTCGCGATCGGGTCGGCCACGGTCCGGAACGGCGAATCGATGACCACCAGCCGGATGTTCGGGAACTGCCTGGCCCAGCGTTCGGGGACGGTCGACGGGTGGTCGGGGTCGACCAGGACATGCACGGCGCGGACATCGCGGGTGCGTTCACAGGCGCTACCGAGCGCCATCACGGTCGCGAGGTTGATGTCTTCGATAGGAACGACCACCGGGACGAATGACGTGCCGGTTGGAGCGAGGTCGAACACCGCCTCCGGCGTCACGAAGAGGTTGCGCCGCACCCGCCCGTAGAAGCGGCCAACGAGCCACGTGGCGAAGGCGATGATCGGCAGGACGATGGTGATCAGCCACGCACCCTCGCTGAACTTGGCGAGCAGGATGACCACCGCGACGACGAACGTGGCCGTGGCGCCGACGCCGTTGGTGATGGCCTTGCGGACCCAGTTCTCGCCGCGTTCGTGCCGCCAGTGACGCACCATGCCTGCCTGGCTCAGCGTGAAGCCGATGAACACCCCGAGGGCGTACAGCGGGATGAGCCGCGTGGTCTGGGCGTTGAAGACGATGATGAGGGTCGAGGCGAGCGCCGACAGGACGATAATGCCGTAGCTGAAGACCAGCCGGTTTCCGCGGGCGTGGAAGACCCGTGGGAGGTAGCCATCGCGAGCGAGGATGGCCGCGAGCCGCGGGAAGTCGGCAAAGGCGGTGTTGGCCGCGAGCACGAGGATGCCGGCCGTCATGATCTGGAGGAAGGCGAAGAGCGGAGAACCGTCGCCGAACGCTTCCGCGCCCAGCTGTGAGGGGATCGTGTTGTTCTCGCTGGGGACGAAGCCAAGGTGGCGGGCGATCAACGTCACGCCAAGGAAGAGCGAGCCGAGAATGAGCGCCATAGCGAGCAGGGTCTTGTTGGCGTTCTCCGGCGCCGGGCTCTTGAACGCCTGGACACCGTTGCTCACGGCTTCGACGCCGGTCATCGCGGTGCAGCCGTTCGCGAAGGCGCGGAGGATGAGGAAGAGGGTCACGCCCTGGACGGCGGTCACGCTCTCGCGCGGTTCGCCGGCGATGAGCGGGTTGCCCCCGTGAAGGAGGATCTTCGTCAGTACCACGACAATTGCGGCGGCGAGCGAGACGATGAACGCGTAGGTGGGGATGGCGAAGATGGTGCCCGACTCTTTCATCCCGCGGAGGTTGATGATGGCGACGAGCGCGACGAGCCCCACAGCCATCTCGACGGCCACCGGCCGGAACGCTTCGTTCAGCGAAGCGAGCGCGTCCATGCCGGCGGCGATGCTGACGGAGACGGTCAGCACGTAATCGATCAAGAGGGCCGAGGCGGCGATCAGGCCGGCCCCCGCGCCGAGGTTCTCGTGGGCCACGATGTAGGCGCCGCCGCCGCCCGGATACGCCTTGATGGTCTGGCGGTAGCTGACGACGACGATGCCGAGGAGGGTGACGATCCCGACGGCGATGGGCAGCGCATAGGTGGTGGCGCTCGTGCCGGCGAGGATGAGGATGAAAAGGATCTCCTGTGTGGCGTAGGCAACGGACGAGATCGCGTCCGAGGAGAAGACGGCGAGCGCTTTGACCTTGGTGAGCTTCTCGCTTTCCAGGCGATGGCTGGCCAGCGTGGTACCAAGAATGCGGTCACGGATGCCGAGGTAACGCCCGTGCAGGCCGCGGCGCTCCTCGGCGTGCTCCGTTGCTTCGAAGTGGCCCTCGTGTGTTTCGACGATGCCGGCCTGCGGCCGGGCGACACGGTAGCGGGAGATGCGGCCCTGCTTGTCCACCATCGGCGTCCGAGACGACGGGCCAGGGAGCTGGGTCACGCGGTCCTCGCTGCGCTGGCCGCCGAGGCTGCCGCCAGCCCATCCGGCCGGTCTTCGATGCGAAAGAGGACGACGAACGGCCCCTGGACCGGCCCGCGGAGCTGGCTAACCTCCCAGCCGCGGTCCACGTACCTGCGTATGCCGGCGACGCACCGTTCAGCGGTCGGGTACTGCTCCTCCTGGTAGGCGACCGTGGTTACCACGCCGTCCAGATTCGCGCAGAAGGCGTCTGCTGGTTGTTTGGAATGTGGCTACGAGCGTGCGGGAAGTGTCAGGATTTCGAGGCAGACGGCGGTCGCGGTTCGATGCGGTAGCCGATGCCGGGGTCGTTCACGATCAGCGCGCCGGAGCCGGGCGCGGCAGCCGAAAGCTTCGCCCGGAGCTGGTGCACGAACGTCCGAAGGATGTGCGCGTCGTCCTGGTATTCGGGGCCCCAGACCGTGGCGAGGAGGTGGCGCTGGGTGAACACGCGGCCGGGGTAGCTGAGAAGCAGCCGAAGCAGCTCGAACTCCGTGGGCGTGAGCCGGACTTCGACGCCGCCGGCGGTCACCTTGCGGCTGAGGAGGTCCAGCTCAATCACGTCGAACGCCAGGCGCGTGCTCGCCTGGGGCGTGGAGCGGCGGATGGCAACGTTGATGCGGGCCTGGAGTTCGGCCATCGAGAACGGCTTCACGAGGTAGTCATCGGCGCCGGTGTTCAGCGCTTCGACCTTCCGTTCATCGTCGCCAATAGCGGAAAGGACGATCACGGGCGTGGCGCCGAGCTTGCGGATTTCGGCGCAGACGCTGATGCCGTCGCCGTCCGGCAGGACGAGGTCTAGGACCACCACGTCAGGGCGGACCCGCTGGTATTCGCGCAGCACGTCCCGGGCGGTGGAGACGCCGGTGACATCGAAGCCGGCGCCGCTCAGGCCCTTGTTGACCGCCTTGAGAATGGCCGGGTCGTCATCGACAACGAGGATGCGAGCGCCGCTCATGCCGGCGCCGTCGCAGCGGGCAGCGAGATAGCGAAGCGCGACCCTTCGTTGCTTGAGGCGACGGAAACGGAGCCCCCGCAGAGCTCGACCATCGCTTTCACGAGGGCGAGCCCCAGACCTGTGCCCGACGAACTGTTCACACTCTTCCCACGGTAGAACTTCTCGAAGACATGCGGGAGGTCTTCCGCGCCGATACCCGGGCCCATATCGGCGACCGTGAGGGTGACGCGGCCGGGGGTCCGCGACGCTTCGATGCGGATGAGCGCGCCCGGGGTGGAGTACTTCACTGCGTTTTCAACGAGGTTGGTGACGGCCTGGGTGAGCAGGCCGTAGTCCGCCTTCGCCCAGATACCCTCAGGCTTCATGACGTCGAACGGACGGGGCGCGACGGAGCCGGCGAGAGCGAGCTCAACCTCCTCCAGGAACAGCCCGACGTCGATGGCTTCGAGGTGGGCATGGGCCGAACCGCCTTCGAGGCGCGACATCTCGAGAAGGTTGGAGACCGTGCCGTTCAGGCGGTCGGCCTGGGACTCGATCGTCTGGAGGAAGCTGCGCCTGTCCTCCAGCGACCACTCGACCGATTCGTCACGCAGGCTGGAGACGGCCGCCTTGATGGCGGTCAGCGGCGAGCGCAGGTCATGGGAGACACTGGAGAGGAGGACGGTTTTGAACTCGTCAGCTCGTTCAAGGGCGGCCGCGCGTTCGGCCTCGCGGGCCAGGCGAGCGCGTTCGAGGGCGGCGCTGGCCTCGTTGACCAACGCCTGGACGACCGGCCGGCCGAGCACCTCGGGGGCGATGTCGCCAGCGAAGCGGAGCAGCGCGGACCGGCTTTCGGGCAGAGCGACGAAGGTGGAGGGACGGTCATGGGCGGTTTCGGCGAGCATCCGGGCGGGCTCACGGCTGCGGACGACCGCCTCGACGACGGCGAGCTCGTTGCGGGTGAGCGGAGCGCTCGAAGCGTTGTCGATGGTGGCGCCCGCGACCGCGAAGGGTGGCCCGGCGATGATGGCGCAACCGCGGGCGCCCGCCGCCCGCGCGAGCGCGTCACAGATGCGATCGAGGACCTGGCGCGGGGTGCCGGCGCGGACGATTTCGCGGGTCGCGCCGAGGAGGAAGGCCGTTTCGGCGGCGTTCGCACGGGCACGGGCCGCCTGTTCGCGCAGCCGGGAGAGCATGTACGCCCCGAATACCGCCACGCAGAGGAAGAGCAGCAGCCCGGCGAGGTTTATCGGCTCTTGGACGGTGAAGCGGTGGAGCGGCGGTACGTAGAAGAAGTTGACGGCCAGGTCCGCGCCGATTGCCGTGAAGACGCCGACTCCGTAACCCCAGCGCGCGGCGACGACGAGCGTGAGCAGGAGGTAGAGGAGCGCGACGTCGACGATGTGGCGCTCGTCCAGGAGTGGGGCGAGCACGGTGGTCAGGCCGACAAGCAGGGCGGAGGCCACGAGATAGCCGGAGGCCGTCTGCAAGCGGTTCACTGCGGTGCATTATGCGCCGGGTTGGGGGTGGGGCGGGTTTCGACTGTCGAAGGTGGGGGTGTTGCTGGAGCGAGAACCGCCAAGGACGCCAAGCGCGCCATGAAGGAATTGCAGGATCCTTTCCAGGATTCGCGGCTTCTCGACTCGATGTTGTTTGAATCCTTGGCGGTTGATTACCCGTTGCCGATTTCCGCGTTGTACCTGCGGATCGCGTCGACGTGGTCCTGCGGGCTGTTCAGCGCGTGCGCGCGCCAACGCGGGCGGCGATGAGGGGAAGGAGCGCCGCGGCGTAGGCGGCATGGACCTCGGCGCCGGTGTGCATTTGATCCGGGCGCGCCGTCGTTTCGGGGAGCTTGCTGATGATTGCCTGCCGGTCCAGCCAGCCGAAGCGGCGCGATTCGGCAAGGGCACGCATGTCCGCATTGAAGCGGTCTACGAGCGCGCGCAGATGGGGTAGCCGGCGCTGCACGCGCGGGCCGTTGTAGGTGGTGCCGAGGATGACCGCGTCGAGGTCCTCCTCGCGGGCCAGCCGGTCAATGGTCCGGCGGTACGCGGCGGAGAGGTCGTCGTAGCTCGAGAGCGAATCCCGGCCGATGAGCTTGCCGGCCAGCCAGTGGGCCGAGTAGTTCACGCGTTCGGCCGCGGTACCCACTTCCTTTTCGGTCGCGCGGTCGAAGCGGGCGGACTGGCGTTCGAGCCAGGTGCCCGTGCGTTCGCCAAGCAGCCGCCGGAGCCGGTTGCCGGCGGACGAGGTGGTGAAGGCGTAGCCGGTGGCCCCGAGGATGACGAAGTCGGGCCGGTCTTCCGCGAGCACGCGCTCGACGTATTCGTCCGCGCCGGGGACATGGACGTAGATGCGGCGATGGAGGACCTCGACCTCCTCGCCGATGAGCGCCGGCAGGCCGAGGCGGAGCTTTTCGCGCCAGGAGTCGGCGAAGTTCGGCAGCAACGTGCCTTCGCTGTCACTCGCGCCGAGGATGAGGAGCCGCATTGCCCGGCAGTCTACCCGCTGGCCGGGGAAGACGTCGCCGAGCCAGGGGCGGGCGGGACCGGACGCGATCCTGCCGGTGCGAACCGCTTGATGATGGGCGCGGCCAACGCCTCGGCCAGGGCGGGCTGCGTCTCATCGCCGCGGTGGAGGCCGTCCTGGATGAAGTTCTCTTCGGTTTCGCCGCCGAACTGCTCCAGGACGTCTTCACGCTCGACCACATCGAAGTGGCGCCTGGTGGCTTCGGCGCGAATGAGGGCGCGGTACTCGGCGGTGATGGCCCGCAACTTCGGCCGCTTGTTCGCGAACGCATTCGAGACTTTCGCCGAATTGAGGATGACGACATGGGTGTCTTCGAGGCGGGCGAGGCGCGTCATGGTGGCGATATACCCCGCGGCCACGGTCTGCATCGAATTCCCCGGCGCCTGCCCGATGACCTTCGCCCCAACGGCGTGGACCTTCTGATTCATGCGGCGGATGACGCCGTCGTCCCGGTACCACAGCGTCTTCTGGTCCGCTTGCTTGATGCGGTCTTTGAACCAGTCGCCAACGCGGTCGCCGAACACCTGGCGGATGCGGTTGTCAGCGGTGTACATGCTGAAGCCGACCTTCGTGATGGACAGGATGACCACGTCGAAGGGGCCCTGTTCGAGGGTGCGTTCGAGGTAGGGCTGGTAGCCCTTGCCCCACGGGTAATAGCGGATGTGGACGGTGTCAACGGGTTCGCCGATGCCATCGGCGATGACGTCCGGGAGGCGGTTGCCCCAGGACCGGGAAGGGTCGGGTAATGCCAGGCCCTTGCTGCCACTTTCGCCCAGGATGAGGAGTCGCATGGTGCATTCGAGTGTAGGGCCCTGCCGGGCCGGTGTGTAGCCGTGGCAGACTGTTGTTCGTGGAAACGTGGATGTGCCCGGCCTGCGGGAGGGAGTTCGCGCGGGCGAGGTCGCATGTGTGCGCGCCGGCAGTGTCGTTCGAGGACTACCTTGCGCGGCGGCCGGCCGGTGAGCGAGGCATCTACGAGGCGGTCCGGGACCACCTCGTCGCCTTGGGGCCAGTGATCGTGGAGCCGGTGAACGTCGGGATATTCTTCAAGGGGAAGCGGAACTTCGTTGAGGTGCGGCCGAAAACGCGCTGGGTTGACGTGACGTTCGCGCTGAACCGGGCGCTGGGGAGCTCGCGCGTCTCGCGGACGACTCGTTCGAAGACGGCGCGGACGTACTACGCCGTGCGGGTTACGCGGCCCGAGGACGTTGATGACGAACTGCTTGGCTGGCTGACGGAGAGCTACTTCGAGGTTGGATTGGCGGGGCGGTGATGGTGTTGGCGGCGGCGGCCCTCCCCCCTCTCGCGACTCCTGCGTCGCGGGAGAGGGGGGAGTTCAGGTCGCGGGTTTGCGCGGACGAACGATCGTCGGCTTTCACGAATTAGTTCTAGGGGAGCACGGCCACAACTTCGACTCGATGAGGAGCCCTTCGAAGGCGAGCGCGGTCACGCCGACCAGGGTGCTGGCGGGCGGGTTTTCGGACGGGAAGTACTGGCTGCGCACCTCGCGGATGATCGGGAGTGCCACCGCGTCCAGGTTCACCACGTAGGTGTTCATCTTCACGACATCCGCGAACGTCGCGCCGGCTGCCGCGAGCGCCGCTTTCACGTTCTCCAGGACCTGGGTGGTCTGCGCGCGGAGGTCGCCGGCGCCGACGACATTGCCGTCCTTGTCCATCGAGATCTGGCCGGCGACGAACACCATGGTGCCGCTGGCGGTAACGACGTGGCTGTAGCCACGCGGGGTGGAGAGGGCGGGGGAAACAGGGTAGTTCTTCACTGGCCGATTGTAGCGGCCGGGGCGGGTGTATTTGATCCCGGAGGCTCGGCCCCCGCGGATGGGGCGGTGGACCTTAGCCTCCGTAGACATCGCCGCGCGGGCCGATGCGGACGATCGTCACAAGCACTCGCTCTCTTGAAACATCGTACATCACGCGAAGCTCACCGATCCGGCTGCTCCTCCGACCGGAGAGGGTTCCGTGCAGGGGCTTGGAAAGGCGCAGATCGGAGAGGTCTTCGCTCAGCCTCCCGCGAATTACTCCGCCGAGGGTTTCAACCGCCAAACTCTCGCTTCAGGTCCTCGTGTGAAACGGTTTCGCCACGCTCCAGTTCCTCCCGAGCGCGCAGCACGGCCTGTACCTCTTCCTCGGTCAGCTCGTCCGGGTCGAGGCGCATGTTGATGTAATCGAGGATCTGCTCGGCTTCTTCGTCCGAGAGCTGCTCGATGAGCGAGTGGAGTTCCTCTTTGAGGGTCGGCGAACTCATGGGGCCAGTGTACACGAGAGGCAGGGACGCCCCGGAAAGCGACCCCCTCACCGTTCCAGGAACTGCGCGCTGGCCCAACCCTCTTTGCCGGCGGGCGTTGTCACGGGGACCCAACTCGCGCCACCCACGGTGACCGCCTCACCGCGCTCGAAGAGGAGCACGCCGTCGCGGTAGCAAGCGATCGCGGGCGCGTTCGACGATGCCGACTCTCGCACGTTCAGGCAGTCACCGCCGGTCACCACGCGAGCCACTTTCGCCACAACCGTCCCGCGCACAATGGGCTGCTGGTTCGCATTCATGAACTGGTCGAATTCACGAAGCGGCGAAACCGTGCCCGTCGCCAGGTCGATCAGCACCGCGGGCACATCGAAGGGGCGCGGGCTCCCCGCGCTCACCTCGACTTCGCCGTTGCTGATGACGAGGCCGGGGCCGGCCAGGAACGGGCCCAGCCAGGAGGCCACCGGGACGGCCGGGCCTAGGCGGAACAGCGCCAGCGGCTTGCCGGCGGCATCGGCGCGCCCGAAGTACACGGACGCGGGGTGCGGGTCCGCCGGGCGGTCAAGCACATACGTCCACGCGCCGTACAACTGGCCGCCCGCACGGGCCGTGAGCCGCGCTTCGAGGTTCGGCCCAATCGCGGCCGCATCGATGACCTTGCCGAAGGCGTCATACGACGGCTCCGCGCCGAACTTGCGGTCCATGGAGGTCGGTTCCCACACAAGGCCCAGGCCGGGTACGACTCGGGGCTCGGTGTTCGGCGCGGGAGGCGTGACCTTCTCGCCCGACGGCAGGCGGAAGAAGTCGTACTGCGGACGTTCGTTGTCGTCCCGGCCGAGGAAGTGCCCGAAGAGGGTCCCTTCGGCGGTGACTGCCATCGGGAATGCCATCGCGGGGACCGAACCGAACGGCGCCCAGCTTATGCCCCCATCCGTCGTCCGATAGACGTCGAAGTCCCCGGCCCAGCCGCCGACTCCGGTGCCGCGGCACCTTCCGGCCTGGCACGCGACGGCGACCATTTGGCCCATCGTTTCGTCCCCGGCCCATCCAACAATCGCGAGGTCGCCGAGTTGGGCCTTCGCGTTGGCGAACAGATCATCGCGCCGGATTGTGCCGTCCGGCCCAAGGTAGAGGCGCCAGAGGAGCACGGCGAAACTGTCGGACGCCCACGGTGCCGGACCCAGGTACACCACCACACCACCCGGCAGGGACGTTGGCGCGCCGAAAGCCAACTCCTTCACGGCAAGCCCGCCGATTGTCTCGCCCGTGCCGGGCGTGGGCACGGGTTGTTGGCCTGGCGGCAGCACTTCCACCGGGTAGATGCGGAACCCCAGCCCCGTCTGAGTGGTCCCCGGCAGTGTCTCGCCGCTGGTCATCGGCCCGGCGATGAGCGCAAGCTGCCATCCCGGGAGCGGAGCATCGAAACCGTAGAGTTGAAATCCCACCGCGCTCCGGTCGTATCCCAGGACGACGAGCCCTTTCCCGTCAGTTGGCGGCGTACGCTCGGTGACGGTCGCGAAGACGAGCGCGAACTTCGCCGAACAGTCGGGTGCGGGCGCGTCCGCCTTCCGGCCAACCGGGCAGGCAATGCTCCGAAGCTTTCGGGGGGCATCAGCGGTGGCGGGAAGCTGGCTGTCGAGCAGCTTGCCAAGACCGGCGCGCGCCTCCCCGGTGTCGAGCGGCCCACCAGCGATGAGCTTCTGGACATCTCCGGCCTGCGCCCAGCCCTCCGCCGCCGCGGCGAAGTCGCAGATCTCCTGCCCCACATCTTCAGGGCACGCACTGAGTTGAGGCTTCGGCGTCATCGTGGCCGGCGGAGCCGTCGCCGTTGCCGCCGGCGCCTGGGGCTTCGGATCGTTCGAACAGGCCCCGAGTCCGAGCGCGAGGATCAGCGCGGGCAAAAGGAACTGCCACCGGCCCACGACCACCAACCTTCCGGTTTTCCAACGACGCAGTGCGGCGAGAGGTTCCACTCCTTTCACCATATCGCGGCTTGTCCAGTGCGGGCGGGGCCGCTTCAGTCAGCGACCGGTGTCCTTCGGACCCGCGGCGAGAGCGGCGCACCCGTGGTATTGGTCAAACCACGCGGACGAAGTCGCCGTAGTGCTGGAGGTTTTGATCCGCTGTCAGCAAGGTGAGCCCCTCAACCCGGGCCTGGGCCACGAGCAGGCGGTCGAACGGGTCTTTGTGGGCGCCGGCAGGCATCGCGGCCACGTCAAGGAGATGCTGATTCTTGATGTCCAGCCAGCGAAAGCCGAAGTCCTCCATCTGGGCCGCGAAGTCGGGGGCGCTTATCGGGAGCTTGCCAGACGCAACCTTGAGCGCGACTTCCCAGAGTGAACCCCGGCTCAGCCACACGTCACCGGACTCCGATTCGACCGCCGCACGCGCGCCTCGGTTCAGGCGTGGATGATCCACGTGCCACCAGATAGCGATTTGGGTATCTATGAGGAGACTCACGGTTGTTTCGGCGGGCTCAGCCAGTCGTCGTCATCGTCCTTCAGTACGTCGAACATGTCGTCGATTGGGTCGTCGAAGTCGTCAGGGATTACCCACCAATCGGTGTGCTTGAAACTCCCCGGCGGGAGGATTTTGCGCTTCGGGGGCACGTAGGCGGAGAGTCTCGCGACGGGCTTGCCGGCGCGCGCGATGACCACTTCCTCCCCGCGTTCCACCGCTTCGAGCAGGCGGGAGAGGTGGGTCTTGGCTTCGTGGACGTTGACGGTGGTGGTCATGGTGGACTTAGTCTAGTTTAGTCAAGCTGCCATGCCAACCACTTGGCCCGTCGCCACCTGCCGGCGCCGGAGCGCCACTCATCAGGGAAGGCGGCACCGGTTCATCGTCACGGACGAATCCTGGCCCGGCGCGGTCCGGGTGGCTGCGAGCCTCATACCGTCCGCCGAAAGCGTCCACGTGAACAAGACAGAGCCACCGAAGGTCAGCGGCCCCGCCGTCCGTCCCGCGGGGACGTTCATGTTCATGACTGAAGCAACGCCCTGGAACACGTACGTGGCCTCGATGCGCGAGGGCGTGACCGACCGGACGATGAGCGCTGACGGGCTCGCCGCCGCCCCGCCCCAGAGCCCCTCCCACGCGCCGGAGAAGCCCGCGAGCGCGGGTGGCACATCGGCGGCCGGCGGTGTGACCGTGAACGTCGTCCCGGGCGGCAGGTACGAGCAGGCCGGGCCCGAGCCCGCGAGGGTTGGGGTGGAAGGCACAGGTTGTGCGGTTGGTGTCGCGGTGGGCGGCGGAGCCGTCGTCGCGGGCGCGGCTGTCGCCGACGCAGTATGGGTTGAGGTGGGCGCCGCGGAATCCTGTGTATCGCTCGTCTTGCAGGCGGCAGCCACGCCGGCCGCGAGTAATGCAATGCCGAGAAGTCCGGCGTAACCCGCTATTCGCCTCATCACTGCTTCCCGCCTTTGCTCCCTCGTGCCCTGAGTTTATGCGCGCTGGTTGCCATCACGCACAGGGGCGCCTTCCCTCGAACCGTCAGTTGTAGCCGCGGCGCTCATGGCCATATCATGCTCGATATGCCATGGGGCTCGATTGAAGCCGAACCTGAAGTTCTCGATTGGCTAACGAATCTCACGGAGACTGACTTTGCGCACGCCGCGTTCTACATCGACCTGCTCGAAGAGGAAGGAGTGCTACTCGGGGAACCATATACCCGGCAGTTACGAGGGAAGCTCCGCGAACTCCGTTTCTACCTTGGACGAAACCACGTGCGGGTTTCGTATTTCATCGCGGCCGGCAGACGAATCGTCCTGCTGACCGTGTTCCGCAAAGAGTCAGCCCGGGCAACGCGCGAAGTCGCACGCGCTGTCATCGCGATGGAAACTTGCCTTCGCGAGAAGCACACGGCCCCAGAAGGAGAGGACTAGTGGCTACCGATTGGAAAGAACTGCGAACAGAGCGCCTCTCCTCGCCGGAGGCGCGACAGGCCTACGAAGCTGCGCGCACTGCGTACGAATTCGGCAAACGAGTCCGCGAACGGCGCGAAGCGCTGGGCCTTTCCCAGGCACAGTTGGCGAAGTCAGCGGGCACTTCGCAACCTGCCATCGCCAGGCTCGAGGCCGGGGGGACCGAACCGACACTCCGCACGATCGCGAACCTGGCCCGCGTGCTCGGAGCAGTCTGGGTCATCGGCGCCGACAGCGTGACCGCGGCCGACGCAGCCGCGCGCTCCGCCTGACCCTACCCCTCAACCCCATTCCTGCGGATCACCTCGCTGTACCACCCCGCGCTGCGCTTCGGGATGCGCTTCAGCGAGTCGAAGTCGGTGTAGACCATGCCGAAGCGCTTGGTGTTGCCGAAGGCCCACTCGAAGTTGTCGTACAGCGACCACTGGAAATAGCCACGGACGTCGCAGCCGGCTTCGATGGCGCCGTGGAGGCCCTTGAGGAAGCCACCGAGCAGTTCGACGCGCTGGGCGTCGTTGATCTGGCCGTCTGGGCCGGGCCCGGTGTTGTCGCAGACGCCGTTCTCGGTGATGTAGATCTTCGGGCGGTTGTATTCGTTCGAAACCCACTTCACGAAGTCCCCGAGCGAGTGCGGCGCGGCCTCGTAGCCCATGGGCAGCAGCGGCAGGCGCGGGGCAGCGAACGCGAAGCCAACCCCCCGGCCCGGCGACGCCTGGATGAGCGACCGCGAGTAGAGGTTCGTCCCGAGGAAGTCCGTCGGGGTGGCGATGACCTCCATGTCGCCATCTTCGATCGGGAGGCTGGCGTTCCGGGCGTCGTGGTAGTCGAGCACGCTCTGGGGGTAGCCCTTGCCGAAGATCGGCCCGTGGAACAGGCGCGAATCGAAGTCGCGCGCGGTTTCGACCGCCTGAGCGGTTTCGGGCGTGTCGTCGGCGGGCTCGTAGCTGGAGTTGGCGTTGGTCATGCCGATTTCGCCCGATTTGCCGCTCGCGCGGAAAGCCTGCACGGCCCGGCCGTGCGCCAGGTGGGCGTGGTGGATCGCTTTGCCGTAGATCGCCAGGTCCTTGATGCCCGGCGCCATCCCACCGCGACGGTGCCCGATATCCGTGAAGATGTACGGCTCGTTCAGCGTGACCCACTTCTTCACGCGGTCGCCATAGCGTTCGAACATCAGGCTGGCATATCCGGCGAACCAGTCAGCGATGGAGCGGTTCGCCCAGCCGCCAAGGTCCTGCAACGACTGCGGCAGGTCCCAGTGGTAGAGCGTGATCATCGGCTCGATGTTCCTCGCGAGGAGCGCGTCGATCAGCCGGTCGTAGAAGGCTAGGCCCTTCTCGTTGATCGCGCCTTTCCCGAACGGCATGACGCGTGACCATGAAACCGAAAGCCGGTAAGCCTGCAGCCCGAGGCTCGCCATCAGGTCTACGTCTTCCTGGTAGCGGTGGTAGTGGTCGCAGGCGACGTCGCCGGTGGCGCCGTCCTGGATGGTGCCGGGCTGGTGGGCGAAGGTGTCCCAGATCGAGAGGCCGCGGTCGTCTTCGCGGTACGCACCTTCGATCTGATAGGAGGCGGTCGCCGCGCCCCAGAGGAAGCCGTCGGGAAACTTGAGAAGAGCCATTGCGGGATTATTCACCAGTGGCCGGTGATTCGCGATTCGCGATGGCCGATTTTGGACTCAGGAGGGGCGAGCCATGGCGGACAAGCGGCAAATCATCGCGAAACGAAAGCTGACGCGCACCGATCCGGACGGATCGGAGCACAAGGTTGTCGTGCGCCTGGAGCGGCCAGTTCGGGACAGCAAGACCAAAGTCATGGGGTGGACCTGCCGCTTTCGCATCGACGGGCTCTACGACGGCAAAGGCCGGTGGGTACTCATGCACGGGTTCGATTCGCTCTACGCGATCCTCACGTGCATCCACGTTATGCACGTTCACCTTTATCACCGCCGGAACCAGGATGCGCGCCTCACATGGTGGGGAGACCCGGACATCCAGGTCCCGATGACGTTCGGACCGAAGACCGGCAACCCCGGGACGACACCGCCGCCCAAGAAGAAACGCAAGCGGAAGCGCAAGAAGTAGCTTGCGCCGGTAGGATCGCTGGATGCCGCACTCCATCGACATTGGCGCATTCAAAGTCTGGTCGCTGCCCGGACGGCGCGGCCGACCTTCCGACGTGGGCGATGCACCCCGACCTCGACGGCGGCGACCCTGTGCAGTGGGCGCACTACGCCGACCGCTCGCCCGGCGGGTTCCACGGCGAAGGGCACCAGTGGCGCATCCACAACACCTGCTTCCTCGTGGAAGGCGAAGGCGAGCGGGTGCTCGTGGACCTCGGCGTCGGCGTGGGACCGTACCCGTGGTACCAGGGCATTTGCGGCATCGCTGTTGGAGCGCATGAGCGACGCGGGGTTCGAACCCGGCAGCGTGACCCAGGTGTTCCTCACGCACGCGCACCCGGACCACGTCGGCTGGGCGTTCGACGAAGAGCGCGGCGTGCCGCGCTTTCCGAACGCGCGCTACCGGCTGCACCGCAAGGACTGGCACTTCTTCGCGGACCGCGAGACGGTGCCGAAGCACTTCACGCGCTTCGTCGAACCGCTGGCGAAGTCCGGCGCCCTGGACATGCTCGACGGCGAAGCGGACATCGCGCCCGGCGTGACCGCGCTCGAAACCCCGGGCCACACCGCGGGCCACATGAGCCTGCTCATCCGCTCGCGTGGCGAGGGGTTGGTCATCGCCGGGGATGTGTTGAACAGCCCCATGTACGTGACCGAACCGCACCGTCCGTTCGGCTCGGACGCGGACCAGAAGCTGGGCATCGAGACGCGCGTTCGGCTCGTTGAGCGCATCGCGGCAGAAGGGTGGCACGTCGGTGCGGCGCACTTCCGGACCCGGGGTGGGGCGCGGTGGTCGTTGAGGGTGGGCGCCGCTGGTGGCGCGGCGGGTGAGGGAATCCTCGATCCGACCGTAAGGGAGGTGCGCACTCGATTGAGTGCGATGCCGAGGAGTCCAGGTTTCGGGCCATGCGGGCGGCGTTTGGGCCTCGCGTGTGGGTGAACCCGTGCACCTCCCTGACGGTCGGATCTAGGTTGGTGGCTTGCAGGTGATGGCGCGGCGGGTGCGGGACATCTGCTTTCCGGTGAGGAATCGCTCAGCTATCGCTTCAGGCTGGGGATTGGGCCGCTTGCTGTGTTCACCTTCGCCGCGGCGGTGGCCACCGTTTCGAACCAGGAACTCGCGTCTCGGGTGTTCAGCGACCGCAATAACCGTTTCGTGCCGGCGATGCCTTCGGGCGGGATTTCGGCGAGCTCGGCGGCGAGGGCGCGGGCGGCTGTCAGTACCTCGTCGGCGGGTACCACGGCGTGGGCGATGCCGAGCTGGAGCAGCTCCGGACCGGGGATGCGACGGCCGAGAAGCATGACGCGCCGGGCCACGGCATCACTGTGCCGCGCCAAGAGCCAGGCCACGTTCATGGGCGCGGGGCGGCCCTGCCGCACTTCGCCCACCTGGAGGAACGCCGTCTCACCGGCGACCAGGTAGTCCGCCGAAAGCGCCAGGGCAGAGCCCGCGTTGATGGCGTAGGACTCCATCGCGCAGACGATCGCCCTGTCGCAGGCGAAGAGCCGCTCGTGGAGGCCGCGCCAGAGCGTCTGGAAGCGCGGCAGCCACTCCGGGCGCGGGTCGGCGTTGAACTCCTTGAGGTCGAGCCCGGAGCAGAACACGCCGCCTTCGCCGCGCAGGAGGATCACCCGGACGGCCGGGTCGGTTTCGGCCCGGGCCACGGCGGCGGTCGCGGCTTCGGCCAGCGGGCCGGTGACCGCGTTCTTGCGTTCGGGGCGGTTGAGGATCAGTTCCGCAACCGCACCGCTGATTTCGAGCCGGACGTCCTCGCCCACGGTTACGCGAACTCGAGGCCGTCGAGCTTGCCTTCCGCTTTCCAGGCATCGAGGACGTTCGAGAACGCCATGATGCCGGGCGCGTAGGCGCCGTTCTGGCGGATGAGCTCGCCGTTGGGCTGGCCTTCGTTGTTGTAGTACCCGGGGGTGCAGTTCTCGAGGAAGGTGATGTTCATCATCGAGGCCTTGATGATGGTGTCGACCCAGCGGTCCTCCGCTTCCTGGGTGACATCGACGATGGAAGCGCCGCGTTCGATGGCGCTCTCGACGACGTAGGCGATGTGGCGGCTCTGGGTATCGAGCACGTGGGTGATGTTCGCGCTGCCGCCGACCTGGGCGAGGCCGACGATGAAGCAGTTCGGGAAGCCGCGGGTCTGCATGCCGTAGAGGGTGGCGACGCCGTCCTTCCATTTGTCGCTGAGGGAGAGGCCGCCTTCGCCGTAGACCTCGTAGCCCGCGCGGCGTTCGAGCGGCGTGCCGACTTCGAACCCGCTGGCATAGATGATGCAGTCGACTTCGTACTCCTGGCCGTTCGCGACGACGCCCTTTTCGGTGATCCGCTCCACGCCCTTGCCATCAGTGTTAACGAGCGTGACGTTGGGGCGGTTGTAGGTTTGCAGGTACTCGTCGTGGAAGCAGGGGCGCTTGCAGAACTGGCGGTAGTAAGGCTTGAGCGCTTCTGCGGTGGCCGGGTCCTTCACGATGGTATCGGCGCGAGTGCGGATCTGATTCATCTTTTCGAAGTCCGCCAGTTCGAGGACGCGGCCGAGTTCGATGGCGTCGGGAGCGCCACCCCCCCCGAAGCCGTCGGTGGCGTTGCCCGCCCCGCGGCCGCGGAGCAGCTTCGTGATGATCTCGGTCCAACCGTCGCTCACCAGGTCTTCTTCCACCTGGCCGCCGACGAGGACCGTCGAGAAGTTCTCCATGCGGTGGCGCTGCCAGCCGGGCTTGAGCGACTTCGCCCAATCCGGGTCGGTCGGGCGGTTGGCGCGGACATCAACGGACGAGGGGGTGCGCTGGAAGACGAAGAGTTGCTTCGCGCTTGCGCCGACGTGCGGGACGGCCTGGATGGCGGTCGCGCCGGTGCCGATGATGGCGACGCGCTTGTCAGCCAGGCCGGTGAGGTTCCCGTAGCCGTCACCGCCGGTGTAGTCGTAGTCCCAGCGGCTGGTGTGGAAGGAGTGGCCCTTGAATGACTCGATGCCGGGCACGCCCGGGAGCTTGGGGCGGTTCAGCGGGCCGTTCGCCATGGCGATGAACTTCGCATAGAAGCGGTCGTCGCGGTCGGTGGTGACGAGCCACTTCTGCTTCGCCTCGTCCCAGCGCACGTCCTTGATTTGCGTCTGGAAGAGGACATCGCGGTAGAGGTCGAAGTGCTGGGCGATGCGCTGGCAGTGGGCGCGGATTTCCGGCGCCTTGGCGTACTTCTCGGTTGGGACGTAGCCAGTCTCTTCGAGGAGCGGCATGTAGATGTAGGCCTCGGTGTCGCAGGCGGCGCCGGGGTAGCGGTTCCAGTACCAGGTGCCGCCGAAGTCGCCACCCTTTTCGATCACGCGGATGCTCTGGACGCCGGCCATGCGCAGGCGCGCGCCGATGAGCAGGCCGCCATGGCCACCGCCGACGATCGCCACGTCAACGTCGCTCGTCACGGGCTCGCGCACGATGGGCTGGACGTACGGGTCCTCGATGTAGTGGGCGTATTCGCCGACGACTTCGATGTACTGGTTGTTCCCGTCGCCGCGGAGGCGCTTGTCGCGCTCCAGGCGGTACTTTTCGCGCAGGGCGTCGGGGTCGAAGTCGAGCGTGGGTGCGGGTTCGGCGGTGGTCATGGTGCGAATTCCGTGCAATGGGGATTTGGCGTGTCTACGCAGCGCGGATGGCGCGGAGAAGGGCCGTTTGGGCGCGAAGAGTGGCACCTTTGGCCAGCGCTCGCAACGGGAAGGGGAAGGAACGCAGAGAACCGGCCCTCACCCCCCCGGCCCCCTCTCCCGACTCCTGCGTCGCGGGCGAGGGGGAGACACGGCCACGCACGTTCGGTTGCGAACAAACGCTACGGCATCGCGTCGAGGTTGTTGAGCGATGCGGCTTCGCGGAGCTGATTGACGAAGTCGCGGCCCATGTCGTGGCCGTTTGGGAAGAGGTCGTCCTTGTCCCAGCGCCAGGCGGCAACCATCGCGAGCTTCAAGGCGCGGCAGAGCGCGACGGTGGTCCGGTCGGCATTCGGGTAATGCAAGGCGACCGCTTCGTCGGCGTGGGCGATATCGAATTCGACCGGGCCGCGGCAACACGTCTCGAAGTCGATGAAGAGCGGGCCGCGGCGGGTGTTCAGAAGGTTCCCAGGGTGCGGCTCGCCGTGGAGCAACTGCTCCGCGGTCGTGCGTTGCTGGATGAGCAACGTCAGCTTCCGCAGCGATTCCCGGAGGAGCTTGCGGTCGTCGTCTCCGAGCGCCGGGGAGAGGTTTGGGGCGTCCACAATCCGCTGCGCCTCGGCGACACGGTCTGTGAAATGCGGCGCCGGAATGTCCAGCGTGCGGTAGGCCGCGTGCAACTGGTGCAACGCCGTGGCGCTGGCCTCCGGTGGCAGGGGTTCGGGATTGGTCTCGAAGAACGTCCAGAACGAGACCACGAACTCGCCCAGTTCCGACGGCTCTGCGGGACAGCGCGGGTCCAGCCCGGCGACTGGCGCTTCGGTGCGCGCCAGCCGGCGCGCGACATTCGCTTCGAAGCGCATGCCCGCGCGGTGCGGGCCGGTAGCGACCCGCGCCAGCGTGTCGCAGGGCAAGAGCCGGAGCGCGGCGCGGTTCGAGTCGTGCAGGACGACCACGTCCTCCGCCTGCAGGCCGAGCGAGCGGGCAGCGGAGATAGCTGCTTCGATGGCGGCAGAGAGGGACGCACCTTGCATCACGGTGACTCTACAAGAGGACAGTCCCCTCATGGCATTTTGGGGGCTGACGCTAGCGGGGGCCGAGCCCCGCGACTCCACGCGTCCGGGCCTCGGGCCTCGAATCTACCTGCTAGACTGGCTTGCCGGAGGATTACGCGCTGAACCGCCATGCCAGCCACGTAGCCCAGGAGATTGACCGTGTCCGAAACGGCCACTGGGAGCGTGAGCCCGACTTCCTGGCCGTGGAAGAACCGCTGGCGATTCACGTGAGTTATGTTGCGGACGGCCAGCGCGTCAACGCCCCGCTGAGCGTCACGATGCGGACCCCGGGACATGACTTCGAACTTGCCGCCGGCTTCCTCTTCGCCGAAGGGCTGGTCCGCGCGCGCGACGACATCGAGGACATCGCCGCTGGCCCCGAACCAGGCGGCGCCGAGCAGACCACGATTGTGGTGCGCTTTCGCGATGGGCTGGACGTTGACATCGAGGCGCTCAAGCGGAACTTCACCGCGACCAGCGCCTGCGGCGTCTGCGGGAAGGCCTCGCTCGACGCGCTGGTGCACGAAGGGTGCAGGCCGCTGAAGAGCACGGCCGCGATCCACGGGGCAGTGCTCGTTTCGCTGCCGCCGGCCATGTTGACCGGTCAGAGTGGCTTCGAGACCACGGGCGGCGTGCACGCCTGCGGGCTGTTCAGCACGGAAGGCCGGTTGCTGTCGCTCAAGGAAGATGTGGGACGCCACAACGCGCTGGACAAGCTCGTTGGGCAGCACTTCCTCGCGGGGACGATGGAGCGGCTGGAGAACTGCGTGCTGGTCCTGAGCGGCCGGGCGAGCTATGAGCTGCTGCAGAAGGCCCTACGCGCGCGCATCCCCATCGTCGCGGCCGTGGGAGCGCCGTCCAGCCTCGCGGTGGAGATCGCGCGGACGTTCGACATCACGCTCGCGGGCTTCCTCAAGCCCTCCGGGTTCAACGTCTACGCGGCGGGAGGGCGCATTCGTGAATAACGGGAAGCGGTACCACGCCTGGGATGCGGACCGCGCGGCCGAGGTTATCGCCGGGCTGAAGGACCTCCCCGGCCCCTGCCTGCCAGTCCTGCACGCCCTGACCGCCGAATTCGGCTACATCCATGACGAAGCGATACCGCTGGTGGCTGACGCGCTGGCGCTCTCGCAAGCCGAAGTCGTGGGCGTCGTGGAGTTTTACACCGACTTCCGGAGGACGCCGCCGGCGCCGCACCAGGTGAGGGTGTGCCTGGCCGAATCGTGCCAGGCGATGGGGAGCGCGGCGCTGCTGGAGCGCGTCGAGACCGTCCTCAACGCGGAGGTGGGCGGCAAGAGCGCGGACGGCGAGTACGAGATCGAGCCGGTCTATTGCCTGGGCAACTGCGCGCTTTCGCCTGCGCTGGTGCTGGACGGCAAGCTCCACGGCCGGCTCACTCCGGAAAGCGCGAGCGCGCTGTTCGCGGAGGCGCGGCCGTGAGCGTTTGGCTCTCGAAGGACTCCGCCTCGCGGTCGGTGGGTGCGGACGAGGTGGCCGAAGCCATCCTCGCCGAGGCCGAACGCCGCGGGTTGGCCGTCGAACTGCGCCGCAACGGCTCGCGCGGGCTGTACTGGCTGGAGCCGCTCATCGAAGTCGATACGCCGGAAGGCCGGGTGGCTTACGGGCCCGTCGGACCGGGAGATGTGCCGGGGCTCTTCGACGATGGTTTCCTCGAAGGCAAGGGCCATCCGCTGCGGCGGGGCCGTACCGAGGAAATTCCCTACCTGGCCAGGCAGCGCCGGATCACCTTCCAGCGTTGCGGGATCATTGAACCGCACTCAATCGGGCAGTACCGGGCGCGCGGCGGCTTCGCCGGGCTGGAACGCGCGCTGGCCATGGCGCCCGCGGCCATTGTCGAGGCCGTCACCGCTTCGGGACTGCGCGGGCGTGGCGGCGCGGGGTTCCCGGCCGGGCTGAAGTGGAAGACTGTCCTCGACGAGCCGGCCGGCCAGAAGTACGTCGTCTGCAATGCGGACGAAGGGGACAGCGGCACCTACGCCGACCGCATGCTCATGGAAGGCGACCCGTTCACGCTGATCGAAGGGATGACGATCGCGGGGCTGGCCGTGGGCGCGACCGAAGGCTACATCTACATCCGCTCGGAGTACCCGGACGCGTTCGAGTCGATGCACACGGCGATCGGCGTCGCGCGCCAGGGCGGTTACCTCGGCGACTCGGTGCACGGCAGCGGGCGAGCGTTCGACATCAACGTCCGGATGGGCGCCGGCGCCTACATCTGCGGCGAAGAGACCGCGCTGCTGGAGTCGCTGGAAGGCAGGAAGGGCCTGATCCGGCCACGCCCGCCGCTGCCCGCGGTGAAGGGCCTGTTCGCCTGCCCGACCGTGGTCAACAACACGCTCACGCTCGGCACCGTGCCGATGATCCTTGCGGATGGGCCGGAAGCGTATGCGGCGCTGGGCATCGGGCGTTCGCGCGGGACGGCCGTGATGCAGCTTGCCGGCAACGTGAAACAGGCGGGCCTGGTGGAAGTCCCGTTCGGGCTCAGCCTGCGCGAACTGGTCGACGGCTTCGGCGGCGGCACGGCCTCCGGGCGGCCGCTGCGAGCCGTGATGTGCGGCGGGCCGCTGGGCGCCTACTTCCCGGAGTCGCTGCTCGATACGGCCATCGACTACGAGGCCTTCGCCGAACGCGGCGGTTTGCTCGGCCACGGCGGCGTGGTTGTGTTCGACGACACGGTGGACATGGCCAAACAGGCCCGGTTCGCCATGGAATTCTGCGCAGCCGAAAGCTGTGGCAAATGCACGCCCTGCCGCATCGGCTCCACGCGCGGCGTGGAAGTGATCGACCGCATCGTGGCGGGCGAGGAACGGATGATGAACCTCGGGCTGCTCGATGAGTTGCTGGAGGTCATGAAGGATGGGTCGCTCTGCGGCCTCGGCGAGCTGACACCCTATCCTGTTGGCGGCGCAATCGGCCTTCCCGGAGGACTGCCGACCGAGACATCGCCCTTCCGCGGAAGGGCGAGGGAACCGCGATGACACTGGTGCGAGAAATCGACTACGGCACGCCCGCGCGCGACGCGGACACCGCGGTCACGCTCGAAATCGACGGCAAGACGGTGACCGTTCCCGCTGGCACTTCGGTGATGCGCGCGGCAGTCGAGTCCGGCGTCACCGTGCCGCGCCTGTGCGCGACCGACAGCCTGGAGCCGTTCGGCAGTTGCCGCCTCTGCCTGGTGGAGATCGAAGGACGCAAGGGCACGCCGGCCTCCTGCACCACGCCCGCCGAAGCCGGCATGAAGGTGACCACCCAGTCCGGGAAGCTTGCGCGCATGCGGCGCAACGTGATGGAGCTGTACATCTCGGACCACCCGCTGGACTGCCTGACCTGCCCGGCGAACGGCAACTGCGAGCTGCAGGACATGGCCGGCGTGGTTGGCCTGCGCGAGGTGCGCTACGGCTACGAAGGCGAAAACCACCTCCAAGACGCCAAAGACGAATCGAACCCGTACTTCAGCTTCGACCCGGCGAAATGCATCGTCTGCTCGCGCTGCGTGCGAGCCTGCGAAGAGACCCAGGGCACCTTCGCGCTGACCGTGAAAGGCCGGGGGTTCGCCTCCCGGATCTCGCCCGGCGACATGCTGTTCCTCGATTCCGAGTGCGTTTCCTGCGGCTCCTGCGTGCAGGCCTGCCCGACGGCCTCGCTCACCGAAAAGACCATCATCGAGATGGGCCAACCGACTGACAGCGTTGTCACCACCTGCGCCTACTGCGGCGTCGGCTGCTCGTTCAAGGCCGAGCTCCAGGGCAACGAAGTGGTGCGCATGATGCCGTTCAAGGACGGCAAGGCGAACCACGGCCACTCCTGCGTGAAGGGCCGCTTCGCGTGGGGGTACACCACCCACCAGGACCGCATCCTCTCGCCCATGGTCCGCGAAAAGATCACCGACCCCTGGCGCGAAGTCTCCTGGGACGAGGCCATCAGCTACGCCGCCGGCGAATTCAAGCGCATCCAGGCGAAGTACGGCGCCGACTCCGTCGGTGGGATCACGTCGTCACGCTGCACGAACGAAGAGACGTTCCTGGTGCAGAAGCTCGTCCGCGCGGGGTTCGGCAACAACAACGTCGACACCTGCGCGCGCGTCTGCCATTCGCCCACCGGCTACGGCCTGAAGACGACGTTCGGCACCTCCGCCGGCACACAGGACTTCGACTCCGTGGACCAGGCCGACGTGGTGATGGTCATCGGCGCGAACCCGACCGATGCGCACCCGGTGTTCGCCTCGCGCATGAAGCGCCGCCTGCGCGCGGGCGCCAGCCTGATCGTGGCGGACCCGCGCCGGATCGACCTCGTCAAGCAGCCGCACATCGAAGCGAAGCACCACCTGGCGCTGCGCCCCGGCACGAACGTCGCGGTCATCAACGCCATGGCGCACGTCATCGCCACTGAGGGTCTTGTCGATGAGCAGTTCGTCGCCGAGCGCTGCGAACTGGCCACCTTCAACCGCTGGCGCGCCTTCGTCAGCGAAGAGCGCAACTCTCCGGAAGCGGTCGAAGCCGTTACCGGTGTCCCGGCGGAGGAGGTGCGCGCTGCCGCCCGGCTCTACGCGACGGGTGGGAACGCGGCCATCTACTACGGCCTCGGGGTCACGGAGCACAGCCAGGGCTCGACGATGGTGATGGGCATGGCGAACCTGGCCATGGCCACCGGCAACCTCGGGCGGCCGGGCGTCGGCGTAAACCCGTTGCGCGGCCAGAACAACGTCCAGGGCTCGTGCGACATGGGTTCGTTCCCGCACGAGTTCTCGGGCTACCGCCACGTCTCGGACGACAGCGTGCGGGCGATGTTCGAGGAAGTCTGGGGCGTGAGCCTGGGCGGCGAACCCGGCCTGCGCATCCCGAACATGCTCGACGCCGCGGTCGACGGCACGTTCAAGGGCCTCTACATCCAGGGCGAGGACATCGTGCAGTCGGACCCGAACACCCGGCATGTGACCGCCGGACTCGCGGCGATGGAGTGCGTGGTCATCCAGGACCTCTTCCTCAACGAGACGGCGAGCTACGCCCACGTCTTCCTGCCGGGTTCGACGTTCCTGGAGAAGGACGGCACATTCACCAACGCGGAGCGCCGCATTAGCCGCGTGCGCAAGGCTACCCCGCCGAGGAACGGCTACGCGGACTGGGAGATCACGCTCCTGCTTTCGAAGGCGCTTGGGTTCGAAATGGACTACGGCCACCCGTCAGAAATCATGGACGAGATCGCCCGCCTGACGCCGACGTTCTCCGGCGTGACGTACGAGAAGATCGACCGGCTTGGCAGCATCCAGTGGCCCTGCAACGACAAGGCGCCGGAAGGCACTCCGGTCATGCACGTCGACGGTTTCGTGCGCGGCAAGGGCCAGTTCATGATCACGGAGTTCGTCGCGACCGATGAGCGCACGACGGACCGCTTCCCGTTGCTGCTGACCACCGGCCGCATCCTTAGCCAGTACAACGTGGGCGCGCAGACGCGGCGCACGGCGAACGTGATGTGGTTCGACGAAGACGTGCTCGAAGTCCACCCCTGGGACGCCGAAAACCGCGGCATCAACGACGGCGACCTGGTGGAGCTGGCCAGCCGCGCCGGCGCAACCACCCTGCACGCGAAGGTTTCGGACCGCATGCAACCGGGCGTGGTTTACACGACGTTCCACTTCCCCGGCTCAGCCGTGAACGTCGTGACGACGGAGTTTTCGGACTGGGCGACGGAATGCCCGGAGTACAAGGTCACGGCGGTCCAGGTGCGCAAGACGAGCCACGCGAGCGAGTGGCAGGAGTCGCAGGAGGAACTCCGGGAGGAGACGACGCGACGAAGGAAGCGGGAGAAGGTTTAGGGGGCGGGCACGCGAACTGAACCGCGCACGAAGTAAGCGGATCACGGCGCCACCGCAAAGCCTCGCGTCAGCCCGCGGGAGTCTGGCATGCCTCAGAACGACCTAACCGCCTTCCTCATCACCTGGCGAACCTACGGGACCTGGCTCCCGGGCGATGAGCGCGGCTGGGTCGATGAGCGGCGTAACGGGCGCGGAGAACCCACGCACGGCGCTGACTATCGACTTGAGAACGCTGCGAAGGGTCAGATGAAGGCAGCGCGAGTCATCCTCACCGACGCTCAGCGGCAGGCGGTCGACGACGCGGTTCGCGCAGCATGCACCGAGAAGGGTTGGGTCCTCCATGCCGTAAATGTGAGGACCAACCACGTACATGTGGTCGTGAACACGAACTCACCGCCTGAGCGAACGCAGGTCGCGCTGAAGGCGGCGGCAACGAAAATGTTGACGGAGCGCGGGCTTGCGCCGCCAGGTGGCGTCGTGTGGTCGCGAGGCGGGAGCCAGCGCGGACTCACGAACGAACGAGCGTTGTCGGTGGCGGTGGACTATGTGCGGAACCGGCAGTAGGTGGATGTCCGGTCGAGCGGCGGGACTGAGGGGCAGGTCACGATCCGCTTACTGCGTGCGCGGTTCACGGGTGCGTGCGCAGTTCACGCCCCTCCCTTGCGGCCATGGTGGGGTTGCTGCCGTGCTCAACGCATGGAAAGCGAAGTAGGTGGATGTCCGTTCGAGCGGTGGGGCCGAGGGGCAGGTCACGATCCGCTTACTTCGTGCGCGGTTCACGGGTGCGTGCGCAGTTCACGCCCCTCCCTTACGGCCATGGTGGGGTTGCTGCCGTGCTCGCATGGAATCCGGGAGTAGGCGTCCGGCCGGGCGGTGGGACTGAGGGGCAGGTCACGATCCGCTTACTTCGTGCGCGGTTCACTGGTGTGTGCGCAGTTTCAGTTCCCTCCCTTACGGCCATGCTGGGGTGCTGCCATGCTCAACGCATGGAAAGCGAAGTAGGTGGATGTCCGTTCGAGCGGTGGGACTGAGGGGCAGGTCACGATCCGCTTACTTCGTGCGCGGTTCAAGGGTGCGTGCGGCAGTTCACGCCTCTCCCTTGCGGCCGCGCCGCGGGTGCTACCATCTCCCAACATGGAACCTGCCAAGATGGTCCACCTCGCGAACGAGATCGCCCGCTTCTGGGAGGCGTACCCGCATGACGAAGCGGTGACGGCCGTCGCCGGGCACATCCGCAGCTTCTGGGAACCACGCTTCCGCCGGCAGTTGGTAGAGTACGGCCAAACCGGCGGGGCCGGCCTGCACGACCTCGTGAAAGAGGCTTTGCAGCAGCTCGCCCCTTCAACCTCAACCAGCTAACGAAGGACCATGCCCTGTGACTTCTGAATCCGCGACTGGCATCCGCCAGATCCTCGACGACGCGCGCGCCGCGGGGCGCACGCTGCTTTCACCCACCGACGCGCGCGCCATCTGCCAGGCTTACGGCATCCCGGTTCCCGGCGACGGTGTTGCGACATCCGCCGGCGAAGCGGCGAACCTCGCGCGGGGGTTCGGCTATCCCGTGGTGCTGAAGATCGCTTCGCAGGACATCGCCCACAAGACGGACGCCGGCGGCGTGCTGGTGGGGCTGGCCGACGAGGCCGCGGTACGGGCGGGCTACGAAACCATCATCGCAAACGCGAAGAAGTACAAGGCTGACGCGCGCATCGACGGTGTGCAGGTACAGCAGATGGCGCCGTCCGGGCTTGAAGTCATCGTTGGAGCGGTAACCGACCAGAGCTTCGGCAAGATCGTGATGTTCGGCATTGGCGGCGTGCTGGTCGAAGTGCTGAGCGACGTGACGTTCCGCCTCGCCCCGGTGAACGACGCGGAAGCGCGCTCGATGCTCGCTTCGATCAAGGCGGCGAAGCTGCTCGAAGGCGTGCGCGGCGGTGCGGCGGTCAACCGCGACGCCCTCGCGAACATCATCGAAGCGGTCGGCCGGATCGTGACCGACTTCCCGGAGATCAGCGAGATGGACCTGAACCCGGTGCTCGCGACGCCCGGCGGCGCGATGGCGGTCGACGCGCGCATCGCGCTCGACTTCGCCCCCCGGGCCGCCCATCGCCGCCCTCCGCACGACGAAATCGTGCGCGCGATGAACCGGATCATGAAGCCGGACGCGGTCGCGGTCATCGGCGCCTCGGCGGAGGCCGGGAAGATCGGCAACTCCGTGATGAAGAACCTCATCAACGGTGGCTACGCGGGCAAGATCTACCCGATCCACCCGAAGGCCGAGGAGATCGAGGGCATCAAGGCCTACCCCTCGGTGAAGGCGGTCGACGGCGAGATCGACATGGCGGTGTTCGCCATCCCCGCGGCGCTGGTGCCGAACGCGTTGCGTGAGTGCGGCGAAAAGGGCATCCCGGGCGCGGTGCTCATCCCCTCGGGCTTCGCCGAAACCGGGAACGTGGAAGCGCAGGAGGAGATCAAGCGCATCGGCGAAGAGCTGAACATCCGCCTGATGGGCCCGAACATCTACGGCTTCTACTACACGCACAAGAACCTCTGCGCGACGTTCTGCACGGCCTATGACGTGCGCGGCGAGGTCGCGCTTTCCTCGCAGTCCGGCGGCATCGGCATGGCCATCGTCGGGTTCAGCCGCTCCGCCGGGATGGGCGTCTCCGCCATCGTCGGGCTGGGCAACAAGTCAGACATCGACGAAGACGACCTGCTGACCTTTTTCGAGCAGGACGAAAACACGCAGGTCATCGCGCAGCACTTCGAGGACCTGAAGGACGGCCGCGCCTTCGCCGAGGTGGCAAAGCGCGTCTCGAAAACGAAGCCGGTGATCGCCCTCAAGGCGGGCCGCACGAGCGCGGGCGCGAAGGCCGCAAGCTCACACACCGGCGCGCTCGCCGGGAACGACCGCGTCTACGACGACATCCTCAAGAGCGCCGGCGTCATCCGCGCGTACGCCCTGCGCGACATGCTGGAGTACGCACGCGCCATCCCCGTCCTGCCGACGCCGAAGGGTGAGAACGTGGTGATCATCACGGGCGCGGGCGGTTCGGGCGTGCTGCTCTCGGACGCGTGCGTGGACAACGGCCTGACGCTGATGCAGATGCCGCCGGACCTGGACGCCGCCTTCCGCGAGTTCATCCCGCCGTTTGGCGCGGCCGGCAACCCGGTGGACATCACCGGCGGGGAGCCGCCAACCACCTACAAGAACACCATCAAGCTCGCGCTCGAAGATGACCGCATCCACTCCATCATCCTGGGTTACTGGCACACCATCATCACGCCGCCGATGGTTTTCGCGAACCTGGTGGTCGAGATCGTGGAGGAGATGAAAGCGAAGGGCATCCACAAGCCGGTCGTCGCCTCGCTCGCAGGGGACGTGGAGGTGGAGCAGGCCGCGGAGCACCTCTACCGCAACAACGTCCCTGCCTTCGCGTACACGACGGAGACGCCGGTGCAGGTCCTGGCGGCGAAGTACCGCTGGGCGCGCGGGGCGGGGGCATTGGGCTAAACCCAGCCGGCCGGTCTTTGCCAGCGCCACGCGGTGCGCCGATACTCCGCGCCATGACGGGGGAATCCCTTCGGCTGGCCGAAACCCTGGGTGCACTCACGCTCGCGACGGACCTTGCGGCCGGCCTGGGAAACGAGTCTGCGCTCAAGGTCTGTCTCGTCGCGACAGCCACGGCACGGGAGATGTCCGTCAGCGGCGCTTCGCTCAAGACGGTCTACAACGCCAGCTTGCTGCGGTTCCTCGGCTGCACCGCGTTCGCGCATGAGACCGCGCGTGTGCACAGCGCCGGGGACGACATGGCAGCACTCCGTGCACTGTCGCTCGCGGATACGGCCAAAGCCGCCGACGTCCTCAAAGCAGCCCTTCGCGGGCTCGTGCCCTCCGGCTCGCCCGCCGCTCGGGCACGGACACTCATGCATTTCCTCGGCGATCGCGAGATGCCTCGGAAACTCGCCACGGCCCACTGCTCGCTGGCGAGCTACCTCGCCGGTCAGCTCCAGATGGATGCAGCGGTGGGCACAGCGCTGGACCAGATGTACGAGCGTTTCGATGGCAAGGGGCTCCCGCGAGGCTTGAAGGGCGAGGAGATCTGCCTCACGGCGCGGCTCATCCAGCTCGGGTTCCGCGTGGTCGCGCACCTCACCTTGCTCGGCCCGCAGGAAGCGCTCGACATTGTGCGCGAACGCGCCGGGACCGAGATCGACCCGAGCATCGCGGCGGCGTTCCTCCGGATCGGTCCCGGCCTGCTGACGACGCTCTCCGAGCCCACCGTCTGGGAAGCCTTCCTCGCCGCCGAGCCCGCTCCGAGAACGTTCATCTCCGGCGCCGAGCTGCCGCGTGCGTGCGCCGCATTCGCGGTCTATGCCGACATGAAGTCGCCCTACACCCTGGGCCACTCGCCGGCCGTGGCTGCGCTGGCCCGCGTGGCGGCAGAACGCGCTGGACTGCCCGAATCCGGCCAATCAGCCGTCGAGGTGGCCGGCCTCTTGCACGACCTCGGGCGCATCAGTGTGCCGAACGGCATCTGGGAGAGTCCCCGCCAACTGAACGCTCATCAAGTCGAGCGGATGCACCAGCACAGCTACCAGAGCGAGCGCATCCTCAACCAGTCGCCGGTGCTCGCGGAGTACGCGCGGCTGGCCGGGATGCACCATGAACGTCTCGATGGGAGCGGATATCACCGCGGCCTCGCGGGCAGCCAGGCCATCGAACTTCCGGCCGCGATCCTCGCGGCGGCGGATACCTACCGGACCAAGCTCGAGGACCGGCCCCATCGCCGGGCGCTGGCGCCGGCCGCCGCCGCGGCGCACCTTCGCTCTCTCGGCGAGGCCGGCCAGCTCGACCGGCGGGCGGTGGAAGCGGTGCTTGATGCGGCCGGCCAGCGTGCCGCCGTGCGTGTCGCGGGCGAACTCCCCGCGGGGCTGAGCGAGCGTGAACGGGAGGTGCTTGTCCTTGTCGCGCGCGGGCTGACCAACAAGCAGGTGGCAGAGCGGCTCGTGATCTCCTCCCGCACCGTGCAAAACCACCTCGCCAGCGTGTTCGCGAAGACCGGCGTGTCCAATCGAGCCGGGGCCGCGCTCTTCGCCGTGCAGCACGGCCTGATCGAATAGGCCATTTGGCGCATTCCGGCCGCACCCGCCGTGAACCTAGTCTGCTCTCACGCCGCTGACAACGGCGAACGCAAGGAGAACAGACATGACCACAGCGACTGCCAACAAGAACGAAGAACTGATCCGGGCCGGCTACGAGGCCTTCAGCCGCGGCGACATCGCCGTCTTCCAGGGACTCTTCATGCCGGACATCACCTGGCACGTCGGTGGCCGGAATCCGCTGTCGGGCGACAAGCGCGGCCTCGAAGCCACGCTCGAGTACTTTGGCGAGCTCGGCGCCCGGACGGACGGCACGTTCCGCCTGGAACTTGAGCAAGTCTTCGCGAACGACAGCACCGCCGTCGGTATCCACCGCGAGACTGCCCGGCGCGGCGGCAAGGCCCTCAAAACGCGCTGCGTCATCATCTTCGCCCTCAGCAACGAACGCGTAACCCGCGCCTGGGTCCACTACGAAGACCAGACCGTCGTCGACGCGTTTTTCGCCTGATTCGAGAAGAGACCGAGGAGGATTTTTATGGCCACGTCAATTGCCGAAGCACCATCCGCCGCGACGCGCCACCCGAGCGTCGAAAGCATCGTCGACTCGGTGCGAGCCACACTCGCCGCAACGACGGCCGCGTCGGAATCGACCCGCCGGCTGGCCCCCGAGGCCGCGTCGGCGCTCATCGAGGCCCGCATCGTCCGAGCGTTCCTGCCGGCGAAGTACAACGGGCTCGAACTCGGGCCGGTCGAAGGCATCCGCCTCTTCGAGGAGCTCGCCACGATCGATTCGGCGGCAAGCTGGGTGGGGATGATCAGCGCCGCGGGCGCCTGGCTCTGCATCCTCCTCCCCGAGGAGGCCGGCGCCGAAATGCTTGACGACCCCCGGTCGTTCATCAACGGCTCGCTCTTCCCGCCGATGGCGGCAACGGTGGAACCGGGCGGCTACCGGATTTCCGGCCGGACATCGTTCGGGAGTGGCTGCGAGCACGCCACGTGGCTCGGCTTCCAGGCGATCGTCATGGAGAACGGCGCGCCGAAAATCGGCCCCAACGGCGCCCCAGAGATGCTCATTGTGCATGCCCCGGCGAAGTCCGCCCGCATCGTCCCGCACTGGGACACGCTTGGAATGCGCGGCACAGGCAGCCACGACTTCGAGGTCGAGAACCTCTTCGTGCCCGAACGCTACGTGTGGCGGATGGGCCCGTACGCCCCGGTGAACCCGGCCTTCACGGGCGGCGTGTCGCGCATCGGCGTGTGGTGGCTCAGCGCGGCGGTCGCCTCGGTGAGCCTTGGCATCGCCCGGGCGGCCATCGGCGACCTGGAACAACTGGCGCAGACGAAGGTTCCCGGCTACTCCCATACCGGCCTGGCCGATCGCCCTGTAGTCCAGGACAAGCTGGCGCGAGCGCGGGCAGGAGTGGATGCGGCCCGCGCCTACCTCTACTCGTCACTGGCGGCCGCCGACCGATTCGTGGCGACTGAGCCGAAGCTGACCATCGAAGCCGGGCTGCCCATCGCTCTTGCCGCCTCGCACGCGGTCGAATCGGCAACCGCCGCCGTGGACCTGGTACACGCGTGTGCGGGCACAACCGGAATCCGCGAGGAGGCGCGCTTCCAGCGGTACTTCCGGGATGTGCACACGATCAGCCAGCACGCCTTCGCATCGGCAGCGCGCTTCGAGTCCGTGGGCAAGGTGATGCTCGGACGCGAAAGCGACTGGCCGTTCTACTACCTGTAGTTCTGGTGGCGTGGTGCGGCGGGAGAGCCGCCGCACCATGCCGGGCGGATCGGTGGGCCCTGGCGGTTTGGCTGCCTCGCTTTGCCGCGATCCGCTCCCGATGGGTCGCGGTTCAGGGGTTGGTTCGCGTTAGTTGAGGAGGGGCCGTAGCGTCCGGAGGTTTGCCACGTAGCCGTAGTCCGCTCCCGATGGGTCGCGGTTCAGGGGTGTTGGGGCTGTGTCTTTGGGGGTTTGGCTGGGTTGTTGGTTGGGGATCGCCCGATGGGTCGCGGTTCAGGGTGTTGGGGTTGTGTTCTTGGCGTTTGGCTGCCTTGCTTTGCCGCGATCCCTGATGGGTCGCGGTTCAAGGGGGTGTTGGGGCTGTGTTCTTGGCGTTTGGCTGGATTGTTGCGCGATCCGCTCCCGATGGGTCGCGGTTCAGGGGTGTTGGGGTTGTGTTCTTGGCGTTTGGCCGGGTTGCTTTGCTCGATCCGCTCCCGATGGGTCGCGGTTCAGGGGGTGGTTCGCGTTAGTTGAGGAGGCGGCGGAGCGTGCGGAGGTTTGCCACGTAGCCGTAGTCCTGTGACAGGCGGGCGCGAGGTTCGGCGGCGAGGGTTTCGAAGCGGGGATGTCGCTGAGGATCTCCCCGAGCACGGGCGGCCGGTCGGCGCCGAGGCAGAGGGCGCCGGCGTCGTTGTAGAGCGCGGAAACGATCGGGTCGGCCTCGGTGTAGACCGGGATGGTGCGGGCGGCGGCGGTTTCGAGCATGCGCGGCGTGAGCAGCCCGAGCTTCGAGAGGACGGGCCGCAGGAGTACCGGCGCAAGGATCGACTGGCTCATGGTCTCGGTGACGCGGCCGAACGGCGCCGGCCGCGCGACGCGGATGCCGAGCGCATGCAGGTCGGCAGGGTCGGCGTAGGTGCCGCGTTCGAGGCCCGGGAGTGAGCTGCCGTCCCAGCCGCGGCCGCGCACCTGCAGGCGTGCGCCGGGAGACGCGGCGCGCACCGAAGCGAACACGGCCAGCAGTGCTTTGGCCCGGAACCAGTTGTTCCCGACGTACTGCATGGTCAGTCGCTTCCGGAGGGCGTCACGTCGAGGCGGCGAAGGCGGCATGCCGAAGTAGGGCCATCGCACCGTGCCCGGGGCCGGCTGCCCGATAGCCGGCTGGAGGATGAGTTCGCCCGCGGCCTCGATAGCAGCGCGCCAGGCGGCCAGGCCGCACGGCCAGGCGTTGTCGTCGCCGTCGACGCGCACCAGCGGCGCGTAATGGCCGTCGCAATCGACCACGGCCCGGCGGGTGCGTGGGACCACGCGTTCGAGGGCAGCAAGCGCGCGCTCATCGAGGAAGGGGCGCCCCTCGTAGATCACCAGCGCGTGCGTTGCCCAACTGGCGTCAGGTTCGTGTGGCAGTTCGGCACGGACGCGTCGGTCAGAGTGGCCGAAGCCGGCGGCGATGCGCACTTCGAACCCGGCTGAAGGGCCGGCGCGCACGTACTCCCGGACGATGTTGCTCGACCCGCTGCTGTAGGCGAACTCGCCAACGACGAGGAGCCGGATAGGCGGGGGCACGGGACGATGATAGCGGCACCGTTGGGCGCCCGAGAGATGGTTGAACCCGGCGACCGACCTTTGGCGCCTTGGCGGTTCCCTCCTACGATTGGCCGTACTCACACAGGAGCTTTCGCATGCACCTCATCCTCACCGATTCGCCGCCGATCAACTGGGCGCTGGCCGGCGCGGCCATCTCCGCCGTGACGCTGGTCCTGCTCTATGTCGGCAACCGCAGGCTCGGCGTTTCCACCGGGTTCGAAAACGTCTGCTCGCTGGTGTTGCACACGCCCTACTTCACGCGCAAGGCGCTCACCAGCTCGAACGATTGGCGGCTGCCGCTGCTGGCGGGGTTGTTGCTCGGCGGAGTGCTTTCTGCGCTGCTGGCGGGGGGCTGGGAGACCACCTGGGCTCTCGGCCGCTTCGACGCCGAGATTGGCTGGGGGCACGCGGGCAAGCTGCTCTGGATGTTCGGCGGCGGGCTGCTGATCGGATTCGGAACGCGGCTGGCGGGCGGCTGCACCAGCGGCCACGGCATCTTCGGCATGTCCAACTTCGAAATCCCAAGCATCGTCTCAACCGTCAGCTTCATGGCGGCCGGGGTTGTTACCACGAATCTCATCTACCGGGTGATCCTGTGAACCATCTGTCTCGCTGGACGCTGTTCTACCTCGCGCTAGGGACGTTCTTCGGGCTGGTCCTGAGCCGCTCGGGCGCCGCCGACTACAACTACATCCAGGGGATGTTCCTGTTCAAGGAGTTCCAGCTCTACGGCATCATCGGGACCGCGGTGGTGCTGACGGCCCCTGGCCTCTGGCTGATCAAGCGCTACGGAAAGACGCTGGACGGCCGGCCGATCGAAATCGAACGGAAGCCGGGCCACCGCGGGAATATCTATGGCGGCATCCTCTTCGGCATCGGTTGGTCGATCACCGGTATGTGCCCGGGGCCGATCCTCGTGAACATCGGCGAGGGCAAGGTGTACGCGCTGGCCGCGCTGGCGGGGACGCTTGTGGGGCGGGGGTGTTCGGGACGTTGTATCCGAAGCTGACGGCGCCGTTCAAGTTGCCGCCGTTGCAGGTGGGGACGGGCGAGGGGTAGGCGGAAGGGGCAACAAAGGCGCAACGAAGGGCGAGCTGGCCGCCAGATGGTACGCCGCTCCTGGCGCCCTTGGTGGGTCATCGCAGCGCTTACTGGGTGTGCGCGCCTCGATTTGTGGGGGCCGTTTTTGTGCGGAGGTGGTGGTTCGGCAGCGCAGCGTTTACCGCGTGCGGGCCTCGGATTCGCGCGCCGCTCTTGAGCGGAGGTGGTGAGTCAACATCGCAGCGCTTACTGCGTGCGCGCCTCGGATTTGCGCGTAGCCGCGGTGTGCGCCTCGGATTTGTGCTGGGCGGGCCTTCGGGGTAGATCGAATAACACACCCGGAAGGCGCACGCACGTGGCAAAGACGAAGCCAACCAGCAAGAAGCAGATCAACCCCGCATTCAAGGGCGCCGGCGGGCCACCGCCCATGAAGGGCGCGCCGCGCGGCAGCGCACCCGGCGGCCAGAAGACCATCAAGCCGAAGGCGAAGTAGGCCCGGCGCTCAGGCCTGCGGGGCGGCGCCCGCCGCGGCCTCGCGCAGCTCCTTCAGTTCGCGCCGCATCTCACGGTCGCGCTGGAAGCGCGCGGTAGCTTCGCGCGCCGAGGCCATGGCGCCGATCGGCTTGCCATCGGAGCCGTACACCAGCCGGAACCCAACCTCGATGTAGATCGTTTCGCCGTTCTTGTGCGTCGCCTGGGTCATGGTCGGCGTGCCATCGGACTTGGTCTTTCCGGTTTCGAGTGCCCGGTCATAGGCTGCCCAGTGCGCCGGGCGGAAGCGCTCCGGGATGATCACGTCCAGGCTCTGGCCGATCGCCTCTTCGGCGGTGAACCCGAAGATCTGCTCAGCCGCGGGGTTCCAGGCGGCCACCATCCCGTCCGTGCCCGCGAACACCACGGCATCGGGTGTGCGGTCGAAGAGGGCGACGGCGAGTTCCGGGTCCAGCGGCGTAGTCATGGCATCTTCTCCGTGCGTGGAATGGTTCGAACCTGTTTCAGGGAGTCTAGCAGCCCCCCGGGACACTCGTTGACGAGCGTTGTTTGCAAGCCCACTACCAAGGACAGGCACGACCTCTATAGAATGAGCGAATCAACCTCATTAAAGAACGTGACGTGCCATTCACCTTTCGCCGTACCGGCCATGGCCGCGGTGAATTGGCGGGGCGTGCCCGGTGAGAGACGCGCATCAGCTCCTGACCCCGGCTGACGGCCGGCCGTACAACTACCAGGGCGGGGACCTCGATGTGCCCAAGGCGGTTGAGGTTTTCAAGGCCGCGCTGCTCGATGTCGCCGATTCCGTCCCCGGGCGTATGCAATTGCTCCAGCAGACGGCCCTCGCGCTGCTTTCGCGCCGCCACCAGCTCCTGATCTCGCGGGCCGGGACCGGCAAATCGCTTTACGGCGACACAGTGTTCAGCCACTTCGAGGGCGTGACCTTCAAGGCGCAGTTCACGCAGGGCACCCGCGTCGAGACCATCCTCGGGGGGCTGGACCTCAAGCTCTTCCACGAGGGCAAGCTCTGGCACGACACGTCGCACTCGCTCGTCACCGCGGACTTTGCCTATCTCGACGAGTTCATGAACGCGAACGACCTCGTGCTCGAGGCGCTGCTGGGCATCCTCAACGAGCGGCGCTTCACGCAGGGCGAGCAGCAGGAGACGGCGAAACTGCACACGGCCCTGGCGATGACCAACCACCTGAAGTACTCCGCCATCAGCGAGCCTGTGCTGGACCGGTTCATGTTCAAGGCGTCGATCGACCCGCACGGCGACACGCTGAACGACATCCTGATCGACCTCGCGTACGCGAAGCATCACGGCCGCCCGGCGGCTCCGGAACACCCGATCCCGCTCCATGTGCTGCGCGAGCTCGCGGACATCGTGCAGGGACAGCATGCCGACCGGGGCATCGAAGCCACGCACGACATCCTCTTCCTCAAGAATGAGCTGATCGAGACGTTCATGCGGCTGCAGGATGCGCGCGTCCGTTCGTCCACCGTCCAGGTCAGCCAGCACCATCCGGCCGACACCTACGTGAGCCCGCGGACGAAGGCGGCCTGCCGCGACGTGCTCAACGCCTCGGCGCTGCTCAACCATCGCGGGGCGGTCGAGCGCGACGACCTCTACGCGCTGCGGTTCGTGCTCACGACGATCCCCGGGAACGACCGTTCGATCCCGGACACGTCGCAGGACACGTTCGCGGAGGCGATCCACACCACCATCTCTTCGTTCACGGACGCGGACCTGCAGACCGTGAACGAGTTGACCACGATCGCGCAGACGTATGGCTGGTTCGCGCATGGCACGCCGCTGGAAGCGCAGCCCTCGCACAACCGCGTCGTCCGGCTGTTCCTCTCGCTGATTGGCAAGGGCAGCTGGCACGACGTGAGCTACGAGACGTTCATCGACGCGTTGAAGGGCCGCAGCATCCCGAATGGCCGGGTCAACGAACTGCGCGAAGAGATCCTCGAAGAGATCCTGGAGCACAGCCAGGGTGCCTGAAGTCGCGCTGCCCCCAACCGCCGGCACAATCAAGGCCGAACTGCAGGACCTCTACCGGTCCTGGCGGATCCTGGACCTGGTTGGCGAGACCGCCGCCGAGATGCCTCCGGAGTGGCTGCGCATCCTCGAAATCGCGCGCAACATCATGCTCCACCGGCCCATCCCCGGAGTGGAGCTGCCGGAAGACGTGGTGAACCTCGTTTCGCCCGCTGAAGCGATTTACACGACCCAGATCCGCGTGGAACGGAAGAAACGGGTCGTCTATCCCGTGACCGGCGACACGCAGGTGCGGCCACTGCACAACCTCACGGATTTCCCGCAGGTCACGCTGCCGGACATGATGCTGCGCTCGATCTCCCAGGAGCTGTTCGACTTCCGGCTGATCAGCGGCGGGATCAACGGGCTCTACAACATCGATACGGGCCCGGCGGAGCAGGAATACGACGACATCGTTGAGGTGCGCGTCCCTACCGGCGGGATGACGCGGAAGAAGCGCCAGAAGGTCTACGCGCTGCTGGATGTCTCGAACTCGATGCGTGACGCCAACAAGGAGATCTTCGCGAAGGCGCTCCTGCTGGCCTACCTGCTGATCGCCGCTGAGGAAGGCGCCGAGCTCTACCTGCGCACGTTCGGGAACACGGTCCACGCCCGCAGCGACTGCCGTTCACTGGAAGAATTCGCGGCCCTCGCGCAGCGCGTCCTGCGCGTCACCCCGGACGGCTCGACGGACATCAAGGTGGCGCTCGATACGGCCGTTGGCGACATCCGCGCGCTGGACAAATACAACACGCTCGAACACCTTGGCGAGGCGCCGCCGACGGAAATCCTGCTCATCTCCGACTGCGAGACGTACGAAGTCCCGTACCTGCCGAAAGGCATCCGCCTGCACACGGTGCACCTGAAGGGCGGCCGCATGATGTCGGTGTACCGGGAGGGTTTCGAACGGATCCGCGCCGAAAGCAAGACGTTCAACGAGATCGACACCACGCTGCTGCAACTGCCGGACTCCTCCCGCGACCGCTGGCTCCTAGAGCAGGACGGCAAATCGCTGGAACAAGACCTCGCGCTGAAGGTGCTGGAGCGTGCAGGGAACCCCGCCGAGCAGCGCCGCCAGGCGCTCCTGCAAACTTACAAACGCATGACCGTGACGAAGAGCAAGCGGCTGAGGGGCGCGCAGAAGGTCAACGGCATGGCGCTGGCCCCTGCCTTCGGCTTCGCGGAGCTGCTGCGGAAGATCGCGGCGCTGATCCGGCGCCTCTTTGTGCGGCCCGAATCCGAAGCCTGGCACGAAGCTCCCGAGCGGCCGGCGCCAACGCCAATGGGCATGAAGATCCGCGAACGGCGCTGAGCCGCTCCGTACGCCGTCTAAGCCCCGGAACGCCGGCGCAGCACCAATAGGCCGCCGGCCGCCCCCACCGCGGCAGCGAGCGCCAGCGGCCAGCGACGCTTCTTCGGCGCTTCGAAGACCTCGACCTCGGCATCAAGGAGCTGTGCGAGCCCGCGTGCCCCCGAGCGCATCACCCAGTCGTGGTTCCAGGCGAACGCGGGCCGCAAGAGCGGCGCCAGCAGGTTCATCCACGGCCGGGTGGTCGCGATGTCCCAGTCGTAGACGATATCGGCCCACTCACCGCCGGGGGTGAACGTCCAGACGCCGTCGCCCTCGAGCTCACCGCTCGCGCGGCCTTCGAGCCTCAGCGGCTCCTGGACCTTCGTCACGCGCATGTCGAACACGAGGCGGTAGGGGAGCGCGCTCTTCCAGGTGTAGCGGTGGAGCGCGCCGAGGCCGGATTCCTCGCCCGGTTCGAGTTCTTCGACCGCGACCACGCCCTTCCACCAGTCGGGCCAGGCGAGCGGCTGCGAAACGGCATCCCAGGCGCGCTCGATGGGCGCGTGGACTTTCCAGTGCGTGGTGAACGAATAGCGCGCCGCCATGACGATGCTCCGCGATTGGACTTCCTCCTCAGTACGCCGGCCGCGGCCCGGCTGATCACGAAGCTCTGGGGAACTCGCGTCCGGACCTGGATTACCCCTTGCGCGGCGCTGGATTGCACGGACGGCGCGGCCGAGGGCCCCCGATCCGCGGCACAGCCACTTTCCGAGGCTTGACCTCTCCCTGTACCCTACGCGCGGCACCGGGACCAGCGGAATGGCCCGAAGCCAGGGACGGTAACGCGCATGTTGCTCGCGCTCGATATCGGCAACACCTCGATCCACATCGGTCTGTTCGAAGGCGACGAAATCGCGCACACGTGGCGCATCGGCGTCGAATCCGAAAAGATGCCCGACGAATACGGCGTCCTGCTCATGAACCTCTTGAGCACCGCCGGCATCCGGGCTTCGGAGATCCACGCCTGCATCGTCGGCTGCGATGTGCCGCCGCTCATCCCAACCTTCGAGCAGGTGTGCAAGAAGTATTTCCGGATTGAACCAATGGTGGTGGGACACGGCCTGCGCACCGGCGTGCGCATCCTTTACGACAACCCGAAACAGCTCGGCGCCGACCGCATCATCGACGCGGTGGCGGCGATAAAGCTTTACGGACCGCCAGTCATCGTCGTGGACTTCGGTACGGCCACGGTATTCGACGCCGTGAACGAGCAGGGGGACTACTTAGGCGGCGCCATCGCCCCGGGCATCGGCATCGCGAGCGAGGCGCTCTTCAGCCGCGCGGCGATGCTCTACCGCGTCCAGCTCGAACGCCCGCCGGTATCCATCGGCAAAAACACCATCCACGCGATGCAGTCCGGCATCCTGTTCGGCTACGTGGGCCTCGTGGAGGGCCTCGTGCGGCGGTTCAAAGCCGAACTCACGGGCAACCCCAA
>JAXLXA010000003.1:0-243863 GCA_046328215.1 Dehalococcoidia bacterium | reverse complement strand
CGGGTTACGCGGCGGGGCGGCGACCTGACGATCTTCGCCTACGGCCTGATGCTCCATGAATCACTCGCAGCCGCCGGGACGCTTTCCAGCGAAGGCATCGAGGCCACCGTCGTCGACCTGCTGACGCTGAACCCCATCGATCGGGAGACCATCCTCGAGGCCGCGAAAGCGACCGGGAAAGTGCTCATCGTCCACGAAGACGTGCTCACCGGCGGCCTCGGCGGCGAGATATCGGCGATCATCGCCGAGCACGCCTTCGAGTACCTCGACGCTCCGATTCGCAGGGTGGCCGCGCCAGACATCCCCGCCATGCCCTACCACCACGCGATGGAAGACTTCTTCATGCCCAACCGGGACAAGATCGCGGCCGCCGCCCGGGAATTGGCGGCGTACTGAGATGCGAACGCCCGGCCGGATTCCCCGAGGAGTGGGCTGCGCGGCCCGCCGTGGAGAACCTCGATGACCATCGTGAAGATGCCGCAACTCGGCGAAAGCGTGACCGAAGGCACCATCATCCAGTGGTTCAAACAGCCGGGTGACCCGGTGAAGCTCGACGAGCCGCTGTGCGAAATCGAGACGGAGAAAGTGACCGCGGAACTGCCCTCAGAGTTCGAAGGGACCATGGGCCGGATCATCGTGCCCCAGGGCGAAACAGTGGAAGTAGGCGCGCCACTCTGCGAGATCCAGGAGGCGGCCGTCGCCGCGCCAGCCGCGCCGGACTCCGCCGGAAACGGCCGCTGGATGGGCGGGCCAATGGCAATCCCTCCGGACGAGGCCGCACCCGAACTGACGGCCACGGCAACCACCGCGAAGGCTGACGCTTCTCGCCCCGCGACACCGGCGGCGGCGCCCGCACCGGCCGCCCGCGTTGCCCGCACGAACCCGGAAGACCGCTCCCGCTACTACTCCCCGGCGGTGATGCGCCTCGCGGGGGAGCGCGGCATCGACCTGTCCCAACTCCAGGGCACCGGGATCGGCGGGAGAATCACTCGCAAGGATGTCGAGGCGTTCGTCGAACCGGCGGCGGAGACGGCCGCTGCCCGGCAAACGACTGCGACCCGCACTCCCAGCGCTCCCTACGAAGTCGTCACGCTGTCGCCCACGCGCAAGACGATCGCCGACCACCTGACCCGCTCCAACGTCGAGGCGCCCCAGGCCTGGACCATGGTCGAGTGTGACGTCACGGGCCTTCTATCTCGCCGAAACCGCGAGAAGGAGCGCTTCCAGCAGCAGGAGGGCGCGGACCTCACGCTCTTGCCGTACTTCACAGCCGCGGTCTGCGAAGCCCTGCGCGAGTTCCCCATGTTGAACGCCCGCTGGGAAGGGGCCGAACTGCGCCGCTACTCCGCGCTGAATCTCGCCATCGCGGTGGCCACCGAGAACGGCCTGGTCACGCCGGTGATCAAGGACGCCGGGGACTTGAGTGTCTTCGGTCTGGCCAAACGGCTCGACGACCTCTCCAGCCGCGCGCACGCGCGCAAGCTGCGCCTGGAGGACATCGAGGGCGGCACGTTCACCGTGAATAACACGGGCTCGTTCGGCTCCATCGCCTCGAAGCCGATCGTCAACGTACCTCAGGTCGGTATCGTCACCATGGAGCGGGCAGTGAAACGTCCGGTCGTCCTCGACGGCGATGCCATCGCCATCCGCTGGATGATGAACGTCTGCCTCAGCTTCGACCACCGGGCGCTGGACGGGTTCGAAGCCGGCGGATTCCTCGCCGCGCTGAAGAAGAAGATCGAAGCGATCGACTAGCGCGGGCCAGGGTATTCGCACTACAAGGCAGCATGTGTAGTACACTGGCCACATGGCACTACGAGGACACACGAGGATTACCCGCAAGGGCCAGATTACGATCCCGGCCTCCGTCCGGCGGGCACTTGGCCTCCGCGAAGGCGACACGATCGAGGTCACCTACGACGAGAGCACCCGGCAGATGACCCTTCAAGACGCGCAGTCCGTGGTGTTGCAAACCGCCGGCATCTTCCCGCCGAAACACCCGGTACCGGGAGACATCTATGAGCTGGTTGATGAAGAGAAACGACGGATCCACGAGGGCATGATGGCCGGCGCGGTCGAGCGCGACCGGCGGTCCCGCGATGGATGAGCGACTCATCGATGCCAACGTTCTCTTGCGCCACTTCACGGGTGACAACACCGCACAGTCACCGGCCGCGACAGCGCTCCTTCAGCGGGTGGCGCGGGGCGAGGAGCAGGTTTGGACCACACCTCTCGTCGTCGCCGAAGTCGTTTGGGTCCTGTCCGGTCCGGTCTACGGCGCCACCCGGACGGACATCGCGACCAAACTCACGGAGTTCATTCAGCGTTCCGGCGTGCGAGTGGTTGACGCGGGCATTCTCGTAGACGCGCTGACGCTGTTCGCTGAGCAGCCCCGGCTGAGCTTCATCGACGCGTTCCTCGGAGTGCTCGCCCTCCGCTCACCAGGCCAGGGAATCTTCAGTTGGGACCGCGACTTCGACCGCATACCCGGCGTCCGCCGCATCGAGCCGCCTTCGCCGGCCCTTTAGCCTCGCTTCCGTAGTACATCCAGCGCCCTCACGCGGTTGGTGTGAGCACCGGCTGGAATACTCCGCCGGGCTATTCGGAAGACGCGCGCCCGGAAGGTCATTCGCCAGCGAAAGGAAGGGAGTCCCAGCGCATCTGGTCCTTGGAGGCTTCCGACGTCGCATCCATCGCCATCGTGTTGGTGGCGAAGCCTTTCCCCCCGGCTCGCGGAAGCGGCAATCCGCCACCGGCCGAGCTCGATCCGCCCGCGCCCTCGCCCGCCTTGGCGCCGGCGCCCGCATTCACCAGCGCGCTGCCTGCCTGACCAATCAGGCCGGCTCCCGCCGCGGCGCCACCCGATGAAAGCGCGCCACCGCCCGCAAGGAGCTGTGACCCGGCCTGGACAAGGTCATCGCCAAGCGAACGTTGGACAAGTCGCGAAACGGCTTGATTGCCGATTGTGCGTTGAAGGCTTGCGAGAGGGCTCGCGGAGGACCCGGCTGTACGAGTGTTTCGCGACACACGGGGGCCGTGGTCCGCTTCATGCGCGACGGCCTGACTGCGCTCAAGAGCCACCCAACGACAATACCGAGCTACCGATCGGATGTCCATGCCAACCCGTGTTGCAAATGTGGCAATCCGCGGCGCGTCTCAGGCTAAACGAACTGGACCCTCAGCGGCGCTGCCTCGGGTTTGCGCCCTGGACCTGGCGGATGCGTCAGGTCAGGATTTCCTCGGCAACGCCTCGATGGCCCGGCCGATCACCATCCGCTGGATCTGGTTGGTCCCCTCGAAGATCTGGAAGATCTTCGCGTCCCGCACCCACTTCTCCACCGGGTGCTCCCGCATGTAGCCCTGCCCACCGAGCACCTGGACAGCGTCCACCGTGACCTTCATGGCCATATCGCTCGCGAAGCACTTCGCCATCGAGCCTTCGGCCTGCAGGTAGGGCACGTTCGCGCCGGCCATCCACGCGGCTCGCCACACCATCATTCGCGCCGAATCCACGGCCATCGCCATATCCGCCAGCATGAAACTGACGCCCTGGTTCTTCATGATCGAACGCCCGAACTGGACGCGTTCTTTGGCGTAGTCGAGCGCGTACTCGTAGGCTGCCCGGCCGATGCCCAGCGCATACGCGCCGACGACGGGCCTCGTGCGCTCCAGCGTCATCAGCGCGCCGAGCGCGCCGGGCCCGGCCGAACCGCCCGGCGTCGCCGGGGCGCCAAGCTTGTTCGCCGCCGGTATCCGGCAGTCGTTGAACACGACGTTGGCCGTGTGGCTCGCGCGGATGCCCATCTTCTTCCATGTGGTGCCCTCCTCGAGTCCGGGAGTGCCCCTGGGCACCACGTAGGCGCCGATACCGCCCCATCCCTTCGAACGGTCCTCCGTGGCGAAGACCACATGCACGTCGGCGATGTTGCCGTTCGTGATGAACTGCTTCTCGCCGTTGAGGATGTAGTCGTCGCCGTCGCGGGTAACCGTCGTCTGGATGTTGGCAACGTCAGAGCCTGCATCCGGTTCGGTGAGACACATTGCGCCCAGGTGGACTTCGTTCTCGTCGGACGAGATCCGTGCCATCCACTCTTCGCGCTGCTCCGGGCTGCCGGTAGCCATGATCGCCGCGCCGGCGAGGCCCGAGCTGTTGATCGCCAGGGCAATCCCGGCGCATCCCCAGGAGAGCTCTTCGCTCAAGATGCAGGGGATCAGCGACGAAGACGACCCATCGAGGACGGAGCCCGCCCTGGAAACGCCGAACCCGAGTTGCGGCGGCCTTCTTGATGATCTCGTAGGGCACCTCTTCGTGCTCGTCGTAGTACGCCGCAACCGGGCGGATCTCCTTCTTCGCGAACTCGCCTTGGGCGACTTGCTGCACCATTCGCTCTTCTTCGGACAGTTCAAACGAAACCACGGATTCGGGCCTCCACATCTCGCCTCCCGTCGAGTTTACCATCCGGTAAGGCGTCCAAAACGGGCGAGCGGCCCTCCCCGCCGGCCCTCTTGGACAACGCGGGCCGGCAGGCGCGGCTAAGCTTCGCCGGGATGGAAGCAACGCAGCGGCCACTCGACCGGGGTCTCGGCCTTCTCCAGGTCACCGCCGGCGGCGTTGGAATCATCATCGGCGCGGGCATCTACGTCCTCATTGGCGAGGCGGCGGGAGAAGCGGGAAACGCGCTCTGGCTGTCGTTCGTGCTCGCCGCCGCGCTCTGTGCCGCCACAGGGTTCAGCTACGCTGAGCTCGCATCCATGTTTCCCTCGGCGGGAGCCGAGTTCGACTACACGCGCCAGGTGTTTCCAGAATGGGTGGCCTTCCTGGTCGGTTGGGTGATGGTGACGGGCCTGATAGTCGCCGCGGGGACGGTTTCGCTCGGGTTCGGACGGTACTTCGGCGAATTCGTCGAAGTCGACGAGAGAATCCCGGCGATTGCGCTCATCGCTGGTCTGTCGCTCGTCGGCGCGTCGGGGATTCGCCATTCCGGGCGGATCATCGTCGCGCTCAGCGCCATCCAGGTGTCCGGGTTGGTCGCGGTCATCGCCTTCGGCATCCCGTCCATCGGAGAGGCGGACCTCCTGGCGTCACACGGCGCGCAGGGCGTGGTCGGAGGGGCCGCGCTGGTGTTCTTCGCGTTCATCGGGTTCGACGAGGTCATCACCCTCGCCGAGGAAACCCGCGACCCGACGCGCACCGTCCCGCGAGCGCTCCTCAGTGCGCTTGGCATCTCAGCAGCGCTCTACGCCGCCACCGCTGTCGCCGCGGTCAGCGTACTCGGCGCGGGCGCGCTCGCAGCTTCGGACCGGCCGCTCGCCGACGTGGTCGACGCGGCCGCGGGAGGGAACGGCGCAACGGCAATCGCGATAGCGGCGCTCATCTCCACGACGAACACGACGCTGCTCGCCCTCACCGCCGCGTCGCGACTCATGTTCGGGATGGCCCGAAGCGATGCGTTGCCGCGGACGTTCGCCCACGTCACCCATCGCACAAAGGTGCCGATCCACTCCCTGTTAACGGCTGCGGTCCTGGCCGGGGGATGCGCCCTGAGCGGCAAGCTGGGCCTGATCGCCCAGGTCACCGACTTTGCCGTCTACCTGGTGTTCGTGGCAGTCAACCTGACTGTGGTGGTCCTTCGCTGGCGCGCTCCGAACCGCGAACGGCCGATCCGCTCTCCGCTTTCGATCCGGCGGGTGCCGATCCTGCCGCTGGCCGGCCTGGCGTCAGTCGGGCTGCTGTTACCGGCGCTCGATGCGGACGCTCTGGCGGTGGGATCGGCTGTTTGCGCGGTGGGACTCGCCGCGGGGCTGCTGTTCGATGCGAAGTCACCCCTTCGGCGCCGGGACAGTGGCACCCGAGCCTGAGGGGCCCTAAAGTGTCGTTATGACGCGTTCGCAGGGCCCGAATGAGCTTCGACAAATGACCTTGTGTCATATTGTTATCGGCCTGTTACGAGCGCTACATCTTCACAAAGATCGGCCAAATTTCCGTGGACACGCTGGGAACGGGCTGACTATTATGGCGCCCGCCCCCTGGAACCCCGACCCGTTACGCACCGAGGTAGAAGCGACGTTATGGACGAGCGCATTAGTCAGTTTTTGAATTTTTTGGCGGTTGAAAAGAACGCCTCCAACAACACCATCGCCGCGTACCGGAACGACCTCTCCCAGTTCCTGGCGTTCGTCGCGGAGAAGGCGCCCGGCCGGGCCATCGAGGGGATCAACCACGATCTCATCGTCGCGTACGTCGAACACCTGCGTGGCACGGCCCAGTACAAGGACGCCACGGTGGCCCGAAAAGTCGCCGCCGTGAAGTCCTTCTACGGGTTCCTCTCGGCTGAAGGCATGGTCGACGGCGACCCAACCGAACAACTCAAGTCCCCCCAGGTCGGCAAGACGCTTCCACGCGCGCTCACCGTGGAGGAAGTCGACGAACTCCTGGAGCAGCCGGCGCGCCGGAACACCCCGGAGGCACGCCGCGATAAGGCCATGCTTGAACTGCTCTACGCGACTGGACTGCGCGTGACCGAGCTCGTTTCGCTCGATGTGAACGACATCGCCCTGGAAAGCGACCCGGTCACGGTCCGGTGCGTGGGCAAGGGCGAGCGCGAGCGCGTCCTCCCGCTGCACCAGCGCCCAGTGGACGAACTTCGCCAGTACATCTTTCATGTGCGGCCGCGGCTGGTGAGGAACCGGCGCGAACCGGCGCTCTTCGTGAACCGGCGCGGCGAGCGCCTGACCCGGCAGGGTTTCTGGCTGATTCTAAAGAATTATGCAAAGGACGCTCACCTCGACAAGGCGATCACCCCGCACACCCTCCGCCACACCTACGCCACCCACATGCTCTCCGGCGGCATGCCGTTGCGTAATGTCCAGGACGCCCTCGGCCACGCCAGTATCTCCACTACCCAGATCTACACCCACCTCACCGGCGACCAGAAGCGGCGCGAGTACGACAAGGCCCACCCACGCGCTTCCTGACGACACACCCCACCGCCGAACACCACTGCAGGCACGCCTCCCGGCGTGCCTGTAGTCTTTCCTGGTGGCCTTGCCAGCGAACCTGATGGCGGCGCTCACCGCGCCCGCCGCTCTCCCGGAACTGCGTGAACTCGACGAGCGCGGCGACCTCGTGCGGCTGTTGCCGGAACTCGAGGCGGGCCGCGCGTTCAGGCAGCCCGAACTGCACTACTACGACGTCCTGCAGCACAACCTCGCGGCCGTTGGCGCGTTCGACGCCGCTGCTGGTGACACCGCGGAAGGCGCCGAGCTGCGGAGCGAGGTCTCCTGGCTGGACTTCGAGGCGTGCTTCGCCGGCGAAATCGACGGCGTGCCGCTCACGGCTCTCACCCGCCTGGCCACGCTCGTGCATGACGTCGCAAAGCCTGAGACCGCGATCTTCGAAGATGGCCGCCTGCGGTTCCCACGCCACGGCCCGCGCGGCTCCGAGCTCATGCGCGAACGGCTGCCGGAAATCGGCTTCGGGCCGGCCGCGACAGACTTCGTCGCCCGCCTGATTCGCTACCATCTGCGCCCGGGTGAATTGATCAAGAGCTGGCCGGTCACCGACCGCGCGGTGCGCAAGTTCGTTGCTGACCTGAATGGGCACGTGCTCCCGCTGATGCTGCTGAACCTTGCCGATGGCTGGGCCACGCGCGGGCCAACCTACACGCGCGAGAACTTCCGCCGCCACTGCACCTTCGTGAATTACGTCGCCGCGCGGGCCTTCGCGGCCAGGGAAGAGGGCGAACCGCCACTCGTCAGCGGCGACGACCTTATCGCGGAGCTTGACCTGCCCGGTGGACGCTTGTTGGGGGCTGTCCTAACATCGGTTCGCCGAGCCCAACTCGAAGGGGCCGTTTCGACGAAGCCCGAGGCACTTGCGCTGGCGCGCTCGGTCCTGGAGACCCTGATAGCCGCAGAGTAGGCCACGGGCACTCGAGCAGGAGTTCCCCATGACCGCCATGTGGCAGGTGATCTTCTACACCGGTTTCGCGGTGATCGCCTTCTACTTCTTCCTTCTTCGCCCTGTCCTCCAGGAACAGAAGTCCCGGCGGAAGGCCGTCCGCCAACTCCAGGTCGGCGACGAAATCGTCACCACCGGCGGGATCATCGGCGAAGTGAAAGACGTCGTTGTCCCCGTCGATGGGCCGACGGAGCTTATTATCGAGATCGCACCAGGAGTGCGCGTCCGAGCCCTCACCGACGCAGTGTTGCGCCGCCTGAGCACCCTCGAACCCGAAGATTCACCCGCATCCCCACCCGAGGCCGCGCCCGGCGAGGTATCCCACACCAGTGCGTAGTACCAGCAACGTCCTTCTCTTCCTCTTCGTCCTGGCGCTGACCACGTTCAGCGTCATCGTCGTCTGGCCCAGCCAGCCCGAACGCTACCTGCCCGGCGACTTCTGGCCCCAGGGCAAGGGGATCAAGGTCGGCGGCTGGGAACGGGAAACCATGCGCCTCGGCCTCGACCTTCGCGGCGGCGCCTACCTCGTGCTCCAGGCTGACCCACCCGCGGACTACCAGGGTGACGTTGGCGAAGCGCTGAACGGCGCCAAGGACGTTGTCGAGCGCCGGGTCAACGAGTTCGGCGTCAGTGAGGCCGAAATCCAGAAGACAAGCGGCAACCGCATCAGCGTCCAGGTCCCGGGCCTCTCGCTTACCGACGCCCAAAACCTCATAGGCAAGACGGCGTCCCTGAAGTTCATGGTCTACGACGACGCGCAACAGTTGGTACCCGCGACGGGCGTGGTCGACGGTAAAACAATCGCCATGACCGGCTCGGACCTGAAAAACAACACCTACCCGGAGCGCCAGGGCACCACCTTCGCGGTCGTGTTCGAAACCACAGGCCAGGGCGCCAAGCTCATGCAGCAGATCACCACGAAGGCGCTCCAGTATCCAAGCTCGGACGCGCGAAACTACCTCGTCGTGATGCTGGACGACCAGGTACTTTCGCAGGCGGCTGTGCAGGGCGTGATCTCCAGCAACGGCGTGATCACCGGGCAGAGCAGCTTCTCCGACGCGAAGAACCTCTCGAAGCAGTTGAACGCGGGCGCCCTGCCCATCCCGCTGAAGATCATCCAGAGCTCGGAAGTGAGCGCCACCCTTGGCGAAGATTCGGTGCTCGAGTCGGTCCGGGCCGGCCAGGTTGGCCTTATCGCCGTCATGCTCTTCATGATCCTGTACTACCGGCTCCCCGGGCTGCTCGCCTCGGCAGCGCTCCTCGTCTACACGTCCATCACCTTGATGGTGTTCAAGCTCTGGCCAGTCACCCTCACGCTTTCGGGTATTGCCGCGTTCGTGCTCTCGATCGGCATCGCCGTCGACGCAAACATCCTCATCTTCGAACGCATGAAAGAGGAGTTACGCCGCGGGCGGACGCTGAATGCCGCCATCGACATCGGATTCCGCCGCGCCTGGACATCCATCCGTGACTCGAACGTCTCGACGCTCATCACGTGTTTCATCCTCTTCTGGTTCGGCAACCAGTTCGGTGCCAGCGTGGTGAAGGGCTTCGCCCTCACGCTCGCCATCGGCGTCGGCATCAGCATGTTCTCGGCCATCACGGTAACCAGGACGTTCCTGAAGATGGTGCTGGGTACCCCGCTCGCTCGGAACCACTTCCTGTTCAACGCCGAAGAAGTGCGGCACGCCCCAACCACCAGCCGGCGCGCCGCCGCTGTGACGGCCGAGGAGTAGCCCAATGCTCGACTTTGCCGGCAAGCGCTGGTGGTACCTCACCATCTCGCTCATCCTTTTCCTCATCGCCGCCGTGGCGCTCGTGCTCTGGGGGCTCAAGCCGGGAATCGAGTTCACCTCGGGCTCGTCGTTCACGGTGGAGTTCACGGAACGCGATGTCTCACAGGGTGAAGTGCGCGACGCCATGCACGAACTCGGGCACTCCGAGACTCGCGTCCAGGGCGCCGGGACGAACACCTACCTCATCCACACAGGCGAGCTTCAGAACGCGCCCGCGCTGAACTCCTCTGAAGGCCCGGAGCAGCCAGGCGAAATCAACACCATCGAAGATGGCCTTCGGCAGCGGTTCGGCGCGCTCAACCGCACCAACTTCTCCACCGTCTCCGAAACGGTGTCGACGGAGATCGCGCGGAACGCCACGCTCGCCGTATTGGTCGCCTCGATCGCGATCTTGATCTACATCTCGCTCGCGTTCCGCTCCCTGCCGAAGCCGTGGCTGTACGGCTCGGCGGCCATCGTCGCCGTCCTCCATGACGCGTTCATCATCCTCGGCATCTTCGCCTTCCTCGGCGAGTTCCACGGTACCGAAGTGGATACCGCGTTCATCACCGCCATCCTCACGGTTATCGGTTTCTCCGTGCACGACACCATCGTGGTGTTCGACCGCATCCGCGAAACGCTGAAGAACGACCCGTATATCCCGTTCGAAGAGGCGGTCAACGCGAGCATGACCGAGACCCTCGCGCGTTCGATCAATACCTCGCTCGTGGTGGTCCTCACTGTCCTCGCGATGATGCTCATCGGTGGCGACACGATCCGGAACTTCCTGCTCGTGCTCCTCGTCGGCGTCGTGTCCGGGACGTACTCCAGCATCGGCATCGCTTCGCAGCTCGTGGTCGCCTGGGAGAACGATGACCTCGGGAAGTTCATGCGCCGGATCCGCGGCAAACGGGAAGAGGACCTCGCGGCCGAAGCCGTCTAACCCGAGGTCACGTCGCCGCCAGCATCGTCAGGAACGAAGCGTGCGGCTGTCGCCCACCCGGCGCGTGACGTGCAGCGCGTCCAGGCGTTCCAGGAAGGCCTGGGCGTACTTCCGGCTGGTGCCGAAGAGGTCACGCGTCTCCGCGAGCGACAACGTGGGGTTCGCCGCGAAGTGCTCCCGGACACGCGCGACCATGTCCTCGTACACGCTCCGGGCGAACACCACGCCCGCGCCGGTGTCTTCCACGTCTCCGCGCTCGACGAGGTAGGACAGCACCGGGGGCGGAGGCAGCCGGTCGGTAGGGGGTGAGTACGGGTTCGCCGCCAATGCTCTGAGGAAGGTGGCGACCTCGGCTTCCTGCGCGGCACTCAGTGCCGGCTCGAATCCGTGCCGCGCGATGCCCGTGCCGCGTTCTTCGATTCTCCCGTCCGCCAGCAGCCGGCCCACCACGAGTTCGAAATCCGGCGCCGTAAGCGCCAGGCCGCGCCTGAGGTGTTCCTTCGGGACAGCCCGGCGCAAGGGGTTCGCCGCCATGAAGGCGTCTATTTCGCTTTCCAGGCGCAGCTCGGCGCCTTCGAGCCATGCCCGGCTGTATGCCCTATCGCCCGCGAGGACCACGCTCCCGGCGGTCCCCAGCTCGGACAGCAGCCGATCAAGCTCGCCTGCGTCCACGGCGAGCCCGTCAGCCAGGGACACCGTCGGTTGCGGGCCGAAGCTCAGCCGCTCGAAGATGCGGTCTTCCGGGGCGCCGCTGAGCGCCAGTTCGAGCGAGCGAATCGTGCCGGCGTCATTCCGCCGCAACCGGCGGCCATTCACGGAGACCACCGGCCCGCCGCCAATGGTCTCGTCAGGGCTGCGGATCACCACGTGGTCGCCCGGGAGCACCGCCATCGGCGACTCCAGGACCAACTGCGCCCAGCACGACTGGCCGGGGATGAGAGACTCCGCATCGAGCAGGCGCACCTTCGCCTGAGATTGCGCCGTTGCCGCGAGCAGCGTCACTTCAGCGTCGTGCTGGAGTGGGTGGCCGAGAATCCGGCTTCCCGTAAGGCGCGCCACCACGCTCTGGGCCACGGTCAGGGAGCCTGGCCGCGCGAGCACCATCCCCCGGCGCAAGTCGTCGTGGTGGACTCCGGAGAGGTTCACGGCGACGCGCGTACCGGGCCCCGCCGCGTCGACCTTCGTGCGGTGCCGCTGCAAGCCGCGGATGCGGCATTTCAGCCCGCCAGGGAGCAGTTCCATCTCGTCACCTGCGCGGATCCACCCGTCGGTCAGCGTGCCGGTGACCACCGTGCCGAATCCCTGGATCGAGAACGCGCGGTCGATCGGTACGCGAGGCCGGCCTGGGTCTCGGCGCGCCGGAAGCCGCGCGAGCGCGTCATCAATGGCCTCGCGCAGCTCGTCCAGGCCCGTCCCCGCCACAGCCGACACGCGGATGATGGGGGCGCCGCTGAGCCGGGAGCCGCGGAGCGTGTCCTCCAACTCCGCCTCGACAAGGTCGGCGTAGTCGCTTTCGACAAGGTCGCACTTGGTGAGCACCACCAGCCCCGCCGGCACTTCGAGCAAATCCAGGATCGCGAGATGCTCGGCCGTTTGAGGGCGCGGCCCCTCGTCCGCGGCAACGATGAGAAGCGCGAGGTCCATGCCGCCGGCGCCGGCCAGCATGTTCTTGATGAATCTCTCGTGTCCCGGGACGTCGACGACGCCCACTTCCAGCCCGGATGGCAGCGTCAGCCAGGCGAATCCGAGGTCGATCGTCAGCCCGCGCTCCTTCTCTTCCCGGAGGCGGTCCGGGTCGATCCCGGTGAGGGCGTGGATGAGCGTGCTCTTCCCGTGGTCGACGTGCCCGGCGGTTCCTATGACCGGCATGCCGGCTCCGCCGCGGTTGACTGCAGGTGGGCGAGTAAGCGCGCGGAGACTTCGCCGTGAAGCAGACGCCCGCGCGTGGTCAGGCGGACGCGCGGCGTCAGAGCAAGGATTCCCGCTTCCTCGCACTCCCGCAGTACGGGTCCCGCGACGTCGAAGAGGTCACAGCCGAACTTCGCCGCGAAGCCGGACGGTTCGAACCCTTCAAGGAGGCGCAGGCGCAGGGAAAGCCAGTCGCTCATCGCCAGCGGGCGCTCCGGCCGGTACCGGCGGCTCGCGGCGGGAAGGGGACTGCGTGACGCCGCGCCAACTGCGGCGATGTAGTCGCGGGGATGCGCGATGTTCTCGTAACGCTCGCCGGCCAGGTAGCCATGCGCGCCCGCGCCAATGCCAAGGTAGTCGCCGTCTGTCCAGTACGTGCGGTTGTGCTTCGACTCGTGACCGGGTTTCGCCCAGTTTGAGAGCTCGTACTGCTCGAATCCTGCCTCGCTCAACCGGTCCGAAGCCAGCTCGTACAGGTCGGCCACCACGTCCTCGTCCGGCATCGTGACCTGGCTGCGGCTGACCCGCCGGGCGAGCGGCGTCCCGTCCTCGACGGTGAGCGCATACGCCGACAGATGATCGGGCCTGAGCCCGACAGCGGACGAGAGCGTCGCCTCCCAGTCCTCGGGAGACTGGCCGGGCAGCCCGTAGATCAGGTCGAGACCGACGCTTGCAAAGCCGGCCGCACGGGCAAGCTCAACCGCCGCCGCGTTCGCCTCGGGCGAATGGATCCGGTCCAGGAACCGGAGCGCTTCGGCGCTGAATGACTGCGCCCCCAGCGACAGCCGTGTGACGCCGGCTGCGCGCAGAGCCCGGAGCGCCTCCGCGCTTGACGTACCGGGGTTCGCCTCGAGGGTGACCTCCGCGCCGGGTTCGAGGCGAGCCGCCGCCTTCACCGCCGCGATGACCGCGGCGATCTGCTCCGGCAGCACCTCACTCGGCGTGCCGCCTCCGAAACCGATAGAACTGACCACCCGGCCGGCCAGGAGTGGCGCGCTTGCGCGAACCTCCCGGACGAGCGCCTCGCCGTAGCTCAGCTTCAGGGCATCCAGGCCCGCATAGGCGTTGAAGTCGCAGTAGCCGCACTTGTAGGTGCAGAACGGGATGTGGACGTACACCGCCAGGTTGCTCACCGGGCGAACTCGGCTCGCATCTCGCTGACGTTGTGCGTCGTGACACCGTCGACACCCCACGTCACGAGCTCACGCGCGCGTTCGACGTCATCCACAGTCCAGGCAACGACAAGCAACCCGCGGCTGTGCATCTCGTCCACCGTCCGCCTGGAAAGGAGCGTATGCCGGCAGGAGACGCCGCGCGGCCTGGTGTCGCGATCGGTGACCGACAGGAACAGGTCCAATTTCGCGCGCACGTCGATGGAGTAGAACGCTTCTACGTCCGGCAGGAGCTCCCGGATGGCCCGAAGGGCCAGCCACTGCTGTGAGGAGGCGACGACCCGCCGGGGATGCGGAGTCCGGGCGAGCACCCGCCTGAGCAGAGCGGCGGCGTTGGCGCCGCCGTTCTTCAGATCGAGGAAGATCCCGGCATCGTGCTCGGCGGTCTCGGTGAGCAACTCATCGAGACCGTAGCGGCCCCCGGGGACGCGGCGCAGATACCACTTCTCGAAGAGCACGGGCAGCCAGCGCATGCGCCGCTCGTGCCGGGCCTCGAACTGGCCCTCCCGCAGCCAGAGGTCAACCTCCAGGAAGTCGGCGCCCTGGTGGAGGAAATCGTGAGCGAGAGAGACGGTGTTGCCGCCCCCATGCGCAATGATCGCCGGGCCAGAATGCCCGGGCGCCAGGGAAAACGGCGCCGGAGCGGCATCAACCATTACGTGGCCATGGTACTCGGCTGCGGTGAAACCGGGTGGCGCGGAGACACGGGCACGTCGCCATTGGCGATGTCGTCCAGCAGGTCTTCGTCCAGGATCAGGTAGCCGTCGGCCATTGGGGTAATGGCGCCGAGCGTTACAAACCGGCTGAGCAGCGCCGTGACCGTTTCGCGGCTGGTGCCGATGGTCTGGGCGAGCTCCTGGTGCGTGAGGCCCAGGTGCACCGTCCCATCTTCCTGGCGGTTCAACAGGATGTCGGCGAGCCGCGCGGAAACCGGCTTCGAAACGATGTTCATGAACGTCCGCTGCATGCCGGCCAGCCGCCGCGCCATCAGTTCCATCATCGCGAAGCCGAGCTTCGGCGACTGCTGGACGAGGTGCGAGAAGTCCTCCCACGAGATGCTGACCGCAACCGTGTCGTCAATCGCCTGGGCACAGGCGGTGCGCTCCCCATCCTCGACGATCGCCATGTCGCCCACGACATCTCCCTTGCCGGCGACATCGAGGATGATCTCCTTGCCGTTCTCCGCCACCTGGTAGATCTTCACGCGGCCCTTGAGGAGCAAATAGACGCGCTCCGCGGGGTCACCAGCCTGGAAGAGGACCTGGCGCGGCCTGAACTGCCGCTCGGTGAGCATCGGGATGAGGCGTTCGAGCTCCTCGTCGCTAAGGACGTTCAGTACGCGCGAGAGCTGGCGCAGGTACCAGGCGATCGAGCGCTGGAGTGCCTGGCGGCCGCGCGCCGGCGTCTCTTTCACCGGTGTCATCGTCGTCATCGTGCTTCCCCTGTTCCCCCGTAGCGGAGGCGAAGTTGATCGAGCAGGCGGACCGCGCCTGGATTCGGTTGCGGATGATCGTTCCCCGGCGCCGAAACGTACCGCTCGAGGTCGCGGAGCGCATCGTCAGTGCGTCCCAGGCGGTACGAAAGCATGCCTCGTTCCCCCACCAGCGCCGCATTCCACGGCTCCAGGCGAAGCTGCAACTCAACCACGCCGAGCCAGCGTTCGACATCGCGCCGCTCGCGGTAGATCAGGTGCAGGTTGTTGAGCATGCGCTGCAGGAGCTGGCGGCGCGTGACGCCGGCCAGGAACGACTCCGGCGAAGGCCCCCCGGTGTGGACGCCGCGAAGCCGCGCGAGCAGCTCTTCGCGGTCCAGCCTCTCGCCCTGCTGGAATGGGTCCACATACACCTGTCCGTGTTCGGTCTGGTAGCGGACGATGAAGTGGCCGGGATAGCCCACGCCTTCGCAATGGAGCCCCACGCGCTGGGCGATCTCCATGTAGACCAGCGAGAGGGTGATCGGGATGCCGAGCCGCCGGCTCACCACTTCGTCGAGGAAGCTGTTCCGGGGGTCGTTGTACTCCTCGGCGTTCCCGCGGAAGCCGCAGACGCTGAACATCTGGTATTCGATGGCATGAGCGAGGGCGTCGGCGGAGGCTCCGGAGCCAGCATAAGCCGCTGCTTGCTCGGCGATCAGGTCGAGCCGGGCGGCGGTCGCGTGGGGGTCGGCGTCTTCGTTGCCCAGGCGGGCGACGATCATCGCCGCGCCGAACAGGTCGACTTCGTGATCGCTCCCCGCGACCGCGGAACCGAACGCTTCGACATCAGAGAGTTTCACTGCCACAAGTATACGTCGTGGCATGTGAAATTCGTCACCGACTGAAGCCGGCCTTTATGGTTGCTCCAGGCCGTGGGCTTCGAGCAAAGCCCGGTCGCCAAGGAGATGGGCGGTCGGCCCATCGGCCACGATCTCACCGGAATCCATGATGACGGTCCGCGGGAAGACCTCCGCTACCAGTTTCATGTCGTGGGTGCTGACGAGCATGGTCTGGGGCAGATCGCGGAGGAGATGGATCAGCTCGCGCCTGCCGCGTGGGTCAAGGCCCGCGGACGGCTCGTCGAGGACGAGGAGATTGGGAGACATCGAGAGCACCGTGGCGAGCGCGGCACGTTTTCGTTGTCCGATGCTCATGTGGTGCGGCAGGCGTTTTTCGAACCCGGCGAGGCCGACGTCGGCCAGCGCACGCGAGACGCGTTCGTCGACTTCCGGTTTCGTGAGCCCCATGTGAATGGGGCCGAACGCCACGTCGTCGTAGACAGTCGGGCTGAAGAGCTGGTCATCGGGATCCTGGAAGACGAGGCCGACTTCGGCCCGGATTCGCCCCAGATTCTCCTTGCTGACGGGAAGGCCACTCACCGTGACGGACCCGGACTCCGGAGCGTTGATGCCGTTCAGGTGCAGCATGAATGTACTCTTGCCTGCGCCGTTCGGACCAATGAGCGCAACCTTGTCGCCGCTGTTCATCCGCATGGAAACGCCTTTCAGGGCGTCAAAGCCGTCGGGATAACGGAAGCGGAGGTTGTTGACAGCCACGTCGCCGGGCCGGGCACGACCGGAGGAGGCTTCCATCGGGGCGGGTGTGGTCATGAGTGCGGCAGCCATTGTCGCGCCACCAGTTGGAAAGCAAGAGCCGTGGCAAGCCCAAGGCCGAGCAAGAACCAGGATGAGCTGCGGAGGGGACGGTCGTGCAGGTGGGCGATGTGGCCGGTGTAGCCGCGTGACTGCATGGCGACGTAGACCCGCTCGCTCCGCTCATAGGAGCGGATGAATAACGCGCCGACCATGTTTCCGACAACTCGGGCCCGCCAACGCACACCGGGCCGGTTAGCGCCGGCAATCTCGGCCATCCGGGCGGAACGCGCCCGCATCATCCGGGTTGCTTCTCCGGTGAGCACGGCCAGGTAACGGTACATCAGCGAAACGATGGCGATCATGAGACGCGGGAAGTGGAGCCGCGCGAGGCCCTCCAGGAGATCGTGGAAAGTGGTGGTGAACACGAGCAGCGTAGCCGCCTGGACGCAGATCCAGCTCTTAAGCGTCACCGTGGCGACAATGCGAAGGCCCTCGCCAGAGAGCGTCAGCGTGAACAGCCCGAGGTCCAGGGACCCGAGTGGATCCCCGTGTTTGGTGAAGACGAGCGGCAACGCAGCAAAGACAAACGGCAATGCGATGAACGAGCCGCGAACCAGCCTGACGACTCCGATACGGGCCAGTTCGGCCATGGCGAGCACGACGGCCCAGGCCGCGCCGAGCGCGAGGAACGAACCCACCGGCAGGAGAGACAGCGAGACGATGAAGAGGATCGTCAGAAGGAACTTGACTCGCGCGTCAGACCGATGGACCGGGCTGTCTCGTTCGATGTAACGGTCGAGATTCAGGTTTGCTCACCCTTGCGGGACTGCCGGACCACCGCGCCGAGACCGAGTGTCACGACGAAGACCACGCCAACACCGATCAAGCCGGAAAGGACGACGGAGGCCCACTGGTTGTCGACGCCCGGGACAGTGTAATCGGGCAGCCATTCGTATTTCGGGTCCTCCGCCTTGTGCGCGAAGTCATTGTCGCCGGAGACGCGGTCAAGGCCGTCCGGGTCATCGGAGGCAGCCGGGGCGAGGACGAGGACGACGGCGCAAGCGACGATGAGCCCTGCGATAACCCACCACCAGCGGCGGAAGAAGGACTGGGACTGGAGTGCTTGAGTCATCTGCTGCCTCCCTTTAGGCCTGAGCACCGGCGCGAGCGTCACGCAAGCGGAGCAAGTCTGCCCGGCTGGCAGCGATGAAGCTGAGCGCGCCAACGGTAATCAGGGCCTCGCCCACTCCAATGATGAGATGCCAACCCACCATGGCAGTGATCGCCGTCCAGAGCGAAGTCGTGTCTGATGCCCACAGTTCGAGGGCCGTGATGAACGAGGCGACGACGACCGAAAGCCACGCTGCGATCGCAGCGGCCGGAAGACGCATCTTCTCTTCTCCGCCCAGCGCACCGGCGAGCGTGCGATAGAGGTAGTAGCCGCCAAACGTGCCGACGATGCCCATGTTGAAAATATTCGCCCCCATGGCGACGAGGCCGCCGTCCTGGAAGACGATGCCCTGGGTGGCGATTACGCAGGCCATGACGATGGTGCCCGCATAGGGGCCAAGCAGGATCGCTGCGAGCACACCGCCCAGCAGGTGGCCCGAAGTGCCGCCGGGGATCTGAAAGTTGAACATCTGGGCAGCGAAGATGAATGCCGCCATTACTCCCATCAGCGGCACGGCCTTCTCATCGAGCTGGTCTCCCGCCTTGCGCAAGGAGATGGCGAGGACACCCGCCGTGATCAGCCAGAACACAGCTGCGACCGGGGTGGAGAAGAAGCCGTCAGGCGCGTGCATCAGAAACAGCGGAGCGGGCACGGCAAGCCTCCTGCTGAGATTCGGAGAGTCTAGTCTAACTGCAATCAATTGCAACTGCGACCGCAGGCGGGAGCGTGATTGCCGCCACGTCTTCCCATCCGTAACGTTCCGTCCGTGGAAGGCCCGGTCCGCTACAAGGTTGGCAACATGGATGTTGCCGTCATCAGCGATGGCTACATCAAGCTCGACGCGGGAGCGGTGATGGGCCTGATCCCGCGGGTCATGTGGGAACCGGTACTGGGCAAGGACAACCTGGACGCCGAATACCGCATGCGGCTCGGCCTCAACTGCATGGTCGTGCGGAGCGGCGAGGACGTGCTCCTCGTTGACACCGGCATCGGCAACAAGCTCAGCGGCGCGGCGCGCGAGCGGGCGTTCCCGGGAGATACGGGCAAGCTCCTCGACGGCCTGGCCGCACTCGGCCTCACCCCGGCCGACATCACGGTCGTGGCGAACACGCACCTCCACGCGGACCACTGCGGCTGGAACACCGTGAGGGACGAGGACGGCACCGTACGGCCGACCTTCCCCAACGCGCGCTATTACATCCAGAAGGGCGAGTACGAAGTTGCGCTGCACCCGAACGACCGCACGCGCGGGACGTACTTCGCCGAGAACTTCGAACCCCTCGTCGCCAGTGGTCAGCTCGAACTCGTGGACGGCGAAGTGGAGATCATGCCCGGCGCGCACTTCTGGGCGACGCCCGGCCACACGTGGGACCACGCCTCCATCGCGCTTTCCTCCGCCGGCCAAACAGCCATCTACACGGGCGACCTGGTCCACCACGCGGTGCAGGTGGAGCGGCCGGCCTGGATCGCCGCGTTCGACGTCTTCCCGCTCACGTCGCTGGAATCGAAGAAGAAGCTGGCGGAGCGCGCGCTGCGAGAAAACGCGCTGCTCATCTGCGTCCACAACCCGTTCCCCGGTGTGGGACGGTTGACCGAACGGGACGGCCGCCGGACGTTCGTTACCGAATGACGACTCCCGCGCCGATCTACCACCTCGCGCTGCGCGACTTGCACGCCGCGGCCGGCGCCACTTTCGCGAACTACGCCGGGTGGTCGCTTCCTGTCTCCTACGGGCTGGGCCCGCCCGCGGAACACCAGGCGCTGCGAGCCTCGGCTGTGCTCATGGACCGTTCGCATCGCAGCCGCTTCCTTGTCACCGGTACGGATGCGCTGGACGTGCTGAACGAAACCTTCGCCGGTCACGTCGAGGACCTGGAAGAGGGTCGGGCGATGCGGACGGCGCGGCTGGATGGCGCCGGGCAGATAGACGACCTCGTCCTTGTCGCTCGCACCGGCGGCATCGCCTACCTCGTCATCGGCGAACCGTCGCAGCGGCCGGGGACGCTGGCTGCACTGCGGGCGGCCGTCCGGCCGGATTTCGACGCGCAGGTCGAGGACCGCACGGAGTCGACCTGCCTGGTCGGCGTCGCCGGGCCTTCTGCCGCCGGCCTCGTGGCCGAGCACCTGGCCGACGCGCTGCCCGCGCGGATCCAAACACTCCACTGCGTGACCTTCCAGTTCCACGGGTTCCGCGGGCTCGCCATTCGCACGAGCGACACCGGGGAAGACGGCTTCGAGTTCATGCTGGCGCCCGCAGTGGCACAGCATCTGATCGAAACGCTCGCTCCCGTCGCCCCGCTCGCAGGGCTCCAGGCGACCGAGATCGCGCGGGTGGAGGCCGCCATCCCGGCGTATCTGCCAGACCTCCAACCGGGACTGAGCCCCGCCGAGGCCGACTTGGACGTGCTTCTCGACATCGAAGGCGGCGTCAGCGGCCGCATCCTGGCGGGGGTGATCCTCGAGGGGGACCCGCCGCCGCCCGCCACGCCCATCAGCGCGGACGGCGTTCCGGTTGGTGAACTGCGCTCCTGCGTGAAGTCGCCGGGATTGAACGCGACCATCGGGCTTGGCATCATCAGTTCCCGCCTCGCCTTCCCCGGTACGCAACTGACGGTGGGGAGCAGCCCGGCGACCGTTGTCGCCAAACCCTTCTACCGCCGGAGGACCTGACCCATGGTCGACATGAATGCCATCCGCAACTACGAGCCGCGCTGGCCCGGCGTCCGGGAGTTGAACTTCGCAGACCAGTGGCGCGCGCGCTGGGTGGACGAACAAGAACTCCCCGCGGGTGCGCCGGTGCACGTCGCATACGCGGTGGTTCTGATGGATGACAAGGGCTATGCCACCCGCGAAAAGGGCGCCACGAAGTGGGAGATGCTCGAAGGCGAAGTCGGCGGCGGCACGGCCGAGGAGTTCCTCACAAAAGCATTGAAGGAACGCATCGGCGGGACCGTGGCCCGGATCGACATGGTCGGGTTCTTCGAGTGCAAACCCACCCGGCACAACACCGCATTCAAAGCCGATGCCGTCACGGTGCGGCCGATGTACGTGGTCGTCGCGAAGAAGGTCGTCGACCTGCCAGCCAGCTCCAACTTCGAGCGGCGCCGCTTCCCCCTGAACGAATACATGGTCGCGCTCCGCGCCCGCTATCCCGAACTGGCGGACGCCGTCGGTCTGGCCACCAACCGCTACGGGGTGTTGCGGGCGAGGGGCGAAGCTTAGTCGCCGTACGTTCGGGCAACGAGGGCGAAGATCGCCGGGTCGTACGATTCGAGCCACTCGCGGTCCCGCCGCCCTTCGGGATCGGTGCTCAGGAAGTACGCCTGCGTGGCCTCGGCGAAATACTCGTCGGGATTGGTGTTCGCGTAGTCTCGCCGGTACTTCCCCGCGCTCAGCGCGTCCTGGTAGTACAGCCGTATATCGATGTAGTCGGCGGGCCCCAGCGTCCAGCCCTGCACCAGGTGCCCAAGCTCGTGGTAGAGGATGTTCAGGCCGGCGCACGGGCCGTTTCGTTTCCCCAGCAGGTCCAGTTCGTTCACGGTCACCACGGGGTAATCAGCCCGGTCGGCCACGCCGCAGACATGGCTGAAGAACTCCTCGTTGGAAGCGCTCTCCATGCACCTGAACTCCGGCAGGTCCAGCACGCCCTGCCTGGACGAAGCAACGATCACGTAGGCGCCCTCGGCCGAGAGCGGCTCTTCAAGGTCGTTCCCTGCGAACACCCGCGAGACGGTGAGCGCCGCCTCATCCATCGCCTTCGGGTCGACGGCGGCGTTCCCGACCACCGTGATGCCATTGGCCTCCCGGCGCTGCGTGTACTCGGCGGGGAACGTCCGCGGGGCGCCGGGGTCGGGCCGGTGGAGGATGCCCTGGCAGACGTTGCTTTCGGGCGCGAGCCGTGGGGCGCCGGAACGTTCACTTCCGGAGGCCGCTGTCGTCGCGGTGGCGGGCGAGTCAGCGGAGCGCCGCGCCAGGACAACGGCAACGGCGGCGCCGACCACGAGGATCGCCACGATGGGCAGCGACGCGGCCAACAACCAGCGCTTCATCAGGCGAGTAGCTTCGGGGTGGCCGCCGGGCAGCGCAAAGGGCGGCTTAACCGCGCTTTTTCGGCTTCGCCGCGGGGATGACGGAGAACTGCACAACAACCGACGCGCTGACGCCCTCTTCTCCGCCTTCGATCGGCGTTGCCATCGCCTTCGCTTCGAGCATTCCCCGAGGGACCGGCCGCGCTCCGGGCTCGGAAACCTCGACGATGCTGAGAACTTCTCCGACTGCGACACCGGCGGCGGCGGCATAGGTCTCCGCGCGGAGCCGGGCGTCGGCGACGGCTTCGCGGCGCGCGCGAACGAGCAACTCCGCCGGGTCCGAGAAGCCGAACCGCAGGCCGTTCATGCGGGCCGCGTCGCCCGCCGCTTCCAGGGCCGCGTCGATCGTCTCGCCAGACCGATCGAAGTCTCGCAGGGTGACGGAAACCGATTGGGCCGCGGTGTACCCGCGCAACGTACGACCGTCGGATGAGTTGTAGTCGTAGTTGGGCTGCAGGCTGACACTCGCGGTCTGCGTATCCCGCGGCTGCACCCCGGCCCCGCGAAAGGCCGCGAGGAGGTGGGCCATCGCTTCAGCAGCCCGCGCACGGGCCTCGGACGCCCGCGGCGCGATGGCTTCGACGCCAAGCGTCGCGAACAGCACATCGGGAGCGGCGCGCACCTCCGCGGCGCCCGTGACCGTAATCCCTCGTTCCATACTCACGACCGCCTTCTCCGGGATTCGGCCACGAGCAGGATGCCGACGAACGCTCCCGCCACGCAGCCGGTGAGGATCGTCCAGGGAATGCCCGACGAATCGTCTTCCTTCGAACCCGCGGCCGACGGTTCCAGCGCAACGGCGTCGCCCAGCGCCTCAGCACCGGGACCGGTGGATTTTGGTACAGCGGAAGCGTCGTCTTGCTGTGACGCGAACGGGGTTGGCTGCGCTCCAGTTGCGGGGGGCGCGGGTGTCGACGAGGGCGCGCCGGCCCCGGAAACAGCCCCGGACGTTGCCGGCGCGAGGAGCACCGTGGGGCTGCCCACCGCATAGTCCGAGGTGGATTGGGCGGGCGACGTGGCGGCGGCCGCACCACCGGCAGCATCGGCGGCTTGCGGCACCGCGTTGCGCTCAGCCGACCCACTTGTCGGTTGCTGATCGGCCGATCCCGAATCCCCACTGACGACACTGAGCGTGAAGACCGCAACGAAAGCCACCACCGAAACCACCGCCGCCGCGCGGGCCACGGTGAGGTACACCGGTGTCGTCACCAGCACGGGCAGCCGCTCGCGAGCTTCGCTTGCCGCCATCTCTGGAGTGAGGGCAAACGAACGCGGCGCGGCACGCTGGGGCAGTGACGCGAACGACGCCTTCAGCGCGCGGGCGTCCGCGACCGCGGCCGCACAGCGAGCGCAGCCGCCGAGGTGGTCCCGGAAGCCCTGCAGGGCCTGGCCGTGCAGTTCACCATCAACGAAAGCGTCGACGTTGTTGGCGAAACGAGAGTGGCGGTTGGTGAACGGGATCAGTTGCATGGGGCGTGCTCACTCATCCAAACGCTCGTGATTGCCGAAAAGTTCCGGCTGCTGCGAAAGCAGGGCGCGCAACCGCTCACGCCCACGGTGGATCCTGGATTTCACGGTGCCAACGTTGGCGCCCGTCATGCGCGCGATCTCCTCGTAGTGGTAGCCGTGCACGTCCGAGAGGACGATGACCTGGCGCTGTTCGAACGGGAGTTCCAGCATGGCGCGCTCGATCCCTTCCGCCACCGCCTCGCGCTCGACGACATCCGCGGCCGTCTCAGCCGGGTCTGGCACGTCGATTTCGTACTCGCCTTCGGGACCCCTGAGAGAGAGCGAGTCAAAGGGCCGCCGGCTGCGCCGGCGGAGTTCGTCTTTCGTTTCGTTGACGGCAATGCGGAAGAGCCAACCGCGGAAGTTGCCCCCATCAAACCTCGAAATGGACCGGAACGCCGAGAGAAATGCCTCCTGCGTCGCATCTTCTGCTGCGCCACGGTCACCTACGAGCCGAAAACAGAGGTTATACACAGCGGCCTGATGCCGCTCCACCAACCTGTTGAAGGCGTTGAGGTTGCCGTCCTTTGAAAGAGAGACCAGGTGCTCGTCCGCGGGTTCGAGCGCTTCGGTCATGCCGGCCGAGAGTAGGTCAATCGGCTGTAAAGGGCGACTGACTCAGGGCCGGAGGTCCGCCGGGGAGGCTATGGTACTCTGATGACGATGGACAATGGCGAGGGACGCCCGCTCGATGAAGTCGAGGCGGGGAACGACGACCCCCAGGGTTGGTACTTCGATCTGCCTGGTGGAGCCTGGGAGCGGCAAGAGGAAAAAAACCGCACGCTGCGTCAGCGCGTGCTCGGCAATCTCTCCGAAGACGAGGCGAAAGCCCGTTCCGACCCCTTTGGGAAGAAACCGGCCGAACCGGAGAAAAAGGAAGGCGGCCGCGGATTCTTCGGCCGCCGCAAGAAAGAAGACGACTCCAACCAGCGCACGAGCGCCGGTGGGACCTGGGTACTCAACCGCGGCAACCAGCCCGATGAAGCGCCCGAGCCGGTGGACTTCGCCGCGCGTAACGCCCAGGCCGACGCCGATGACGACGCGGACGACTGGAGCACCGAGCCTCCCCTGAAGCTCACGCCCTTCCCGCGCGCCGAATCGCGCAGCGAATCGACCTGGGGCGAACCCGACGCCGGCTGGAACCTCTCCGCTCCAACTCAGCAGGGACCAGGGGTAGACGAGCCGGAGGCGCCGATCACTTTCGCGCGCGCCGAAGTGGACGCCGACGGCCAGGACGAAGCGGATGCGGGCACGCAGGACTTCCTCGCCTCCATGCGCTCCTGGGCGCACGAACAGCAGGAAGAGCCTGCCGAGGAGCCCGCGCAGTTCCGCGTGCCCACGTATGAAGAGGCCGCGGCAACCGAAACCTGGGAGGAAGAACCGGAGGCAGATCAGTCACCGCTGACGTTGCGCCCGCGCCGCCAGGACCCGGACGAGAAACAACTCGACTGGAACTTCGGGCCCGCTGCGTGGAGCGACGAACCAGACGCGGTGAGCGACGATCGCCGGCAAGCGATGGCCGCCGCGTTCGATGAGACGCGGGACAGCGACGCGCATGTGGGCGCCGAACGCTTCGCGGTTGCCCTCCCGGATGACGACGAGACGGTCGCGCAGTTCGAGAGCGCTGATACGGACGAGCCGGTCTTCGCGCGAAACGACGACTCCGCGGCGTTCACGGAGACCTTGGAGCAAACGGAGCCGGCGCCCGAGGAGGACTCGCTGGAGTCGATGCGGCGCTGGGCGGAGCGGAACCGCGATGCGGATCATCCGCATTTCACGGTGCACCACGAGACCCCTGAAGCAGAACAGGGTGCGCCTCAGCCAAGCCCGATCCCGCTGCGCCCGCGAGCCCACGACGACGCCGCGCCGCCGTCGAGCTTCGCCCCCGCGCCGCCGTCGAGCACCGATGACGCGTCGCGCGCGCCACTCCAGCTCCCCATCGCCCGCCGCCCGAGGGAAGAGGACGCGGAACCGATCCACTCCGAGAAGTGGAACGACTTCTTCGCCATTTCCCCGAAGGACGAGACCGCGACCGACGACGAGGGAGGCGAACAGGGCTCCGAAGGCCTCGCCGCAATGCGCGCCTGGGCGCAGAAGCGCCCCGAACCGGAGACTCCCGGCGACATCCCCGAGGAATTCCTCAAGCCCTTCGATTGGGAACTGGAAGAGGAAGCGCCCGAGGCCGCGGCGGCCCTTGAGGCCGTCCCTGCGGAGCTGCTGAAGCCCTTCGCCTGGGAATCAGAAGAGCCCCGGAACGAATCACCGTTCGAGCTCGACAGCGAGCCTGGCGCGACGGCCGTGGAAGTAGCGCCGGTGGCTGAACTGCAGGCACTGGCCCACGTCCCTGACACCGTCAGCGCCGTGGACGACCCGCTGGACGGCATCTTCCCCGCTGCCACCGACAGCCCCCGTGACGAAAAGAAGAAGGGCGGGCGCTTCGGCCGGTTGTTCGGTCGCGGCAAGAACAAGGAAGCCGCCCGCGAAGAGGAACTCGAGACCATCACCGCGGGTGATTGGCTGCTCCCAGGCGATGACGCGCCGGAGTCCGACATTCGGGTGGCGGCGAAGCTTGAAGACTGGGCTGAAGACGCCGGGACCCTCGAGGCGCCCGCGGCGCCACAGCTGAGTGGTGAAGGCTGGGGCGCGTCGCTCGCCGAAGGCTGGTCCAACGCCGACAAGGATGCAATCCAGGAATTCTCCCACGCGTTGAACGAGCCAGATGCTGAGTGGGAGCCCGAACCGGCCGCAGTTTCTGAGGCGGCGGAGTTCGAGCTACCCGCCGTGGAGTGGGAGTCTGCCGCGGCGGCCTTCTCCATCGAAGAGACTCCGGCAGCGTCGTCCGTGGAGGCCGCAGAAGAGTTCGGGTGGGATCCTGAGCCGGTCGCGGCGCCATTCGAAGCCGTCGCCTCCGTCGAGACGGCGGAAGAACCGGCCGCGACCGAAAAGCCCTGGTGGGAACAGCCCGCCGTCGTCGAAGCTGAGCCCGAAGTGCCGGCCGAAGCCGTCGCCTCCGTCGAGCCGGTCGCTACCGAAAAGCAGTGGTGGGAACAGCCCGCCATCGAAGCCGAAGCCCAAACGCCGGTCGAAGCTGTCGCCTCCTCCGAGACGGTGGAAGAGCCCGCAGTCGCCGAAAAGCCGTGGTGGGAGCAGCCCGCCGCCATCGAGGCCGAACCCGAGCCCGAAGCACCGGTCGAGGCTGTCGCCTCCGTCGAGACGGTGGAAGAACCGGCCGCGACCGAAAAGCGGTGGTGGGAACAGCCCGCCATCGAAGCCGAGCCGGAGCCCGAAGCGCCGGTCGCCGCCGTCGCCTTCGTCGAGACGGTGGAAGAACCGGTCGCGACCGAAAAGCCGTGGTGGGAACAGCCCGCCATCGCCGTCGAGCCGGAAACGCCGGTCGAAGCCGCCGCCTCCGTCGAGCCGGCGGAAGAGCCGGCCGCGGCCGAAAAGCCGTGGTGGGAGCAGCCCGCCGCCGTCGAAGCCGAACCCGAAGCGCCGGTCGAAGTCGTTGCCGCCATCGAGGCGGTGGAAGAACCGGTCGCGACCGAGAAGCCGTGGTGGGAGCAGCCCGCCATCGAGGCCGAACCCGAAGCGCCGGCCGAAGCTGTTGCCTCCGTCGAGACGCTGGAAGAACCGGTCCCGACCGAAAAGCCCTGGTGGGAACAGCCCGCCGCGGTCGCAGCCCAGCCCGAAGCGTCGGTCGAAGCCGTCGCCTCCATCGAGACGGTGGAAGAACCGGTCGCGACCGAAAAGCCCTGGTGGGAGCAGCCCGCCGCCAGCGAGATCGAACCCGAACCCGAAGCGCCTGTCGAGGCCGTCGCCTCCGTCGAGACGGTGGAAGAACCGGCCGCGACCGAAAAGCCCTGGTGGCAACAGCCCGTCATCGAGCCCGAAGCGCCGGTCGAAGCCGTCGCCTCCATCGAGACGGTGGAAGAGCCGCCCGCGGCCGAAAAGCCCTGGTGGGAGCAGCCCGCCGCCGTCGAACCCGAACCCGAAGCGCCCGCCGAAGCCGTCGCCTCCGTCGAGACGGCGGAAGAACCGGCAGTCACCGAAAAGCCCTGGTGGGAACAGCCCGCCGTCGAGGCCGAGGCGGAGCCCGAAGCGCCGGTCGAAGCCGTCGCCTCCGTGCAGACGGTGGAAGAACCGGTCGCGACCGAAAAGCCATGGTGGGAGCAGCCCGCCATCGAGGCGGAACCCGTGTTCGAAGCGCCGGTCGAAGCTGTCGCCTCCGTCGAGACGGTGGAAGAGCCGGCCGCGACCGATAAGCCGTGGTGGGAGCAGCCCGCCGCCGTCGAGGCCGAACCGGAGCCGGAAACGCCCGTCGAAGCCGTCGCCTCCGTCGAGACGGTGGAAGAGCCGGCAACTACCGAGAAGCAGTGGTGGCAGCAGCCCGAAGCAGAGCCCGAAGCGCCGGTCGAAGCCGTCGCCTCCATCGAGACGCTGGAAGAGCCGGCCGCGGCCGAAAAGCCCTGGTGGGAACAGCCCGCCATCGAAGCCGAGCCCGAGCCCGAAGCGCCGGTCAAAGCTGTCGCCTTCATCGAGACGGTGGAAGAACCGGCCGCGACCGAAAAGCCATGGTGGGAACAGCCCGCCGCCGTCGAAGCCGAACCCGAACCGCCGGCCGAAGCCGTCGCCTCCGTCGAGCCGGCGGAAGAGCCGGCCGCGGCCGAAAAGCCGTGGTGGGAACAGCCCGCCGCCGTCGAAGCCGAACCCGAACCGCCGGTCGAAGCTGTCGCCTCCGTCGAAGCGGTGGACGAGCCGATCGCAACCGAAAAGCCGTGGTGGGAACAGCCCGCCGCCATCGAGGCCGAGCCGGAAACGCCGGTCGAGGCCGTCGCCTCCATCGATACGGTGGAAGAGCCGGCCGCGACCGAAAAGCCGTGGTGGGAGCAGTCCGCCACCATCGAAACCGAGCCCGAAGCGCCGGTCGAAGCTGTCGCCTCCGTCGAAGCGGTGGACGAGCCGATCGCAACCGAAAAGCCGTGGTGGGAACAGCCCGCCGCCATCGAGGCCGAGCCGGAGCCCGAAACGCCGGTGGAAGCCGTGGCCTCCATCGAGACTTTGGAAGAACCTGCCGCGACCGAAAAGCCATGGTGGCAACAGCCCGCCATCGAGGCCGAACCCGAAGCGCCGGCCGAAGCTGTCGCCTCCGTCGAAACGGTGGAAGAACCGGCCGCGACCGAAAAACCGTGGTGGGAGCAGCCCGCCGCCGTCGAGGCGGAACCCGAAGCCGAAGCGCCGGTCGAAGCCGTCGCGGAAGCGGTCGAAGCACCGGCCGCCGCGTTCCATGACGTCCAGCCGGACGCAGCCGCAGCCGTCGCGGAGACCGACGACGACGACCCGTGGGCCGATTTCGTCAAGACCCCGGCGGACGCATCCAGCGATGTCCCACCGCCGCCGCTCTCGCCGCGCTGGGGCCACGAGCCCGTGCAGCCGCAGGGCGAAGACGACATGTGGGGCCACATTGCCGCCCAGGCGGAAGAGCACGCAGCGGCCGACCATCAGCTAGACCTCGCGGCCAGCCTGGAAAGCCAGATGGCCGATGAGCCGTCCCCGCCTGCCTACTCCTGGAACGAACCGGAAGAAGACGAGTGGGTCGCGGCGCCGCGCCGCGCGGACTCCGCCGGATCTTCGGAACACGACGAAGACGACGTCATCCTCGCCGCCTTCGAGCGCCACGCGGCCACCCCGGACGCTCCGGCGGCGCGCGAGAGCGACGAGGTGTTCGCCGAACTCCTCGGCACCGAAGCCGCGGAGATCGTCGCGGAAGCGTCCGACGACGACACCGACCACTCCTTCATCAAAATGAGCGGTTGGGCCCCACAGCGAAGGGCGGAGTTCGACGGTGGCTGGGCCCCCGAGCAGGAAGTGGAGCAGGCGCTCTCCAACAGCCGTCCGCCCGCGTTCGGCGGGAGCGATGGCGCCGGTTTCGCGCCGCCCACCTGGGCCCTGGACGAGTTCGAAGGCGGCGCGGAGGCAGCTCCCGCCGTGGGCGGCCATCACCGCACCAAGACCTGGATCAGGGAACTCGTTGAGACGGGCCTCCTCGCCCTGCTGGTGTTCCTCTCGGTACGGGCCAGCTTCCAGAACTTCAAGGTCGAAGGCTCGTCCATGTGGCCGACGCTGGAGAACGGCGAGTTCCTCATCGTCAACAAGCTCGTCTACTCCGAAGTGGACATGGAGAAGCTCTCCAACTTCGTGCCGTTCGTCGATGCCGGCAGCGACCCGAAGCGCAACGTCTTCCACGGACCGGAACGCGGCGACATCATCGTCCTCAAGGACCCGCGGAACACGGAGACAGACCTCATCAAGCGGGTGATCGGCCTCCCCGGCGAGACCATCGAAATCGTCGACGGCAAGGTCTATATCAACGACCACCTGCTGGAGGAGCCCTATATCAAGGCCATCTGGCACGACACCAAGCCGAAGGTCCTCATCCCGCCCGGCGAGTACTTCGTCATGGGTGACAACCGGGACAACAGCCTGGACAGCCGCAGCTCCCAGGTCGGCCTGGTGCCCCAGGACCTGATCATCGGCAAGGCCATGCTCTCGTACTGGCCGCGCGACAAGTTCGGCCTCGCGCCGAACGAAGAGGGCAAGCTGGGCGAAGAGAAGCCCGTGCTGACGACCAAAGCGATCGGCGAATAACCCTGCTGCGCCATCGGCCACTCGAACGCGACGAAGTCCCGCTTCTCTGGACGATCGACCGCGCAGAGTACATCGAGAACATCTACCGGCTCCAGGACGGGCAACTCGTCCTGGAGCCGCACCATTTCGCCGTCTCCGGTTGGCCGCCCGGCGAATCCGACCTCTATCTGCCCATCCTGCTCGACACCCACGACCGCCAGGGGTACTTCGAAGCGGCATTCGACGGCGACCGGCTCGCGGGAGTCGCCGTGGTCGATCCGCGCCCGCGCGGCGCCCATGGGGAGCTCGTGCAGTTGGAGTTCTTCCATGTCAGCCGGCCCTACCGGAAGGCCGGGCTCGGCAGCCGGTTGTTCGAATCAGCCAAGGTGGCGGCGGTCGCTTTCGGCGCCCGCGGCCTGTACATCTCCGCGACGCCCTCCGAAAACACGGTGAACTTCTACCGGGCGAAGGGCTGCGTGCTGTCCCCACAACCGGACCCTGAACTGTTCGCCCTGGAGCCAGAAGACATCCACCTCGAGCTCCATTTCGACGAGCGCTGAACCTGTCCCGGATGCCCTCGAACAGGTACAGTCGAAGCTCGATGACTGACTCTCTCGAAGCTGTTCTCCAGGAGCGCGGGGCCATCCTCCGCGGGCACTTCCAGTACGCCAGTGGCCGCCACGGCGACGTGTACGTCGAAAAGTTCCGCATCCTCCAATGGCCCGACGTCACGGAGCGCATGTGCAAACTGATCGCTGAGCACTTCCGCGGGGCGCCGAACCTCGTCGTCGGTCCGACGACTGGCGGGGCCATCCTCTCCTACGAGACGGCGCGCCAACTCGGGCTTGCCAGCCTTATCGCCGAGCGCAAAGAAGAAGGCTCGGATGTGCGGGAGTTCAAGCGCGGCTTCCAGATCGGCCCCGGCGACAAAGTCCTCATCGTAGATGACGTGATGACCACCGGCGGCAGCATTCGCCACGTCATCGATGCCGTCGTCGCGCGCGGAGCGGAGGTCGTTGGCATAGCGGCGCTGGTTGACCGCACGGCCGGCCAGACCGGTTTCGGCGTCCCGTTCTTCGCCTGTATCTCGGTCGACATCAAGTCCTACGACCCCGCGGAATGCGAGCAGTGCAAGCGTGGCGTAGAGCTGAAGATCACGTAAACCGCGCAGCCGGCGCCGTTGCCTCGTGGCGTACAATCGCTTGCATGCGATTCGTGCGGCAGGCAGGCAGCGACCCTTCGTTCTTGCTCAAGGCGCTGGGCGAAGCCGCGGGCGAATTGCACCGGTCGTTCTACGGCATGCCGCATCGCCAGTTGCAGCGCGAAGCGACCGGCCCAGACGAAGGCTGGTGCCTGCTCGCGATTCCCTACCACGTCCTGCAGGTCGAGAAGGGCGTCCAGAAACAGCTCGATACCATCCTCAACACTCGCCAGGGCGAAATCCGTCACGTCGACCTTGATGACATCCCGTTTCGCGAGGATTTCATTGAGGACGACTACGAAGAGCTGCTGGAGGAGTTCCACTACCTTCGCCGGCGCACCACGTACTCGCTCTGGGACATCGACGAACGGGACTGGCAGCGCACCGGCTTGCACCCGTACCGCGGCGAAATGACCGTCCTCGAAATCGCGCGTGAGCTCTACCAGCACGACCTCGAGCACCTCTGGCAGGCACGGCGGATGATGGACGAACTGACCGCCGGTACCACGCGGTGAAGCCAGTCCTCCGCATCGTCCCTCCCGGCGCGGCGCAACGTGCGGCAGACCCTGACGCGCCTGCCATTGCCTTCTTCAGCGGCGAACGCGAGGCGCTCCAGGTTGCCACCAGCGCCATCGGGCTCGGGATCGACCTCCGCACCGGCGGTGAGTCACGGATTACCGCCTCTGAGGGCGAACTGCGGGAGTTGCTCGGACCGCTCGATGACCTGGCTCCCGAACTGGCGGCGCGGTTGAGGCGCTACCTTGAGCCCGTCCCTGCCTGGCGCTTGCGAACCCGTTCGCTGCCGCTGGACAGGCCACTCATCATGGGCATCCTCAACCTCACCGACGACTCATTCTCCGGCGACGGCGTGGGTAGAAGCGTGGATGCCGCGCTCCGGCGAGCGTCAGCCCTGCGGGAGGCCGGGGCCGACATCATCGATGCCGGCGCCGAAAGCGCGCGCGCCGACCGCCCGGTGTTGGACGCCGCATCCGAGGCCGCCCTCGTGGCACGGGTGGTAGCCGACCTTAGCTCTGAAGGCCACCTCGTCTCGATCGATACCTACAAGGCCCCGGTTGCCGAAGCGGCACTCGCCGCCGGCGCGGAGCTGGTGAACGACATCAGCGGACTGACGCTCGGCCCGGGCGCCGCCGCCGCCGCCAGGGACGCCGGGGCTGGGTACGTCCTGAACTACAGCTACTCCGTCCCGAAGCGGCGCCCGGACCAGCCCCCGCTCTACGAAGACGTTGTCGTCGACACGGTGGCATGGATGGAGCAACGCCTGGACGAACTCCAGTCAGCCGGCCTGCCCCGCGACACCATCGCGATCGACCCCGGCATCGCCTTCGGCAAGAGCCACGACGAGGACATCCAGGTCGTGCGGCGCTGCGGCGAACTCCGGACGTTCGGGCAGCCGCTGCTGCTCGCGCACTCACGCAAGAACTTCATCGGCAGCATCAACGGGCAGCCGCCCGCCGATCGGGACCTCGAAACACACATCGCGAGCGCGTTCGCCTACGAACAGGGCTTCCGCATCTTCAGGGTGCACGACCCCGCTGGAGCGCGAAGGGCGCTGGCGCTGGCGGCAGCGATCGCCACGGGCAGCCCGGGCGATTTCGGGCCAGATGCAACCTCGTGGCCGTGGCGGGCGGGCGCGAGCGCCTCGCACATGACCCGGCAGGAGCCGGACAAGGCCGCGCCCGCCGGTCAACGCTGGTAGGTCAGGGCGGCGGGGGCTGTGTTGCGAGCCCGTCCATCCGCCAGGCCGCGTTCCCGGCGGAGGCAAGGTCTTTCGCTATGGTCCCTCTGGTGTTGCCGTCCCGGCTCACAATCCACATCTCCGGTCCGTCGGCGCGGCGCGGATAGTACGTGAGCAGGATCCACTGCAGATCCGGCGACCAGCCCATCACCGAGGGCTGGTTGTACTCCGGGACGTCGAACGAAGCGATGCGCGTCCGCACGCCTTTCTCGATGACGAAGAGGTCGCCGTCCTGCTCCGCGACCGCGTACGTCCCATCGGGAGCGTAGTTGCCACCGCCGATGCCGCCGGGGCCTGGCTTCCAGTAATCGGCCGCGATTACGCGTCCCGTGTCGTGCTCAGCGCCGGTATTCAGGTCCACTTCCCAGAGGACACTGCCGCGCGAATCGAACCGCAGGATGGCGGCGGTGTCGTTGGCCAACCAGTACACCTGCGGCGAACCGGAGAACTGGGCGAGGCAGGCCCGCATCGTCCGCGTCGCGCCCGAAGCGCTCGCCTGGACGAAGCAGGAGTCCGCATTGACGTACAGCAACTCGCCCTGGATCGCGGGATTGGGCTGCTTCTCGAGCGAGGGCGGCGAGGGGTTGCTCCGGCCAAAGGCGAACACAACGAGGACCGTGACCAGCAGCGCCGCAACGCCCCCGAAGATCCCGGCAACGTACAGCCGGGTCTTCATGACGCCAGCTTCACCTGCGAGCGGCTTCGGTAGACGGCCAGCAGCAGGACGCCAGCGACAAGGATGCCCCCGCAGACCATGAGCGCCATAGGCGCGCCCAGACGTTCAGAGAAGTGCTTCGCGACAGAGTTGAACAGCACGAAGAAGGCCCCAACCACACCCACGAGCACCATCAGGAACGACTCCCGTAGCACGCCATAGGCGACAATCGCGACAGCCGCCGCTCCGGCAAGCAGTTCGAACCCGGCCGGGCCGGTGTCCACGCCTGCCTGGAACGGGCCCATGATGAGCAGCACGGAAAACAGCACGCGCACACCCAGGACGGGCTTGAACCACTTGGCTTCGGCCAGCACGAGCGCGGCCGCCGCGATCCCGAAGATCGTCATGCCCGCGAGCTGCGGGCTGAAGTCGTCGGGCCAGTTGCCGGCGGACTCGCCGAAGAACACGGTCGCGCCCGCGAGGGCGAGCACCTGGGCATACGAAGGGCTGACCACCCAGAGGCACAGCGCCACCAGGAACGTCGCGCCGGCGATCGTGAGCAACGCGCCCCGGTCGCCGGGATCGCCGAGACCGAGGCCGAGTTCGTTCACCGTGACGGCGAAGGCGGTGGCGAACAGGGGCACAGCGACAAGCCACGCCGCCTGGCTGCCCCGCCGCAGTTGCGGCTCATCGCTCAGGTGCAGCGCGGCTCCCAGGCCGACCAGCAGCGCCGCCGGCGTGCCCACCGCCAGCACGCGGGCCCAGGACTCGAGCTCATCCCAGCTCTGGGCAAACAGCATGAACACGCCAACGCTGAGCACAACGATACCCAGGTACAGCAGGACCTCGAGGACGCCGGGACGCGCTTCAGCCCTGCGGCCAGGGCCCTGCTGATCTTCCCATTGCTCAATCCTGGCGGCGGTATCGCTCTCGACGAGGCCAGCCTCGATCCACCGCTGGAGATGCTCTCGCGTGGTTCCCATGGCGCGGAATGTAGCGAAGCCGTGGCGGCCCCGCCAGAGCCAGTCAGCCCGAAACGGCGGGTCGTTCGGACCACGTCACATCACGGGGCTGGGAAGAGCGCGAGCCAATCGCCTGCGCTTCGCCCTCAGCGCGGGCACGTGGCACGGACGTCGTGCGTTGCCTCGCGGGCAGGGTCGCCTCACCAGGGGAGCCGGCGCCTATACTGCCACTGCCTTCGAGGGGCCGCAGCCCTCAACGAGGCGGAGTATCGCTGTGTCGCTCAAAGGAAAGTCGGCGATTGCCGGCATCGCGGAATACAAGCCCAGCCGTTACACGCAGGGCGCAACCACCCTGGGCATGCTGGCGGACGTCGGCATGCAGGCCGTGGCGGACGCCGGCCTCGAAATCAAGGACATCGACGGCATCGTGACCGAAGCCTTCGCCGAGGCGCCGATGTTCGCCCCGGCGACGATGGTCGAGTACCTCGGCGTGGACGCGAAGTTCGCCGAAGTCGTGGACCACGGTGGCGCGACCGGCGCGGCGATGGTCCTCCGCGCGGCGCTTGCTATCTCAGCCGGCCTGTGCGATCGGGTCCTCTGCATGACCGCGGCGCGGCGCGAACAGCGCAGTAACTCAGGGCCGAAGCGCTCGGCGAACACCGGCTGGGCCGGCCGTCGCAGCGACCGCACGCCGTATTCGGAGTTCGAAGTCCCCTACGGCGCCATCGGCGCCAACTACGGTTACGCGATGATCGCCCAGCGCTACATGCACGAATTCAAGCTCAAGCCGGAGCAACTCGCGAAGATCGCCGTCGCCCAGCGCTACAACGCCTGCCACAACCCGGACGCCATGTTCTACGGCCAGCCGATCACCGTGGAGGACGTGCTCAACTCTCCAGTTGTCGTGGACCCGCTCCATTTGCTGGAAATCGTGATGCCCGTCGCCGGCGCCGCGGCCGTCGTGGTCACCGGCGCGAAGACCGCGCGCAAGCTCAAGCACGACCCCGTGTACGTCCTCGGCGCGGGGGAACACACTACGCACCGCAGCATCACCTACGCGCCGAACCTCACCCATAGCCCGATCAAGGCGGCGGCGGACCTCGCGTTCGATATGGCGGGCGTCCGCCGCAAAGACATCGACATCGCCAGCATCTACGACTGCTACACCATCACCGTGCTCATTTCGCTGGAAGACGCGGGCTTCGCGAAGAAGGGCGCAGGCGGGAAGTTCGTGGACGAGCACAACCTGCAGTTCGATGGCGATTTCCCGCTGAACCCCCACGGCGGCCAGCTCTCGTTCGGGCAGGCCGGCCTCGCCGGGGGCATGTCGCATGTGACGGAAGCCGCCCGCCAGTTGATGCGCCGCGCCGGCGACCGCCAGGTGAAGAAGCCGGACTTCGCGTTCGTGAACGGCAACGGCGGAATCATGAGCGAGCAGGTCTCGCTCATCCTCGGGAGGGACAAGTGACCCAAGAGCCAGCCACCTACACGCGACCTCTGCCGGAGCCGGGAGACGTAACACGCCCGTTCTGGGATGGATTGCGGGCGCACAAACTCGTCCTCCAGTGGTCGAAGAAGGGCAAGCGCGCGATCTACTACCCGCGATCGGTCTCGCCGTTCGGGCCGAAGGACGAACTGACCTGGAAGGAATGCAGCGGCCGCGGGACGGTCTACTCGTTCACGGTCGCTCGCCGGCCCACGGCGCCGCAATGGGAGGACGCCGGCGACTACGTCATCGCGATCGTTGAGATCGAGGAAGGCGCCCACATCACGGCGAACATCCTGAATTGTGACCCGGGCGCCGTGCGCATCGGGATGGCCGTGCGCGCTGTCTACCAGGACGTGACGCCGGACGTTACCTTGCTCCAGTTCGAACCGGCCTGAACGCGGCCGGCGCTCACGCCGCCCGCTTCACCGCCGGCCCCCGCTCTCTCAGTGCGATGAGCTCGGCGCGGATCCGCAAGAGGATCGGCGCGGCCATGTTGGACACCCCGGGTGCTCGCATCGCGTCCACCATCTGGATGGCTTCGTCGATCGCTGAATCGAATCCGCTCTGCCAGGAATCTCGGTCCGTGTGCGCCTGCATGAAGGCAACCTCGTTCGGTTCTCTGTCTTTCTGATATCGGCAGGTTCTTCGCCGGGCGATAGTCGGCCCCGAATTTCGGCGCTTCACCCGGTTTCCACTCAATAGTTCCCAGCTTGTTGCCGTCAATCAGGGAGGAGAGTGGTGAAGGTTGGGGTTTTGGTCCGATGAATTGGTTGAAGCACTTTTCGCCGCAGCACCAGGGAGACGGGCTCGGTGAGCCTATCCCGATCCCCGCGCGGGCCTTCCGCCCCGCGGACCCGGGGCTTGTGCAACGCGCGATGGCCACCGGCATGGCCTACGAACTGGCCATGGACTCGTTCTTCGGCGCGTCGCACGCGATTCGCCCGAGCGGCGAACGCCACACCCACTCGTTCCGCGTCCAGGCCACCTTCGTCACCGACAGCGTGGATGAAAACGGGATGATCTGCGGGTTCCGCGAGGTTTCCGACATCCTGGACGCGGAAGCCCGCCGCTACGTGAACCGGTTTATCAACGAGATCAGGCCGTTCGACGTGGTCCAACCCACGGGCGAGAACCTCGCCACCACGATCTATCGCAACCTCCTCGCCGCCCTGGCCGAGGACATGCCCGGCGGGCCCGAACTGGTCAGCGTCACCCTCTGGGAGAACCCGACGAGCTCCGTGCGCGTCGGTATGTGGAGGGCCGCATGACGCGCGCATTCAGCGCACTGCTGGCCGCGATCGCTCTTGGTGCGGTCGTCCTGGACGGAAACGTCCCGGCCGCTTCCGCCGCCACCGTCCCCGGCAGGATCACCTTCCTGGCGGCAACCTGCCCATCGAGCAGCTCCATGTACCAGCGAGTTGTGGCCGGCCAGGACCCGAGCTCCGGCGAAAACGGTACGGCGGCCGACCCGTCCGATATCCCGGCGTACGGCTGCACCCAGTCGTCGGGGCTCGGCTTCTTCCTGCTCGCGAACTCCACCGCCCAGTCGGTGTTCACGGACGAAGCATTGACCCACGCGGCGACGGTATCTTCGACCGAGACCGGGCCGGCGGGTGCGACCATCATCTCCGCGGGGACGACCGTGTACGTCCCGGGTGGCGTGGCGCAATCGCGGCGCTTCTCGGTTTCGAACTACCCCACGACGATCACAGCCCGCGCGGCGATGCCTTTCCTGGACCTCCAGTGCCTGACCGACGGCGTGAATAACGACAACGCCGACGGCGCCGGGTGGGGCGACCAGGCCATCGGCGCCGGCGCGCAGACGTACTGCATCGCCTACGTCTGGGACGGAGCGACCTCCCCGACGGCGACGCCCACGAGCGCGTCACCTACCGCCACGACGGCCGCGACCGTAACCCCAACGGCCACGCCATCCCCGGCGACCCCCGCGACCGTAACTCCAACGGCCACGCCGTCCCCGGCAACCCCCGCAACAGCAACGCCAACCGCCACGCCATCCCCGGCGACAGCAACGACAACGGCCCCGCCGTCCGCGACGCCCAGTGCGACCGCCACAACGCCAGGCACGACAACCGCGACTGCCACAAGCGGCCCCGCAATCACCGCGTCACCGGCGAGCGGTATCAGCACCACGATCGATGTGATGATCCCTGACGGCGCCGGCGGATGGCGGCTGTCGTCCCCGGCAGGACAGTGGACGTTCCTGCTGACTTCTGACGCCAGCAAGGTCAGCCAGACCGTCCGTGACGGGAAGCTGAGTCTCGCCCCGGCCACCTACGAAGTCCGGTTCAGCGGCAGCACCGGCAACACCATGAAGGCGTCCATCGCGGACTTCACGCTGCTCTCGGCCGGGGCCTGTGAAAAGCCGGATGGAGCCGACCTCACGCTCACGCTTGTCCCGGAGGACTTCAAGAAATACGGCAGCATCCACATCTGTGCGTTCCTCGCGGAAGTCCAGTCGACGGCGGGCGTGAAGAAGACCTTCGTCAAAGCCGACGATTCCACCGTGGTCTGGCGGATCGAGCCCTCCACTCCCGCCGACCTGCTGGTCTGGGACCTCAAGGCTGAGTCGTGCGAGGAGTTCGGCGGCGCGGCCTGCGGCGCCATCGCGAAGGGAGGCGCCGGCACGTTCTCTTCCGCGTCGAAGGAGCAGTACCTGATCGTCACCCAGTCCTACAAGAAGGACGGCGAATCCTGCTCGGTGACGAATACGGCCGAGTGGTCGGCTTCCAACTCCACCGCGAAACGCCAGTCCGTTGACGCTTCGTACATCTGCTCCGGCGCACCGACGATGGGCTGGCCGCTGTTCGGGCTCTTCGCGGCCGGAGTGCTGGCAATCACGCTGGTTGCCCGGAAGAAGATGCAGTGGCCGGAGTAGCGCTCCTCATTGGCGGGGCAGCGTGCTGGGCCGTGATCGTGCGCTTCTTCTGGAAGGCCGGCGCCTGGCTCCCGTACTTCGTTGCGGGAGCCGCCGGCTGCGCGTTCTTGCTCCTGCTCCTGCTGCGGGACTTCCTGCCGGGCGAAACGCTGTTGCGGGCAGCAACCGCCGGCGCCGTGAACTCCGTGGCGTGGGCCCTTGGCGTCCATACCCGGGTTACGGCGGCGCATCCTGGTGACCTGCTCGTCATCGGCGTCCCGCACCACAATGAGTGGACGCTGCTCAGCATCGGCATCGAGTGCTCTGGCCTGCTCGAAATCTGCACGCTGTTCGGGCTTGTGCTCTTCTTTCCAGCGCTGCCGATGCCAAAGCGCCTGCTCGTCCTTGCCGCGGCGATAGGGCTCACCTTCGCCGCCAACATCGTCCGCATGCTCGTGATCGTGATGGCGGTCGCGTACGGGGGTCAGTCCAGCCTCGAGATTGCCCACGTCGTGCTGGGCCGGGCGGTGTTCTTCGTGCTCGCCGTTGGGATTTACTGGTTCGCCATCACGCGGCCAACGCTCAACGCGGTCGGCGCGCGTCTCCGGGAGGCACGCTGATGGCCGCTGACCACTGGTACAGCGCTCTGGGCTTCTGGGGCGTGTGGCTGTTCGTGCCCATCCTGGTCGATGGCTTCCTCGCCTTTCGCTACCTGACTGCGACCATCGCCGGACGCGCCAGGCGGCTGCCAATCCGGCCGGTGACCAGGGCGCCGCTCGGAAAATGGCCGCGCGTGAGCATCCTCATCCCGGTCTACAACAGCCAGGAGATGCTCGCCGCCTGCATCGATTCGATCCGGCGGCAAAGCTACCCCAACGAACTGATCGAGATCCTGGCGATCGACAACGGCAGCAACGACCAGTCATTCAAGGTCTTCTGCGAGGAGCAGCAAGCCGAGTTCACCGGGTCCATCCATTGGCTTTCAACGCTGCACCAGGGCAAGCCGTGGGCGCTGAACGTGGGCATCCACTACGCCCAGGGCGACTACATCATCAACCTCGACAGCGATGTCGTGCTCCACGAGGACGCCATCGTCAACATGGTCGCGGCGTTCGAGAACGACCCCGACCTGATCGCCGCGACCGGCGCGGTGGAGATTCGGCCCGAGGCCCGCGACCGCGGTTTCATGCGGCTCGTGCACGAGTGCGAGTTCCAGGAGTACTACTTCGGCTTCAACGTGGGCCGGCGCTTCCAATCCCAGGCGAAGTCCCTGTTCACGCTCGCGGGGGCCTTCAGCGGGTTCCGGCGGGACATCCTCCTCCACACCCACCTGTACGACACGAGCACCGTAGGCGAAGACACGTTCATGACCTTCGAGTTGCAGGAGATGTTCCCCGGCAAGCGCGTCAGCGTGGTGACCGCGGCCGTCGGTTACACCGACCCCATTCCGAGCCTTCGCGCGCTGTACGCGCAGCGTGTCCGCTGGCAACGCGGCGAGATCGAGGTCATCGCGGCACATCCGAAGCTCGCCAGGCGCGGCCTGTTCTACCGTGGGTTCGCCCCGGTGCGGACGCTGCTCGTGGACCACACGCTCGCCTTCCCGCGCGTGACCTGGACGTTCCTGATGCCGGCGCTCGTGTTCTTCGGCTACGAAGCATCGACGGTGCTCATGGCGACGGTCGCGCTCTACCTCGCTTACACCTTCATCGAATCCGCGACCTGGCTGACCAGCGCGCTCCTCGTCGTGCCTCCCTCATCCACGCGGCTGTGGCGGGGCTGGTGGACCATCCCGCTCATGCCGGCGTACCGGTACTTCGTCTTCTGGTTGCGGTTCGCGGGCGTGCTCACGGTGCTGACGGAAGCGCACCAGTGGCGCACCACGGACCCGGTCACGGCCTCCCGCAAGGAGTTCCTCCATCTCGTCCACGGCCGGGACCATCGCGAGAAGACGTCCCGCGCCGCCTGACCGCCTGCAACTCTCGTTCCTTTGTGCCTTCGCGGCACTCTGGGTACCGTGCGAACCACGCTCGCAGCCGGAGGCCGCATGGCACGACCGTTGGAAGACATCCGCATCCTGGACCTCACCTGGGTGCTCGCCGGGCCGTTCGCCTCGATGATCCTGGCGGACCTCGGCGCCGAAGTGGTGAAGGTGGAGCGCCCGCCTAACGGCGATATCTCGCGGACCACCGGGCCCTACCAGAACGGCTGGAGCGGGTACTTCTTCAGCATCAACCGTGGCAAGAAGAGCATCGGCATCAACTTGCGCTCCGCCGAAGGCAGGGCCCTGTTCCTGCGGCTTGTCGAGAAGGCCGACGTGGTGGTCGAGAACTTCACCCCGGGCACGATGGCCCGGCTCGGCCTGGACTACGGCGTGCTCTCCGCCCGAAACCCACGACTCATCATGGCCAGCGTCTCGGGCTTCGGCCAGACGGGGCCCTACAGCGACCGGCCGGCGCTGGATATCGTGGTGCAGGCGATGGGCGGCGTTATGTCGATTACCGGGGAGCCAGGCGGCGGGCCCGTGCGGCCGGGCACCTCGTATGGCGACCTTACCGCCGGGCTGTTCGCCACCGTGGGCATCCTCTCGGCGCTCCATGAGCGCGAACGCAGCGGGCTCGGCCAGGCGATCGACATCTCAATGCTGGATTGCCAGTTAGCGGTGCTCGAAAACTCGATTATGCGGTACTTCGTCACTGGCGAGGTCCCGGGGCCGCTCGGCACCCGCCACCCGAGCGCAACGCCGTTCCAGGCCTTCCCGACAGCCGACGGGCACATCGTCATCGCCCTGGCCTTCGGCGAAGAGAACCAGTGGGCGCTGCTCTGCGCGATGCTCGGCGTGCCCGAGCTGATCGACGACGAACGCTTCGAAACCGGCCCCAAGCGCACCCGCAACCACGCCGCGCTGGAGCCCGCGCTGAACGAGGCCTTTCGCAAGCGGACGACCGCCGAGTGGTACGCGGACTTCCTCGCCGCGGGCATCCCCTGCGGACCGGTGAACACTATCGCCGACGTCGCGAACGACGAGCAGGTGAGATTCCGCCAGAGCATCAAGCCGGTTACCCACCCGGTGGCAGGCACAATCCCGATCGCGGATTCACCGGTAAGGATGTCGCGCAGCGAAACGGGCATCCAGGGTCCGCCTCCAAGCATGGGCGCGGACACGGAGAGCGTGCTCGAATCCTGGCTCGGGCTCGGCGCCGCACAGGTCGCGGAACTGGAGTCGGGCGGCATCGTGGCCACCAGCGGCGGGCCGGACCTGGCCCGGATTACGTAGCACGCACCCGCAATCCGTAAGAATCCGGTAAGAGCCCCGGTTAATCTCCCGGCAGCCATCTACGTTACCTATGGATACATAGCCGATAATAGAGGCATGAGGAACCTTGGGAGACGCGGGGATGAGTGGGATCTTCTATGACCCGGCCGAACGCCGGCTCCATGCGGTGCAAACTGACCCGGAGCCCGGCTGGACGCTGGTGACACACAACCTGGAAGCGAGCGTGCATCACTGCCGCCGCATCATGCGCGAGTGGATTACGACCGACGAGATGTTCCGCATCGATTGGAGCATCCGCCGCGAGCGGCTCAGCGCCTGATTTGTTTACGATTCGGGGCGTGAGCAGCGCCATCGCCGAAGCCATCGAACAGCTCGACCAGCAAACCGGTCCGGCGGCCAGGCGCTTCGACCATGGCCCGGCGTTCAGCGGCGCCGCCGCAGTCCTGCCGTCTGCCTACAACCCACCGACGCTGGCCCACGAGCACCTGCTTCAGCGCGCGCTGGACGCCTATGGACTGCACCACGCGGTTGCCTTGCTGACCACGCGAAACGTCGACAAAGGACTGCACGGCGCGAGCCTGGCCGACCGCATCGGGATGCTGCTCGCTCTGTCCGGCTCGTGGCCCGGCCTTTGCGTCGCAGCCTCGAACCAGGCCCGCATCGTGGACCAGGCGAACGCGTTGAACGCTGCCTTCCCCGGCGTGGAATTCGACTTCATCGTCGGCTTCGATACCCTGGAGCGCCTGTTCGCGCCGCGCTACTACACGGACATGGACGCCGAACTCGCGCCGTTCTTCGCCCGGCACCGCCTGCTCGCCGCAAACCGCGGCGACGTCGAGGCTCACCACGTCGAAGCCTGGGTCGCCGAAAATGCGGGGACGTTCGCGGGGCGCATCCTCCTCCTGGAGATCGACGAATTCCCCGCGTCACTTTCATCGACACGCGTCCGTGAGGCCGCCGCAAAGGGCGGCGACGGATTGGACCTCCCGCCCGCGGTCGCTCGCTACGTGACTGAACACGGCCTCTATCGCTGATCTCCCGCATACCCCGTTAAGCTTCGGCGCGGGAGGTTCACCATGCAGATTCAGCAAGCCCTGGAGCACACCCCGGCCGGTTACGCCCGGGAAGAAGCGCATCGCATCGTCCATGGGGCGAGCCAACTGGGCCGCTTCAACGCCCGCTTCGCCCTGTTTATCACCAACGCGGTCGGTTCGATGTGGTGCGCGTACCTGTTCGCCGCACTCGCGCTCGTCTCGCTGCCCTCCGCGCTCAATTCCGGCGACATGGTGGTGATCGTGGCGTGGATATCGCAGACGTTCATTCAACTGGTGCTCCTGTCCGTCATCATCGTGGGCCAGAACGTCCAGGCGGCGGCGACCGAGGGCCGTGCCGAAACCGACCACAGGACGCTGGAGGCCGTGCACACGCTCTCCGTGGAGATTCACCGGATCAACCAGCAGCAAACCGAGATCCTCCAGCAGTTGGACGGGCTCAAGAGCGCCTGATTTGCGCAGCCGGGGCGGCGTCGCTCACGCTGGACGGCATCTTCGTTTGCAGGTCATCCCATGCCTCTTTCACAGTCTGAACTCGACACCTTCCTTTCCGAGCCTCACATCGCCGTGGTGGCCACGAGCGGCCCGAAAGGCAAGCCACACGCGATGCCCGTCTGGTACGCGTGGCGCGATGGCAAGGTGCTCTTCCACACCGGCGCCGAGTCCAAGAAGGTCCGCAATCTCCGGGCGAACGACCGCATCAGCGTGGTGGTGGACACGAAAGACGCGCCCTACAAGGTCGCCGTCATCGAGGGGACCGCGAAGCTCTTGCCCGGCGATGGGGCGCTCGCCCGCGACATCGCCATCCACTACCTGGGCGAAAAAGCCGGCGCGAGGTATGCGAGCCAATCGACAGACCCGGGCGCGCTGGTGGAAGTTACGCCTACCAGGGTCATCTCCTGGGACTACGCGCGGGAATCCAACCCCTGAAACAACGGGCAGTCTCGGCCAACCGGATCAAGCGCACCGTCCAGCCCGCGCGGCTGGCCGGCAGCGCCGCGGTGCGCTGGGGCGTCGCCCATCTCGCGTTTGGAGAGAAGCGCCAGGTACGCAAGAAGCAGGCGATGCTCCGGACGGCCGAGGACGTCACGCGCACGATGGGCGAGATGAAAGGCGCCGTGATGAAGGTGGGGCAGGTGCTCTCGCTGATGTCAGGCGTGCTGCCGGATGAGATGGCTTCGCAGCTGGCCAGCCTCCAGTCGAACGCGCCGCCGATGAGCTACAACCTGGTCAAGCAGGTGTTCGAAGCCGAATACGGCGAGACGCCCGAGCACCTCTTCCGCAAATTCCAGCACGAACCGTTCGCCGCCGCGTCCATCGGCCAGGTCCACCGCGCCGAGCTCCGTGATGGGACGGCCGTAGCGGTGAAAGTCCAGTACCCCGGCGTGCGCGAAGCCATCGACCACGACCTGGCGAACGTCGGGATGATGATCAAGCTGGGTGGGCTGGTCGCACGCGGGCTGGACGCCGGGACCATCGTGAAGGACCTCGAAGCGGGCATCCGCGCAGAACTGGACTACGTGCGCGAAGCCCAGTGGCAGGAACGCTTTGCGAACGCGTTCGCCGGCCATGCGTTCATCCGCGTCCCCCGCGTCATTACGGAGATGAGCCGCGAACGCGTGCTGGTTCAGGAGTATCTCCGCGGCAGACCGTTCGCGGCCGCGCTGGAGCTCCCGCGGGACGAGCGCAACCGGTTGGGGGAGATGATCTACCGCTTCTGCTTCGGCAGCATCTACCGTCACGGGCTGTTCAACGGCGACCCGCATCCCGGCAACTACCTCCTCCTCGACGAAGGTGGCATCGGGTTCGTGGACTACGGCTGCATCGCCGAGTTCGACACACCGACGATCAAGGGCTTCATGCGCCTCATTCGCGCGCTCAACGTTGGCGACATCGAAGAGTGGCGCGTCGCGACCGAAGCTATCGGCATCCTGCTCCCCAACGCTCCGTTCACGACGGAGGAGCTCTACGAGCACATGCACTGGTACTGGGCGCCGATCCTCGGAGACCGCGTGCGTTTCACGCGCGAACTGGCGACCGAGATGGTCCGGCGGAACACCATGACCACTGGCCTCGGCGGGCAGATCAACCGGCACTGCAATGTGCCAGCGGGGATGGTCTTCCTCACGAGGATCAACTTCGGGCTGGCGGGGTTGCTGGCCAGCCTCGAAGCGGAGGGCCCGTGGAAAGCCATCGTCCAGGAATACGTCGACGGCGACCCGCCGTGCACGGAACTGGGGGAGCTCTCCGCCGCAACGACGCGCATCGGCAGCCCTGTCTGACCGAACGACGACGACGAACTTCGAGGGACGCCGGGGCCAGCGTCGCGCGCCTCATCGGCGCCGTTCGACGTTCGTCGTCCGTCGTCCGGTGAACGGGGCCACCGAGACTCCACTTTGGGGGTTGACGGCGCGTGTCGAAATACCCTGTGAAAGGGTGAATCGAGCGATGCCGCTGGGCAGCCACCGTGCGCTCCCGGAAATGCCAGAACGCGACCAGCGACCTTTGGAAAAGAAGGTGCTGGTTCTGCAGAGCTGCATCGCGGGCTTGTTTGTGATTGGTGCCGTGAGCGGCTGGTTCGGCAGTAATCACGACGCTGCCCGCGCGGGAGCGGCCTGGATCGGCGCCTACCACGTCATACACGGGATCTACGTCGTCCGCTGGCGCATCCGCGGGCGCACCATCCGCCTTGTTGAGCTGTTGACTCCGATGATGGACGTGTCCTGCATCACCACGGCCTGGGTCGTGCTGGGCGATGCACAGTCACCGTTCTGGGCGGTGTACCTCTATACCCTCGTTGGCTATGGCCGCCGGTACGTCGGAGCACGCTACGCCGTGCTCGCCGGTTACATCGTGGTGAACATCCTGCTCGCCCGCGCAATCATCGCGGGAGGGCCTCTGAACTCGGGCATCTTCGACTCCAACCTGTTGACCATGATGGTCCTCGCGCTCGCTGTCGCCTCCCTCTCGCACGCCATCGGGTCGGCCTGGCGCAATGCCGAACACCGGGCGCGCCTGCTCGCCGAAACCGACTCGCTCACCGGCATCGCGAACCGGCGCGTGTTCCTCGAACAGCTGGATGCGCTGGCGGCCGAGCCATCCGCCGGGTTTGCGCTCCTCATGCTGGACCTCGATGACTTCAAGCGTCTCAACGACGAACACGGCCACCTCTATGGCGACCGTGTCCTCGCGCAGGTCGCCCGGATCCTGGACGCCGGCCTCGCGGAGCAGGGACAGGTCGCGCGGTACGGCGGCGAGGAGTTCGTGGTCATGATGCCGGGGGCATCCCTCGCGGCCGCGGCGGCGGTCGCGGAGCACCTCCGTCACGACGTCATGGCCCAGGCGCCAACGACGATCTCGGTGGGCTGCGCGCTCCGGCGCCCCGGAGAACCCGCCGAATCCGCGCTCCGCAGAGCCGATGAGTTGCTGCTCGACGCCAAGCGGACCGGAAAGAACAGCGTCAGGACAGAAGGCTTGCGGCTGACCGCTTAGCGCCTCCGGCGAGTCAGTGCCACCGCCGACAGGTCCGGCCGCGAGAGGATGGCCAGCCGGATTGCCTGTTCATGGTCCGCGTCGTGACTGCTCCAGGCGATCAGGTAGTCGTAGACCGTGATCCGGCGTTCGTCACCCCACGCCGTGCGCGCCCCGGGCAGCGCCGCCGAAACCTGAAGTTCAGTGGGAGTCACCGACGCGAGCGCCGTCACCAGGGCCGCGCGTAAGTCCTGTGCGCGTTCGAGCAGCTCCGCGGGTTCGGTTCGAGCGGTGGCGGAGATGGCGGTCGCCCGCCGTCCGGGCAATTCCCCGAGCCACACCTCGAAATCGCCCACGCCGCCTGCTTCCAGGAGTTCGAGCAACAACCCGTCGCTCCCGAGCGCGTGGGCGGCGTGCGTGCGGACCGTCCAGTCATCGGCCGCGGAGGCGCGGTGGTCGAGCATGGCGGGCGGCAGTACCGCGATGAGCCCCGCCAACTGGTAGCGGGCGGAGGCCGCGCGTTCGACCAGCACCCGGACCGTGGGGAGCATCACGCCGGAAGCGCCCCGAGGCGGTGCTCGATCGCATCACGGGAGCCCGGGTGGACTTCGGCGAAAGCGCGAAGCAGCCCGAAACAGCCGCCGATCATCATGTCGCCGTACGGCGCGGCAAAGTAGGGCTGGAGCGACGTCCCGGCGATCTTGCCGCGCTGCGGCCCCGTTGCCGCGGTCATCACCGGGCTGCCGGAAACCAGCGAGCGGTCAGCCTGGAATGCGCCGTGTCCCTTGGACTCGAACACCTCCGCGTTCGTCAACGAGCCATCAATGAGCCGCCCGGTGAAGTGGACGATCTGCTCCGGACCGACCTCGCCCGTGTGGTGTTCGAACAGGCCAGCGATCCGCCTTCCGCGAAGGTGAAAGCCGAGGAGGTGCATGTTCCCGAGGTTGAGGAGGGCAACCTCCGGCTGAGCACTGACGCGCTCGTCGTGCAGCGCGCCGAGGGCCGCCGCCGGGCCGGTGTCCATGAAGGCGACCGCCGCCTCGTGCCCGGCTGCCGCCACCATCGCCCGCGCCCGCGTGAGGTAGGCCGGCAGGTCCGCCGGCGCGGTCGCGAAGGCGAGAAGGTCGTTGTGGCGCTCCACGGTGCGGCGCAGGTGGTCGAAACGGAACACGCGGTCAGAGATATCCGCGGGAGCGGCGCCATGGTCGAGGCAGCCCACCGCAATGCCGTCGAAGCGCGCTGGGACCTCGAACGCCGCGAGGGCGCTAGTGATCGCTTCCAGGTCCAGGTCGCGCAGCTCCACCCGCTCACCGTCGATGCCGGCGGCCTCGTCTTCGGAGATGAGCCGGACACCGAGCGCCTCGACGCGAGCGAGATCGTCGTCGATCGTCTGGGCGGCCCCCGGAGTAGCGAATGCGTGGCCGCCGGCGCGAAGGTGATCTTCCAGCGCCCACGAGCACGGCCCCCCGCCGGCCACGGTGCCGGTCAGCACAACGGCCCGGCCCCCCGCCGTCGCCCGCCGGATGCGGCGCGCCGCGATCTCGGTAGCTGAAGGAAGGATCAGCTTCTCGTTGTTCTCGACGGGGCGTTCCGGGTCAAAGACCAGGATGTCCTGCGTGCCGGTCCCCATGTCGATCGCGAGGATGCGCATGGGCCCAGTGTAGGACGTCCGCCCGGCCGGCGGTGCGATACAATCGGCGCATGGCATTACGCGCCGGCGCCGGTGGTCCCGCGGTTTATCCGCTCGAAAGTGGCGACCGGCTGTCACGCGCGGAGTTCGAGCGGCGCTACGAAGCCATGCCCGATGTCAAGGCGGAGCTCATCGAGGGAGTGGTGTACGTGGCATCTCCAGTCTCTTTGTCTCACGGCGGACCACACGCTCGTCTGGCGGCATGGCTCGCGATCTATGCGGACCTCCACCCTGGCTGTGAAGTCTTCGATAATGCCACTGTCCGGCTGGGGGCAAGCACGGAGGTACAGCCGGATCTCCTGCTCCGCCGAGAACCTGGACTCTCGCGGCGCGACACCGACGATTACCTTCAAGGCTCCCCCGAACTCGTCATCGAGATCGCGGCGAGCAGCGTCTCCATCGACCTCCACGCGAAGCGCCGCGCCTACGAGCGCGGCGGTGTCCCCGAGTACCTCGTCTGGCGGACGCGCGACCGAGAGGTCGACTGGTTCGAACTCCGCAACGGCCGTTACGCCCGGCTTGAGCCGGAAGCCGACGGGATCCTGGAGAGCCGCCAATTCCCCGGCCTACGCCTCTCGGTTGACGTTCTTCTTGATGGCTTGCTGCGGGATCTCGTCGCGCTGCTCCGCTGACGAGCCTCTGCGCGGCGAATCCCGTACGCTCCGGCAACATCACCATTCCGAGGCGCCCGTGACCCGCAAGCTCTCCGTCGGCATTACCTGGCAGTTCGATATGAAGCGCGAGGACGCTATCGCCCTCGCGAAGATCGCCGATGAATGCGGCATCGATTCGTTCTGGGTGCCGGAGGGCTGGGCGCGCGACGCCTTCTCGTTGCTCATCTCCATTGCGGAAAAGACCGAACGCCTGAAGCTCGCCACCGGCATCGTGAACGTCTACTCGCGCACGCCGGGAGCCCTGGCACAGCAGTTCGCGACGCTGGACGAATGGAGCGGCGGGCGAGCCATCATCGGGCTGGGCGCATCCAGCGCCAACGTCATCGAGCAGTTCCACGGCATCCCATTCCAACCGTCACTCGCCCGCATCCGCGAGACCGTCGAGGTAATCAACCTCCTCATGCGCGGCGACAAGCTCGTGTACCAGGGGAAGTGGTTCAACTTCGACAAAGGCTTCACGCTGCGCTTCAAGCCCGTGCGCGAGCACATCCCGGTCTACCTGGCCACCCTGCATCCGAAGAGCGTGAAGATGACCGCCGAAATCGCCGACGGGTGGATGCCGGCGTTCATCCCCCGGAGCGCCCTGAAAGAGCAGATCGACCAGGTCCGGCAGTGGTCCGTGGCGGCCGGGCGTGACGCCCGCGCGGTCGAGATCAAGGCCGGAGGCGTGACCGTCAGCGATGACCCGGCGGCGAAAGACCAGGGCCGTGGCTTCATGGCCTTCTACATCGCCCGCATGGGGACGTTCTACTACAACCAGCTGAGCCGCTACGGCTACGCCGATGAGGCCGCGGCCATCAAGAAGGCCTTCGATGACCACGGCTCGGCCGCGGGCGCGGCCGCGATCCCGGCCGAGTTGCTTGACGACCTTGGCTTCTCTGGAAACGCGGACGAATGCCTTTCGCGCATCCGTGACGACGAAGCCCTCGGCGTGGATGTCCACAACGTCAGCATCGACTCGACGGACCCCGTCGCCTTCGGGAGGGCAGTCGAAACGCTGCTCCGGTAAACATGTATGCCTCTCGCACGTTTGCGTTATTGCCGCTTAGTTAGTGGTTGTTACACTCCGGCCACATGCTGAGAAGGTTCGGTGCCCGGCGGGGTGGACTGATACAGCCGGCCGCCGCTTCCGCGGGAGCTGACGTTGCGCCCGCTTCCAGCGAAATCCCCCTTCCCGAAGCGCCGCTTCTCGAGATCGCGGAGAGCCAACCAGCCGAGACTCCGGCCACCGCGGGGCGCCGCGTCACCTGGAAACGGGTGGTTCTCGCCTCCCTGGTCCTCCTATTCCTGGCCGCCGGGGGCGCCTACTCGCAGAAGGACAGGATCACCCCAAGGGCGGCGGACATGAGCCGCAAAGTCCTCGGAGACGAGCGCACCGCCCGAATCGAAGGCTGGTTTTTCCGCGTTGAGGACCGCACCAACAAAGTGAAGTACCGGCTCTTTGGCGGCGAAGAAGATCCGTTTGCCGTCAAGGAAGTGCAGATCCAGTTCGTCCCGAAGCCAGAGGCGCGCGAGGTCACCTACTTCGTCGGGAACGGCCGTCCGATGGGCCAAACGCTCACCGCCGAAGCGCTGGGACCGCTCCCGCTGAGCCCGCCTAAAACAACCGTCCTGCTCAGCGAGCCGCAGGCCGGCGAAGGCGTCTGGACTCCCCAGGGCCTGCCGCGCTCCACGCCTGCGGACGTGCTCATGGCCAAGACGTTCATCCGCCCGGACAAGTCCCGCCCGTACGCCTCCGTCGGCGTGCTGCTGGTGGATAGCAGGCGAGTCCACCTGAAAATGGTCGGCGGTACCGCGGAACCGGGTGGTGACCGCGGTGTGCGCGGCCCCGGCGCGATCCCCAAGGAGGACTACAAGTCCCTGCTCGTGGCGTTCAACGGCGGGTTCAAGGGCCCTCACGGCAGCTTCGGGATGGTGGCCAACGGCAAGGAATACATGAAGATGCGGAACGGCCTTGCCACCCTCTGCGTCTCAAAGGACGGCAGCATCAAGCTGGGCGAATACGGCCGGGACTTCTCCTGGGAAGAGACCTTCGAAGCCTGCCGCCAGAACGTCATCCTGCTCGTGGACAAGGGCGAAATCAGTAAGCGCACCACCGAAGGCAACGACACCTGGGGCTACGTGAACGTGAACTCATCGGAGTTCATCACCTGGCGCTCCGCGGTCGGCGTCACGAAGGATGGCAACCTGCTCATCGCCGCGGGCAACTCACTGAGCGCCGACAGCCTGGCGAAGGCGATGTACGCCGCAGGCGCGTACATGGCCATGCAACTGGATATCAACGCCCCCTACATCTGTACCGGCCTCTTCTATCAGCAACCCGATGGCTCGGTGAAGGGCGAGAAGTTCATGGACACGATGGCGCCTTCGGCTTCGAACTTCCTGGGCACGCGGGAACGCGACTTCTTCTACCTCACCCTCGACGAGAGCCGCTACAAGTAGCAGGCGCGGTTAACATTCACGATTCTTCTGGCGCCGTCAGGGGAAGTCCTTCCCGCATGATGAGACCGCCAGCAGCCAGTACCCGCGCTCCGGGCCCACGTCGCTCAGTTCCTGGATGGCGGCGGGAGCGCCGCGGATCCATGAGAGCCACTCGCCGCCTTCGAACGAATACACGGCGCGGAGGCAGGGCAGGCCCAGCGCCAGGTTGGAGACGCTCACCTCTGGCAACACCAGTAAGTTCCATCCGGCTTCCACGAACACCGGGAACTCCGGGAACGGCGTTGGCGGCGGGGTGACACCGGGCGTGGGAACCGGGTTCGCCGCCAGGGGGTAGAGCGCCGAGATGCCGGCGATGTCATCCGCGGCGAGGCTCCGCATCACTCCCCGGTACTGGTAGAACATGACCGCGTCGGCTTCGGCGGCGGTACAGGGGCCGAACGGGACGGGGCAGGAGTGTTCCAGTCCCGCCATGTGGCCGAGTTCGTGGAGGACCACCGTCCGCCAGTCCACCCTGCTGCCTACGCCGAGTTGGTCCGCCGCCGCCGGGTTGCTGTTTAAGAGCATGTCGACTTCGTGCGCAACCGGGTCCTTCGACGTCACGCCCAGGACGCACGCGTGCGTGCAATCGAGGCTTTGCCAGGAGACCACGTTCTCGCCGTCGGGCCCGAATTGGTCGACAGTCGCGGTGTTTTCGGTAATCCCCGCGTATTGGAAGCGGAATGACGAAGTGGCGACACCGCTCCACGCTTCGAGCCCCGGCGTAATCACGCCCGGACCTGCGCCGGGCGGCGCGCCCGTTGGGTTATAGGCGACCTTCACGGGAAGCTCGGCGGCGTCCCATTTCCACTGCCACGGGAGCCACTGGGCGGAGACCGCGTCTTCGGGCGTGCTGACGATCCGGGTGCCCGGCGCGATGGTCTCCAGCGACCTCTCCGCGGCGAGCCTGGCGGCGGCATCGTCGGCGGCCAGCACGTCGAAGGCCACACTGACGAGCGACCCGTCCGGCCGCAGCGCGTCAAGCGGCACCCGGTGGACGCCTGGAGAATCGGGCTCGGAGCTGGCCCAACCCGGCGCGAGCGTCATCAGCCCGCCGACGAGACTTACCGCGAGAACGAGAAAGCGCCGGTCCACAACCCCTCCAGCACGACAGCTTCCCCCGCGGCGGCGGTTATGCGAAAGCCACCCGCCGGCGGCGGGTGGCTTTCAGGAGATGAGCCAATGCGCTCAGGGTTGGAACGGCACGGACCCGGAGCCGCTCGAGATGAACCAGTACGAGAGGCCCTTCTTGAGCATCGAGATGTTGCTCACGTAGCCGGGGGCGCCGGGCACGAACCGGCTCCAGCTCTTCGTCGCAGGGTCCCATGCGTAGACGATGCGGAGGTTCGGCACTCCCGAGAGCGCCTGGGCCGGCGAGACATCGCTGCCCGGCCAGGCGATCAGGTTCGCTCCGGGCACCAACGGCAAAGAGTTGCTGCCGCCGCTCGTCCCCGTCGGAGTGGCCGTCGCGGCCATCGTCGGCGTCGCCGTCGGCGTGCCAGGCGTAGGCGTCGAAGTGTTCGACGGCGTGGACGTCGCGTTGGGCGTGGAGGTGCCGCCGGGCGTGCTCGTCGAGGCCGGGTTTGTCGGGGTGGCCGTGTTGGACGGCGTGTTCGTCCCGGAAGGTGTCGTTGCGCTCGGGGCGGGCGTGTTGGTCCGGGTAGGAGTCGCCGTCGCAGTCTGAGCCGGCGTGTTCGTCGGGGTGCTCGTGGCGCCGCCGCCGCTGGCCCCGTAGATGGCCAGCTCGCCGTCGATGTCGTCCTGGACCGGGGTGCGCTTGTTCGTGCCACTGGTGTAGCTGGCGTACATGACGGCCGCGCTCTGGCCAGAGTGATTGAGACCGAGGGCGTGGCCGAATTCGTGCAACGTCACGCTCTGCAGGTCAACCTGGATGGGGCTGCCTGTCGTCCAGTTCCAGTCGGGGTCAATCTGCATGTCGAATTCGACCGCCGGCTTGGGGTTGCCGCTGTTCGAGAACCAGGTACAGGTGACCGCGAGGACGGAGCCGCTCTGCGCGCCCCAGCCGACCGTGTTGTTGCCGTCGGTGCTGCCTCCGCAGGCAGCGGTGCCGTTCGAGGAGGTGCCGCCGTTGTTGAAGTGGAAGTTGGCGCCGAGACCACCCCACGTGCTGGCGGCCGCGTTCAAAGCGGCAAGCGCTCCGGCCGAGACTGACGAAGGTGCCCCCGCCGAGTCGTACTTCCAGGTGGTGTTGCCGGCCATCCACTTGAAGCCGCTGAGCACGTAGGCCGCTTCCATGCCCTCGGGCACGGGGACCGCGTTCGGGAAGCGCGCGAGCATCTCCGCCCGGGCGGCGGCGGCATCGGCTTCGAACGCTCCGTCGCCGCGGTCCTCCATCAGGACGTCGATCTTCACCGTGAACCACTGGCCGTCTTGCTGGACGAGGAACACGCTATCAACGTCGCGGTAGAGCGGCGCGGAATCAGCGCGGACGCCCGTGGCACCGAAGTAGATGGAGGCCGCAACGCCCCAGGCAAGCATCCCGAGCGACACCGCGGCCATGACGATGCGCCAGTTGTTCGATCGATGTTGTGTAGCTGCAGTTGCCACGGACAGTCCTTCCCCACTCCCGCTCCCCTTCGGCGGGAGTCACACCTCGTTGTTATGACGGTCGGCACTGCACTGACTCGCCAGCACCTTCTTAACCCCGCCCGCCACCCTGATTTCAGGTGAACGATTCGTGGACGTGTGTACGATGGGGAACAGCCAGCGGGAGGGGGACACATGCGGATCGGCACCGTCCGGGAACGAAAAGATGGCGAGGCGCGCGTCGGCCTCACACCGGAAGGCGCGTTCGCGCTGACGGTCCACGGCCACCAGGTGCTGGTCGAACGTGGCGCCGGCAGAGGTTCCGGCCATGACGATCAGGCCTACGTCACTTCCGGCGCCCAGATCGTCGAAACCGCGGACCAGGTCTGGGGCGGTGCGGACCTGCTGGTCAAGGTGAAAGAGCCCGTCGAGAGCGAGTACGGGTACCTCCGCGCCAGCGGGGCGCTGTTCACCTACCTCCACCTGGCGGCCGAACGCGAGTTGACCGAGCGGCTGCTCGAATCGGGCTGCACGTCGCTCGCCTACGAGTTGGTGCGGAAACCGGACGGTTCACTGCCGCTCCTCGCACCAATGTCGCAGGTGGCCGGGCGGATGGCGGCCGAGATCGGGGCGCACCTGCTGAAACACCCCGGCCCGGGTCGCGGCAAGCTGCTCGGGGGCGTGGCCGGCGTGCCGCCGGGCAAAGTGGTTATCGTCGGCAGCGGCACCGTCGCCACGGCGGCGGCGCGCGTGCTCATGGGACTGGACGCACGCGTCACGGTGATGTCGCGAGACCTCGCGCGGCTCACCTACCTCCAGGAGAACTTCGGCGGCAGGATCGCGACTCGCGTCTCATCGCCCCAGGGCGTTGCCGAGGAGCTGCACGGCGCGGACCTCGCCATCCTCTCGGTGCTTGTGCCCGGGGCGGCAGCGCCCAGGGTCGTCACCCGTGAGATGGTGCGGTCGATGGGCCCGGGAGCGGTGATCGTCGATGTCTCGATCGACCAGGGTGGCGCCAGCGAAACCAGCCGCCCGACCAGCCACAGCGACCCCACTTATATCGACGAAGGCGTGGTGCACTATTGCGTCACGAACATGCCCGGAGCGGTCCCGGCGACGAGCACGCAGGCCCTGACGAGCGCGACGCTCCCCTACGTGGAAGCGCTGGCTGACCTGGGGGTGGAAGAGGCGATGCGCCGTGACCGCGCCCTCGCCGAGGCCCTGAGCACCTATCGCGGCCAGTTGGTGCGTGGGCCCGTGGCCGAGACGTTCGGCATGGCGTCGTCCCCGAACCCGTTCCTGTAGGAGTCGCGCGACCACTTTCGCCAGTGCCAACCGTACGAATTGGCTGTTGGCACAGCCAGCCGAGTGGGCGACGCTGTTCGCCATCACTGGCCTTCGGGGGACGAAGCATGGCCGACTGGTTCACCTCCATCAGCGACGACCACCGCGACTTCATCGAGAAACAGCACGTCTTCTTCGTCGCGACAGCCCCGAACTCCAGTGACGGCGACATAAACCTCTCGCCCAAGGGACGCACGCTTCTGCGCGTGCTGACACCGAACCTCGTGGGCTACCTGGACTATCCCGGCAGCGGCAACGAAACCGCGAAACACCTGGCAGAAGGCGAGCGGATCACGCTCATGCTCTGCAGCTTCGATGCTACCGCTCGGATCCTGCGCCTTTACGGCCGGGGACGGCGGGTGGACCTGGACGCGCCAGAATTGGCCCAGTTCCGCCCGGCGTTCATGGACGACTTCCATCCGTACGTGCGTCAGGCCTTCTTCATCGATGTCGAGAAGGTGCAGACCTCCTGTGGCTACGCGGTACCGCGGATGCAGTTCCTGAGCGAGCGGGACACGCTCGACCGCTGGTGCGAGAACAAGCTCGAGCCGCGGGTCATGGAAGCCGGCGCGCCATTGCCGGGCCGGTTCGTGCGCAAGGACGGCACGCTCGTGGCGGAACGTTAGGGAGGCGCCGGGTAAGCTCTCGGTACTTTCGCAAGGGGTGCCACCTTTGGCCCTCGAATCCGCCGCCAGTGACACTCCGCCAGCTTCTCCATCGTCTCCAACCCGCCGAGGACGGCTGAAAGAGTACGGCCTGCTGCCGCTCACGGTGCTCTTCATCCTGAACGCCGTCGACGAATTCGACCGCGCGGTGCTTGCCGTCGCGCTCGACCCGATCCGCCGGGATTTCGGACTGTCCGATGTCACCGTGGGGCTCCTTCCGCTGGCGGTGATCTTCATCACCGGGGTGATCAGCCTGCCAGCCGGGAACTGGTCCGATCGTTGGAACCGGGTCAACATCCTCTCGGCGGGCGCGATGGTCTGGGGTACCGCCGGGCTGTTCGCGGCAGCCTCGACGAGCTTCATCCAGTTGTTCCTGACCCGCGCGCTGCTGGGCTTCGGCCAGGGCACGATCGTGCCGACGCACGGCAGCCTGCTTTCGGACTATTACCCGGTCAGCGTGCGCGGCCGCGCGTTGAGCTACCACCGGTCGGCCAACCCGCTCGGGCAGGTGGTTGGCGCGGTTGTCGGCGGCATCATCGTTGGCGCGGTGGGCTGGCGCTGGGGGTTCGCGGCGGCGGCCATCCCGGGCCTCATCCTCGGGGTCTTCGCCCTCCGGCTACGTGAGCCCGGCCGCGGCGAAGCCGACCTCCTCGCGGCCGCGAAGCAAGACCCCATCTTCGCGAGCTTCCTCGCCGAGCCCCCGGACAAGCTCGGCTTTTTCGAAAGCCTGGGCAGCGTGTGGAAGATCCGCTCGCTGCGGATGCTCATCTTCACGAACGCCGCGTTCGGGTTTTCGCTGTTCGGCGTGGTGTTCTGGATACCCGCGTTCTTCGAGCGGCGGTATGGGTTTTCCACGGAAGGCGCGGCCGGGGCGCTCGCATTCCTCGCGCTTGCCGGGTTCATCGGCAGTTGGTACGGCGGGCCTGTGGCCGATCGCGGGCTGATCAAAGGTTTCGCGCACCTTGGCAAGGTCGGCACATGGGGCGCGGCCAGCCTCGCCGTCACCTGGTCGCTCGCCTTCGTCATCCCATCGAGCGTTGTCTGCCTCGGCCTCCTGACCGTCGGGGCGCTCGTCGCATCGATCGGCACAGGCGGTCTGGTCTCGATCATCGCTGCCGTCTCGCCACCGAGGATCCGTGCCCAGGCGTTCTCCGCGTTCGGTCTCGCGCTCGCGGTCTGCGGGGCAGCCGCGGCCCCGCTCGCGATCGGCGGGATTTCCGAGCTCCTCCAGGCCGAGGGCGTCAACGATGGCGACAGCCTTCGCTGGGCCATGTTCCTCGGCACGGCAACGGTCATGTCACTCGGGACCTGGTTCGCGTACCAGGCCGCGCGCACCTGCGCCGCCGATGCGCAGAAAACGATGGGCGAGTTCCTCAGCGGCTACCAGGCACGGGCGGCCGCGGCCCAGGCAGCCCCGGCCGCCGGCGAATGACTACCGGTACGAAGCGACCGTGAGGCGGACGCCTTCTTCAAAGCTCACCGCCGGCTCCCAGCCAAGCGCGCCTTTCGCGGCCGAATAGTCCAGCCAGAAGTTGCGCACATCGCCTGGGCGCGGAGGCCCGTGCAGCGGCTCGACTTCGTTCCCGGTGAACCGGCTGAGCGTTTCGAAGATGTGGTTCACCGTAATGCCGGCGCCGGTGCCAAGGTTCGCGACGAGCCCGCTGCCCCGCGTGAGCGCGAGCACGTTCGCCCGCGCAATGTCCCCGACGAAGAGGTAGTCCTTCTGTTGTTCGCCATCGCCGTCGATCGTGCACTGCTTCCCGGCGAGCATGAGGCCGGTGAAGATCGCGATGACGCCCGCTTCTCCGTGGGGGTCCTGCCTCGGCCCGAATGCGTTCCCGTACCGGAAGATCGTCGTGTCGATCCCGCCCGTCCGCGCCGCGAGGTCGACGTACAGCTCACCGACGAACTTGGAGGTGCCGTAGTTCGACATCGGCGCGATGGCGTGGGATTCGGTTACGGGCAGCGTCTGGGGGTTTCCGTAGACGGTGCCGCCCGAGGAGGAGTAGATGACCTTCTTCACCTCGTGCTGGACGCAGAGCTGCATGAGCCTGGCCGTGCCACCGCCGTTGACCTCCAGGTCGTGCACCGGGTCGGCGTTGCCGACCTTCACGCTCGCCTGGGCGGCATGATGGTTCACGACTTCCGGCCTGAACTCGGCGAAAATCCGCTCGAGTTCCCGCGCGTGAAGGTCCACTTCGAAGAGCTGCGCGCCGCGGGCCACGTTCGAACGCCGCCCGGTGGCGAGGTTGTCCACGACCGCGACGTCGTGACCTTCGGCCAGGTACGCCTCAACGAGGTGAGAGCCGATGAAGCCGGCGCCGCCGGTGACGAGTATTCGCATTCGGTCAGTCTGGGAGAGCGCGGGGCAACAGGGAACGGTCAGGCGGGCTCGCGGAGCCGGGCGGCGCCCCAACCGATGGCGGAACAGCAGAACCCCGCGACCACGCCGCCGAGCAACAGCGGCCCCACGAACTGCGAAAACGGAGCGCCCGTCGCCATCTGGGCGTACTTCGCGATGGCGACGTTCGCCGCGAACCCGGCGGCGAAGCCCCAGGCGGCCCATTGCTTCTCGCGCGTGGTCCGGCCGAGCCCGATGTCCTCGAAGACTTCGCGGACGGGGCCGCGCTGTCCTTCCGGCATCCGCGCAGCCTCCGCTTCGAGGGCGGCGACGAGTTCGTCGATGAGTTCGTCAGGCACAGAGTCCAGGAGGTGCTCGTAGTCTTCGATGCCGGACGCGTAGGCCGGTTGTGGTGGCGAAGGACGGGTCTGCGGGCCGCGGACGTACTGCGCCGAGGGCTTGCGCTTCACGATCTTGAGGCACGCGCGGCAGCGGCTCCCGCCCAGCGAGAAGTCATCGAAGCTGAGGACTTTGTCGCAGGCGACGCAACGGGTGCGGACGAACGTGTCTGGCATGGTTACTCGGTGGGCGGATTGCCGGTCCCGCCGCCGTTGCCTTCACTCGGTGGAGTCGGGCTTGAGGTCGCCGTCGGCGTAGCGGTGGCCGTGGGAGTTGCGGTAGGGGTGGGGGTTTGGGTTGCCGCGGGCGTGCTGGTCGGCGTAGGCGTGGGCGTACTGCCGCCCTCGGGAGCCTGCGTCGGCGTCCGCGTGGGGGTGGGCGTGCGCGTCGGCGTTCCGGCGCGAGTCGGCGTGCCGGCGGGAGTGGTTGTCGTCCCGGGCGTCTTCTCACCGGCGACGGTGGCGGTTTCGGAGGGGGCTTCCTTGCCCTGGGCGTCCTGCGCCGCGAGCACCTGCTGCTGCGAGCCGTCGAGGAGCTCGATCCCGGCGCCGGCGCCCTGCAGCTGGCTCAGCAACTGGGGAAGCCGTGATGCATCGCTCTGTTCGCCGGACGCCGGCGTGGCGACTGTCCCGTCCGGGTAGGTCATGCAGGCCGATCCGAGGAGGCCGAAACCGGCGAGGCCGCCAATCACAAGGAGCGGGAGCGGCCGGCGGCGCGAGAGGATTCGCATGGACAGAGCCTATTGGCAGTGCGTTCCCCGAGCCTATCGGGCGAGTGCTGATCCGGATTCGGCGAAACCCTCATCCCGGGCGGGAGCGGGTTGATCAGTCCCCCTGCCGCGCTCGTACTACCCGGCAGCAGTGGAGGAGGACCTTTCGCGTGAGCAATCTTGAGACCGTTCAGGCCATCTACGATGCGTTCGGCCAGGGGAACGTCCCGGCCATCCTGGACCAGCTGGATGAAGCGGTGGAATGGGAACGGCCAGGCGCCGGCCACGGGGTGCCGTGGCTCAAGCCGGGCCGGGGAAAGGCGCACGTCGGCCAGTTCTTCGCGTCGCTCGCAGTCGTCGACATTTCGAAGTTCGTGCCGGTCAACCTGCTCGCCGGCGGCAACCAGGTGGTCGCCGTGATCGACATCGAACTAACGGTGAAGGCCACGGGCCAGGCGGTCCGGGACGAGGAGCTTCACCTCTGGACCTTCGGCCCGGACGGGAAAGTTTCGAGCTTCCACCATGTGGTGGACACGGCGCAGCACGTCGCCGCCTACCGGGGCCAGCTCGTCAGCGCGTGAAGCCCCTGTGGGCGCCGATAGGGCCCGGCAAATGCCGGGCCCTCGTCGTGCTGGTGTCGCACTTCCTGGGTCCCATGAGCCGCGACCGGGCAGGGAGCGGGCAAGTCCATGCCACACGGGCGTCGGTCGCAACCTCCACGCACCCGTACGAAGTGGGGCCAGCTGCCGCGCTGAACGCGTCCGATCAGCAGCCAACGCTCGGCGCCCAACACTATCTGATGGTGAGCTCAGGGATGGTCGCGTTCACGTACACGGTGGATGCGGTGGTTACGCGCGCCTCGAGCGTGACGACGGTGCCAGCGAACTTGCGGCGCATCTCGCCCTCGATTTCGAGCGACCATGCACTGCCGGTCCCATGGACGGCCGCGTTGAGGACGAGGTCGGTTTGCCAGTCACCCGTGGTGACGTTGAAGTACTTGCCGTCGGACTTCCGCTTGATGATGAAGCTGACAGCCGAGGCATCGAGGCTGCCGGCGCCGATCGCGAAGGTGAGCCGCGAACGGGGGATCGGCGTGGATGACGGATTCGAAACGGTCACCTGGGTGGATGTGGTGGGCGGAGCGTCCGACACGTCGAACGAACCGCTGGTGGCGGACGTGAGCCCCCCTGCTGAAGCAGTGATCGTGTAGCCCGTGCCCGAGGGCGTTACAGAACAGCCGGCGAAGGTAACGACGCCGGCGGCCGCGGTTTTCGAAAGGCCGCCCGTGCAGGTCAGCGTGCCGGAGCCATTCAGGGCGAGCGTCACGCTGGTTGTGCTGTCGCTCGTGACGGTGGCGTTGGAGGAGGTCTGTACTGCGACCACCGGCTGCGCGGCCAGCGCGCTTCCGGCAACGCCCGCGCCCGGCTGCGTGGTGAACGCGAGCTTCGCGGCGCTGGCCGTGATCGTGAAGGTCACCGGCGTGACCGATGTGCCGCCGCCCGGCGCGGGGTTGAAAACGGTGACGTTCGCCGCGCCGGCCGCCGCCACTTTCGCCGCCGGGACCGTCGCTGTCAGGCTGGTGGCGGAGTTGTAGCTCGTCGAAAGGTCCGCGCCGTCCCAGCGAACAACCGAGCCCGCCACAAAGTTCGTCCCGGTCACCGTCATCGAGAACTGGGCGGAGCCGGCGCCGATGGTGTTCGGGGACAGTGCTGAAACCGCCGGGACGGGGTTCGGCGCCGCGGAGACGACAAACGGGAGCGCATTCGATGTGCCCCCACCCGGCGCCGGTGTGACAACTGTGACGTTTGTTGACGTTGGGCTGGCGAGGTTCGCCGCCGGCACGATGGCGGTGAGCGAGGTGGCGCTGACATAGGCGGTGGCCAGCGCGCTGCCGTTCCAGTTCACCGTTGAAGCGGCGACGAAGCCGGAGCCGGTCACCGTCAGGGTGAACTGCGGGCCGCCCGCGGTCGCGGTCGCCGGTGCGAGGAGGCTGATTGCCGGGACGGGGTTGGTGGCGCCGCCGACGGAAAGCGCGAGCACGTTCGTGCCGCCCGTGTTGTAGAGCGCGGTCACCGTGTAGCTGCCGCCAACCGAAGGAGTGAAGCGCACACCGCTCTGGTTCGTCGCACAGCCGGTGGCGGCGCTGATTGTCCCGGCGCCGGGACCGGCTACCTGGAAGTCGGACACCTGCAGCAGCACGTTGGACGACGACTGGCCGATGAGTGAGGCGTTGTTCGGCGGAGCGGCGCCGGCCGCCGCATCATCCAACACGTCGGCCGGCACGAGCCCGGTGCAGACGTTGATCGGCTGGCCAGTCGTGAGCGGCCCGCCCGTAGAATCGAGGCCGACTTCGTCGACGTTGACGCCGGAGAGGCTAGCGGAGATACCGAGGGCGGGCGCGGAGAGCGTGACCGCAATGTCCGCGCCGTTCGAGGTGTTCGATGCCGCCACGGTGGCGGTGATGGTCAGCGTTTCGCCCGCCCCGAGGCTGCTCGCGGTGCAGGTCGCCGTGGGCGTGCCGGAGCCCGCCGCGGCGCCGTTGGGCGCGGCGCTGGTGGTGCAACTGACGCCGGTGACGATGCCGTTCGTGAACACCAGGGCGCTGTTGAAACTGCCGGTTCCCACGCCGGAGGTGTTGAGCAGCGTCGCCGTGTAGGTGGTGGGCGAACCTTCGAACACTGACGAGGGCGCGCCGGAGCCGCCCGCCGTGATCAGTGACGGGCTGAACACGGTGACCGCGCCGGCGCCGGTGTACGTGTCATCGGAGCCGTCGGCGGCGGTGTCGGGCGCGCCGTCGGATGTGCCGCCGCGGATCATCGCCTGGCTCGCGAGGGTCACCACCGAGGTATTAACCTGGAACGTCAGCAGGATCGGCACGCGTGCGCCGGCAAGCACGAGCCCGTAGTCGCAGCGCACAACACCGGCTGAAGGCACGTTGTCGGTGCACGTCACACCGGGCGGCGAGGAGACGCCACTGACGAAGCCGAGCCCGGCGGGGTAGTCATACTCGAAATAGAGCGGGATGCCGACGGGCGCGTTGGTCACCGTCGCCTGCACGTCAAGGGTGAGCGTCGACCCAACCTGGACGGTAGAGCCGCCCGCCGGCGACTGGGTTACCGCGAATTGGACGTCGCCTTCCGGGATAGCCTGCACCGTCGAGCGAGAGAACAACACACCGAGCAGCCCGATGGCCAGCAAGCCCAGGGCCAGCATCCAGAGGTGAAGCCCGCGGTGGCGTCTGCGCGTGAGCGCCATCATGGTCATGGCCGCGCTCCTAGTAGGTGTAGCTCACGGAAACGCCGCGAAGCTTCGAAGCCGCGCCACCGGTCAGGTCCACAACGATGAAGTAGACATTTGCGCCGTTGTCCACGGTGTGCGCGAAGGCGGTTGAACTCTGGGGCGATGGGCCGGCGCTGGAGAGCACTTCGGCGAGCTTGAAGACGGACGACGATGTCTCGCCGTTGGTGATGGCGGTGTAGTCCAGGCGGATCTTCACGGTGTCGCCCGTCCCTTCGAAGGCGGCGATCATCGTGGTGATGGTGGCCCCCTGCGGCAGGTAGAGCGGCGCGTAATAGCGCTGGGAGGCGACATCGTTCGACACCGGGTTGAGCTGGTTGAAGTTCTTCTCGTAGACGGCGAGGTCGCTCATGGGCACGAAGGTGCTGGCGGCGATCGAGGTCTTCCCGGAGCCGCCAGCCGGCGTGCCGCCGCTGCCAACGGTGCCGGTGTTGATTTCGCCCTGGGCCTGGGTGTAGTTCACCCAGATGGCATCGCCGGGGTTGATCTGCGTGAGCGTGTTGACGAAGCCGGGCACGCCCGGCGCGTAAAGCTGGTAGGCCTGGGTCGACGGGTCCCATTTGTAGACCGCGGAGTACTGGCCGGAGATGCCGTTGAGCGCCTCTGACGGCGCGGCGGAAGAGCCGAGGTAGGAGATGTTGTTCCAGCCGTGGAGCAACTGGGCCGCCGTCGCGTCGTGACCACGTCCGGCCACCGCGGCGAAACCCACCACCGCCGTCAAAGCGAGCGTTGCCATCCAGGAGCGAATGCGCATCGCGCCAACCTCCGAGGGGCACACCCGTGCCCGGTTCTGAAGGCCAGCGTAGGGAGCGGCGTGACTGCTCTTAATGGGCAGATGCCCCACACCCTGAGGGGACACCTCCTCGATCGGGCGGGGCGAAACCCTGATCCGCCAACGAAAACGGGCCGATCGACGATCGGCCCGCTACGTACGTCTCCGTGAAGCCCCGCGAACGCTACGAAATGCGCTTCGCCACGATCACGTCCCGTGAGACGTATTCCTGCCCGGTCGAATCGAGCTCGCCGCCGCAAGTGATGAGCGTGATCCACTCGTCGTAGTCGGCTTTCTCTTTCGGCCAGATGATCGCGCCCATGTCGATGGTGTCGCGGTTGTAGCGCTTGTTCGAAATCACGGAGTAGGTGTATTCCGTGCCGTTTTCCATCTGGACAACGATCTTGTCGCCTTCGGCACTCTTGGCGAGGCTCACGAACGGCGCGGGGATGCTGTGGTAGTAGACGTGCGCCGAGAAAAGCGCATTCCCGCCGAAGCCCGGCTTGTCGTAGATGTAGTACCAGCCGACCGAGCGATTCGTGTCCTTCGGCGTATCGAGCTCATTTCGCGAGTTGATCGCCAGGTCTTCGATCGGCGCGTCCACGTTGAAGCGCGGTATTTTGAGACGCGTGACCTTGCCGTTGAAGGGCGTTGGTGTCGCGGTGGGCGTGGGGGGTGGGGTGTTGGTTGGCGTGGCGGTGTTCGTCGACGTCTCGGTGGGCGCGGGTGTGCTTTCTTGCTTGTCGTCGCCGCCACCGCTGCATGCCACCCCAACCAGGAGGAGGACCGCGCCGAGCGCGAAAACGGCGAGTGAGACGGTGCGGACTAGCTTCAAAACTCGTGCTCCAGGACCGGTTCGGGTGGTTTCACCCTAGCAAAGGGATACGAAACGCGACAGGAAACTGATTCATGCGAGGAAACGCGGCGTTAAGGGGACTACTGCGCCCGTGCCACTTTCCGGGCGATCACCACGTCCCGGTCCAGGTAGTGGCCGAGGCCGTTCGGTTCGGTCGCCTGGAAGCGGCCACCGCAGGTGATGAGGGTGATCCATTCGTCGTTCGCCGGCTTCTGGGGGGCGTCGATCAACTCGCCCATGGGAATTTTGTCGACGTCGTAGCGCTGGTAGAAGATGACTTCGTAGGTGTACGTGGGGCCATCCTGCATGGCGATGGAAATCGTGTCGCCGGGGTTCACGCGGGCGAGGTTCGCGAACGGGCCATTCTTGAAGTTGTAGTTGATGTGGGCGGCGAACACCGCGTTCCCGCCGAAGCCCGGCTTATCGTAGATGTAGTACCAGCCGACCTTGTTCACCGCGTCTTTAGGGGTGTCGAGCTGGTTGTTGGTGATGCCAATTTCTTCGATCGCGTTGTCGATGCCGACTGCCGGGGCAATCATCCGCGCCACGGCGCCATCGAACGGCAGCGGTGTGGGCGTCGCTGTTGGGACGTCGGTCGGCACCTCCGTCGGCGTATCGGGGACCGAGGTGCGAAGGTCGAACGCTATGCCCGGAGACTCCGGTTCGGGCGCGACGTCACTCGAAAACGCGAAACCCGCCACCAGCAGCGAGAGGCCGGCGACGAACGTGAAAATGGCGACGTATGGGAGAACTCTCATGCGGAACGGAAGCAGGATACCTTCCCTATGGTATACGACAGGTCACCAGGACCAGATTAAGCCTTTGGCGGCCGGCGGCGGGAAAGCGCAAACCCGGCCCCCGCGCCAATCGCCGCGAGCGCAACGAGGACCACCACCGCCAGGACAAAGACCGGCGAGCCGCCCTCATCTTTCACGTCGCCGGCTTCCGCGCTGCCGGGGGTCGTCCCCGGCGGGACCGGAGTCCGGTTGAAGGTCACGTCGTCGGTCGGTGGAGTGCCGGTCGGCCGCACGGGCGTGGTAGCCGCCGGGGTCGCCGCTTCGGCGGTTGCGCTGGCGACGATGGCCGCGATTGTGCCGGTCGGCGAAGGCAGCGGGATTGGTGGAGCCGCGCCAACGCTGAGGTCGAGGTGGATCGGTCCCGGCTTCCACGGGGCTGACTGCACAGCGGTGCGGCCACCAATCGTGAACGTGACCTCGGAGCCGTCACGGGCGCAGCCAGGGCGCTGCGACTCATGGACGACGCTCAGCACGTACTCCGAGAGCGCGCCGTCGCGGATCACTGGCCGCGTGCCGGGCGCAGGTTGCGAGCAGTCCTGGCCGTTGACCATCGCGCGGACTTCAACGCCATCGGCGGCGGGCTCCCCCTCGACGGTGACGGAGCCGTAAAACGTGGCCGGGACGGAGGGCTGAGCCCACGCGCCGCTCGCGAACAGGGCAAGCCCAACAGCAGTGACGGAAGCCCCGAAAAACAGCCGCATCACGTTCATCCTACGGGCCGGGAAGCGATGGACAACGTATGGGACTGGACTTTGTTGACGATCAGCGCATACCTTATGTCCCCACCTTATGGGAGGTGCTGTGGCGGGGATAGGTGAAGCGCTGCGTTCCACGCGGGAACGCCGCGGCTTAAGTATTGCCGAAGTCGCCCAGGACACGCGGATTTCGCCGCGCTTCCTGGAGGCGCTTGAAGCCGAGCAGTTCGACGAACTGCCCGCGCCTGTGTATGTCCGCGGCTTCATCCGCTCCTACGCCAGCTACCTGAAGATCGAGTCGCAGCCGCTGCTGGACCAGCTCGTTGGCGGCATAGCCGAGGCTGGCGCGCCAGCCGGCTACGTCGGTGGCAACGGCCGCACGAATGGCGCCACGACAACGCGCAGAAACGACCCGTTCCAGCGTCACGGCGTGGTGCCGGTCGCGCCGAAGCCCGCCCCGCGAGCGAAAGCCGCTCCTCCCGCCACTCACGACGATGCGGACAGTTGGTCGCCGGAGCCACCGGCGCCGTTTGTGGAATCGCCGGTTGACCATGGGTACATCCCCGGCAGCGACCTCATGGAGTCGCCGGAGGCATACGAGTACAGCGAAGAGCCGGTCCCGCTCTACCGTTCGCGGACGGCTGGAGTCCTGGCCGAGCGCCCGCCCTCAGGTGGCGAGCCAGGCATCCCAAGGCGGGTGGCGCTGTTCGGCGCCGCGGTCGCAGCTGTGCTCGTGTTCCTTGCGCTCGCGGTGTTCCTGACACGGGACGATGACGGCGACGGGACCACCAACGCCGCCGCGGGCGGGCCAACAGCACAGTTCACGCCATCGACGGTGATCCCGGTGGGATCCCGGACCACGAGCCCCACGGCCAGCGTCTCCGCGTCGGCGAGTGCTTCGGCATCGGTTTCGGCCACCGGCTCACCTTCCTCGACGACGCCCGGCACGCAGACGCCGCAGCCAACAACCGCCGCCGGGACCCCGACCCCAACGGCGACTGCGACAACTTCGCCAACGCCAACGAATACGCCGCCGCCGGCCACCGCTACGCCCACGACCGCACCGCCAACACCGGTCCCCACCGTGGGCGCGCCGTCACACCCGTCAACCATCGCAGCCTGTGACCTGAGCAAAGAGACCGAGAAGTGCGGGTCCTCGTACGTCCGCGTGATCTGCTTCCCGCCCTTTGGCGACAACGACCCGCGCGGCTTCAACGACAACTACTTCGTCGATGTGACCGGCGCCTACCCGCTGCAGGCCGGCTGGCGCGAAGTGACCGTTTACGCGCCGATTTCGATTGGCCCGGTGTTGAACGCGGGCCAGCACGGCTGCCGTTAGCTCCGATCAGACCTGTTAACTCATGCCCCGGCGAGCGGCCGGCGTGTGGGCACCCGCTTATACGGAATTCTCATAGCTTGGCCCCCGCCCGTTCACCCTTAGGACACCCCTAGGAATGGCCCTCTGACCCTTAGGGATACGGATGGTGACCGCGCCCCGGAGCTGTAACCAGCCCGTCCGCCCGGTTGCCATGCGGGCACCCAAACGCGCTGCCGAACCCCCATTCGTGACCCGGGTGGAAACCCTCCACCGAGCTCGCGGGTCGGTTGGGGGTTGGTCATGGCAGGGTTCGAGAGCACTCGTATTGCGCCGGTGGTCGAGGCCGCGCGTGAGTGGAAAGTCGGGCGGTTCGCGCCGCTCTACGCGGCCGGGATCCTGGCCGGCGTTGGGCTTGGCATTGGCGTGGCAACGTGGCCGGGCGGCGCGGCCGGCACGAGGGACCACGTCGCGGCCGCTCCCGTGGAAGCGCACATCGTTGACGAAGCGCCTGTGGCCGCGCCGCCGCTGTTCGCCATCAACCCCGCGGCCGGCGTGAATTCGCCCGCGCTCGTCGAGCTGCCCATTGAGTTCAACGCGGCCGTTGCGGGCTGGGTCGTGCCGGCTCCCCCGATCGCCGTCGCGCCGGAAGCGCCCGCGCCCGCCCCGGCGGCAGCCGCGCCGGCCGTGCCTGTTGCCCAGGCGCCTGCGAAGCCCGCGCCCGCGGTCCAGCCGCAGCCGGCGCCGCAGGTCCAGCCAGCCCCCGCTCCGGCTACCGCCGAAAAGCCGAACTTCTATGTCCCCACGGTTTCCTCCGGCGGGCCCACGAGCATGGAACTCGGGCTCTTCAACCTGATCAACGCTGAGCGCGCGAAAGAAGGCCTGGCGCCGTACGTGCTCGAGGCAGGGCTGACCAAAGTCGCCCGCACGCGTTCGCAGCAGATGATCGACCAGAACTACTTTGGCCACCGCGACCCTTACGGGTACTCAATGTACGTGGAGCTATTGGCCTACTTCGGCTATACGTCCTACGCATGGGCGGGCGAAAACCTCGCCATGAACAACTGGCCCGTGGCCACGGCCGGCGATGAGGCGATTCGCGGCCTGATGGCCAGCCCCACGCACCGCGCGAACATCATGGCGACCGACTTCACACGCATCGGACTCGGCGAAGTGACCGCCGCCGATGGGCGCCACTTCTACGCGATGATCTTCCTGAGCTGACGCTGACTTCGCGGAGAATGCGGACGGGGCGCCGTTTCGGGCGCCTCGGCTGGTCTTGTGCTATTCGATGCCGGGCGGGGTGAACGAATCGCCGCCCGAGTCTTTGTTACCGCGAGCCATGTAGAAACCGACACCCCCGCCAACGGCGCCGATGCCGCCAAGCACGAGCAAGGCGATGGCCCAGACGGGGATGCCTCCACCGGAGTCGTCGCTCCCGGTCGCGGGCGCCTGGCCCGGCGTGGCGCTGGTGATGCCACCACGAGGGGTTGTCGGCACGGGCGAGCCAGCTCCGGGCGAACCCGGCGGAATCGTCGCCAGTTGGGCCGGGATGACCGTCTGGCCCGGGAACGGCGTGCCCTGTGGGTCTGGCGTGCGCGTTGGGGCGGGCGTGAACGTCGGGATGGCAACCGGCGTCGCGTCGCCGAAGGTCAGGTCCAACTGCACCGGGCCCGGCGCCCATTTCGCGACCTGGGTAGCCGTGCGGTCGCCGACCTTGATCTTGATCTCCTTGCCGTCTTTCCCGCAGCCCGGCGTCTGGGAGTCCGAGACCACGTCAACCACGTAAACGGTCACGCGCGCCGCGCCGTCTCCGGTGAACTCAGTCCGGCCCTTCGTGCCGCAAAGCTTGTCGTCGATGTACGCCTCAACGGGCACGCCAGCATCGATTGGCCCCGCGGAATCCGAGATCGAACCGAACACCGTGGAGGGCGGATTGAACTGCGCGTGGGCCTGCATCAGGAGCATGAGCGCGAGTACGGCAGCGCCGGACAGGGCGGCATAGCGCCGCGCGGCGGGGGAAACGGAAGTCATCAGCAACACCACTGCGAAGGTAAACGGCCTCCTCCGAGGGTACGGAGGAGGCCTGCTAAGCGCACTACTTCGGCAGCGTCAGCGTAAACGGCTGCTTGACCAACACCCACAGCGGCACGCCCTTGCCGACGGTGTCGATCGTCGTCGGGCTCGGCGGAATGCCCGGGATCCAGTGGGTCCATTCCTGGAGGTCCGAATCCCACGCGTAGACCGCAGTTACGTCGTTTTCGTGCCCGGCGAACGCCTGCTCGATCGCCAGCGAACCCTTGCCCGTGGGGACGAGGTTCCAGCCATTCACCAGCGGCGTGTCCGTCTCGTTGCCGAACGGGATCACGATGTCGATGACGATTTCGCCTTCGCCGTCGAGCGGGAAGGAGGCTGGCGGGGTCTGCGTGAAGCTGGTGCCGTCGCAGGACACCGTGTTGAGCGCGAAGTCCTCCCACACCACTGACGCGAAGTCGAGCGGGCCGCTGAAGACCTCGTCCTCCACACCGATCCAGTTCTCCAGCGGCGCGCCGGGACCGCCGAGGAACGTCTTGCTCTCGCCCGGGGCGAGCACGCCGATGAGGTCGAGCTCCTCGCCGATGCCCACGTCCTCGCCAACGCTCTTCAGCGCGAATCCTCCCAGGTTGACCACGTTCGGACCGAAGTTCTTCACCGTGATCGATTCCTGGCCGGTGCACTGCAGGTTGGTAATGCGGATGTCACCCGGGACCGGCGATGGCGGCGCCGGGAAGGTCACGGTGACGTTCGTCGGCTGCATCAGGCTGTTTGTGACCTTGATCCAGGCCTGGCACTCGTCCGGCTGCTCCGCGATGAGGGGTGGCTTGGCGATCGCGGTGTTGAGCGGCCGGTTGTTCACGTCGAGCGTGTCGAACGTCGTGGCGGTCGCGAAGCGCTTCGTGCCATTGATGGTGAACGGCCGATCGGCGGCGTCGATGATGGTCCCGCCGCCTGCGTCGATCTCGAACCTGACTGGCACACCGAGCGTGTTGTTGTAGTTCGCCGCGTCGCAGAACCCGTCGCGGTCCCTCAGGTGGGCGACGACATACTTAATCTGCGGCGAATCGGATGCCACGATCGTGACGTCCTTGTAGCCGGCCCAGCGCCAGACGGTCTCCGCAACGTTGCTGGCGACCGCCGGGAACTTCCCGCGGTTGCCGTCCTGCGGGTACTCCGCGACTGCGTAGTAGCGGGTCCGGCCGCTGATGTCCTCCGGCTTGCACTGCGGGTTCTTGTTGATCTTGTTCGGCGCGCAACCTTCATAGCTGAGGTTGAAGTCGCCGAAGGTATCGACCGAGGCGACACCATCCTGCTCCGACGGCTGGGCCATGATGCGCGGCTTGCGAAGCGTACCAAGGGCCGACGGGATCTTCGTGGTGGGGTGCACGTTGAACGAGTAATCGTCCTCGGAATCCGGAATGAAGAACCCGGATGCACCGTTCTTCACGCCCGCCTTGTAGTTGTTGAGGACGGACTCGTCCTGCATGAAGAAGCTGATGATGGCGGCCGGCATGATGGCCGATCCCCAGGCGTTGCGGAGGTTCGATTCGCCCTTCAGCAGCTCCCAGTCCGTGGGCAGGATCCAGCGATCCTTCGGTACCGTTCGCCCGTCGGCCTTCTTCTCCTCCGGGCGGCCGGACGGGTTCGTCCCGACGAAGTAGCCCCGGACGGTGGCCGTAACGTCGCCGAATGTCGAGACGAACTGGTCCGGCGTGGCTTCGACCGACACGTCCTCGAAGGCGAGGTAGAAGATCGGCTTGGCGACCTTCGTGAAGTCGTTGCCTTCAACGAACATCTCGACATCGACTTCGCCCGGGTCTTCGCTTTCGTAACGAATCGAGGCCGAACAGCTCTCGCCGAAGTCAATCGTGGCGTGGTCAGGGCCGCGGAGGCTGATGCCCGGCCCCGCCAGGAAGGTCCCCGGCTGGCCCTTGGACCGCACGAAGTGCACCGGCTGACCTTCGCAGGACGTGTTGCTGGAGACCGCGTACGTAATCGTGACGATCTGGCCGGCCCAGGCGATGGTCGGCACCTTCATGGCCGGGTTGAAGCTGAAGGAGAGGTCAACCCACTCTTCCGGCGCGGCCGGCGTCGTGGTCGCGTTCGGGTAATAGACGTTGACGCGCACGCGGGCGACTTCACCGTTACCGCATCCACCGGCGTTGAGCGTGCTGATCTGAAGGCTGTCGATGGAAGCGTCGGTATCGCCCATGAACGGCGAATACGGGTTCGAGTCGAAGTTGTTCAACTCCAGCAAGCCGCCAACGCTGATGCCGGTGATGACTTTCGGCTTCGCGAAAATCGGCGACTGCGAATTCGGGACGACGAAATAACCGCACGTGCCGAGGATCTCAGCGCGAATCAGCACACCGTCGAGTAGCTGGTCGGTCTTGTCCTTGCCGGCCGTGCGGTGCTTGCCCAGCACCCATTCGGTAACGCTGGCCGAGCCGAGGAACGTGCCGTCGGCGAGGTTGAACTGCAGCGGGACGTTGATGACCCCGAACGTGATCGCGTTATCCACGAACGACGGGCCGTTGCTCAACACCGTGCGGTCGATCGTGTTCCACTCGGTGGTCAGCGGCCCCGCCGCTATGCCATCGGCCGAGGTCACGCCGTTGCCGTCGGAATCGGAATCGAAGAAGGCCTCAGCCGGGAAGCCGTTGTTGGTGAAGTTCACGTAGACGGTCTGTTCGCCGGGTGCGGAGGAGGTGTAGACGAAGCAGAGCGTGTTGTCCGCGACACCGCTGAGGCGCGGTTCGTCAGCCGCCGTCTTGGTGAAGACCTGGATGTTGCCGGCGCCGGGCGCGTCAGGCGGCGAGGCTGGGCTGAAGTGGATCTGGTTTGCGGCCAGCGAATCGAACGTACTGTTGGTGCCGATAAGGCAGATGTAGTGCGGGGAGTTGACCACGAGCGCCCCAGAGCTCTGGCGCGGGGGGACCTGCCCGTCCATCGTCACGTGGCGCAGCTCAACGATGTCGCGGATGTCAACGAGCCTGTCCGGCGGTAGCTGAGGGCTGACCGGGACCTGCTGGTCGTCTTCGTCGTTGTCCCGCGTGGTGGTCGTCACGCGGTTGTAGACAGCGTCGAAATTGAACGTGACCTGGATGTCGTTCTCGTTGGTGGTTGATGCGATGCCGGCGCACCATTCCGGCCCAACCTGGCGGACGTAGTCCACAGTGACCGTGCCGACGAACGTGCCGCTGGGGACGAAGTCCGAGACATTCACTTCATTGACGGGGTCCGGGTCGATCCCGGAGAGGACGCCGACGTTCGAGGCACGTCCCGTCATGAACTCGCCGTCCCACCCGGCCGTGCAGACTTCGGCGGGCGCGCCGACCAGGCCGTTGCCGATCTTCGTCAGCGTGACGGTGCGGATCGGGATGTCCGGAAGGGTGATGGTCTGTTCCGGGCCGCCGCTCACGGTGTAGGCCCAGGTGATATGCAGGGTCTTATAGCCCTGCGGGGCGAAGACGACGGCGCAATACACGTCGTCGGCGGTACTGCCGACGCCATCGTTCAGCGACGAAACCGGGGCGGCCGTGACAAACCCATCGACGTACGTGGCGCCGGCCGGGAGCGGCACCTGGATCGTGGCCGGATTGGCGGGGTTAATCGGGTTCGTGGCGGTCACGCGGAAACCGAGGTCAGCGCCGAGTCCCGTGACCGGCAGTACCCCGTCGATGTTCGCATCGACGCAGTAGCCGTTCCTGGTCGCGGCGCTCGCGGGCAATCGGTGCGAAACGGTGCCGGCGAGCAGCGCCGGGGGCTCTTTCACTTCGACGGGATTCGGCGAGACATCGTAGGCCGAGAGGAGGTCAAACGCGGGGCCGTTCGGATCGAACACCGCCTTCACGCCGGGCACGGCGCTGCGGCCTGCCGAAATCAGCATGATGAACAGAACAAAGGCGGTTGAAAGGAGGATCCGCCGGTGGTGACGCGCCATGAAGTCCCCCTGGGACTATGCAACGCACCCCGCCGGGCGTGTGTAACGTGGCACGGCGACAACGTCTCGACCCGTCGTCGCCGGCCGTAGGCTCAGCCAGTTATTGCCGAAGCAATACTCCCGGTCAAGCTCCGGTATGTAAAAACAAACGTGCCGGGACGCCAAAGAGTTAACCCCGGTGCGCGGGCCAGTTCGCGCACCGGGGTCAAACCTCCTGACCAACGACTGAGGAGGAGAACTACCGCCGGCGGCGGTTTCGGTGGGCCACGGCGAGCATCCCGGCGCCCGGCGCCATCAGACCAAACGCGCCGAGAAGCAGGATGAAGGTTGTGTTCGGAGCGGCTGGACCAGCCACTGGGGCGGCGTTGCCGGCCTCCGGAGGGAGCGGGTTGCCAGGACCTTCCTGGCGCGTGCCGCGGACTTCGCTGACCGGCGTCACGCCGGGCTCTAAGTCAGCGTCGCCCACGGTACCGGGCGCCGCGATGGTGTCGATTGGGATGGAGACGTCGATGTCGGGCAGCTCCGGGCAGGGCGCGATGGTGAACCGGACAGACGCCGTGGCGGAGGCGAGCTCGATCGTGGTTTCGGCCGAAACGGGCTCCTGCACTTCGTAGAACGAGCCGCCCGAGCAGGACGTCCGCGTATCGCCGCCAAGCACCTGGCGGACCGTGTAGAAGCCATAGGGCAGGTTCGTGGCGCTAACCACCTGCGCGGGGGCGTCGCCGCTGGTGTTCGCCGTAAGCGTGGCGACAACCTGGCCGGAAGCAGAGAGCACTTCGTAGCGCCAGGTGCGGGCGGCGGCCTCGGGGCCGGCCTGGAGGGTCACATTCACATTGACGCTGCCGGTCGCGCCGAAGCGGGCCGAACCCGTCGCGAGGACGGTCGAACCGAGACGGATGCTGAGCGTAGCGGTGCCGGCGGACTCGCGAGTAACGAAGACGGCGCCTTCAGCCACGTTTGCGGCCGTTGGATCGAGCGAAGCGACGCCGGTCAGGGTCCCGCCCTGGACGTCGTACTGGAAGCTGGGGAGCGCGGCAATCTGGCCCTCGACACGGATGCGGAAGACCGCCGTCGCGCCCGGGGCGACCGGCTCGGATGCGGGCGAAACGCTGACGGTATAAGGCTCGGCTGCCCGCGCCGAGACGGCGCTCGCGGCCAACGCGAGCACCGTCAGGAGAACCAGGAAAGGCAACGGGGAGAGTCGAACAGCGAAACGCATGACATCCGGGCAAGGCGCGCTGGTCTGGACCTCGGCGCCACCCCCTGGCGCTGTTCCCAAACCCGGCAACCTCATTGCTTCTGGCTGTCCACTACTCGACCACGTAAGTGAACGCACCGTGACAATACCGCAGCCCGTCAAGCCCGCGCCATATGAGCGCCGTAAGAACGTCACCGCACGGCCACACTTCGTACTCCGGCCGTCCACGTCGCAGCCACCGGGCATTCCCCGAGTTCGGCGCGTCACACCGTTTGTTAGAGTCCGTTGCGATGGTTTCGCTGCGCGCGGATGAGCACCGCTACCTGGTGACGGCAACAGGCCGCGACGAGGCGCTGCTTCAGCGAGTCCCTGGTTGTCGTTATGTCGCATCAGCGCGGGCCTACCAGCTCGCCCGCCAGCCGGGCTCAGTGCTCGCCCTGGACCATCTCTTCGGCGCCACGCAGTGGGAGCACACGCCGGACCTCGCGCAGGAAGTCGTCGAGTCACGCAGCCGGCAGGTAACGCCCGCGCAGCAACGGGCCGTCGTGAGCCTCGTCGGTAACGAACTCGCCGTGGAGTGCGCGTTCGCGGACAAGGAGCTGGTGAAGCTGGTCCCGGGCTATCGCTGGTCGGCGCCGCAGCGAAAGTGGTTCCTCCCGGCATACCCCATGTCTATCGAGCTCCTCGACGTGTACTTCGCCGACCACCTGGAGGTGGACGAACCGGCGCGGCGGCTGCTCGACCTCAAGCGGATAGACGAAGACGCGCAGCTCGAACGCGCGGCCTCACTCCCGGCCGCGGTGCTGGAGGCGGCTCCCGTTTTCGAGGAGACCGGCTCAGCCGTGGCTCCGGAAGTGGCGCCAGCACCCACGGCCGCCGCGTCCAATGCAGCGGAACCGCTGCTCGAACGGCTGGACCGCCTGGCCGGCGCGGTCGAGGAACTCGTGGCCCTGTTGCGGGAGGGCATGCCGGCGGCGGCGGTCCGCGCCGAGGCTACCGGGGCCCTGACGAACGTTGAGCCTGAAGGCCTCGCCATGCCGGTGGACGGCGCCTGGCGAGAACTCCTCGCCCTGGCCGCGAACGACCCGGCGGAGGCGCTCCAGCGCATCAGGACGCCGCTGCAGATGGCCAGCCAGGATGAGCTCCCGACGCTCCGGGCGGTGGCCGGGATTGCCTGTTCCATCCAGGCTGACCACCGCGAGGCGCTGACCTGGTTCCGCCGCGCACAGGAATTCGCCGGCGCCTCGCTGGATGCGGAACTCCACCAACGCATGGCGTCGGCCTACCTTGATTCGGTTGTGGCGCTTGTTGGCGGCACAACCAGCCCGGAGCGGCCCGTCGCGGACCGCGCGGGGATCGAAGAACTCGTCCTCGCCGAGCTCGTGCACGACTCGGGGTTCGTTGACGAGGGTCTGGGTTCGAAAGACTCGCGTGACCTGCTCAGCCTCCTGATGGATGACCAGCTGCTCCGGCGGATCGACCCGGTGCTGACCGACTACTGCCGGGTCCTCCACCTGGTTTGCGTCGCGCGCGGGGGCAGGTGGATGGCCGCCGAGCGGGTAATCGAGATGTTGCGCCACCGCGACCTGACCGATGCCGGCTTCGCGCTCGGGCTGATCGTTCTGGCGAACACCGTGTTCGAACAGCCCTGCATGGACGAATGGATCGGACGCTGGCCACCGGAAGCGAGCGAGCTCGGCTTCGATGACCTTCGCGCGGTGGTGGAAGCAGCCGTGACGCGGCTCAAGGCGATCGACCCGGCCATCGCCTCGGCCGCCGCGCTCTCGGCCCTGGCGCTGGCATCCGGCGCTCGAATTGAGGCCGCGTCCAGCGACGAACGCCGCCAGCTTGTGCGGCTGGTGCCACCGCGCGCCGGCGAACGGCGTTACGCCGAGTTCCTGGCCGCGTTCCAGCCAGCCCAGACCGGCGCGAGAAAAGTCGCCCAGAACTTCCCCGGGTACCTCCAGGTGCTGGCCAACTGGCCGCTCTCGCAGTCCGCGCCCCACCTCCTCAACGTCTTCGTCAATGACAGCGGGGGGCCGGACAGCACCACACGCCGAATCGCGGAGGACGTGTACATCCCGGCACTCATCGCGCGCGGCATCCGCGACCCGCGTTCCGAAGTGCTCGACCTCGTCGACATGCTGGCGGAGAGCCCGAAGGCCGACAACCTGTTGAACGCCGTGAGCGAGCACATCGACGATGGCGACATCCCGGGCAGCGCATCGGTCTCCCATGAGCAGCGCTTGGAGCTGTTCGAGCGCACGTTCCGCGTGGCGCTGCAGGCCGGGCACGACCACGACTCGGTCACGGCCTTCGACCGGGTCGTCCGGGAGCTGTTGCAACACGGCGAGTTCGAGAAGCTGCGCAGGTTCTGCCTCACGGTCCCCACGGGGTTCAAACCGCTCCAGTTGCCGGTCGGGCAGGCGCTGCTCTCGCTGCAACTCGAGTCCGGCGAGGACTTCGAGCCGGCGGCGGAACTGGTGCTTCGCAACTGCAACCCCCGGGTGCCGGCGGACGAAGGCACGCACGAGCTGAAGGGCCTCGGGATAGCGTTCCCCAGGTTCCGCGAGTACCTGGATTCGCACCTCCCCGCGGGCGAAACGCTCGCTGCCGGCGAACCCGACCTCAGCGGCCGGAGAGTCGTCGTCGTCGGAGGGCACGAGTGGCTGCGAAAGCACGCGATGCCCGCCTTCGACGCATGGGGTGTGAAGACAACCTGGCTCTCGCCGGATGACGCCAAGAACGGGGCGCAGGCCAAGGCGCTGGCTTCAGGGGCGGCCGACCTGGTGGTCATCAACACCGCCTGCATCAGCCATGCCGCCAGCGGCCGCGTACGCGCGGAAGTCGAACGCGCGCAGCAGACCGGCGAACTGAAGATCGCCTACCACAACTCGCGCGGCCTGGGCGCGCTGCTCTCCATTACGCGGGAAGCGCTCGCCGATTCGGCGCCGCCGCTGGCCGGTCCGGGAACGACGAAGGCGGGCCAGCGCCGCAAGATGCTTCGCTGAGCCGCAGACCCGCCGCTCTGGTACGATTTCCCTCCACCTTATGACGTTCGTGTCCGCACGGAGCCGCTTCGCATGACCCAACCGCGCACCATCATCCAGAAGATCTGGGACAACCACGTCGTGCATCACGAAGAAGGCAAGCCAGACCTTCTTTACATCGATTTGCACCTCGTCCACGAGGTAACGTCGCCGCAAGCGTTCGAAGGGCTCCGGATCGCCGGGCGAAAGGTGCGCCGGCCTGACCTCACGCTCGCAACCGTCGACCACAACGTGCCAACCATCGACCGCGACAAGCCGTGGACCGACCCGCTTTCGGTGCAGCAGGTTGAGACGTTGCGGAAGAACTGCGACGAATTCGGCGTGCCCCTCTTCGGCGTCGGCGACATCCGGCAGGGCATCGTCCACGTCATCGGGCCGGAGCAGGGACTGACCCAGCCGGGAATGACCATCGTCTGCGGCGATAGCCACACCGCCACCCACGGCGCGTTCGGCGCGCTCGCCTTCGGCATCGGCACGAGCGAAGTCGAGCACGTCCTCGCGACGCAGACGCTCCCGCAGGGGCCGCCGAAAACCATGTCCGTCGAGGTCACCGGCGAGCTGCATCCCGGCGTCACCGCCAAGGACGTGATCCTCGCCGTCATCCGCGAGATTGGCGTCGCGGGCGGCGTCGGCCACGTCATCGAGTACCGCGGCGATGTCATCCGCAACCTTTCGATGGAAGGCCGGATGACCATCTGCAACATGTCGATCGAAGGCGGCGCGCGGGCGGGGCTGGTCGCCCCGGACGAGACCACCTTCGCCTACGTGAAGGGCCGCAAGCATGCCCCCACCGGTGACGACTGGGACGCAGCGGTCGAAGCCTGGAAGCAACTCCCGACCGACGAAGGCGCCACGTTCGACACCTACGTGACGTTGCGCGGGGAGGACATCGAGCCCTGCGTGACCTGGGGCACCACCCCCGCGCAGAGCGTGCCGGTCACGGGCGCCGTGCCCTCGCCGGACGAAGCGGCCAACGCGGGCGCGAAAGAACTCGCCGAGCGCTCGCTGGTTTACATGGGCCTCGAAGCGGGCACGCCCATCCAGGAGATCAAGCTGGACAAGGTCTTCCTCGGCTCATGCACGAACAGCCGCATTGAGGACCTCCGCGCCGCGGCCGCCATCGTGAAAGGCCGCAAGGTCGCCTCCACGCTGAACGCGCTGGTTGTCCCCGGTTCCGGGCTGGTGAAACTGCAGGCGGAACAGGAAGGGCTGGACCAGGTCTTCAAGGACGCGGGCTTCGAGTGGCGCGAGGCGGGCTGCTCGATGTGCCTGGGCATGAACCCGGACATCCTCATGCCTGGCGAACGTTGCGCCAGCACCTCCAACCGCAACTTCGAGGGGCGCCAGGGCCGCGGCGGCCGCACCCACCTGGTCAGCCCCCAGATGGCCGCCGCCGCCGCCATCGCCGGTCACTTCGTCGATATCCGGGAGTGGAAGTAAGCCATGAAGAAGTTCGAACCCGTCCAGGGCCGGTCCATCCCGATGAACCGCGCCGACGTCGACACCGACCAGATCATTTCGAAGGAGTTCCTCAAGCGGATCGAGCGCACGGGCTTCGGGCCGTTCGCCTTCGATGACTGGAAGCAGGACCCGGACTTCGTCCTCAACAACCCGGCGTTCAAAGGCGCCCCCCTGATGGTGACTGGCCCGAACTTCGGCTGCGGGTCCTCGCGTGAGCATGCGCCCTGGGCCCTCGAAGACCTGGGCCTCAAGGCGATAATCGCGCCCTCGTTCGCCGACATCTTCCGCAACAACTGCGCGAAAATCGGTCTGCTCACGGTGGTTCTGCCCCAGGCGGATTGCGAGTACCTCATCGCGCGGTCTGAAGAGCTGCCCTCCTCGGAAGTCGTCGTGGACCTCCAGACGCAGACGGTCACGACAGCCGACGGCAAGTGGACGCGCAGGTTCGAAATCGACCCGTTCGTGAAGCACTGCCTGCTGAACGGCCTGGACGAAATCGGGCTGACGATGCAGGAAGAGGGCGACATCAGCGCGTTCGAATCGCGCCGCTCGGGGTTGTTCCCGAGCACCGTGCCTGCCTGAGCGTCCGCGGCAACACCGTCCTCGTCTCAACGGCGCCGGACCGGGACTGAACCGAGAGAGCCGAAAAAATGCGGTTGACAGGCCATGACGCCGGGCGTACGTTGCCCGTGTTATGGGTGTGTTTGTTGGCATCCATCGCTGTTAACGGCGGCCTCACCGGGGCCGCCGTTCGTGTTTTCTGCGAAAGGAGCAGCCAGTCATGCAGTCGAGCTTGATCGGCAAGGTTGAGAAGGCAAAGGTGTACGCCGGCGAACGTCACCGCATGCAGATCGACGACCTCCACGTCGCCTTCCACGGCGAAAACAGTGATCACGAAGTAGTCCTCCACGAAGGCAAGTGGCGCTGTAACTGCGACTTCTTCTTGGACTGGAGCACGTGCAGCCACACGATGGCCTTGGCGCGAGTGCTGGAGGGCATGGTGCCGGCTGGCGCGGCCCCGGAGCTCGCCGCGGTTTAACGCGGCGTTTCGACGGCGAACGGGGCGGTGCGTGCCCGGGCCCGGCGTTGGATTCGCGCACGGTTTTTCCCCTCGGTGCCAGCCCGCTCCGGTGCCGTTCAGTACCTGAGCGCCTTGGTTCGCGGGCGAGTGGCCTTCTGGCTAATTGATCGCTGGGGCGTGGCCGAGCGAGGTCTTCCGCCCTCGCCTCTGACTGGTCGTTCCGGCATGGGTGCCGCTCCGCCAGTTCAAGTGTCCGCGACTTGCGGGGTGGCCCACTTTTGCTTTTCGCCTTTTGCCTTCTCGGGTTTCGGCTGTTGGATCGCTCGCGCGTGGCCAAGCGAGGTCTTCCGTCCTCGCCTCTGATTGGGGTTCCGGCATGGGTGCCGCTCCGCCAGTTCGAGTGTCCGCGACTTGCGGGGTGGCCCACTTTTGCCTTTCACCTTTTGTCTTTTGCCTGGTCAGTTCTAACGGTTTTCTCCCTGTTCCACGGGTTATCCCGGCCGAACTCGGGCTGTAGGATCGCGGCATAAGGAGCGAGCCATGTTGCCGTTGGGTTTCAGCTGGGGGGCCTTCTTCGTCTACGTCGTCGCGTTGATCCTCGTCGTGCTCGGCGGGTTCATCGGTCTCGTCCACAGCCACCACCCGGCCTTCCTCGTGCCGATCCTGATCGGTCTGTTCTACTTCTACCTCTGCTGGGAAGCGGTGGTCGAGGACGAGGAGGACGCGCCGCCCGCGCCACCGGCCAGCAAGAATCACGGCTAAGGTTCAGGAAGACCCCGTGCTAACCAACGCGCGAGTAAGGTAGCGCCATGAGGCTTCGCACGTTCCGCATCGGCTCCCTCGCAGGGATTCCCATCCTCATCAACCCGAGCTGGTTTCTGCTGTTCGGCCTGACCACCTGGCTCCTTGCCACGCAGTTCTATCCCGACGCTCTCGAAACGGCCAGCCGCCCGACCCACTACGCGATGGCGATCGCCAGCGTCGTGCTCTTCTTTGTCTCGATCATCCTGCATGAGCTGGCCCACTCGCTGGTGGCGAAGGCCTACCGCATCCCGGTGCGCAGCATCACGCTCTTCCTCCTCGGCGGGGTCGCGCAGATCACGCGGGAAGCAGCCAAGCCCCTGCACGAGCTCCTGATGGCGGCTGCCGGCCCGTTCACCAGTTTTGGCCTGGCGGCGCTCTTTGCCGGCGTCTGGTTCGCGCTCGGCGCGCAGGACACACGGCCGGTGGACTACGTGCTCGTCTGGCTGGCGCTCATGAACACCATCCTCGGCGTGTTTAACCTGCTGCCCGCCTTCCCAATGGACGGCGGACGGGTGTTCCGGTCCCTCGTCTGGATGGTCACCCGCAACTATGACCGCGCGACAGCCATCGCCGCGTGGACCGGCCGCGGCTTCGCGTTCGCCGGGATTGCGCTCGGGTTCGCGGCCATCGTTGGCAAGGACGTGTGGATTGCCTCAGACCCCATGAGCGGCGGCTGGCTCATCTTCCTCGGACTCTTTCTCGAAAACGCCGCGCGCAAGAGCCTCGAACAGAACCGGCTCGTCCGCGAGCTCCGGCTCTACAAGGCCGAAGACCTCATGCATCGCGACCCGCCCGTTGTCGATGGCGGCCAGACCGTCGGGTCCCTCGCGCGTGGCGTCCTCGATCTGAACCCGCGCGTTGTCTACATGGTGCAGGACAGGGGATCGCTCGCGGGCATCCTCAGCGGCTACCAGATGCGCGAGGTGCCGGCCGAACAGTGGGACACCGTCACCGCAAGCCAGGCAATGGTGCCCCGCTCCGCGCTGCACGCCGCAACACGAGAACTCCTCATCTCCGACGTGCTCCTGGAGATGGAGACCGAGGAACTCCTGCACATGCCGGTGGTCGAGAACGGCCGCGTGGTCGGCATCGTCGCGCGGGACCGCATCCTCGGCCTGTTGCGCCAGGCGGGGCTGCTTCCGGCGCGCGCCCAGTAACTCGTCGCGCTTTGCCCCAGCCGCCGCCCCACGCGACGATGCTCGCGTGACTCGCATTCGCACCACTGCCGCCGTCCTCGCCGGGAAATCCGCGGGGATCGCCACGCGCCTGGCGCGCCGCGGTGGCGGCACGGCGTTGCCGGGGCTGGTCGCCCAACGGGTGGACCCGCGCCTGGTAGAGAACCTCGGGCGCTCGCTGGGCCGCGGGCGCGTCATGGTCACGGGGACCAACGGCAAGACCACCACCAGCCGCATCATCGCCGCGGCATTCGATGCTGCCGGGCTCCCCTACGTGCATAACCGCGAGGGCAGCAACCTCATGCGCGGCATGGCCAGCACGCTCCTCGCGCAGGCCGGGCCGTTCGGGAGCGTCCCGGGCGCGGCGGCGAAGGCCGGGCTCTTCGAAGCGGACGAAGCAACCATGCCGGCGGCCGTGCCCGCGCTGCAGCCTCGCGTCATCGCGTTTACGAACCTCTTCCGTGACCAGTTGGACCGCTACGGCGAGGTCGACACGGTGGCCACCCTCTGGAAGCGAGCGCTCGCCGGAGCGCCGCGGGATGCCACGCTCGTACTCAACGCCGACGACCCCTCGGTGGCGGAGCTAGCGGTAGGCTGGGGCGGGCCGGTGCACTGGTTTGGATTGGATGACCCGGCGTTCGCCACGGAAACGGCGGGGGCGTTCGATGCGCGCTGGTGCGCCTGCGGCGGCGACTACCGCTACGACCGCCGCTACTTCGCGCATGTGGGCTGGTGGCGCTGCACGAACTGCGAACGGAAGCGGCCGGATCCGGTCACCTCAGCCAGTGGACTGGCGCTGGACCTCGACCATGCCTCGTTCGAAGTCAACAGGCTGGGACACGTCGAAATGCCGCTGACCGGGCTGTACAACGTGTACAACGCGCTCGCGGCGGTGGCCGCTTGCCGGGCCTTCGGCATCCCGGACGACGCGATTCGCGAAGGGCTTGGCGCCGTCCGGCCGGCGTTTGGACGGCAGGAGGTGGTCGACCTCGATGGCCGGAAGCTGCGGCTTTTCCTCGCGAAAAACCCCGCGGGCGCCAACCAGGTGTCGCTCTTGCTGCGGGAGCTGGCGCGCCGACGGGGCCCACTGAAGGTCGCATTGCTGCTCAATGACCGGTTCGCCGATGGCCAGGACGTGAGCTGGATCTGGGACGTGGACCACGAACTGTTGAGCGGCGCGGTAGCCGCCTGGTGGGCCGGTGGGGACCGCGCAGAGGACCTTGTCGTGCGCCTGAAGTACGCGGGCTGGCCACAACCAGCCATCGTGGATCACTCCCCGGCTCACCTCCTCGACGCGATCCTCGCCGGCTCAGCACCGGGCGACGATATCTTCGTCATCCCCACCTACACGGCGATGCTGGACTTGCGCCAGGAACTGCTGGAGCGCCACGCGGTAGCCGGCGCGATGGAGTAGCCCCCACGCCGAGAAATCGCACAGGCCCGACTGTCAACGAGAGCAGTTCGTCTGGCCGAACTTTACCGGTGGTACATCACCGAGCCGTCTCCGCCGCGGCGGAACATGATGACCTCCGCCATGATGCTGATGGCGATCTCTTCCGGAGTTTCGGCGCCGATGTTGAGGCCGATGGGCGTACGAACCTTCCCCAGCTCGTCGCGGTCGAAGCCTTCGTCCGCGAGGTGTTGGAGGACCGCGCCGGTGCGGCGCTTCGAGCCGATCATGCCCAGGTACGCCGCGCCCCGGCCAAGGCAGTGCCGCAGCGAGAGCTCGTCCTGCTTGTGGCCCCGGGTCACGAGCGTGATGTACGTGCCGGAGTTGATTGGATAGCGGTCGAGCGCGGCCTCGTAGTCCTCGCAGAGGATTTCGTCGGCCCAGGGGATGCGTTCGGAGTTCGCGAACTCTTCGCGGTCATCGAGGACCACGACGTGGAAGTCGATGAAGTCGGCGAGTTTGGCCAGCGAACGGCCGATGTGACCGCCACCAACGACGAGGAAGACCGGCTTGGCCTCGACCACCTCGACATAGATGGCGGTTGCGCCCTGGACGGTGCGCTCGCTGAGGCCGTCGGGGGTGACGTAGAGCGTCTGGGTCACGTGCTTCGGGAAGGCGTCGGGAGCGAGCGCCGCGACGGCGTCATCAAGCGTCGCATCGCCGAGCGACCCGATACGCTGGCCGGACCGTTCGACAAGCATCCGGGCGCCGGCTTCGAGTTGCGCCCGGCCCGGTTCGAGTACGGAAGCAAGGAACACCGGTTCGCCGCCCTCGGCGGCGGTGAGCAGGCGCTTCGTAAGTTCAATCACGAAACGGATGGTACTCGAAAAAGAGCTCCAAGTTCCGAGTTCCGAGGCAGCGCGCACCAGGCACCTGGCACCAGGCACCCGGCACCTGGCACCGCCCATCCCATTTCCCTGAACCCCGAAACCTGATACCTTGCATTTCGACAACTCAAGAGCCAGAGACCACAGGTCCCTCATGCGACCGCCTCTTCCAAGGAAGGGCGGGAGGGGTAATGCCCAACCGGCGCCTGTCGAGGCAGTGATTCCATCCTTCCCAGGGAAGGATGATTCGATCCCTGCCATCGCGCGGGGATTTTTGGTTTCCGGGCTCTACCGCACCCGGCCGGGTTCGACACCCGGCCGCATTCGTCACCGGAGGTGGCTATGCCGACTCCACGAAAAGAGGCGATGCTGGCCGACATCAAGGCGCGCATGGAGCGTGCCTCGATCGCCGTCAGCGCCGACTATCGTGGGCTGACTGTTGCCCAACTCACCGAGCTCCGCCGCGCCCTGCGCCCGTCCGGAGCCGAGGTGAAGGTGGTCAAGAACACCCTTGCCGGGATGGCCGCACGCGCCGCCGGGCGAGACAACATGGCCGAGATCCTGCAGGGGCCAACCGCCCTGGCGATCGGCTATGACGACCCTATCGCCCCGGTGAAGGCGCTCACGGAGCACCTCCGCGCGCGGCGCCTCAACATCGAGATCCACGGCGGCTGGTTGGAGGGCAAGGTCCTCTCCCGCGCCGAGGTCGAGAGCCTGGCGACGATGCCGCCGAAGGAACAGCTCATCGCGGACGTGGTGGGCAAGCTCCAGAGCCCGCTCTACAACTTCGCGGGGCTGCTGCAGTCGACCATCCGCAACTTCGCCGGCCTCGTCGAGGCGCGTGCCAACCAGCTCGAAGCCGCCGGCTAACCCGAGCCCACAAAGGAGATTCAGACAATGGCCAAGGTTGAAGAAGCCCTCGAAATCATCAAGGGCATGACCCTCCTCGAACTTCGTGACCTGAACAAGGCGATCGAAGAAGAGTTCGGCATCACCGCCGCAGCCCCGATGATGATGGCTGCCGGCGCCCCTGCCGCTGGCGCCGCCCCCGCCGCTGCCGCCGCCGAGGAAGAGAAGACGGAATTCAACGTCGTCCTCAAGAGCTTCGGTGACAACAAGATCAACGTCATCAAGGCCATCCGCGAAGTCGTCAGCGGCCTCGGCCTGAAGGAAGCCAAGGACCTCGTCGAAGCCGCCCCCGCCAAGGTGAAGGAAGGCATCGGCAAGGAAGAGGCCGAGTCGATCAAGGCCAAGCTGACCGAAGCCGGCGCCACCGTCGACATCGAGTAATCAGCCCCTTCGCAACGCGAATCAAACGGCCCTTCCTGATGGAAGGGCCGTTTTAGTATCTATCCGCCGCGTTTCAGGCCGCGCGGCGCAGCTCCCGGCGGCGAGCGCGAAAGGTCCGCTGCAGCGCCCACCAGGCGTTGCCGGCGAGCAATCCGGCGAGCAGGTAGTACAGCCAGCCGAAGTACTCGAACGCGCCGAATGCAACGACCGCCACAATCACGCCGAAGATAGCCTGGTCGCGGTACTTCACCGGGCAGGTTGGCGGGTCATCGAGCATGAAGAAGGCGAAGAAGAGGGCCGCCTGCAGGTCCGGCGCGCGAAACACGCTGCCGACCTCCGGCCCACCGGCGAAGCTGGCCACGGTGAAGAGGCCGTAGAACGCCGCCAGGAAAACGAGGACGAGGGGAAGCTTGTTAATCCGGTTGGCGGTGTACCACCCGGCGAGGAGGACGATGAGCGCGCCGCCCCAGCTCCAATCGGGCAAGGCGCCCCACCAGCTGTGACCGGCGTCGAACGCAACCGCCGCGACGACGAGGGCGAGCGCGGCGGGGTTGAAGATGTTCGCCAGGCGGGCGCGAAAGAGGTGCTTGCTGCAGATCGCCAGCACGGCGGTGGCCGGCGCGATCATCAGCGAGTCATACGGGCTGAGGATCAGCGCCACGATCAGGCCGGTGAGGATGCCGGCCGTTGGGAAGACCCAGAGCTTCCGCTCGACTCGCTGGACCACGATGTCGGTCAAAGCGGCCGCGCCAACCGCGTTCATGATGTTTGGCAGGACCACGGAATCGCCTGCGGCGTAGGCGGCCACGAAGGCGAGACCGCCGAGCACGAGGAGGAGGTTGCCCTTCGGGCTGCGGACCGCGCGTCGCAACGGGCGCCAGTCCATGGCCGGGTTCGCTGGGAGCGCAGTCATGCGATGTACTCCTTCAGGCCGGCGGTCTCGAAGCGGCCGCCGTCCGGTGTGATGATCAGGCCCTCGACCCCCTGGGATTCGAGGAAGGCGATGCCATCGATCGGGCCCAGCGCGAACGCGGCGGTCGCGAGCGCGTCAGCGGCCATGGCTGTGGACGCAATCACGGATGCGCTGGCGCAGCCGTGGACCACCCTTCGGGATCGGGCATCGAAGAGGTGATGGACGCCGGTCGATTCGTCGCGGCGCTCGTAGTCGCCGGAAGTGCAGAGCGCGGCGCCATCAAGGACGAACGTCTCCGCCAGCGAATCGAAGTCGCGCGGGTCGCGGACCCCGATTCGCCAGGGGCCGCCCTCGGCGTTCCGGCCGCGCACGAACACGTCTCCGCCGGCGTTGACGGCGAAGCCGGGGAATGCGGCCAGTTCCCGCGCGGCCAGGTCGACCGCAAGTCCCTTGGCAACCGCGCCGAGGTCCAATTGCAGCGGCCGCAACAGTCGGACGGTGGTCATGCCGGGGCCGAAGAGCACGTCCTTGTACGAGCCGTCGGGCGAACCCGCTGCGACGGCCAGCTCGCCGGTGCGGTAGTTCCGGTTGAAGCCCGCCTCGCTCACAACTGCGCCGATCGTGGGGTCGAAGGCGCCGCCCGAGGCCGCCGCGACGTGGAGCGCGAACCGCAGCGCGCTGAACAACAACTCGCTGACCGGGACGTCTTCACCGGGGCGGCGGCAAAGCTGCGAGAGCTCGCTTTCGGCGTCGAACCGGCTGCACACGCGTTCAACGTGGTCGAACCAGCCGAATGCCCGCCGGATAGCTTCGGCGCTGCCCTCCGGGGCGCCGGGGGCCTCGATCGTGATGGTGGTGTCCATCGCGACGTGGTAGGCAACCAACGGCGGCGTCAGCGTCACCACGTCAGGCCTTCGCCTGCGCCAGCGCCGCGGAGACCGCGCCCATGTAGGCGCGCGAGCTGTCAGTGGCGCCGGAGATGACGTTCACGGTAGCGGTTTGCCTGGCAACCACCTGGCCGGGCAGGCTCGCCACCTTCGAGCACGGGTATTTCGTGTTACAGCCCGTGATCTCGGCGGAAACGATCTTGCCGCCCTCGACGACGACCGTGGCCTGGATGCTTCCGTGCCGGCTCGTGCCGACGCCGGTGTACGTCCCGTCCTTGTAGGTCCCGGAGGACGTGGAGGCGGGCGACGGCGTGGCGGTCGCGCGAGCCTGCGGTTGGGTGGTGGTTGTTGCCTTGCTGCCAGCTTGAGTCGGTGCGGCTACAGTTGCCGTGGCAGTCGCGGATGGAACGGCGCTCACCGTCGAAGCGGACGCCGCGACGAGGTTCGCCGATTCATCCGCCCGCGTGTTGAGGTAGCCCGCTGCGTACACAGAGACGATGGCCGCCGAGCTGAGCCCAACGAGGCCGGCTTTCATCCTGCTCGAACGCCCGGGCTTCCACAGCTTCCGGCCACGTTCGGATGCGGGGCTTGAGGGAGGTTGGTGCTTCGGGTCCGGCATTGAGTGTACCTGGCGGCAGTTGTGGTGATTTCACGGTAGATACGAAGGATTAGAACCGGATGAGAGTCCACAACGCGATACCGGCGCCTTGCCAGCGTCTTTATGATGCCGCCCACCAGAGAGTGAAGAGAGAGCATGGGAGGCAGGACAGTGGGACGTGACGGGTACTACGTGATCGACGGCGACTCCCATGTTCTCGAGCCGCCGGACCTCTGGGATGAGTACCTCGAAGCCGAGTACCGGCCGCGCGCCATCCGGATCACCCGGAGCATTCCGGCGCGCGACGGCGAGTCGCGCGGCATCCGGCCGATGAACCCCGCGACCGGGGCGCAGGCGCAGACCGAGGACCTTCGGAACCTGCCGGAAATGGCGCTCGAGCTGAAAGCGCGCATGGCCGCCGATGAGCACCTGATCATCGACCGGCAGGTGATCATGAGCGGCGGGCTCTCGGGGCTTGGCGGCGTGGATGCGCCGCGTTCGCAACTGCCCTACATGACGTACCTGGACGCCGCTCCGCTCGCGAGTTTCGACACGGCTGAGCGCATCAAGCTCTTCGACGAGAAAGGGATCGCGGGTGGCGTGGTCTTTCCGACCATCGGAATCCTCTGGGACACGCCTGACCCGAAGCTCGCCGATGCCTACGCCCGCGCCTACAACCGCTGGTGCGAAGACTTCCGCGCGGACCAGCACAACCGCATCTTCCCCATGGCGCACGTGGCCATGCACGACCCGGACCTGGCCCACGCGGAGCTGAAGCGCTGTCTCAAGGCGGGTTTCCGGGGGCTCTTCGTGGCTCCCGAGCCGGTCAACGGCCGAAGCCCCCTACACCCCGATTTCGACCCGCTCTGGCACGAACTGGAGGACGCGGGGCTCCCGGCCTGCCTCCACGTCATCGTCCGCTTCAACCGCATCCTCGAAAACCCGACGCGCCACCACAACTTGCTCGTCGAGCCCAGCCGCACGTTCGGCTTCGGCATGGGCGCGACCTACCAGGTGATCCCGGCGATGGCGAGCTGGGTGATGAGCGGCCACTTCGACCGGTTCCCGGAGCTCAAGCTGTTGTGCGTGGAAGCCGGGGCGGGCTGGGCGCCCTACATCGCGCACCGCCTGGACGAGAAATACGAGATGTTCGGCTACGCCGAAAAGACGAAGCGCGAACCTTCGGAGTACATGAAGTCGAACGTCTACTACGTGGTGGAGCCGCGGGAGAAGAACATCGACTCGTGCATGGAGATCATCGGCGAGCGCCAGTTCCTCTGGGGCTCGGATTACCCGCACATCGACTCGAGCGCGGACGCGCTTGACCAGATCTTCGAGAGCACGGCGAAGCTCAGCGATGCGCGCAGGCGCATGGTCCTCGGCGAGAACGCGCGGGCGCTCTACAACCTGTAGCGACCGTCAGTTCGTGTTGGTGACGCTGTCGACGCGGAAGCGCATCGTGCCCTGCGGCGCATCGACTTCGACTTCTTCGCCGACGCGCTTGCCGAGTAGCTTCTGGCCGACCGGGGACTCCACGGAGATACGCCGTTCGCGCGCATTGGCCTCGCGCGAGCTGACGAGCTGGTAGGTCTCCTGGCGGTCCCGTTCGACATGCGTCACGGTGACCATCGAGCCCAGAACAGCGAGTCCTTCGTCCTGCCCCGAGCGGTCCACCACCACGGCCCGCTTGAGCGACGTTTCGATGCGCTGCTTGCGGTCGTTGGTGAAGGCGAGGGCTTCGCGGGCTGCGTGGTAGGGCGCGTTTTCGCGGAGGTCGCCGTCGGCCCGGGCGTGCTCGATCGACTTCACGAGGTCCGGGATCTTCGACTCGATCTCGCTGAGCTCTTTCTTGAGCGCTTCCAGGCCATCCGCGGTCATCTCCACGGGCGCTTCCTCGATGCGGACCGCTGAGGCCCCCGTTCGCCCGCCGGTGCGGCGGACGCGGACGTTGATGCCGTAGTTCGCCGTCGTGTAGTTCTTCTTCTTGAGGAACTGGAAGAAGCTCTTGAGCGCCTCCACGCGCTTCTGCGCGTTCGGGTCCGCCGCCCGGATCTGGCTCTCGGCATAGCTTTCCACGCGGCTACCAGTCAGCGTTGAGGCGTCGGTTGCCGGGTCGGCATGGTCGACGTACTTGCGGACGTAGTTTTCCTGTTCGTGGTACTGCGCGGGCTTGAGAGAGGAGAGGTATTCCTGGAGGGCTTCGCCGAGGGCTTTATGCACGACCGGTGCACCCTGCGATTCTTTGGTCATGTCCTCAATGTATCATCGATTCCATGTTCGTGCCGCCCCACTCCCAGCCCAAATGAACTGGCACGACCTCGCGGAGCTCTTTCCGGTGTTTGAGGACGCGGCGCGATGGCTCCCGCTCCTCGAGCGGCACGCAGCGCTGCTCGAAGCCGCCGCACCACACACCCGGGTGACGAGCGTTGACCCGGCGGACGTGGTCCAGCGGCATTACGCGGAATCCCTCGAAATCTGGCGCTTGCTGCTCGATCATGCGGGCGGCGGCACGGGGCTGGTGGTCGATGTGGGGAGTGGGGGCGGGTACCCCGGGATGGTCGCCGCAGCCGTTTCGCCGGAGACGCGATTCGTTCTCGTGGAGCCGCTCAAGAAACGGGCGCGGCTGCTGGAGCAGCTGGCCGGCGAGTTGGGCCTCGCCAACGTGGAGGTCCTGGCGTTGCGCGCGGAAGAAGCAGGCCGCGGCGCCTTTCGCGATTCCGCGGACATCGTCACCGCGCGCGCCGTCGCGCAACTCGCCGAGCTGTTGGAATACACCGCCCCGCTGGCCCGCGCCGGCGGCCTGGTTGGGCTGCCGAAGGGAAGCGCGCTGGAGGCGGAACTGGCTACTTCGGCCAAGGCCTGCCATGTCCTCGGGTGCACGTTCCTGGAGACGGTGGCCATGCGGCCCGAAATCAGCGCCACGCTGTCGATCGCGCTCTTCCGGAAGGCGGGCCGGACGCACGCGGCGTACCCGAGGCGGGCGGGAATGCCACATCAGAAGCCGCTCTCGTAACAAACTGATCACCCTTCTGCGCGAATTGCGCAATCTGGGGTAAAGGCGTGCTATAGTGCGGCCCACCCGGCCAGGGACAGCCGGCGGCGGTGCATTCACCTCCGCCAGACGGCCGGAACTCATGCACGGAGGCAGCATGGACCCGAACCTCGTCATTAATCGCATCCTCCGCCTTGCGCGGCTGGATACCTCGGTCTTCGATGAAGTCCGGGACGACGTCAACGAACTGATCCCGGCGATCGTGGTCGCTGCGGTCAGCGCTCTCCTCGCGGGCCTTGGCGCCATGCTCTTCTACCAGGTCAACGATGTCTTCTCATCGGAAGCGCCTGACGGGCTGTTCCTGCGCACGTTCATCATGGGCGGCATCTTCCTCGCCCTGCTCTACGGCGTCTGGATCCTGATCTCGTACGTCTTCCTCGTCCAGGTCTACAAGGCGTCAGCGGACCTGCAGGCCCTCGTCCGCACCATGGGCTATGCGGCCATCCCGCTCGCGCTCTCGGTGTTGATGTTCGTCCCCGTCCTCGGCCCCATTTTCGCGATTGTCCCGATCGGGCTCCTTTTCGTCCTGAGCATCTACGCCACCCAGTCGGTAACCAACGCCGACTCCACGCAGGTCGTCATCTCGAACCTGGTTGGCTTCGCCGTGATGACGCTGGTGCTGGGCATCATCGCCACATCCGGCGATTCGCCCTACCCGGACGGACCGATCGGCGCCGGCATCTTCGCCTGGATCCTTCCGACCTGACTCGCAGCCTACGCAGATAGTGCTATCAGACGGCCGGCGGCAACGCCGGCCGTTCGCGTTGCGGCGCCGGCGTGTCGCGGCGATTGGACGGGAATCGGCAGGAATCGCGCTGGGCGGGGCGTACCGCTGGCGCGGCTGCTTCGAAGCGTACTCCGGTCAGCGGCTGCGTCTTCGTTCGGGCCGAGGTATGCCCAGTTCGGCGCAGATCACGCGGACGAGCGTCTCGACGATTTCATTGTGTCGCGGGATGGCGGCGGACCTCCGGATGGCCCGATTGATAGAGACCGTGTGATTCGAGCCTTCGCGAAGAAACTCACAGCCGTTCTCCGTCAGATGCTTAATGAGATCTCGCCGGCTCACGCCGTAAACGGCATCGGCTCACGAATAACTTCGCGGCCCTCGCCCGCTGCACGCGCCAGCTCGCGGTTCGCAGCGAGGATGTCTTTCAGCGCCTCCCGGAGGCTCACTCGAGCCGCGTCGAGCGTGCGTTCCTGGGCGACGGCCCCCGGCAACTCCTCAATCCAGCCCACGACCCATCCGCCTTCTTCCAGGAATACGGCGTTGAACGGTTCCATCGACCCTCCAGACTCAAGCATACAACCGCCCGGAGTCCTGCGCGGCCTCAGCCACCCCCCGGGGCTGCCGCGGACGCCGTTGCCGGAGCACCCGCGCGCCGCGCCAGCCAGCGCTTCTGGAACTGGCGAAGCCGCTGCTCCACCGGGTGCTCGACGATCGTGTACAGCGCGGCGGAAGCCGCTACGGCCAGCGCCGTCACAATGCCCAGCCAGAGCATGTTCCTGACCGGGGAATAGCCACGCACCCCGATTGAATCGATAAGCGCGTAGATGATCGTCGCGTGCACCAGGTAGAGCGCGTACGACCACTGGCCGAGCAGCACCATCGGTTTGGTCCGCAGCCACGACCGCGCGCCATCGAAATCGAGCTGCGCCGCCGCCGCGATCACTCCGGCGTAAAGCACTGGCAGGACCACATACGTCGCCTGGGAGACCAGCACGCGGAACGTCTCCGAGAAGTGCTCCGGCGCGAACACGTACTCCAGGTGGAACCACGCCGCGACGAGGATCGCCCAGGGGATCACGCCCAGCTTCAGGCGGAAGCCGCGGCGCAGCGCCGCCGCCAGCGCGATCCCGAGCAGGAATTCGCCCAGCCGGAACAGCGGCGAGATATACAGCAGCCAGCCGACGATCCGGTCCGACCACCAGTCCGGTGACCAGCGGGCGACCACGAACACCGCGCCCACCACCGCCGCCGTCACCACGCCCAGGGCGACGAGCCGCAGGGCCAGGGCCGTCCGCACGACCAGCGGGTGGAGCGCGTAAAAGAACATCTCGCACGACAGCGACCATGACGCCGGATTGCCCGCGAAGTAGGTCGTAGCGGTTGGCACCCAGGCGTGCAACAGCACGAACGACAGCCCGACGGCGGTCCAGTCGTAGGGCACGTCTCGCCACGTATAGAAAACCGGCAGCGCGAGCAATGTCGTGACCGCGTGCAACGGCCAGATGCGCGCGAACCGCCGCCAGTAGAACCGGCCCGGCGTGTCGCTCGGCACGAAGCTCCACGTCAGAACGAAGCCGGAGAGCACGAAGAAAAACGTCACGCCGGTCGCACCGAAGCCGGTGTACCGCCAGATGTAGGGCATCGTCGCGAAGTTCGAAAAGTGGTGCACCACCACCAGCCAGGCCGCGAAGAAGCGCAGTCCGGTCAGCGAATCCAGGCGGTTGGGTAGCTCGCGCTGCACCCCGGGAGTGTACCGCCGCCGTGGCTCACGAACTCGCCGGGTCAGGCCTTTGCGGGCGCCCGGTGGCGGCGCTCCAACTCCACCAGTTGGGGGATCAGGTCGGAGTGGCTCTTCACGTGGAAGACGTAGCGGGGGATGTCGAAGCCCGGCTGCCGCGCCATGAACGGTTCGCCCCAGAAGCTCAGATGAGCCTCCGTCGTCCCGGCATCGGTGTCGGCGAGGATGAACGAGACGGCCTCGTGCTTCAAGGGAACCCACCGTGGCGGCCGCAGCTTCGCACCGAAGCCCGTTGCCGCCGCCTTGGGCACCACTTCGCGCTCCCACGCTTCCCGCTCGGACTCGTCCAGCACGAACTGGACGCCGGTCACCGCCGGGTTCACGAGCGCGGGCGCCAGGAGCGAATCGAAGAGCACCTGCGGGCGAAACATCAGCAAGCAGACGTTGAACCAGATCATCTCGCCTCGCGCCCCCCGCGCGAACGCTTCACTGGCGGGACGGAGTTGGCGCGGCCCGATCAGCACGGTGTCCGGCGGCTGGCTTCGCGCCACCAGTTCTTCAACCGCCCGCTGTGTGTCTCGCGCTCTGTGCCTCAACTCTTCGTCCTCAGCCTCGCGCCGCAAGTCCCGGAAGAGGAGGAGCGCGAGCACCACCAGCGCGATGGTCAGCAGGACGTCAGTCTCGATGACGTGCAGCAGGTGGAGGATGAGGGCCGCGCCAGCCGCGAGAATCCCGGCGATCGCGTCCCAGTCGTATGCGCGGAAGCCGCGCTTGCCCGATGGTCGACCTGGTTCGCTCATGCCGCCTACCCTACGCGGTTCGAGCCATTTCAGCAGGCACGCCCGCCTGCTACCGTTGCTTCATGCAGGCCATCGTCCTCCTCTCCGGTGGGCTCGACTCGACAACCGTTGCCACCCATGCTGTGCGGCAGGGGCACGATGTCCGGGCGCTCAGCATCGGGTACGGCCAACGCCACATCCGCGAGCTTCGTTCCGCCCGCGCCGTCGCCGAACGCCTGGGCATCCCACTGCTCGAAGTTGATGCCGCCTACTACGCTCGCCTTGCCTCGTTCTCCTCGCTTACGAGCGACGCGATGGCAGTCCCGGAGAACCGGAACTTCGCGGAAATGGCCCAGGACATCCCGAACACCTACGTGCCGCTGCGGAACACGTTTTTCGTGACTCTCGCCGCTGCCGCCCTGGAAAGCTGGCTGCTGGACCGCATCGAACGCGAAGGCGAAGACCCGGCGGCACTGGAAGGCGCCATCTTCGTGGGCGCCAACGCCATCGACTATTCCGGCTACCCGGACTGCCGCCCCGAGTTCTACGACGCCATCACCGAGGTCATCCGGCTCGGCAGCAAGGTGGGTACGGCGTACGAAGTCCCAATCCGCATCGAAGCGCCGATCATCACCATGTCGAAGGCCGAAATCGCCGCCTATGGCACCGAAATCGGCGCCCCGCTGGAACTGACCTGGAGCTGCTACGCCGGCCTCGAATGGCCCTGCCGCGCCTGCGACTCCTGCGAACTGCGCGCGGCCGGTTTCGCCGCCGCCGGCCTCCCGGACCCCGCGCTGGCGGCAACAGGATGAGCGCCGCCTACTCCCCCTCGCCCGCGACGCAGGAGTCGGGAGAGGGGGCCGGGGTGAGGCCGCGCCGCTCCTCCTGTCCCGCATGTCCGACGGCAAGCCGGAGATCTTCTCCTCCGTCCAGGGCGGGCTGCGCGCGGCCGGCATCGCCGCCGCAGGACCCCGCGCTGGCGGCAGAGGATGAGCGCCGCTTACTCCCCTCGCCCGCGACGCAGGAGTCGGGAGAGGGGGCCGGGGGGTAGGGGCCGCGCCGCTCCTCCTCTCCCGCATGGCCGACGGCAAGCCGGAGATCTTCTCCTCCGTCCACGGCGAGCTGCGCGCGGCCGGCTTCGCCGCCGCAGGACCCCGCGCTGGCGGCAAGAGGATGAGCGCCGCTTACTCCCCCTCGCCCGCGACGCAGGAGTCGGGAGAGGGGGCCGGGGGGTGAGGGCCGCGCCGCTCCTCCTGTCCCGCATGGCCGACGGCAAGCCGGAAATCTTCTCCTCCGTCCAGGGCGAGGGCGTCTCCGCCGGCGTCGCGAGCACCTTCGTCCGCCTGGCCACCTGCAACCTCCGCTGCTCCTGGTGCGACACCGCCTACACCTGGGACTGGTCCCGCTTCGACCGCACCGAACAAACGATCGAACTCTCAGTCGATGACATTGCAGAAAACGTCCTCTCCCGCGCGCCCCGCAACGTGGTCATCACCGGCGGCGAGCCGCTCATCCAGCGCCGCCAACTCCTGCCCCTCGTCACCCGCCTGAAAGCCGCGGGCCTACGCGTCGAAATCGAAACCAACGGTACCATCGCCCCCGGCGAACTCGGACCGCTGCGAGCAGAACTCCCCTCTCCCGCGACGCAGGAGTCGGGAGAGGGGCCGGGGGTGAGGGCTCGCTCAACGGCGCCGCAATCCCATTCGACCGTCAGCCTGGCCGAGGGAGTAGACCAGTGGAACGTCTCCCCCAAGCTCCGCCACGCCGGCAACGAAGGCCTCGAAACGCTGCCCGAAGCCTCCCTCCGCGACTTCGCCGCCCGCGAAAACGCGTTCTTCAAATTCGTCGTCCAGCAGGAGAGTGACCTGGCCGAAGTCGAATCGCTCCTCGACAGGTTCGCGATCCCGCCGGAACGCGTGGTCCTCATGCCCGAAGGCACCACGGCGACGGAACTCAACGCCCGCAGCCTCTGGCTCGCCGAAACCTGCGCCCAGCGCGGCTACCGCTTCAGCACCCGCCTCCACATCCTCATCTGGGGCGACAAGCGGGGCGTCTAGCGATTTTGGATTGCCGATTTCGGATTTCGGATTGGGACTGAGCGACACTCCGGCGCGGCCGCCCGGCGCACAGGCCCGGCCGGCCCACTTAGCGCCCGCCACCGCTCCCACCCAGTCTGTACCCGCCCAGCCATGGGCGGGTGCGCTGCCTCGCCCCCACGGGTCGCACCGTGCGGCACCAAAGCCCGGCAGTACGCGGGTCGCCCGCCGCCGCTCCCACCCTCTGTACCCGCCCAGCCATGGGCGGGTGCGCTGCCCCGCAAGCACGGGTCGCACCGCGCAGCACCAGGGCCCGCCAGGACACTCCCTTCGTGCTCTCCGTGCCTCCGTGGTGAATAATCCCCGCGTGCCCCGATTCCCCACCACCCCCGACCTCGGCCTGCTCTTCCGCCCACGCTCCGTCGCCATCGCCGGCGCATCGACCAACATCGATAGCCCCGGACACGACTACGTGGAGGCGATCAAGAACCAGGGTTTCGCCGGCGCCATCTACCCGCTGAACCGCACCGCTGATGAAGTCGCCGGTCTCAAGGCATACCCGTCGCTCGCCGAAGTGCCGGGCGGCGTGGACCTCGTCATCTCCTGCCTGCCCGCCGGCGCGGTGCTCGACCTCGTCGACCAGTGTGGAGCGAAGGGCGTCCGCTTCCTCCACTTGTTCACCGGCCGCTTCAGCGAAACCGGCGACGAAGAAGCAGCCGGCCTTGAACGCCAGATAGCAGCCAATGCGGCGGCGAAGGGCGTCCGCATCCTCGGCCCGAACGGCATGGGGCTGTATCACCCGGGTGGCGGGCTCTCGTTCCGCCCGGACCTGCCGCTGACGCAGGGCACGGTCGCCTTCCTCAGCCAGAGCGGCAACAACGCCGTCGAAGTCATCACGCGTGGGAACGCGCGTGGCCTGAAGTTCGGCAAGGTGGCGAACTACGGCAACGGCCTCGATGTCACGCCCGGCGAGATGCTCCGCTACCTGGCCGACGACCCGGAGACGACCGTCATCGGCGCCTACGTCGAAGGTGTCCCGGACGGCCGGGGATTCTTCGAAGGGCTCTCGGCAGCCGCCGCGAAGAAACCGGTCATCATCCACAAAGCAGGCCGGACAAAGGCCGGGGCGCGCTCGGCCGCATCCCACACCGCCGCCCTCGCCGGCGCCGCCGAACTCTGGAGCACCGTCCTTCGCCAGGCCGGCGCCCCCGAAGCGCGCAACCAGGAACAACTGCTCGACCTCATGCTCGGCGCGGCCATGCTGCCGAAATCGGCCGGCCGGAACATCGCCATCGTCGGTGGCGGCGGCGGACGCAGCGTCCAGTCCGCCGATGCCGCCGAAGAGAGCGGCTTCACCGTCGTCCCGCTGCCGGATGACGTCCGCGAGAAGGTGCGCGCGAAGGCGCCCGCGCTCGCGGACTGGGTGGGCAACCCGGTCGACCAGTCCATCCTCGCAGGCTCCGGCCTCTCTTCGAACGGCCTCCTCGAACTCATGCTCGAAAGCCCGAACTACGACCTCGCCATCGCGAACGTCGGCGAGGACTGGTTCTTCGGGCGTCCCGATGCCGGCGAACGCCTGAAGCACGCCTGCAACCGCCTCGCCCAGATCTGCGAGAAGTCCGACAAGCCAGTCGCCGTCGTCCTCGGCGCCACCGAAACCAACAACCGCGAACACCGCGCCATCGTCGACGAAGTCCGCGACGACTTCGCCGCGCGAGGCATCCCGGTGTACTCCAGCGTGGAACGAGCGGCATGGGCGCTCGGGAAGCTTGCGTAGTTGCGGGTCTCGTGCCCGCTCGGCGCTATGCGCCCAACGGAGCCTCGCCGCCCTGCACTTGCCTGGCCCAGCCCCAACGCCTACCGCGCAATCTCGTCCCGGTGCACCACCATCGTGCAGCGGTCCTGCGTCGTCACCAGCCCCGCCTTCGCGGCCTTGGCCAGCCCTTCACGATTCGTGATCCCCACCTGCAGCCACACGCCCTTCGCGCCGACCGCGATAGCATCTTCGATGACCGGCGTCGTCTGTTCCGAGCGCACGAACACATCCACGAGGTCGATCTTCTGCGGCACGTCTCGGAGCGAGGCGTACGCCTTTTCGCCCAGCACTTCCTCGGCCGGGAACTGGTTGCGGTGCACGGGGATGACACGGTAGCCGTGGTCCTGCAGGTAGGAGGCGATGCGGTAGGCAACACGGTCCGTGCGCGAGTCCAGCCCCACCACGGCGACGGTCTTCGCATTCTTGAGAAGCCTAGCGGCGGCGTCCACGGCTCTTGCCTTTCCCCGGCGTGGCCTTCGTGACCTGGTCGCCGGTGTCGGTGTCGATCTCCACCATCTCCCAGCCTTCGGGGATGGTCACCTTCGAACCTACCAGTTTGGCTACCGCCTGTCCCACGGCCAGCGTGCGGTCCATGCCATCGGCCTGGCCGTAGGCGGGCACCGGGACCTGCGCGAGCGTCAGCCGTTTGCCGTTGTCCTTCACCAGCACAAGCGCGAACTGGCGGAGGTCATCCACCTGGTCCCGCCAGCGGTCCGCTTCGTCGCCTTCCACGGTCACTTCGAAGTGGTCGATCCGCGTGAACGGTACGAACTCCTTCGTCCCGATGCCCATGCCCAGGTAGCCCTGTTGCCACGTCGCCGAGCCCTTGCGCGCGTCCACCACCACGTCCGCACCTACGACGCTGCTAATCAGGCTCATCGCCGAGAACGGGACGAGCACCAGGCAAACGAGAAGCAGCGCGATGAGCGCCCAGAACGGCAGCGTGAACCCGCTGCGCGCGATGTACCAGCCAATCCCGCCCGCCAGCACGAGGCCGATGAGCGGCAGGATGACCGTCCCGCGCGCGCTCTTGATCTCGATCTTCTCCGGCCCGAGGACCGCCATCGAGCGGTGCAACAGCACCTCCGTCCGGCCGTCGCGCCGGTGGATGGCTACATGCTCGGGGACCTCGTATTCCACGAACGGTGAGGGTATCGGAGTCAGCGGGGACAAGACAGCGCGCTATACTGGTGTGATGGCGATACGGCAGCCGAAGCCCTCGGCAACCCCAATCCCGGTTTCTCGGTACCACGGGCGGCGCATGAGCGAGGAGGAATACCTCGCTCTGCCGGAAGAGAAGCCGTACCTCGAATACGTGGATGGGGTGGTGCTGCAGAAAGCCATTACAAATGCGATTCATCGTGACCTGATCCAACTGCTGACGCACCTGATCTACGTTTACCAGCAAAAGGCGGGCGGCCGCGGCGGCCCCGAAGGCCGGGTCCGCCTCCCCGATGGTTCCGGATACCGGCTCCCGGACACTGCGTATTGGGCGCCAGACCGCTTTGCGGGTGACGACAGCGTGCCGTCCACGGTGATTGAAGTTCGTTCACGAGACCAGGGGATGGCTGCCCTGCGCCGGAAGTGCAGGGCCTTCCGCGCGAACGGCGTGGACGTGTGCTGGCTGATCGACCCGTACGCGCGCATCGTGGAGATCTTCGAGGGTGACCGGGATGGGGAGGCGCTCGCTCCCGACGGCGCGCTCGTAACGAGCGTGATGCCCGGCTTTTCCGTCTCCCTGAGCGAGCTCTTCACCGTTATCGACCGCTGACCGGCCTCCCGCATTCCAGCCGTCCCTGCCCGAAATTACAACCGTTTTCCGCTGAATTACTTCGCAGCGCCTTATCCATCCTATATATTGTGCCTATCGAAGCCCGTTGCCGCGGGCCGCAGGAGTGCGCCATGGCTTCAAGTCCCACCTTTGTCGAAGCTCCCGGACTGAACTTTGACTGGCTGAACCTTGATACCCAGCAGGGTATGAACATCCAGGCAGGCCGCCGCGGCCTCACCCTGGAAGACATCAACGCCATGACCTATGGCGTCGATGAGAAGGCCGAAGCCGGTATTTCCATCTTCACGCCGCGCGGCTCGAAGGCCGATCCCCGCTCGCCGCGCCATGCCCGCCAGTACAAGTCCAAGGGCGACGTCTGGTCCGAAAGCGCCATGCTCCTCTACGAAGAGGCCCAGCAGCGCCAGTGGTCCAGCGCCCGGGACATCCCCTGGGACACCCTCAAGCCACTTCCGGAAGACATCGAATGGGCGATGTGCACACTCTGCACCTTCCTCACCCAGGTCGAATTCATCGCCGGTGACCTTCCCGGCCGCTTCATGGAGCAGGTCCACCCGGACCACTTCGAGTCGCAGCTCTTCCTCGGCACCCAGATCATGGACGAAAGCCGCCACCTCGACGTCTTCCGCAAGCGCGCCCTCTCGAACGGCGGCGGCATGGTCGATGCCGGTTTCGGCGCCATCAACCTCCTCAGCGTCGATGACTTCACCGAGATGACCGCCCTGCTGCACCTGGTTGGCGAAGGCTTCGTCCAGACGCTCTTCCGCATGGGCGAGCTCATCTCCCAGAACGATGCCGAGAAGAAGATCTTCCGCCTCGCCGCCCAGGACGAAAGCCGCCACCTGGCCTTCGGCGTCACCCACCTGAAGTACGTGATGGACGCGGAGCCCTGGCGCAAGGAAGAGCTGCACCACTACCTGGACATCCAGGAAGGCGCGCTCGGCCAGAGCCAGCAGGCCAGCCTGACCACCAACCCGACGACGGGCGAAGCCCTAGCCATCCTCGCCGGCGGCGGCATCGAGCACATGGACGAAGGCTTCGCCAAGCTCATGATCATGCGCAAGCGCCAGATCAACGAGTACATGCACCGCCTCGAAGTCATCGGCCTCGGCGACCGCCGCGAACGCATGGCCCCCGGCATGCGCGAGTTCCTCGAACCGGTGAACAACAACTAACGGCGGCCGGACAACGCATTCACTTTGCCGCCCCTTCGTGGGGCGGCAGCCGTTTTCACGCAGGAGCCACACATGGAACTGAAGGACACCACCAAAGCCCGCGGCCAGATGCTCGGCTGGACCGATGACCTGGTCGCGAAGATCGAAGCGTCCGCGCTCAAGGACCGCACCGTCGCCAACATCGCCTACATGAAGCTGCCGGCGGACCGCGTCGCCGCGTTCGTGGACAAGGTGAACGAAAACCCGGAGCGGATGAGCCAGATCACCTTCAATTTCATCCGCACCAGGTCCGAGCGGGGCGTGCGCGCCACCCCCGGCCCGGACGGCCTCACCCTCGACCGGATCAACATCGGCAGTTACGGCCAGGTGCCGGATATGTGGCCCTACGAGAACGACGCCCCGCGCGGCTCCCACCCCAGCGAGGACAACTACCTCCCCGGCAGCTACACCATCTTCGACAAGTCCGAAGTCTGGGCCGAAGGCGTGGATGTCCTCTACGAGGACGCCATCAAAGAGCGCTGGATCCCCGCTACCGACCTGGACTGGGCGAACGGCCTGAAGCAGCTCCCGGACGAAGTCGAGCGCGCGATGTGCCAGCTCTGCACGACCTACAGCGCCAACGGCCTCGTCGAGCAGAAGATCATCAGCAAGTGGTTCGAGCCGATCAGCTACGGCTTCCACGACGTCATGCTCTTCCTCGGCACCCAGGTGTACGACGCGGGCCACAAGGTGGAAGCGCTGCGCAAGCGCGCGCTGGCCAACGGCGGCGGCCTCGGCCAGGCGCCTCTCGGCACGCTCTACCGCGCCTGGTACGGCGCCCTCAAGCTCACCGAGATGCTCGTCTGCCTCGATGTCGTCTACAAGTCCTACGAAGTCACCCTCTTCGAAGCGAACCGCGACTTCGCGAAGACCGACCTCGACGCAAAGCTGTTCGACCTGATGGCGAACGACTCCAGGCGGCACCTGGAATACGGCAAGCGCCACATGCTCTGGTACATGCAGCGCCACCCCCGCGGCCAGCAGAACGTCCAGGCCTGGCTCGGCCGCGGCGAAGCATCGCTCTCAAACGAGATTCGCCACAGCCACGCCGAACGCGAAGCGCTCGTCGTCCTGTTCGCGAACGGCCTGGAGAAGGTGAACACCGGCGTCGAAAAGCTGCGCCAGCTCCGCCAGAAGCAGAACACGGACTACATCACCCTGATGGACAGCCTCGGCATCGACCGCCTGCCGCAGTTCAACCCCGGCCTGGCGAAGATGGCCGAAGACCCGCTGGCGGTGTGAGGGGTCGTTAGCCGATAGTCGTTAGTCATTTAGCAGAAGACCCGGCTGCCAAAGACTGATGACTCATGACTAACAGAGGCATTAGCCGGCCAACCGTTGGCCGTCAGCGCGTCAGCGAAACCTCGTCGGGGGCTGCGCCGTATGCTGCCTCCAGGGCAGAATTCAGGGCGCCCACGCTAACGACTCACGACTCATGACTGACGACTAACCATGCGGAACGCCACCAGCCTCCTCAGCGAACGCAACTTCGCGTTCCTCTTCTTCGGGCGTTGCGTGTCCTTCCTCGGCAACGCGATGGCGCCCGTCGCGCTGGCGTTTGCCGTCCTCCACCTCACCGATTCAGCCTCGGCACTCGGCATCGTGCTCGCGTCGCGCATGGTACCGAACGTCATCTTCCTGGCGTTCGGCGGCGTCATCGCCGACCGCCTTCCACGAAACGTGGTGCTGGTCGGGAGCAACCTGGTCGCGGGCGGCTCGCAGGCCGTCGCGGCATTCCTGCTCATCAGCGGCACTGCCGAGATTTGGCACCTCGCCGTCCTCGAAGCTGTGAACGGCGCCGCCTTCGCCATCTTCTATCCCGCCGACACCGCGGTGGTGCCCCAGACGGTTTCCGAAGACCGCATCCAGTCGGCGAACGCCTTCCTCCGGCTTGGCACCAACCTGACGATGATTGGCGGCGCTGCCGTCGCTGGTGCGTCTGTCGCCGCCTTCAATCCGGGCTGGACGATCGCGCTTGATGCGGCGACCTTCCTCGTCGCCGCCGCGCTCATGAGCCAGATGCGCGGCATCCGCGCCGCCGCCGAGGCGGGTTCGAGCATCATCGCCGACCTCCGCGACGGCTGGAGCGAGTTCATCGCGCACCGCTGGCTTTGGACCATCGTCGTGCAGTTCACCATCATGCTCATCGGCTTCTTCGGCGCTTTCATGGTCCTCGGCCCCCTCGTGGCCGAGCGGGACTTCAGCGGCGCTCAGTCATGGGCCGCTGTGCTTGCCGGACAGTCCATCGGCTTGATGGCTGGCGGGTTCGTCGCGCTGAAGTGGCGGCCTGAGCGGCCAATCTTGATGGCAACGTTCGCGGTCTTCGGCAACGCCTTGCCGATTGCGGCGCTCGCGCTCGGGGCGCCCCTTCCCATCGTAGTAGCGGCTGCGCTTGCGAATGGCGTCGGCATGGAGCTCTTCGGCGTCTTCTGGTACACCGCCCTCCACGAACATGTCGCACCGGAAGCCCTCTCACGGGTCAGCGCTTACGACGCGCTCGGGTCGGTCGCCCTTTCGCCACTCGGCCTCGTCGCAGCCGGCCCGCTGGCGGACGCCATCGGCATCGACGCGACGCTGTGGCTTGGCGTCGCGCTCGTCGTCGTACCCACCGCCCTCGTCCTCCTCGTCCCGGAAGTCCGTTCGCTCCGCGCCAAACATCTCCCCCTCGACGCGGTCCCAGCCCCACCCTTCGGCGCGCCGGCGGAACCCTGAACAGGCCAACGGGAAATGGAACCGCGACCGGAAGGGAGCGGATCACGGCAAAGCGACACAGCTTCGCGATAGCCTCGCCCCCGCTCATAAACTCGCTCGCCGCCCCCGCGGCCGCCCGGCCGAAGCCTCGGAGGGGTCTAAACAAAGCATCCGCGCCGATTCCAACGAGCCGCGACTGGCAAGGAGCGGTTGCCCGAACAACGCCTCCGGTCGCGCGTTAGCCTTCGAGCGGCTCCGCGCCTTCCCGGAAGCGAGCGAATCACGGCCACAAGAGACAGCGCAAACACGCGCCCTGAACTCCCCCTCTCCCGCGACGATAGGAGTCGGGAGAGATGGGATGAGAAGGCCGGCCGTCACGCAGTCACCTAAGGTGCTGCAAAAAGGAGACAGACCGGCCATGAAGAACGATACAACGGAGCTGCGGACGATGGGACTCGACCTCGGAGACAAGGAGAGCACCTACGTGGTGCTCGACCGGGATGGAGTAGTCGAAGCCGAAGGTAAGGTGGCAACGACAGCGCCGGCGCTCAGGAAGCTGCTCGGAAAGAGGGAGCGGACAGTGGTCGCCCTGGAAGTAGGGACACACTCGCCCTGGGTCAGCGTCCTCCTCAAGGAGATGAAGCATCACGTCATCGTCGCGAACCCGCGCCAGATCCCACTGATCACCCGCTCCCAGCGCAAAACGGACAGGACAGATGCCGAGACCCTGGCGCGGCTGGCGCGGGTAGATGCAGCGTTGCTGGCGCCGATCACGCACCGCGGCCAGAGAGCCCAGGAGGGGCGGGCCCTGATCCTCGCCCGGGCGCACGTGGTGGCGGCGAGGACAGCCCTGGTGAACCACATCCGCGGCACCGTGAAGGCACATGGCGGACGGCTCCCCCAGTGCGACGCGGACGCCTTCGCAATGAGGATGTGGGAGCGCATCCCGGAGAGGCTCCAGGCAAGCCTCGGGCCCCTGCTCGAACTGGTGCGCCAGCACACCCTGCTCATCAAAGCGTACGACGGAGAAGTGAACCGGCTGGCCGAAAAGGAGTACCCCGAGAGCGGTGTCTTGCGACAGGTCCATGGAGTGGGAGCACTGACGGCGGTGACCTACATCCTCACCCTCGAAGAGAAAGGACGGTTCAAGAAAAGCCGCCAGGCAGGCGCCTACCTTGGGCTCGCACCACGGCAACAGGCATCGGGTGAACAAAACCCCCAGCTCGGCATCACCCACGCGGGAGACCGCTACCTGCGCACCCTCCTCGTCGAATGCGCCCACCGGGTCATGCGCGGGACTGACTGCGACCTGCGCCGATTCGGCGAGCGACTGACGGCAAGAGGAGGCAAGAACCAGAAGAAGCGGGCTATCATCGCCGTCGCCAGAAAACTCGCCGTCCTCCTGCACCACCTCTGGGTCAGCGGGGAAGTGTACGAACCGCTCCGCTCGGAAAGCAGCGCGCCAATGGCTGCCTAGAAGCACCAGGCCAAAGCGCGGACCCAGACGACCAAGCCCAAAGCCGCGTCCGGGTGACTGCGGCGGCCCCCTGGGAGCGAAGGTATCCCGCGGGAGAGATTGCAGCACCCGACCCTAAAACGGACCTCAGCATGCACCGGAGCAAGCCAACGAATGCTCCTCAACGAGTGCGGATGGAAGCGAGGCGAACCGGCAGGGCACCAACCAACGCCACACATCTACGTGGCTTGACCCCAACCGGCCTTCTCATGGAAGGAGCCGGGGGGTGAGGGCAGGCCCCCCGCCAACTTCCTCAACTGAGTACCAGGAGCGGTTGACCGAACAACGCCTCCGGTCGCGCGGGCGCAAACACGCGCCCTGAACTCCCCCTCTCCCGCGACGATAGGAGTCGGGAGAGGGGGCGGGGGGTGAGGGCAGTCCCGCCGCGATACACCGCCAGCTTCCTCAACTGAACACCAGGAGCGATTGACCGAACAGGTCACGGAAGTGTTGAACAGGTGGCCCAACAGGTCTCGCTCAGGTGCCAAACAGGTAATGCAAGAGGTAATGGAACAGGTGGCAAGAGGTCAGCAAGAGGTGACACACGCCGAATCCGCGGTCACCTGTTCCCACCTGTTGAAGTGGTCAAGAAAGTGTGTGATCAACACCAACCCGGAACAGGTGGGGCCACTACCCCATCGCCACGGCCAGGTTCACCATCGCCCGGACGCTGTAGCCGCTCGCGCCCTTGCTCACCCACCCCTTGTCGGCGGACATCATGTCGACCCCGGCGATGTCCATGTGCACCCACGGCGTGTCACCGACGAACGGTTCCAGGAACTTCGCGCCGACGATCGTCCCGGCGCCCCGCGTCGCCGAATTCTTGCAGTCGGCCACGTCGCTCTTGATGAAGTCGTCGTATTCCTTCCACATCGGCAGGCGCCAGGTCTTTTCGCCGGCAGCGGCGGCGGCGGCTTCGAGCTTCGCGCAGAACGCGTCGTTGTTCGTCATCAGCCCGTACGCGACATCACCGAGCGCCGTCGTCACCGCCCCGGTCAGCGTCGCAACGTCGACGATGTTGGCCGCGCCCAGTTCCTTCGCCCAGCAGAGGGCGTCCGCCAGCACCAGCCGCCCCTCGGCGTCCGTGTTGATGATCTCGATGGTGCGGCCATTCATGGCGCTGACCACGTCTCCGGGCTTGGTGGCGTTGCCGCCGGGCATGTTCTCCGTGCAGGGAGCGATGCCGACGACGTTGACCTTCGGGGCCAGCTTCGCAATCGCCCCCATCGCCGCGATGACCGACGCCGCGCCGGTCATGTCAGCCTTCATCGCTTCCATGTTCGCCGCCGGCTTGATGCTGATGCCGCCGGTGTCGAACGTGATCCCTTTGCCCACGAGCGCGAGGTCGTACCCCTCGCCGCCGCGGCCCCGGTACGAAAGCCGGACCAGCTTCGGCGGCTGTGCGCTGCCCTTCGCCACCGAAAGCAGGGAGCCCATGCCCTTCCTCTCCATGTCGGCGCGCTCGAGGACTTCCAGCTCCAGCCCGTTCTCCTTCGCCACGTCGGCCGCCTTCGCCGCCAGGTCCGATGGCGTCAGGTGGTTCGAAGGCTCGTTCGAAAGGTCCCGCGCGAGGTTCGTCGCTTCGCCGAGGATGACTCCCCGCTCCGCGGCGGCCTGCATCGATGCCAGCTTCCCGCCGTCGTGTTCGATGAGCGTGACGCTCGTGATTTCGGAGCGATCGTCATCCTTCGACTTGTGCTTGAGGAACCGGTAGTTCCCGAGCAGCGCGCCTTCGGCGACGGCCTGGGCGCACGCTTCCGGGTCCAGCCCGCCACTGCCGCCGCCGTGCGCGATGGTTGCCAGCGTCTTGATGCCCGGCTTGCGCAGCGAGCGCACCAGGTTCGCGGACAGGTTCCGCACCGCGTCGAGGTCGAAGTCCTTCTGCTTGCCGAGGCCCGCCACAACCACACGCGGGGCGGCTATCTTGCCGAACGTGTGGATGATGGTGACTTCGCCGCTCTTGCCCCGGATGTCCCCCTGGGCGATGAGTTTGGTGATTGCGCCATCCAGCGCGGCATCCACCGCGCCGGTTGCCCCGCCGGGCTGCGTCACGCCTTCGAAGAGGTTGACGATGATGGCATCGGCTTCCGCCTTGCTGATGTCGCCACTGCTAACCAGGAATTCCATGCGCCAACCTCACCTTCGTCTCGGCGGTACTCGAATTGGTGAGTTTAGGGGCTAATCATTCATTAGCGAAAGAAAGCTCGGTGCACCTGAGCTACCCTAGATGTGTGACTGCCGCCACATTTCCGGCCCCGGTACGCCGGGCATGGACGATTACCGCCCGCCTTGGCCTCCACGAAGCGGTCGTGGTGGTTGTCGCCTTCCTCATCTACTTCGTCATTCGCGGCGCCGTGGTCGACCGTGCTGGCGAGGCCATGGTCCGCAGCTTCAACCTCATCGACCTGGAACGCCGCCTCCACCTCTACCACGAACTCGAGCTCCAATCGTGGATCCTGGACCACTACTGGCTGATCAAGACGATGAACTGGATTTACTTCTGGGGGCACATGCCGCTGGTCATCCTCGTTGCCGCGTGGCTGTACATCTGGCACCGGAAGGCCTACTTCGTCACGCGAAACGCCTTCCTCGCCTCCGGGGCGATCGGCGTCGTCATCTACTGGCTCTACCCCGTTGCGCCGCCGCGGCTTGTCCCCTTCGCTGGCTTCATCGACACCATGGCGGCATTCGACCGCGTGGGCTACAACGCGCAGGAGGCGCGCGCCTTCGTGAACCCCTTCGCGGCGGTGCCCAGCCTTCACTTCGGCTGGTCGCTGCTGCTGGGCGTGGTTGTCGCCTGGGTCTCGCGCCGGCCGTGGGCGTATGTCGTCGCCGCGGCCTGGCCCACGGCCATGTTCTTCGCCGTCGTCATGACCGGGAACCACTTCATCCTGGATGCCGTGGCCGGCGCCATCGTCTCGTTCGCCGGGCTCGGGATCTCGCTGGCGGTGGCCCGCTACCTGGGTTGGCCCAACGGCATTTGGGAGCGCCCGGGCGCGCTACAATGACCGCATGAGAGCTGGCCACCTCGAATTCGACCCCGAAGTCCTGCGCGCGTTCTGCGAAAAGTGGGGCGTGGCGGAGCTTGCCGTCTTCGGCTCGGTGCTTCGGGACGATTACCGGCCCGACAGCGACATCGACTTCCTGGTGACATGGGCCCCGGGGGTGAAGCGGACGGTCTGGGAGATGTTCGACATGAAAGACGAACTCGCCGCGCTGTACCACCGGACGATCGGTCTCGCGCAGCGGCAGGTAGTCGAGCGCGATTTCAATCCGATTCGGCGGCAGAACATCCTGGCGTCGGCCCGCGTCCTCTATGCCGCCGCCTGATGACTATTCGGCCCTCGTCGACGTGCGCCACTATTGCCGGCTCATCCTGACGGCAACAGGCGACCTGGGCGGGCCTTGGAGTGACAGCGACGTTCTGTTGCAATCCGCGGTTGAGCGGTGGCGCACGATCATCGGCGAAGCGGTCAAACGGCTCACGATGGGCTACAGAGAACTCCACCCCGAGGTTCCGTGGAGAGGTTGGGCAGGACTGCGCGATGTGCTTGCCCACGCGTACGACGAAATCAATCCCGAGGAGTTGTGGCGGATTTCGACGTCGGACGTGCGGCGGCTTCTTGATGCTGTTGAGTCACTGCTCGGAGAGTTCCCCGACGCTCCGCTCTGAGTCCGCCCACAAACGAAGGCCCCGGCGGACTGCCGGGGCCTTCGTTTTGTGTTCGCCGTAGCGGTCAGCCTACTCGTCGTCTTCGAAGCTGCCACCGAAGTCCCGGCGCGGGGCCGGGGGAGGAGGAGGGGCGCCGTCGCTGGGACCTTCGCGCCGGGTCCAGCCGCGAGAGGCGCCGCCAACGGGGGCGCTTCCGCCGCCTGCTGAGCGCTGCCCGCCACCGAAGCCGCCTTCGCGCCGCCCGCCGCCGAAGCCGTTGCCGCGAGGGCCACGGTCACCGCTGCGCTGGAAGCCGCCACGGTCGCCGCCGCCCTGGCGAGGGCCACGGTCGCCACCGCGATCGCCACCGGGGCGAGGCCCGCGATCGCCGCCACGGCCACCGCCGCCGCTGCGCCCGCCACGTCCACCGCCGGAACCCGGAGGAGGCGGCTCTTCGCCGAGCAGGACTGCGCGCCGGCTGAGGTTGATGCGACCGAGGTTGTCGATTTCGGTGACCATCACGGTCACTTCGTCACCGGGCTGCACTTCGTCCTCGACAGTCTCGACGTGGTCTTCGCCAAGCTGCGAAATGTGAACAAGGCCTGCCTTGCCGGGGAGGATCTCCACGAACACGCCGAAGTTCAGCATGCGCGTGACCTTGCCCGTGTAAATCTCGCCGACCTTCACTTCCTTGGTGAGGCCTTCGATCATCTGGATGGCCTTGCGGGCGACGGCTTCGTTCGGTGAACCGACGATGACGGTGCCGTCTTCCTGGATTTCGATGGTGGCGCCGCCAGATTCGTCCTGGATCTTGCGGACCGTCTTGCCGCCGGGGCCGATAACCGTCCCGATCTGATCCTGGTTGATCTGGATCTTGTACATCTTCGGCGCGTACTCGGACATCTCCGCGCGCGGCTCCGCGATGACTTCCGCCATCTTCTCGAGCAGGAACTCGCGAGCGTCCTTCGCCTGGTTCAGCGCCGTCGTCAGCAGCTCGCGGGAGACGCCGCCGATCTTGATGTCCATCTGGAGGGCGGTGATGCCCTCATGCGTACCGGCGACCTTGAAGTCCATGTCGCCCATGAAATCTTCCTGGCCGGCGATGTCGGTAAGGACCTTGTAGTTGCCGTCCTCGCCCATGATCAGGCCCATGGCGATGCCGGCCACCGGGGCCGCGATGGGCACGCCGGCGTCCATCAACGCCAGTGTGCTGCCGCAAACGCTCGCCATCGAGGTCGAGCCGTTGGACGACATCACTTCGCTGACAAGCCGGAGCGCGTACGGGAAGTCCTCTTCGCTCGGGACAACGGGTTCGAGCGCCCGTTCCGCCAGCGCGCCGTGGCCGATTTCGCGGCGGCCGGGGCCGCGCATCGGGCGAGCTTCACCAACCGAGTACGGCGGGAAGTTGTAGTGGTGCATGTAGCGCTTCGTCGCATGGGGCGAGAGCGTGTCCAGCTTCTGGGCCATGGTCAGGCCGCCGAGCGTCGCGACGGTGAGGACCTGCGTTTCGCCACGGGTGAAGAGACCAGTGCCGTGTGTCCGGGGGAGGACGCCGACGTGAATGTCGAGCGGGCGGATCTGGGTGATCTCGCGCTGATCGGCGCGCTTGCCCTGCTCGAGGATCTGCTTGCGCATCGCCTTCTTGATCACGCTGTAGAGAGCATCGCCGATTTCGTTCGACTTGAAGGTTTCGCCGAACTTCTCGTTGAGCTCCTGGCGGACGGCCTTGTTCGCGTCGCTGCGCTCGCTGGCGGCGGTTGCCACCAGTTCCGGGATGCGGTCCTTCAGGTAGTCGCTGACGGCGGCGTAGGCTTCGGCGTTCTCCGCGGCGGCGACGAACGGCTTCTTCACGGGGGATGCTTCGGCCGCGATCTGCTCCTGGAGCGCGATGATCTTGCGGTTCGCTTCCATCGCGACGTCGATCGCCTCGAGGACGACATCTTCCGTCACCTGCTTGGCGCCGGCTTCGACCATCACCACTGCTTCCTTCGTACCCGCGACGATAATGTCGAGGTCGCCGTCTTCGGCTTCCTGGAAGGTGGGGTTCACGATGTACTCGCCGTCAACGCGGGTCACGCGGACGGAGCTGACCGGGCCATTGAACGGGATGTCGCTGATCATCAGGGCCGCGCTCGCCCCGATGGTCAGGAGCGTATCGGGCTGGTTCTCCTGGTCGGCGGAGAGCGTCATGCCGACGATCTGCACTTCCTGGCGGAACCCCTTGGGGAAGAGCGGGCGCAGTGGCCGGTCGGTCAGGCGCATCGAGAGGATGCCGTCGGTGCTGGCGCGGCCTTCGCGGCGCGGGAAGCCGCCGGGGATCTTGCCCACGGCGTAGAGGCGCTCCTCGTAGTCAATCGTCAGCGGGAAAAAGTCGATGCCTTCCCGCGCGTCCGCCATGGTGGCGGTGACGAGCACGACGGTGTCGCCGAGGCGGACGGTAACGGAGCCGTTTGCCTGGTTGGCGAGGATGCCGTGCTGGATGGTGAGGGTCTTGCCCCCGACTTCAAGTTCGTACTGTTTGGGTTCTTTCATGCTTCTCTGTTTCTTGTCTGCTTCTCAGACCAATTCACGTCCTGTCCCTTCCGGTTCATGCTCGAAGGGATACCGATGCCGTCCGCGGTCCATCGGGACGGTGGCAAAGGAGGGGTATGGAGAGTGGTTCAGGTTGCGGCCGGCGCCCAAAACGACAAGCAAAAGGCCCCCGCTTACTTGCGGAGGCCGAGCCGTGCGATGACTTCGCGGTAGCGGTTCACGTCTTTGTTGTTCAGGTAGCGGAGCTGGCGGCGCCGCTGGCCAACAAGCATCAGGAGACCACGTCGCGTGTGGTAATCGTGCTTGTTCGCCTTCAGGTGCGTCGTCAGGTACTTGATCCGTTCGGTCAGGATCGCGACCTGGACTTCAGGGGAGCCGGTGTCTGTGGCGTGGACGCCATAGTCCTGGATCAGCGTGGTCTTCTGCTCTTTGGTCAGCAACCTTGTTCTTCAGTCTTCCTTTGCCTTGCTTATGAACATCGGTCAACCTACCACAGGCAATGCATAACGGCAATTTCAGCGATGCCCCGCCCGTGCTCATTCTCCTCGTCGGCCTCCCCGGCGCGGGCAAAACGACGTTCGCACGCGCGCTCGCCGAGCGTCTGCCGTTGCGGCACATCGAAAGCGACCGCGTGCGCCTGAGCATGACGGCTTCGCCCACCTACTCGCCATTCGAAAACAGCGCGGTGTTCGCCCGCGTCGACGCCGCCGCGCGCGAGGCCCTCCGCGAAGGCTGCCCCGCGCTGGTCGACGCGACGAACCTCACCAACCGCGACCGCCGGAGGTTCGTGAGGATCGCCGCCGAGCTCCAGGTCCGTCTCATCGCGGTGAGGCTCACCGCCCCCGCTGATGTCATACGAAGAAGGCTTGCCGGGCCACGCGAAGGCTTCTCCCAGGCTGGCGTGGACATCTTCGAACGGATGAAAGCGCGGCCTCAGCCCCTCGCAATCCCGTCAGTCGTGGTGGACTCGCGCCATCCGTGCCAACCTGCCATCGACCTTGTGCTCCGGCTGATCGACGATCGGGATTCGTGAACAGCGGCAGGCCCATGATGTTGCTCAGAGCGCGCACGCGCCCGGAAGTCCGGGGGGAGTTCGACCGCTGGTTCGATACGGTGCACATGGCGAACGCGCGAAGCATCCCGGGTATCGCCCGCGCGCTTTCCGGGCGGGCGAACGGCGGGACGCGGTTGGCGGTATACCTCTTCGAGAACGCCGAGAAAGTGCAGCCGGCCCTGACCAGTCCACAGGCGGCGTACACGCGCGGGACCTGGGAGCGCTGGCAATCCGACCTGGAAGAGATGTCGCTGGAGCTGTGGGCGGAAGTGGTCTCGATGCCGATGTTCGAGGAGATCAACTGAGGTGGCCCACCACCCACCACCGCGGTGGACCTCGCACGATGGACTGCTCGTCGCGCGGTTCCGCCACGGGCCGCTCTGGAACTTCAGCTACCTGGTGGCCTGTGCCGAAACCGGCGAAGCCGCAGTGATCGACCCCGCGTGGGACGCCAGCGCGATCCTGCAGGCGGCCGCCGGACAGGCCCTTCGTATCACCACCGTCCTGCTCACGCACAGCCACTCAGACCACGCAAATGGCGTGGCCGAGTTGGTGGCAGCGTCCGGCGCGCGAAGCTTCGTGCATGTCCTCGATCAAGCCGGGCTACAGGCGCACGCCCCCGATGCGACATCATTCTCGGGCGACGAAGCGTTCCTCCTCGGCCAACAGCAGGTCACGGCTCATCACACGCCGGGGCACACGGCCGGCTCAGTCACGTTCCAGGCGGGGACCATGCTCTTCACCGGCGATACGCTGGCTGTCGCGAGCCCGGGCACGCCGGGGCCGGAGCCCGGCTCGTTGGAGCTGCTGTGGCAGTCCACGCAGGCCCTCGCCGCGCTCGGGGGGCAGTTCGTGGTCCATCCCGGACATGATTCAGGCCCCGAGCCGAGCGCGACGCTGTCCGTGGAGCGCGACCGGAACCCCGGGCTGCTCGCGGCGACGCTGGATGAGTTTCGAGCAGCCGTCGAACGCGCGACCGGCCGCTCGCACGCTTAACTCACCAGGCTCCACGGCGAGGGCGGCGCCTCTTCGAAGCGGTGCACCCGGTTCCGGCCCGCGCGCTTCGCCTCGTAGAGCGCCATGTCCGCTTCCTTGATGAGCCAATCCGGCGAGCCCTGGCTCGTTTTCCGGTAGGCATTGACGCCCGCGCTGATGGTGACGTTCAGCCGCTTGCCCCCCGCAACCATCGTGTTCGCTTCGATCGACGCGCGGATTCGTTCGGCCAGTTCCAGCGCCCCCTCGATCGGCGTCGCCGGGAGGACGATCACGAACTCCTCGCCGCCGTAGCGGGCGCAGAGGTCGGCTTCCCGGACGGTCTTCGTCAGCGCCATGGCAACATTGCGCAGCACCTGGTCGCCTGCCTGGTGGCCGTAGGTGTCGTTCACCTTCTTGAAGAAGTCGATGTCGAGAATGATCACGCTGAGCGGGGTCCCGTAGCGGCTGGAGATGCGGAACTGCTCCGCCAGGTATTCATCGAGGTGCCGGCGATTGGCGAGCCCGGTGAGTGCGTCAGTGGAGGCCTCAAGGGTGAGACGGTCCCGTTCCGCGAGCAGTTGCGCGTTCTCGCGTTCCGTTTCCAGCGTGAGCTGCAGCAGCGCCTGGTGGGCGCGGACGAGCACAGTCTCGGCCGAAACGCCGGCGTCGGGAACATCGAGCATGGCCCCGAGCACACCCGCGTCTTCGATGATCTTCGCGATCAACGCGTCGGACGCCTCTGCGTCAATACCGAAGAGCTGCTGGCAGTCCCAGCGGAAGCGCGTGAGGGCGCCGGCCGGGTCCTCGCCGAGCGTGAGGTCGGCGGCCGCTTCCGCCGTGGCTACGCAGCGGACGATGTCGCGGTAGTCGTTGTCCGCGTTGTCCGGCTTCGGGAACATGCGGATGGCCATGACGAGGGCTTCGGGCAGGTTCCACTTCTCCGCGAGCGCGGCGCCGGCTTCGGCGTGATCGAACCCGAAACGTTCCCGTTCCAGCACGCGCTGGCGCGTCAGGTCGCCCCGCACCGCCTCGGAGACCGCATGGAACGGCTGTCCAAGCACCTGTTCCATCGCGACGACACCGATGAGGTGGAGCAGACCACCGAGGAACGCCTCATCCGCGCAGGCGTAGCCGGCTTTGGTAGCAATCGTCCGGGCCGCGGCCGCGGCGAGCAGGCTGCGCTGCCAGATCTCGGTGTGGTCGAACCCCTTGCGCTCGTTCTTTCGCATGTTGCCGACGAGCGAGAAGCCAAGCGCCAGCGTCTTCACGCTGCGCAGGCCAAGCACCATCACGGCATCCCGCACGCGGGTCACCGAGCGGGGGCGCCCGTAGAACCCTGAGTTCGCCGTCTTGAGCACCCGCGCGGCCAGGGCCGGGTCGCGCATGATGGTTTCGGCCAGGACATCAATGTCCAGGTCCTCCCTCTGGACGAGGGCGATGATCTGGACGGCGACCGCCGGCATGGTCGGCAGGCTTGCGGACTCCATGAGTTCGTTGAGAGGCGGCGTGCCCGGCATGGTGACTCCCCTTGCGCTTCCGCGCCGGCCGCACCGGGCGCTGTGTGTGTCTGCATCGGGGTTATCGGCACAGCGCGGCGGGAAATTGACGGGGAAATCTGGTGACGTCTCAGGGAATCACCTACGCCCGGGCTTCATACTCCAATCCCAACGCGGCCGGGAGGGGCGCTATTGCGCCTCGTAGGCCTCCGCCCGTGCCAGCGCGGTAGTCAACGCCTCCGAGAGCTTCCGAGCGGCATCGAGCGTGAGCTCGACGGAGACTCGCGCGCCTGGTCCGGCAGCCTCGTTCACGAAGTCGATGTTGAGCGCGTGCTCGAGGTCGACATGGAACGGGTGGTCATAGCTCACGGCGGCCTCCGTCAGGGTGAACCAGCCCGTGAGCCCCTTGCCGCTGCCGGCAACCGCCGTCTTCTCCACGATATTCGCGCACATCGGCTAGCTCCCCAGCTTCCGCGCGAAAAAGTCGAGGACCTTGTTCCAACCATCGACGGCTTGCTCGGCGCGGTAGGCCTGGGGCCGGTCGTAATAGAAGAATCCGTGGCCCGCGCCATCGTAGCGGTGGAACTCGTATACCTTGCCGTGCTCCTTGAGCGCGGCCTCGTGCACATCCACCTGCTCGGGCGTTGGGGCGCGGTCGTCATTGCCGAAGAGGCCGAGGAGCGGGCAGTCCAGGTCCTTCGTGTAATCCACCGGCGAGACCGGGCGCATGGGGTTCAGGTCTTCCTGGCGCATCACCACACCGCCTCCCCAGAGGTCGACGCATGCGTCGAAGCCGGGGGCGCAACTCGCCGCGAGCAGGGCATGCCGCCCGCCTGAGCAGGTGCCGATGACGCCCACCTTGCCGTTGGAGTTCGCCTGGGCCTTGAGGAAGTCCCGGGAAGCGGCGGCGTCGCCGACCACCTGCGGGTCCGGAATGCCACCCTGGCCGCGGATCTTCACGGCAACGTCTTCCGGTGTGCCGTGGTCCACACGGCAATAGAGGTCCGGAGCCATGACCGCATAGCCGTGGTAGGCCAGCTTCCGGCTGACTTCCTTGGACCATTCGTCCCATCCGGGGAAGTGGTGGAGCCAGACAATGCCCGGGAACGGCCCGTCGCCAATCGGCCGGGCGTAGTAGGCGTGGATGATGTCGCCGTTGTCTCCGGTGATGGAGATGCTCTCGGCGATCATCCCCTCGTACTTGTCGGTGGTGACGGGCATGGCTGGCCTCGATTGGGAGATGAGGGGGGATTCTACCGGGAAACTTCACGCTTGCGTGAGTGTCTGTCGCGTGCGCCGGGCAGGTGGTTCGGGGAGGCGGTGTTGCCCGTCCCGAAGCGCTGAGAGTTCTATCCCCCAGTGGACTTCACGGGCAATTCTGTCACTCGATTGACAGAATTGTCGATCGTGAGCCACGATTCGCCATCACCGAAGCGCGGCGCGCCGCAGCCGGAAACAAGGAACGTCGATGGACTTCGATCTCAGCGAAGAACAACAGCTACTGAAAAACACCGTCCGAGAATACGTGGAGAAGGAAATCGCTCCGCAGGTCAACGACTACGAACGCAAGGGGCCGTTGACCCGCGAAGAGGCAATCAGCTTCATCAAGCAGCTCATGCCCTTCGGCTTCTACAACGGGCGGCTCGATGAGGATTGCGGCGGTTCGAACCTGGACGCGAAGACGTACGGGGTCATCAACGAAGAGCTCTCGCGCGTTTGGGCCGGGCTTTGCGGCGTCCTCTGGATCGCCGGCAGCTACCCGGCCGGCCTGAGCGACTCAGACCGGAGCGAAATCAGGGCGCGCCTGCGGGCCGGGGAGAGCATCGGCTGCGGCGCCATCAGCGAACCGGAGGTTGGGTCCGGTTCGTCGTACCTGAAGACCACGGCCGTCGCCGATGGCGACCAGTGGGTGGTGAACGGCACCAAGACCTGGATCTCCTGCGGGCCGATTGCCGACCACATGAACCTGATGGTGACGGTGGATCCGGGTTCCGGGCGCGAAGGCGTGCGCAGCCTCCACGTGCGCAAGGAGACCTCCCCCTGGGAGGTGGTGCGCCACAACAACCTGCTCGGCGTCCGGGCCTGGCCGAACGGGGAGCTTCGCTTCGACGACGTCCGCGTGCCCCGAACAAACATGCGCGCGATGCGGGCCGCCGAGGACCAGGCGGCGGCCGCCCGGGTGTGGAACTTCCAGCAGCCCCGGACGATGCTCGCGATCATGGCGGTTGGCATCGCCCAGGCGGCCATCGATGACTCCATCCGCTACATGAAAGAGCGGCACCAGTTCGGCAAGCCAATCGCCAGCTTCCAGCTCATGCAAGAAATGCTCTACGAAATGGTGGTCGAGACCGAATCGGCGCGCTTCCTGACCTACCGGGCGATGGACCTCCAGGACAAGGGCCGCGACTCGACCTGGGAGGCGGCGCTGGCCAAGGGCTACGCCACCGAAATGGCCGTCCGCGTGACGTCCAGGGCGATCGAGATCCATGGCGCACTGGGGTTGATGGAGGACTACCCGATCGAGCGCTACTTCCGCGATGCCCGCTCCCTCACGATCCCGGACGGCACTACGGAGATCCAGAAACTCGTCGTCGGGCGGCGCCTGACCGGCATCTCGGCGATCAGCTAGGCAAGGAGGCGGAGAATGGCGGAAGAACAACCACTGGCGTGGTTCACATCACCGGATGGGGCACCGCTGCTCAGGTGCGCGCATTGCGCGTCCTGCGGCAAGGACATGTTCCCGGCGCAATCCTACGGCTGCACCGGCTGCGGCGCGTTCGGAGACAGCCTCTCAGAGAAGGGACTTCTGGCCGCGGGCACGCTGCTCTCGTTCGCGGTCGTCCGGGTGCACGACCGGCACCCGGTGCCGTTCGCCCTGGGCGACGTTGAGCTGGCGGCCGGGGGCCCGATCGTTCGCGTGCAACTGCGCAATGACTGGACGCCGCGCATCGGGGCGAGCGTCGAGGCCCGGATCGTTGACGATGCCGACGGGCGGCACCTCGAGTTCTCGCCGGCGGAGGTGACCGCATGAAGACGCTTCCAGACCTGAGGCCGGTCTACGTCGTGGGCATCGGCCTACACCCCTACCAGAACCGGTCCGAGACGACCTACGTCACTCTCGGATTGCGCGCGGTCCGCGAAGCCCTCGCCGACGCCGGGATTGCCTGGCCGGCGGTCGAGAGCGCATACATCGGCAACGCCCTCGTCGGGATGGCGGCCGGGGCGGGGATGCTCCGCTACCTCGGCATGACCGGCATCCCCTTCGCGCAGGTCGAGAACGCGTCGGCGTCCGGCTCGACCGCGTTCCGCCAGGCGGTCTATGAAGTCGCCGCTGGATTCACGGACGTCTCGCTCGGGATGGGCGTGGACACGGTGGACCAATGGCGCTCAGGGCCGGGAAAGGCGCGTGTACGCGGCCTGGCGGACCACCTGGCGGCGCCGTTCACGCACTTCGCCATGCTCACGCAGAAGTACATGGAAGAGTGGGGCGCCACACCCGAACAGGTCGCCATGGTTGCGGTCAAGAACCACCGCAACGGGGCGCACAACCCCTACGCCCAGCGCCAGAAGGAACGCACACTGGAAGAAGTGATGGCGCCACCGGTGATCTCCGGCGTCCTCACCCGCCTCCAGTGCACACCCGTTGGTGACGGAGCGGCCGCCGTCATTGTGATGTCGGAAGAGGGCATGGCGCGCCATGGCGTCGACCGCCGGCGGGCGATCCGCGTGATGGCTTCGGCATCACGGTCAGAGGAGAACTTCGGCCGGGAGAACTTCGATGTCGCGCTCACCCGCAAGACGACGTACGAGGCGTACTCCCAGGCCGGCATCGCCCCGAAAGACCTCGACGTCCTGGAGGTCCACGACGCCTTCACGATCGAGGAGTTGCTGTACGTCGAAGCGATGGGACTCTGTGAACCGGGCCAGGCGGCCGCAACGCTGGAGCGCGGCGACTACAACATCGGTGGGAAGCATGCCGTCAGCCCATCCGGCGGCCTGATCGCCATGGGCCATCCGCTGGGGCCGACAGGCGCCGGCCAGGTCGTTGAAGTCGTCCGGCAGCTCCGCGGCGAAGCCGGAGTGCGACAGCAGCCCAACGCGCGGCTGGGGCTCACCCACATGGTCGGCATCGGCCCCGTCTGCCTGGTCCACATCCTGGGGAAGGAGGGATGAGCGGCGGGCCCGGAAATGGCGGCGCGGTGATGATCGAGGTCGATCACCTCGACCGCACCATCATCAGGACGTTGCGCGAAGACCCGCGGGCCAGCTACAAGGCCATCGCCGACAGGCTGGGCATCTCTCACAACACGGTGAAGACGCGGCTGGACCGGCTTGTGCGCGAGCACGTCATCCGCCTCGCGGTGATTGCCGACCCGCCGAAAGTGGGCCTTGCCGTGAGCGCGCACATCGGCGTCAGCGTCCAGCCAGCCCACATCCAGGCGGTCTCGCGCTTGCTCGGCGGCCGGCGCGAAGTGAGCTTCCTGGGGCTGACGCTGGGAGACCACGACATCCTGGCCATCGCCAACTTCGAAAGCAACGAGAAGCTGTTCGAGTTCGTGAACCGGTTTGTGGGGAACCTCGAAGGTGTCACCTCAGTCGACACCACCGTCGTCTGCCAGGCGCTGAAGTGGGACCCGGACGACACTGCGTTCCTGGCGTTGCTGGACGGAGATTCCGCGCCCGACGGCGGAACGAGGACGCACCCGGGCTGAGCTCCCCAGCGATCAGAAGAACTCGATGGCTCCGACTCTTCCGTCTCTGAGGAGGTCGACAATCACATCGGATTCGGATTCACGTTGGAGGGCGACGCTGCCAACGTACTGCCCGGGCGATTCCGGCTGGTTTGACTGCAAAGAGTCGACGAAGCGGTAGCCGCAGATCTTCGGACCGCAGCAGGAGTTGGCTTGGGCGCGCGTGCAGGCCGCGAGGGCATCATGGAGCTGCCAGTCGTCGGGAAGTTGTTTCCGGGCGAGCTTCACAAGCCACCGCGGGTCGTACGGTTCCCAGGGGTTGGGGTTCCGGCGCGGAGTCATATACAGTCGTGGCATCGAACGAGCGTAGCAGAACAAGTCAGCGCGGCCGCCGCACGCACAGCGCAACCACCAGCGTGAACAGCAGCATCGCCGCGCCGATGGCAGAGACGTACATCCAATCATCCGAACCGTTGGCTGCCGCTGTGCTCGCGGTCGCGAGGACCGGCAGACCGGCCGAGACGAGTGAGATTCCCATTGCCGTTTTCAACGCCAGCCTGCGCCGCTTTGTTCCCGTCGCAGGCTAAACGCAGAGGACCCGCATTCCTGCGGGTCCTCAGGTTGTTGCGACCTTGGCCGGGGCGCTACCGGCTGGCGGCCCGCTCGATCGCCCGGCGGGTGAATACCTTCACCATGGCCCGGCGATAGGCCTCCGAGGCGTGGATGTCGCTGTTCACGTCCTCCAGGTTCGCATCGGCGATCGCAGCGGCAGCATCGATGTTCGCCTGCGTCAATTCCTTGCCCGCGAGCGCAGCTTCGACGTTGGTCAACCGCTGGGCGTGGGTGGAAGCGCCGGTGATGCCGATGCGCGCCGACGTGCAGACGCGCCCGTCCATCTCCAGCACCGCGGCCACGCCGACAATGGCGTAGTGCGAAGCCCGCTGGTGGAGCTTCACGTAGGCGGCGTGTTGCGCCGGCGGGAGCTGGATGCCGGCGATGATTTCGTCCTCAGCCATGTCCACCGTGAACATGCCCTGGAAGAAGTCACCAGCTTTGACCGCGCGCCAGCCGCCGGGGCCCTTGAGGTGGATTTCCGCGTCAAGCGCGACCATGACGGCAGGGTAGTCAGCGGATGGGTCAGCATGCGCGAGCGAGCCGCCCATCGTCACCCGGTTGCGCACCTGTGGGTCGGCGATCTCGGCGGCACATTCGCTCACCACCGGGCAAAGGCGCCGGATGGCATCGGACTGCAGGACTTCGGTGTGGGTGGTCGCGGCGCCGACCTGCACCTTGCCGTTCTGCTCGTTGATGCCCTTCAGTTGCGGGATGCGCGAGATGTCGATGAGCGTGCCCGGCTCGCTCAGGCGCAGCTTCATCAGCGGGATGAGGCTGTGGCCGCCGGCCAGGAACTTGCCGTCGCCATTCGAGGCGTGCAAAAGGGAGATTGCTTCGTCGAGCGTGGCCGCCCGCTGGTATTCGAACTCTTCCGGGATCATCTACTTCGCCCCCTCGTTGATGATGCGCCAGAGCTTCTCCGGCCGGAGCATCATGTCGATGTGCTTCACGCCGAACGGGCTGAGCGCGTCTACCGCCGCATTGACGATGCAGGGTGTCGAGCCCAGCGTGCCGGCTTCGCCGACGCCCTTGGCGCCGAGCGGGTTGACGGGTGTGGGCGTTACCGTCTTGTCGAGTTCGAACCAGGGGAAGTCGGTCGCCCGCGGGATGGCGTAGTCCATGAACGAGCCGGTGATGAGTTGGCCGTCCTCGTCGTACACCACTTCTTCGATCATGGCCTGGCCGATGCCCTGGGCGAGCCCGCCGTGGATCTGCCCCTCGACGATGAGCGGGTTGACGATGACCCCGGCGTCATCCACCGCGACCATCTTCAGGAGCTTCGGTTCGCCGGTTTCGCGGTCGATTTCGAGCATCGCGATGTGCGCGCCGAAAGGGTAGGTGTTGTTCGCGGGCTCCCAGAACGCCTGGTCCGAAAGTCCCGGGTCCAGGCCGGCTGGGAGCGGCACGGGAACGTACGCGTAGGCCGCCACGTCTGAGAAGCCGACCGACTGGCCGGGAGCGTTCTGGAAGTAGATACGGCCGCTTTCGAACACCATGTCACTGGCGTCGGCCTCTTCGTTGGGGTTCAGCATCGCCGCCGCGAATTTGGCCATCTTGTCCTTGACCTTTTCGCCGGCCTTGAGCAGCGCCGTGCCGCCAACCGCCTGCGAGCGGCTGCCGAACGTGCCGATGCCCTGCTTCACCACGCCCGTGTCGCCGTGGAGGATGGTGATGTCGTTCATCGGGATGCCGAACTGGTCTGAAAGCATCTGTGAGAACGTGGTTTCGTTGCCCTGGCCGTGCGGTGAGGCGCCCGTAGTCGCCGTAATCTTGCCGCTGCGCTCGACGGTCACGCTGGAATACTCCCAGCCGCCGGTGGGCAAAGAAGCCGACGGCCCGAGCCCGCAGACCTCCACGTAGAACGCGAGCCCGAGGCCGACGATGCGGCCGTCAGCGCGGGCGCGGTCGCGTTCGGCCTTCAGGCCTTCCCAGTTCGCGTTCGTGAGCGCGAGGTCGAGCGCCTTCTCGTAGTTGCCGGAGTCGTAGACCGCGCCCATCTGGGTGGCGAAGGGGAACTGGTCCGGCGTGATGAAGTTCTTCCGCTTCACTTCGGCCGGGTCCATGTCCAGGTGGCGGGCGACCATGTCCATGGCGCGCTCGACGAAGTAGGTCCCTTCCGGCCGGCCGGCGCCGCGGTAGGCGTCGGTGGGCATCTTGTTCGTGAACACTTCCGTCAGCTCGGCGCGGATGGCCGGGATGTCGTACGTCCCGTTCAGCATGAGCATCGTGAGCGTCGGGATGGCCGCTGTCAGGATCATGTTGTAGGCGCCGATGTCCGCGATCAGCCTGATCTTGAGGCCGATGACCTTCCCGTCGTTCTTCGCGGCGATGTCGACGTAGGCCAGGATGTCGCGGCCGTGGATGGTGGCCTGGAATGCCTCCGAGCGGTCTTCAATCCACTTCAGCGGCCTGCCGAGCTTCTTCGAGAGGGCGGCGGCAACGTAGTCCTCGCCGTAGATGTTGATCTTGCAACCGAAACCGCCGCCGACTTCTGGCGCGATGGCGCGCACCTGGTTGTCCGGCGTGCCGGTCAGGGCAGCCACGAACGTCTTGAGGATGTGCGGGTTCTGGGTCGAGCTCCAGATAGTCAGGTGCTCTTTGCCCGGTTCGTAGTGCGCTACGACGCCTCGTGGTTCCATCGCGGTCGGCGCCAGGCGGTGGTTCATCATCCGCTGGGAGATAACGAAGTCGGCGGCGGCGAACGCCGCGTCAACCGCCGTGTTGTCCACGGTGCCGGCCACGGCATCGAAGCCCGTGCCCCCGGGGACGTACGGCACCGCCAGGTTGTTCGGGAACGCCTCGTGGATGACCGCCGGCTGGCCGGTCATCGCCCGCTCGGGGTCGATGACGACCGGGAGCTGCTCGTACTCGATCTCGATGGCGTCGGCGGCGTCCCGGGCGAGATAGCGGTCCGCGGCCACGACCACGGCGACCGGTTCGCCCTGGTAGCGCACCCGGTCCACCGCCACGGAGTAGTGGTCCGGCGACGGGAACGGCGTGCCAATCGGCATCGGCGGCAGGAACTCCTTGAGTTCCGCGCCGGTGATGACGAGCTCGACGCCCGGCATCGCCTGCGCAGCGGAGACATCGATGTTCTTGATAATGCCGTGGGCGATATCGCTGCGCCGGAAGGCCAGGTGCAGCATTCCGGGCAGCTTGATGTCGTCGACGTAGGTGGCCTTGCCCTGGATCAGTCGGGGGTCCTCGCGGCGCTTCACGCGCTCGCCGATCATCTTGGGAGTAACAATCGCCATCTGGATTACCCCTTGTTCGCCGCGTACTTGATGGCGTTGACGATGTGCTGGTAGCCCGTGCAGCGGCAGAAGTTGCCGCTGATGCCCTCGCGGATCTCCTGCTCGCTCGGGTTCTTGTTGCCGTTCAGAAGGTGAATCCCGGACATGATCATTCCCGGCGTGCAATAGCCGCACTGGAGGCCGTGCTCTTCCCAGAACCCTTCCTGCACGGGGTGGAGCTCACCACCGGCGCCGATGCCCTCGATAGTGGTCACTTCGGAGCCGTCAGCCTGGACGGCGAAGAGCGTGCACGACTTCGCGCTCTGGCCGTCCACGAGGACGGTGCAGGCGCCGCACTGGCTCGTGTCGCACCCCACGTGGGTGCCGGTGAGGCCAAGCTGCTCGCGCAGGAAGTGCACCAGCAGCGTGCGTGGCTCCACGTCAGCCGATTGTTCGGCCCCGTTCACCTTGATATTGACTGACACCGGGTTTGCCATACGACTGCCTCCTGCGGCCGGGAGCGGTCAGCTCCGTGCTTCTACCTGCTTCTCCATGGCCTTCATGAATTGGCCAATCATGAGTTTCGCCGCCCCTCCGAGGAGGCGGCTGCCCAGGCGCGCGATGGCGCCCTGCGCTTTCACTTCGCCCACGTACTTCACCAGCGTCCCGGCGCCGGCGTCCGAGAGCGACAGGGTTGCGTCGCCCTGCACGCTTCCGGGCTTGCCGTGCCCGCTGACGACGAGCCGGTACGACTCGCCCTCAACCGGGTCGGCGACTTTGACGTTGCCGGAGTAAGTGCCCTTGATGGCGGCGATGCCAACCTTGATCGTCAGGTCATAGGACTGCGGCCCGACCTCTTCGAACTTCTCGCAGCCCGGCATGGACGCCTTGAGGGCCTTCGGGTCCAGGAGCGCGGCCCAGACGGCAGCGCGTGACGCGGAGAACTTGTGATCGCCGGATACTTCCATAACGCCCCCGAAGGAAGATGAGCGCGAATAGTACGCCGCGGCCCGGGGATTTCCATTACTCGGCGGCCGAGTAACGGAGGTGCGGCGGCTGGTGCGTGGCACGCCCAGGGGAGAGGCGCCACGCGAACGCGATCTGGAGATATGAAGTGTGTGGACTATTTCAGGCAGTCGTGGATTCTCGCTGCCGCGAAAGGAAAGAATCGTTTAAGCTCCGCCGCCATGGCCTCCGGGTGTCGAGCCTGGGAAAGGCCTTATTTGGCGGGGGAGAAACCGTATGCACCTCGATCGTGCCCGTGCGGGGGCGAACTACCGCGTTGCCTTGCTGGCGGCGCTCTTGCTGGCGTTGGCCATGGCCGCGGGTGCCTGGCAGTTCCGTCCAGCAGGGGCCAGCGGCAACGGGGGCTCCCTTGGGAGCTCCGGCGTTACCGGCGACATTACGTCAACCGGGCCAGAAAACCAGTCGCAGGTGATTCCTGTCCTGCGCCACTACAGTGGCGTCGGCACGGTCATCAGCGGCCAGGAAATCAACAGCAACGTCCGCGGATCGCGCCACACGATCTGCACGGTTGACCCGGTCGACAATACCGGAGTCATCATCCCTGGCATTACGCTCTCTAACATCGTCGTGACTAACGGCGGCGGCTACAAGTCGACGATCGATACCGATCCGGACTTCACTGACGTGCGCGTCTTCGTGGGCGATGGCAATTGGAGCGGGGCCACGGCCGGCGTTTTGAACGCGACGTGCATTAGCTGGGTGAGCACGGATGCCGGCGATCAGCAGATCAACCTGGTCTACGTCCAGGGTGGCGTTCAGCGGAACGTCTCCTGGAGTAACACCGGCGGCGCGAACCAGGCCCTCATTAAGGAATGGAACAGGCTCGAAGACAGCCTGCTCACCATCGACGGCGTACCCCAGGGTAACGCGCAGTCGGTGACCAAGACCGTTCCCCTGATCTTTGACCCGTCAACCGGGCAGCACGTGATCGCCAACGGCTTCACCCAGATTGAGGACACGTTCCGCGGCAGCCACACGAACAGCGCCGGCGCCACCGAAGTGGTCCCCTCACTCGCGGGCGTCCCGTGGAAAGTCACCCTCAGCGGGTGCGACGCGATCAACGGTGTCGCAGCCCATGAGGGTACGACCTACCTGACTACCGCGGGCGGAGTCGATGGCCACCCCATCGCGCGCATCTTTGCCGGTGACTGCCTCCCGGGTCAGTCCGTGACGGTCACCTTCACCGGCTCCGAGCCGGGCCCGCTCGGCAGCGGCCAGGGCAACACCGTCCGCGAGACGGTAACCCTCGTCTTCACGCAAAACGTCGCTGAGAAGCAGGTCTTCCTGGCGTGGGCCGGCCAGCGCGTCATCCTCGAGCACGACTGGCGCATCCTCCCCGGCGACGGCGGATTCGACGGCGACGACTGGGATTTCGACGGGCCCGAACCCAACGGTATTTGCCCGTTCAACGACTTCAACCGCTTCGGCCAGAGCGCTGAGAACCAGGTGGTCATGGTCGGTCCCGACCAGTTCCTGGTGCAGTACATCAAGGGCACCGGCCCCGGTAACTTCGTCGCGGGCCTCAACGCCCTGACTTTCGGCAGCGACATGGCGTACGTGGCCGTCGGCAGCAGCGACAACAGCCAGACGCTCGACATCGCGAACGTCGACGACGACATCCGCGGCGATCCGCAGGACAACTGCATCAGCCGCGTGCTGTACGAGTCGGAAGACCCGGGCGAAGTCGACATCGAAGCCTTCGCTTATAGCGCCGACGTCCCGGCCCAGTTCGCGGCTGCGAACTACACGAAGGTCGCCTTCGTCATCTACTACATGAAGCTCAACACCGTTGGCGTCTCGCTCGTGACGCAGGTGTCGAAGCCGACGCACAACAGCTCGTACCTGGCGGACTTCGCCCCCGGCAATCCGTGGACGCAACCATGGACGACGCCGACAACGCGGCTGACTGGAACGTGTCCAAGGACATCCTCGTCCGTGGCCGCGTGACCGGCTGGTTCACGAACAGCAACCCCTCGGGCCGCCCGGCCGACACGAGCAACCCGCTCAACGTCCTCCCGGCCGACCGCTGGGTAATGCCGCAGGACTGGCCGCTGCTCGCGGGTGGACCTGCCGACCCGGCCGACGGCAGCGATGCCACCGGCACGGCGGAACAGTTCCGCCCGTACTACGACATCATGTTCGCGCCGAACAACGCCCGCGGCCTCGCCCTGGCGGACCCGGACGGCGTGTACTGGGACCAACTGACCCTGGTTGCCACCGGCAACACCGGCCGTGGCTCGGCCACCAGCCCAATCAAGGTCCAGTCCTGCTCTGATCTGCCGGTTGGCCGCGTTATCCGCGTCGCCAGCCCGCTGCTGACGAACAAGACCGTCGTAGCCTGCGCCAGCGGCTTCCTCGTCCTTGATACCACGCTGTCTGCTGCTCCCGCGGCCGGCACGCCCATCCTCTTCGTCTCCTACGTCCCGTTCGAAGGCCCCTACAGCCTGCTTGACATCATCGGCTTCGCGGCCGAGGGCAAGGGTGGCGCGGCGCTCTCCAACCTGGACTCCCAGGCGTCCTGGAACGGTGGCAGCTGGATCGGCTCGATCCGCGACACCGGCAAGGCCGATGGCGACGTCGACTGGTGGGACGCCCCGATGCCTCCGGCGATGGTCAGCGTCGCCATCCGCGGCACCGGCTTCATCAAGGAAATCGACAAGGCCAACGTGTACTACACCGGTACGCCAAACGCCGCGTCGCTGGCCAGCGGCCTGGGCAACCAGGTCTTCCCGAACCCGTTCTACATCACCAACATCCCGGATAGCCCGTTCATCCCCGCCGTCGTGGCTGGTGGCGGCTACCTCTGGAACAGCTGGGGCAATGACGGCCCCGGCGGCGATGGCCAGGGCGACTACTGGTTCTGGAAGGCCGTCCTTGTCGGCACCAACTCCGAAGGCCTCCCGGACGCGCTCTCCAGCACGGACCAGAAGGAACTCGGCCTGATCCGCTACTACTACGAGGACAACAGCATCGCTCGCGACCTCGTGGTCTACACCGACAACCACGGTGAGTTCATGGTCGTCGCCAACGGCGACTTCAAGACCGATCTCACAGCCTGCGCCACGAACGTCCTGGCCGGCGGCAAGCACTGCAAGCCCGGCGACAAGGTGGGCACCGGTACCATCACGGCTACCGCTGACTACCCGGACTTCCGCGGCAAGCACTTCCCGGTCCTCTCGAACGCTGCCACCGTCACCTGGACGTGGGGCGGCTACAAGGATGTGACCGTTGAGAACGGCGAGACCGACCAGTACAAGTACATCGTGTTCCATGGCATGGACCGCGACGGCTTCTGCTCCAGCCTCGACTCCGGCGCCGTCCTCCTGCACAGCGTGCTCGCGAACAGCGCATTCTGGCCCGATGACGCCGACACCGCCTTCACTATCGCGAACCTGACTGGCAGCTCGCCGGCCAACGCTCGCTACTACGACGACCCCGTCGAGAACGTCGACTTCCTGATCGACAGCGGCGAAGGCATCATCATCGGCCAGTCCGGTGGCGGGAAGATCAACGACGGCAAGCAGTTCGCCTCCGACGTCCCGACCTTCTCGGTCTACGAGAACGACCCGGCAACCACCGGCGTCAAGGAATTCCCGCTCAGCTCCCTGGCTGGGACGGGTGCCACCGACGAATGCCAGGCCTGGATCAAGGTCTCGAACAGCCTTCTCGGCATCCTGAACGTCCTCGCAATCGCGAACGACGACGAAGGCAACATCGGGTTCGACAAGATCATCGATCTGACGAACACCACCTCCTACACCCTGAACTTCCGCTGGTCGCTCATCACCTGGGCGGGCGCGGACAGCATCAGCGTCAGCGATGCCACCAAGGGCACCGGCACCTCCGGGAAGAATCCCGGCGGCAACGACATCTCGGCGAGCGTGACGGCCATCTACGGCTGGGACGCTGCGGCTCAGCAGTGGCTCGGGTACTTCCCGTCCGGGGTTAACGTCCCTGGCGCGAACGACCTGACCGCTCTGAAGACGGGCCAGGCTTACTGGATCGCCATCACCGGACCGTCGTCGGTCACCTGGACTATCGCGTCTAACGTCAACTAGTCGACTCTCCGGCTAACCAACAAGAAGGCCCCGCGTTTTGCGGGGCCTTCTTTGTTGCCTGGCGCACTATCTGTTCAGACGTACGTGCTGGCGGTCGGGTTTATGGGAGCCTCCCTCGAGCCGGGCTGGCCGGGGAGCATGGGTCGAACCAGCTTCGCCCTACTGGCGGGCCTTCCGCATCGCGTCCATGGCCTTCTGCATCTCTGGCGGCAGCTCCTTGCCGGCGTCGGTGAACGCCTTCGCCTGGGCCGCGCCGGTGTGCGCGAACACCTGCTGCATGCGGGTCTCGATCCAGTTGCGATTGTCTTCGAGCACGGAAAGCTGGCCCTGGAAGACCGGCGCAACGTAGCGCATCCACAACTCGTAACTGCGGTGCGTCTTCTCCGTGCTGGTCCACTCATGGGCGAGGCCAAGGATGCCGCCGATGCCGCCCGAGCGCTCCTGGATCCGCTTCACGGCCGCGACCGCATCGTCCGGGGTGCCGACGATCACACCGTCGCGGGCGAGGGCGCCCTCGATGTCCGGCGCGCCACCAGCGAATGGTGGCGGCGACGCCGGGCCTTCCTGGATGTAGCGGTCGCCGACGTAGGCCTGGCGCTTGTAGCCCTCGCGGACGTCGTTCATCGCTTCTTCTTTCGAATCCGCGAGATGGATAGGGATGACCACCTTCCAATCCGCGCGGTTGACCTGCTTGCCGGACTCGGCCGCGGCTTCTTCAGCCCAGCCCCAGGTGCGTTCGAAAGCATCGTTGGATACACCGGCGACCGAGAGTAGGCCAACGCCGTGCTTGCCGGCCGCGGTTGGGCCGGAGGGCGTGAAGCTGGCCGCCACCGCGACGTGGGGATGCGGGTCGGTAAAGTTGGCCATCTGCAGCCGCCCATCGCGCAGCGTGAACCAGTCGGTCTCCATCGTGAACGGCTCGCGCGAGCGGAGGAGCGCCATGATGGCGTCGAGCGACTCGCTCATGCGTCGGCGCTGGTCCACCGGGTCGATGCCGAGCATGTACGCATCTGACGTCAGCACGCCCGGACCGCAGCCGAGCATCGCCCGGCCTTCCGTCATGTGGTCCAACTGGAGCAGCCGGTCCGCGACGAGCAGGGGATGGTGGTACGGGAGCGAGGTGACGCCGGTGCCGAGCTTGATCCGGCGCGTCCGCTGAGCGGCCGCGGCGATGAAGATGAAGGGGTCGCCGATCAGTTCGCGGGCGTAGCTGTGGTGCTCGCCAATCCAGACTTCGTCGTAGCCGAGCTCGTCGAGTTTTTCGATGAGCTGCATGTCGCGCTTGAGGGCCAGCGTGGGGTTTTCGCCCACGCGGTGGAAGGGCGCGAGGAAGACTCCGAACTTCATACGGTGCGGTTGGTACATGGGGTGACTCCTCGCCCGGGACGGGCAGATGCGCGGAATCATACGGACGCGGGAGGTGTTCCGCTCCGGGGCCGGGACTGGCTACTTCTGGCCTTCACGCAGCATCACGAGTGCCTTGTCGATGCGGCGCTGGCGCGTTTCGGGTGTCTTCGCGCCGGTGATCGCGAGGACATGGCGCAATTGGTGGCTGTAGGCGAGGGAATCAAAAAACTGCTTTGCCACCGGGTCGCCGCCCAGGGCAGCTTGGAAGTCGCCGGGGACATCGACGGAGCGTGGCGCCGTATCCAGCTTGAGCCGTACCTCAACTTCTTCGCCCGCGGTGATGCCCGCGCCTTCCCGGCGCTCAGCGCTGACGGGGATCCAGTACTCGCCGCCCATTGGCGCGACCGTGGTCCGGTACTGAAACCCTTCATTGATGGTTACGGTGACGGCGGGGCGCTTGCTGGAGCCGAGGGCAGCCACGACGTCAGCGGGCACCTGGATGCCCGTGGCCGTTTTGCCGGCCAGTTGAAGGACCGCTCGGAAGGTGGGTTCCGCATCGGTCACGGCGTCACCGCGCCAGCACCGCGGCTTCCCACGCCTCCTTGCCGAAGGCCTGCACCGTGATGCCCTCGTTCCGGCCGCGGAGGTGTTGTTCGCGGGCTGCGTCGTAAACGTCGGCAATGCGAAGGCCGACGCTGCTCCAGCGGAAACGTTCGACCGAGCGCTGGGCCGCGCGGCTGAAGTTCGTACGTAGCTCCGGGTTGCCGAGCAGGACTTCCAGCTTCTCGGCGAATGGGCCGGGGCAGCGCCAGGGGATGAGGTAGCCAGTGACCCCGTCGATGACCGTCGAGACGAGCCCGCCCACGCGCGAGGCCACGACCGGCGTCCCGCAGGCCATGGCCTCGACGGCAACGAGGCCGAAGCTTTCGTAGTAGCTGGGCACCACGCAAACGTCCGCTGCCGAGTAGTACCAGGGCAGGACATCGTGCGAGACGGCGCCTTCGAAGCGGACGTTGGCGGAGATGCCGGCTGCGGCGGCCTGCGCTTCGAGTTCCGCGCGGATGCCGGCTGCCCGTTCGTCGCCGCCGACGATGAGCAGCGTGAAGTCCCGGCGGTCGAGTTCCGCCACGGCGTCGACGAGGATTTCGACACCCTTCAGCTTCTCCAGCCGGCCCACCCAGAGGAGGATCGGCGAATCAGCCGGGAGGCTCAGCCGTTGACGCGCGAGCGCCTGGTCCTGGGGTTGGAACAGGTCAAGGTCGATGCCGCAGGGCACCGTGTGCATGCGAGAGTGGTCCGCGCCGTAGTAGCGTTCGAGCAGTTGCCGTTCGTGGTCGCTGGCGGTGACGATTGCGGTCGCCCGCCGTGCGATGGTGCGCTCGTGACGGATGCGCAGCTTCGGTTCCTGCTCACCGAAGCGTGCACGGTTCTTGACTTCGCCCAGCGTGTGGAACATCACAACGTGCGGGCGATCCAGCTCGCGCGCCAGGAGCGTACCGGCCCAACCGCTCTGCCAGTAGTGCGAATGGATGACGTCGTACCCACCGGGCTGGGCTTCGGCGAACCGGCGCATGTTGGCGTGGAACTCCGGGAGGTGCCCGACGATGTCTTCCTTCTCGATTGGCTCGGCCGGCCCTGCATCGATGCGGACCAGGCGAAGGCCGGGCGCGATGTCCTCGACGTGCGGCAGTTCGCCGTCGCGCCGCGTGAAGATGTCCACCTCGTAGCCGAGGCGGGCAAGCTCGCGCGAGAGTTCGAGGACGTACACGTTCATGCCGCCCGTTTCGCGGCCGCCGAGCGGCGCGAGCGGGCTGGTGTGTGCCGAGACCTGGGCGATGCGCATGCTGCCGAACTGACTCCGAGTGACGCGTCCCGTCAGGAACGGGGCCTCCCATTGTGCGGCATCCGAACGATCCCTGCCCGTTACGTCGGGCGCGTCGCCTTGAGCGAGTACATGAGTGGGCACAGTTCCCGCTGCTCGTCCGGGAGCCGCCACTGGATCCGGCTCTGGTGACGGGCGCCTTCGGCCGCGGTCGAACCTTCGGCGGTCACCATCCAGGGCAGGGCCTGCCAGGCGACTTCGCGGTGCTCGTGCAGGAAGTCCAACCGCAGGCCGGCTTCGATGAGCGCGGTCAGGATCTCGCCCAGCCCGTGGTTCCACTCGTAAGTCTTCTGCGCTTCCAGTGCCGGCCCGTCGACGTATGTGAACTCGGAATCGAACTCCGACGGTTGCTGCGTCTCAAAGTACGGCTCGCTGATGACGAGCTTGTGGTCCGGAACTTCGTAATCCAGCGACCAGAGCATCGGGTGGCCTTCGTACACGTACAAGAAACCGCCGGGCTTAAGCAGGCTGGCGGCGACACGCGCCCAGGCCTTGATGTCGTGCAGCCAGCAGAGCGCGCCGATCCCGGTGTAGACGACATCGAACGTCCCTGCGATGACCTGCCTGGCGTCGTAGACGTTCGCCTCGAGGAAGGTGGCATCGTTGACCCCGATTTGCGCGGCAAGCTCGCGCGCTTGGTTCACGGCCGGGCCGGAGAAGTCCAGGCCGGTGACGGTTGCGCCTAGACGCGCCCAGCTGAGCGTGTCCATGCCGAAGTGGCACTGGAGGTGGAGCAGCGATTTGCCGGCCACATCACCGACTTCTTCGGTCTCAAGCGGGTAGAGGGACTTTTCGCCACGGAGGAAGCCCTCCAGGTCGTAGCCCTTCGAGGCGACGTGGATCGCGACCGACTCGTCCCAGCGAGCGCGGTTGGTGTCGTAGTAGTGTTGCTGGTCGGTGGTCATGCGTGCGCCCCGGCGAGGAGTCTTCCCATTGTGGGGCACAGGAGGTTAGTCCGACTTCGCCTCGATGAGGGGGTGGAAAGGCGCCACCTCCGGCACGACGTGAATCATCTCGCCGTACCTGGCCTTCAGCCGCCGGGCCTGCGACTCGTTCAGCTGGTAAACGCCAACCTCTACGCGGTTGTTCACGATGTCTGGCCCGACGGTAACGATCTGGATTCCTTCCGACGCGCGCAGCGAATCGATCTCGACGGAGATGGCGTACGTGAGTTCAGAGAGTTGGGCGAGCGAATATCTGCCCTGCTGAATGACGACCGGGACATCGACGCCGGTGAGTGCGGCGGCGATTCTTCCGTTGGACCCTCCATCCACCACGACGAGCGCGTCGCTGGGGCTATATCGAAGGTAGACTCCGCCGAATCCTGGGACTTCTTCAAGGAGCGGGATCACCCGCATCAACGCTTTTTCGAGTGCAGCACCGCGCTGCTCCAACACGGCGGCTTCGTCCTTCGTCAGTGCCATGCCCCACCACACCCGGATCGCGGCCGGGTCGTTTTCCACCTCAATCACCCAGTCCAGGTCCGTACGCAGCCCAATCTGGGCACGTTTCTGTATCGCCTGCTCGTAGGGCCCCGCGCTCGGTGTCGGTTGGTACGCGGTGGCCGGCGGCGCGTAGCCCACAGTCACGTCACGCGAAAGGAAGAACACGAGCATGGCGAGCAGCGCCCCCGCCGCGGCTACGATCAGCCCGTTCGTCAGTGTCCGGTGCGCGCTCAACGTTTCGCCTCTGGCAGCGAGGATCGCACCACGCGCCAATCCACAATTGTCAATCCGAAATCCCCAATCGATTCTCCCGTACTATCTCTTCATGCAGCCGTTCCGCATCGCCCTCTGCCAGCTTCGCGCGCACGACATCGAGCGCGCCGAGGAGAACCTCCAGGCCATCCTCGAGGCGCTCGACGACGCGGGAGAGGCGGGCGCGCAGTTGGTCGTGCTTCCGGAGTGCTCCTATCCCGCCTACTACCTGCGGGACAACAGTCCCTGGGAGCGCGCGGAGGTCCGGGACTATTTCGAGTTCCTGAGCCTGCTCTCACACGCCGCGGAGCGGCACGGCTACTGGCTGGCGGCCGGCGTCGCGCGCTGCACGGACTCGGGCGAGCTTCGGAACAGCGCGATGATGTTCGGGCCTGACGGCGAACCCCGCGGCAACTACGACAAGAGCTTCCTCTGGCACTTCGACTCCGACTGGTTCACGCCCGGCCGCGAGTTCCCTGTCTGGGACATGGGTTTCGCAAAGGTGGGCGCGTTGATCTGCGCCGACGGCCGCATGCCGGAAATCGCGCGCTCGCTGGCGTTGAATGGCGCCGAGGTCATCCTCGACCTGACGGCGTGGGTATCGTCGGGGCGCAATCCCGATGCGCTGACGAACCCGCAGGTCGAGTACTTCATGCCCGTCCGCGCACTGGAAAGCGGCGTATGGATAGCAGCGGCGGACAAGTGGGGCGAAGAAGCCGGGAGCATCGTCTACGCCGGGCGCTCGTGCGTTATCGACCCCCGCGGCGAAACGGTGGCGATAGCACCCAGCCAGGGCAGCACCGTACTCATCCACGACCTGGAGCCGGTGCGCACGGAACTCGTGCCGCGCCGCCCCCAACTGTACCGGCGGCTGACGGCAGCGACGGAATCGCTACCGGTGGTCGCCGCGATGGATGAGCCGGTCGTGCCGTCGGCGCTGAACCGGCGCGTCACGGTTGTGCCATCGAACGGAAGCTTCGACGCCGCCGCGTTCGCTGCCCGGTATCGCGAGCTTCGCGCGCAGACCACCGACCTGGTGGTGTTCGGCGGCGTCGATGGGCCGGAAGGCTGGCAGGTCGGCCTTTCGGAACTCGAAGCGACGGTGAAAGACGTTGGAGGCACGATGGTCGTTGGTGTCGCGACCACTGGCTGTTCGGCGCACCAGTCAACGGTGCTGATCACGCCCGAAAAGACCATCGAGCATGCCGCCAGCCACGGGCGCGGGATCCAGCGCGGCGAAAGCGAATCGCCGGTGGTCTCCACTCCCGCGGGCAGCATCGCGCTCATGTGTGGAGACGAGGGCCTCGTCCCGGAAGTCGCCCGCTCTCTGATGCTGGCCGGCGCGGACATCCTCGCCTGGCCGGCGTTCGCGGAAGGCCCCCGGCACGAAGCTGTCGTGCGTACGAGAGCGGACGAGAACCGCGTCTACGTCGCCGCGGCATGGCCCGGCGGGGCGTTGGTTGCCGCGCCCAACGGCGCCCAGCTTGCGGTCACGCCTGCGGGTTCGCAGGCGGCGATGACGGCGCCGGTCAGCACGGCGGTCTCGCGCGCGAAAGACATGGCCCCCGGGACGAACGTGGTTCTAAACCGCATCCCGGCGGCATATTCGGCTCTGGTGTAGTTGCGGGGCTTGTCCCCGCGCGCGCCATGCGCCAGATCACGTCTGGCCGTCAGCGCGGGTCCGGCCAACAGCGTCGCTGTCGCTCCGGGCTCGCGGGCGCTTGCTCCGGGCGTCCGGGATGGGTCACGATCCGCTCCCGAAGGGTCGCCGTTCAAAACGCGGTTGATTCGGCCCTCGTGTAGTTGCGGGGCTTGTCCCCGCTCGCGCCATGCGCCAGATCACCGCTGGCCGCCAGCGTGGGTTGGGCCGGCCGCGTCGCTGTCGCTCCGGGCTCGCTGGTGTGCTTGCTCCGGGCGTCTGGGGTGGGTCACGACCCGCTCCCGAAGGGTCGCGGTTCAAAGGCGGTTGGTTCGGCGCCGGTGTAGTTGCGGGGCTTGTCCCCGCTCGCGCCATGCGCCAGATCACTTCTGGACGTCAGCGTGGGCCTGTGCCAACCGCGTCGCTGTCGCTCCGGGCTCGCCGTCCATTACCGCTGGCGTCCGGGGTGGGGTCACGATCCGCTCCCGAACGGTCGCGGTTCAAAGGCGGTTGGTTCGGCGCTGGTGTAGTTGCGGGGCTTGTCCCCGCGCGCGCCATGCGCCAGATCACCGCTGGCCGCCATCGTAGGTCTGGGCCAACCGCGTCGCTGCCCGCTCCCGGCGTCCGGGGCGGGTCACGATCCGCTCCCGAAGGGTCGCGGATCGAAGGCGGTTGTGTGCCGGTTATTCGAATTCGGCCGCCAGCGAGAGGACGTTCGCAACGTACTGGTGCGTGTCCTCGAACATCCCGTAGATCTCGATGCTGCGCCAGCCCTGGTAGTAGAACGCCAGCGCCAGCTCTACGTCCCAGTCGGCCTGGGCGAGCATGTTCGCGAACACGGCCGTGCCGAGGCGCGCGTTGTCAGTGGTGCTGTAGCGCCAGTTCTGGGCGTCGGGCGCGAGGTATTCGAGGCCCCATTCCGCGGTCGCCGGCATCAGCTGCATCACGCCCATCGCACCGGTCCAACTGACCATGGACTGGTTCCAGCCGCTTTCGAGCCAGGCCAGGCCGAGGATGAGCGACTGAGAGACGCCGAATTCGTTCGCCGCCGCGCGCAGGATCCACTCGGTTTCGGCGCGGCTGAGCGGCGCCGGGACGTAGTGCGGCGCGGGCAGGGCAAGCACCTGACCCTCGAAGACGTAGTCCGGGTTATCAATGCCGTTCGCGAAGAGCAGTTCGTCGAGGGCGAGGCCGTAGTAGTCAGCAATCCAACTGAGCGTTTCGCCGGCGCCGACGACGTGGGTGCGGCCGGCGGGGGCCGCGACGGCCGGGCCGCCTTCGCCGATGTGGAGCGTCTGGCCGGCGAAGATCTGGTCAGGGTTGGTGATGCCGTTCTGGGCGGCGAGGTCGTCGGGATCGATGCCATAGGTGGCGGCGATGGACGAGAGCGTATCGCCTTCCTCAACGGTGTAGGCACGGGCGAAAACGACAGATACGGGCAGCGCGGCGACAAGCAGCAGCGCGGCGAGGAGGCCGCGTCGAAGCATTCCGCCGGCTGCCAGGCGGGGTTCTGGCAGCATAGGGCGTTGATAATCCGCGATGATTATCGTCAAGCGCAAGTCAGGTATGCGAGTGGTGGAGCGAATTCACGATTCACGATTGGCGATTCACGATTCAGGCCCACCTTCTAACGGGCGGCCGATCCCAACACGACTCGTCCGGGAATAGACCAGCTCATTTGGACAACGAGCGCCCGCGAATCGTGAATCGTGAATCGCAAATCCCGAGTCCCTACCCGGCGTGGTCCTGGCGATGGGGGATACGCAGCGTGATGCAAGTCCCCTCGCCGGGCGCGCTCCGAATCTCCAGCGTCCCGCCGATGTCCCGCGCCCGCTCCTGCATGGAGCGCAGCCCGAGGTGGCCCGGGAATTCACCGCTCGGGTCGAACCCCTGGCCGTCGTCCTCCACCTCCAGGCGCACTTCGTCGGGTTCGTGGACCAGTTTCACGCTGATGTTCGTGGCGCGAGCGTGCTTCACCGTGTTGTGCATCGACTCCTGGGCGATGCGGTAGAGCGCTTCTTTCGCGTCGAGCGAGATGTCCGGCTCAGCGGCGAGGGTGGCCGTGACGTTGACCCCGTAGCGGGCCTGGGTGGCCGCCACCTGCCGTCCGATCGCCGCGACCAGCCCCTCGGTGGCGATGGACTCGGGCCGCAGTTCGAAGATGAGCGCGCGCATCTCGGTCAGGCCGGCTTCGGCGAGCGAAAGCACGTAGTCGAGCGGCTCGACCACGTTCGCGGGGCCGTCTTCGCCGATGCGGCGGCGGGCGGTGCGCGCGCCGAGAGCGATTCCGTACAGCGCCTGGCTGACGGAGTCGTGGAGTTCGCGGGCCAGGCGTTGGCGCTCTTCGAGTGCCGCGGCGGCCGAGGCGCGCCGGTAGAGCCGGGCGTTCTCAAGCACCAGCGCCGTCTGGTCGGCGACGGCTTCGATAAACTTCCGCTCCTCCTCATCCGGGTCAATACCCAGGGGGTAGCCGAGGAGGAGCACGCCCTGGGCCTTGTTGCCGTAGATCACGGGCGCCAGGAGGAGCGAATCCCAGGACTGGCTCCGCAGTTCGCCGCTTGCGGCGCCATAGCGCGCATCGACCAGGCGTTGGCGGCGAAGGTCCTGCTGGTAGAGCGTCCGCATCTCCTTCATGGCGGTCCGGACGGTGGTGCCCCCGCCCTGGCGGTAGGTCTCTTCCATCTGGGCCGCGAACCCTTCGGGCAGGCGCGCTATGCCGACCACTCGCAGGGGCGCCGCCGGTGACTCAGCGGTTATCACGGCGGCGGCGGTGGCGGTCGTCGCGCGGACGATCTGCTCGGCCATGCCGTCCATCAGCTCTTCGAACGGCACCTCAAGCGAGAAGCTGGAGGCGATCAGCGTGAGCGCCTCCAGTTGCCGCACGCGCTTCTCCGTCTGGGAGAAGAGGAACGCGTTTTCGATGGCGGTGGCGGCCTGGCGCGCCATCGCGGAGATCAGCCCGATTTCTCGCTCATCGGGCGCTTCGCCCGGGCGGAAGAAGGTTTCGAGCGTCCCCAGGTTCCGTTCGCCGTAACGCATGGGGACAATCACCAGGCTGTCCCAGTCCCGGTCGCTCAACAGATCGTTGAGCCCGGCGTAGAGCGGCTCGTCCCGCAGAAGCTGCTTGAGGTCCCGAATGACAACGGGTTCACCGGATTCAATCGCGCGCTCGTTCGGCTTCGGCGCGCCGCGCTTGATGGCTGCGTCCACGGTGTCGAAGAAGCTGTCCGGCAGGCCGAAACCGCCGCCGAGCAGCAGGCTCCCCTCCGCGTTGACGGTGCTCACCGAGGCCGCGACGGCGTTCGTCGATTCGACCACGCGCTGTGCCACCGAATTGAGCGTGCCGGTAATCGACTGCTCGAGGTCCAGGGTGGTTGCGATGCGGGAAAGGGCCGTCATTTCGCGCGCGCGGCGCTCGGTCTCGGCGAAGAGCCGCGCGTTTTCGATGGCGATGGCCGCCTGGTTCGCGATCGCCTGGACGAGCGCCGCGTCCGCTTCGCTGAACGCGTTTTCGTAGTGCGAGCTCAGCGCGATCTGCCCGATGAGCCGCCCCTGGCGCTGCATCGGCGCCCCCAGGAACGACGTCACGCCAACGAAGGCGGTATCCAGGTAGTCCTTCACCTGCGCCCGGAAGCTGGCAGCCAGCCGCGTGTCAGCGTGGATATTCGGGACGAGCAGCGGCCGGACGGTCCCACCGGCGAGCGAGCCCTGCAGGGCCGCCGCGGAGAAGCGCGCGCCCTCGAGCTCGCCACTGCGGAAGGCGCGGTTCGCCTTCACCGCGAGCATGCCGTCCTCGACGACGAGGATGGAGGCGCCGTCGTACGGCACGACGCCTTCGACCTGGTCGAGGATGAGCTCGAACATCTCGTCCGTGTCGAGCGTGGAGGCCGTGCTGGTGGAAATCTGGAGGAGCAGTGAGAGTTCGCGCGTGCGTTCGTCGACGCGACGTTCGAGCAGGTGCTGCTGTTCGACTTCCTCGGTAACGTCGCGGATCACGGAGAGGACATGCGGCTCGCCGAAGTAGGTGGCGCTGGTCGCGAACACGTCCGCCATGAACGTTGAGCCATCCTTGCGCCGGCTCAACGCTCGCGAGCGGAACTGCTTCCCCTGCGCAATCGATGCGACGAAGTCCTCCCGGCGCCCGCCGGAAGCGGGATGGATGAGCGAGAGCGGCTGCAACGCACGCATTTCGAGGACCGTAAAGCCGTACAAGCGCTCGGCCGCCAGGTTCGCGTCGACGATGCGGTCCTGCATGTCGATGATGAAGATGGCGTCACTCACGGACTGGAAGATCTGACGCGTGCTCTCCTCGCGTTCGGCGAGCGTCCGGGCGGTTTGTTCACGTTCGCCGATCTCGCGGACGAGGGCGTCATTCCGCATGCGGATCTCGTCGATCATGCTGTTGAACGAAGCTGCCAGGTCCCCGAATTCGTCCCGGCTGCGCACGGGAATCGAGGCGTTGAAGTTGCCGGCGGCCACCGCGCGCGTGCCTGAGACAAGCGACTCGATCGGGTTGAGCAGGATCCGGCGGTTGAGCCAGGCCGTGCTCACCAGCGCCAGCAGGAAGAGCAAGATCATCACAAGGATGATCAGGGCGAACGTGCGGTTGCCCTCGGAGGTAATGGATTCGGTGACTCCCGCGGCTTCGGCGGTTATTTCGTCGACCGGCGCCACCAGCGCGAGGCTCCCGCCCACCGAAGGCATGGGCGTGAAGGCCACGAACATGTCCCGGCCGTCCTGCTGGAAGCGCGCCACGTTCGCCTTCCCCGCGATCATCTCATCGAGGGCGGCACGGAACGCCGGGTTCTTGCCCGCCTCGGCCATCGCGTTCAGCTCATCGACGTTGCTCGTGCGGAGGAACTCCCCTTCGGAATCGACATAGAAGCCGTAGCCGCCGGCGGTCGGACGGAGGGCCTCCACCTGCTCGGTGAGCTTCGAGAGCGAGACATCGACGCCGATGACGCCGCGGTAGCCCGTTTCGTCATAGACCGGGGTGTAGGCGGTCAGCACCGCTCCGCGCCCGGCTTCATCCTCATAGGGCGGCGTCCAGCGGGTCAGTTCGTCCGGGTTCTTCCCGGGCCCGAACGCATCGAGCAGGCTGTCCAGTTCCGGGCCGCTGATGGTCGAAGTGAGGAGTGTGTTGCTCGGCGGGAAGTACCGCGTCACGCCGTCGACGGAGATGTAGAAGATCGCGATGGGCCGGAATTGTTCTTCGATCAGGCGCCCGGCGTAGTTCGTGAAGAGCGAGACGAAGTAGCCATCGAGGACCTGAGATTCGGTGGCGTCCTTGATCTGGCGAGCCGTGAGGGCGCCGCCCGCGGGGATCACCAGGTCAGTCGTGCGGCCGGGTGAGGCGTCGTAGAAGACGCCGTTGTCGGCCCTGGCCAGCTTCGCCGCGTCGAACTCTCCCGCGGTCTGGCCCTTCAGCCCCAGGAACCAGCCCACTTGGTGGCCCCATTCCGCCGCGGGGGAGAGCTGCAGTTCGCCGATGTAGGCTTGCTGCTCGCTGAGCGTTTGCAGCGTGCGGCGGCCCTCTGTCTCGAGCCCCTGGCGGCTCTTTTCCGCGGCGTTGTCCTGCGAACGGTTGAAGCCAACCGCCACCAGCGTCGCCGTCGCCACGCCCAGCACGAGCATGAAGAGGAAGAGCGAGAGGTTGAGCTTGAGACCGAGACGCAGCGGCACGGAACGCATACCGCCCGGCTAATCGACCGGGCCGAGCCCGATTTGGCGCGCGTAGAGCGCTGCCTGGGTGCGGCTCTGGACACCGAGCTTCACGAGGATGCTGGAGACGTGTGTCTTCACAGTGTTTTCGCCGATGTAGAGCGCGGCGGCGATTTCCTTGTTCGCCTTGCCCTGGGCGAGAAGCCGCAGCACGTCGGTCTCGCGCTCGGTCAGCGTCTCGGGGCTTTCGGGCGCGCGCACTTCGCGCACAAGACGCGCCGCCGCCTGGGGCGAAAGCTGCACCTGGCCGTTGGCCGCGGCCTTGATGGCGCGCGTCAACTCTTCCGCCTGGGTGTCTTTCAGGAGATAACCAATGGCGCCCGCGCGGACCGCGCCGACGACCGATGCATCTTCGAGCACGGACGTGAGGGCGATGACTTCCGTGTCGGGCACTTCCCGGCGGATATGGCCGATGGCGGTGATCCCGTCCATGACGGGCATCAAGAGGTCCATCAGGACAACGTCAGGCTGGAGCTTCTTGGCCAGGTCCAACGCTTCGGCGCCGTTCTGGGCTTCGGCGATGACCTCGAACTCGGGGTCATCGAGTAAGAACATCCTCAGGCCCTGCCGCACCACGGCATGGTCATCCGCGATCACAAGACGGATGGGCATCGGACCTCCAGGGCGGGGGACGTAAATCCGGTTCGCGAATCCCCCGCACTATATCACCGCGCTCGCGGCCAACCTTCCTCATCCTTTTGCAGGAGATCGGGTTCCCTCGAAGTGCTTCCGCGCAACCAACCCGGCGAGTGACGCCTCGCGGGAGGGACCTCCCTACCGTTGTGAGCGTGATGGATTCCCCGATTCGCCTCCTCCTCGTCGATGATGAAGCCCGCGTCCGCCAGGGCCTGCGCATGTGCATGGCCGGCGAGCCGGACTTCGACGTCGTGGGCGAGGCCGAGGAGGGTGGCGAGGCTGTTCACCTTGCGCACGAACTGCACCCCGACGTGGTGGTGCTGGATGTGCGCATGCGTGGGATAGACGGCCTCGAAGCCGCCCGGCGGCTCGCCATTTCCGAACCTTCGGCACGCGTGGTGATCCTCTCGCTCCAGGACGATTCCGGGACCAGGAAGGAGGCACTTGCCTCCGGTGCTTCCGCCTTCGTCGGCAAGCAAGAGGGGATCGCGCGCCTGTTCGAAGTGATTCGTGATGTGGCGTCAACCGCCCGTGCCTCCTGAATCACCACACCGTCCGTCACCTTTTGGAGAGGAACCAGATGAACCAGGAAATCGCCCTCACCGCACCGGCCACCACCGCACGGCAGGAGCGCACCTCGACCACGTTGCCCGCTCAACGCGTTTCCACCGCCGCTCAGACGGCGATCATCAACATCGACAACGTCGTGAAGACCTACGAGTCCGGCTCCCAGCAGGTCCGCGCGCTGAAGGGCGTGAGCCTTTCCGTGGAGCGCGGCGAGATGGTCGCGATCATGGGTCCCTCGGGCTGCGGCAAAACCACGCTGTTGAACTGCGCGAGCGGCCTGGACGTGGTCGACGGTGGCCGGATCACGATCGCCGGGGCGGACCTGGCCGAACTCTCGGACAAGACGCGCACCACCTTCCGCGCCCGCAACATGGGCTTCGTCTTCCAGACCTACAACCTGTTGCCGGTGCTTTCGGCGGTTGAGAACGTCGAACTCCCGCTCATTGTCTCCGGCGTGAATCCCCGCGAGGCCCGGCAGCGCGCGCTGCAGGCGCTGGAGACGGTCAGCCTGCGCCAACTTGCGAACAACCGCCCGGCCCAGCTCAGCGGCGGGCAGCGCCAGCGCGTCACTATCGCCCGCTCGCTGGTCAACGAGCCCGACATCGTCTGGGCCGACGAGCCGACCGGCGCCCTCGATTCGAAGACCGCCGACGACATCATGCAACTGATGGAGACGCTCAACCGCGAGAAGGGCCTGACCTTCGTCATCGTCACCCATGACCCGGCCATCGGCGCGCGTTGCAACCGCGTGGTGCGCATGCGCGACGGCGTCATCGTTTCCGAGGAGTCCCACAAGTGAACGACCTCTTCGGTCTCCCGATCGGCACGCTCGCAATCGTGCTTGGGGGCCTCCTGGCGGCGGCGGTACTGACGGTCGCCGCGCTCGGGATTGCGAACCGGACGATGTTCAAGTTCGGCCTGCGCAACATCCCCCGCCGGGGACTCCAATCGCTTCTCGTCGTCGTCGGGCTCGCCCTGGCCACGCTCATCACGACCGCCGCCTTCGTCACCGGCGACACGGTCGACCATTCCTTGACGAAGGACGTCTACGCGCTCTTCGGGCGTTCGGACATCGACATTACCTGGAACGGAGAGCGCGACTTCGGGCTGGACCAGGGCGCCGTGACTGAGGGAGACGTGATTTACGCGGACGAGTCCGGCGTCGACGCTCTCGAACAACACTTCGCCAACGACCCGGACATCGACGCGTTCCTGCCCGTCCTCACCGTTGGCGCACCCGTCACCAACCTCCGCACGAACGACGCGAAACCCGCAATCCAGCTGACGGGCGTCGATTTCGCGCGGCTGGCCCGAGCCGGTGGGCTCACCCTAACCGGGGGCAGGCCAGCCGACCCGAACGCGCTGGGCGCCGACGGGGTGTTCCTCAGCGAGCGGGCCGCCACGGACCTTGACGCGCGCATTGGCGACTTGCTGGTCATCACCACCAACGGCCACGAGACTCGCGTCACCGTCGCCGGCATCGTGCGCGACGAGCTCGCGTCCGGCGTGCAGGGAATGAGTTACTCCTCCGTCCCGGGGGGCCTCGTGATGCCTGTTGACCGGCTTCGAGCGCTCGCGAACCTGCCGGACAACGCGATCACGTCGCTCACGGTCGCCCTCCACGGCGGTGTCCGCGACACGCTGGACCTCGCCGGGCCGGCCGCCGAACGCATCGAGACCTACCTCCGCGGCGAAGGCGCCCAGGTCTTCGGCCCCACCGTTGACGGATCGAACCCGCGGGCCCTGCGCGTCGATGACGCCAAGAAGCACCGGGTTGAAGAGTCGGAGCTCATGGGCAACGTCTTCACCACGCTCTTCCTGGTGCTCGGCCTGTTCTCGATGGCCGCCGGCGTGATGCTCATCTTCATGATCTTCGTGATGCTCGCGGCCGAGCGGCGCGCAGAGATGGGCATGGCCCGAGCGGTCGGCGCCCAACGCGGCGACATCGTGAAGTCGTTCCTGGCCGAAGGCATGGCGTATTCGTTGCTCTCCGGCCTGATCGGCGTGGGGTCCGGCATCGTGACGTCGTGGCTGCTGGTGGACGTGCTGCTCAAGGCCGTCGGCGGCAACTACTTCTCCCTGATCGAGATGGAGATTGCGCCCCGGTCGCTCGTCATCGGTTATAGCCTCGGGGTGGTGTTGACCTTCATCACCGTCATCTTCGCGTCGCTCAAGGCGAGCCACGTCAACATCGTCGCCGCCATCCGGCAGCTGCCGGACGAGCGCAAGCCCGAAGGCAAGCGGAAAACGAGCTGGCGCTGGGTGGCGCTGGGCGTGCCCGCCATGGTGGTGCCACCCGTCGGTATCTGGTGGCTCTTCCGCAAGGGCATCGGGCTGCCGTGGGCCTGGATCATCGGCCCGGTGGGGCTCGCGCTTGGCGGGCTGTTCATGATGCTCGGCAAGTCCTCGGAGCTGTGGTTCCCCTTCGCCCTCGGCATCTCCCTCCTCCCGCTCTCCCTTGCCGCGATGGCGCGCCAACTCCGCGTCCCCAACCGCCCGCTCTGGACCGTCGTCGGCGTCATTCTCGCCGCCTACTGGCTGATGCCGTGGACCCTGCATGAGCGTCTCTTCGGGACGTTCGACAGCGACATCGAGATGTTCGTCCTGAGCGGGGTGATGATCGTGATTTCGTTCACGCTCGTCATCGTCTTTAACGCCCGGCTGCTCACGGCGCTGTTCTCGCGGACGGGCGAAGGCGCGAAGGCGTACGGCGTGGCCTGCCTGGTGGCCGTGGCCGCCGCGGCCCTGGCGGTGACGGGTGTCGCGATGCGCGACACGGGCGACGGCCTGGGCGAACTGTTCTACCTCGCGGCCGGGCTGCTCCTGCCCGTCGCGCTGACTATCGCCGCCGCGGTGCGTTTCCCCGCCCTCGCCCCGGCGCTGAAGATGGCGGTGGCCTACCCGCTGAGCAACCGCTTCCGCACGGGCATGACCATCGCGATGTTCTCGCTCATCGTCTTCTCGCTCACGGTCTTCAGCGTGCTGCTCGCGAACTTCGATACCGCCTTCCTGGGCGGTGACGCCCGGGCGAACATGGACGTGGTCACAACCGCGAGCGGCACGAGCACCATCCGCGACGTGCCCGCCGCGCTGCGCGACGCAGGTTCGCCCGTGGCGGACGACATCGCCGGCGCCGGCCGGACGACCATCCCGGCGACCGGTCAGCTGGTCAGCCAACCGGGCAACGACAACCCGGGCCTGTACCCGGTCATCGGCGCCGACGAAGGCTTCTTCACGACCCTGAACACGACGCTGCAGGCATATGCCACCGGCTACGCGGACGCAGCGCAGGTGATGGAAACCGTGAGCAGGGACGAGAAATACGCGCTGGTCGACACCGCTGTCGTGGGCATCAGCTTCAATGACCGCTTCGGCTGGACGGCAGAGGACGTCACCATCGAAGACGACCGATTCGAACCTTTCGACATCGAGATCGCTGACCCGGTCTCGGGCCACAGCACCACCGTGACAGTGATCGGGGTGCTGCGGACGCAGCTTCCCGCGGCAACGGTCGGCGGCATCTACGTCGACGAGCAGGCGTATACGCAGCTCATCGGACAGCCTGAGTACCGCCGCGGTTACCTCCGCCTGGCCGAAGGCGCCGGCAGCCGGGCCGCGGCTCGCGGCATCGAATCCGCGCTCGCGGTGCAGGGCGTGAAGGCGGAATCGGTCGAGAAGATCTTCGACGACATGTCAGCGACGAACACGGCGTTCAACCGCATGTTCCAGGCATTTATGGCCCTCGGGCTCTTCGTCGGCATCGCCGGACTCGGCGTCATCGCCTTCCGCTCGGTGGTCGAACGCCGCCAGCAGATTGGCATGCTTCGAGCCATCGGCTACCAACGGAAAACGGTCACGCTCACGTTCCTCCTGGAGTCGAGCTTCATCGCGGTGATGGGCATCCTCTCGGGAGTAGTCGGTGGGGCCATCCTCGGACGGAACCTGCTCACCTCGCCGGACTTCACCGATGGCGCGGACATCACGTTCGCGATGCCGTGGGCCGAAATCCTGCTCGTCATCGGGGCGTCGTTCATGTTCTCGCTGTTGATGACCTGGTGGCCGAGCCGTGGCGCAAGCCGCGTACCGGTGGCGGAAGCGCTGCGCTACGAGTAACCGGCCACACTCGACCACAACCAAACGAGGCGCCCCGTTGGGGCGCCTCGTCCGCGTGTTCATGGGTGAGCAGGCGCTACAGGTGGGCCGTGAAGAAGCGCGCGACCATTTGGATCAGTTGCGCCTGGCCCGGGTCAGGCGTGCCGCCCGCTGGCACGAAGCCGTGTCCCGCGTGGTGGACGCGGACGAACGTGACATCACCTCCCGCGGCCAACAGCGCGGCCTCCAGCCGTTCCGACTGCGAAATCGGGACGACCGGGTCTTCTTCGCCGTGGAGGATGAGGAAATCAGCATCTTCCGGCGAAACGTAGTTCACCGCGCTTGCCTGCCAGAGCGTGTCACCAGGTGCATCAGCCGTCGTGTTGTCGCCAAAGACACGCGTGTGGGCGGCGTTGTGGGCGGCCATATTCGGGTCACTGAAGTCGCTGGCGCCGTACATGTCGACCACGACGCTGACTTCGCTGGAGAACGCGCGATTGCCGCCCACCGGCGCGAAGTCCCCGTCCTCGGCCGTGCCGAGCAAGTTCACGAGCTGCCCGCCGGCGCTTCCACCGATGGCTCCGATGCGGTCCGCGTCGATGCCGTAGGTCGCGGCGGCCGCGCGGATTCCGCGGATCGCGCACTAAACGTCCTGGATTTGTGCCGGGAACTGATAGTCCGGGGCCAGCCGGTAATCCACCGCGAAAACGACGAAACCTTCGTCGAGCAACGCCGGGATGTAGCGAATGCCTTCGCCTTCCGTACGGCCGCCGGACGTCCAGCCACCACCATGCACGTACACCACCGCCGGGTCATTCGACGAAGAGGTGTGGCCGTCCGGGAAGTACACGTCCATCGCGAGCTCCACGCCGTCAACCGGCGTGCATCCGATCACGGTTTGGTCAGGGTTGAGGGTTGACGGCCTGCCGCCAGACGGCTGTCTTGGCGCAGCGCTCTCGCTCGGCGCCGGCGTGGCCGCCGGAATCGCCGGCTTCGCTTCCACCCCGCCGCCAAACGCGCACGCCACAAGCGCAGCGCCGGCGAGGGCCGCTCCACCCAGGGTCAGTAGTCTCTTTCCCATTGCTCTCTCCTTCCGGGCGTTGCCGGCCTGCCTGAGCAATGGCGCATCATCAGTTGGAAGTGATTCGGGCGCGTAAAGGACGCTGGAACTTCGTTAGAGACCGGAGTGAGTCACCACCCCTTGCCGGCGACCACGGTGACCTGGCAGTCGCGCCAGCGGTCGCCGTCGAACCTCATGGAGAACCCGAGCCGCACCTGGAGCGTCATCTCCGGGCTGAAATCGAGGCTGGAAAGCCGTGCTGTCTGCTGCCAATCAGTCGCCAGCTGCTGCCGTCCGTTTCCCAGGCCGAAGTCCAGTTGACCCGAGCTCACCAGCGCCTGGCGGGCATCGTGGAGGTCGAAGGTAGCGGAGGCGTTGGCCCAGTCCACTTCGCACGGTTCACCACCAATCGCCCGGACCGTCGCTGTAGTTCCAGAGGCATCGACTGCGAGTTCAATGCCCGCAACGGGGTTCTCCCCCAGGTCCGCATAGACCTTCCGGAGGCGGTTGCGAAGCGTGGTCACGGGCTTCGGGAGCTTCTGTTCGGGATGGAAACTGAACGAAGCCCCTGCGGTCTCGATGTCTTCGATTTCGAACGGTGGGCGGCCGGGCGCTTCCATCTCCACGGTCGCGTCCGCCACCGCTTCGACCGCTTTCGCCAGGCTCTTGAGGACGGCGGGCTCCGTCTGCGATGCAAAACGGCCGACGCGCGCCAACGCGACCACTCGGCGAGACGTGACCGTCCCGTCCTCGCTGACCTCGACGGATTCATCGCTGCGCGGTTTGGGCCCGCCCGAACGGCGGTACGTCACGAGCATTACCGGCGCGCCGGCTTCCACTTGCTGCCCGGGTAAACCAGCGACAGCAGGCTCGCGAAGGACTGGACGTGCCTCGGTTGGACCGGGTGCTCGTGTTCGGCGACCGTCTTGAGGTCCTGCCCGCGGGCGAGGTTGCTGGTCATTTCGCCCATGAGGCTGCCGTTCGAGACGGTGAACGGCTCAGTCGCCCGCGTGAGATTGCTCGTCCAGTCGTTGTTGTTGAATTGGTAGAAGTACTGCGCGATGTCCGGGGCGCCGTTGAAGCCGTACTTGTCGCCGTAGCGCTTCTGGACAAGCCGGGCGAATGCGCCGGTCGAGATGCCGTGCTGGTCCAGCTTGTCGGCCACCATCCCGAGCTTCTGGTCCGTCGTCTTCGTCGGGTTGCCGGTGAGGATGCCGTTGATCTCGTCCGCGACAGCCGTCGAAGATGTGCCGTCGTCGGCGCGCGTCTTGGCGATGGCCGGCTCGAGACCGGTGGTGTTCACGTACGCCTCTTCCGGCCGGTTGTACTCGTCGTCCAGGCCGACGAGATGCCCGAATTCGTGCGGCGCGAGGCCACGCCGGTTGTCGTTGACGTACCAGTTGTCCGTGTCGGAGCGCGGGTTGGGGTTCTTCTTCGTCGGCTTGCCAACCTTCACGGCGTGCTTGGCCGAGGAGGACTTCTTGGGATTGAACTCGATCTCGAATTCGCGCGGCGCGAGCGCGCCGTCCTCGACCGCCTTGTAGTTATTCCAGACGGACTTGATGTCCTCCATCCACGTATTGACCATCGGGTGCCCGCTCAGGCCGGTGAACTTGATGCCAACCGTGATGATCATCTTGTTGTTCTTGAAGTCCCAGTCGAACGCGCTGGTGCCGCCGGCCGAAGCGCCCTCGACAACCTCCGTGCTGTAGAAGGACTGCGAGCCGCTCGTAATCCCTCCGTCGACTTTGTCGAGTTCGGACCAGGTGAGAGCGCCCACATTGCCGGTGGCCTTGATGTTCAACGCCTTCTGGTACTTCTTCACCGCTGAGCTGGTGAAGAAGCCGAAGATGCCGTCCACGTTGAGCGCTTTGAACGGCGGCTTCACGCCGACGAAGTTGCTCAGGCGCCAGTTGTTGAGCCGCTGCTGCAGCTCTTTCACCCCGTTGCCCGTGGAACCGAACGAGACGTACGGGTGCTTGTTTCCATCGGCCGGCGTCGACCCCGTCGCCTGCTCTTTCGCTTTCACGGTGAGCTGGCCGTTGACCACGATGCTCGGCGCGTCCGCGTCTAGCGCCGTCCAGGTCGCGACGTCAGCCCGGTGGGAGACTGGGATGCCCTTGGTGCCCTGGTAGGCGTCCACCGCGCCCTTCGTCGAGTCTTCGAAAAGGGCATGCACCGGTACGCGGGCGGAGCCGTCGGCGCGTGTGGCGTTTAGCTTCTGCTGCAGGATGCCAACGATGGTGAAGGTGTTGCCACCCTCCTCGCTCAGGCCGCCCCAGGCTTCCTTGGCTGACGCGGCGGCTACGTCCCAGGCCGCTTTGAACTTGGCGAGTTCCGCATCCGCCGTGTTGGCCGTGTTGATCGCGTCCTGCGAGACCTTGCCCTGGTTCGTGAACAGCTCTTCGATCTTGTCCACGGCCCCGGTGGTCATGGGGCTTTCCTTGTGTTTCGTCTTCCAGCCGGACTTGTCCTTGCCGAACTGCTTGCGGTTCTTGACGTAGTTGGCGCCCCAGGCGTCGATCTTCTTGGCGGCGGCTTTGACGTTCACGCTTTCGGCGACGGTGTCGTCGTAGGCTTTCTTGGTCTCGGCAGCGGCGGCGTCAGCGAGTTCGGCCTGCGTGGCCGCGTTCAATCCGCTGTCGGCGGCCTCGACATCGAAGAAGCCCATGCCGGTATTGGCGGCGGCCTCGGCCTCCGCCTGTTTGACCAGCGCCTGGATCAGCCGGGCCGGCCACTGCGCCATGCCGGTGGTGACCTTGATGGCCTCGGCAACCCCCTCGTCGTGGCCCTTCTGGATGATGCCGAGCACCTGCTTGACCAGCGGATCGACGTCGTCGGGCTTGTCGTGGCCGACGCCCGAGCTGTCCATGTGGATGACGCCGGGAGCCTTCGACTGGTCGGGGGCTTTGTGGCCTACCCCGCCCTCGTCCATGTAGATAACGTTCTGCGACTTGGATTTGTCTGGCGTCTTGTGGCCAACCCCGCCTTCATCCATGTAGATAACGTTTTGCGATTTGGTCTTGCTCGGCTCTTTGTGCCCGACGCCGCCCTCGTCCATGTAGATGGTGTTTCCTTCGCGCTGGACCAGTCCCTGCCGGCGCTGGAGCAAGCGCTGGACGGCGCCGTTGCCGGCGCGTGCCTGCAGCGCGCGGAGCGAAAACTCACCCGGCGCCTGGGCGGCATGCCCGGGCCCGGCCGAAGACTCCGGCGATTTCGCCGGAGCGCGGACCTTCGCCGCGGCATGGCGTTGTCCCGATTCTTTCACGTGCTGCTCACGATACTCCCGGCGGACAGGCGCCACAACGACTTTTCACGTGGACAGTGGGCGCGTCCGCCCGGCCCGTGCTTCAATACCCGCTCACCTTCGTCGCGCGAGGATTGCCATGGATTTCGAACTTTCGGAAGAGCACCGGCTCATCAAGGACACTGCCCGTCGCATCGCCCGGGACGTCGTCGCTCCGCGCGCGAAAGAACTCGACGAGACGGGCGAGTACCCGCATGACTACTTCGCCGCGTTCAAGCAGGCGGGCTTGCTCGGCATGGCCATCCCGGAGTCCATGGGCGGGACGGGCAACGGCATCCTGCCGCTCTGCCTGGCAATCGAAGAAGTGGCGAAGTACGAGTGTGGCGCCGGCCTGATGCTCGTCCTCAGCGGGCTGCCCAGCCGGCCGATCATGTTCGGCGGCACGCCCGAGCAGCAACAGAAATGGCTCCCGGCCCTCTGCGCCGGCGACCGGAAGGCCGCGTTTTGCCTCACCGAGCCAGACCACGGGTCCGATGCGGCCGCACTCGAAACCCGCGCCACCCGGGACGGCGACGACTACGTCCTCAACGGCAACAAGGTGTACATCTCCGGCGGCACCGTCGCCGATCAACTGACCGTGTTCGCGCGCACTGGCGGCCCGGGCGCGAAAGGCATCAGCGCCTTCGTCGTTGACGCCCATGCTCCCGGCGTCCGCATTGACCGCACGGACGACAAGATGGGCGTGCGCAGCGTGCCGACCGCGCACTTCAGCTTCTCCGATGTGCGCGTGCCGGCGGAGAACCTGCTCGGCGGGACGGAGGGCAACGGCTTCAACCACGCGATGTTCACGTTGAACTCGCTACGCCCCACGGTAGGTGCGCGTGGTGTCGGCCTCGCGGAAGGCGCCGCCGGTTATGCGCTGGAGTGGGCGCGCGAGCGCAAGGCGTTCGGCAATTCGGTGATCGACTTCGAAGCTATCCAGTTCATGTTCGCGGACATGGCCATCCAGATCGAAGCGGCCCGCAACCTCGTCTACAAGGCCGCCTGGCTGGTGGACCAGGGCAAGTTCATGAAGGAATACGCCCACAACCTCTCGATCGCCAAGGCCTACGCGACGGAGATGGCGAACAAGGTCGCGTTCGACGCGCTCCAGGTGCTCGGCGCACAGGGCTACATGAAGGACCATCCGCTGGAGCGCCACTACCGGGATGCCCGCCAGTTGATGATCGTCGAAGGCACCAGCCAGGTGCAGCGCGTGGTCATCAGCCGCGCGATGATCGACCGCGCGCTGGTGTACGGGTAGCCCGGGAGCGATTTGGTACACTGCTCGCATGGCAGCGGCTCCTACCTCCGACCTGATCACACCGGAAGCCTTCCTTGCGATGGACGAGCAAGAGGGAGCGGAACTCGTTGACGGCCGCATTGTGGAGGTGCCCATGGGCAGCATGTCGAGCTGGCTCGGAGGGGAACTCCTGTTCCTGATTAAGCTCTATTTGCGTTCGCATGACCTCGGCTGGGCTTTTCCGCAGGAAACCGGCATGCGCATCTGGCCCAACCGGTCGACCGTCCGCAAGGCCGATCTCATCTTCGTCCGCAAGGGCCGGCTACCGCATGGTCAGCCCGACGACGGATGGCTGACAACGGTTCCGGACCTCGTGGTGGAAGTCGTGTCGCCAAATGACCGGGCCGGGGAGTTGGAACGGAAACTCGAGGACTACCGCGACGCGGGCATCCCGCTCATCTGGGTCATCTATCCCGAGACACACCGCGCCCAGGTCCTCGGCGCGAAACGCCCGCGAACGGAGCTCGGGCCCGACGGTGTCCTCGATGGCGAGGACGTGCTGCCCGGGTTCACCTGCTCGCTGCAAGAGCTGTTCGACGCGGCCAGGCCAGAGGCGTAACGCTTCGGCGGTCGCATCCCTACTCCGGGAACGGGTCGGTCTCGCCTTCGGGGATGCGCGCTTCGAAAATGTTCAGCGTCATCGAAACCATCCCGTACAACCCGCACGCGCCGATGATCTCGACCAACCCGCGTTCGCCGAAGAATTCCAGCGCCCGCGCATACGTGCCGTCCGAGACGCGGCTCGTCGCGAAATACTCACTCACGAGTTCGTAGGCGGCCCGAAGGTCCCCGCGCTCCAGCGGCGGCGTTTCGCCAGTGCGGATGGCCTCGATCACATCGTCAGAAATCCCCGCGCGGCGAGCCATGTGCGCGTGTCCCCAGAACTCCACCTGCGCCTTCCACCTGGCCCCGGTCATCAAGATCACCAGCTCGATGATTTCGCGCGGGAGCGACGTGTCGTACCGGCAGTACTCGACCAGCCGCCGCGCCGGATCAGCGATGCCCGGCGCGCGAAGCCAGGCGTCAGCGGGCCCGCGGACGGCGCCGATCTTGCCGTTCTTGAACCCCTCCACGGCTTCGGCCTGTTCCGGCGTGAGGTTGTCGTAGTCAAGCGGGTTGATCCTGGGCAACGTCGCCCTCCCTTGGGGCCGAAGTCTACCGCGCCCTCGCGAGGTGGGAGAGGGTCATCGAGAACCGGAACGCTCGTTAACGTGAGGAAATTGCGAGGGTAGGTACGCCTTTGCTAGGATCGTGCAAAGGCGGGACATGGGTATGGATGCAACATCCGTCCTCGTGCTGAACCAGAACTACGAGCCGCTCAATGTCTGCAACATGCGGCGCGCGCTCGTCCTTGTGCTCCGTGGCAAAGCCGAAGTCCTCGAATCCGCCCGCGAGGCCATCCACTCCGCCAGCACAACCTTCGTCCTTCCTTCGGTCATCCGGCTCGTCCACATGATCAAGCGGCCACGGCCGAAAGTGCGCCTCACACGCAAGGAGATCTTCGCGCGTGACGGCTGGCAGTGCGTGTACTGCGGGCGGCAAACACGGGACCTGACGCTGGACCACGTGATGCCGCGCCATCGCGGAGGGCCACACACCTGGGAGAACCTGGTCAGCGCCTGCAAGCCGTGCAACCACCGGAAGGCGGGGCGCACGCCCTCGGAAGCGCGAATGGCGATGGCGCACGAGCCGCACGTCCCGCGTGTGTCGATCTACCACGCGTTCTTTCCCTACCTGGGCGCGCAGGAAGAGTGGCGGAAGTTCGTGCCCGGGTGGGAAGGCGCGGCGGCGGGCTAACCCCCTCGACCCTTCCCTGGCCATGCGCCCGGCCCTGAACTTTTCAACCACGCCGGCGACGCGGGCTTCGTCCCTTTTGGACCGGGAATGGAGTCCGCGCGGTCGTAGTAGCGGGCCGTCAGGCGAGGCACACTGAGCACGCCTGCTGAGTGGGCCGGGAGGTGGCCGAATGAGCACGTTCGTAACGGCGCTGCTGGCCGGGAAACAGGGAGTTCGGGAGCATCCGGGACGTTGTCGGCACCCTGACGCCGCCGTCGAGCCTCCCACGAAGCTCCGCCGAAACCTGCGCAAACCGCCTCCGGGTCGTGGCGCCGCGGCAACGGCGCCACCATAGGAACGAACCCGCCCTCCGGCTATGATAGAGAGCCGGCATTGCCCTGCCGGGCCTGAATTCCGGGCGGCGAACCACTTGAATCACCACGCATATGCGAGAGGAGACCTACACGGTGCCTGACACGAAGGACATGACCGCCAGCGTCAGCGAGAGCGAAAACCCGGCGATGCCCGCCCCCACGCCAAAAGCATCCCGGCCTATGACCAACCAGGACTGGTGGCCGAAACAGCTCGACCTTTCCGTGCTGCGCCAGCACTCGGACCTCTCGAACCCCATGGACGAGGGCTTTGACTACGCCGAAGCGTTCAAGACGCTCGATCTCGAAGCGCTCAAGAAAGACCTGATCGAGGTCATGACAACCTCCCAGGAGTGGTGGCCGGCCGACTACGGACACTACGGGCCGCTATTTGTCCGGATGACCTGGCACGCGGCCGGGACGTATCGCATCGCGGACGGCCGCGGTGGTGGCGGCAGCGGCGCGCAGCGTTTCGCGCCGCTGAACAGCTGGCCGGACAACGCGAACCTGGACAAGGCACGCCGTCTGCTCTGGCCGATCAAGCAGAAGTACGGCCGCAAGATCTCCTGGGCCGACCTGCTCGTCTACGCCGGGAACGTCGCCATGGAGTCGATGGGCTTCAAGAGCTTCGGCTTCGGCTTCGGACGGAAGGACATCTGGGAACCTGAGGAGATCATCTGGGGGCCTGAGAACACCTGGCTCGGCGACGAACGGTACCGAGGCGACCGCGAGCTCAACGGGCCCTTCGGCGCCGTCCAGATGGGTTTGATCTATGTGAACCCGGAAGGTCCGAACGGGCTGCCCAGCGCGCTTGCGGCGGGCCGCGACATCCGCGAGACCTTCGGCCGGATGGCAATGAACGACGAGGAGACCGTCGCGCTGATTGCCGGCGGCCACACGTTCGGGAAGACGCACGGCGCCGCCGATGCCGTGAAGAACGTGGGGGTGGAGCCGGAAGGCGCGCCGATCGAGGCGCAGGGCCTCGGCTGGAAGAACGCCTACGGCACCGGCAAGGGCGACGACACCATCACGAGTGGCCTCGAAGGCGCATGGACGCCGACTCCCACCAAATGGGACAACAGCTTCCTGGAGACGCTGTACAAGTACGACTGGGACCTGACCAAGAGCCCTGCCGGCGCCTACCAGTGGGTGCCGACGGACCCCGCGGCGAAGACCACGGTCCCGGACGCGCACGACGCATCGAAGCGGCACGCGCCAATCATGCTCACGACTGACCTCGCGCTCCGCCTGGACCCGATTTATGGGCCGATCTCGAAGCGTTTCCATGACAATCCTGACCAGTTCGCGGATGCGTTCGCGCGCGCCTGGTTCAAACTGCTGCACCGCGACATGGGGCCAGTCTCGCGCTACCTCGGACCGTTCGTGCCGGGCCCGCAGACCTGGCAGGACCCGCTGCCGGCGGCCGCTGGCGAGCCGATCAATGACGCGGATATCGCAGCGCTCAAGTCACGCATCCTGTCTTCCGGCCTCCCGGTTTCGCGGCTGGTGGCGACGGCGTGGTCCGCTGCTCGAAGCTTCCGCGGGACGGACAAGCGGGGCGGCGCCAACGGCGGGCGCCTTCGTCTGGCCCCGCAGAAAGACTGGGCTGCCAACGAGCCTGCTGAGCTCGCTCAGGCGCTGGGGGTTCTCGAAGGTATCCAGCGGGACTTCAACAGCCAGGCCGGCGGCCGGCAGGTGTCGCTCGCGGACCTGATCGTCCTCGGCGGCTGCGCGGCTGTGGAAAAGGCCGCGAAAGACGCCGGGTTCGATGTACGCGTGCCCTTCTCGCCAGGCCGCACCGATGCCTCCCAGGAGCAGACCGACGCTGGCTCGTTCTCGGTCCTGGAGCCGGCCGGCGACGGTTTCCGCAACTACGTGCGCCCGGGTGTGCCGCTTTCCCCCGAAACGTTGCTGCTGGATCGCGCCTACATGCTCACGCTCACCGCTCCGGAAATGACGGTGCTCATCGGCGGCATGCGCGCGCTCAATGCCAACACCGGCGGTTCGCAGCACGGCGTCTTCACGTCGAAGCCCGGCACGCTGACCAACGATTTCTTCGTGAACCTGCTGGACCTGGGCACCGAGTGGAAGGTCGCCGGGGAGAACGTCTACGAAGGCCGCGACCGTGCGACCGGAGAAGTGAAGTGGACCGGCACGAGCGTCGACCTCGTCTTCGGCTCGAACTCCATCCTTCGTTCACTGTGCGAGGTCTACGCCAGCGACGACGCGAAGGAGAAGTTCGTCCGGGACTTCGTCGCCGCGTGGAACAAGGTGATGAACCTGGACCGCTTCGACCTGGCCTGAGCATCCAGCTCGGGCCGGCCTCAAGTTAAAGGGGGAGCCTTTCGGCTCCCCCTCTTTCGTTCAACCAGACCGTTCAGCCCGCGGCAGTCACCCTCGCTACATCAACTCCGCCCGGCGCATCGAGCCGCACATGCAGTGGGTTGCCGGGCTGGTAGTCGCCGGAGACCGGGATGACCACATCGGTCCACTCGCCGGCGGGAGCGTCGAACCGCACCGACCCGAGCATGACGAGAGCACCGCCGTTGTCGTGCCAGGTCTGCGCCTCGCCGCTGCCCCCGCGAAGGGTCACGGTCGCGGAAGTCACGCGAGCGGGATTCACCAGGTAGATGTCGCCCGTATCGCCGCTCCGCCGGTACTGGCGGCCACCCGTATCGGACTTGAGGTCGCCCCAGCCCATGGCGATGTGAATCGTGTCGTTCTCGCCGAACACCACCGTGGCGTCCCGGGGCGCCATGTAGAACGCCAGGTGCCCCGCGTCGAACAACCGCTCCGGGAACTGCCAGCGGAACGGCTGGTCGGTCTTTCGCGCACGGACGAACAGGTGGTACCGATAGTGCCCCTTCGTCACCTTCGCTACCACGTTGTTCATGAGCGAACGGAACGCGCGGCGGTTCCGGCCTTCCGGCGGGTAGATGTCGATATCGGCGATGCGGTCGATGCTGTAGCCGCAGCCCTCGAGCAGTTCCTTGAGTTCGCTGAAGGTGTATTCACGGCTGTGACGGGAGCCCTTGAGCGGCGCGCCGAGGTGGTACGGGTCGTAGATGTTCCGCCCGGTGAGGAAGTTAGCAATCGAATCCGCGCGGCTCGCATTCGGCGTCGAAAGGACAAGCGCGCCGCCAGGCTTCAGCACCCGATGGATCTCCGCCAGCGTATGCACCGGGTTCTCCGTCAGGTGCTCGATGACTTCGCACCACGTCACCAGGTCGAACGTGTTGTCCGGATAGGGAAAGCGTTCCTTCTCTGCGTCGAAGCAGGTGCAGACGAAGTCGTACCGCTCGCCGTAGTCGGGGCTCTCCAGCGCCTGTTCGATGGTCGCCCGTCCGTCGGCTGCGAAGCCGGTGAGCGAGAGCTCGTAGTTTCGGAACTTCTGGAGCATCAAGGTGATGTGGAAGGGCGGGCTGCCGAGTTCGAGCGCTTTCCCCCGCTCCTTCGGATTCGGCACGAAGCGCAGCACCTGCCGCCAGAGCGGGAGCCCGCCATGGACGAGGATCCCGTGCACGGACTCGTTCCGAAACGGCCAGCGAAAGCTGAGGAGGTAGCGGCTCAGTCCCTCGGCGTCTCGTTCAGACGGTGGAGGCAGCGCGGCGGGAGCAGTCATGGAACGCGCATGATACGCGAGGGCTTCACGATTCACGATTTGCGATCCCGATCACGGTTCGAATCGTGAATCTGTCACGGCTATGCTTTGCCCGATGGGACCGATCGAAGCACTCAAACGCATCGCCTTCCTGCTCGAACGCGCCAACGAACCGGCGTACCGCGTCAAGGCGTTTCGCGGCGCCGCCGAGGCCATCGCCGCCCTCACCCCTGCGGAAGTCACCGGGATGGCGGAACGCGGGGAGCTGAAGAAGCTGAAGGGCGTCGGCGATGTCACCGCCGGGGTCATCAGCGAGGCCGTGCGCGGCGAGGTCCCCGGCTACCTGGCGAAGCTTGAGGCGGAAGGAGACGCTTCGTGGCCGCCACAACTCGGGCGCGAACTGCGCGCCGCGCTCAAGGGTGACTGTCACGTCCATTCGGACTGGTCGGACGGCGGTTCGCCCATCCGGGAGATGGCCGAGACGGCCATCTCGCTCGGGCACGAGTACATGGTGCTCACCGACCACTCGCCGCGGCTCACGGTGGCGCGGGGCCTAAGCCCGGAACGGCTGCGAGAGCAGCTCAGCATCATCGCTCGCCTGAACGCGGAGCTCGCGCCGTTCCGCATCCTCACCGGCATCGAAGTCGACATCCTCGATGATGGCGCCCTCGACCAGGAGCCGGAACTGCTGGAGCAGTTGGACATCGTGGTGGCAAGCGTCCACAGCAAGCTGCGCATGGAGCGCGAGGCGATGACGCGCCGCATGGTGATGGCCGTGGCCAACCCGAACATGGACATCCTCGGGCATTGCACCGGCCGCTACGTCGTTGGGAAGAACCGCCCCGAATCCGAGTTCGACGCGGAGATCGTGTTCGAGGCGTGCAGGCAGTTCGGCAAGGCGGTGGAGATCAACTCCCGGCCAGAGCGGCTGGACCCGCCGCGCCGGCTGCTCTCGCTGGCGCTCGAGATGGACTGCGTCTTCACCATAGACAGCGACGCCCACGCGCCCGGCCAACTGGACTGGCAGCCCTACGGCTGCGAACGCGCGGAGCAGTGCGGCGTGCCGGCGGAGCGCATCATGAACACGCGGGACCGCGCGGGGCTGCTGGCCTGGGCGGAAGAGCACCCGGCAACGTGAGTGAGCCTGATGACTCAATCGACGTGGATGAGGTCATGGCGAATCCAGCCCTGTTGAGTGGGCTGGAGCCCGGCGAAGCCTCGATGCGAATCAGGCGTTCTTCCGCCTGGCGGGAGGAAGTACTCAATCGTGGTAGTCATACCGGCTCAGGTTGGGTTCTGCGCGAGTATGAGGGGGAGTCGCCGACGGGCCGCGTGATACGTTGGCACCCCGGCGGTGGGCATTACGGGCCCGCGCCCTACTGGCGCGTCAGCAGTCCTCGCGAAGGGAGGTCTCCGATTGTCCGCTGAGGCGTCTGGTACGATGTCGCTTATGGAACGAGAAGCAGCCGTGAATGCGCGGCGAGCGCTTGTCGAGGCCGTAGCTCTCTTCGCCGCCCCGGCCGACGCGCAGGTCGCGTGGTTGTCCAGCCTCGGGACGCGCCCATCCGCGGACGAACTTGCCCTCGAATTCGACGACTGGTACCAACTCCTCGGCCAGATGGAAGCGCTCGGCCTCGTCTCCGCATCAGCGGTGAGCTCGTCTGACGCCCTTTCGCAGGCTCTGGCAGAACTTCCCGAGGGCGGCTGGGACGAGAGCGCTCTCGCCCGCCATCCCATGTGGGCCCAGATCCGGCACTTCGCTGGACTGGCATTAGTCGAACTCGTGAGGTCGTCGCCGGAACCGCGCGCGACATACGTCCGCGCCGCGTCGTAGCTCACGGCGACCGCAGCGCGGAACGCGCAAGTGCACCTCGGGGACCATCGACTTCAAGGCGTGCTGTTCGAGTGTCGCGGCCCGCGGCGCGGCTAATGTTCCGCACCCGCCGCCACCACCTCCTCCAGTGCCGGCAGTCTGCGAATCGTCCGGCCCACCGTGCCGATGACCGCCGCGGTCATGCACACGCCCGACACGGCCATCACAGCCATCCGGGGCGAGACCGATCCGAGGAGGAACCCGGCGGCCAGTGGCCCCAACGGCATGGCCGCCACCGTGATGTTGCTCGCGGCGGTGGTGACGCGGGCGGTCAGCCGGTCCGGCGTGACCGCGTAACGGTAGCTCGCGAGGGCGGCATCGGTGTTCGGGAAGCAGAAGGCCTGGGCCGCGAGGGCCACGCCGAGCACCGCCGGGTTCGGCCAGATGATGAACGCGAGCACGCCAAACGACGCCCAGAACTCCGACAGGAGGATCGTCCGCAACGAGAACACCCGGCGAAGCAACGGCGAAGCAAACGAGCCGGCGAGGGTGGTAACGCCGACCAGTGAGACAAGCAGGCCGATGGTGGCGCCCGAATAGTCCTCTCGCTTCGCCAGCACGATCATGGCGAACTGGCCCGCGCGGAAGGAGAAGTTGCTGAACGCGATCATCAACGCGGAGATGCGCAGGAACGGCACCTGCCAGAGGAACTTCAACCCCTCGACCAGGTCCGCGCGGACGCTGGCCCGCGACGAATCCCGGGCGCCCTGGAACGGCCTTCGAATCAACAGGATGGAGACCGTCGAGAACGCGTAGGACAACGTGTCCGCCAGAAACGGCAGGACGCGCGAGAAAACGTAGAGCACGCCGCCGAGCGACGGCGCGGCCAACCGGACGACCGACGCGCGGGCCTGCTCGACGCTGGCCGCGGCCGGAAGTTGGGCACGGGGGACGATCGAACGGAACGCTCCGCTGTAGGCGGCGCCGAACATCACCGCCCCACAGCCATCGATGAACGCGACGGCAACGAGCTGACCGAAGGTCACGCGGTCTGCGAGGATGGCCAGTACGAGCGAACCGAGGGCGAGGGCGTTCACGGCGTCCGCGGCAATCATCAGCCGCCGGCGTTCGTAGCGGTCACCGACCACGCCGGCGATCGAGCTGAACAGCAGGTAGGGGAGGAACGCGGCCGCCTGGACGATACCGGCCTGCGCGGGCGAACCCGTGACTGCCAGTGCCAGCAACGGGTAGGCAACGGCCGACATCCCTGACCCAGCGCGCGACAGCAACTGGCCCGCCTGGAGCAGCACGAAGTCCCGGTTGCGGCTGAGCGGCACTTCCTCGGGCATAAGCGGCGATGATAGCGCGGGTCGCGCGGTGTCAGGCGATCATGACGGCGCGGCCGGAGGTCCACTGCCGGTAGAGCGCGCTGTAGTAGCCGCCCTTCGCCACGAGGTCACGGTGGTTGCCGTCTTCGACGATTGAGCCGTGGTCGACCACGAGAATGCGGTCGGCGTGTTCGGCCGTGCTCAACCGGTGGGCGATGACGACGCTGGTGCGGCCCTTCAAGAGCTTGCGCAGGGCCTCTTCCACCTGCTCTTCGGTGGCCGGGTCCAGCGAACTGGTCGCCTCATCGAGGATGAGGACTGGCGGGTCCGCCAGGAACGCGCGAGCGATCGAGACCAGCTGCTTTTCGCCCGCGGACAGACGCGAACCCCGGAAGCTGACCATCGTGTCGTACCCCTGCGGGAGAGACTCGACGAAGTCGTGGATGCCGAGCGTCCGGCAGGCCTGCTCAACCGCGTCGTCGCCGGCTGTGGGCCGCCCGAAGAGGATGTTCTCGCGGATGGTGCCCGTGAACAGGAAGCCTTCCTGCGGGACCATCGTCACGCTCCGGCGGAGGTCTGAGGTGGCCAGCGAGCGGAGGTCATGGCCGTCGATCGACACGCCGCCCTTCACCGGGTCGTAGAAGCGGGTCATGAGCTTTGCGAGCGTGGACTTGCCGGCGCCCGTTGGACCGACGAGGACGACATGCTCGCCCGGCGCGATGCTCGTCGTTATGTTCGTTAACACCGGCCGTTCCGGATTGTAGCCAAAGGTCACACCCTCCAGCGCGATCCGGCCCGCGAGCGGCGCATCGAGGACGGCGGGCGTCTCCGGTTCCGGCACGTCCGGTTCGATCGAAAGGATGCCGAAGATCTTGTTCAGCGCAGCGCCGGCGCTCTGCACCATGTCGAACACCTGGGAGAGGTTCTGGATCGGCTGGAAAATAAACTCCAGGTAGAAGACGAACGCCGTCACGGTGCCGATGGTCACGGCGTCGCCGGCCACCAGCCGCCCGCCGAAGTAGAGGATGATGCCGATGCCGACGGCGCTCAGCCATTCGATGAACGGGAAGAACACCGCCGAGATGCGGACCGTGTTCACATTCGCCCAGAAGTTGCTCTCGTTGATCGCGCCGAAGCGCTCCATGTTCTGCTGCTCGCGCGCGAACGCCTGGACCACGCGGAGACCGGAGAAGCTCTCCTGCATGTGGATCATCACGTCGGCGATGCGCTCCCGGACCGACCCGTAGGCGCGCTCTGAGTACTTCCGGAAGATGACCGTGGCGACGATCAACGGCGGCAGGATGAGTGCCGTAGCCATCGAGAGCTTCCAGCTGAGCACGAAGAGGATGACCGTCGCGCCCGCCAGCGTGAGCGTGGACTGCACGACCATGAGGAAGCCGTTGTTCAGCACGTCGTTCACGGTCGCCACGTCCGAAGTCATGCGCGCGACCAGGCGTCCGGCGTTTTCGCGGCCAAAGAACGCGAGGGACATCCGCTGGTAATGGGTGAACAGGCGGAGGCGGAGCTCGCGGAGGAAGTCCTGGCCTATCCGGTTGACCAGGTAGGTGCTGAGCGCCTGGAACACGTACACCAGCGCAAGCAGGCCGAAGAACACCGCCCCGGCCCAGAACAGCTTCTCGCCGCTGCCGCTGCCCTTCCCCGTGCCAACGCCTTCGTCCAGGGCGTACTGGATGACCAGCGGCCGTGCGAGGCTCGCGAAGGTGTAGATGACGATCGCCGCGGTTGCGACGGCCATGGCTGGCCAGCGCGGCGCCAGCATGCGCATCGCCCCGGCGAGCCCGTTGGCGCGCGGCGCGTGATCCGGCAGTTCGGTCACATCGTCGCTCATGACGCGACCGCCTCCAACTGGCCCAACACTTCCCGGTAGCGCCGCGAGTTGCGGATCAGGTCCGCGTGGGTGCCCACGGCTTCGACGCGCCCTTCATCGACCAGCACCACCTGGTCCGCGAGCGAAATGGTCGAAAGCCGGTGCGAGATGATCACGGTGGTGCGCCCCTGCATGACTTCGCGCAGTGCCGAGCGGATCTCTTCCTCCATGCGGGCGTCCACGCTCGAAGTGGCATCGTCCAGGATGAGGATGCGCGGCTCCATCAGGATCGCCCGGGCGATCGCGATGCGCTGGCGCTGGCCGCCGGACAGTGAGAAGCCCTGCTCGCCGACGATCGTGTCGTAGCCCTCGGCGAGGCCGGAGATGAACTCATGGGCGTGGGCGAGGCGGGCCGCCTTCTCAATCTGTTCGTCCGTTGCGTCGATCCGTCCGTAGGCGATGTTGTTTCGCACCGTGTCGGAGAAGAGGAACGTGTCCTCGAAGACGATGCCGATGCTGCGCCGCAAGTCCTTCAGGCGCAGTTCGCGGACGTCGGCGCCGTCGATGCGGACGACGCCGGCTTTCGGTTCGTAGAAGCGCGGGAGCAACCGCGCGACGGTCGACTTCCCGCTGCCGGTTGCCCCAACCAGTGCGACCGATGCGCCCGCTGGCACGTCCAGCGTGAAGTTCTCCAGGACGGGCCTGTTGTCCTGGTAGGCGAAGGTCACGCCGCTGAAGGTGATCTCGCCGCCGCCCGCCGGCAGGTGCTTCGCGTGCGGGACCTCGGTGATCGTCGGCTCTTCCTTCAGGACGTTCCAGACGCGGGCCGAGGAGACGAGCGCTCTCTGGCCGCTCGCGATCATTTCGCCCAGGCTTTGGACCGGCCAGACAAGCATGTTCAAGAACTGGAGCGATGAGACGAGCTCGCCGGTGGACATGTGGCCGTGCAACGCAAGCCAGCCGCCATACCCGAGGATGACGAGCTGACCGATGCCGGGCAAGAAGTAGAAGAGCGGCCCATAGACCGTCCGCAGCCGCACGACTTCCATCGAATCGCGGTGGACGTCGTCGGCAACGGTCTGGAGCCGGCCGATCTCGTGCTGTTCGCGCCCGAACGCGCGCACCAGGCGCGCCCCGGCAATGCTCTCTTCGACCACGCTGGCAAGACTCGCCAGGCCGACCTGGATCCGCTCCGTGCCAGGTTCGAGGCGGCTGAAGAAGCGCACGCTCAACCAGGTCACAAGTGGGTACACCGCCATCGCCAGGAAGGCGAGCGTGAGGTTCACGCGCAGGAGGAAGAAGAACGAGCCAACCGCCATCAGCAGGTAGGCGGAGTTGATCGGGATGTTCACGAGGAACGCCTGGACTTCGTGCAGGTCCGCGCTGCCGCGGGACATGAGCTGACCCGTGGCCGTGCGGTCGTGGTAGTCGAACGAGAGGCGGTTGACGCGGTTGTAGAGCTCCATCCGCAGGTCGGCTTCGATGCGGTAGCTGGTGCGCATGGCCCAGTAGCGCCGCATCCCGGCGAACACGGCCTGAAACGCGACCACAACAACGAGCAGGACGACGAGCCGCACCAGGAGGCCGTGGTCCTCCTTCACAATCGCCCGGTCGATGGTCAGGCCGGTGATGACGGGGACGACGAGCCGCACCAGGCCCCAACTGAGGCCGGCGCTGAACGCAACGAGAAGCGATAGCCACTGGACCCGCAGCTGGCGCAGGACAAGGTCCCTGCCGGCACGCAGGTCTAAGTGCTCGTCAGACAATTGAGGCCCTCCTGGAAGGCAGGGGGACGAAACGGCGGCTGCAGCCCCACGCAAGCAGCCCGGTACGAATGGTAACGCCGGAACCGCGGTTCAGTTAACCGCGAATGAATATCCCTTCACTTTGCGCGCCGGATTCCGTCGCGGAGCGTGGTTTCTTGTCCAACCGCCGCGCCCGGCACTTTCGCCACCGCCACCCGCTGCGAGAGATAGATGCCCGAGTGGCCGCTGACCAGGTAGGCCACGAAGCAGGCGACGGCGATGTAGGGCGCGTTCCCCGCGCCGAAGAGCTCGATGCCCATGACGGTGCAGGCGAGCGGGGTGTTCGCCGCGCCCGCGAACACCGCCACAAAGCCGAGCCCGGCAAACAGGTCGACCGGCGCCCGCAGCAGGACCGCGAGCCGGTTGCCGAGCGAAGTGCCAATGAAGAACAACGGCGTCACTTCCCCGCCCTTGAAGCCGCCGCCAACACAGAGCGCGGTCAGCGCGAGCTTCCACCACCACGAAAAATCGCCCGCGCCGCCGGGGGCGAAGCTGGAGACGATGGTCACGTCTCCCGGGTGCGGGGATGTCACCCCGAGACCAAGGTATTCCCTCGTGCCGAGCGCGAGTGTGGCCGCCACCACCAGCAGCCCGGCGATCGCCGGCCGGAGCAGCGGTGAGGCGACGGTCCGCCGGAATACGCGGCCGATGCCATGCGCAAGCTCGGCGAAGAGCACCGCCGCGAGGCCGAAGACCGCGCCGCCCAGAGCAACCTTCGCCATCAACCAGGCGTCGAACGGCAGCCTCCCGTCCGGGACCGTCACCGCGACGTGGTAAGCCTGGTGGTGGATGTCCCAGGCCGCGGTCGTGAAGTCGGCGGCAAGCGAGGCGTAGAGCACCGGGATCAGCGCGCTGTACTCCATCTTCCCGATGGCGAGGACTTCCATGGCGAACACCGCGCCGGCGATGGGCGTGCCGAAGACCGCGCCAAAGCCGGCCGCGACGCCGGCCATCAGGAGCGTGCGCAACTCGTGCTCTTCCAGGCGGAAGAAGCGGTTGAAGGCGCTGGCGATGCCGCCGCCCATTTGCACGGCCGTGCCTTCCCGGCCGACCGAAGCACCGAAGAGGTGCGCGCCCACGGTGCCGGCGAAGATCAACGGCGTAATCCGCGGCGGGACACCACCACCAGGCTCGTGGATCTCGTCCACGATCAGGTTGTTGCCGCCTTCCACGGAACGGCCGAAGCGGTGGTACATCGCGGCGCTGGCGAGGCCCGCGAACGGGAGCAGGTAGAGCAGCCAGGGGTGCTCGAAACGGGCATCGGTCACCCGTTCCAGCGACCAGAGGAAGAGGGCACAGACCGAGCCGATGACGATGGCAACCGGCGTCAGCAACACGATCCAGCGGACGAAGTAGCGCGCGATGGCCCACTGTTCGGACGGCCGGAAGTGGAAGTGTTCGGCGATAACGCTTCCGAACGAAAAACGGGACACGGGCTTAGTCACGGGCGCGGACTCCTACGAAATCGTAGGAGTCATCAGCTCCCCGCGCGTCTGCTGGCGGGGGCGGTTAACGGCAGGACTCCATCGCCGGGGAGGAGTATACACGGCCTCCGGGCGCGAGCGGCGAATCCTCCAGCCCTTGCATGTTGACAGCGCAAGACGTTTTGGTTTAGTGAGAGCCCGACCCAGGATTATCCCAGATAGTGAATCCCACCGTTCCGCCGCCCAAAAACCCCAGTAGAGTGCCGCCACTCACTGAGTCAGCGGGGGTCAGAGTTGTGTAAGCAGAATTCTTGGGAGAACTGGTGGGAGTTGGCCCAACCGGCCCATGAACGTGATAGTCCTGATAATAGTCTGGTCCTTGGCCCCACCATTCATACTGTGCGCCCCAAGAGTGGTATGAGTACAGCTCCACGTGCGCATGGGTGCCCTCGCTACAGATGGTACCGGACGCTCCATCATCTCCAACGTAGACTTCTCCAATCTTGCGGGCAGAGAAGTAGTAAATGGTACCACCGGTGCCATTACCGTTCACATGTTGCAGCATCACTGTAAATCCAGTCGCCTTGATTATAGGCCCAATCTGCATCTGCCAAATGTGCCAAGGAAATCTCGCCCAACTTGTGAGTTCTCTGCGTTCCACTCATCGACGTCCATGTGACGTAGATGTCAATCAATTGGTAGTCGCAGGCAGCGTTGGAGCCAGAGAAGTTGCCCTCGGCGGAAACGTAACCCTCGATGATGATGGCTGTCCCTGGCTTCACTTGGAGTGTGTACCCGGAGTCATAGCCAGCGTAATCCACCCTAAGATAGGCATCGCCCGATCCTGCGACGTCGAGAGCGAAGTCACCGCCGAGCGCATCAACGCAAGCGTCGAACTCTATGTTGTCACCATTGAGGTTGTGGCAACCGTCATGGTAACGGAGACCGCTGCTAATTGACCCTCCAATGGGGCTTCCAACAGACAACCAAATGTGGCCAGGGTTGTGGTCATCGTGGCTGACGCTGTCGTGGCTTCAGCTCCCGGCCCCTGCATGCGTCGTCGACGCGATGGCCAACGGCTTCGTGAGGCGTAGCCCCGCTAGCACCAACAAGCTCGTCAGAACGACAAGTACTGCCACGCGCACATGATGGGTTTTCCGACCGATGTCCAACATCCCTAAATCCCTCCTGTCGGCTTCTTGGCTTCCCGAGCAGTTGAACACGCCGTGTCACCGCGGCTCCACGATGGAGGTGGTTAATCGCTCCGAGCCTCGCTGAGCCTGGCATCGAGTTCGACCGATGCTGGGCGTGCCCACGCAGCGACCCGATCCGGCTCGAGCAGCGATGGATCGTTGAGCGCCGCGCGAAGCTGAGCGCACGCCGCGCGCGCGGCGTCCGACAATTCACGCAATGCCTGGGGCGCTCCAGCGGGAATCTGTGGGAGTTTCGCGCAACGAACGGATGCATTGGATGCGCTCAGCTTCGGATCCTTCAGCCCCATGCATGGGCCATCACAAGGGAGATCCGGCTCGGCAAGATGTCTCAACCGATAGGCGATCGATTCGCTCTCCGACAGCAATTGGTTGCGCACGCCATCTTCCACCTCGACAGCGGGGGCGGACTCGGAGCCGGAGCCGCCCGCCAACGCCAATGCTGCAGCGCCAATAACACCGAGTATCAAGGCGACGAAGATCGCCCAACTGAACTGGATCCGTTTCAGCATACTCACACCTCGCTCGCCGGTGATCGTGTCGGCGATTCCTACGGTGCCGAGCAGCCGACTCCGAACTCTGGCACTAGGCGCGCGCGTGGATACGTGTAGAAGAGTACCCGAGTACTGAGCACACCTCAATCCTCAGGACGAATCCTCCACAAACAGTTCACCACGGTGACCAGCGTCTGGTTAGGCGACCGGCGTTATTCGCGCGCTTCCTCCGTCGCCCTGTCCCGTCCTGTCAGCGCGATGAGCTCCTCGTGGTATTCGAACCAGAGCGTGTGGTAGCTGTCCTTCAACGGCGATGCCAGCATTGTGTGGTCGCCGGCGCGGAGGGCCGCAATCGCGGATTCGAAACGCCGCTGGTAGGCGGCGAGGCGTGGCGCCTTCGCAGACACGGCTTCGACAACCGGCGTAAACGACGCGTGCAACGCGTCCATCTCGCCCACCAGCCAGGGCCAGCGTTCGTGTTCGGCGCCGTTGATGCCGGCGTGCTGAAACTCGGTCACGAGGGCCTTGAACCCGTGGTTCAGTTCGAGGAACCGTAGCCACTCCTCTTCGAGCAACCCGGCCTGGATGGCGGCGGATTCGAGCGCGATCTGTTCGAGCACCCAGCCGCGCCCGTCTGGAGTCAGCGCGTAGCCCCGCGGCGTGGTTTTGAGGATCGCCTGGTGGGTTTCGAGCGCCGCCTGCACCTCCCCGTCGCCGATGCCCAGCGCCGCGCCCAGCCGCTCCGCCGAGCAGAGCCCCTTGAGCTGGATGGTGCGCAGGAATTCGAGCGGCGTTATCTCGCGGGTCGCGGCCGCGGCAGCCGGCCCCCCGGCACTCTCCGCCTCCAGCGCCCAGGCACGCAGCTTGCGCGCCTCCGGGAGGTCCAGCCCGGCCGCTTCGCGGACATCGCCGGCGTAGAGGTGGCCGGTGGTCCCGTCCACCGTGACGGTGTCGCCTTCGGGGTAGAAACCGCTGGTGGTGCGCAGGCCGGAAGGCTCGACCGTCGCGTCCGCGAGGCTGCAGACCGCCGGTATGGCCCAGCCGCGGGCGACCACCGCCGCGTGACTGACCATGCCGCCGAGGGTGGTCACGAGCCCGGCCGAAGCGACCATGCCGTGCACGTCGGACGGCGACGTTTCGGGCCGCGCCAGCACGACCGCCATCCCCGCCGATGCCATTTCGGCGGCGCGATCCGCGTCGCAGCAGAGCGCGCCCGTGCCAACGCCGGGCGAAACGGCGAGGCCACTGGCGATGGGAGCCTGGCCAGCCTTCACGCGGCCCAGCGTTGCCAGCTCGCGGAGCGTCTCTTCGCCCGCGCGGCCGAGGGCCTCTTCTTTCGTGAGGGGGAAGTCCGGGTCTTCAGCCATGTCCACGGCGACGCGGACGGCGGCCAGCGGGCTCCTCCTGCCGACACGCGCCTGGAGCATGTAAAGCTTGCCGTCGCTGACCGTGAACTCGATGTCGCACATGTCGCGGTAGTGACGTTCGAGCCGCTCGCACATCGAGAGGAGCTCGGCGTGCACTTCCGGGATCTGCTCCGCGAGCGCATCGAGGCCGCCTACCTTGTGCGTGCCCGCTACCACGTCCTCGCCCTGCGCGCGGGCAAGGTAATCGCCGCGCGGCGCGCTGTCACCCGTCGCCGGGTCGCGCGTGAAAGCGACGCCAGTGCCGGACCGGTCATCCAGGTTGCCGAACACCATCGCCTGGACGGTGGCGGCGGTGCCAAGGCTGGCGGGGATGTTCTCGTGCTGGCGAAAGACAATGGCGCGCTCCGACTGCCAGGACCCGAAGACTGCCCGGATGCCGCCGAGCAACTGTGCGAAGGGCTCGGCCGGGATGCCGCTGTGTGGCGCGACAAGCTCCCGGACGCGTTCGGCCGCTTCGAGGATGCCGGCCTCGCTGCCGTCATTGGCCGCGGCGTGAACGGCGGTCTCATGCGCGATGCCGAGCACGATCTCCGCGTACATGCGGTTGAAGCGCAGCCAGGTGTCGGCGGCAAACACGCGGTTGCCGGATTCACGAGCCAGGCGCTCGCGGATTTCGGGCGTCATCCCCACGTTCAGCAGCGTGTCCATCATCCCGGGCATGGAGACCGGCGCGCCGGAGCGGACGCTCACCAGCAGCGGGTTCGCCGGGTCTCCAAATCGCCGCCCGGTGCGTTCGGCCAGGCGTTCGAGCTGTGCGCGGATCTGATCATCGAGGCCGGCGTCCCAGCCGTGCGCGAGGAAGTCGTTGCAGACGCGGGTCGTTACCACAAAGCCCGGCGGCACCGGCAGTCCGAGGTCTCGGGCCATGACCGCCAGCCCCGCGGCCTTGCCACCGAGCAGTTTCGCCGGCTCGATCCCCGCGGGCAGCGGGTCTTCGAAGGCGTGGACAGCGGGGAGCGTCGCGTCAGCCATCAGGGCAGCGAAACGATGGTCACGGTGCCGGCATCGCCGTTCACCGTGACGGTGGCGCCGTTCGGGATGCGCCGGGTCGCGCTCGTCACCGAAGGCACGCAGGGAATGCCCAGTTCGCGGCTGACAATCATCGCGTGGCTCTGCGCCGCGCCGACATCGACGACCACACCGCCGGCCGAAACGAACAGCGGCGTCCACGACGGATCGGTAATCGGGGCGACGAGGATGTCGCCGGGTTCGAGCGCCGTCGGGTCGATCGGGTCAAGCACGACGCGGGCTACACCGGTCACTGACCCGGGGCACCCGGGGAACCCCTGGAGCACGTCGCCCGCCTTCACGGCTTCGACTTCCGTCGCGCCCCGGGCGGGCCATGCCGACGGATCGGTGATCGTGCCCCAGAATACGAACGGCTCCTGCAGGTTGGCATAGGCCTGCATCAGGTCGCGGCGGCGGTTCAGTTCAGCGCGGAACGGCCGAGGGTCCTTGATCCAGTCGTCCATTTCGCTCGCGAGCACGAGGCCGAAGTCGTTCACGTTGTCGGTGAGGCCCTGCTCCACCAGGCGCTTGCCCAGCAGGTGCATGGCCATGCGCGCCTCCTGGATGAGCTTCACGTTGTTCGTTTTCGTCCGTTCGCGGCCGGCCTGGAAGAGCACAGCGGCGCGAGCCGCCGCCAGGAACATGCCCTGTGTCGCGGGGTCGCCGGCCAGCATCTCGCTGATCTCCTTCGTGACCCGCTCGCGCTCCTCGGCCATGTGCCTGTTGCGGAGCGCCGGGTCCGCATCCGCGGGGGCAAGGCGCATCCGGTCGATAGCGGCGAGCGCCAGTTCGGGCCGGGTCTCCCAGGTGTTGTACATCGGCTCCCACTCGTTGGGCCCGCGCGAACCGAAGTCCTTGATGAACTGCTTGAACTCAGCGAGGAACGCCTCGCCGGATGGGCCGGCGCTCTTCAGCCGGTCGAGTACGCCGTCAACGCCCTTGTCGAACTCGGCGCCCAGCGCGGCGTCGTCCGCGACTCGCCGGCCGAGCTTCCACATCGCCATCGAGGGCGCCGCCGATTCGACGTCGCCGACGCCGGAGATGAGCTTCATTTCGTCTCCGGCGCGGCCCACCGCGGCGCAGATCTGTCCGAGCGCGCCGACGGGCACCGTCGCCAGGAAGGTGATGAAGATGTGCTCCGAGAAGAAGCGGCCCAGGTACGTGATATAGAGGTTCTTCGCGAACTCCCAGAGTTCCTGGTTGGACATGGCCTCCAGGTCCGGCCGCGCGGCGCGAATGCTGTCCACCAGCTTCTCGGAGTCCGCCGGGACATCGAGTTTGTCCGCGGTCAGGGCCCACTGGAACGTGGCGCCGATGGCGGCGGTCCGCTCTTCGTTCTGGTCGCCGGGGGCAACTTCGTAAGGCGGGATGCCAGGCTGCGCGCCGAAAAAGAGGTCGTCCATCATCTGCGCGGTGAGGCCCGGCCCCCGCTCGCCCAGGATGCGCGTAACCGACGCGTTCAGGTAGCAGTAGCCACCGAAAACGCCGAGCGTTTCCATATTGTCGGAGGCGAATTCGTCCCGGGTGAACGCGCCCATACGGACGAGCGCGTCGCGCCAGGCCTGTTCGGTGTGGTCCCGCATGAAGAGGCTGAAGGTCAGCGGCGCCACCGGGTCAGGGAAGACTTCGCCGACGTTGGCGCGCGTCCAGAGCGGATACCGCTCACTTGGCTTACTCGAGACGATCCAGGGTTCCAAGCGGCAGTACCTCGCGTGTTTCTTATCGAAGTGCCGGAGCTTACACCACGGCTGATTTGAGCCATAGAGGCAATGAATTTCGCGGAAAGCCTGCTCCCGCGTGGCGGGAGTAAACTCCGCGCCATGCCATGGCTCGATGTCCCCTCCGGACGCCTCTATTACGAAACAACTGGCGAAGGTGATGACCTCGTTTTCGCGCACGGGCTGGGCGGGAACCACATGAGTTGGTGGCAGCAGGTCCCGTACTTCGCCGGACAGTACCGCTGCACGGTCTTCGCGCATCGCGGGTTCGCGCCATCGACCGCAGACCCGGGTGGCCCCGGTGCGCACACTTTCGCGGATGACCTGGAGGCGCTGCTCGACCACCTCGGCATCGAACAGGTGCGGCTGGTCGCGCAGTCGATGGGCGGGTGGACCTGCCTGGAGTGGGCGCTTCGTCACCCGGAGCGGGTGAAGGCGCTGGTCATGTGCGACACCACGGGCACGCTCGCCCACCCGGAGTTCCCGGCCATTTGGGCGGCCCAACCACGCGGCCGCGAAGCAGGCCTCTTCGAACGCCACATCCACCCCGCCGGCGGTGAGCGGATGGCGGAAGAACAGCCGGCGCTGCACCACCTCTACTGGCAGATCAACGACCTCGCTTCGACGCTGGACAAGGATGCGCTCCGGCTCCAGCTGGGCGCGCTGCGCATGCGGCCCGTCGAAGCGCTTGCCGCACTGACGATGCCCGTGCTCTGCATCGCCGGCGAAGAGGACATCGTCATCCCACCGGAAACCGTGCGGATCATGGCGGCGGCATTGCCCAACGGCCGGTTTGTGAGCGTGCCGAAAACCGGACATTCGGTGTATTTCGAACGCGCCGACGAGTTCAACCGCATCGTCGGCGCGTTTCTCGCGGAAGTAGACCATCCGAAGCGCGCACGGCAGTAAGCGGGTGCTCGAAGCAACGTCGTCCCGCCCGCCCGCGCAGAATAGCCCCGACCGCGAGAGAGGCCGATAGCACACAGCTCTCCATCTCACCGACACGACCCAACAAGGAGAAGACTCACTCATGATTGGAAAGCCAGACCAGGATGCCTTCATCCGCTCGATGAAGTCGGCCATCGTCACCTCGCTCAGGAAGGACGGCAGCCCGGCGACTTCGCTCATTTTCTATGCGCTGGATGGCGACGAGATGCTGTTCAGCACGACGGCCGACCGTCTGAAGGCCAAGACACTGAAGCGCGACCCGCGCGTCGCCGTCACCGTCCTCGACGAAGGCGCGCCGTACCGCTACGTCAGCGTGGAGGGAACCGCGACCGTGATCGACGGCGACATCGTGCCGGACCACATCGCGATCAACCGCGCGATGCGCAACCAGCCGGACTGGCAGCCGCCGGAAGGCTGGGAGGAAACGCTGCGGCAGCAGGGCCGCGTGGTGATTCGCGTGAAGCCCCAGCGGGTCAGCGGAGTGGTGCAACGCGGTTAAGCGGTCACGGGGCGGTGTGCCCGGGGCATCGGTAGCGCTCGACTTCGGCCTTCTCGCAAACGAGGGTCACTTCGCGCGCTTCGACGGTGAAGATCGCTTCGGGAGTGAGGCAGATAGGCCCGCCATCCGCCTTCTCGCGCGCGACTTCGAAGCAGCCGTCCCGTATTTCGGTCACTTGCCCAACCCGGCGGCCACGAATGCCGAACACCGCCATGCCCGGGTTGAGACGCTTCATCGAAAGCGGACTATACAGTTCCGAGATAGCGCCGTATGTACGGGACCGTCCGAAACCTGGAGGGACTTTCTCCCTTCATCGCCGCGGTCCTCGTGTGCATCTCATCGCCGTTGTTCATTCGCGGCTATTCGTCGCTGGTGAACCGTTCCCAGGCGGCCTGCTTGCTGATGCCGAGAGCCGCGCCGATGCGAGCCCAGCTCACGCCGCGCTCCCGCAGCACCCGGACGTGGACCGCGACTCCTTCTTCCGCCGCGTGGATGCGCGCGGCGTGCGGGGCCAGCAACCCGAGGACGTCCTCGTCACTCAGGCGGCCCCAGTCGAGAAAGGGGGCTTCGCCCCATCGTCCGCCAGGACGCGGTTGCACAGGTCCACGCAGCCGTCGCAGATGTAGACGCCGGCCGGCCCGGCAATGAGCTTCGCGACTTCGTTCGAGCTCTTCAGGCAGAAGGAACAGTTCATCACTGCAGGTATGGTGCTCACTCCGTCAGGGATACCCTGACGGTACTGTCATCAGCGTCTGGCCGTCAAGCGTTGCCTGACGCTAATCCGCCGGCATGGGGGCCGGGACTGGCGCCGGCAGGCTTCCGCCGCGGCCAATCCGGCGCAACGAGGGCTGGCGAAGGACGACCGCGCTCGTCGCGAACAACGTCAGCCAGGCGAGCACCGCGAACGTCACCGGCAGTCCGAAGCGCTGCCCAAACGCGCTCACCGGGGCCGACATCAACATCGAGCCGCCCATCGCCAGCGGGAAAAGCCCGAGAACGCGGCCGCGCATTTCGTCCTTGACGGTCTGCTGGACCAGGGTTGTCGCGGTGACCATCGTGCCGACCAGGCAGAACCCCAGGCCCATGTTCACCAGCGCCGTCAGCGGAACGAAGCGGGAATGCGCGAAGCCGACGGCGCAGATGCCGAAGCCCACCGTCGTCAGGCAGAGCGTGAGCCCGCGCGTCGCGTATCTCCTGCGGAAGGCGAAGAAGAAGGAGGCGATGAAGGTGCCGATGCCCCAGGTCATGGCCATGAACCCGAACTGCGCCTTGGAGAGGCCGAGGATTTCGCGCATCCAGATAGGGCCGAGCGTGCCCGGCCCCGGCATGCCGATGCACTGCATCGCGAACACCGCGGCGATAACCGCGAAGATCGTCGCGTCGGATTTCGCGTACGAGAGGCCCGAGGCGATGTTGCCGAGCATGCCCTCGCGCCGGTCCGCGGAGCCGACGCTGCGATACCGCAGCGCCGCGATCAGCGGCAGGATGACCACCCAGGCGAGCAGCGTTAGCGCATAGACGTGGCCGCCTTCCAGGTTGCTGTTGAGGAAGCCCACGAGCGGCAGCGCGAGCGGGAACGTGAGCTGCTGGGCCACCATCTGCAAGGTGATCGCGCTGGCCAGCTCGTCCATTCCGACGACGGCCGGCGTACTGGCCGTGCGCGTGGGGATGTCGATGGCCATGTTCCCGGAAGCGGCGAACGTCAGCACCAGGAGCAGCGCGATCGTCGCGCTGCCGAGCGGCTCGGTAATCATGAGCAGCGCAATCAGGGCGTTAATCGCGAGCGCGGCGCATTCGCAGGCGAGCAGCACCTTGCGCCGTTCGAAACGGTCGGCGAAGGCGCCGCCGATCAGGCTGAACAGGAGCATAGCGCCGCCCCGGCTCGCGCCCAGGAGGCCGACGAACAGCACCTCATGGTCCGGGTAGGTGTCCTGCACCCAGAACACCTGGGTGATGAACTGCATCGGCATCACAAAGCTGACCACGCCCGAGCCGATGAGGAGCAACCGGAAATCGCGATGGGAGAGCGCGCCGCGAGCCATGCGATAGTTTGTCAGAGCGCAACGGCCCCGGACAATCAGTCGCGGCTGACCCCCACCGAGTAGCTCTTGAACGGCAGCGACGGCTCGGGTTCGGGCGCGGACACGTCGTCGACGGCGATGGTGCAGCCCATCGCTTCGCAGCCCTGGAGGATGTCGTCCAGCAGCTCCTGGTCGATGCGCGAACCGCTGTTGACGCTGCCACCCTGCGAATGAATGCCGACGATCTTCCCGAGGTACGGCCCCTCCTGCGCTGACCAGATGGCCGACCCGCTCTGCCCCGGCGCGGTGTCGATGTCGTAGTACAGCGTGAAGTCGGCAACGATGAGGAAGGCGGGGCGGATGAGCCCCCACATCGTGGCCTCCGGCTTGTCGCCCGGATACCCAACAATGACCGGCTGGAAGTCCGGGCTCTCAAGAGCCTCGGTATCGAGCACCGCGACGCTCAACCAGCCGGTGTCTCGCGAGAGGGTGTCGTCCGGCAGCTTGATCACGCCCCAGTCCCAATCGCTCGACCCGGTCTCGGAGTAGGCGTCTGGCACCCACCAGTCTTCCGCGTAGTCGTAGCCGAACGGCTCGAAACTGCCGTCCTTCCCCGGGATGACGCGGATGTTGAACGATGTCCAGTCTCCGGTCTCGGCGTCCCAGAGGCAGTGCCCGGCAGTGAGCAGGGCGTCCGGGCCGATGAACGTCCCGGTGCACGAGGCGACGACGAAACCGTCCTCGTCCTCCATCTCCAGGTAGGCGATGGCGCTGAACGGGAAGGCGGTCGTATCGCGAATGCGGATCCGGTCGTCGGCGCCGATGACCGATTGGCCGGTCACGACGCCGTCGCCTCCGCTCGCGCGGACACTGGCCGAACGAAGCGAAGCCGCAACGATCAGCGCGAGCAACAGCATCGCCAGGAAGGTCACTGATTTCCGCATGAGTTCGAGAGTCTGCCGAGGCGCGGGGTTTCGCGCCAACGGACAATCGCGTTGCACCGCGGTGGCCGCTGCTCCAGCCCGGCGCGGCGCCTGCCGAAACCCATGGCGTAACCATGCGAATCACCACTGACCTCGAAGAGCAGGTGTCGCGCGAGCTTATCGCTCGCCGCGCCGCGATGGTGGCGGAGTTCAGCGCCCGCACCGCCCGCACGCCTGCCGTCCAGCGCGAGACCCCGCCGGCAGCACGTGCGGGCGGCGACGAGGTACACATTTCGCCCGAAGCACGGGCTACCGCGTGGAGCAGGGAGACCGCCCAAGCGCAGCCGCTGCGCGCGTTCCCCTCACCGTCGGAAGTCGTGGCGGCGTTGCGCGCGCTGGCTGAGTTACCCGTGGGAGAAGCACCGGATGCCGCCCTGAAAAGCGTGGGAGAACTACTCGCCGGCCTCGCGCGAGGATTGCCCGGCCAGTCGCCCGGGGGACCCCAATCGCCCACCGCCACGCTCGCCGACGCCGTGGTGCGCCTGTTCCTCGGCGAACCTGACGGCGGCCCGCTGCCGCCGGATCGGCCGCTCGACATCACGGCTGCGCTGCGGGCCGTCCAGGAGCTTGTCACCGCCGGCGCCGGACCACCCGCTGGCCAACAAACCACCCTCGAACGCGCGACCGCCGCGCTGCTGCTGGCAGTCCTGAGGTGGCGCAATGCGGGCGCGCCGCCACTGCCGGCAGCGGCGCAACCGGGCGAGGCTTTTCCCGCTGCGCTCCTCTCCCTCCTCGGCGAGCCTCGACCGCCGCGAATACGCCCGCGGAAGAGCCGGGCCTCCCGTAGCGAAGCCGGACCCGGTGACGATGTCGGCGCATGCGACGGGGACGAGCCGGGCGACTCTAGCGATCGCGCCCCCGGCGAACATACGTCCCGAGGAACGACTGCGGCTGGATGACCGCAGACCCGAGGTGCTGCGCCAGTGTAATGGCCCCAACGCGGAGGTCCCCGCGCGCGAAATGCGGGTCGACCATGCGGCCGCGGTGGCGGAGCGACCAGCGAACCCACCCGGCGGCCTGCCGAGGGCTCATCCCGCCGCTGACGCTCTGCCCCGCGACCATCGTCCAGAAGCGGACGCCGTCACGCCAGGCAAGCGGGGGCGGGTTCAGTTCGCGCGCGCTGGCCAGTTCGCGGCTGAGTTGCCCTGTCTCGCCGATAGCGTCGAGGTAGAGGTACCAGGGCAGGTTGTAGCCACGCGCAACCTCCAGCGAGATGCCGTTGTAGCTGCGCGGATTGAGATCGATGAGCAGCAATTCGCCGTCGCGCGCGACGAACTCCGCCTCGAAGATGCCATGGAATTCGATGCTGGCCAGCAAGCGCCCCAGGTCCCCCGCGAGCCGGGAGTCAACCTCCGCGGATTCGAAACAGAGCCCGCTGCCGAAACGAAGCGGGTACTGCAGCAGCTTCACGTGCGCGGCGAACACCGACTCCCCGGCGCGGCTGCGGTAGCCGACGAGGTGGTAGACCTCTCGACGCGGCCGGGGGACGTACTCCTGGACCAGCGGGTGCGCAAGCAACGGTTCGGCTGCCAACTCCCGGGGGCGGTACGTCACGTTGTGGCGGAACCATTCCACGGCGGCCGACAACTCGGCCGCGTCGCGCACCAACCACCCACGGATCCAGTGCCGCATCCCCACGCGCGACTGGGGCTTGAGGACCATCGGAAACGGCCCGTGTGGCAACGCCGCACCGGGTTCCAGCAGCCATGTGGCAGGCGCGGCCACGCCAGCTTCCAGGCAACGTTGGTAGAGGCGGGATTTCACGAGTACATCCCGCGCGGCAGTGAACGGCGGCGCTTCTCCGGCGCCCCGTCCGGCCAGCCACCACACCGCGTCGTCGTTCCCGGGCAGGATCACCGACCCGGAGGGGAACGTTGCCGTGTCGAACCATCGGTCGAACCGCTCGTCCCAGGACCTGGGAGCCTCGACGACCGCGCTCACGCTGCGGCTGGCCCTGAACGACGCCGAACCACCCTGCGCAACCGCGATGACCGCGACTCCACGTCGCGCCAGCGCCCGGCTCGCCTCGATCCCCCCGGGCAGGAGGACCGCCGGCTTATCGCCGGCCATGCACAGCGGAAGCCCTCAGGCGGCCCCGGACAGCGCGCCTCGCACGTCCGGCGAATCCGCGGGCCGTCCGCACCGCCTTCCGCCTCAGCGGTTCCGTGCCCAGGGGCCCAATCCAGCGGACGTGCGTCGCGTAGGTGAACTTGTACGCTTCGTCGCCAAGCAGGAAGTCGAACTCCCGATCTCCGGATTCGAAGCTATGCCGCACCAGCCGCCAGGTGAGTAGCGCACCGGGCGAGAACCGGCGGAACTGCGGGTCGTAGGCCGGCAGGCGATAGAGGAAGCGGCCATCAAGGCGGCTCCCCGCGTGCGCGGCTATCAGCTTTCCGCCCGCGCGCAAAGTGGCGACTTCGAGCAAACCCCGCCGGGCGAGTTCGCCATAGAAGTCCCGGTTCCGTTGAAGAGAGAACAGATCCACCAGCCCGCTGCGCCTATATTGGGCCGACTTCCAGGCGAAGAGCGTCTCGATCGCGCCCGGGTCGTGGTCATCGAAGCAGACCTCCACGTCGCCGGCGTCCCGATTGAGCGCTCGCTCCTTACGCAGCCGGGCCTCGAAACCGTCAGTGCCGAGAGCATGCGTCCGCCCGCCCACGTACTCGCCCCATGAACCTGTGACGCCGGCCCAATCGATGAACGGCGAAGCCGCCAGGCCCGGGCGCCGGCTGCCGCCCGCGGTTGTGATTCCGTGGCAGACGGAGTCCAGGTAGGGCACTGGCGTCACCTGTTCCGCCGTCGCGACCGATTCGAAGAAGAGCGGGAATTCCCACAGTCCAACCAGCGGGTCGCCTCTCGGGCTGACAAGCGTGCGGAACGCTTGCCCCGCGCAGGAGACGAAAGCCTTTCGCCAACCAGGCCGGTAAACATCGCGAATGACATCGAGGAACGCATCCGTGCTGAACGCCGGCCACTGCGGGCGGCCTTCCTCGGTAGCGTGGCGAAGCAACGGTTGCGGCACGGTGTCTTCTTACCGCCGCCCAACCCGCCGGGCAAGCGATGCAGCAACGCCGCCGCTACTTGACGACGAAATAGCGCGCTTCGGGATGGTGCGCGACCACCGCAGCCGTGGTCTGCTCCGGGTGCCACATGAACGTCTCGCTCAGCTCGACGCCGATGCGCTCCGGCTGCAGGAGCGTCTTCATTTTGGCCTGCTCTTCGAGGTCCGGGCAGGCCGGATACCCGAAGGAGTAGCGGGCGCCCTGGTAGTGCGCCTGGAAGAGCTCCCTCATGTTCGGAGAGTCATTCCCGGCGATGCCGAGTTCCTCGCGCACGCGCCGGTGCCACATTTCGGCCAGCGCCTCCGCGCTTTCGACCGAGAACCCGTGCCAGTGCAGGTAATCGCGGTACTCGTTCTTTTCGAACAGCTCCTGGGCGAACGCACTGGCCCTCGAACCCATGGTGACCAGCGTCATCGCCACCACGTCATACTGCGGGCCACCGGCCGCCGCCTCCTCCACCGAGCGGAAGAAATCGGCGATGCACTTACGCGCGCCGGTGGACTGCCGCGGGTACTTGAGGCGTACCGGTTCGCCGGACGGCTTGCCGTCCTTCAGGTCAGGCCAGCAGATGAGCTCGTTCTTGTCGGCCAGGCAGGGGAAGTAACCGTAGACCACCTGCGGCGTGAGCAACTGGTCCGAGATCGCGCGCTCGGCCCAGCGCCGGAACACAGGCCGTACTTCCGCATCGACGAACGCGTCGTACTCGGCCTCCGAGCGGTCGTTGCGGTGGTACTGCCACTGTCCGCGGAAGAGCTGTGTTTCGTTGATCCACGGATAGATGTCCCGCAGAGGGATGCCGCGGACAATCCGGCTGCCCCAGAACGGCGCGGCGGGGATCGGGACGTCCCGGGCGATTTCGGTCCGCGCGTAGGCATCGAGGTTCGAAGCGGCGGTACCCGGCACCGTTACCTGCACCGGGTCGTAGGCCGTGTTCGTGACTTCGGCGCCGCCGCGCGTGAGCACCGGCAGCGGGCGCCCCTCTCGCGCAGCCGGCACGACTTTGTCCAGCGTCGACAGGCCTTCGAATGCGTCCTGCGCGTAGTAGACCGTCCCCTTGTAGAGGCGGCGGAGGTCATCCTCCACGTAGCGCCGGGTGAGGGCGGCCCCGCCGAGGATGACCGGGTAGTGGAACAGCTCGCGGCTGTTCAGCTCCTCAAGGTCCTCGCGCATCACCACCGTGCTCTTCACGAGCAGACCGGAAAGCCCGATTGCGTCCGCCCCAACTTCCTGGGCCTTCTCGATGATGTTCTGTATCGGCTGCTTGATGCCGATGTTGTAGGTCGTGTAGCCGTTGTTGCTGAGGATGATGTCCACGAGGTTCTTGCCAATGTCGTGGACATCGCCGCGCACCGTGGCGAGCACGACCTTGCCCTTGGTCGAGCCCGCGGCTTTCTCCATGTAGGGCTCGAGGTAGGCGACCGACTGCTTCATCGTCTCCGCGGACTGGAGCACGAACGGCAGTTGCATCTTCCCGGCGCCGAACAGCTCACCCACCACCCGCATCCCGTCGAGCAGGTGCTCGTTGATGATCGTGAGCGCGTCGAAGTGGCCCAGCGCCTCTTCGAGGTCGTCATCCAGCCCGCGCCGGTCGCCGTCGATGATGCGTTGCTGCAGGCGCTGCTCGACCGGAAGCTTCGAGCGGTCGGCCTTGTCCTCTTTCGCCTCGGTTACGTTCTCGAACAGCGAAATGAAGTGCGTGAGCGGGTCGTAGCCTTCGCTGCGGCGGTCGTAAATCAGGTCTCGGGCGGTCTTGAGCTGCTCTTCCGGGATGCGGTTGAGCGGCACAATCTGCTTCGCGTTGATGATCGCCGAGTCCAGCCCGTGGTCGACCGCCTCGAACAGGAAGACCGAATTGAGCACCCGCCGCGCGGCCGGCTTGAGGCCGAACGAACAGTTCGAGACACCGAGCGTCGTGTGCACGCCGGGATACTCCGCCTTCATCTGCTTGATGGCGTTGAAGGTCTCCATCGCGTCTTTGCGCAGGTCTTCCTGGCCACCGGAAAGGGGGAAGGTGAGGAAGTCGAACAGGAGGTCGCCGGGTTCCATGCCGTATTCGGTGACGGCGAGGTCGTAGATGCGGCGGGCGACCCGGAGCTTCCATTCCGTCGTACGCGCCTGGCCCTCTTCGTCGATCGTGAGGGCGATGGCCGCGGCGCCGTGGCGGCGGATCAGCGGCAACACGCGCCGGATCTTGCGCTCGCCGTCCTCCAGGTTGATGGAGTTCACGATCGCTTTCCCGGCGTAGAGCTTCAGCGCCGTCTCGATCACCGGCGGCTCGGTGCTGTCGAAAACGAGCGGCAGCGTGCTTTGCGTGCGCAGCGCCGAGGCCACGCGGTCCATGTCCGCCACGCCATCGCGGCCGACGTAGTCCACCATCACGTCGATAACGTGCGCGCCTTCGGCGGCCTGTTCGCGGGCGAGCGCGACAATCCCGTCGAGGTCTTCCGCCAGCAGCAGGTCCCGGAACGCCCTCGAACCGGTGGCGTTCGTGCGTTCGCCGATGACCAGGAAGGAGATGTCCTGCTCGATTGGCACGCTCTGGTAGATCGAGGAAACGTTCGCTTCGTAGTCGGCCCGTTCGCCGCTGAGGAACTGCGAGCGTGAGGGGCGGAATTCCGGGGCACGCCGGCCAATGGATTCGATTGCGGCCTTGAACATGGCGGGCGTGGTCCCACAACACCCGGCCACGACGTTCGTCCCGAACTCGTTGACGAACGTGTGCTGGTGCTTCGCGAACTGCTCTGGCGTCAGGGTGTAGCAGGCCTGCCCGTCGATGACTTCCGGCAGGCCGGCGTTCGGGCCGATGAACACGGGCCGCCGCGAATGCTCGGCGAGGTAGCGCGCGTGCTCGATCATCTGGTCCGGGCCGGTCGCGCAGTTGATGCCGATGATGTCGACGATGTCGAGCGGTTCCAGCGTGGTCAGCGCGCAGGCGATGTCGGACCCGAGCAGCATCGTGCCCGTCGTCTCGATCGTGACGCTGGCGATGACCGGGATGCGCTTGCCGGTCGCTTCGAACGCCGCCTCGCAGCCAGCGAGATAGGCCTTCGTTTGCAGCAGGTCCTGGCAGGTCTCGACCTTGAGCACGTCGATGCCGCCCTCGATCAGGCCGATCGCCTGCTCGCGGGAGCCGGCGACCAGCTCGTCCCAGCTGATGTGGCCAAGGCTCGGGAGCTTCGTCCCGGGGCCCATCGTCCCGAAGGCGTAGCGCGGATGGTCCGGCGTCGAAAAGCGGTCGCGGACGCGGCCGATGACCTCCGCGGCGAGCCGGTTCAGCTCCCGCGTCCGGTCCGCGAGGTCGAACTCGGCCAGCACCACCGGGTTCGCGCCGAACGAGCACGAGTCCACGGCGTCGACGCCGACTTCATAGAAGGAGGTGTAGATCGTTTCGAGGACGGCGGGGTTGGAGACGTTCAACCACTCCGGGCAGCCGTCGTGCGCTTCGCCGTCCGCGGAAACGTACGCTTCGGGGCCGAGGTTGAACGAAAGCAGCGTCGAACCGATTGGCCCGGCGGAGTAAAGCACCTGCTCCCGCAGGCGGTGCAACAGCGGGTGGTCAAGAGGCCGGTACATAAGGCAGACACCCAGCGTAGCACAGCCAACCATCTCGTCAGCCCGCCTCGCGAGGCGGCATCTCTGCCGCCTCGCGCTGGGGATTGCCGCCCGGCATCGCGTACAATTCGAACATATGAGCGACCGCGCCACGGTCCTGCACGTCGACCTCGACGCGTTCTACGTGTCGATGGAGCTGTTGCGGCGGCCGGAGTTGCGCGGGAAGCCGGTCGTGGTCGCCGGCGGGCTGGGGAACCGCGGCGTGGTGAACACCGCCAGCTACGAAGCGCGAAAGTTCGGCGTGCGCTCGGCCATGCCGGTCAGCCAGGCGCGGCGCCTCTGCCCCCAGGCGGTCTTCCTCGCCTCGGATTACCGCTACTACAGCGTGGCTTCGAAGCAGTTCCACGCGATCCTGCGTGACTTCTCGCCGCTGGTTGAGCCCGCGGGCGCCGACGAAGCGTACATGGACGTCGCGGGGACGGAGCACCTGTTCGGAACGCCCGCCGAAATCGCCGCCACCATCAAGCGCCGGGTGAACGAAGAAATCGGCATCACGGCCTCCATCGGCGTGTCCGCGAACAAGCTCGTCTCCAAGGTCGCGAGCGACGCCGGAAAGCCGAACGGCCTGGTGGTGGTGGAAGCGGGGACGGAAGCCGCGTTCTTCGCGCCGCGGCCCATCCGCGAGCTGCCGATGGTCGGCCGGAAGACCGCTGAAGTGCTCGGGTCGCTCGGCATCCACACCATCGGCGACATCGCGAACACCCCCGAGGCGGCGCTGGTGGCGAAGTTCGGGAAGCACGGCGCCGAGCTGCGCCAGCGCGCGCTCGGCGTTTTCGATGCACCCGTCGTTGCCCAGCGTGGCGACGCGAAATCGATCTCCCGCGACATCACCTTCGACAACGATGAGCCGGACGGCGACCGGCTGCGCGCGGTCCTTCGCTCCCAGGCCGAGCGCATCTCGAAAGAGCTTTCGACCACCGGGAAGGCGGCGCGGACGGTGAGCCTGCGCCTTCGCTTCCCGCCGTTCGAGACGCTCTCCCGCTCGTTTACGCCGAGGGTGGCGGTTGACCTGGCGGACGACATCTACGCCCACGGCGCGGCGCTGTTCGAGAAAGCCTGGGACGAGAACGAACGGCGGCCAGTCCGGCTGATTGGCCTTGGCGTGCACAACATCATCGAGCGCGCGCGCCAACTGCGGCTCGGCGAGACCCTCGAGGCGGACCGCCTGCAGGGCGCCGTGGAGACCCTGCGCGACAAGTTCGGCGACCTCTCGGTGCTGCGCGCCCACGAGTTGAAGCGGAACCCGTACCGCCACCGCGGCGGCGAGTACATGCCGCCCTTCAGCGCGCCGAAGCTCGGCCCACCGGTCAGCCCGGACATCGAGGTGCGCGAAGCGCTGGACGAACCGCCAGCCCCGGACGATTAGCCACCCGTGCCCAAAACAGCACCCGACTTCGCATGCTACTGGTACAATTGCGCAACTTTGCAGAGGTTTGGAACGTGACCAGTGTGTCCCCCCGCCAGAACTGGCTCACGCTCGGCGCCGCGAGCGCCCAGATGGGTGTGAGCGAATCAACCATCCGCCGCTGGGCCGACACCGGAGAGGTGCGCTCCTACCGGACGGCGGGCGGACACCGGCGCGTGCTCGAAGATGACCTGAAAGCGCTGCTGGCGAGCGCAGGCGCCGGGGCCGCCAGCCGCGACACCGAGCGCATCAGCGACCTGGCAATCGGCCGGGTGAAGCGGCGCATCAGCCGCGGCCGCCAGGGCCACGCGCTCGATCACTTCGCCTCGCTCAGCCCTGATTCGCTCGACCGCCTGCGGCTGCTGGGACGCCAGGTGGTGGACCTGTTCGCGCGCTACATCGCCTCGGATTCGAAGAAAGAACGGTTCAACGAAGACGCCCGCACCATCGGCCGCGAGTACGGGCGGGCGCTCGTCGCCGAGCAAGTGGGCCTGACCGCCGCCGTCGCCACGTTCAACTCCATGCGCCGCTCGCTCGAAGAAACGGCATCGCAGATCGCGACCGAGGCCGGCCTGTCCACGGAAGACGCCGTAGACGCAGTCGAGGCCACCCTCGAACTCGCTGACCAGATGCTCGAGGGCATGGCCTCCGTCTACGAGCGCGCTGGGTAGCGTCTCTCGCGCGCTTGCCCGGCTCGCGCCGCCTGCGCCATAACCCCGGAGCTTTCGTACAGCCTCAATGCCCGTGGCTCGTCCACGGCGTAGGATCGCCATCGTGGCGAAGACCCCCGTCCCATCGCTGCGGTTCGAAAAGGAAGCCTTCGCGGCCGGCGCTCAGTGGGTGGCCGGGGTCGATGAGGTGGGCTGCGGCCCGATTGCCGGCCCGGTAGCAGCGGGCGTCGTCCTGTTGCCGGCCGGGAAGCGGTTCCGCTGGTACTCCCACGTGCGCGATTCGAAGGTCCTCCCGGAGGCTGCCCGAGACGAGCTTTCGGCACGGATCCGCAGGGACGTCCCGTTCGCCATTGGCTGGGCTTCGGTCGAGGAGATCGACCGGATCGGCATCCTCCCGGCGCGCCGCCTCTGCATGTTGCGCGCATTCGAGGAGCTCTCCATCAAGCCCGACGCCATCATCAGCGACGCCCTTCCGCTGCCGCTCCCGAACGTCCGCGCGGTCATCGACGGAGATGCGCTGAGCGTGGCCGTCGCTGCTGCCTCCATCGTTGCCAAAGTCGAACGTGACGCGCTCATGAAGCGGCTCTGCGACGAGTACCCCGGCTACAAGTTCTGCCAGCACAAGGGGTATTCGACGCCGGAGCACAAGCGGCTGCTGCGCGAACTCGGCCCCAGCCCAATCCACCGCATCAGTTACGCGCCAGTGGCGCAGTACGCCTTCGATTGGTGACCGCCCGGCGAGACCTCGGCGATTTCGGCGAACGCGTGGCCGCCCACCGTCTCGAATCCATGGGCATGAACGTCATCGAGCGCAACGTCCGTATCGGCCGGATCGAAATCGACCTGGTCGCCCGCGATGGCGACGAAGTCGTCTTCGTCGAAGTCCGCACGCGCCGCGGGCCGGCCGGGTTGGCCGCGGAATCGGTGAGCTCCGCGAAACTGCGCCGCATGTGGGAATCGGCCATGGGCTACTGCGAACAGCACGGGATCGGCCTCGAATCGGCGCGCATCGATGTCGTCGCCGTGGACCTGGACAACCGCGGCGCCGCGCGCTCGGTCGAGCACTTCCGCGGCGTGGAAGTGCCGGGCGACGATTAGCCGCAGGAAGACGGCGAACAACAGGGTCACGGACCCTTTTGTTCCTTTGTCCCTTCGTAGCTACCGTGAATCCTGCTGATTCCTGGAACCTGACACCTGAGACCTGCCAAATGCGCGAAGTGGCTGAACTGAACGGGGACGGCATCGCCGTCGAACTGCGAGACTCGATCCACGCGATCAACGAGGCCCTGGGCTCCCCCGTGGCCTTCCGTCCGGTGGACTGGCAGCTGGAGCGCCGCGAGGCCTCGCCCGCCGCGCTGGACGAAGGCGTCGAGCTGACTCGCGAGCTCGGTTGCGCGATGAAATACCCGACGGTCACCGAGACGGTGAGCCCCAACCAGGTGATGCGCGACAAGCTCGGGCTGTCGGTCATCCACCGGCCCTGCCGGACGTATCCGGGCGTGAGCAAGAACTACACCGGGAACATCGACCTGCACGTGGTACGCGTTGCGACCGGCGGGACGTATGAAGACGCCGGCATGCAGATCGGCTACCACTCGGCGGTGTCCATCCGTGTGATGGAGCGCACGCCGGTGGAGCACGCGGCGCATTTCGCCTTCCGCCTGGCCGAACGCCACCGCCACAACGTGGTTTCGACCAGCAAGTACACGATCCAGCGCGCCGCCGACGGCCTTTTCGAAGACGTGGTTGAGGACGTGGCGAAGGAGTACCGGAACACGACGCACAAGAAGGAGCTGTTCGATTCGCTCCTCGCCAAGCTCATCCTCCACCCCGAGAACTTCGACGTCATCGTCACGCCGAACGAATACGGCGACTTCCTGAGCGACATGGTCTACGGGCTGATCGGCTCCATCGGCCTGGGCGCCAGCGCGTCGTACGCGTTCACGCCGAGCCACCAGGCAAACGTCGGCATCTTCGACCCGGCGGGCGGGACTGCACCGGACATCGCTGGCAAGGGCATCGCGAACCCGTCCGGGGCTATCGAGGCGTTCGGCTACCTGCTGGAGTACTGCGGCCACTTCGACATGGGCCGGAAGCTCGTCAACGCCGTGCACGACTGCATCGCGGCCGGCGAAAAGACCGGCGACCTCGGCGGCAAGCTGAACACGATGGGTTACACAAAGGCGGTCATCGCGCGGGCGCTGGGGTAGCCGCCGCCCAGTGGGCCGCAACTGCCACCGGGCTTCTGCCTCACTACGGGCGCGAGTGCGACGCTTCCGGGCTGGTGATGACGCGGGCGAATGCCGATTGTAGACGTAGTTGCCTCAAGTGGAGCGGCGCTATGTCTCAGCCTATACAGCCAGCACTCTCTTTCGATGTCGATATCACGTGGGATGACGTGCACCGGTTCGATGTCTTCAACGCCTTCGGAACCAGTTGGCGGCGCCATTATCGCCGTTTCTTCGTGATCGGCTTCGGGCTCCTCGCGGCTGTCGACGTCGTTCAGCTCTTCGTGTTTCCTTCCCTGGCAGACCGGGTCATGAACGGCCTGGACATGCTGCTCGCGCTGTCCGGTTGCTTGGACGGCGGCCGTGCCGTTCGGCGGCCGGGTCAACAAGGTGCCGGCGCCGTGGCCCGGAAACTCGTTGGCACCGCTCCTGATTCGAGCTACGAGGACGCCGCGCCCACGATCGAAGTCCTCCGTGTCCTGGCGCGCCAAGAGTCGCTCGGAAGTCGTCGTTATGGGCGGCAACAAGCTGGCTACCTGGATCCAGAAAGAGAAGCCGTCGCTCATCGTCCAAGTGGAAGCGATGCGCCGGACGGTGGAGGAGTTCTGCCGCGAGCACCACTTTGCTCATTCAATACTGAAGAAGCGCTCTTGCCGAAAATCCGCGGTCTACGCCTGTTCCTGCCGGACGGCGCGGCACCGGAACCCGGAGGCACACCGGCACTTCGCGGACCTGGTGCTGCCGGTGTTGAAAGCGTGCGCCGAACGGGCGATGGAGTTCGCGCCCTCGGGGCAGACAACGGACGCGTAGGATGCCGCCATCCAACGAGGAGACGGCCAGATGTACAAGATGATTTTCGGGGCGAAGCGGAAGCCGGGCATGTCTCGCGAGGAATTCGGCGCTTACTGGCTTGGGCCGCACGCGGAGAAGGCGCGCAAGGTTCCGGGCATCGCGCGCTACGTCATCAACCTGGCGCCGGACCTCTCTGGCAGCGGCCGCGAGATGCCCTACGACGGCTTCGCCGAGGCCTGGTTCGCGAACGAGGAAGACATGCGCAGTTCGAACCGCTCGCCGGAGCTGAAGGCGGTGCTGGCCGACGAACCGAACCTGTTCGACCTCTCCACCCGGTTCAGCCTGATTGTTCAGGAGAACGTCATCATTTCCGGATAGGCCGGCGCTGGCCGCTGTCACACGCGGCCGTATGCTTGCGCGTGTGAAGGTGCTGATTCTCGGCAACAGCCAGGACACCGGGGCGTTCGTCGAAGAGGGCGCCAAGCGTCACTACATCATCCGTGACCGCCTTGCCGAGGAATTCGGCGAACCGGTCGAAATCGCCGTGCGCAACGCCTGGCCCAACAGCCGGATGACGGACTACGTCGCCAAAGCCGTCGAGGACGTTGACCCCGACCTGGTGTACGTGAACATGACGGCCTACCCGTTTTCGTACGAATCGCTGCCGCTGCGCATCAAGCGCGTCTTCGGCAGAGTCGGCGGCGAGAAGGTCGGTGACGCCGGGATGCGGATGGCCGACAGCCGCAGGTGGTCGCACAACGCAGTCTTTCGCCGGCTGCGGCGCATTGGCCAGGCGACGATTGGCGGCGACACGCGCTTCACGCCGGAAGAGGTGCTCGGCCGGTACCAGGAGCTCGTGCGGATACTCGTCCGGCGCGAGGGCCTCGTCGTCGCGGTCAAAGGCCCGGCTTCGGTGAGCGGCACTGGCACGAAGCGCGAACTGAAGCGCAAGGAAGCCCGCCGCCAGCGTGTGCATCAGCCCATGAAGGCGTTCTGCGAACAACTGCATGTCTCGTACTTTGGGACCGACGAGCCGCTCTACAAGTCGCGGCCGATCCGCAAGGGCACGACCGTCGGCGATGGGCTGCACTCGAACGCGGAGGGCCACAGGGATTCCGCGGACAATCATTACCCCTGGATTCGGGATGCATGGCGGAGCAGTCGAAAGTGAAAAGGCAAAAGGCAAAAGTGGGGTGAGCGCGCAAATCAACATCCCGGCGAAGGCCGGGCACTTTAGCCTTTAGCCTTTTGCCTCCTATTCCCTCTCCAACGCCCGAATCGAGTCCCTCTGCACCATCGCCATCGTCAGGTCGCCCCGGGTCTTCTCCAGGATGCCCCGTGTCTGGTCCGTGGTACGGCGCAGTCCGCCGGTCATCGCGTCCGGGAAGTCGATGGTCACCAGGACCGAGTAGATGTCGTCCATGGCGTCGAGGATTTCCTCGCAGCCGTCGTATTCCCCCGCACGGAGACGGTCGAGGACCATGCGGCGCATCTCGCCGACGGCTTCGGCGATACCGTTGAGGTAGGCGGGAAATTCGACGCCGAGTTCCTCCGGGGACGGGATCGAACCACCGCTGAGAAGCGCCAGCGTCGTCCGCGCTTCCGCGTACTCCTTCTGGGCGTCGTGCAGGAATCCGGCGTGGTACACGTCGGCGTGACCTTCGAGCGCCTTCACCGCAGCGTCGCGGACGCTCTTCGCTTCATCGAGCTGGGCGGCGGACTTTTCGAACTCTCCCCGATGCACTGCGCGGATGCTGTTCGCGCTCATGCGAATGATGGTCCGGCTGGCGGATAGCGCCTGTTCGCGCGCGGCGTTCTTCGCGGCAAAGTGGTCAAGGATGCGCGGGATGATGGTTTCGAGCGGGCTGGTGTCACTCACGGGTGGGATTGTCGATTGGCGATTGGCGATTGTCGATTGTGGGAAACGCCAGGAACGCAAAGGCGCGGAGGACTCGGAGGACTCGAGATGGGCCTACCGATGAATCTCTGCGCCTCTGCGTCTCTGCGTTTCGCTTGTTTGATTCGGATGTTCCGCTCGCCTACAGTCCCGGCACATCTTCCCGCCGGAGTACTGCCATGGCACTTACCGCCGCCGACGACTACCTCATCCACCAGACGCCCTACACGTTCGACCGCGTCGCGACGAGCGACCGCAACTTCTACGACCGCTACTTCTTCAACGGGTACCGGCGTGACGGCGAGGTCTACTTCGCGGTCGCGATGGGCATCTACCCGAACCTGGGCATCATCGATGCCGCGTTTTCGGTCGTGCAGAAGGGCCGCGAGCAGTACTACGTTCGCGCGTCACGCCTCCTTGGGAACGACCGCATGGATATGCGCGTTGGGCCGATTTCGGTGCAGGTGATCGAGCCGCTGAAGAAGCTCCGCGTGAAGGTGCTGAAGAACCAGTGGGGCATCACGGCGGACCTGGTGTTCGAAGCTCGCTCGCTGCCGAACGAAGAGCCGCACTTCCTTCGCATGGCCGGAAACGTCCGGGCGATGGACTACACGCGGATGACCCAGCACGGCTCCTGGTCGGGCAAGTTCTCGTGCAACGGCGTGAGCTACGACCTCGCGAAGGACACCTGGTGGGGCAGCCGCGACCATTCCTGGGGCATCCGCAACGTTGGCGGCCGGGACCCGCGCGGCGCGCCGCCGACGGGCCTTCCGCAGTTCTTCTGGAACTGGGCTTCCACTCAACTTCGAGGATATGTGCACGCTCTACACGACCTCGGAGTTCGCGGACGGCACGCGCTGGCACCAGTCCGGCGTGATCTTGAAGCCCCACCTGGACGCCTCTGAGGAAGAGGTCGACGTCGATCACACCTTGCGGTCGGCGGGGCAAGGCCCGCTGCCTGAAAGCGCGACCATCAATCTCAAACCGGCGAAGGGAAGCAGCTCGACATCGAGTTCCAGGCCGCTCTACTCCTTCCCTCATGAAGGGCATCGGTTACGGCGAGCCGAAGTGGGGCCACGGCATGTGGGTCGGCCCGGACGAAGTCGACGGCGGCATGTACGACCTCTCGCTCGAACCGCCGATGGCCAACTTGCACGTGCAGCAGGTGAGCCAGGTGACGGCGGGCCGCAAGAAGGGCATCGGCATCTTCGAAATCATCGTGATGTCCTCCGGGACCTGGAAATGCTGCACGGATTCAAAGAGCTTTACGGACCCGGCGCGGTAGCCGCGGCCCAATGGGCCGCTCAAACCACCTCGCCGTAACATCTTCTCGAACGGTTCACCCGCCCATGGTCCAACTGCTCCGTGTCGGATCCGCCTGCCGCACGAGGCGTACGCGAACCTGATCGCGTCTTTCACGACGATGCGGGCCGCCATCGGCGAAAGGCCGTTCGACGACGTCACCGCAAGTTCGACGGGGGCAGCGATTTGGCAACTCGTGGTCAACGAACGGGAGCGCGATCGAGCTGCTGGCGGCGTGTCTCATGCCGGACCATCTCCACGCACTCGTCTCGCCGCGCTCGAAGGACATCATTCGGTGGGTGGATGGGTTCAAGTCCTGGTCGACGCGCGTGGCCCAGCGAACGCGTCCGCAGAGGATTCTGTGGCAACCGGGATTCTACGACCGCGCGGTACGATCGGGAGAACTCGATACCACGGTGAAGTACATCCTGGAGAATCCCGTCGCGGCGGGGCTGGTGGATGAGGCGGAACGGTGGCCGTGGGTTGCGGCGTGGGTGAGCGAGTAGCGTCCCGTGTAGGTCGTGCGGCCCATTGGGTCAGCGGCCACACCACACCTACAAACTTCACCGGGTCCGGCAACTCCCTTCGCGGGCCGCGTCGATCATTTCGCGGGCGCCGCCGTCCGGGAGGTCCATCCCGTATTCCCTTCGAAGCGCTTCTCGACCCAGGAGCCGATTTGGCGCGGGTCGCGGTAGGCGTCCGGGTTGTTGGAGTTTGAGGCGTCGCCGTAGCGGTCGATGATGTCGGCACGGGTGTAGGAGCGGCCGAACTTGGACATCATGCGGCTGGTTCTGGCGGAGCCGCAGTGCTCGCAGTTGGCCTTGACCTCGGTGTCGATCTTCCGGGTGAAGCATTGGTCACCTGCCGCAATCGGCGCAGCGAAACTCGTATGGGCATGGCTCAATTGTCGATTACATTGGCGACTGTCGATTGGGCGGCGCGCAACGACTGGATCGCCGCGCCGCGAACCCTGCAGGCGTAATTGGCAGGGCAACCTCCTCCTCCCGCGAGACGACGCACGTGGATCTCGCCGTTGGATGCACGCTGCACAACGGCGCTGGTTCTCGGTCACACATCGCGAGCACCAGGCAGCACGGCCAAAACCTCGATATGGTCGCCGTACACGCGGTACCAGATCCGGTCCCGTCGATGAAACCTCACGCACCTGCCGCACTCCGTGCTCAGGCACAATTCGCCCGAGTTCCGGATTCCGGCTCAATGATTCGGCGCGCGCTCGAATTCGCCTCTGAATCGCACAGCGGCGTTCGGAGAATAACGGCGCAGGTATGCCGCGGCCTCGCTGATCGATTCCTGCACGAACCGTGAGTCCTCACCTGCGACCCCAGCACCCTCACACGTCGCGAGCACCAGCTGGAAAACGACGAGGATCTCAATCTCGTCGCCACGAATCTCGAACCAGATGCGGTATTCCTGTTCGAAGGTCTCTCTCACGTTCGGGGAGCCGATCTCTGAATCCCCGCGGAAGCTCCAGGAAACGTCGCCGCGCTTTCCGCCCGGCGTACGAGGCGCCGTCCCCAAATGTTGGCAGGATCGTTCCGAGAATCTCCGAAAGTGGGCGAGAATATCAGCCAGCGATTCTTCGGCGTTAGCGGACCAGCGAAATCTTCACTAATTCCCAGGCTGGTGGAGCACTTCCTCCTGCTGAATGGCCACACAAAGCCGATCGTGGGCTCATCCAGCATCAGTTCTTGCCGAGCGCTTGCTCACCTGCGGGCTGGCGGGCGTCCGGCCACGCCCCAGCCAGCGTTCCAGCGCCTCGGCTGCTTCTTCTTCGGTGAGCGCCTCGATGCGCTCGCGCAGCAGTTCCTTCGCGGTCACATCGTCAGTATTGAGGCCAGCTCCGCGCCCTACGGCTTCACGCGGCTTATCATCGAGAGCATGTTGCCGTCCGGGTCCCGAAGAAGGTCATCCACTCCTCCGTGCCGTCCGGGTGCGTGAGAAGATCTTGTGAGGCTCTCCTTCGAACGCGACGCCTTTCGCCGACAACGTCGCCTGCGAACCGTGGATGTCGTCGACCATGAAGTAGAGGTATTCGAGTGCCCGTGGGCCTGCGCCTCGGGCAGCGCATCCACCATCAGCCGCGCCGTTGCAGTCGAAGAACGCGAGTTGGCCGGCGGTGAACAGGTGGGTCATGCCGAGGGTGTCCTTGAAGAAAGGCACCGCGGTTTCGAGGTCCTTCACGGGATGGGCCACCTGGCCGATCTGGCCGAGGTTCACGCTGGTTTGCGAAGCGGGCATGGTTGTGCTCCTGGTCGGGTGGTTCAGCGCAGGCCGTCCCAGTGGCGTATCGCCGCCCGCGTGCGCGCCGATCTTGGCCCGGATGTTCTCGAGATGGAACTTCACGCCATCGAGCGAGGTGCCCCGCTGGCTGGCGATGCGGCGGTTCGTCATGCCGTGGCGGACCATGTGCACCACTTCCCACTCGCTCGGCGTGAGCACGTCGGCACTCGGCGGGCGGCCGGGCTTGCCATCCACGGATTGTAGAAAGCGAGCGCAAGAATTTCCTCCCCTGGGGACGTCGAAAGCGAAAAGGCGAAGGGAAAAGCTGTAGCGGACCGAAGAGGACGGGGGCGGATGGTGGGTTTTCGGCCGCGACGCACTACAATCGCCGCGCATTTACCGAGGCAGCCACCGATGACGGACTTCAAGACGCTCATTTACGCGAAGTTGACCGCGCCGCGCGTGCATCACCCTCAATCGCCCGGAGAAGCTCAACGCGCTCTCCTTCGAACTCCAGACCGAGCTGAACACAGCCCTCTGGGAAGCGGACAACGACAACAACGTCCACGCCGTCATCCTGCGCGGAACGGTCGCGCCTTCTTCGGCGCGGGCTACGACCTCTCGCCGATGTCCAACCGCCGCCCGCCGACGGCCGAAGAGGACCAGTACACCGCCGTCTACCGTGGGGGCCGGACATCGATGACGACGCCTTCGGCAACTCGAGAAGGCCCAGCGACTGCGCATGGCTATCGACATGCACAAGCCGGTCATCGCGCAGGTCCACGGCTACTGCCTGGCAGGCGGGACCGACCTCGCGTTCCTCTGCGACATCGTCATCGCATCGGACGATGCGACGATCGGCTTCCCGCCTGCCCGCGCCATGGGCTCGCTCCCGAACCAGATGTGGGTCTACCACTGCGGCCCGCAGTGGGCGAAGCGGCTCTTCCTCACCGGCGACACGGTGACCGGAGCGGAAGCGGCCCAGATCGGCCTCGTGCTGAAAGCCGTGCCGGCCAGCTACCTCTCGCAGGAAGTCGAATCGCTCGTGGACCGGATGGTGATGATCGACACCGACCTGCTCACCGCCAACAAGCGAATCGTGAACGTCGCCCTGGAGCTCATGGGCGCTCGCACGATGCAGCGCTTCGGCGCCGAGAACGACGCTCGCGCCCACCTCGCCCCCAGCGTGCGCGAATTCGGGCGGATCGCCGGCGAGCAGGGCCTCAAGGCCGCCCTCCACTGGCGGGACGCCAAGTTCGGTGACGGCCGGGCGCGGGTCAATGGCCCGGAAATCCGGGATGAGAACGGACGGCTCGTGTGACCATCAAAGCGACGTCGGTCATTTCCATCCTCGCCATCTGGGTTGCGAGCATTACGGCGGTCGCGATTGAGCCGGACAGCTGGTGGGTGATCATCTTCGCCCTCCTCGCCACGGGCGCGGTCGGCGCTTCGGCGTGGCGGCGGCTGGGGCTGTCCCGGCTCATCGGGGTCGTAGGGACCTGGGCGGGCATGGCCCTCGCCGCGGGTTCGAGCGGTGATGCCGCCTGGACCTCGATCTTCGCGTTCCTGACGACGGGCGCGGTGGTCTACAGCACCATGCGTCGCGATGCCTGGCTCCTCGGCGTTGGCATCGCCACTGCGTGGCTCGCTACGGGGCTCGCCGTCCTGGTCCACGGCAGCGACGCGTCCTGGATGTGCGTTTTTGCGTTCCTTACAGCCGGCGCCGTCGCCAACAGCCACAACGACATCGTGCGGGGCTTCGCTGCGACCGGCTGGTGGGTGATCGCGGGCGCGCTGATCCTCATCCTCGGTTCGGGCTTCGCCTGGCTGAGCGTGATCGCGTTCGTCCTGACGACCACCTCGATCGGTTTCGGCAGCTTCTCGTTCCCGCGAGGGCTCGAATGGGACCTCTTCGACCGCGACGACGACAGCGAGCGAGTGAAAATCGTGCGCTAACATGGGGCTATGCCTATCAGCATCGCGGACGACGAAGAGCCCGAAGAGCAGTACAAGAATGACGCGCCCGGCCCGGACGAACGGGACCGCGACCTGATGGACGGCAGCTGGGAGCGGGAGTACTACTCCGGCCGCGTCAAGAGCCGGAACTGGAACGCGATCGGCGTTGGGATCGCCATCCTCGTCCTCGCCGGGCTCATTTTGCCGATGATCCTCTCGGTGGCGAACTGATGGCCCGGCTGGCCGGCAAAGTGGTCGCGCTCGTTTGCCGCGGGAGCGACGACGACCGCGCCATCGCCGTCGCATTGGCCGAAGCCGGCGCGGATGTCGCCCTCGCGACGATCAGCCGCGCGCAGCAGGAAGAGTTCTCCACCGCCTCGATCGCAAACGAGATCTGGGCAATCGGCCGCGAGCAGTTCAACACGGTGACCAGCGCCGCCGACCCCGCGGACGCCGCTTCATTCGCCGAAGAAGTGTGCGACCGCCTCGGGCGCTGCGACGCCGTTGTCATCGCCCCGGGAGCCACTCCGCACGTGGACTTCGACGAACTCTCGCGCGATGAGTGGGAGCCCATGGCCAGGGACGGCCTGACCGCCCCGGTAATCATGGCCCAGGCGTTCTCCCGCGTGCTCGAACGCGCCGGCGGCGGCGTTGTGGTGTTCGTCGATGACGGCGCAGCGCACACCAATGTGGCCGGCGCGGTACTCTCCGAGGCCTTGCGTGCGCTCGCCGCGCACCTCGGCATCGTCTGGCGGGACCGGCCCCTGCGTGCACTCGTGGTCAGCCGCGAAGGCGCCCCGGAGCGCATCGTCGACGCCTTGAGTTAGGGCGATTCCGGGACGCCGAGGAGCACCCAGGTCCGGCGCTGCAGGATCTCCGCTGTGTGCGCCCGGTGGTGGGAGATAAGTCGCCGCAGCACTTTGCGCAACGTCCACTGGTCCGGCTCGTGCCGCCCCGGCCTGATCGGGGAGTACGTTCGCGCCGGGTCGCGGGCCGCGCGCGCCACGGCCGCCACGGTCAGCTCGAACTCCCTCTTCGGCGTCCCAACAGCTTCGAAGATGCCCGTCGCGGGCCCGTCGCGGAGGCCATCGCGGTAGTAGACCTCGAGCTGGAGCGCGTGCTTGAGGATACCGCGGATGGTCCGGGGGTCCGGCGCCCACGGGTCGGCATGCTCGACTACCAGGTCAGAGGGCAGCCAATCCAGGAGCAGGTCAGGCAACTCCGCGGCGGCGGCGAGGTCTTCCATCGCAAACCGTGCGTGCTCCATGGCGCGGGAGAGCTCGGCGTCCCTGAGGGGTAAGCGATCCGCCGCGAAGCAGAACTCGCCGCCGGGCGCTGCCGTCTCCGCGTTGGAAATCGATTCGCCGATGTGCCAGGCGTCGCCGGCCGGCCCGGCCAAGCCGTGCTCGTTCAGCCACGCGCGGTGTTCCGCAAGCGTAAGCGGGATCCGCTCGGCCAGTCCCGAATCCGTGCCGGCCCCGACAACGAGTCCTGGCCAGCCATCGGCCCACGCAAGGGTGAAACCGGCGTAACGCGCGAGGGAGAACGGTTCGCTCATGCGGGTGAAGCCTACCGGAGATTGAGCTTGATCGTCGGTGAATGGCGTAAATCAAAGTCGACATTAATTTTCTTAAGTTTGCTATTGACTTTCATGGCTCCATGGTCGAATATGACTACAGCAGAGATGCAAGACCGCCCTCCGGGGCAAGGAGAACACCCAAACCATGGACCTCAACACCCACTTCCTCGCCAACTACAGCGAGCACTTCGTCGAGTCGCGGCGCGAGTCCGCTCGCAACGTCCGCTTCGGGAACGGTTCCGCCGTCACCGGTATGATCGCCTCGATGGCCGCCGGCATCCGCCGCGCTGCCGCCACCATCGAAGGGTGGGCGCGCGGCTCCGCGAGCGACACCGTCGATTACCGCATTCCCGGCGCGAAGTCGGTCCGCTAAGGACCGTGGAGGAGAATTCGATGGCTCGCTTTGTCGGCGCCTGCCCCAGCTGCGATAGCGCGATGGTCGTCCGGCGGCTGGAATGCCCGAACTGCGGCGTGGCCGTCGAAGGCCGCTTTGATGGCGGCCCGCTCGCCCGCTTGAGCCGGGACCAACTCGCATTTGTCGAGACGTTCCTGAGGGCTCGCGGCAAAATCAAGGACGTCGAAGAAGAACTCGGCATTTCCTACCCCACCGTCGTCGGCCGTCTCAACGACGTCCTCGTGGCGATGGGCTTCGAAGCCGGCGAAGACCCACGGGACGCGGAACGCCGGCAGCGCATCCTCGATGACCTCTCGGCAGGCCGCCTGAGCGCCGCCGACGCCGCCGAACAGCTCCGCTCACTGGCAAACCGCGATGGCTGACACACACGACGAGATCAAAGCCGCGCTTGAAGATGCACGGCGCGCGAGAGAGGAGGCCGACCGCCTCCGCCGCGAAGCAAAGGTCGAAGCCGACCGCCTGAAGGACGAGGCCCGCCGTGCCCGTGACGAGGCCCGCCGCCTTCGCGACCAGGCGCGAAACGAACGGCGCAGCCCGCGGGGATTCACGCCCGGCTTCGCCCCTCCTGGCGCGCCTCCGCCGGGGACGCCGCACGCCCATGGCCGGCATCGCAGCGAGCAGGACGACTCGGCCGGCGCCGTCCGCACCGAACAGAACCTCGCCTTCGAAGGCGTCCGCCGCGTCCAGATCGACCAGACCGCAGGCAAGCTGACGGTCCGCCCGTGCAAAGAGGGCGAAACCCCGGGCATCGTCTCCTCCGGAAACAAGGCCGCGCCAGAAATCTCGGCCAGCCGCGACGGCGACCAGCTCCACATCGAAGTGAAACTCAACAAGGGCTGGCTGTTCCGCCGCCGCCAGGGCGCAACCACGCTCATCCGCCTCGGCAACGAAGCCCTCGAACAGGTAAAGATCGACAACGGCTACGGCGACACCGAAGTGCAGGGCGTCACCGCGGCCGACATCCGCGTGAACATCGGCGCGGGCTCGTTCCAGGGCATCCTCACGCGGGGCATGCTCGACGTGAACGTCGGCGCCGGGAAGCTCGCCGTCCTCTCTCACAGTGGCCTCGCGCGCTGCGACAGCGGGACAGGCGACGTGCTCCTGGACATCCTCGAAATCGCTGCGGGCGAGTACAAAGTCGATGTCGGGCTCGGCCGGGCGGAAGTGCGCTTGCCCTCCGGGGCACAGGTCTTCATCAAGGCGTCGAGCGGCATCGGTAAATCCCGGATCGAATTCCCCAGCGCGCCGGACTCAGCGGCGACCCGCCTGCGCCTCAACTCGGGCATCGGCGAATGCGTCGTCAAAGCGCGCGAGCCGGGCGCGGCCACGCCGCCAGCATCCACCGATGCGGCGCCTGTCACGCCCGCGGGCCAACCGCGGCCGCAGCGCGCGAGCCGCGCGACTCGCGCCGCGGGACGCCGCGAGGCCGAAGAGATGCGCGTGTTGCAGATGCTGGAGCAGGGCAAGATCACGCCCCAGGACGCCGCTGACCTCATCGCGGCGCTCCAGGGCTCCAGTCAACCGCAGTTCGACGATGACGACGAAGAGTCGACGCTCTTCACCTGATCGGCGCCGCATCCCCGCACCGGCGGCGAAGCGGTTGCCGAAGCTGCGCGAGCACCCGCGTTAGCGGCGCCCCAGGTACCCGAGCTTTCCGGCCGCCTCATGCAGTTCGCCGCGAAAGTCCGGGTGGGCCAATTCGATCAACATCGAAGCGCGCTCCCGGATGGTGCGGCCGTGCAGGTTCCGCGCGCCGTACTCCGTGACCACCCAGTGCACGTCACCCCGCGTGGTCACCACGCCTGAGCCCTCGATCAGTTCGGCCGAAATCCTCGAAAGCGTCCCGCGCTTCGCCGTCGAAGGTAGCGCGATGATCGGCACACCATCACGGGACCGCGCGGCGCCGCGGATGAAGTCCACCTGCCCACCGATGCCGCTGTAGAACCGCGGGCCGATGGAGTCGGCCACCACCTGGCCCGTCAGGTCCACGCTCAGGGCGGAGTTAATCGCAACCATCCGGTCCTGGGCGGAAATGACATCCACGTTGTTCGTGTAGTCCACGGTGTGCAGTTCAACGTCCGGGTTGCTGTCGATGAACGCGTAGAGCTCTTCGTTGCCGGTCACGAACGCGCTCACCGTCTTGCCGCGGTCCAGCGTCTTCCTGGATCCGTTCACGACGCCGGAGACGAGCAGCGGCAGCAGTGCCTCGGTGAACATCTCCGTGTGCACGCCAAGGTCGCGGTGGCCGTCGAGGGCGGCGAGGACCGCGGCCGGGATCGCCCCAATCCCCATCTGCATCGTCGCGCCGTCGTCGATCAGCGAAGCCACGTGCATGCCGATGGCCGTGGCTTCCGGACCTGGTGGCTCGCGCTGAGCCGAGGGTAACGGCTCGTCGACTTCGACCGCCATCGTGATCATCGACTCGTGGATAGAGATGCCGTGAGTGCGCGGCATGCGCGGGTTCACCTGCGCCACTACGATGTCGGCGTTCGTTGCCGCCGCCATGGCGCAATCCACCGAAACACCGAGCGAGCAGTTCCCGTCGTCGTCCGGCGGAGTGACCTGCAGGAATGCGACATCGAGCGGGAGCGGCCCGCCCGGCTGGAACAGCTCCGGTATCTCGCTCAGGAACACGGGCGTGTAATCCGCGCGCCCCTCCTGGACGGCCTGCCGGACGTTCGGGCCGATGAACAGCGCGTTGTGACGGAACCGTCCTTCCATCTCGGGCGCGGTGTAGGGCGCCTCGCCGTCCGTGTGCATGTGGACGATTTCAACGCGCCGGAGGTCAGTCCGGAGCGCCACCAGCGCGTCGACCAGGACGTGGGGCGTCGCCGCGCCGCCGTGCAGGTACAGGCGGTGGCCGCTCTTCACCGTTCCAACCGCTTGATCGAGCGAAACAAACCGCATAGCGAAAGCTTTACCCGCCGCGGCCCAGGTTGTCATCAACAGACTGGGCCGGATCGTCCGGCCGTCCGGGCACGGTTACGCTTCCGGCCGCGTCAAAGCCGGCAAGGCGACATCTGTTTGACCGGACGTGGCCCAGGATCGCCCCGGCCTACGCGATCCGGTTGATCACGATCGACGCGAGCCCAAGGAAGAACACGAACCCCATGACGTCGGTCACCGTGGTCACGAAGATGTTGGCCGCCAGCGCCGGGTCGACCTTCACCGCCTTCAAGCCGAGGGGGATGAGGACGCCGCCCATGGTTGCCGCGCAGATATTGAGGAACAGCGCCGCGCCGAGCACCAGCGAGAGCACTTCGTTCTGCTTCCACGCATAGGAGCCCAACGCTGCGGCAAGCCCGATGACGAACCCGTTCGTCATCGCTACCAGGATCTCCTTGCGGCACGCCCGGAACACGTCGCTAACGTCCAGGTCACCAAGGGCGATGCTGCGCACGGCGATGGTGGCCGTTTGCGTGCCGGCGTTGCCACCCTGCCCCGCAACCACGGGCATGAAGCAGGCCAGCACCGCGCCCTGCTCAGCGCGCTATCGAACAGGCCAACAACGGCCGCGGCGATGAAGGCGGTGACGAGATTGACCATCATCCACGGGATCCGGCGGCGCACGCTCACGCGTACGGGACTGAAGATCCGCTCGTCTTCGTCCAAACCAACCATGCGGTACATGTCCTCGGTGGCCTCTTCCTGGAGGACATCGATGAGGTCGTCGGCCGACATGATGCCTTCGAGGCGCCCCTCGTCGTCGACCACCGGTACGGCAAGGAGGTTGTAGCGCTGCAGGACGCGCGCCGCCTCTTCCTGGTCCGTACCTGTGCTCACCGCGTGGACATCGCGCTGCGTGATTTCGCCGAGCGTGGTCCTCGGGGCGGAGACGAGGAGGTCTCGGATCGAGACCACGCCCTGCAGCCGCTTCTCTGAGTCCACGACGTAGAGGTAGTACGCGCGCTCCGTTGGCGGGCGGAGGACCCGGAGGTAGTCGATGGCTTGCTGGACCGAGATGTTCTCGTTGAGCGAGACGAAGCCCCGGCTCATCAAACCGCCGGCTGACTCGTCGCCGTACTGGAGCAGCTCAGCGACTTCCTCGCCGCGGTCCAGGGCGGCGAGCGTCTCTTCTCGCTCAGAGGGCTCGAGCTGCTGGATGACGTCCGCGACTACGTCGTCCTCGACCTCTTCGAGGACCGCCGGGAGGTCTTCGACGCCAACGCCCCGGATCAGGTCGCGGAGTTCGTCGTCCTCGGCGTATTCGAAGAGCTGGCCGACGACGTCCGTTGGAAGGTGGTCGAGCAACTCATGGCGCTGCCCCTCGTCCAGGTCCAGGACGAGTTCGGCCAGGTCAGCGGGATGAAGGGACGTTACGAGCGCGACAAGTTTCGCCCACTCGCCAGCCGAGGCGAGTGCGCGCGCATCTTCGAGGACCTCGCGGGCAGCGACGTCTTCGGGCACTGCTCTGTCCTTCGTTTATCAGATTCCGGGCACGCGGGTGTGCGCACGAACCGGAACGTACGTCCGTGCCTGTGAAGGGTCAATTAACGAGGGGAAAGAGGGTGAGACGTGAGCACGAAAGACAACCCTCTCATCCGAACCGCGCACGGCAGTAAGCGGGTGGCCGCACCAACAACCAAGCCACGCGATAGCCAGGCCGATCCGAGAGGACTGAGGGCGAAGCCCTCCCATCCGAACCGCGCACGGCAGTAAGCGGGTGGCCGCACCACCGACCACGTCACGCGATAGCCGATCCGAGAGGAAAGAGGGTGAAGCCCTCCCTTCCGAACCGCGCACGGCAGTAAGCGGGTGGCCGCACCAACAACCACGCCGCGCGACAGCCAGGACAGGCTCCACCCAACGAAGCAAGCCCAAAAATCATCGTAAATGTGCAAATGCTTGCGCGAATGATCTATACTTTCGGCGGCCCGCCTTAAACGGGCCTTGGGAGGTGCGCTGATGAGAAGTAAACGATTCTTTGCGGCGGTCGCTGCCGGGCTTGGAATCCTCGCCCTGATCCCTGTTGCCAGCGCGCTCGGCGATGGCCCCGGCGAATCCGGGCGCAACGTCGAGTCCGCGACTGCGCTGGGCACCGGGTTCACCTACCAGGGCCGGCTCACTGACGCCGGTAGCCCCGCGAATGGGACCTATGACCTTCGCTTCATCCTCTATGACGCCGAAACCGCTGGCTCGGCGGTCGGCAGCACGGTCTCCAAGGAGGATGTCTCCGTAAGCAACGGTCTCTTCTCCGTGGACCTCGATTTCGGCGCGGCCGCCTTCAACGGTGACGCGCGCTGGTTGGAAATCGCCGTCCGGCCGGGCAGCAGCACTGGATCCCACACGGTCCTTTCGCCGCGCCAGCCGATAAGCCCTGCGCCCTACGCGCTGTTCGCGAAGGCCGCGGCCGGCATCGCCGTGCCGTTCGCAGCCAGCGGCACATCGGCCGGCGCACCGTCGAGCACGACGGGCCTGTTTACCGTCACTCAAACCGGCACGGGCATCGGCATCGCCGGCAACCGCACGTCGACTGACCCCTCGGAGTACCCCGCGGTCCTCGGCACGAACGCCGGCGGCGGTGCAGGCGTCCAGGGCGAGTCGACCTTTGCCAGCGGCGTGGGCGTCCAGGGCTTCGCCATCGGCGCCAGCGGCGTCGGCGGCAGCTTCACCGGGCCGACCGCAATCGAGCTGGACGGCGCGATCAAGGTCACGGGGTCTTCACCCGCGGCCTTCGTCTTGACGGTGGACAACGTGGGGCCTGACCGGAACACCTGTCCGGGTGACGGCGGCTCCCATCTCCCCGACGCTGCGGCCTACCTGCCCGTCAGTGACCCGAACGCGATAGTCTTCATCACCGCGGTGAACGTGATTAAGCCAGTGGCGCTCACCTGGTATCCGGCCGTTGCCCCGGCCTGGTGCCCGGGCATCACCAACCGCTGGGTTATCTTCACTCTGGACGGGACTGCCCTCTCCCCCGGGAATGAATTCAACGTCCTGGTCATCAAGCAATGACGCGCAAACGCCTTGCCCTGCTTTCCGCGGGCGGGCTCGGGGCGCTCGCCATCGGCGCTTCGGCGCTCGCCCAGTCGGCCAGCGGCAACTATGACCTTTCGTGGCGCGCCCTCGCCGGCGGCGGCAAGAGCGACGGCGGAGGGTACGTGGTCCAGTCCGCGATCGGCCAGACGCTGACGAAGTCGTCGACCGGCGGCTCCTACGGCGTGAGCAGCGGTTACTTCGCCGGCGGGCAGGACAAGTACAAGCGGTTCCTGCCATTCCTCTCGAAGGACGGCTCCAACTAGGACCACCATCCGTCTCACAACGAAACGGCCGCCTTTGGGAGAGGCGGCTTTTTCGTGTCCACAGCTCCGCAAGCCCGGAGCGCCAGCGACGTGGTCGGCCGACGCGACGCTGACGCCTCATCCAGCTCCGCGCGTTTGTCCGGCGGTTCAGCGGATGCCAAGATGCGCCCGCATTACACACCGGAGGCATTGCCCCGCCCCATGAAAGTCCCGATCGAGGAAGGCTACTTCCGCATCCCCGACGACCCCGCCGATTCTCCTGTGCTGCTCGGCTCGTACAGCCCGGCGGCGAAGACGTATTTCTGGCCGCGCCGGAAGCGCTGCCCCATTACGCTCGAAGCGGTCGAAGACTGCGAGCTCTCCAGCGAGGGCGTCATCTATTCCTGGACGTTCGTCGTCCTGCCCTGGCTGGGAAGCATGGAAGCCGACAAGGGCGGCGGTTTCGGCGCTGTCCAGGTCGACCTCCCGGAAGGCGTGCGCATCCAGGCGCCGCTCGAAGGCAAGATGGGCGATTGGGAGATCGGCCAGCGCGTGAAGCTCGTCACCCGCACCCTCGACAAGACCGAAAACGGCGATGAGCTGTGCACCATCGCCTTCCGGCTGACGGAGGCGGCGTCATGACGATGGAACGAGATGTCTACGTGATTGGCGTCGGCATGCACCGCTTCGGCAAGCACGATGTGAGCCGCCGCGATATGCATTATGTCGCCGGAATCTCCGCGCTCGAAGATGCGGGGCTGTCGTTTCGGGACGTTGGTGCGCTCTACACCGGCTTCATCGGCGGAGCGATGCTCGACGGCGTCACCTATGCGAAAGACCTGGGCCTGACCGGCCTGCCGGTCATCCATGTCGAGAACGCGTCGGCCACGGGCTCCTCGGCGTTTCGCGAAGCCGTTATGGCCGTCGCCGGCGGCTCCGCCGAGACCGCGATGGCCATCGCCTTCGACGGCCGCCTGGGCAATATGGCCGCCGCCGGCGGGCCGCGCCGGCCAACCATGGACACCAACCTGCTCCCGGCCGCCTTCTTCGCTTTCTGGGCGGTGCGCCGTATGCACGACAACGGCACGACCGTCGAGACCTTCGCGAAGATCGCGGCCAAGAACTGGAACCACGCGCGCTTCAACAAGTTCGCTGAGCGCCAGGCCGAACAGGAAATCACGCCCGAGACAGTGCTTGCGGCGCCGATGGTTGCGTACCCGCATACGGCCATGATGGCCTGCGGCGCCGGCGCCGGAGCGGCCGCGGCAATCGTCGCCACGCGAGAAGTCGCCGAGCGGCTCGCGAACGGCCGGCCGCTCATCAAAGTCGCCGCGTCGCAGATGCAGTCCGAGCGGTACCAGCCGGGCCATATCTTCCTCGGCGCCATCGTTGGGCCGTCGGAATCGACACGGATCACGGCCAATCTCGCCTACGAAGAAGCCGGCCTCGGCCCGAACGACCTGGACCTCGTGCATGTGCATGACGCGTTCCCGATCGAAGAGTTGATGTACTACGAGCTGCTCGGTATCTGCCCGGACGGTGAAGGGGACCGGCTCGTGGCTGAGGGCGCAACCACCATCGGCGGCCGCATCCCGTTCTCCACGGACGGCGGGCTGATCGGGCGCGGCCACCCGGGCGGCCCGACCGGCCTGGCCCAGATCTGGGACGTCACACAGCAACTGCGCGGCGAATCGGGCGTGCGCCAGGTTGAAGGCGCGCGGATTGGTCTCGCCCACATGATGGGCGCGGGGTCCGTCTGCGTGGTCCACATCCTCAAGCGGGAAGACTGACGTGGCCGAGGGCCAGTTCCGCGAGGTGCTGCAGCGCGCCGATGACCTCGGCGCGCTGATTCGCACCAATCAGGCTGAAAGCCAGCGCCAGCGGCGCCTGCCGGCCCCGGTCGTCGATGCCTTCCACGAGGCGGGCCTCTTCCGGTTGCTCGTCTCGACCGATCACGGCGGGCTCGGCCTCAAGGAAATAGAGGCTGCCGCCGTGGTCGAGGCTGTGGCCCGCCATGACGCGTCAGCGGCCTGGAGCGTCATGATCGCGAACTCCTCGGCCGGCTACGCTCGTGCGCTATCGCCCGCGGTCACCACGGAAATCCTCTCGCCGCCTCGATCCGTGATCGCGGGCGTGATCAATCCGCACACCCTGACCCTGGAGGCGGTGGAGGGTGGCTTCATCCTCGACGGCAAGGCGCCATTCGCGAGCGGGTGCACGCACGCCAGTTGGTTCGGCGGCGGGGGCCTCCTGAAACGCGGAAGCGCGGACGGGTCGCGGTTTGCGCCGGGCTCGCTCCTCCTTGCGTTTGTCCCGGCCGAGCGCGGCGAAATCCTCGACACGTGGCACGTGACCGGCCTCCGGGGCAGCGGCAGTCACGACATCCGGTTCGACAACGTGTTCGTGCCCGAACAGTACGTGGCCAACAACGCCGAAGTGCCCGCGACTCGCGCTGGCGCAACCATCGCCGCCGTCGCCGTTGGCACGGCCCGGCGGGCGTTCGAGGAGTTCGTCGCGCTCGCCGGCGGGAAGGTGTCCTTCGGCTCACGTTCATTGGTGCGTGACCGCGCGGACGCGCAGATCGCCGCCGCGCGCGCCCTGGGGCTGATCGAAGCTGCCAGCGCTCTCCTCCGGTCGTATATGGCCGGCTACCCGGACCGCGAACGGGGTGGCCCGCCCCAGACCCCGATCGAGGAAGCGTCGCTGCGAATGGCCTGTGTCACCGCCGCGGATCTTGCCGTCCAGGCGGTCGACCTCCTGGCAACGGCGGCCGGGACGTCAACGCTGCCTGAGGACTCGCCCATCGGGCTCTGCTGGCGCGATGTCCACGCCGTTCAGCACAACCTCTCCGTGCAACCACGCCATTACCAGCCGGTTGGCCAGGTTCTTCTCGGCGGCGCGCCGGAAGCGTGAGCACAGCGAAGGCCGCCTCAGTGAGGCGGCCTTCGTCCAGTTCTCTATTGGGGCGAGCGGCGGGGTTCGAACCCGCGGTCTTCTGGGCCACAACCAGACGCGTTAACCACTACGCTACGCCCGCCACGGCGAAGTACTAGCGTACCAGAAGCGGAAGTAGAGGCGAGAGCGCGGTGCGTTACCGTACAGATGCGTGATCTCAACTTCTCGAATGCTGCGTATAGTCCGCGGCCAACGGGGGAGAAGGACATGCACAGAGCCGTAGCCGCGGCATTGGTGGCCGTGGCAATCGTTTTCGCGTTGGTCGAGGCGGCGCCGGTATTGGCCGCCGTCCCACAGCGTCCATGGACCGAGCCGGAGGCATGCCAGTCGACGGGCGGTCCCCAGAACATCAAGCCGGCCACACTCTTCTACGATGCCAGCGGCCCGGGCGCGATGGTGAACGGCAACTACATCGGCTTCGTCTGTAACTACGGGTTCGAACGCAACAGCCCCGCCGGCCGCACGGCCGGCGTGGCCGTCACCGTCGACTACTGCGGCGGGGCGGTGCAGGCAGCGAAGCGGGAAACGGGAAATTACACCACCTACGCGGGCCAGTTCACCGTCCGGCAACAACGATGGGTGCTCCAGAACGGTGCGCTGATCGTGATTGTCCTCTACACAAACGCGCACGGAGGCATCGACGACTTCACCACGCAAGAGATGGTCACGGGTTCTCAGAACCTGGCCGACCTGAACCGTCCCCAGGGCGCGGTTCCCTGCCCTAACGGAGGCACGACTGAGAACCCGGGCGGTGGCAACGGCCAGGGCGGCTGGAGCATTTCGCTCACGGCCGACGCAACAAACCTGGTGGCCGGCAACGACTTCACCCTTACGGCGACCGCGAACAAGAACACCAGTGGCACCGGCTATGCCATCTTCATCGTCAACCAGACTGACTCGGAGATTGTCTACTGCCAGAACGTCACCATCTGCACCTACAAGGACTTCAACAACGATCCGGGGACTCGCACCTACCAGGCGTTCATCGCCAATCTGCAGGGCCAGGACACGCAGGCGGCCTCCAACTCGGTCGTGGTCCAATGGAAGGCCTGGGCGGGCAGCGTGAGTCTGACCGCTTCTGAGCAGGACCCCGACGCGGGCGATGTCGTGCACCTCGTGGCCACGGCGAGCCCAACCATCAACGCCAGCGTCTACATGATCCGGATCGAGCGCACTGACAACGGCTTCGGCGGCAACTGCCTGGAGTCGCCCTGCGACAAGACCGACACCTATGACGCCGGTGTCAGCTACACCTACGTGGCCAAAGTCCTGAAGAACGATGGCACGGACCTGCGGGCCACTAGCAACCCCGTGACCGTCACCTGGAAAGCGACCGAGGAGTGGTCCGGCAAGGTATTCATCAGGACGGCCGGCGGCATCGACAGAGTGCGGCCCGGGGTGCGGGTCGTGATCGAAGCGCAGGCCGTCCCGCCGCTCACGAACACCGACCTGGTCATGAAGATCTTCGAAGTCGAAGGCGCCGGGCAAAGCGCCACCTGCGAGGACAGCACCGCTGTCCGCTGCACCATGGTGGTGCAATCACAACAGGCCACGACCCGCATCTACAACGCGGTGGTGCTGAAACGGGACGGCAGCGGAGGGACGAAGGCCGCCGCGGGCGAGCTCGTCAACGTTACCTGGGATCCCGGCGGGCGTGCCTTCGCCTGCAACGACGGCTGGGTGGCGGACGACGTGACCGGGACAGCCACGGTCCTCATCGGCGACACCGAACGCGTGCCCCTCAAGAAGGGCGACGTGATCTGCCCGAAGGACACCGTGGAGACAGGGGCGGACGGCAACATCATCGGCCACTACGAAGAACGCGGCCTGTTCAATCCCCGTTCCGGGCCGGAGGTCTCCTACAACGCGGAAGTCAAGGTGAAGCCGAACACCCAGCTCTCGCTCGACTTCTTCGACCAGGGCGTGACCTACTCGTACTTCGATATGCGAGCGGGTTCCGCGGAGTACTTCGTCGACGGGATCGCCAAATCTGACTTCCGCATCAAGTCGCCGACGTCGGTCGCGAGCGTTCGTGGCACGCGTTTCTCGGTCGAAGTTACGCCGGGCAGTGGCAAGACCACGGTGCGGTCCTACGAGCACGAGGTGCTCGTCACGCCGACCAATCCTTCGCTGTCTCCTGTCAGCGTGTTCGGAGGACAGCAGGTGACAGTCGAAGCAGGCGCGAAGTCAGCGGTGACGAGCTTCCTCACGCCGCTTGGCAACAAGCGCCGGTTGCCGGGGCTCACACGGGACGGCTTGAACTAATACTTCGAGACGTTCAGCTCGTCCATGTGGCCCGTGACGGTGTAGACCACCCGCTCGCAGATGTTCGTGCAGCGGTCGGCGATCCGTTCGAGGTTGTGGGCGCACCAGATCAGGTAGGTGTTGCGCTGCACGCTCGCCGGGTCGGCAATCATCGCCTGGATGCTTGACTCGTAGACGGCGTCCTGCAGTTGGTCGACGACATCGTCCGAATCACATATCGCCCGCGCGGAGTCCACATCGTGGTCGATGTAGGCCTTCAAGCTGGCGCGAAGCATCTCGACGGCGCGTTCTGCCATCGTCGGAACGTGGCCCAGCTTGCGGGGCAGGGGCTCGTCACCGAGGAGGAGATTGATGCGGGCGATGCCTTCGGCGTGGTCCGCGATCCGCTCCAGGTCCGTGATGATGTAGAGGATGCTCGCGAGCGAACGCAGGTCCGTCGCCATCGGCTGCTGCGAGGCGATGACGAAGATCGTGCGGTTCTCGATCTCGAACCGCTTGTGATTTACGCGGTTGTCGTCTTCGATGATCTTGCGGGACCAGGCCGCGTCGCCGTCGCGGAGGGCTTCGACGGCATCCAGGATCGCCTTCTCCGTCATTGACCCAAGGATCAGGACATCGTCCTGGAGTTGGCGAAGCTCTGCGTTGAAAAGGTCGCGCGTCATGGTGGTGCCTTTCGCGGGGTCCCGCTTCCGGAAGGCGGGCCGCAGCCGTGTTCCCGGAACACGTATTCTAGCGTCCTGTCATGCGGAGATGATTCGGCGAGGGCGCCGGAGGCGGGGCCAGCGCGCGCCGGCCGCGCCTTTCGCGTTATTTCACCGTTTTGGCGAACGATTGCACAGGTTTTACACGCAGTTTGCACGGAGCCCGTGACTCCGCTCCCTACGGCGTCGAACATACCGGTAGCAGCGGACCGGATACGGCCCCGGCCCGCCCGCCCACCCTCTGGTGGTCGAGGGCTCCAGGCTCGCCAACCCCGTCCCGGCACTGCCGGGTGGCAGGCCCGGAGCCCTCGGCGCATACTTCAGATCACCGCTCCCCGATGGCAACGAGAGGACGTGACGGTGCAGAAAATCCTCCTCGTCGACGATGAGGCCAACATCCGGGACCTCAACGCGATGTACCTCGAAAAAGAGGGCTTCACGGTGGAGCACGCCGTCAACGGCAACGAGGCGATCTCTAAGTTCGAGGCCGCCCAACCCCAACTCGTCGTCCTCGACGTGATGATGCCCGGCATGGACGGCTTCGAGGTCTGCCGCGAGCTTCGCCGCGAGAGCGACGTCCCCATCCTCATGCTTACCGCCCGCAGCGAGGACGTGGACAAAATCGTCGGGCTCGAGCTCGGCGCCGACGACTACATGACCAAGCCGTTCAATCCGCGCGAACTGGTGGCGCGGGTCAAGCGCATCCTCCACCGCGTGGAAGGGGGCCGGAAACCACAGAACGCCATCAACGTGTCGAACCTTTCGGTCGACAAAGCCCGCCGCGAAGCCCGCGTCGATGGTGACGAGCTCTCCCTGCGCACCAAGGAGTTCGACCTCCTTGTCGCCTTCGTCGAGAACCCGGGCATCGCGCTCACGCGCGACCAACTGCTCGGGTCTGTCTGGGGATACGACTTCGCCGGCGAAACGCGCACGGTGGATGTCCACGTGCAGCACCTTCGCTCGAAGCTGAACAACGCGAAGGTGCAGATTGAGACCCTCCGCGGTGTCGGCTACAAGCTGGTCGAAGCATCGGCGTAGCGATTGCCGATTCACGATTCACGATTGTCGATTCGCGACTGACAGCCGCTTCCCCCGCATCGCCGGAGCCGCGCCCCGCTTCCCGTCTTTTTGGGTTCGTGGCGTACTTGGCGTTATCCCATCGTCGATCGGCAATCTCTGTCCTCCCGGCCTGCTTTGTGATGAAATCGCCTCGTGGGTAGCCTCCAGGTCCGCCTGTTCACCACCTACCTCGATTGACGATTCACGATTCACGATTGTCGATTCGCGACAGACAGCCGCTTCCACCGCATCGCCGGAGCCGCGCCCCGCTTCCCGTCTTATTGGGTTCTTGGCGTACTTGGCGTTCTTGGCGTTATCCCATCGTCGATCGGCAATCTTTGTCCTCCCGGCCTGCTTTGTGATGAAATCGCCTCGTGGGTAGCCTCCAGGTCCGCCTGTTCACCACCTACCTCTTTATCATCGCCGTCACCCTCGGCCTCGCCGCGCTGAGCCTCCTGCTCCAACTGGGGGAATACCGCGACTCGATTTCGTACGGCAACCTGGAGGACCTCGGGCGGCTGGTGAACAGCCAGGCCGGGCTCGTCATCGACAGGCCGATCGAGGACCCGCAAGCGCCGGCCCCGGAGCCGAACCAGCTCCTGATCGACCTCGCCGCGTTCTTCAACGGCGACGAGAGCGGAAGCTTCAACAAAGACACCGCCGTCGCGGTGATCGACCCGCAGGGCAAGGTCATCCCTGGGTTATTCCAGAGCCGCGGCGCGCCGCTTGACGGCGCCGTGGTCCGGGACCTGGCCGAGCAAGCCGCGGGCGCGCCAGACACGGACCCGCGCCGCTGCCGCCTGGACGTGGCCGCCGGCCCCGACCTCCTCTGTGTGAGCACGCCACTGAGCGCCGAAGTCCAGCAGGCGCTGGCCGGCACGAATGCCTCCGCGATCATTGTGGCCCGGCCCGCCGCCAGCCTCGGCCAGATCACCGGGGACCTCTTCCCACGTCTCGTGTTTTCCGGGCTGATCGGCGTGGCGGCGGCGCTCGTGCTCGGGTTCGCCCTGAGCCAGAGCGTGGCGGCGCCGCTCCGGAACAACGCGCGCGCAGCCCGAAGCGTCGCCCGCGGAAACTACCGCCAGCGCGTCCCGGCCACCGGCCCCCGGGAAGTCCGTGACCTCGCCGCCAACTTCAACCGGATGACCGAGGAGGTCCAGCGGTCGCAACAGACGCTGCGTGACTTCCTGGCGAACATTTCGCACGAACTCAAAACGCCGTTGACCTCGATCCGCGGGTTCAGCGAGGCCATGCTCGACGGCACGATCGATGACCAGGTCGGCATCGAACGCTCGGCCAGGATCATCAGCGACGAATCGAACCGCGTCCTTCGCCTCGTCCAGGAGTTGCTGGACCTCTCGCGCATCGAAAGCGGCCAGGTTTCGATGCAGCAGGATGACATCGACCTGCATGAGCTGTTCGAGCATGTTGGCGAAGTCTTCGCCCTGCGCAGCGAGGAGTCGGGCGTCGGCATGGACCTCTCACTCCAGGGCAAGGCCCACATCCGCGGCGACTTCGACCGGCTGGAGCAGGTCATGAACAATCTGCTGGACAACGCCTTCCGGCACACGCCCAACGGCGGCCAGGTGAAGGTGTCCTGCCGGGACTTGCAGCCCGGCACGCTTCAGGTGTCCGTCTCCGACAACGGGCCGGGGATCGCGCAGAACGACCTTCCGCACCTCTTTGAGCGCTTCTACCGCGGGGACAACACGGGCGGCGCACCGAGGAAGGGCTACGGCCTGGGCCTCGCCATCTCCCGCGAGATTGTCCGTGCCCACGGCGGCGAGATCTGGGCGACGAGCGAGCCGGGCAAGGGCACGACGTTCGTGTTTACGCTGCCCACCGCGGGCCGAGAATCACGGAAAGTCGCCGCGAGATAGCGTCCATGGTGCCGCCCGGCCCCATGCCAATGAACCGTCCCGCCCAACCCGCCATCACCACCGCCATGCGATAGAGCCCGCCCGCTTCGTAGTACTCCAGGTTGTGCAGCGGCCGCCCGGTGACGCCTTCGTACGCATCCGAAAGCAGCGTGCGGCTGGCCGGCATCCCCATCCCGCCGAACACCGTGTGCAGCCCGGCGTAGAACCCGAGGTCGGCCCGCGGGTCGCCAATGCCGGCGACCTCCCAGTCGAGCACAGCGACGACGTCGTTCGCGCGAAAGAGGTAGTTCCCGGGGTTCGGGTCGCCATGGAGCAGGGCGAAGCGGGCGTCGGCAGGCTCGTTGGCGCGCAGCCACTCGCCGAGCGCAACCAGCAGCGGCGCGCGAGCGATGCGCAACCGCTCGGCGCGGGCTCGCCAGGGCGCGAGTTCGGATTCCGCGGGCGTCAACGCATCCTTTTGCGGAAGCAGGAAGTCCAGCCCGGCGGAGCGCCAATCGACCGCGTGGACTTCCGCCAGCGCCATCGCGGCCGCATCCAGGCGCGGCGAGCGGCCGTACCAGAACAACGGCAGCGTCTCCCCGCGGACGCGCTGCATGATGAAGAACGGCGCGCCCAGGAGCGCGCGGTCCGGCTCGTACCAGGCCACCGCCGGCACCGGGACTGCCGTACGCGAGAGGGCGCGCATCACCCGGAACTGCGCCGAGACGTCGTACGGCGCCAGGATGCCGTCCGGGCGCTCGGGGCGAAGCACGAGGGGCACATCAAACGTTCCATCCACGCAATGCACCCGCGCGTCGAAGCTCACGGTGTCGTTGCTCGCGCCGGCGGGCATGCCCTGGACGTTCACCACTTCAACGCCGCTCGCGGACGGCAGCTTGCTGGCCAGGTAGTCCGCGAGTGCCTCGCGCCAGCCCATCAGTCCAACTCGGCGAGCGAATGCTCCAGCAGGCCGGCCAGGTGATCGATGGTGTACCACGGTTCGCTGTTGTTGAAGCGCATCCAGCCGTGAAAGATGACCCCGAGCTCGAATAGCCAGCGCGCCCGGAAATACGCCATCCCCGAGACCGACTTTCCCGCCGCAATTCCGTACGCCTGCGCGAACGGTTGCGCCTCCGCCGGCCCGAATGGCGCGCCTTTGAGGTGGGAGAGCGAGATCAGCTGCCCAACATCGCTGCGCGGGTCAGAGATGCGCGCCTGCTCCCAATCGACCACCGCGACCACGTCTTCGCCAAGGAACAGGTAGTTGAAGATGTTGATGTCGCCCTGGCAGAGCGCCAGCCGGCCCGACTCCGGCGCTTTGGCCTTGAGCGTTTCGAGCGCTCTGCAGAGCAGCGGGTCATGCTCACAACCGAAGGTCGGCATGCGTGCTTCGATCGCCGCGAGCTCGCCGAGGATCCCGGCCTGCGGCGTCTCGGGCACGCCGAGGAATTCGAGGCCGAGCTCACGCCAATCCACCGCGTGGATCTCAGCAACGGCCCTGGTGAAGTTGCTGAAGCTCGGGTTCGGCGCGATGCCCATGTGCGGCGCCTCCACCCACTCCATCACGATGAAGGGCGCGCCGAGCACGGCGCGCGATCGCTCGCTGCCAAGCATGGTTGGCACCGGCACGGCGGAGCCCTTGAGCGCGTCGATCACCCGGCCCTCGCGGACGACGTCGTACGGCTCGAAGATGCCTCGCTCGCGCTCCATGCGCAGGCAGACCGCGCGCGGCCCGCTGCCCAGCAGTTCCACACGGCAGGTGATGTTCGAAGCGCCGCCGTCAACGGGGACGATGGAGACGACGCGGGCATCGTGAAAGCCGTCGAGCCGGTTCAGCCATGGCTCGAAGGCGGCGGGCATGGGCAGCATGCGCCGCATTGTCCGGGCGGCGCCGGGCAATGTCGAACGCGCTTCGCAACGCTCCCCGCCCTACAATCGCGCCGTGGAGTACAACGAAGCGCTGGACTACCTGCTTTCCCTCACCGACATGGAGCGCGGCTTCCAGGCCTCGCCGAACCCCACCATGAACATCGAATCGATGCGATCGCTGCTCTCGCGGCTCAACAATCCCCAGCGCGGAAGGCCCACCGTCCACGTCACCGGTTCAAAGGGCAAGGGCACGACCGCGGCGATGATCGCCGGAGTGCTCCAGCGCGCAGGCAACGTCACAGGCCTGTACACCAGTCCCCACCTCCATTCCTTCACAGAACGCATCGCGATCAATGGGGACTCGATCTCGCCGGAAGAGTTCGCCGCTGGCATCAGCGCCATCAAGGACGCGGTGGAAGCGGAACGGCAGAGCGTCCACGGCGACGTGAGCACCTTCGGCGTGCTGACGGCGCTCTTCTTCTGGTTGATGCGCGCCCAGGTGCCGCGTGTGGACTGGCAGGTGGTGGAAGTCGGCCTCGGCGGCACGTTCGACGCCACGAACGTCATCGATCCTCCGGAAGTCGCCGTGATCACCCCCATCTCCCTCGAACACACCGCCATCCTCGGCAACACGCCGGCCGAGATAGCGAAAGACAAGTCCGGCATCATCAAGGCGGGCACGACAGCGGTCGTCGGGCCCCAGAAGGACCCTGCGGTGTTGGAGGTGGTCGCCGAACGCTGCGCCGAAGTCGGCGCCCGGCTGGTGGACGTCGCTTCGCTCTACCAGTACGAGGTCCTCGAGAAGTTCCCGTTCGGCCAGTCATTCCGGCTCATTGGCCCGAACGGCGAACGGAAGATGCGTACGCCAATGCTCGGCGCCCACCTTGTCGAAAACGCCGCCACGGCGGTGGCGGCCGCCGAGGCGATCCGGGCGCGTGGCTTCACCATCTCGGAACAGGCGATCGTTGACGGCATCGCCCATGTCCGTGTGCCGGGGCGGCTCGAAGTGATGGGCCAGAAACCCCTCATCGTGGCCGACGGCGCCCACAACGGAGAGAGCGCGGCCGCGCTGGCAACCGCGCTCAAGGACTACTTCAACTGGAAACGCCTGTTCCTGGTCATTGGCTGCAACAAGGACAAGGATGTCCGCGAGATGGGCTTCAAGCTCGCCAAGCTCTGCGAGCTCATCGTCTGCTGCCGGTTCGACAATCCGCGGGCGATGGACCCCTACCAGATGATCCAGGAGATCGGGTTCCTCGGCCCTCCCGCGGTGGCGGAAGAATCGGTCGCCGACGGCCTCGATACAGCACTCTCTCATGCGAGCGAGGGAGATCTCGTGTGCGTCACAGGATCGTTATATGTAGTGGCGGAAGCTCGCGAGCACATCCTTGGCGAAAGCGTGATCCGTCGCTGATTTGACGCCCCGCAGACTCGCCCTAGGATCTGCCCAAGAGCGCACTAGCCACCCATGCCCTTGGAGGGGAAATTGAGCCAATACTGGGATTCGTACTGGAAGCGGACGTTCTCCCGCCGTCGCGTGCTCGCCGGCGGGTCAGCAGCCACTGTCGGCCTCGCGGGGCTCGCACTCGCGGGCTGCGGCGACGATGACGACAGCGGCGGAAGCCCGACGAGCGCCACCAATAAGAGCGCGCTGACCCCGACGGCCGGCACGCCAACCACCGGCAACCCGGTTAAGGGCGGTACGCTCCGCGCTCTCACCAACGTGGGCTCGATCTTCGACCCCCACCGCACGAACACCCCTGCTGAGTCCCTCAGTCTCTGGGGTGCCGTGGGCAACACGCTGGTGCGCTTCAGCACGCAGAAGCCCGGCCAGGTCGAGGGGGACCTCGCCGCCGGCCTGCCGGAAATCCCGGCCGACGGCCTTAGCCTGACCTTCAAGATCCGTCCCGAAGCGAAGTGGCAGAACAAGGCGCCGGTGAACGGCCGCCAGGTCACCGCCGAAGACGTGAAGCTCAGCTTCGAGCGCATCAAGGACCCGGCCATTGTCTCGCCGCGCGCCGGCCAGTTCGGCGCGATCGACACGATCACCGTCATCGATGCGCAGACCGTCCAGTTCAAGATGAAGGTGCCGCAGGCGGACCTCCTGGCCGTCATGAGCGACCAGTACAACTTCATCCTGCCGAAGGAATCGATCGCCAAGGGCAAGGATGCCTACACCACGGCAGCCGACGTGATCGGCTCCGGCCCGTACGAACTGACCGAGTTCGTCGCCGCGCAGAAGTTCACCATGAAGCGCCGCGCCGACGGTTACTGGAAGCCGAACACCGCATGGTTCGACGGCTACGAGTACATCCACCAGACGGACCCGCAGCAGGCCCTCAATGCCCTGCGCGCGAACCAGACGGATGCCATCGGCACCACCGCGGACCTGGCGAAGACGATCGAAAGCGATAAGAACTTCGTCATCACTCGCGCCCCCACGCCAACGCGCGAATGCCTCCTCATCAACCACACCAAGGACCGCTACAAGGACCCGAAGGTGCGCCTCGCCTTGTGGCGGGCCATCAACCGCAAGCAGGTCTATGACACGGTCTTCGGCGGCCTCGGGTTCGTCGGCGGCCCGATGACTCCGGCCGCGCCTAACTGGGCGCTCCCGGACGCGGACCTGCTCAAGCTCCCCGGCTTCGGCAAGCGCGAGGACGAAATCAAAGAAGCGAAGGCGCTGCTCTCCGCCGCTGGCCTGGCGAGCGGCTTCGAAGAGACCGTCCTCACGGTGACCGCTTTCGACACTGAGAAGGTGCACGACGTCCTGGTCTCGAACCTCAAGGACATTGGCGTCACGGTCCAGACCGAGAACGTCGGCACGGACTTCGCTGCGAACTTCCTGCCGCGCGAAGTGGGCCGCCAGTACAACCTGGCCACCACCCTCTTCCTCTCCGGCGGTTATCCCGACGCCCAGCTCCTGCTCTACCACCACAGCGATGTGGCGAACAAGGGCACGCGCAACTACGGCAACTACGGCAACGCCGAGCTCGATGCCAAGCTGGAGAAGCAGTCCACGATGTACGACGAGAAGGCTCGCCTCCCGCTCGTGCTCGAAATCCAGCGGGACATCATCAACGCGCCGGGGCCGGGCTGGATTGGCTCACGCGGCACGCTGACGGTCTGGTCCTCCAAGATCGCCAACCCGGCTTCGTTCGGTTTCGCCACTGGTTTCTACCCGTCGGAGTACCAGTGGTTCAAAGCCTAGAAGTCAGCGCGACTTCGCCATGACCCAACGGGAGGGGGCGCCGTCCCCCTCCCTTTTACTTGCAGGACTGCCCCCCATGTATCAGTTCATCCTTCGCCGCCTGCTGCTTTCGATCCCAACACTCCTCATCGTCTCGTTCCTGATTTTCGGGATGATCCGGTTGAACCCGGATTCGGTGGTCGCCGCTCGCCTTGGCGAGGGGTACACCCCCCAGCAGGCCGAACAGATCAAAGAGGAGTACGGTCTCAACAACCCCATGGCCACGGAATACGTGAAGTGGCTCGGCCGGGTTGTCCGAGGCGACTGGGGCGAGTCCGCCTACACCTCGAAGTCGGTCCTCAGCGAAATGGGCCCGAAGATCGGCGTGACGTTCGAGCTTGCGTTCATGGCAGTGGTCATCGCGGTGCTCATCGGCGTGCCAATCGGCGTCTACTCCGCCATGCGCCAGGACCGCTGGCCGGACTACTTCCTGCGCACCTTCGCAATCTTTGGCCTGTCAGTCCCGGGCTTCCTCATGGCGACCATCGTGCTCGCCGTGCTCGCGAAACAGTTCGGCTGGATCCCCCCGATCCGCTACCACAGCCTCGCCGACGACCCGGTGAAGAACCTCCAGCAAATGTGGATGCCCGCGCTCATCGTCTCCCTCGCGACGGCCGCCCAGGTGATGCGCTTCGCCCGCACGATGATGCTCGACGTGCTCCGGCAGGACTACATCCGCACCGCCTGGTCCAAGGGCCTGCGCGAGCGCGCGATCATCACGCAGCACGCGCTCAAGAACGCGATGCTCCCGGTCATCACCGTCATCGGCCTGACCATGGCGACGCTCATCGGCGGCACGGTGACCTTCGAACAAATCTTCTCCATCCCCGGCCTGGGCCGGCACCTCATCCTCGCGGTAGCGCAGAAGGACTTCGCGGTTGTACAGGGCGTGGCCCTCTTCTTCGCGATAGCCGTCGTCAGCGTCAACCTGCTGGTTGACGTCAGCTACACCGTCCTTGACCCGCGGGCGAAGGGGTAAGCCATGGCACAGGCCGCGGCCGAACAGGCCGTTTTTCAGAAGCAATCCGCCAATACGGCGTTCCACCGCTTCGCCGGGTTCATCGGGACCCTGGCCCGCAAGAAGCCGCTCGGCTTCATCAGCCTGGTCATCCTGCTGTTCATGTTCGTCCTCGCCGCGGTCCCGTCGCTCTTCGCCACGCATGACCCGGCGGACACGAGTGCCGGCGCCCGGCTCCAGAACTACTGCCTCGGCCCGAAGGACACCTTCCTCTGCCCGACGACCGTTGAAGACAGCGTCATTTCGGGAAAGCGCGTGGTCGAAGGCTCGATCACCGAGCCGTTCGGCACCGACCAGCTCCAGCGCGACGTCTACAGCCGCGCCATCTATGGCGCGCGCTGGGCGATCTACATCGGGCTCATTTCTGTTGCCATCAGTTCTGCCCTCTCGCTGGCGATCGGCGTCAGCTGCGGCTACTTCGGCGGCAAGTACGACGCCGCCGTCCAGCGCTTCGTCGACGCCATCATGGCGCTCCCGGCGCTCGTCGTCCTCCTGGCCCTCCCGCAGATGATCGGCAAGTGGGACATTGATGGGCCGCTGCCCCTGGACCACGCGAGGATCACCTTCTTCAAGCTGGCGCTCGTCCTGGGCATCCTCGGTGGGGCCGGCGGTTCACGTGTCATCCGCAGCGCGGTCATCGGTGTGCGTTCGGCCCAGTACCTGGAAGCGGCGCGCGTAATCGGCTGCCGGGACGTGCGCATCATGCTGCGCCACGTGGTGCCGAACATCTTCGGCCCGCTCATGGTCCAGGCCACGATTGGCCTGGGCGGCGTGATCCTGGCGGAAGCGGCCCTCAGCTTCCTCGGCTTCGGCGTCGTCGATCCCAACAAGCCAACCTGGGGGCAAATGCTGAACCAGGCACAGGTGCTGGCGTCGGTGCGCGTCCAGGGCGTCATCTGGCCCGGACTCTTCATCGCGCTCGCCGTCTTCAGCTTCAATATGCTCGGCGACGCCCTGCGTGACCTCCTGGACCCGCGCCTGCGGGGAGCGAAGGGCAGTTTCGGCTAGGCTGCCTTTCGGGCCTGATACACTGCAGTCATGTCCTCCACCGCGCCGTTCGACATCGGGACGCTCATCACCTGCACGCCGGGCGTGTACGGCGGCCGACCGTGCCTGGCCGGCACGCGGTTCCCGGTCTCGATGGTCGCCACGCACTTCGCCACGTTGGGGGCCGAAGGCATTCGTGTGATTGTCGAGGATTACGGGATGGACGAGGTCAAAGTCCACGCTGCCGTCGCCTATTACCTGGCGAACAAGCGGCAGTTCGATGAGGAAATGGCAGAGGAAGAGCGGTTCTGGAGCCAGCTTCAGGCGGACGCTCGTTAAGTGGCCGGCTGGCGCCTGCTCTTCGATATCGACTCCACGAACCAACGCCTCGCAGCACACCTGGTAGCCCGGAATTGGGACTGCTCTTCCGCTGTGGCTCACGGTTGGGACGAAATGAATGACGACGACCTCCTCGCCGCCGCAGCGAGTGAAGGCCGGGTCGTGTACACGGCCAACAAGGTGGACTTCGCGCGGCTTGCGGCGCAGTGGTCTCGCGAGGGCCGCTTCCATGCGGGAATCATCATCCGCGTCCCGCAGTGGGCTTCAGCGGAACAGCAACTCGGTGCGCTGGAGAGGCTGGCCAACACGTTTGGGGCAGATATCTCGAACCAGCTGCTGTGGTCAGTCGCCCGCTGACCGCTGGACGCCAAACGCGCGGCATTCCACCCTAGTTCGATGCGCTTCCACGAACGGCTCCAGGCCCGCAAGTTCGCCGTCGCGCTCGAAATCACGCCGCCGCAGAAGCCGCTGAACAAGGTCTTGCTCCGGCGCGCCCAATTGCTCGATGACCACGTCCAGGCCATCAACGTCATCCAGCGGCCGGGGCGCCAGAGCAGCCTCGACGCCTCGCTGGAGCTCCTCGGCGCGGGCATCGAACCTGCCTGGCACCTGGTCACCCGTGGGCGTTCGCGGGCCGAAGTTGCCGCGGAACTGGCGCGCGCCCGTGCCGGGGGCATCCGCCAGGTGCTGTGCATCCTGGGCGACCATCCCGCTGACGAAGCTGACGACCCGGTCACCATCCGTGAAGTCATCGCCATGGCCCGTGAGGCGCTCCCAGAGGCGCTGGTCGGCGCGACCCTGAACCAGTACGGCAAGGATTCGAGCGCGGTCCTGAAGAACCTGCTGCCGAAGCTCGCCGCCGGCGCAACGTACGTCCAGACCCAGCCGGCGTTCGAAGCTCCCCCGGTCGAGCGCTACGCGGCGGCGCTTCGCAGGGAGTTCCCCGGGACACGCATCATCGCAATGGCAATGCCGATCCTCTCGCTGGAAGCGGCCAGCAGGATCGAAGAACGGCTGGGCATCCACCTGCCCGCTGCGCTTCGAGAGGTGCTCGCGACGGGCGATGAGGATGCGGCCTGGTCAGCATTCGCCGCCACGCTACGCCAGCTCGTTGCGTCTCCGGACATCGATGGCGTGGCAATAATGACGTTCGAAATGGACGCCGGACCGGAAGCGGGCGCGCGCATCTGCGATGCCCTCCGGCTCGCCGGCGCGCTGGAGTAGAGCAAACCGCCATGCCACTGAGCCTCCGCGTCGCTACCTTCAACATCCGCAACATCACTGACCGTTACGAAGAGCGGCGCCCGTTGCTCGCAGCCGCTTTTGCCGAGATCAACGCGGACATCATCGGCCTCCAGGAAGTGATCGTCTCGGACGGCGGCCCGGGGAAACCGCGGCAGGATGACTTCCTCTCCAGCCAGCTTCCCGGCCGCCACTACAAGAGCGTGATCTCCACCCATGAGACGCGGACGTACTTCAGCAACGCCATTCTCTGCGCCGCCGGCGAAGTCCAGGTGCACGAGGAGCTGCGGTTGAGCACTGGCCGCTCGGCCCACCGCGTCCTGGTGCTCGCCGGCGAAACAACGCTGTGGTTCGCGAACACCCACCTCCATCACAAGCCGGAAGAACCGTGGGTGCGCGAAGAACAGGCCCAGGCCATCTGCGCATGGATGGCCGATGCTCCCCGCGCTGATGCAACGTTCGTCGTGGGCGACTTCAATACGCCCCCGCACGAGCCGGCCTACCGGGTAATGGCTGAGGCCGGCTATCGCTCCGCTTTCCGCGAAGTGAACGGCGCCGAACCCCCGGTCACCTGGCCTTCTGGCATCCAGGCCGAAACCATGGACACCGACGGTGACCCGAACTGCCTGGACTACATCTGGTACAGCGGCGCCGCGCGGTTCAGCGAAGTCCGCCTGGCAGCGAACCAGCATCCACCGTCCGATCCAACGATTTATCCCAGCGACCACTTCGCCATTGTCGCCGAGGTCACGGCCGGCTGAGAGGTTGGCTTTGGCTCCCCCTCAAGCGCATCAGCGTTCTTCCCGATAATGCCTGCACATGAACCGCTCAGGCTGCCCCTGCTGTGGCCGCGACGTCCCCGCCGAATGGGAGCTTGATATCCGGCCCGTGCGCCTGTACCGCAGCTGGCGGCCCGACGCACACCGGCCCGGCAGCACAGTCCCCCTCTGCCAGTCTTGCGCCGAGTGGCTCGGCGGTCTCGCCGCGGCGGCGCGCCACCCTGAGGGCGCCTACCGCGTGATCGGCGGCCCGAGCGCCGGCAACCGCAAGCTCGTGTTCGAAGACCAGTGCCAGGTCTGCTGCGAAATGCCGAACGGGCGCGCGGCCCGCCTCGCCTGGGTCTCACCTTCCGGTGACCGGCTCGAGATTTTCGCCTGCACGGGCTGCGAGGCATGGCTGACTGCCCTGGCCAGCGACGGCCGGACGATTCGCGGGGCGGGTGACCGTGATATCGACGGCCCCTACGGCAACTGGCCGCACCCGAACCTGCGCGGCCTTCACGTCCGCATGGACATCGAAGACCACGCCACCCGCTCGCTCGTGGCCGAGACCTGCCGGGCAATGGGGATGGAAGTGACCACCGGCAACGCGGACATCCTGCTCACGCAGGCCACACCCGGCGGGCACGCCGCCCGCACCGTCCGGGAGCGCAAGGGCCTGGACCTGTCCGCGATCGTGCTCGCCGGGTTGCGCGCCCGGCGCGACCTGCAGCAGGCCCTCGACGCTGGCGCGCGGACCTGGGCGACCGTACCGGTCACGCCGCAGCAACTGACCGCCGCACTCTCCCGCGCCTCCCGCGGCGAAGCCGGGGCGTGGGACAACGAGACCTGCCTCCGCCTGGTGAACCCCGAAAAGATCGAGCGGACGGTGGTCGCCTGCGAGCCGAGCCCCGGGACCGACCTGTTCGAGCTGGCGTGGCTGTTGAAACGATTCTCCCGCGGCTATGACGAGCTCTACTGGCACAACGGCCAGGTGCTCATCGTCCCGCGAGCGCCAACCGACCTCGTGGCGAACGTTGCATCCCGGCTGGCGGTCCTCGTCGATGGCCGTTGCGCATTCACCGTGCGTCCGCCGGGCGATCTGGCGCCGGCCGTCCGGTTCCAGGCCGCCGGTTAGCACCTTCCCCTCCCCGAATGCGGCAGAACACCTAGTGCTCGGCGCCATTGTCCCGGCGAGACTGTGGGGCGAGGTACGCGCATGTACGCAATTCGGGTCCAGGTGGAGGAGGGGCGGTTGGCAGTGAGGGCCAGTGGACAGGTGGGCCCAGAAGAGGCGTTGCGCGCGGTATCCCAGGCGTTCGCGCTCGCCGAAGCCGGTAGCATCACCCGCGCGACCTGCGACCTCTCCGCCGTCGAGGGTGGGTCAAGCGGCATTGTCGTGCTCGGCGCGGCCTTCGCTTCGCGCGTGCAGCCGTCCCAACAGGTGGCAATCGTCTGCGCCCAGCGCCAGGTTGCACTTTGCCGCCGGCTCGCCCGGCTCTCCGGATTCGGCGACAACGTTGGGCTCTTCACACGCGAGCAGGACGCTGTTACGTGGCTTGGCAACACGCGCCGGCCGCAGGAGCTCTCGGGCGCCGCCCGCCGGCATTTCGCCACGGGTACGGCCACCAGGAGCGAGCGGACACCGCGGGACGCCACGCGGGCGGCTTCCTGACGGGCTCGGCCGGTCCGCCAGTCGCCGTGATGCAGCTACAGATACGCGCGGCGGATCGTTCGCCTGAGGTGGCGCCCATTCGCTAACCACGGTCGCGGTGTTCGCCGTCTGCGCGAGCCGCGGCCGGGACCGGCGTGGCCTCGGGGAGTGAGGCGGGTTCGCCCGGAGGGACGGCGGGAGCGGCCTGCGATTGTTCCATCACCCAGTTCCACTCGGCCGCGGCAAGCAGCAACCAGCTCGAGATGTTCAGCCAGATCAGGAAGACGGCCACGCCCGCGACGCTGCCGTAGGTGGCGGAGTAGGCCGCAAACTGCGTGACGTAGAACGAGAACCCGGCGGCGAAGATTGACCAGCAGAGGCCAAACAACACCGCCCCGGGCGACCACCAGCGGAAGGGTGGCCGCTCTGCTGGCGTGACCATGAAGAAGACCTGCGCCGTGAACATCACGAACACCACGATGAGCGGCAACCGCGCCAAACCGGTCGCCCAGCTCCAGGCCGGACCGAGGCCAACGCTGCCGGCCAGTTCCCGCGCGAAGACGTCGGATGCCACAACGGCCGTGATGGCGCCGAGCAGCGCGATGCCGCCGAACAGCGTCAGGCCGACGGCGAGGCCGGCCCGCTGCCAGCCAGGGCGAGTGTCTTCGAGGTCGTTGACCCGGTTCACCGCCTTGATCAGCGCCCGCGCCGCCCCGGAAGCCGCCCAGAGCGTGGTGATCGCACCGATCGAAACGATCCCCGGGTTCGACCCGTCCAGCACCTCGTTCACCGAGCGCTCGATGACGCTGGCGGCATCAGGCGGCAGTGAATCGCCCAGCGCCGAGATCACGCGGCCAGCCGGGTCATCCGTGCCGAACCAGCGGAACAGGTACGACGAAAGCGCGGCGAGGAACAGCAGCAGCGGGAACGTAGCGAGCGTGAGCTTGAACGCCAGCTCACTCGCCAGCCCGCCAAGGTCGTCATCCTTCGCCTCACGCAAGAAGGTCCGGCCGTGTTCAATGGCTTTCGCGCGCAAGCCCCGCATCAGACAAGCATCGGGCTCGCGGAGCGTGATGAAAACCTCGCCCACGCGCAATCGGCCTGATAGGTGTGGCAGTGGTTTAACCACGGAGACACAGAGAACGTAGAGACCCCGAGAGACTGCGGGTAGTATCACGTCGTGGCCTTGGACTTTTTTTCGCCGGAATTCCAGTTGATGCGGGCCGTGGCTGAGCGAGTGGTTCCTCGCGAAGCGGCGGAGGGGTACGAAGCACTTTCGTTGGACGAACAGGTGTACTTCCTCGTGTGGATGGCCGACGGGGAGGTCAACAACGGCGGGATGGCCGCGGTTTGCTACAACTCGACCGGCAACTACCTCCGCGAGTTCCCCGGTGCCTTCCGGGCAATAGGGTCGCCCGAGCGTGCGGCGCTGTTCGAGGCGTTGATTGAACTGTTCGGCCCGGACGGCCCGCCGCGCGATCACGCCCGGCGCGAGGAGCAGCACGAGGCGATGAGCGACGAGGTCCACGAACAGATCGAGGCCCTCTCTCACGCGTACTACAGCATTGACGATGACTTGGAGGGGAGGCTGTGGCGGTTGGCGGAGGTGATTGTGGGCTGAGCGGCGGACGCCAGCGTCGCGGAGGTGGCGGCAAACATGGAGGGAGCCTGCGGGACGAGGGGCAGGTTCGCGATGGCAACGGGCCAATCCACCGGCCAGGGCGGTCCGGGCGCGAACCGGCTCCGCCACGCGCGGCTCAGGGGGCCAACCGCTTCCAGAAGACGTCCTTCTTATGGACGCGGCCGTCCTTCGCCGTCACCAGCTCGACGCCGCGGAGCGAGAACGCTTCGCCGCCGCGGTGGCGGCCGTTCGCCGTATAGGTCATCACGATCTGGTCATCGCCGAGGCCGCGAATCACGACATCGTCGAAGCGCAGCGTCTCGAAGAGCTCCTCGTTCTCTCGCATGCCCTGCATGAATCCGGCGACTCCCTTGCGGACTCGCCCGTGAGGGGCATCCGCCCCGAAGGCGAAGTGCCACTCCGCATCCGGCGTTACCGCATCGGCAAGGCGCTCTTCGCGCTTGCTGAAGTACGCGCTGCCGAAGCGCGCCATCACCGCCTCGGCTTCGGTGTCGTCCATGGCCGTCTCCTCTCTTCAGCCGACGCGCGCCGCGCTGAGCAGCACTGCGCTGGATTGCTTGCGGAACCACTGTTGGGGATCGGTGATGCCGGACTGTGCGCGCAGGTCGGACTTGTGCCGAGCCCCTGCTCCGGGCGGGAAGCTTGCGAATCGTTCCGCGAGGGCGCATGCCCGGGCGACAACATCGCCGTCGGGTACGACTTCGGCCGCCAGCCCGAGCCGGTGGAGCTCCGGCGCCGAAACGCGGTCGCCGTAAAGCGTAATGCGGGACGCCACCGCTTCGCCGGCGCGCAGGCGAAGCCAGGCAGCGTTGTTCGTGATGCCCGCGCCCTGTTGAATCTCGCCGACCTGCAGGAACGACGTCTCGCCCGCGATCAGGATGTCGCAGGAGAGGGCCAGCGCGGCGCCGGCGTTGATTGCGCACTTCTCCAGCGCACCCACGATCGGCTTCGGGAACGTGAACAGCGCGATGTTCGTCTGCCGGAAGATATCCGCGAGGTTCTCCGCCCACGGCGGACGCGGCTGCGCCTGCAGTTCCGTGAGGTCGTGTCCCGAGCAGAAGGCGCCGCCTTCTCCGCGGAACACAACGGCATCGAGGTCCTGTTCCTGGCCGAGCGCACCCAGGGCTTCAGTCAGTTGTGTGAGTAGCGGGCCGACAAGGGCGTTGCGCCGCTGCGGCCGATTCAGGATCAGTTCTGCCCATCGCTCGTGCCTGGCTACCTTGATGAACTCGTTGTCCACGGGCTCCTCCTCCGATCTCGCGAATGCTCAGCGTCCGGTGAAGCGGGCGGGCCGGCGCTCCAGGAACGCCTGCACGCCCTCGGCACGGTCTTCGATGACGACATCCCGGATGAGAGGCGCCGCCCAGGCCATGAACGCCTCGTGGCTCATCTCCATCCCGCTGTACACCTGCCGCTTCATCAGGCCGATCGCCTTCGTGGGGGCCGTGGCCAGCCGGCCGGCGAACTCCGCGACGGCCGCGTCGAGCTCCGCTGGCGCCACGGCCGCGGTCACCATCCCCGCTGCCGCGGCCTCCGCGCCTGTGTACGGCGTCCCAAGGATGAGGAACTCGAGCGCCCGCGTCAGGCCAATCGCTCGCGGCTGGAACCATGCGCAGCCGGTGACGGCGTGCATGCCACGTTCGAACACGCGCTGGTCGCGAATCTGCGCATCTTCCGCGCACACCCTGAAGTCGCAGGCCATCGCGATGTCCAGCCCAACGCCGAACGCGAACCCGTGGAGGGCCGCGATCGTGGGCTTCGCCATGCCCCGCAGCGCCGCCTGGAGCGCGGCGTGCGTAACCGGGGCTTGCGGCACGAATGCGAAGCCCTCTGGGAGCTCGCCCATCCCGCGGAGCTCATCGCCGGCACAGAACCCCTTTCCCGCTCCCCGGAGTACCACCACCCGCACAGTCTCATCGCTCGCGCAGACCTCTACGCCATGGAGCAATTCGGCCAGCATGGTCTTCGTGATCGCGTTGCGCCGTTCAGGCCGGTTGAGGGTCAGTTCGACTACTCCCTCGTCTCGCTGCCACATGATCTCCGCCATGGACTCCGGGTTCGCAGCCACTTACCCCTCCCCGTCCTCGAAGCGCGCCCCCACCGCGCCCGCTTCCCGCAGGGCGGAAACTTCGGCCGCACTGAAGCCGTGCTCCATGAGGACCGAGTCAGTATGTGCATCGAGGAGCGGCGAGGCCGAGCGGGGCATGACCGGGGTGACATCCATGCGGAGCGGCGGCGCAAATGACTTATAGGTCCCGAAGAGTTCGTGCTCGAGTTCGATGACGTATCCGTTGTCGACGATCTGCGGTTCGTCGAAGATCTCGGTCGGGAAGAGAAACGGACCCACGGGGATGCCGGCCGCCTGCAACGTCTCGATCCACTCCTGAGAGGTCTTCGTGCGGAACAGCGCCTCGGCTTCCGCAACCAGCTTCGACAGCTTTTCGAACGCCTCGGGCGTTCCCAGTTCGAAGCCAGGGTTCGCTCGGGGGTCGACGAGCCCGGTGGCCGCGCGGAAGCGCCGTATCAGCGGCTGGCTCAAGGCGCCCACGGAAATGAAGCCATCGCTCGTGCGGTAGTGGCGGAAGTAGACGTTCGCGAACGCCCCGGCCCGAGCCGAGCGCTGGTAGAGCTGCTGCTGTGCCCCGAAATCCGCGCCGGCTGCCCGGGCGGTGGCCAGCTGGTCGCCGAACGAATCCCACACGTCCGGGTCGGTCGCCGCGAACCAGTGGAGGATGTTTCCGCCCAGGGCCAGCGCCGTGGAGAGCAGGGATGTCTCGACCCGCTGGCCCTGACCGGTCAGGTCTCGATGCCGCAGCGCGGCGACCACGGCGAGCGCGGAGATGAACCCGGTGGCGTGATCTGCGTAGGCGGGGTTGATGTTGCGCGGGGCATCTCCCGGGGCGGCGGTGATAGCCCCGATGCCAGACAGTCCCTGCACGATGACGTCGTAACCTCCCACATCGGCGTACGGGCCATGTCGCCCGAGAGGAAGGTGCTCGAGGTAGATCAGTCCAGGGTTCAGTTTCGAGAGCGTCCCGTAGTCCAACCCGTAGCGGGCCACATCCGGCGGCTTGAACGACAGCAGGATCACATCCGCGTCTCGAACCAATCGCTCGATGACCGGCCGGGAAGCCGGATTCACCAGGTCCAGGCACACGCTTTGCTTGCCGCGATTGAAGATTGCGTAGCTCTTGCTCTCCGTCGGAAGGATAGGCGAGAGGTTCGCACGGGAAGAGTCGCCGGTCGGCGGCTCGACTTTGATCACGGTCGCACCCATGTCGGCAAGGGCGAGCCCGCACATCGGGATCGCGATGACCTGCGCGAACTCGAGGACGGTAATGCCGTCAAGGGGGCCCTTGCCGGCGCTAGCCACGGGGCAATCCCAGTCCGCGCGTCGCGATCACATTGCGCTGGATTTCCGCGGTGCCCTGGCCGACAGTGAGGCGGCGCGCATCGAGGTAGCGGAACGCAGCCGCGCCGCCCGCCGCCGCTCGTTCTCCGTCCAGCAACTGGCCAGCGAGCCCGAAAACGTTGGCGCCAAACTCGGAGACGCGCTGGCCAACCTCCGAATTGAAGCCCTTGGACATCGACGCTTCCGCGTTCGGCACCATGCCGCGTGTTTGGAGCCAGGCGACACGGCGGGCCAGCCAGCGGCCGACCTCGACCTCAACGCGCAAGCTCACCAGCCGGTGACGCCGCGCGTGGCCGTCCCCGGTCTTGCGAAGTCCGAAGCCGGCGCGCTGGAGCGCATGGAAGATGCGGTTCAAATCCTCTTCGGCGACGAAGTTCCGTTCGATGCCGGAGCGTTCGAAGTCCAGGGTGGTGGTTGCGGCGTACCAGCCGCGGTTCTCCTCTCCCACGAGGTTGGCGGCGGGCACGCGCACGTCCTCGAAGAACACCTCGTTGAAGCCTGCACGGCCCGTCAGTTGGCGGATGGGGCGGACGGTGACGCCCGGCGTTTTCATATCCACCAGGAACATCGAGATGCCCCGGTGCTTGGGGGCATCCGGGTCGGTGCGCGTCAGCAGCAGGATCCAATCGCTGCGGTGTGCGTTCGAGGTCCAGATCTTCTGCCCGTTCACGACGTACTCGTCGCCGTCCCGAATTGCGCGCGTCTGGAGGGACGCGAGGTCCGAACCCGCGCCGGGCTCCGAAAAGCCCTGGCACCAGCGGATCTCCGCGGCGGCGATCTTCGGCAGGTGCTGGCGCCGCTGCTCGTCACTCCCGTGCACCATCAGCGTCGGGCCGACGAGGTTGATCCCCTGGCCCGGCAGGGCCGCGCCAATCCGAACGAGCTCCTCCTTCATGATGAGTTGCTGGATCTGCGTCGCGCCACGGCCACCGAACTCCTTCGGCCATGCGGCGGTCAGCCATCCCTGTTCGGCCAGACGCGCTTCGAACGCCGGGTCCCCGACTTCGACGTCCGCGCCGGGATCAGGGAGCTGTTCAGCGAGCATGGCCCGGACTTCGGCCCGGAATTGCTGCTCCTCAGGGCTAAACTCGAATTCCACGCACGCCTCCCGGCCGGGCGGATCCAGGTGTCCGCGTCACGTTCGTCATGCCGGCGCTCCGGCGGTCGCACCAACACGGCGAAGCCGGCTCAGCACTTCCGCCGCTTCCGATACGAAGGCCGCCATGACTTCCGCAACCGTGGTCTCGCGGGTAGCCCAGGCGATCCCCTGGCCCGTGCCGGAGCCCATCAGCGGTTCGATCTCGTGCCGGTCGATGGCGCCCAGGAGGTCTCCGACGAGGATGTCCTGGTAGGGCATCTTGAGCGGGACTGGAGCGCCCTCCGCTGCCCACTCGTCGGTGTACGCCGAGCGGAGTTGACGGTTCGTCTTCCCGCTCCGGGCGCGTGTGATCACCGTGTCTTCGGAACCGGCGGAAAGCAGTTTTTTCAAGACTTTGGGATCGGTGTGAGCTTCCGTGGTGGTCAGCCACGATGTGCCACACCAGACGCCGACGGCGCCGAGGGCCATGGCCGAGACGATGTGCTGACCGGTCGCGACTCCGCCGGCCGCCAGGACCGGGACATCGCCCGCGACCTTGACCACCTGCGGGACGAGCGAAAACGTACCGATAGGGCCTGTGTGCGCGCCCGAATCGTGGCCCTGCGCCACGAGGATCTCGGCGCCGCCGTCCAGGGCGCGCCGAGCGTGCTTGGGAGAGCCGACAAGCGCGAGCACCTTCTTGCCTGAGCGCTTCGCCTCTGCGATGTACTCCTCCGGGCTGCCGATGCCCATCGCGAAGATGGAGATGCCGGAAGCCAGCACCACGTCCGCCTGGCGTCGCGCGATCTCGTTCGAGCGGACGAAACGGGAGCGCTGCCCGGGCAAGCCATCGCGGGGGACGTTGTACTTCTCATAGAGGTGGTCAACGAACGCCCGGTGCTCGTCCGGCAGCTGGGCCTCGATGTCCTCGCGGTTGTTGGATTCCGGCATGCCCTTCGGCAGTACCAGGTCCACGCCGAACGGCTTACCTTCAACGCGCTCGCGGATCGTATCGAGGGCCTGTTTGATCTCGTCCGGGAACATCCGCGTGGCCCCGAGAATGCCGACGCCGCCGGCCTGGGTTACCGCCACCACCACATCGACGCTGCTGCTGAACGCGAAGATCGGATGCTCGCATCCAACCAGGTCGCAGAGCCGGGTGTGTATGGGTGAGTTCGTCATGTGCTACGCCTCCGTCCTTTCGCAATCGTTTGCGTTAGCGCTCGCGATTCTAGCCTCCCACTTGCGAATTCACAACGCCCTGAGGTTGGAACCGAAGCACGCAACCGTTCCCGTAGCGCGCTGACACCGCCAGCGAAACGGTGAGAACCCAGGACGCCCAATCCCGTCGTCCACGAGCGCACTAAGCACCTCCGAAGCCTACCCGCGTGGCAGGCCCAGCCCCCGGTTGGCAATCACGTTTCGCTGAATCTCCGCGGCTCCCTGGCCAATGGTGTGGCGCACGGCATCCAGGTGGAGCCGCCCCCACTCCAGCTCGGCCGACTCCTCCGAGTCCCCGGCGGCGCCCTCCACGAGCAGGCCTCGCATCCCGTTCAGGTTCAGCCCGCTATCGCACACCTGCTGGATGGTCTCGGTGATGGTCAGTTTGGCAATGGAAACTTCGTAGTTCGGCATCTCGCCCTGGCTCTGGAGGGCGGTGACGCGGTACGACAGTTGCTTGCCGACCTCCGCGCGGATCGCGGCAGCAGCCAGACGCTGCCGCTGGGACTCAAAGCCGCCCGCCAACCGCCGCCCGGACGGCAGAGCCGCCGTTTCTCCAAGCGCGCGGTCCAGCGTTCTGCGCAGGAACGCATACCGCGAGATGCCGGAGCGCTCGAAGTCCATTGTGGCCGCGTTCACGTACCAGCCGCGGTTTTCTTCGCCGATGAGGTTGCCGGAGGGGACACGCACGTCGTCCATGAACACTTCGTTGAAGTGGTGACGCCCCTGCATGTCGATCAGCGGCACGACGCGTACGCCAGGGGCCTTCAGGGGCACGACGAGGATGGAGATCCCGCGATGTTTCGGCGCCTCCGGGTTTGTCCGCGTGACGCACCAGAGGTAGTCCGAATAGTGCGCACCGCTCGTGAACCGCTTGCGCCCGTTCACGACCCAGTCGTCACCCGATCGGACAGCGGACGTGGTAACCGATGCGAGGTCTGACCCAGCATCCGGTTCTGAGAGTCCCATCGCGAACGAAATCTCGCCCGACGCGATCCGCGGCAGGAAGCTGCGCTTCTGCTCGTCGGACCCGAACAGCATGATCGACGGGCCAACCTGCTGAACGGCCCGCCGGTGATGCTCGATGGGCGCGCCGGCGAGGGTCATCTCTTCCATGTAGATCATCTGTTCGACGTAGCTGAGGCCGCGGCCGCCGTACTCCTCCGGCCAGGCAATAGCGAGCCAGCCATCACGCGCCGCCGCCCGGCTGAACTCCGGAGAGGAAGCCCCGCCGCCGAGTTCCTCGTGCCGTTTCCAGAACTCGGGCGTCAATGTCCGCGCCAGGAAAGCGCGCACGTCCTCCCGGAAGCGATCGTGTTCCGCCGTAAACGTGAGCCTCATTCCGCGCGCCCTCGCGTCATCGCCGGCAGGCTCGCCGTTGCCTCGCGCCAGGCGGCCGCAATGCGGTCCTCCTCCATGTAGTCGAATGTCCCGGAGCCGGAGACGATTTGCCCTTCGGCCGGCGGGTTCTCCGCCAGGAAGCGTGCGGTCAGGCGGGTTGCGGCTTCGACGTCGAGGCGGTCACGGTACCCGAGCAGCGTCCGCGGCTTGGTCATGTCCAGGATGAGCGGGGCCTTCTCCGCGAGCGGGTAGACGCCGGAGGCAAACCTGGAGGGAATGCCCACGAACTCCATCCCCCAGCCGAGCTCCTCGACGATTACCTCGGCGACGCGCCGGGCGCTCATCACCCGCTCGTCGCCCGCGTTGAAGGCCTCGCCCGCGCCTTCGGGCCGGGTTGCGGCGAGGAACACGAGCCAGGCCACGTTCTCAGCGTAGCCGCGCTGGAAGTACGTCATGCCATCGTGCGGCATCAGCATTTGAGGGCGCCGGTCCAGTACGCGTTTCACGATCGCCCACTCGTGGTTGATCGGCGCCCGTGGGCCGAACACGCCCGGGTAGCGCACGATCGCCGTCTCGAAGTCTCGCCCGTGCTGCTCGAAGAGCTGGTCTTCCCCTTCCGCCACCTTCCCGGTGTAGCCCGCCGCATCAGACTGCCGTTCCGCCGATTCCGGGACCGGCAACGCGATGCCCCCGTCCGGCGTAGGGCGGGCCGCGCCGCGGTACACCGGCTGCCCCGTGATCCCGACGAGCCGGCGAGTCTTGCCCGCCAGTTCCGTTGCGAGCATCCTCAGCCTGCCGTACGTGCAGACCGCGATGTCCCAGTCGCGCCCGGGGGCCGCGATCGTCGAGCGCACACTCTCGTCATCACGCGCATCGCCGCGGATGCGCTCGACCGGGCCTGCGAATTCGATGCCCGCATCGTGGCGGCCGCTGTTGAAGACCGTGACATCGTGGCCGGCTTCCAAGAGGAAGTTCACGATGTGGACGCCGCTTGGCCCGGTCCCGCCGACTACGAGGCTGCGCGTTGCCATCGCTACCTCCGTCTCCTGTGCGGGTCGAGCGCTTCGTTCGTGGCGTCCGCCAACAGGTTCAGGCCCGCAAGGAAGAGCGCCAGCGTCGCGCCCGGGAGCGCAAAGTAGTTCCAGTGGTCCATGTAGGCGCGCGCGCCGTTGATGAGGTTGCCGAGGGACGGCTGCGGTGGTTCGGTGCCGAGGCCCAGGTAGCCAAGGCTCGCTTCGATGAGCACCGCGCCAGCCATGGAAAGGGCGCCCTGCACGAGTAGCGGCGGCATCGCGTTGATGGCGACGTGCCGGAACATGATGCGTCCCTCTCCTGCGCCGATGACCCGCGCCGCTGTCACGTAATCCCGGCTGCTTTCGGTGAGCATCTGGGCGCGGCCGATCCGGGCGAAACGAGGAAACGCCCCGATGCCGATCGCAAGCGCAACGTTCTGGATGCCCGCACCCAGCGCCGCCAGGATCGCGATCGCGAGTAAGAGGCCGGGAAACGCGAGCATCGTGTCCACGATCCGCATCAGGACGGTCTCGATCTTGCCCCGGAAGTGCCCGGCGACGAACCCGACGGTCGTCCCGAGGACGCCGAATCCGCCGACCGCGACGATGCTCACGAGGATAGATGCTCTCAGCCCGTAAACCGTGCGGCTGAAGATATCCCGGCTGAACTCGTCCGTGCCGAACCAGAACTCGGCGGACGGGCCTTCGAGCCGGTGCCCGCGGAACTGCTCCACCGGGTTGTTAGGCGCGATGATCGGCGCCGCGAAGCCAACGACGAGCAGGAGCACGACAATGCCCAGTCCAATCGCGCCCATCGGGTTCCGGCACGTCTCGATCAGCGTCGTGAGGAAGAGCGAATCCTTGGTCCGGGACCGCGGCGTGAAGTCCGGGGCGATGGCGCCGGCTGCTGACGTTGTCGCCATCTCAGGCCACCCTGATCCGGGGGTCCAGCAGGCCGTACATCAAGTCGGCCAGCAGGTTGATTGTGATGAACACCACCACCAGCAGGAGCAACGCCCCCTGCACCACGGGGTAGTCCCTGGCCTGGATCGCGCCCACCACGAGGCGGCCGATCCCGGGCCGTGAGAAGACGCTTTCGACCACGACCGACCCCGTAAGGAGGCCCGCGAACTGGAGCGCCATCACGGTCACCACGGGCACCAGCCCGTTGCGGAGCGCGTGGCGTGTGACCACCGAGCGTTCGCGCAGGCCCTTCGCGCGCCCGGTCCGGATGTAGTCCTGGTTCATCACCTGGGACACGGAAGTGCGCACGAAGCGTGCAAGCACCGCCGCACCGGTGAGGCCGAGCACCAGCGCCGGCAGCGCGATGTACCGCAACGCCTCCACAGGGTCGTCCGTGAATGCCACCCGCCCGCCGATTGGCAGCCAATCGAGTTTGAAGCTGACTACGTAGAGCAAGGCCAACCCCATCACGAAGTGGGGGACCGCGATCCCGACGATGGTGAACGCGGAGAGGCCCCAGTCCCACGCGGAACGAAGCCTTGTCCCGGCCATTACACCGAGGACGACTCCCAGCGTGAATTCGAGCGCGAAGGCGACGATGGTCAACTCGAGCGTCGGCCAGAGCGCCGACCGGACGAGCGAGCTGACCTCGCGACCGTTGCGGAACGAGGTCCCGAGGTCGCCCGTGACCGCATGGCCGATCCACGTCAGGTACTGCTGCACAACCGGCTTGTCCAGGCCCAACCGCTCCCGGATGACTTCAACATCCTGGTCGGAGGCATCCGGGCCAGCGAGGTTGGCAGCGGGATCTCCGGGCACCATGTGCAGGAGCCCGAAGACGAAGATGCTTGCAAGGATCATCACCGGGATGCCCTCGATCAGCCGCCGCAGAGCGTAAATCGCCATCAGTCCTGGCTCGCTCCGCTCACGCGTCGATCCAGAACTCGGCGAGGATCGGGGCATCGCGCGCACCCTTCGCCTCTGCGATCACCTGCTTCCGCATGGCGAAGAACGAGTTGGAAACGGCCAGCGGCACCATCCACGGGTCGTCGATCAGGTACCGCTTGTTCCAGGCACGGAGGAGTTCCCTCCCTTCGGCGGAACGCGGGTCCGTTTCCGTCAGCTTCGCGAGTACGCCCTTGTAGTCGGCCGGCTCGTAGTGCGACGGGTTCGGCAAGCGGACCGGCTGGGCGAAATCGAAGAACGTCGCCGGGTGCATGCCATCTGAGAAACCGAAAGGCGAGACGAACACGCCTTCTGTCTTTCGCAGGCGGAAACGCTCGTTGTAGGCCGAGGATTCGGACAGGTTGAGCTGTGCGTTTACACCGATAGCCCGCCAGTCGTCCTGGGCATACTGGGCGATGCCCTCGCGACCCTGGCCGATGTCCATCGGGATCGCGACGTTCTCTGCGCCCGCCTGCTTGATGAGCGACTTGGCCCGTTCCGGGTCGTACTTCAGAAGCGCCTCGTCTTCGGCGATGTAGGCGGGCGATTCCTTCGGCCATGGCAGCACCTGGGCCGGGATAACGCCTTCACCCCATTCCTTGGCGATGCGTTGGCGATCGATGGCGAGCGTCAGCGCCTGGCGCACGCGCACGTCCTTTGTCTCGGGGCGGTCCACGACAAGTCCGGCGTACCAGGAGCCACCGATGCCGCCGTCGGTGATGGTGATGTTCTTGTCCTCACGCAGGCGCTTCACCATCGCGGGTGTCGCCAGGTTGGTGTGCATCAGTTCGCCGGATTGCAGCGCCAGGGTCCGGGCCTGGTCGTCAGAGTAGATCTTGCCCTGGATCCGCTCGACATACGGCTTGCCGGTGGCCCAGTAGTTCGGGTTGCGCTCCAGGATGTAGCCCTGGTTCGGCGTGTATGAAACGAACTTGAACGGTCCGGCGCCGTTCAACACCTTCATCTGGACTGCGTTCGCGACCGTGTTCTCATCGATGATCGGGAGGAGGGCGAAGTAGTCTTCCATGTAGGGCCGCGGACCGACAAACGTCACGTCGATGGTGAGCGGGTCGGGCGTCTTGATGTCGGTGATCAGCTTGCCCGGGTTCTTCAGCTGGCTGGTTGTTGCGTCGGCGCGGAAGGACTCGATGCTGAAGCGAACGTCCGCGGACGTCAGCGCTCGGCCGTCGTGGAATGTCAGTCCCGATCGGAGCTTGATATGGGCGCCCGTGTAATCGGGCTTCATCTCGAAGACTTCGGCGAGCATGAGTTGCGGCCGGTTGTCTTCGCCCTGGGTGATCAGTTGGTCCCAGATGCCGTTGCGCAGGTAGTAGTTCGCCTGGTTGAAGGCGTACACCAGTGCCGTGGCAATCGGCTCTCCGGAGTCGACGACGAGCGTTCCGCCCGCCTTCGGCGTCTTGACCGCGGGGGTGTTTCCGCCCGCGGTCGTTGGCGAACCATTCTCGCCGTCGTCGTCGCCGTCATCGCCGCAGCCGACGAGCGCCAGGCCGGCAACGCCTGCCCCAGCGCCGAGGGCGGAGCCCAGCAGTCGTCGTCGCGAAACCTCATTCCTTCGCCAGGTGTCCATGGTGGCCTTCCCCTCATTCGTCCCGGAGCGCAACCGTTTGCGCGCTGTTGCCGAAACGTTTGCGGCATTTAAAATGGCCGCCATCAGCTTGTCAATCCACTTGAGTGACGAAACGAGAGGCGTAGAGGCGTGGGAGAGTACACAAAGGGTTGCGTGACTTCCCCGGACCAGGGTTCGGGCCTTTGACGCCTCCCAAACCGGCGACTCCGCGGGCAACCAACGGCCCGGGGCGACTGGCGACCATTAACGACGTCGCCCGCACGGCCGGCGTCGCCGTCTCCACCGTGTCGCGCGCGCTGGCGGGCGAGCCGGGGGTCTCTTCGGAGACGCGGGACCGTATTCGCCGCATCGCCAACGACGTGCGCTACCAGCCGAGCCGCTCGGCCCGCTCCCTCCGCTCCGCCAGGACCGGCACTCTCGGACTCCTCTCGCCCGACCTAGAGAACCCCATCGCCTACGATCACCTGCGGGCAACGGTCCGCGCGGCCTTCGATGCCGGGTACACGGTCTTCGTCGGGGACGGCCAGTCATCCCATGAGATCCAGGAAGCCGAGCTGACGCGCATGCGGGAGTACCGCATTGATGGCCTGATCATCGGCCGCGGCGCCCTTGCCGTGACCCGGGCGCTCCTGGACATGGCTGCATCAGGCGTGCCCATCGAGCCTTCCCTCCCTCCGCTCGAAGAGCTGGAAGCGAAGCTTGGCGGCGTGATGACTCCGTACCCGGAACGAGGCGTGATGGACGCGACCGCCGCGACCATCGGCTACCGGCGCCTCGTGGAACTTGGGCACCGCCGCTTTGCCTTCTTCCTCAAACTGCCCGGCCCTACCGAGATGGGCCGCCGTCGCCTCGACGCACTCAAGGACCTACTGGAGCGAATCGCGCCCACCGCGACGGTTACGGTGGTGCGGACGGAAGAGCCGTCAGATTGCCTCGCGGAGATGCAACACCTCGCCGCGGGCCCGGACCGTCCCTCCGCCGTCATTGCCGGGAACGGCCTGCTCACGCCGCACATCCTCGAAGGCATCCATTCGTCGGGCCTCACCATCCCGCGCGACGTCTCGTTCATGTGCTTTGGCGATTCGCCCTGGCACCGGGCGTACAACCCGCCGCTCGCCGTGGTCCACCACGATTACCGGGCCGCGGCGGCCCGCAGCGTCAAGCTGCTCGTCGCCCACATCGAAGGCACAGAACCGCCCCCGTCGGTTCGCCGCCCGTCCGAATTCCTCGCGCGCAACTCACTCGGCCCAGCCCCGAAAGCGGAGCCATGACACCGCGCCGCATCCTCGAAGGCGTCCGCGTGCTGGACATCACCCAAATCGTCGCGGGACCGTGGTGTACGCGTATGCTCGCGGACCTCGGCGCCTCGGTCGTGAAGCTCGACGCCCCAGGCCCCGCTTTGGTGGACGGAAAGCCTCGCCGGAGCGCGGGCCCACTGGCACAGAACTTCGGCAAACGCTCGCTCGTGCTGGACCTCAAGCGCCCGGAAGGATTGGCCGTCGCCAGGCGTCTGTCGGAAGCCGCCGACGTACTCGTCCAGAACTACCGTCCGGGCGGCCTCAAGGCGCTCGGGCTCGGATACGAGGCGCTGAGCCCCACCAACCCGGGCCTCATCTACACGACGATCGCGGGGTTCGGACAGAACACCTCTTTCGCCGACCGCGGCGCGTATGGCGCGACAGCTCATGCGGAGGCCGGTCTGCTCTGGGTGCAACAACAGGCCCAGGGCGGCCAGGAGCCGTTCCCGCCCGGTGTCACCGTCGCCGACATCGTCACCGGGATGAACGCCTGCACCGCCATCGTCGCGGCACTTTACGACCGGCAGCGCACCGGCCGCGGCCAGGAGATCGACATCTCGCTGATGGACAGCCAGTTGGCCTTCCTTGGCGAGACCGCCGCGGACGGCCCGATTCGCCCGGGTGCGGCCTGGACTCCGCGCCGCCACGGCTTGCAGCGCACCCTCGACGGCTATCTGACGATCAACCTCGGTCCACCGAAGAACTGGCCTCGCCTCGCCGCGGCTATTGGCCGGCCCGGCCTCCCGCTTCCGAAAGAAGCCGGCGCCGCCGACCGCCTCGTCGCCGACTGGGCCGCCACGGTTTCGACCGGCGAAGCGGCGACGGCCCTGCGCGCTGCCGGCGCCGCCTACGGCGTTGTGATGTCCATGCCCGAAGCCCTCGAACACCCGTATTTCGCCGAACGCGGCATGATGGTCGAGGTCCCAGACCCGCTGCTCGAACCGGTACGTACGCCGTCATCGCCGCTCTTCTTCTCGGACGCCGAGAGCAGCCCCGCTGGCGCCGCGCCCCTCGCCGGTGAACACACTCGCGCGGTCCTCTCGGAACTCGGCTACGCCGAGGCGGAGATCGAATCTCTGCTCGCGGCGGGCGTTGCCCAGGCGGCGGTCGGAGCTTCGAGCGATGACTGAGGACCTGGTCGCGTATCCACCTGCCATCGACGCCCTCGTGAACTCCGCGTTCCTCAACGAGAACGCCAGCCAGGGTCTCTCCTACCTGTTCAAGGACATCGAGGGGCGCGGACGTATGCGCAGCCCGGAAGAACTCCTCGCGCGCATGGCCGAAGCGAGTGTCGCAGCCGCCATCGTCAGCATCATGGAACCCGAGCACGCCGAGTGGGTTGGCCGCGCGCACCGCGCGTTCCCGCGCAAGATCCTCCCGGCGATGATCGTGGACCCGCGGCGCGGCTACCCGGAGATCCTGCGCGTCGTCGAATACCACGAGCGTTACGGCGTCCGCTGCCTGCGCATCCCACCGTTTCGCTACCAGCTACCCCCGACCGACCGTGTCTACTGGCCGTTCTACGTGAAGGCGATCGAGCTCGACATTCCCGTGAGCATGAATGCCGGGATGCCCGGCCCGCGAATGCCCGGCCATGTCCAGAACCCAATGCACTACGACGAGGTCGCCTATCACTTCCCGGACCTCCGCATCGTCATGACGCACTGCGGCCAGCCGTGGATCGACGAGGCTCTCTCTGTGATGGCCCACTGGGACAACGTCTTCATGGCCACCACCTCCGTTGCGCCCAGGTACTGGACGCCCGAGTTCGTCCAGTTCATCAACACCAGGGGGCGCGACAAGATGCTTTACGGCACCGAATACCCGACCATCGCGTGGGACCGTTCGCGGGCGGAAATCGCCGCGCTGGCCATCCGCGAAGAGGCCGTCCCCGGCTTCTTCGCGGAGAACGCCCGGCGCGTGTTCAAGTGGGACGCGGACACGGAGGTGACGGTTTGAGCGCCGCCCTCGAAGCCCGCATTGCCCGGGTCCTCGAGGAATACGACGCGCAGGGCTGGCATCGCACCGGCACCGGGGTCGACGCCAGATCGGCCCGGTGGTTCGAAGGCGTCGTCCGGGAAGCCGGCGCAACGCCGGTAATCGAAGAATTCGCCCTCCAGCGGCTGCAAGCCCACGTCGCCTGCATTGAGACCGGCCACCGGCGCATCGACGGGCTGCCCCTCTTCGACGCGCCGGCGCCCGCAGCGGGATCGATCACTGGGAGCATTGGTCCCCTTGGCTCCGGTTCGGCCATCGGGCTGGTCGTCACCAGGTCCCCGGCCCCGGACGCTGCGTACGACGCACTCCGCCGGGACTCGGGCCACCAGGCGCTTGTCGGTGTCACGGTGGGGCCCTCGCCAGGATTGCAGGCCCGTAACGCGGGTGGGTTCAAGCAGCCCTTTGGCGTCCCGGTGCTCCAGGTCGGCAGCGAGAACCTCGCCGCACTCGAAACCGCCGCCGAGGCGGGCTCCAGCGCGACACTCACCATCTCCTCCGAGTACATCGCCACTACTTCCTCGAACGTCGTGGCGCTCCTCCCCGGCGCCGAGCGCCGGCTCGCGCCGGTAGTCGTATCCACGCCGCGTACCGGCTGGTGGAATTGCTCAGGCGAGCGCGGTGGTGGCATCGCCTGTTGGCTCGAACTGCTGGACTGGGCCGTGAGGACACCCCACAGGCGCGATGTCCTGTTCGCCGCCTTCGCCGGCCACGAGCTGAACCACCTTGGGCTGGACGCCTTCCTCGAGCAGCGCCCCACCCTCCCGACAAGCGCCCACGCATGGATCCATTTCGGGGCGAACATCGGCGCCAGGCAGGGGGCCGCAATCCAGCTTTCGGCTTCACGCGAGGCCGACCTCACGTCGGCGCGGGCCCTGCTCGATGCCGCCCGGGTCGGCCCCGTGAACAGCCCGCAGGCCGGCGTCGTGAACGGAGGCGAATCAGCCGTCGTCGCCCGGATGGGGGCGCGCTGCATCGCCCTCCTCGGCGGCAACGACCTCTTCCACTACGAGGCCGACCGCTGGCCGGCAAACAACGATGTTCCCCAGATCGCTCGCCAGGCGGGGGCGTTCGTCTCCCTGCTCCAGTTGCTGGCGGATTCCGCGGACTGATTCGTGACTGAATCCCGACCCACGGGCACCTACAGACGCGCCAGCCGGGGGCAGCACAAGTGGAGTTGAGCGACCTCCTGCTCATCCCGCTGGGTATGGCCGTCGGCGCATTCGGGACGCTGGTGGGCGCCGGTGGCGGCTTCATTCTCGTGCCTGTACTCCTGTTGCTGTACCCGGACGAGGACCCGAAGACCCTGACCGCAACCTCGCTGCTGGTTGTCCTCCTGAACGCGGTATCCGGGTCGATCGCCTACGGGCGGCAAAAGCGCATCGACTACCACAGCGGCAAATGGTTCGCGCTCGCAACCCTGCCGGGCGCCGTCGGCGGAGCCATCGTGGTTGGCTACATCCCCCGGCGCCAGTTCGATGCGCTGTTCGCGACCATCGTCATCGTGGTCGCGCTGTTTCTCCTCCTTCGTTCCCAGCGGACAGGCATCGTGGACCCCGTGCAGGGCCGCTGGGTGGTCCACCGGCGGATTGTGGACGCGAACGGGAGCACGTTCGTGTATTCGTTCCGGATGGCGCAGGGTCTGGCGCTCAGTGCGGGCATCGGGTTCATGAGCAGCCTCCTCGGCATTGGCGGCGGCATCATCCACGTCCCGGCCATGGCGATGCTCCTCCACTTCCCCGTCCACATCGCCGTGGCGACTTCCCAGTTCGTGCTCGGCGTGATGGCCGGGCAGGGCGTCATCACGCACGTCGTCACACACACCATCCAGTGGGACGCCTGGCTCGCCCGCGGGATGCTCCTCAGCCTCGGCGCGATACCGGGCGCCCAACTCGGGGCACGTCTCGGCCGCCGCGCGCAGGGAACGGTGATCCTCCGCGCCCTCGCCGGCGCACTGCTACTGGTCGGAATCCGGCTGGGCCTCAAGGCGCTCTGACCCCGATCAGCCACGACGGTGGATGCGGCGCCGGGCTCGCGAGCTGTGGTGAAAACCTCGCCCACGCGCAATCGGCCTGATGGGCGTCCTGGCGGGCCGGAGACTTCTTGGGCCGCGCGCGCTTCCGAATTGACTTCTTCAAGAAGTCGCAAGAAGTGCCCGCAGATTCGGAGCGGAGACTTCTTGTCTGACTTCTTGGGGGCCTGGAAGAAGTCATGCAAAAAGTCAGTCAAGAAGTCGAAGAAGTCAGCGAGCCGGGCGGCGGCGGCGGGACGTGGGAGCGGCAAGTGGACCGAGCTGGCGCGCATGCGGGGACGGGGTTGGGTGGGCGGATGTGGAAGGTGGTGGTGGCAGAGGGCTCACGAGCCGCCGGCGACGAAGAAGACCATGTCGATGACTTTTGCCCGCGTGTACCTTCTGCTTGTTGGCGCTCCCGATGCGAAATCCAGTGTCCGGACCCTGTTCCGTTCAATTACCTCGGAGTTCACCTTGTAGAACTCTCCAATCCTGCGAAGCGCCTTCGGTCCGAACGTGGATGCTCCGAATCCCGTCCTGAAGTTCGTGTCGAACGCGGGTACGCAACCAAAGGTGCCGAGCATGATCTTGGTCACGAGGGTGTCGGAGGCGAAGTTCGGAAGCGCCGCTCTAAGCTGATTGGCCAAGCCGAAAACAGATGGGCAACTGCCATCCCCGTAAGCGTCGGCATCGATTTCCCAAGCCTCAGGCGGAGAATTCGCGATTACCTCGATGACTGGCGCATAGACGCGCACGCTCCGTTGGAGCAAGTCGGCAGAACCGCGTAGCATGCCCCAGCTCGCGAGATAGAAACCAAGCTGAAGGCAGGAAAGCTGGAGGGCATCGCCTCGCAAGAGCTCAGGCAGGCGATTGCGCTCCCGATACTCCTGGAAATAGTTGAAGCAATAGTCGAAGGACGTATACCGCTTCGTCGGTTGCCTGTTGCCCAGGTACTTCATCAGGTTGGCTTCGATGTCCATGGGCGGCAATTCTAGCGATTCGCCGAATGGCTTACCCGGGCGCATTCTCAGGCTTGACCCGAGGTGACCTTCAAGATCTCATCGTTCGCCGAGAAATCGCCGTGCGTCGCGGGCAGCCGAAAGTGGGCGCCGACGCGTTCCCCCTCACCTCACGGATTACCAGCCCCCAAGTCAGCAGGCGGTTGAAGACGAGTTCGCAAACGGTAAGGCGACTACGAGATGGCGGGCCGGCGGTTGCTGGTGTCAGACCGGCCAGAGCCACGGCCGAGCCGGGCCGCCTTGGAGTGGCACGCGGAAATGGTTGTTCGGTGACCCGGTCGGTTCTGAGAGTTCGGGTTACCGTGCCGGCCCATAAGTTAGATACCGCTGCTTCAGCACGTCGAGGACCGCAAAGTAAGCGGGTTTCGGCTTTCCTTGTTCGTCAAACAGAGCGACTCGGGCAGAATCGCGGCCGATGTCGGCGAACCAAGAGAAGTCGTCGGACTCCGCACCTAGCCAGAAAACGGTGCATCCCGTTTCGAGCTGTGCCTCTAAGAGGTCACGGTAAAGTTCGGCCTGGGCAATGAGTTTATCGGACGGGTTTGTTCGCTTCGGCCTCCCGGGACCCCAAAGATGTACGTCATCAATGCTGACGGTGACTTCCGTCGACTGAAACTCGAACCCGAGTGTCTGGA
>JAXLXA010000029.1:0-45866 GCA_046328215.1 Dehalococcoidia bacterium | reverse complement strand
GATGGGCCACCGCGGACTCAGCCTGCCCTGCAAGCCGACCTGGGGCCCTGGCGGATCGGAGGACCTGAACTACAACCTGCCGGAATTCGACCCGCTCTGGGCATGCATCCAGGACAACGACATGCCGTTCACCTTCCACGTGTCCACGGGCAAGGACCCGCGGGCGGCACGAGGCAACGGTGGCGCGGTCATCAATTATGTCATCCATTCGCTGGCGCCGACGGCGGAACCAATCGTGAACCTGTGCTCTTCCGGCGTGTTGGACCGTTTCCCGAAACTGCGCTTCGCCAGCATCGAAGCCGGCATCGGCTGGGTGCCGTGGATGCTGCGGGCGATGGACGAGGCGTACGAACACCACCACTTCTGGGCGTTCCCGAAACTGCAGATGATGCCCAGCGAGTACTACCGCAAACACTGCTTCGCGTCCTTCCAGGAGGACCCACCGGGCATCGACCTCGTCCGGGAGTACGACCTCGGCGGCAACTTCATGTGGGCGAACGACTACCCCCACCACGAAGGCTCGTGGCCGCACTCGGAGCAGGCGATCGAACGGACGATGGGCCGGCTGAACGACGACGAGCGCGCGAATATCCTCGGCCTGAACGCAGCGCGGTTCTTCGGCTTCGACGTGGAGTGGCTCAGGGCGAACCGCCTGGACATCTAGCAGGAATCAGGGATCGGAAAGCTCGAGTTCGAGCGCAGCGAGGTCCTCCGGGCTGTTGACGTTGCGGAAGCTCAGGAGCTGCGGGTCGGTGAACCGGAGCGTGGCCTCGGGGACCTCCACGCGGGGCAGTTGCTCGAGCACGCGGCCGATACGCCGTTCTCCGGCTTCGAACGCCGCCCGCAAACGCGGGAGGGACGAGCGGGAAACCACCGCCGGGAACGGCTGTAGACGGCCGCCGACGTCAGCGAGGACTGCCTGGGCCGATTCCGCCCGCCGGCCGGCAAGCAACGCCAGCAGCGGAGACTGGACGAGCGGCGCATCGCAGGAAGCAACGAGCGCCCAACCCGTGGCGATGGCTTCGAGCCCCGCGATGACACCTGCGAGCGGCCCTTCATGGGGTGTCAGGTCTCGGGTGAAGGTCACCCCTTCGCGCTCGATGAGCGCCGGTTCGGGCTGTGCGGGCGCAAGCACCACCACCGCGCGGGGGCAGACGTCTCGGGCGGCCCCGAGCACGCGATCGAGGAACGTGACGCCGTGCAGACGTGCGAGCGCCTTGTTGGACCCAAAGCGCGAGCTGCGCCCGCCCGCGAGGACAATCGCTGTCAGGTCGTCGTTCAGGTGCGGGCTCCCGCGCTGATCGTTTGGCCCGCCCGGGCGGTTCGGGCGGCGGTTGCGCGCGTACGGCGAACCGCGTACGAAGTGCAAACACCAACTTCCGCGAGGCTAAGCGTGGACTTCGAAATTCCCCAGGACATCAAGGACATCCTCCGCGAAATCGACGAGTTCATCGAGGATCAGATCAAACCGCTCCAGGCCGAAGACGACAACAACCGATTCTTCGACAAGCGACGCGAATATGCCCGGACGGACTTCGAAAACGATGGCACGCCGCGCAAGGACTGGGAGGACTTGCTCGCTGAGATGCGGCGGCGGGCCGACAAGGCGGGACTGCTCCGCTACTCACTCCCAAAGCGGTACGGCGGCCGGGACGGCACCAACCTGGGCATGGCGGTCATCCGCGAGCACCTGGCAGCGAAAGGCCTTGGCCTGCACAACGACCTCCAGAACGAAAGCTCCGTGGTCGGCAATTTCCCGACCGTGAAGATGTGGGAGAACTACGGCAGCGAGGCGCAGAAGAAGCAGTTCCTCGACGGCATGTTCAGCGGCGAGACGCGAGTGGCCTTCGGCCTCACCGAGCCCGGACACGGGAGCGACGCCTCGTGGTTGGAGACGCGGGCGGTCCGCGATGGCGATGATTGGGTGATCAACGGCCAGAAGCGCTTCAATAGCGGCCTCCACAACGCGACCCATGACCTCGTGTTCGCGCGAACGTCCGGTGAGGAAGGCAAGCCGAAGGGCATCAGTTGCTTCATCGTGCCGGTGGAGACCGAGGGCTTCTCGGTCGATTTCATGTGGTGGACGCTGAACATGCCGTCGGACCACGCGGAGGTGACCCTGAAGGATGTACGCGTCACGGCGGACGCAATGCTGGGCAAGGAAGGCGATGGGCTGGCGCTCGCCAACACGTTCACGCACGAAAACCGCATCCGGCAGGCGGCATCCGGCGTGGGCGCGGCGCAGTACTGCATCAACGAGTCCGTGAAGTACGCGAACGAGCGGATCACCTTCGGTCAGCCCCTCTCGACGCGACAGGCGATCCAGTGGCCCCTGGTCGAACTCCAGACGGAATGCGAAATGGTGCGGAACCTGGTCTACAAGACCGCTTCGCAGCTGGACTCCACGCACCACATGGAAATCAGCGACAAGGTGGCCATGTGCAACTACCGGGCGAACAGGCTCGTCTGCAACGCCGCTGACCAGGCGATCCAGACGCTTTACATGCATGCGGCGGGCTACACCAGGCACATGCCGTTCGAACACATCTACCGGCACCATCGCCGCTATCGCATCACCGAACTGGAGATCCAGATCCGCCGCGTGGCGCAGGTGATGTTCGGGTTCCGGGAGGGCCGCTGCGAACTAGCTTGTGAAAAAAGTCACTGACTCGAGCCCCGTCACGTTGCAGGCTGGTACATGAGAGCGGGCGGTCCCTGAGGGATCCGGGGGATGAAATGCCGTACCAGGTGCTCCGGCACGATGACTACCTTGAGGTCCGCCTTGAAGGCGTGATCGAGGCCGCGCTCGACTTCGACGCGCCACCTTTCAGCGGCGCGCAGGGGGCCAGGGTGCTGGTCGATTACGCGGCGGTGACCGATGTCCGCGCGGACGCGTACGCCCTCGCCGAACAGGCGCACCGCGCGGAAGCAGCGGGCTTCAAGGTTGCCGTGTTTGCACCGCGGCTGGCGCTCTTCGGTCTGAACCGGCAAGCGCTACAGCTGGGCGGAGTCCAGGAAGGAATCTCCGCCGGCGTGTTTTCGGACCTGGAAGAAGCGAGAGCGTGGCTGCGCGCGGGGTGAAACTGGCGGCCTAAAAACGCACCAGGCGGACGTTGTAGATGCCATCGATGGCTTCGATCGCCGCGATCTGTTCGGCGGAAGGCGCCTCATCAACTGCGATCAGCATCAACGCCCGGCCGCGGCGGCCGCGGCGGCCCACCTGCATCGATTGGATGTTGATGTCGAACTGGCCGAGGAGCGTACCGACGCGGCCGATCATGCCCGGGCGGTCTTCGTTGTCGCAGGCGAGCAGCGACGTGCCGCGCTCAGGCATCAGGTCGATGTCGAGGCCGTTGAGCAGCACGATGTGGGCGTGGCCGTGTTCCACCGTGCCACCGACGGTCACCTCTTCGTCGCTGGTGATGACCTTGAGGTCGATGAGGTTGTTGAACACTTCGTGCGACGTGCGCTGACGCTCCGCGATGTCCCAGCCTCGTGACTGGGCAATGATGTTCGCGTTGACGATGTTGACGGTCTCTTCGCTGATGGGTTTGAGCAGCCCGCGAATCACCGAAGCTTTGAGCGGGGTGACGTCGTACTCGGCGATCTCGCCGGAGTATTCCAGTTCGATGGACTTGAGTTTCCCCGTGACCAACTGCGTGGCGACGGTGCCGACCAGTTCGGCGACGGCCATGTAGGGGCCGACGACCTTCAACGTTTCGGGGGCGAGCATGGGCGCATTCACGGCGTAGCGCGCGGGGCGGCCGGAAAGCACGTCGACGATCTGCTCGGCAACATCGACGGCCACGCGTTCCTGTGCTTCGGCGGTGGAGGCCCCGAGGTGCGGCGTCGTGATGATCCGCGGATCGCCCAGCAGAGGGTTGTCTTCCGCAATCGGCTCGGCGGTGAACACGTCCACCGCGGCGCCCGCGACCTTGCCGGATTTCACCGCGGCGGCGAGGGCCGCTTCGTCGATGATCCCGCCGCGCGCGACGTTCAGGAGACGGACGCCGTCCTTCATCCGCTCGAACTGCTCCGAGCCGATCATCCCGCGCGTGGCGGCCGTCATCGGTACATGGACCGTGATGAAATCCGACGTGGCGATCAGCCCTTCGAAGTCGGCTGGTTCGGCGCCGAGGGCACGGACACGGTCTTCGGCGACGTAGGGGTCATGGGCGAGCACGCGCATGTCGAGGCCGAGCCCGCGCCGCGCGACTTCAGAACCGATTGGGCCCAGGCCAATGACGCCGAGCGTCTTGCCGCGAACTTCCGTGCCGACGTAGTTCTTGCGGTCCCACTTGCCGGCCCGCATCGAAGCGTCAGCCTGGGGGACGTGGCGAGCGAGGGCCATGAGCAGCGCGATCGTGTGTTCGGCGGCGGCGATCGTGTTGCCCTGGGGGGCGTTGACGACGATGACGCCGCGCTCGGTGGAGGCTTCGAGGTCAATGTTGTCGACCCCCACGCCGGCCCGGCCGATAACCTGCAGCCGGGTCCCGGCTTCGATGATCGCACGAGTCACTTTCGTTTCACTGCGTACGACCAGGGCGTCGTAGTTTTCGATGGAGGCGACGAGGGCATCCGCGGCCTGGCCGGTCTTCACTTCAACGTCGCCAACAGTGCGGAGGAGCTCGATGCCCTCCGGGGCGACGGGATCGGCGATGAGGATGCGCGGGCGGCGTTCTTCGGCCATGGTTTGGGTCCCCTTCAACGATTTCAGTGCGAGCTCGACGGCCGCGGGAATACGCGTTTTGCCCGATTCCCACCGGCTGATCGTCCCCTGGTCAACGCCAAGAGCGGCTGCCATCGCCGCCTGGGAGTGGCCGAGTGCTGTTCGGATCGCGCTGAACTCGCTTGCGTTCATGTGCGATGCAGTATGCATGAACGACGAAGGCCATGCAATCTGCATGGCCTTCGCCTAACTCGAACGGAACTGGGGCTCAGGCGTTGAGGAGCTTCTCCACAACGTCGAGGGCTTCGGCCACGTCGCTCTTCTGGAACCAGCCGAGATGGCCGACACGGAAGATCTTGCCTTCGAGCTTGCCCTGGCCGCCGCCAAGGACGACGCCAAACTCCTCACGGGCGCGCTTGCTGATGGACTTGCCATCGGCGCCTTCCGGCCACCAGACAGCGGTCACGGTATTGGACGCGAACTGTTCGTTCACCGGTACGAGCTTCAGGCCCATCCCCTTGACGCGGTCGCGCGTGTAGGAGGCCACGTCCTCGTGCCGGGTGAAGATCCCTTCGAGGCCCTCGGCGCGGAGGAGTTCGAACGCCTTGTCCATCGAGTAGTAGATCGACATCGCCGGGGTCCACGGGTTCTGGAGCTTCGCGAGCGAGTCGCGTGTCTTGGCAGCGTCGAAATAGAACCGCGGCATCTTCGCGTCCGCGTTGGCCGCCCACGCGCGCTCGCTCATGTACACGAAGGCGAGCCCGGGCGGGACCATCCAGCCCTTTTGCGAGCCGCTGACCACGACATCGAGGCCCCAGCGCTCCACCGGGCAGGGGATTGAGCTCATGCTGCTCACCGCGTCAACGATGATGAGGCGGTCCCGGGCGCGGACTTCCTTCGCAATCGCTTCGAGCGGATTGGTGACGCCGGTCGACGTCTCGTTGTGCGTAACCAGGACGGCTTTGATGGACTTGTCGTCATCGAGCATCGAGCCGATGACTGACGGGTCGGCGGCTTCGCCCCATTCCGTGGCGTAGCTGACCACATCCGCGCCGTAGGTCTTCGCGATGCTCTTCAGGCGGTCGCCGAACGAACCGATCGAGACGGAAAGGACCTTATCGCCGGGGCTGAGGGTGTTGACGACGGCGACTTCGAGGCCGCCGGTTCCGGACGTCGTGAAGGACAGCACATCGGATGAGCTGCCGAAGACCCAGTTGAGGCCGTCGGTGACGCGGCGCAGGATCTGGGCGAATTCGGGGCCGCGGTGATTCATCATCTGGGCCGCGCCAGCGGCAAGGACATCTTCCGGACACGGCGTCGGGCCGGGGATCCGCAGGTTCACAAAGAGCTCCGAAGGAATGGGTAGGGTTATCGTCAACGGTTATCCAAGCGTGGTCAATCGGGCATGAGCACGGCTTGCCAGTGACTTATCGATAGCGCCGTTAGGGCTGGTCGATACCTTCCGCTACACTCCACACATGGCTGACGATCCCAGGAGAGGCGTGCCGTCGGTGGATGCGGTCCTGGCTCACTTGAAGGACCGGACCGAGCCGCACCACCTGGTTGTGGCGGCCGTGAGGGATGCGGCCGCGAGCGCGCGTGACTCGCTCACCCAGGGGAGCGAACCACCTTCGGCCGACCTCCTTGCGGCGACGGTTGCCGCGAAGCTCGACGCCTTGTCGAGGCCGGCGCTTCGCAAGGTGATCAACGCCTCGGGGGTAGTCCTTCAGACGAATCTCGGCCGGGCGCCGCTGAGCGAGCGCGCCCTGAGCGCGATGGCGGCGGTCGCGGCTGCCTCGAACCTGGAATACGACCTGGAGTCGGGGAGGCGAGGCAGTCGTCACGAGCACGTGCGGGACATCCTGCGGGCGGTTACCGGAGCCGCGGACGGTATTGCCGTCAACAACAACGCGGCGGCGCTGTTCATGGTCCTCCAGGCGTTTTGTGCCGGGAGGGAAGTGATCGTCTCCCGCGGGCAGTCCGTCGAAATCGGCGGCGGCTTCCGCATTCCCGATGTGCTCCGCCAGAGCGGGGCGCGTCTCGTGGATGTGGGGACGACGAACAGGACGTACGTCCGGGACTACGAGGAGGCGATCGGGCCGGACACGGCCGCGATCCTGCGGGTCCACACCTCGAACTTCCAGGTGACCGGTTTCACCACCGAGCCTGCGGCACGAGAGCTCGCCGGCCTCGCGCACCAGCACGGATTGCTCTGCCTGGACGACCTTGGAAGCGGATGCCTCATTGAAACGGCGGACTACGGCCTCCAGCACGAGCCAACGGTGCAGGAATCGCTCGAAGCCGGCGTGGACCTGGCAATGTTCAGCGGAGACAAGCTCCTAGGCGGGCCGCAAGCCGGCCTGATTGTGGGACGCGAAGACCTGATCGCCGGGCTCCGGCGGCACCCGCTGGCGCGGGCGCTGCGGCTCGACAAGATGGCCATCGCGGGGCTGAACGCGACGCTTCTGAGCTACCTGCTCGGGCGCGAACGGGAGGAGATCCCCGTCTGGCGGATGCTAAGCCAGGACCTCCGCGAGGTGCGCCGGCGCGCGCGAGCCTGGGCGCGGGCGGCAGGCGAAGCCGGGGGAGTGGTGGCAGGGACGACGATGGTCGGGGGTGGTTCGCTGCCGGGCCAGGGCGTACCGACCGTTTGCGCGAGCATCCGGGCGCCCTGGGGGCCGGACGAGACGGCCAGGCGCCTGCGCAAAGGGCGCGTGGCGGTCGTCGGCCGGGTGGCCGGCGAGGCCTGCTTGCTCGACCCCCGCACCGTCAGCCCTTCCGACGACGCCGAAGTGGCGGCGCTTGTTGCGGGCATGTTTCCTTCGTGAGGCATTTGTAAGCGGCGTGTAACCTATGGCTCGGGGAAATTGACCCCGGCCACGGCTCCGGACTATAGTCCGTCGAAAGTTACGGATTTCACAAAACCCCGCATGAGCCTCGAAATCCCAGAAGTCGTCATCAACCGCCTGCCGGTTTATGCCCGCGCGTTGACGGAACTGGTGATGCGGGGCGAGACGGTGGTGAGCTCCCAGGCGCTGGGCGAACTGCTGGACGTCACCCCCGCACAGATTCGAAAAGACCTGAGTTACTTCGGCCGCTTCGGTAAGCAGGGGCGCGGTTACAACGTCAACAGCCTGCTTTCAACGCTCCGGGAGATCCTCGGCATCGACCGCCAGTGGCGGCTGTGCCTGGTCGGTGTTGGCCGGCTCGGTCAGGCAATCGCTGAGTACGGTGGATTCGGGCCACAGGGGTTCGAAATCGTCGCGGCGTTCGACGCGAACCCCGCCGTCATCGGCCGTGAAATCGGCGGGACGATTGTCCACCCGATCGACGAGCTCGAACGGTTCCTCAAGGTGCAGCGGGTAGACATCGGCATCGTCGCCGTCCCGTCAACGGACGCGCAGGGGGTGGTCGACAAGCTGGTGGCCTACGGCATCCACGCCATCCTCAACTACGCGCCAATCACCGCCCACGTGCCGAAAGACGTGGTAATCAGGCACATCGACCCTGTGCTCGCGATGCAGAGCATGACCTTCTACATCAAGCGGGCGGAACCGGGCGGGAAGTAACAGAGCGGGGCAGGCGTCCGGGCCCTCACGGGTGAGATATGATGGAACCCGGATGGCCTTCACTGTAGCTGACTTCCAGGACTTGCTCGCCCTGCTCCGCCAGAACCCGGAGTGGCTCGCCCAATTGCGCGAGATGATCGTCGCCGACGACTTTCGGAAGATTGAAGACGCGCTCGACCGAATGCGCGAGGAGCTGCACGCGACGCGGGTGGAATTCGACCAACGGATGCGAGCGTTTGATGAGTGCCTTGTCGCGCTGGACGGTCGCCTTGCGATGCTGGCCGAAGCCCAAACGCGAACCGAAGACCACCTTGCACGTCTGGAAGACAAGACAGGAAAGCTAACCGGTTTCATGGTCGAGGAACGGCTGCGGAGGCACGCCCCCGGCTACTTCGGGCGACGGCTGGACAGGGTGAAGGTTGTCCTGCCGTCGGAACTGGCCCTGCTCAGGGAGGCGGATCGCCAAGGCAAGGTAACCGATGATGACTGGCTGCAGGTCAACCAGCTCGACATCGTCGTGCGCGGGTTTGAACCAAACGGTGATGGCCGTCGACACGAAGTCCTGTACGCCATCGACGCTTCATCAATGGTTGACCGTCACGATGTGGAGCGGGCAAGCGCTCGGGCTGAGATCCTTTCGCGTGCCGGCTATGACGTTCGGCCGGTAGTCGGCGGGGTGGTCATTCTTGAGAACGCCCGCGAACTTGCCGAACGGCTGAAGGTCACCGTTTTCGTGAATCCGAATCTGGAGAACTGATGGCAGCCTGGGTCCAGACACCCTCGATCGACCTCGTCGACCACGCCGACACCCCGGATTCCTGAACCGGGGCTCTGGTAAGCTCAGCGGCATGACCACGCAGGTCGATTTCGCCGGGGCTGAGACGCTCCTCCGCGAGGCGGAGTTCCTTGATTGCCGGCCGGTCTGGTATTCGTCGAACTACGTGTACATGGCGCAGTTGTGCGCGGGCGAAGAACAGTTCGGCGCGATTTACAAGCCGCACAAGGGCGAATCACCGTTGTGGGACTTCCCTCACGGCCACCTGTACAAACACGAAGCCGCAGCTTACGAGTTCTCAAAGCTGCTCGGCTGGGATTTCGTGCCACCGACCGTGGTCCGCGATGGCCCACAGGGACCCGGTTCGGTGCAGGTCTTCATCCCGCACGATCCGGAGGCGCACTTTTTCGTGCAGCGGGAGCGCGCAGAGTTGCTACCGCAGCTGATGCGGATGTGCGTCTTCGATGTGGTTGCGAACAACGCTGACCGCAAAGGCGGCCACTGCCTGTTGGACGAGCGGGACCATATCTGGGGCATCGACCACGGGCTGTGCTTTCATGCCGCGTACAAGCTTCGCTCTGTTATCTGGGACTGGGCGGGCGAGGCCATTCCAGAGGCGCTCCTCGAAGACCTCGAAGAAGCGGGCCTGGCCATTGCCGCGGAAACCGAGGAAGCTCGGCCCCTGCTTGGACTCCTGCACGAAGACGAATCGGTAGCGCTGCTCGGCCGGATCGAGCGGTTGCTGCGGAGCCGGACGTTCCCTGTCCCGGGGCAGGCGCGGCACTATCCCTGGCCGATGGTGTGACGCTAGCCGCCGACCACGCGCTCGACCTTCATCTGGCGCGCATCGAGCGTTTCGTTGCAGTGAGAGCAGACGAGGGTAGCCTCAGGATCGTGGCCGCAGGCATGGGTGAGTTTCAGCGGCGGACCGGCTTCGCCCGCCATCCACCTGTCGCCCCAGGTGAGCATGGCGATGAGCACGGGGTAGAGGTCACGGCCCTTCTGGGTGAGCCGGTATTCACAACGGGGCGGACGGTCCTGGTACTGGCGGCGCTCCAGGACATCGTTGTCCACCAGGCTCTGGAGCCTGGACGCGAGCACATTTCGCGCGATCCCAAGGTTGCTCTGGAAGTCGTCGAATCGCCGGACGCCGTTGAAGGCCTCGCGGATGACGAGCATCGTCCACCACTCGCCCACCACTTCGAGGGTGCGAGCCACGGAACATGGCATGTCGGCAAAACTGGTTCGGCGCATGGAGCCCCCTGTACAAAAGGATACGGCGAGCGGGTTGTTCTCAACAACCCACTTCCCCGGGAGTCCCGAGGCCGGCGCATTGCTGGCCCGCGCTGGATGGCCGAACATGTCGGGCATCATGAGCACTTCTCAGCAGCAACCTTTCGTCTCGCGAAACCCCGGCCGCGACGTGCAGCGCGTGGGGACGGCGCGGGTGTTGGGGCAAGACCCCACCAAGATCTACGCCCCCGTCTGGGGCGTCATCGGAAACCTCGGCGATAGCCAGTGCTACATCGGCGTCAATGCGAAAGTGGACGCGATCCAGCAGGCCCTTTCGGACCGCATCGCGAAGGAAGACCTGCCGGTCCGGCTGATTGCGCCGGCGTACACGATTGGCGTTTCCGACGGCCAGCTCAACGGCACTGAGCGGATGCGCTTTTCGCTGATCGGCCGCGAAGTGGTCCACGATTCGGTGACGCTGCACCTGAGTGGGAACGACGTGAAGGGTGTGGTCGCGGTGGTGGCGTGTGACAAGCCACCGGTGGGGACGCTGGCGGCGATGCTCGAGCACAACGAATTCGGCGTGATCGTCTCGGATGGCTCGATTACGCCCGGTTGTGACCCGGAGACTGGCGAACGGATCGACCTGGTCTCCGCGTTCCAGGTGGCCGGTGACCCGGATGATGAGAAGCGGACGCGTTATGCAATGAATGGCTGTCCCGGCTTCGGTAGCTGCGCCGCGATGTACACCTATAACACGATGCAGTCGTTCATCGCGGTACTCGGGATGGAACCGCTCCACATGGTGGCGCCCACGGCGGAAGACCGGAGGCGGATCGAGGAGTTCCCGGCGCAGCTGGTCGATTGCCTGGTGACGATGACGGAGCGGGGCATCAGGCCGCGCGACATCGTCACGCCGGCCTCCCTGCGGAACGCCCTGACGGTGGCGATTGCTCTCGGCGGGTCGACCAACGTGGTCCTCCACAGCGTCGAAATCGCTCGTTCGGCGGGGATAGACCTCTGGAAGGACGTGATTTCGGAAGCTGAGTTCAACGAGCTCTCCCGGAACGTGCCCGTGGTAGCGGATGTCCGGCCGTTCGGCCGGTTCTATATGGAAGACGTGGATACCAAGGGCGGCCTTCAAGTGGTGGTCAAAGACCTGCTGGAAGGCGGCTACCTCGATGGGAGCACGATGACGTGCACCGGCGAGACGCTGGCCGAGCAGGTCAGGCGCCTGGCCCCGGCCGCACCCGACGAGGATGTCTTGCATTCGGTGCACTCTCCGTTCAAGCCGACTGGCGGCCTCCGCCTGTTGCACGGGAACCTCGCGCCTGAGGGCGGCGCGGTGATCAAGGTCGCCGGCGTCGAGGGAGGGCTCGAGGACGGCAAGTTCATCGGGCGCGCCCGCATCTTCAATAGCGAAGCGGCCCTCTTGCGCGAGCTCGACGAGTCGCCCGAGTCGTTTGCCGACCGCGACATGGTGGTTGTCCGGTACGAAGGGCCACGCGGCGCGCCAGGCATGCCGGAGATGCTCGACCCCACGTCCCGGATCACCACCATCTGCCGGCAGAAGGGGATCACGATTGCGTTGATGACCGACGGCCGGTTCTCGGGCGGGTCGATCGGCCTGGTGATCGGTCACGTTTCGCCTGAAGCGCTCGTTGGGGGGCCGATCGCGCTGCTCCAGGACGGCGACACCGTTGTCATCGACATCAACACCGAACGCATCGACTGCAAGGAGTTGGACGACCCGGCCGAGGCGAGCCGTCGCGCGGCGGCCTGGCGCGCGGAAACCGACCGCAACGGTGGGGCGCACCCCGCGGCGAAGGTGGTTTCGAACCGGCTGCTGAGGCGCATGCGCTCCGAGGCGCGTTCGCCGTTGCAGGGCGCCGGGTTCGGTGGCTGAGGCGCCGGCCTCGGTGTCGTCTGACCGCGAGCTGAAGCGATGACGGCGCCTTCGAATCCGGCGCAGCTGAAGCTGCCATTCCAGTTGCAAGAGGACGAGTCTGTCCTTCTGTTCGCCCGGCGGCACTGGATCTTCTTCTACTCGCAGATGGCGCTGATCGTGCTTGCGGGTGTGGTAGCGACGGTAGGGATCGTCATCGTGGTCCTGTCCACGTTCGGATTCGATGGCTTCGCCGGGAAGGCCGTAGGCGTCGCCCTCATCGTGTGGGCGTTGTACTGGGGCATTCGCGCCTACTTCCACTGGTATCGCTACCAGAACGATATCTGGGCGGTAACGAACCAGCGGCTGGTGGACTCGATCAAGAACAACTGGTTCCACCACCAGATGGCCTCAGCCGACCTTGTGGACGTGGAGGATATCCGCGTGGTGAAGCAGGGTGTGCTGAACACCTTCCTGAATTTCGGCGATGTCCGCTGCCAGACCGCCGGCGAAGTGCCGAATTTCGTGTTGGACGGGATCCCGGACCCGGCGAAGACGCTGGCGGTGGTGGATGCGGCCCGCGACGCGGCGCGGCGCTCGCTTCGCGGTGTGTAAACGGTTTTTACACAAAGTAGGGTGACTGAGAGATCATGCGGGACTACGTTGGCCTCATGCTGACCAGGCGCCGATTGCTTGCCGGCGCTTCCGCTGGCTTCGTCGTCACAGCCCTGGGGCGGGGGCCATCCGAAGCTGTGCGCGGCGAGGAGATGCAGCAGCTCCCCGAGACTCCATACCGGATTGTGAGTCCCGGGCTCACGAATGATGGCTTCTATCCCGATGTCGGGGTGTCGTTCTTCGAGCCGTTCCAGGGCGGGGCGGTGCTCATCACGGCCACGAACGCGCTCTCGGGGATTGCGCAACTGTTCGGGCGGACCTACCTGCTGACGCCGGGACCAGAGGGGCTCGCGGGCTTCGCCGGGGTTGGCGTCCTGGATCCGCCCGGGCCAACGACGCTGACCGTGAGCCTGAACGACACACTCAATGAGCCACTGAACTACGGATATGCGCTGAACATCCGACGGACGCAATGGACCTTCGACGACATCTTCATCCCGCCGCCGGACCCGAACGCGCCGCCGTCACCGCCTGACGATCCTCCGCTGGTCGACGAGCAGCCGCGTTTGAACGAGCTGTACGCAGGGATTTCGGCGCGCCGCTGGGATATGCCCTGGATCCTTCCGCTGACCCTCGGCGGTGACGTGGTGGTCAGCGGGTACTTCGGTGAAGAGCGGTCGTTCAACGGCGGGCCGCGCGGCGGTCACCATGGCGGTACCGACATTGGCGCTCCCGCGGGCACCGAGATCCATGCGACCAACCACGGGATGGTGGTGCTGGCCGAACGGACGTTGAACCGGGGGAACCTCGTGGTGCTCGATCATGGCGGCGGCATCTTCTCGTGCTACGGCCATCAGTCCGCGTTGCGGGTCTCGGTGGGAGACCAGGTGAGCCGTGGTGACGTGCTCGGACTGATCGGCTCCACGGGTCTCTCCAGCGGGCCCCACCTTCACTGGGAAGTGTCGGTGGGCGGCGTACTGGTGGACGGGCTGAGGTGGCTCGACGGCACGCAGGGCTTCTGACCGGTCGGGAGCAGCCTTACTTTCGGCGTTGGATTCTTGCGCAACCGCTCGCTGAACGGCACCCTTTGTCACGGAATTATCCGGTTGGGTGGGGGCGCCCGGCCCGAGCAGAGCAACACGCTGGCGGAGATGCCAGAAAGGCCACAGGCGTTCGCCATGACATTCGCCCAACGTCTCGCGGTTGCCACCGCGCTGGCTACCCTCGTCCTCGTCGCGGTCGGCGTGCTGGTGCGCGCCACCGGCTCCGGCCTCGGGTGTCCAGATTGGCCCACCTGTCACGGCGGAGCGGTGCCGCCCGGCCATAAGCACGCAATCATCGAGTTCTCGCACCGCTTCGTGGCCATGCTTGTCGGCTTCATGGTGATCGGCGTGGCCGTCTGCGCCTGGAAGTTCTACCGGCATGTGCCCTTCATCGTCTGGCTGGCGACAGCCACCGTCCCGCTGGTGGGCATCCAGGGCCTGCTGGGCGCGCTCACCGTTGTCCGCGAACTGCCGCCGGAAGTGGTTGCGACTCACTTGCTCACCGCCATGGTGGTCCTGCTTTGCGAAATCAGCGTGGCCGTGGCCATGTTCGTCGAGGACCCGAGGCGGTCCGACTCGTCAGCCGAACGGACGGCAGCGCGGCCCATCGGGCGGCTCGCGATCGTCGCGATGCTGTGGCTCGCGGCGGTTGTATGGATTGGCGGCTACATGACGGAGAGTGGCGCCGCAACAGCCTGTTCCGGTTGGCCGCTCTGCAACGGATCCGCCCTCCCGGCGGCGGACGACCATGAAGTGGTGCACATGGTCCACCGCTACCTGGCCGGGGCGTTCGTGTTCCTGATTGTGCCGCTGGTGCTCGCCGCGTGGCGAAACCGCACCGAGGTACGCTGGGCCGGCGCCGTGGCGGTAGCCCTGGGCGTGCTTTACGCGGTGCAGGTGCTCGTGGGCGCACTGAACGTGTGGTACACGTTCCCGGACCCCCTGACCATCTCCCACACGGTGATCGCGACTTTGATCTGGTTTACGCTTGCAGGCGCGGTCGCGTTGTCGTTCTACGGCCCGGCGGTCGCTGCGCAGCCAAGCCCCCTGAAGAAAGCCGGTGCCGCCGCTTGACCGCCGAAGCCATGTCCCTTGCCCGGCCAGATATCGCGACGACGGTGCGAAACTACATCTCGCTGACCAAGCCGCGGATCATCTCGCTGTTGCTGATCACGACGGTGCCGGCAATGGTGGTCGCCGAGAAGGGCTGGCCTTCGACATGGCTCGTGCTGGCCACGGTGATCGGCGGGAGCCTTTCGGCGGCGGGCGCCAACGCAATCAATTGCTGGTACGACCGGGACATCGACGCCGTGATGCGCCGTACCCAGCGCAGGCCGCTGGCGACGGGTGAGATTCAACCCCTGCACGGCCTGGTGTTCGGCATCACGCTCGGGGTCGTGGCGTTCGGCTTCCTGTGGGCCACCACCACGCTGGCCGCGGCGCTCCTTGCGCTCGCCGCGTTGCTCTTCTACGTCCTCATTTACACGGTGTGGCTGAAGCGCCGCACACCGCAGAACATCGTCATCGGCGGCGCCGCGGGCGCCTTCCCGCCGATGGTCGGCTGGGCGGCGGTCACCGGCGACATCTCCATCGCCTCGGTGGTCATGTTCGCCATCATCTTCTTCTGGACGCCGCCGCACTTCTGGGCGCTCGCGCTGCGGCTCGAAGGTGACTATGCGGAGGCGGGCGTGCCGATGCTGCCAGTCACGAACGGGCCCGCGTACACGCGGCTGCAAATCCTCGGCTACAGCGTGATGCTCGTGGCGGTGTCGCTGGCGCTCGGCCCTGCGGCGCAACTGAGCTGGATCTTCTACGCGACGGCTCTAAGCACGGGCGGCGCGTTCATCTGGTACGCCTACGAGCTCTTCCGCAAGCCCGAGAGCACCCCGCCCATCCGGCTGTACAAGTATTCGCTGGTATACCTCGCGCTGGTCTTCATCGGCATGGGCATCGACGCGGCCCTGCTCGGGTAACCTGCCGCCGACCTCACGCGTTGCCTATGCCGGCGCCCGATGCGACGCCGGAGCAGGGCAGCAATGGACACCGTCATCCTCATCCGGCACGCCGAATCCGAACACCACGTTCGTAAGCTCTCCGGCGGCTGGACAGACACGCCCATCACCGAGCTCGGACACGAGCAGGCCGAACTGGCGGCGCGCCGGCTGCGGGCCGAACTCGGCGGCGTCCCCGTCCGGCTGTTCAGTAGCGACCTTCGCCGCACGCAGGACACGGCCAGCCACATCGCCCGCGCGTTCGGCGTCGAACCGGAGTTGGACTGGCGCCTGAGGGAGTTCAACAACGGCGAAGCGGCCAACCTGACCCGAGACGAAGCCAACCGCCGCTGGCCCGAGGCGCCTGGCGCATGGTCGCCGGACCATCGGCAGTGGCCTGGCGGCGAGACCTGGCGCGAGTTTCATCGTCGAGCGGGCACTTTCCTAGACGAGCTGGAGTTCGATGGACGCCTGCCGATCGTCGTCACGCATGGCGGCACGCTGGACACGCTGACCGCGCGTTGGCTGCTGTTCGACGAAGAGCGGGTCTCGCACATCGGCTTCGCCACTCACGTGACCGGCATCACCGTCCTGCAAAAGGACGAACTCGGGCACCGCCGCGTGGAGCGTTCGAACGACATCGGTCACCTGTCGGGCCAGCCGGGGCATGTCGCGCTCGGCGCGATCCTGGCTTAGCCGGTGCCTGCGGCCGCCGCGGCGGCTGCCTTTTCACGCTCCCGGGCGCGATCCTGGCGCTTCGCCTCGAACTCCTCGTGCTTCACCCAGCCGACGACGACGAACGCAACCGCGACGAGGAAGAGGATGTCGCCGATGACCCACATAGTGATTCCCGCAAGTTGTTGGTCAGCGAGCGGCGAGGGGCCCCAGGTTCGTTGAGTGGTGGCGTAGTGGGAGTAGAGGACGCGATTCGTTTCATAGATGGAGAGCGCGAGGAACGAGTTCTGGGGCATCTGCAGGAAGACGTAGAGCATCCGGATGGGATGGGCCATCCGCCAGGGTGTGGGGTCGAGGCCGATCACCTGCCACCAGAACATGAGCGCCACCGTCACATAGAGCACGTGTTCGAGCCAGTGCAGCCACTCGTGTTCGAGGGCGGCGTTGAAGAGAGGCGAATAGTGCGAGCCCCACATCGTGCCGGCGAAGAGGAGCCAGGCGACGACGGGGAAGGTGAGTGCGCGCACCACCCGGCTATGGAGGATCGGGAGGATGACGTTTCGCCGTGTCGGGCCGCTCACCGAACGCAACAGCAGCGTGATGGGAGTGCCAAGCAGCATGAGCGGCGCGGCCACCATCATCAGGAGGATGTGCTGCCACATGTGGACCGAAAACAGGACACCGTCGTAGCTGAATGGCGGCGAGGTGACGGCGAACGCCATGACTCCGATGCCAGAGAGGAAATAGGCGAGGCGCTTGCGCGGCCAGGGCGAGGCCGGATGCGTCCGCGACACAGCGCGCGCGGCGGCCACGTACCACCAGGTTGCCCCACCGGCCACGAGAATGAAGACCGGGTCGAATTCCCAACGGGTGAGCAGGCCCGAGACAGACGGCTTCGGCGCGTCGCCACCGTGCGCCAGCGCAGCGGACGGGAGGAGCGCGAAGGCAACAGCGAACGCCGCGGCGGCAAGCGAAGAACGCAGGCGGCGCGGTCGAGCGGAGGAGAGGCTCACGGCGCCAGTCTCGCACGTCCCCAACATGATGGCCAAAGGATCGGAAAGAGCGCCCGATTGGACCGCTCCAATGGGGCCAATCGGTCATTGCTGAATCTGATAAAGGTAGTTCGCGTTTCCTTGACACGTGGGAAGCCCCGTCCTATAAATCCGATTGCGACGCCGTTCACAACCGGGTTTGCGCGCCTTGAAATCGCGCCCGGCAGACGGATCCAGAGGGGGCTTACGGAATGCGTGTACCTGGGATGCTCGGGCGAAGCCGCCGGGCACTGGTCTTCCTCGCTGTAGCCCTGCTCGCGATTGCCACGGTCTCGGCGGCATCCGCGCAGTCGGCACAGCCGGGCGGGATTACCGACGAAGCACACAAGATGCACAACCTCTACGTCTTCACGCTCAGCATCGCCGCGGTCGTGTTCGTGCTGGTGGAAGGGGCCATCATCTGGTGCATCTTCCGGTATCGGAAGCGTGGGGACGACATACCCACCCAAACGCACGGCAGCACGCTCCTGGAAGTGGTTTGGACCGCCATCCCCGTCCTGATCACCGTCTCCATTTTCACGTACTCCTTCATCGTCCTGAGGCAGGTGGAGAACAAGGCGCCGGATGCGGACCTGACGGTGCATGTGCAGGGTTTCCAGTTCCAGTGGGGCTTCACCTACGACCTGAACGACCTCGGCAAGAACACCGAGGACCGCAACGCAACCGGCCAGATCGTTATCACCGGCACGGCCGCCCAGATCCCAACGCTGGTGGTGCCGGTTGACGAGCCCGTGGAGTTCACGCTGGCGTCAAATGACGTCATCCATTCGTTCTACGTCCGTGACTTCCTCTACAAGCTCGATGTCGTGCCCGGCCGGGACAATCGCTTCGTTGTCACGCCCCGTGAGATCGGCGAGTTCCATGCCCAGTGCGCGGAACTGTGCGGCCTGGATCACGCGCTGATGCGGTTCACCCTGAAAGTGGTGTCCCGCGACGACTTCGACAAGTGGGTCTCCGAGCAGAAAGTGACCCAGCCTTCCGTTCAACAGCCGCGGTAGGCACGTCCCGGATCGTCCCGGCGCGCCGGGCAGCATGCGAAGGGCACGACGCCCCGGAGGAACCATGTCCAGCATCGCAATCCCGCAACCAAAGTCCTACAGCCGCCCGGCGGTGCTCGACTGGCTGATGACGGTCGACCACAAGAAGCTCGGCATCCTCTACCTCTACACCACGATCTTCTTCTTCGGGGTCGGCGGCGTGCTGGCGCTGCTCGTCCGGACGCAGCTGGCGGTGGCGGACAACTCGTTCGTCAACCACGACCAGTACAACCAGATCTTCACGATGCACGCCTCGGCCATGCTGTTCCTGTTCGTGATCCCGGTCTGGGCCGGGTTCGGCAACTACCTGGTGCCGCTGCAGATTGGCGCGCTGGACATGGCCTTCCCACGCATCAACGCCCTCTCGTTCTGGCTGCTTCCGCCGGCGGGCCTGCTGATGTTCTCCGGGTTCCTCTTCGGCGGCTCGGCGGACGCTGGCTGGACAGCCTACAGTCCGCTCGCCCAGAACTCCGGCGTCGGCATGGACCTCTGGATCATCGCGGTCATCATGCTCGGCGTTTCATCGACCATCGGCGCGGCGAACTTCCTGGTGACCATGTTCAGGATGCGCGCCCCCGGGATGACGATGTTCCGCATGCCGATCTTCTGCTGGACCGTGCTGGTAACGGCCGTCCTGCAGTTGCTGGCAACGCCGGTCCTCGCCTCCGCGCTGGTCATGCTCTTCATCGACCGCAATTTCGGCGGCGCGTTCTTCGATCCCAACCGGGGCGGCAACGCCATCCTCTGGCAGAACATCTTCTGGTTTTACTCCCACCCGGCTGTCTACATCATGATCCTCCCCGGCATGGGCATCGTCTCGGAGGTCCTGCCGGTCTTTTCTCGCAAACCGCTCTTCGGCTACAAGGCCTTCGTGTTCGCCACCATGGGCATCGGCGGGCTTGGCTTCAGCGTCTGGGCGCACCACATGTTCACCACCGGCGCCGTCCTGAAGCCGTGGTTTGCGCTCATGACCGGCATGATCGGCGTCCCCACCGGCGTGAAGATGTTCAACTGGCTGGGCACGCTCTGGCGCGGCCAGATCACCTTCGAGGCGCCGATGCTCTTCTCGCTCGGCTTCCTGAGCATGTTCCTCATCGGCGGCATCAATGGGGCATTCAGCGCGGCCGTGCCAGTGGACTTCGCGCTCCATGACACGTATTTCGTCGTCGCGCACATTCACTATGTGCTGTTCGGCGGTTCGGTGTTTGCCGTCTTCTCCGGGCTTTATTACTGGTTCCCGAAGATCTGGGGCAGGCGCCTGAACGAGCGCCTGGGCCAAATCCACTTCGCGCTCATGTTCATCGGCTTCAACCTGGCGTTCTTCCCGATGCACCTCCTTGGCCTGGACGGGATGCCGCGGCGCATCGCGACCTACTCGGACGACATGGGGTGGCAAACGCTGAACACCGTGTCGACGATTGGCGCCTTCACGATCGCCGTTTCGATGATCCCGTTCCTTGTCGCGGTTGTGCAGGCGTTCCTGAAGCCTGCCGACCAGCCGAACGACCCGTGGCAGGCGAACACGCTTGAGTGGTGGACGAGTTCGCCCCCACCGGTGCACAACTTCGACGACATCCCGGAGATCCATTCCGAGCGCCCGCTCTTCGACCTTCGCCACGGGAAGGCTGGCCACTAGGCCGCCGCCGTCCGCACGTCCACCACTTCCAGGAGCATTCTGATGACCGCACATGCCGGCACCCAGCACAAAGAGCAACTGAGCAATGGCATGCTCGGGTTCATCCTGTTCCTCGCCTCCGAGGTGATGTTCTTCGGCGGGCTGTTCGCCGCCTACTTCATCGCCCGGGCCGATTCGCCGCAGTGGCCTCCGGCGCTGAGCGCAGCGCAGGAGGCGCGGGGAGTCGAACTTCACCTCGAATTTGCGTTGCCCTTCATCGCAACCTGTGTCCTGGTCCTGAGCTCAGTGACGATGCAGCTCGGTGTCTGGGCGATCCAGAAGGGCGACCGATCCGGGCTCATCCGCTGGCTGTTCATCTCGATCGTGCTGGGCCTGGCCTTCCTCACCGCACAGATGTATGACTACAGCCAATTGCCGTTCAAATCTGGCGACACGATCTTCGGCACCACCTTCTATACGCTGACCGGATTTCATGGCGCACACGTGGCCGGGGGCATCATCTTCATGATGGTCATGCTCGTGCGCTCGTTCGGCGGGCAGTTCTCCGCGGAGCGCCATGAAGCGGTGGAGGCGTGCAGCTTCTACTGGCACTTCGTGGATGTGGTCTGGATCGCGCTCTTCACTACCCTCTACATCGTTTAGCTTGTACCCTCTGCCCCCGGGAGACTGAAAGCTCGATGGATCATCCAGTTAGCGAACACGGCGAACAGCACGAAATCCACCTTCCGGACCCGAGTGTCTGGCCCTTGGTCGTAGGGTTAGCGGCCCTCGTGCTGGGCGCAGCCCTGATCTTCTACTCACGCGACCGGAGCAACGATTGGGCGGGCCCGCTCCTGGGCGCGGCAGCCGCGATCACGCTCTTCGCCGGTTGCGGCTGGGCCTACGAAGACGGCCGCATGAAGAAGAAGGCCGAAGAAAGCGACCACGGCAAGCCGCGCAACGCGCGCTACACCCAGGTGGTCACGTTCGCGATTCCCGAGGGTCAGTACGCAACCTCTCGCCAGGACGGCGGCGTCATCGCCCAGCTCGAGAGCCGCGACAGCTCGCTCCGGGACCTGGACGGCTTCCAGGACCTGCGCGTCATTGTCTCGCCGGCCGAAACCGGCCCTTCGCAGGTGCTCGTGGAGACCACATGGGCCGACCGCGAGCGCCTCGCAACGTACGAAGAGACGCGCAAGACGATGCTCGACATCCTCTCGCAGACGCCGGACCAGGTGACGCCTGGCTCCGTGCAAGTGTTCGACATGGAAGTGGTCCGCGACACCAAGGACACGTCGTTCACCTTCGGCCTTGGGCCGATGGTCGCAACCTTCGGTGCTCTGGTTGTCGGCGGTTTCATGGTGGGTGCAGGCCTGAACCTGTTCAGCAACGACAACGCAGCCGCAAGCGGTGGCACAGCGGAACCGGGCAATGGCGGTGGGCCGGCGGCGAATGTGATCACCGCGAAGAACACGAAGTTCACGACGGGCACCACTATCACTGCACCGCCGAACACGAAGATCACGCTGGTGTTCAATAACCAGGACACCTCGCCGCCCCACAACGTCCAAATCTACGCCGGGGCCCAGGCGAGCGGCTCGCTCCTCAAGGGCTGCACCGCGGGATGCGAAGGCGACGATGTTTCACTGCCGCTGAAGGGCGGGCCGGAGCAAGTTTCGTTCACCTTCACGACGCCGGCCGCTGGCACGTACGCCTTCGACTGTGCCGCGCACCCGACCCAGATGACCGGCAAGCTGGTCGTCCAGGAAGGTGCGCCAGTCCCAGGTGGCGCGCCTCCGGCCGCGGGCGGAACAACGGCAGGCAACTAAACTCCCGAGTTCGCAACACAGAAGAGCCCCGGCCGGACGGCCGGGGCTCTTTTCTTGTGCGTATCGAGCCTGCGCGTCTACTCGAACGCACCATCGGCGAGCAACCCGTAATACTCGTCTTCGCCCAGGCCAATCAGCTCGCGGTAGACGTACTCGTTGTCTTCGCCAAGCATGGGCGCGGCCTTGGTCAGTTCGACGGGCGTCTTCGAGAGCTTGAAGGCAGGGCTGTCATACTGGCGGAGGCCCATGTACGGGTGTTCGAGGTACCAGTAGTGTTCGCGCGCCTTGAGCTGCGGGTCGTTGGCAAGGTCTTCCGCCGACTGGACGATGCCGCAGGGCACGCCGAACGATTGGAACAGCTCGACGACCTGCCTGGTCGTGAACTTCCGGACGGGAGGCCCTTCGACGCCTTCCTCGGTCTGGAACTCGGCTTCGCTCTCCGTTCTGGTGTAGTCCTCGAACCAGTAGCCAAGGTGGCGGTCGATTTCCTTCTGCTCGTTGAGCCGCTGCCAGCGGCGGCGCATGCGCTCCATGTCGCACCATTCCGGGCGGCCGAGCGCCGCCTTCAGGCCTTCCCAGTGCTTCTCGGTGGCACAAGCGACGACCACCCACTTGCCGTCTCTGCACTGGTAGGCGTTGTGCGGGGCGGCCTCCGGGTCATGGTTGCCCAGGCGGGTCTGTTCATGGCCGTTCGCCGTCCAATCGACAATCGCGGTCCAGAGACCGTGTACACCGGCTTCGAGCTGGCCGAAGTCGATGTACTGGCCCTTGCCGGTACGGCGGCGATAGTCGAGGGCGGCGATCAGCGCGGTCGCCGCGATGTGCGGCACGAGGAAGTCCGTATAGGCGACGCCCGTGCCAATCGGCGGGCCGTCCTCCCAGCCCGTGAGGTGGTTATACCCAGCCGCTGCCTGGAGGACGTGGCCGTAGCCCATGTAGCTGGCCCACGGACCGGTCTGGCCGTAGAGCGGCATGGAGATCATGAGCAGGTCATCCCGGCCGGCACGGAGGCTCTCGTAGTCCAGCCCGAAGCGGGCCATGGTGCCCGGCGTGAACGACTCCGTGACGATGTCGCACCTGGCGACGAGCTGCCTGATCAGTTCCGGCCCACGCGGATGCTTCAGGTTCACGGAGGCGCCGAGCTTGGAACTGTTGAAGTTCGCGTAGTAACCCGAGCCGTCGACGTTCGGCGTGTCGTTGACGAATGGAGGGCACCCTGCCGCAGCGCTTCGGGGTACGTGTTGGACTCGATGCGGATGACCTCCGCGCCGTGGTCAGCCAGGTACTTGGAAACAAGCGGCCCGACGCCAACCCAGGCGAAGTCGGCCACGCGGAGGCCCTCGAACGGCTTCTTCAGTGCGTGAGCCATCTCAAATCACCATCTTCATCTTCAGGCGGCGCAGCTCGGCGGCGTCCATGCCGAGTGAACCGTACACATACTCGTTATGTTCAACATGGGGAGCGCGGCCTGTTGTTTCCAGGGCGTTCTGCTCAACTTGAACGGTGCGCCGGGGTAAATGAAGGATTCGCCGAGGTCCTCGTGCTGCACGCGAACCCAGTACTGCGTGCGGCGAGCTGCTTGCTGTCGACGATTTCGCGCGTGGCTGAAGACGGGCGCCTGGTCCGGCGCCGCGCCGCTGAGCCTCCGCGACGAGATCCTCTTTCAAATAAAGTTCCGGGCAAAACGCCCTCATCGTCTCCTCGACGTAGGCACGATCTTCGCGGCAAGGACGAGCGCGGTCAGCCTGCGCGCCATTCCGGGCTATCCAGGCCGCGTGCCTCACCCGCTTCTGAAAGCCAGTCGATGATGGGGTCTGCGTTCGGCCCGATGGCCTGGCCCGCCCGAGGGCGGTGACCCAGCCGTCCGCGGTTTCCTGGAACAGGTAGCGCCACCCTGATGCCCGTGTTCTGAGCGATTGACGCCGTGGCCAACGGTATTGACCCGGCGGATGTCCCAGGTGGGGCCGGCGTGGTCCATCGCGACCATCATGGCTTCCTGCATCGAAACATCGACGTGCTGCCCGGCGCCATCGTTGACCGCGGCGTAGAGGGCCGTCATCGCCCCCACCGCGGCCTGGACGTTCACCTGCGCGAAGGCCTGGGGGACCGTGGTGCGCAGGGGCCGTGTTCCGCATCCTCGCTGACGCATCTGACCGCCCATGGCCGAACCGACGATGTCGGTCGCGGCCCACTTCGCGTAGGGGCCGGACTGGCCAGTTGGTGATGCTCACGAGGATGGCGCCGAGCTGGCGGCGCTCACGCTGGCGTAATCGAGTCCTGCGCGCCGCGGATTCACCGGGCGCGTGCAGGTCTCGACGATGATGTCGGACGCGGCGATCAGCTTTCGCAGCAGGTCACGGCCGGCTTCGAGCTTGAGTTGAGGTGAAGATGGAGCGCTTTCCAGCGTTCATCACCCACCAGTAGATGCTCTTGTTCGGTTCGGATTCGCCTTTGAAGAAGGCCTGTTCTGGCGCGTCGGGTCGCCCTCTCGCGGGGTTCGACCTTGACCACCTCCGCGCCCAGCTCGGCCAGGAGCCGGGTGCAGAGCTGGCCCTTCTCGTCCGCGAAATCGAGCACGCGGCAGCTCAGAGCGGCCCATCCGCGTGCTCGAACGGGATGGGCGGGGCGTCTTGTGTCATGAGGGTGTTCTACCGGTTCGCCCGGCGGGGTTCAAACGGCGCGGCCAACCAGCTCAGTGAGGTCACCCGGGCCGGCTTCAAGGTCACCATCGAGTGCGTCTTCGATGCGCCGCCGCAGCGCATCCAATCCCCAACGCTCCTGCGCGGAGATGAGGACGACGTTTCGCGGGGCGCCGGCGCCGAGGATCAGCGCTTTCGCGGTCGTAATCCTCGACAGGCTCGCCGTCTTCGTCGCGAAGGGCATCCACCTTGTTGAGGGCGAGCAGCGCCGGCTTCCCGGCCACACCGAGCTCGGCGAGTGTCTTGTCGACGGTCTCCAGTGTTCGAAGGCGTTGGGGTGCGAGATGTCGATGACGTGGAGCAGGAGGTCGGCCTCGGCCAGTTCCTTCAGCGTCGCCCGGAATGCCGCCACCAGCTGGGTGGGGAGCTTCTGGATGAAGCCCACGGTGTCGGTGAGCAAGACGACTTCGCCGGAGGGCAGCCCGAGCCGCCGTAACCGGGTCCAGGGTTGCGAAGAGTTTGTCTTCGGCGGGCACATCCGCGCCACTGAGCGAGCGCATGAGCGTTGACTTGCCGGCGTTGTGTAGTCGACGAGCGCGACGACCGGGAAGTCGTTTCGCGCCCGGCGGCGGCGACATATCGCGCTGCACGCTGACCTCGCGGAGGTCACGTCGCAGCTTGGCGATCCGGGCGTTGATCAACCGGCGGTCCGTCTCGATCTCTGGGGTTTCGCCTGGGCCGCGCGTACCCATTGCGCCTTCCATGCGCTCCAGGTGGACCACTGCCCGGCGAGGCGTGGCAGCAGGTACTGCATCTGCGCCAGTTCGACCTGGAGGCGGCCCTCACGGGTCTGCGCGCGCGTGGCAAAGATGTCGAGGATGAGCGCTGTGCGGTCGATCACCTTCACCCCGAGCGCCTTCTCCAGGTTGCGTTGCCGGGGAGGGTGAGAACTTCGTCGTCGAAAATGACGACGTTGGCGTCGAGGCGTTTGCGCTCGAGCACCACCTCTTCCACCTTACCGCTGCCGATGTAGGTGGCGACGTTGGGGTGTTCGGAGCTTCTGGTGCGGTTGAGCCGGCAACGACCGCGCCCGCCGTCTTCGCCAGTTCGGCGAGCCTCCTGGAGGCTCTCGGCGGCCGGGGAGAAGCGTGTGCGGCAGATCCGCGGCGACAAGGTAGGGCGCGGTCTGCGATGGTCAGCGGGAGGAACCTGGTTGGCATTCTCTTACAGCGTAGCGGGCCGAGGCAATAGCCCCAAGCGCTCAGGGGATCCTGCCAGCCCGGCGGTGGGGACGGATTCCAGGCGATGCCGAGGAGAGAGTCACCTTCGAGCGGTCGACGGGCTTGAAGATGGCCCACTCATCGTCCGTCGCGTCGATTTCGATGATGTGGCCAGCCAATGGGGACGCCGCCCTGACCACGAATCGTCTCGGGGTCGAAGCCCGGCGATCCGTAGGCCGCGGCGCGATCGCGATACCGACTTCGCGCTGCCACTCAGTGGGACGCTTGCCGGAGTGTGGTACTGCCCCAGGATTTCGGAAGAAATTGCGGAAACTGGCCGGGTGGCGCAGCGGCCGCAGGAGATAGCGTTCCACGGTGGTGGTCTGGAAGGCGCCCAGCGCCAAACCCTCGAGGCGGCCGAAGAGCCGGTGCCGCCGGAAGTCGGGGACCACGCAGCACAGGCCTCGCCAGGTTCACATTCGAAGCCGGGAGGGCGCGGAGGTCGAGGAATTCGGCATTCGCCGAGCGCAACCCTGCCAGTCGGCCTTGTTGGTCGCGGTGGTCATGAAGCGCAGTTTGCCGGCGTTCTTCTCAAGGTAGGCGATATTCGCGTCGCGATAGTTCTCCGCGAACACGACCTTCACCTGTTCGAACACGTCCGCGATCGAATCCGTTTGCCAGACACGGATGTCGAACCCGCTGAAGTCACGTTCCACCATGCTGTCCACGGCGACTTCTACGGCGCTACCATCCGCCTAACAACCGAGGTGCACCCCGTGCCCGTCAGCTACGAGACCGAAGGTCCTCTCAAGCCATCGTCACCATCAACCGCCCTGAGGTGCGGAACGCCGTCGACCGCGCGCTACGGCCGGCGAACTCGCGGAAGCTTTCCGGCGGTTCGATGCGCGGACGACGACCTTGCTGTCGCCATCCTCACCGGCTCCGGCGGCTTCTTCGCGCCGAAGCCGACCTGAAGGCCGTCGCGACGAAGTGCGTGAGGCAACTGCACGGCCTCGACGGAGATGGGCCGATGGGGCCATCGCGAATGCGGCTGTCCAAGCCAGTCATCGCCGCAGGAGGGGTTCGCGGCTGGTGTACTGGAACTGTCGCTCTGGTGCGACATGCGCGTGGCGGCGCACGACGCCGCAGTGCTCGGCGTCTATCGCCGGCGCTGGGGCGTGCCGCTGGTGGACGGCGGGACCGCGTGGCTCCCGCGCCCGACTGGCGAAAGCCACGCGAGATGGACCTCATCCTCACCGGGCGGGGCGTGAGCGGCGACGAAGCCCAACGCATAGGCCTCGCGAACCGCCTTGCGGTTCCCCGGGCAGGCGCTGAGCGCAGCGAAAGAGCTGGCGTTGCAGATCGCCGGTTTCCCGCAGCGCTGTGCGCAGCGACCGGCTTACCGGCGCGCTGGAGCAACGGGACCTCGACTTCGGGCGGCGCTGGCGAACGAGACGAAGCGCGGCCTGGAGGTCATCGTGTCTGGCGAGACGCGCGAAGGCGCGGGCGCGCTCGCCGCGGGCGCCGGGCGGCACGGTTCGTTCGCCTAAGACGCCCGCTCAGCCAGGACAACGGTGCGGAAGGCGTACTCACCCTCGTTCGGCGGGCCGCTGCACGTCATCAGCGTGACGCTTTCGATTCCTTCGCGACCGCGCAGGAGCGCCCCCATGTCGATAGCGGCGAGTGCGTACTCGACCACCGAAGTGACCCGGTAGGCATGGACGGTGCCGTCGTTCAGGCCGATTTCGAGGCTATCGCCGCCGGAGAGCGTGGAGAGCCGCGAGAAAATCCCCGGACGGCCGCCGAAGTACACATGCGCGGCCAGGAACGTGGCGCCACCGCCACCCGGGAGCTGGCAATACGCCGGGTTCCAGCCAACCGTCGACGTGTCCTGTGGGACATCGAGGCGGCCATACGCGTCCAGGCCGTACCGGGCGACTCTCGCACGCGTGATCCCGAGCTTCGCGACGGTAAGCCAGGCGATATCCAGGGGGCCCGGAGCGGGCGGCGGCACCGGCTCGCGCGCGTCCAGGCCGTACCGTTCGATCGCCCGTTCGGTCTCGGCGATGAAGCGGTCGTTCACGCGCGCCGGCATGCCAGTCAGGCCGTCGCGGCCGACGTAACGAAGCTCCTCGCCGAAGCCCGGGCTGGTCATAGCACACACAGTCTAGCTTGCTCGCCGTAAACCGCCGGTGTGTGAATGGATCCACATTGGCCGGGATCTGGCATGGATTTGTTCGTTGACAGTTAACCTTCGCGACCGTACGTTCGTTCTCGATAACAAGCGCGGCAACGCCAGACAGGAGTTTCCAATGGTGAAGAATATTCGCACTGCGGCGACCGCTCACGGGGTAGCGTCGGTAAGGTAAGGGTCCTGAAACAGCAGGACGGCCTTCGACGCCGTACCGCCAGGCGGTACGGCGTTTCTGTTTCACAGGACAGACGCTTTCGCCCAGGATAAGCGGCAGCCCACCCAGAGATCCGCTCTTTGCCGCCACTAACGGTCGCGGCTCCAGTAACGCATTCGCCGGTTACTGCATCGAATTATCAGGTTCGTTGTATCAGATTCGTGCGCTCTTTTGACATGAGCACCAGTGCACTCAAGGAGTGATGCCGTGTTGAACCTGGTAATGACACATTCGCCCCGCCTCGCCGCGATGGCCACCAACAGGCCGCTCGGCGAAGACCTGGCGAAAGGCCCCGCCCACCTCCATCGGCTGGCCTGGACGCGGCGCTCGCGCCTCTCAAACGGACAGGCCACACATCCCGCCACAGAAACGTCCTTCCGCGAACAGCATGCCTGATCCGGGAGGACGCATCAGACCAACCGGGCACGTTCCCGGACCAGCCCCCACAGAAGGAGAAACAGCAATGCTGCAAGCAATCATCGATGTGCTCGACGGTCGCGTCATCAGCACCCACGACGGGCGCCTGATCGCCGCCGGCCAGCCTGAGCCGGAATTCCTGCGGCGCCGCTACGAGCACGCGCAGGCCCTGCGCGAGTTGCGCCGGGAAGACCGCATCCGGCGTGTCCTCGCGCAGGAATCGGACGGTTTTGTCGAACGCATCCGCGTCGCGCTCGGCCTGGCCTGAGGTGCGCACGGAAACCAAAAAGAAGGGGCTCCCCGGTGGGGAGCCCCTTCTCGTTTCTTCCGAGCGAACGGGTTCAGGCAAGCAGTTCTTGCATGCGCCCGTTGAGGTGGGTGCGGAAGAACGTGGCATCCTTCAGGTCCGCCACGTAATTGGCGACCTGGAGCTTGCGCAGGTCCTGCAAGCGCTCCTGGCCCCGGGCGATATTGTCCCGGCCACCGCCGAGGAGGATGGCAAGCGGCTCGGCGACGGCGCTGTCAGCCCAGTCCTTCACCATCTTCGCTTCAGCCTTGGCGAAGTACAGGTTCTGCTCTTCCCTGCGATCGGGCATCTTGAAGAGGAAGTGCTTCAGGCGCTCGATGTGGTACTGCCGCATCCGGTCGCGGTCCTTCGCGACGAGCTGGTACATATCCCGTTCGAGTTGGTTCTGGGCGAACCGTTCGCCCTCCTTGAAGAGCGTGTAGAGCATGCTGTCCTGGACGAACAGCACGGCGGCGAGCTCGGGGAAGCTGCGGGCCTCCTGCGCGACGCGCGAGAAGTCGGTCGGGGCCTGCAGGCCGAGGCCGCCGCCGTTGGCAAGCGCCCGCTTGCGGAACGCCTCGGAGTGGCGGGCGAGGTCGTAGATGACCGCCGAGAGGAATAGCTTCAGTTCGAGATAGCCGTAGCTGATTTCCGGAAGCCAGCCGGACCAGAGCGCCCCGGTGTAATAGGCGCGTTCGCTGTGCTCGGTCATGAGCTGGCAGACGGCCTTTTCGATGTCGTCCGGGAGCGCTTCGAGGCTCGCCCAGTTGAGGTCCGTGGCCGAGACCCAGCGGTCCCGGATGGCGTCTTCGTACAGCGGCACGCAGCAGTCGGCCCAGACGATCGCCTTTTCGAAGATGGTGTAGCCCATGTCTTCGTTGACGGGGTTCGGGTATGAGCCCCGGGCGATTTCCGAGCGGTTGTACCACACGTCCGGGATGTCGCCGTAGGTGCCGACATTGAGGTCGCCGATCGTGAGCCCCATCTTCGGGTCCGTGGCGCGGGCGCGAATACCCCATTCCGTGGGGACTTTCATCCAGCTGAAGTCGCGAGGGGTGGGGGTCCCGCCGCTGACGAGGAATTCCTTCGCCTGGGCGCCGCTGACGCCGCCGCGGAGAGCCTGCCAGATGATGGCCAGGCTGTGGCCCTTTTCGAGCGCGAGTTCGATCAGGCCGTCTTCCCAGCCAAGTTCGCGAGCCTTGTCACGGGCATCCTGGGGGATCTGTGCCGCTTCCTGCGCTTTGGCCAGCGCTTCTCCTGTAGACATAGTCAAACCTCCGACCGCCGCGAGGGCGGTGGTGAACTGATGAGCGTGTCGAGCGGGAACCTCGGCCCTATTCGGGGTCGAGGAACTGCGCCATGAGCGGCCCAAGCCGGTTGCGGCGGTCGCCGAGGCCGGCAACACCCAGCCGGTGGACGTACTCGTTGATCTGGCGCTTGCGAAGCAGCAGGAACTTCTGCAAGCCCTCGTCGAACTTGTCCGGGCCACCGCCGAGCAGCAGGCAGAGGGATTCGAACACCGGCGGGAACGTCACGTCGCCCGAACCACCGCCGGCGGCGTCGCCTTCGGCCTTGTCCAGGTAGTGGTGGATTTCTTCGCGGCGGTCCGGCTCGGTGTCGAGCACGTACTTGAGGTGCATGACGCCGAAGGCGAGGTGGCGCGATTCATCCTGGGCGCTCATGCGGAAGATGCGCTTGTCGGCGTCGGTCTGGCCGATGAGTTCGCCCATGCGGAACATCGACTGCACGAAGCCTTCAGCCTGGACGTGCATGAGGACGGACATCTCGGTGAAGTCGCGCGCTTCGATGAGCGTGCGGAGGCCGAGGCCCGCGCCCTGGGCGAGCAGGCCGCCGCCATTGGCGAGGGCGCGCTTGCGGAAGACGTCCGTGTGGCGGGCCTCATCCATGATCTGGCTCATGAGGAAGAGGCCGGCTTCGAAGTCCTGAGCGCTGACGAACGGCATCCACTGGCCTGGCACATCACCGGCGATGAACTCGACTTCGGTGAGCATGGTGCAGAGCTGGCACATCGCGCGCTCGATTTCGTCGGGAAGCGCTTCGAGAGTGTCCCAGGGAATGTCGCGAGCGGAAGACCACTGACGCTGGGTGGCCTCCTCGTAGAGCATGATGCAGTTTTCGGACCAAACGTCGGCCTTCTTCTGGTAGTTGGGGCCGAATCGCTGCGCGCCGGGACGGGCGATGGCGCCACGCGCGCGGTAGGTCATGTCGCCGGCGCCGCGGCGGTCATCGGCGTACTTGCCGAGATTGATCTCTTTCAGCGTGAGGCCCTTCTTGCCGGGCACCGCCGAGGTGGGTTCGTCATAGAGGTTCAGCCAGGACAGATCCAGTCCTGATTCAGTTACGGGGTTCGCGGCCATCGGCACTCTCCTGCTGGGTTTGCGGCGAGCCAAGAATACTTCGGATGGCGATTCGTGAGAAGAGTTATTTCTACCGTCCAGTAAATCCATCTATGGCAAAGCATTCCGTTTCCCGCCAAAGAAACGCCTTAACCACCCCTCATCCACCGGTGGCGGGGTGCCGATAGCAATCAGTAGATACCGGGAGGTCACCCAGATGTCAGGTTACGAAGAAGCGTGCCCATTTGCGCCAGAGTCCCGCGCCCAGCGTTGCCGGACGTGCGTCGCGACGAACAACGTCCCCCCTTGCGCCGCCGCCTTTCTCTCCGGCCGCGCACAGCCGCCGGCAGACAACGTCATCCAGTTGCGCCGCATCGAGGTCGTCCCCTTCCGCAAGGCGGCCTGAGGACCTGTAACGCGGTCAACTATCGCGGCGCGCCGCTTCGTGGCACGATCAGGCGGCTATGCCCAAGCAGGTTACGAACGTCGCGACCGACGATTACCTGACCGCCATCTACCGTCTCAGCCATGATGAGGGCGAAGATGTCATCGCCGTCCGGTTGGCTGACCGCCTGGAGATAACGCCGCCGTCCGTCGCTGGAATGCTCAAGCGACTGCTTCGCGACCACCTGGTGACCCTGGATTCGAAGAAGCTGATCCACCTGACGCCCGAGGGGCTGCGGCGCGCGGAACAGATGGTGCGGCGCCACCGCCTCGCGGAGTGCCTGATCACCGATGTCCTGAAGGTGCCGTGGTGGCGGGCTTATGAAGAGGCGCACCTCCTCGAACATGGCATTTCCGACATCACCGAGCCGCACCTCTACGAGACGCTTGGACGGCCGCAGCACAGCCCGTTTGGGTATCCCATCCCGGGCCAGGGCACCCCGAGGAAGCTCTCCATGACGACGCTCGCGGACATCGGTGAGGGCGAACGCGTCGTCATCGACCGGGTGTTCGAAGAGGACGAGCAACTGCTTCGCTTTTTTGATGAGGAAGGCATTCGCCCCGGCATGCCAGTGCAGTTGGAGTCGGTGGCGCCCTACCGTGGGACGGTCACCGCGCGGGTAGGCGAGCGGTCCATCGTGATGGGCACGCAGGTTGCCGGCCGAATCTGGGTGAACCGCGCGAAGTAGGGATTCGCTGACCAAACCCTACTACGCCCTCCCCTGGCTCTGTCGACAATTCTGGGGATGGAACCTCTCGTCCGGCGGGAAGGCCGTGGGCCGCTTCGTGTCCTCGTCATCGAAGACGATCCAGCACTTGGCCGCCTGATCCAGCTCGTCCTTGGTCAGCACACGCGGGAGGTGACGGTGGCTCGTTCGGGGGCGGCCGCGCTTGAGGCTGTGCGGGAGCACTCCTTCGATGCCATCGCTTCAGACATCTCCCTGCCGGATATGTCCGGGCTGGAGGTCATCAGCCAGGCGCGGGCCACGGCGCCCGCCGCTGGCATCGTCGCCATCACCGGGTTCGTCGATGTTGATGTTGCCGTCCGCTCGATGAAGGCAGGCGCCGACGACTTCCTGGGAAAGCCGTTCGACGCGGAGATCCTCTGGCACATGCTCAACAAGGCGGTGGACTCGCGGGCCCGCCAAATCGAGGCGGAACAGGCCGCCGTCTACCGGAAACTGGCCTACACCGACGCCCTCACCGGGTGCCCGAACCGGCGCTTCATCGACGAGTACATCGTGGAAGCCGTCAGTGCTTCGTTGCGCCAGGAATCGCCGCTCGTCGTGGCATACCTCGACATCGACAACTTCAAGTTGCTCAACGACTTCGTTGGGCACGAAGAGGGCGACCGAGTGCTGCAGCGCGTGGCGACGGCCCTCCACCTGCACATCCGGCCGCCCGCCCAGTTCGCCCGCTTTGGAGGTGACGAATTCGTGGTCGTGTTTCCCGGTTTCAAGGAACACGAGGCCGAACGAGTCATGGACAGAGTGCGCCGCGCGGTGGCGGACATCGAGGTGGTCAACGGCGCGCGAATCACGCTCCCGACGCGCATCAGTTGCGGGCTCGCCAGCTTCCGCGGGTACGGTTCGCCACGCGACCTGATCGCGGATGCCGAAGACCAGATGTACCTGGACAAGTCGATGTCGCCGGTTTCGCTGCTCGGGGGCGCCGCCGAATCGCCCGAAGCCCTCCTGAAAGTGGGCAACCTCAAGGCGCTCCGAAACCTGGTGAAGGCGATCGACCGGCGGGACAGCTACACGCGCTTCCACAGCGACCATGCGACGCAGATGGCGTTGCAGGTTGGCCGGGACATCGGGTTCAGCGAGGAGCAGCTCAACAGCATCTCGATTGGCGGGCCCATCCATGACCTGGGGAAAATCGTGGTGCCGGACGAAATCCTGCGAAAGCCCGGACCGCTCACCTCGCTGGAACGCCGCAGCATGGAAGAGCATCCGTTGATGGGCGCGGCGATCACCGCCGCGGTGACGGATTATGACACCGTGGTGGAGCTCGTCCGCCACCATCACGAGCGCTTCGACGGGGCGGGCTACCCGGGGCGGCTCAAGGGCGCGGATGTCAATGTGCCAACGCGGTTGTTCACCCTCGCGGATGCGTATAGCGCGATGACGACCGACCGGCCGTATCGCAGGGGCCTGACGGCGGAACGAGCCATCGAGGAAATCATCCAGGGGCGAGGATCCCAGTTCGACCCAGAACTGGCGGAGGCGTTCATCCGCCGCGTCGAGCGAGACTACAAGTCCGCGGAGACCGCCGCGTGAGACCGCAAGCGTACCGGCTGTTCGAAATCGTGGCCTGGCCGGCCGCCGTCTGGTGCGGCGTTGAGCTTCTGTTGCGGGGCGCCACTGGCGACTTCTCCGGTGCGGCGGCAACGGCCCTCACCGGGGCCATGGCCGGGGTGACCATCGCCGCCTGCCGGTGGCGGACAGCTCAAGTCCGTCAGGGCTGAGCCGGCAGTCGAACGCTGGGCCCCGCAGCGAGTACACTCCGGCAACCTCACGCCGGGAGCGCCACGTGACCCGTCTACCGCTAACCGAACGAAGCGACATCCCTGAAGAACTCCTCTACGTCTGGGACCGCAACGCCACCACAGGCCAGCCCGCCAACATCTTCCGGCTGATGGCGAACAACCCGCAGTTGTGGCGGTCGTATCTGCGCCTCGGGAACGGCCTCTGGACGCAATGCGGCCTCGATGCGGAACGGAGGGAGCTGGTCATTCTCCGGACCGCCATCCTCCACCACTCCACTTACGAGTGGCACCAGCACGTTCGCATTGGCCGCGAGGCAGGCCTGACGGAGGCGAGAATCGTCGCACTCCACCATTGGCGTCAGAGCGACCTGTTTTCCGACGCCGAGCGGGCGTTGCTCGGTTACGTCGACGCCGTCGAGGCCAGCGACCACCCATCGGATGACGCGCACGGCGAGCTGGCGAAGCACTTCGACGCCTCGACGATGGTGGGAATCAACATGCTGACTGGCTTCTACGGGATGACGGCGAAATTCCTGGGCGCGATGGAAGCTGAGACCGAGGACCCGTTCATCGGCTGGCAGTTGAAAGGCTGAAGGGGGCGAGGATGACAGCAGAACGTTCAATGGACTGCGTTGGCCCCGAGCGCCGGGGCGGGCAGGGGCTGGACCACAACCAGGAAGAGTCGGGCAACCGCGCAATCCACCGGTTGCTCACAACTGACGACGGCCGAGCGTGGACCGACTTCGTCGCCACGGCGCGCCAGGGACGGGATGGCTCGTGGCGCTACGAAGCGTGGTCACTCCGGGGGATGGTGGCCTGGGTGCGCAACTACGCTCCTGGCGGCAGATACGACTACACGGTCGTCGAATCGGCCGGTGAGAACCCCCTCGGAAACCAGGACCATCGCGCTCTGAGCACCTACGACGAGGAGCTCTCGGCCGGCTCGGGCGAGCCGGAAACGAACTTCGTCGAGCCAGCAGCGCTGACCTACCCATACGCGTACGAGCGCCTGTCGCAACTCTTCGACAGCCCGAACGCGCCGGACCTCGCCGTGAACCCGAAGGCCTACTGCTACGGCCGGCAGCCCGGACAGCACGGCGCGCTGGACGTCATCCAGTCACGCTCACCACTGGTGTTCTCCGGCCCCAGGGTGAAGCGCGGCGGGTTCTCGGACGCGGCGGCGAGGCAAATCGACATCGCACCGACCATTGCGCGGCTCATGGACTTCCCGCTGATTGATGGTACAGACGTGTCGGGCCGCACGAGCAGCGAGCGCGGGGTTGGGCCTGACGTTTACCTGGCGCGACAGGATGGCCACGTACTGGAGGATGTGCTTGACGCATCGACGGGCCAACCTGAACGCGTCTACCTCATCTTGCTTGATGGGCAGTCGCACACAGAATTGCGGCGCCGTCTCGAAACCGAACCGGATGCGATCCCGAACCTTCGCCGGCTCATCGACCGCGGCGTCATGCTGCGCTACGGCAGCATCACCAACTTTCCGAGCATCACCTGGCCGAGCCACAACGCCATCGGCACGGGCGCGTGGTCCGGCCACCACGACATTGTGAATCCGAGCTACTACCTTCGCGAGACGCGGGAGACCGTCTCGCCGCAGGGCCAGCAGTTCGATACCGGCCGGTTCTTGAACCCGGCCGTCGAGACGCTGTTCGAAGCGTTCCACCGCGTCCACGGCGAGTGGGATGGGGCTTCCGGTGTCGTCACGGCTTCGGTGAACGAACCGTGCACGCGGGGAGCGGGGCACGCTTCGCTCGAGCGCCGGCTCCTCGGAGACCGGGGCGAGCTGATCATGCTGACCAAAGAAACCGAGCACGAGATCAACCCGCGCTGGTTCGAGGAACTCGAGGAGCAGGGACACAAGCTGCAAGGACAGATCGACAATCGGGCGCTGGCACAGGCACGGCAACTGTTCCTCGACGAATCGCACCCGGCGCCGATATTCACGTACCACGAGTTCGCCCAGCCCGATTCGAGCGCGCACGACTACGGGCCGCACCATGAGGGCGCCCGCGCGGCACTGGACGAGACGGATGTGCGGATCGGGCACCTTTTACGCACGATTGAGTCGCGGGGGCTGTTCGAGTCGACGCTTTTCGTGATAACGACGGACCACGGGATGGCGCAGCAGGACGTCTCGCTCAAGGCGAACCCCGCACGCATCCCGGAGCGAGACGGGATGGAGGCGGTGACCACCGAACCGCTGATCTATCTGCGCGACCTCGATGTCGAAATCGTGGCGCAGGCCGATGGGCGGACGGCGCAAATCACCGTGTTGGACAACGACGCGGGCCCGTCCGGCGAAAAGGCGCCGGTTGCGCGCGCCGAGGTGCTCGTTTCGGACCACAAGGACGGGAAAGTTGCGCGGACGCTGACCGACGCCAATGGCCTCACCGGCATCTCCATCCCGGCCGACCTGGCGCCGGCAGACCTGCGGGTTCGCGTGCATGCCGACGGCTTCAACCCCCGGCACATGCTGCTCGACGGCAGCAACCTGGCGCTGGACCTGCGGCGCGTGCTGTACGGGGGCTGAGCGGGCGGGACCGTCCTGTACACTATGCGCATGGCGTTCACGGTTAACGACTTCCAGGACCTGGTACGACTGCTCGCGGGCAACCCGGAGTGGCGAGCGCAGCTGCGCCCGCTCGTCCTCGGGGATGAGTTCGACCGGCTACCGGGGATCGTCGAGGAACTTGCCGAAGCGCAGCGCCGCACCGAGGTTCGCGTCGAAGAACTCGCCGAAGCGCAGCGCCGCACCGAGGCTCGCGTTGAGGAACTCGCTGAAGCGCAGCGCCGCACCGAGGCTCGCGTTGAGGAACTCGCTGAAGCGCAGCGCCGCACCGAGGCTCGCGTCGAGGAACTCACGGGCCGCTTCGACGAGTTGGTTCTCAGGCTCGACGCTCTCACCGTTAAGGTGGACAAACTCGCGACCGCCGTTGAAATGCTCAGCACGCAGTGGGCTGAAGATACGGGGGCGCTCTACGAATTGCGTTTCGAGCGAAAGGCGCCGTCGCTGTTTGGGGAGTGGTTGCGCAAGCCTCGCGCGATATCCCTGAACGACCTCGACCGCGTCGATGAAGCGGAAGACGCAGGTACGCTCTCGGCGTTCGACGCGCGGCAGCTTCGTGCCCTCGACGTCATCATCCAGGGATTCGACAAGCGCGAAGCCGGGTATCCGGAAACGCTCTTCGCCGTGGAGGTATCCCGGACACTCGACGAAACAGACCTCGATCGGGCGGAGAACCGGGCGGCGTTGTTGACGCGAGCAGGCTACCGCGCCTTCCCGGCGGTCGGTGGGAAGTTCGCCCCGCCGCGCGTGGTGGACCTTGCCCGCCAACGCGGAATCTTGCTGCGCCTCATAGACCAGCTCAACTAACGTGCGCGTCACCGCCGGCGAGTTCGTCCGCATCTACGACCCGTCAGACGGCGAGGCCGAGCGGTGGTACATCAATGACCACACGTTCGTCCGCGACCAGCGCGGGCTGTGGCACCTCATCGGCATCACGCATGCGGAACCGTTCGCTCCGCGCGACGAGAAGCACCTGGCGCACGCGACGGCGCAGTCACTCCATGGACCGTGGACAAAACAGCCCTTCGCCGTGTCGGCCGACCCGGCGTGGGGCGAGACGCAATTGTGGGCGCCGCACGTCATCTTCCACGATGGTCAGTACTGGATGTTCGTGTGCGGGGGCGGCGAAAGCCTCCCGGCATACCGGATCCAGCTGCTGACCTCGCCGGACTGCTGGAACTGGACACGTCATCCCGCCAATCCGCTGATTGTCGATGGCTACGAGGCACGCGACCCGATGGTGGCCCGTGTCCGCGACCGCTGGGTTATGTACTACACGGCGACGGCTACGCCAGAAGGTGGGAACTTCGTGGTAGCGGCGGCCGAGTCGAACGACCTCGTGCACTGGAGCGGCCGGACTATCGTTTACACCGACGAGTACTCAGGCACTGGCGGCGGGCCATGCGAGTCGCCCTTCGTGGTTGAGCGCGGCGACCAGTACTACCTGTTCATTGGGCCGGATTGGGATCGCCTGATGAAGCGCCGGGCCGAGACCGGCAGGCTCAGTTGGGCCGGCTACCGCGGGACGCGCGTGCTGGAGAGCGACGACCCGCTGCGCTTCGAGGTTTCGAACCAGGTTGGATTCCTGGACTCCCATGCCTCGGAAGTCATCATGGACGAGGCCGGCAGCGCGTGGGTGAGCCACTGCGGCTGGAACCAGGGCGGCGTATACCTCGCGCCGCTGCGCTGGGAAGCAGAGTGACCGGAGCCCGGACCGCTTCGCGGTGCCGGGCGCGTCGGCCGTGCTTCGACTTCAGCCCCGCTCCTGCCGGTCGCGGCTCGGATTTCGCCCTGACCTAGGCCGGCCAGCCCTCAGCAGCCTCGGCAACGAGCGGCTCGACATCTCGCGGCATCAGCACGCCGGCTGAAACCGAACGCGCCGCCGCCTCGCGGAACTTCGCGAGGAACGCATCCTTCGAGCCATACAGCCCGTGGATTCTCTCGCGGGAGAACGGGTGGCTGGAACCTCCGAGGTAGGCGAAGACATCGTCCTTGAGCGGGATGGCGCTGTTCTGCGCGAGCGGAACGTCCGCCTGGGGCAGGCGGATACCACCCTTCGCAATCCCGTGCTCATCGCGCACCACCTCCGCCGGGTCGCCGGCGAACTCCACCTTCGGCTGGGACGGCGGCGGCGTGCCCGTGGTCAACCACGTCTGCATGTGGTGGTAGGCGGCGTCATAGATTGGCGCCATCGGGATGCGGTTGATGCCCTCGGTAAGTGGCAGCGTCCGCACCTGGTCCCGGTCGAGCCGCGCCTGGCGGTCTCGCTGATTCTGGGCGGAAACGTGGCAGGTACCCGCTGACTCCCAGTAGCGGAAGAGGGGGCCGTCCGGCTGGCGCACGTCGTGGCAGGCGATAGCTTCGAGTTCGGAATTGACGACGAAGACGGGCACGCCGAGGTCCTGGCGAAGCAGGTTCACCCCGCGGAGCATCCGGCGGGGCGAAGTCGTCTGGGGGAGGTTGATGTTCACCACGGTCTCGCCCACTTCGAGCGCGGAACCGCTGCCGAAGTAGATGGTGAGGATGAAGCCGTCGAACGCCTTCGTCAGTGGCTGGATGGCGTTGACGTACGTCCCGAGCCGTCCCGCTGACTGCGAAGCGCCCTGGGCAACGACGCGCTTCACATCGAGCCCTCCCATCGGGTCGACGCCGGCGCGGTCGCGATTCTTGCCTACGGCGAGCGCGCCCTGCGTGAAGATGTCGTAGGAGACGTCGTCGCTCGCAATTGAGAGCGAGCCGTAGCGCTCGGCGTCCCACGCCGCCAGACCCTGCGGCAGCGGCGGGAGGCCTTCAATGCCGACTTTTTGGGTTGTGAGGCAGGCAAGGGCAAAGCCGCCTTCGAACAGCTCCAGGCTTTCCGCGCCGAACAGGTCATAGCCGGCGGTCACGTTGTTCCAGGTGAGGACAACGGTGCCGTTGAATTTCGCTGGGTCAGCGGGGCGGTAGACGAGGATGCGCGTCTTGTACGGAGCTTCGCCCGCGGGCCGCACGTCCCAATGGCCGTCGCGGCTCAGTTCTGCGCCTTCGGCGAGCCGGTACTTCGTCGCGGTGCCTTCGAGGAAGTATTCCGCTTCTTCGTACCCGAGCGCTTTCACATCAAGCATGGTCGCGGCGAACGGCCAGCCCCGCGCTCCGCCTGTCACCGGTCCAGTGACCTTTGGGCGAGAAACAACCTGCGTCATAACGAACCTCCAACGCGACTTGCCGGGGCATTAGACGCGATCGGGGACGGCGAGTCGACTGCCGCGACCATGGGACACTTGCCGAACGTGCAGGTTCCCGGTAGACATTGTGACTGCATTCACAGCCGGAACCCCACCTCGCGGGCCCGGACTCCACGCATTGGCAGGTTGGTTTGACCGATTACACACGCTTGGCCCCAAAGGCCACGCCCGAAACCGCCCCCTATTGGGCAGGTTTGCGGGAAGGGAAGCTGATGATTCAGCGCAACAAAGCCACGGGGAAGGCGTACTTCCCACCGCGGCCGTTCGACCCCTCTGACCCGTGGGCTGAAGTCGAATGGTTCCAGGCGAGCGGGAAGGGCACGCTGCTCAGCTACGTCATCAATCACCGGCCGCCTCCAGGCTTCGACGGGCCGACCGCGATCGCGGTTGTCCAGCTGGAAGAGGGCGTGAAGATGGCCACGAACATCATCGACTGCCCGCAGACACCGGAAGCGCTGCAGCTCGACATGGCGCTCGAACTGGCGCCGACCAAGGTAAACGACGAAATCTCGCTGCCAACCTGGCGGCCGGCGAAGGGGGCGTAATCCAGTGCCGAAGCCAGGATCTGTAGCAATTGTTGGCGCGTCCGAGATGGTCAGCCCGCTCGGCGTGTTCCCCGAATACTCGCAACTCGGCCTTCACGCCGAATCAGCCATCCGCGCTATGAAGGAAGCCGGCCTCAAGCCGTCCGACATCGACGGCGTGGCCTGCGCGGGCGCGAGCCCGACTGAAACGGCGTTCTACCTGGGCATCACGCCGACCTACGTCGACGGCACCCAGGTTGGTGGCTGCTCGTTCATGATCCACGTCCGGCACGCGGTGGCGGCGATTGAATCGGGCCTCGCGAAGACGGTCCTCATCACCCACGGCGAAAGCGGCAAGTCGGGCATTGGCCGCGGCGGCTGGCCGATGGGCGGGGGGCAGACGATCGGGGCGCAGTTCGAGCAGTGGGTCGGCACCATGGGCGCGCCGTCCACCTTCACCATCCCGGTGATGCGCTACCTCAAGCAGTACAACGTTACCCAGGAAGACCTCGCCTACGTGGCTGTGGTCCAGCGGGAATACGCTGCCCGGAACCCGAACGCGATGATGAAGGACCCGATCACCGTCGATGATGTCCTCAACTCACGCATGATCGCGTACCCGTTCCGGCTGCTCATGTGCTGCCTCGTCACCGACGGCGCCGGCGCGCTCATCCTCACTTCGGCCGACCGGGCGAAGGACTTCCCGACGAAGCCGGTGTACATCCTCGGCACGGGCGAATCCGTCGAGACCCCCATGGTCTCGCAGATGGAGGACCTCACGTCTTCCCGGGCGTTCCGCGTGGCGGGACCAAACGCCTTCCGCGAAGCCGGCATCACCCACGACGACGTCGATCACCTGATGATCTACGACGCCTTCGCTCACCTGCCGCTCTACGGTCTCGAGGATCTCGGGTTCGTGGGCCGCGGTGAAGCGGCGGCGTTCATCAAGGCGGGGAACACCCGTCCGGGTGGGAAGCTCCCGCTGAACACCAACGGCGGCGGTCTCAGCTACACGCACTCCGGCATGTACGGCATGTACGCGCTCCAGGAGAGCCTGCGGCAGGTTCGCGGGACCGCCCCGGCCCAGGTGCCGGACGTGAAGATCAGCGTAGCTCACGGCGTCGGTGGCATGTTCGCCGCGTCCGGCACGGTGATCATGTCCAACGAGCGCCCATAGGCTTCGGCGCCTCGCCCAGCCCGACTGCAAAGGAGGGCAGGGGCGCCAGTCGCACCAACAAGAAGAGCCCGGGCCGAATGGCCCGGGCTCTTTGTTGTCGTGGTCGTCTCAGCGACGGCGTGCGGTTGAGGCGACGCGGTGAGTCAGGTCACCCGCCTACCGCCGTGCGCGGTTCGATGCAGGCGCGTGGCACGTCAGGCGGCAGCGTCGTAGGCCGCGCGCAACCCCGCGATATCGAGCTTCTGCATCTGGAACATCGCATCGATCATCGCCTGGACCCGGGCCGGGTCGTCGCCCGACATCATGTCCTCGAACTCTTTCGGCACGATCTGCCACGACATCCCGTACTTGTCCTTCAACCATCCGCACTGGCTCTCCTCGCCGCCATCGGCCGTGAAGTAGTTCCAGTACCGGTCGACTTCCGCCTGGCCCTCGCAGCCAAGGTAGAAGGAGACGGATTCGTTGAAACTCCACCCCGCCGGCCCACCCGCGAGCAGCTGGAACTTCTGGTTGGCGATGACGATTTCGGCCGTGATCACGTTTCCGTCCGGCATCCGGCTGATCGACGTGGTCTGGAGGTCCGGAAATACGCCGGAGTAGTAGCCGATCACCTCGTCGATGCTACTCGTGACCCAAAGGCAGGGAGTGATGGTGGTCATGGGGTTCGTGCCTCCTAATTTGTAGGGAAAGTATACTTGGTGCACAGACCTGTCAATGACCCCAGCGTTAGCGCCTTTCGCGTGGCCCAGAGTTGCGCTTCGAGAGCCTGTCCGCCAGATTTTCGGCACCAACGAATCAACAACAGGTGAACTGTGACCACTCCCGCTTCTACTCCGGCTCCGGAGACGCTCAAAGGACCTCTTGTCATCGGCCTGGCAGGGACGATCGCGGCCGGCAAGTCGACGGTCGGACAACTCCTTGTGGAACGCGGCGCGCATCACTGCGACGCCGACAAGCTCGTGCACCGGCTCTACGACCCCGGGACGCCCGGGTTCGACCGCGTGGTTGAGGCGTTCGGGCAGGAAGTCGTCGGCCCCGACGGCTATGTCGACCGCAAGGTCCTCGGGGCGAAGGTGTTCGGCAAGCCCGACGAGATGAACAAACTCACCCGGGCCATGGGCTCCATCACCGAAGCGATCAAGGGCGAGATCGACAGGTGGCGCGAGACGTTGGACGAAGGCGAGATCTGCGTGATGGAAGCGGTAAACCTGATGGAGCCGGGTTATGCGCGCTGGTGCAACCAGACGTGGCTCATCGGCGTCGACAACGATGTCGCTCGGCAACGGTTGATCGAGACTCGCGCGATGAGCGAAGCCGAAGCCAACCAGCGCCTGGCCTCGATGATCCCTCTCGAAATCCGGGCGCCGGGCGCTGACTGGGTCTACAAGAACAACGGGACACTCGACGAGCTCCGCACTGCGGTGAACGGCGAGCTCGATCGGATCCTGGCGCTACGGAAGGCCGGCCAGGAGTTGCCCTCCGTGTTCCCGGCCTGGTGGGCTGACTTCATCGAGAAGAACAAGGAACGCCTGGCGAAAGCCGGGGTGAAGGTTGAGCAGGCGAAGAACGGCTGAGGCGCGGGATCACGCCGAAAGATGGCGTTCGACGAACTCCCGCGGCGAGAGGACTCGCCCCGGGAACTCCTGGCTGCTGAGGAGGGCGGCCTCGCCAGTCACCAGGATCGAATCCGGCACGGCATTCAGGATGTCCCAGAGGTGCTGGTCGCGGCGGTCGGGACAACCTGGGCCGGGACGCGGGGCGACAAGGCGAGAGACTATCTCGACCTGAGCGAGGAACATGGAGAGCTGAGCGGACGACAACAAGTGATGGCGCCGAGCCCTTTCGGAGTTGAGTGCGCGGGCGTACTCGGCGAGCAATGCCGCGCTGACGAGCGCTTTGCGTGAGTCAAGGGCGGAGCGCAGCACACGGGCTGGGAGACCCGATCGGCTTCCGAGGCCGGCAATGACGATCCCGGTATCGAGGATCGTCCAGGGGTACTCAGCCGCTGCCAGCCTCCCTCATCATCTCTTCACGAACCTCGTGGGCGATCTCAATCCCGAGTTGCATCAACTCATCGTCCGAAAGCCGTTGTGTCTCCTCGGTTGGGCGCGACCAGGCAATCTCCAGCAACTCGTGGAGGCGACGGCCAGCCAGGTCCTCCACTCTGTCAAGGTCCCCTTCGATGACCTCGCCGATCGTGCACCCGGAGGCCTCGGCGCGGTCCTTCAATCTCTCGTGCCGTTTGTCCGAAATGTCGATGGTGAGTTTCGCCACGGGTAACAGTGTACACGCGGGGCCTATCCCCCAAACGCAGCTAAACCACGACCACCCGGCGTCATCCTTCCCGCGTAGGGCGAGGGCGCTGTGCCAAGCGCGCGGTAGAAGCAGTCCGCCTGGATGCGGTGGCCTGTTTCGCTCTTGTGGAGGGCGTCGCTGAGGAAGAGCGCATCGGGGTCGGGCGCGGACAGAAACTCTTGCTTGCACTCGGCGATGAGGAAGTGGTGCTTCCGCGCGAGGCCGTGCATCAGGTCGCGGTCCTGCTCCAGGATGAAGTTCGCGTTGGCGTCGCCCTGGCTGGCCCATTTCGTTATGTATGGTTCACAATAGACGACGACAAGAGCGTGTTCGAGCTTGGAGAGCCCCTGGAGGATCTCGGTCTGGATACCGGTGACCTCTTCGAATGAGGCCATCGGCGCGGCGCCGATGGTGTGCCGTCCAACCCAGCGGAGCCAGCTATTGAGGCGCCGTGGTTTCTGGGCGGTGCTCCCGAGGACACTGTCGAACCGCTTCTCGGCGCGGCGGAACCACGAGTACGCGCGCGGGCCGAGCTTCTGCCGGATCTTCTCGGAAACGGTGGCTACCGCGCAGGGATAGGCGCCGAACGAGAACACCACGGTGTCCGGGTGAAAGCGCTCGACGGCGGCCATTGCCATCGGCACCGCCTTCGGGCCCGTGGGGAAGACGCGGATGTGCTCCATCTCCACCGGCTCGCCCAGGCGCGCCGGAAGTTCCGCTTCCGCGAGCCATGGCCAGGCTTTCTTCGTGTCAGGCAGCCCCAACCCGGACGTACTGCTCGTACCGAGGACCAACAGGCGCAATCTGTCCCCCCGAACCTTCGGCAAAATCCTGTCACACACCCGCGCTAGCGGGAATTGAAAACGGAACCATCGATGCCGGCCCGGCGTTGCAGTGTCGAAAGCTATGAAGTGAGCGATACCTGGTGCCGCTATGTCCGGTAGGAGTTGGCCTGGATCGTGTACAACTCGGCGTATTGGCCGCGCTTCGCCATGAGCTCCTCATGGCTGCCCGATTCCACGAGCTTCGAACCGTCCAGCACCACGATGAGGTCGGCCATCCGCACGGTGGAGAAGCGATGGGAGACGAGCACGGTGATGCGGCCGTCAGGCGTCTCGTGGGCGCCCTCGCTGCCTCGGCCTCCACGGGCGGCCTCGGCGTACCGCTCGAAGAGCGCGTGCTCCGTTTCGGCATCCAGCGCCGCGGTCGGTTCGTCCAGGACGAGCAGGAGCGGGTGGTCGCGCATGAATCCTCGGGCGAGTGCGAACTTCTGCCACTGACCGAACGAGACATCGACGCCGCCGGGCCAGGAGGGCCCGAGCTGCGTGTCCAACGCAGCAGGCAGCCGCGAAACCACGTCCTCGGCTCCGGCGCGGCCCACCGCGGCCACCACCGCCGGCTCGTCGTCCAGGCGCGGGACATCGCCGACGCCGACGGACTGGCGAGCGAGGAACTCGAAGCGGAAGAAGTCCTGGAAGGCGCCCGCCAGCCGTTCGCGCCACGACGTGACCTTGATGCGGCTGAGGTCTTCGCCATCGACGAGGATGCGCCCGGAGGCCGGCTCGTAGAGCTTGCAGAGCAACTTGACGAGTGTGGACTTTCCCGCGCCGTTTTCGCCGACGATGGCGACGACGGCGCCGGCAGGGATTCGCACGTTCACGTCATCGAGCACCAAACGGTCCGTGCCGGGATAGGCGAACGAGAGGTGTTCGACGGTGATGCTGTCGCGAAGTTCGCGCGGCGCATCGAGGTCTTCTTCGGAAGAGACCGCGGCGGCGTAGTCTTCGAGCCAGGCCAGCCGGCGGGAGC
>JAXLXA010000028.1:0-49007 GCA_046328215.1 Dehalococcoidia bacterium | reverse complement strand
AGCAGCCGATCGGCAAGCGTGGACTTTCCGTGGTCGATGTGCGCGATGATGCAGAAGTTGCGGATGCGAGACTGGTCCACGGATCGAGTGTAGGCGAGGGGGGCGTTAGGCGGGGGTTGGGGCGGGGCGCTACGCCACTGGATTGCTCCAGCCCAAGCCGCGAAAGCGGGCGAAGTCGTTGTCGGCGGAAAGGAGTTCGGCGCCGTGCTCGATAGCAAGCGCGGCGAGGTGGGCGTCGTTGACGAGATTGCCCGCCACACCGAGTGGTTCCAGCGGGCTGCGAAGGATCGCGGCGTGGCGGGCGGTTGGATGGATGATCAGCGCCGGAGGCTGGTTAAGCCAACCTTCGACAATCTCCATAGCCTCATCCGGCTGAAGCGGACTGGCGAAGACGGGGGCCCGGGTCGAGATTCTCAGGAATGCGAGCAGGACGACCCACGCAAAGCCGACTGACTCGTCTCCGGACAGAGCATCGTCGAGCCAAGTGCGAGCCGCGCGTGGTGGACCGAAGTCCCATCAACGGCATAGAGCAGCAAATTCACGTCCGGCGCCTTCATCTTTGCTACTTCCGCAGATCGAGCTTTCGGAGGATCTCTTCATCTTCGAGCAGTGCGGCGAGACGCAGCGCATGCGTCAGGTCGAGTCCACGCCGAAGGTTCATCGGACGAGACGGAGTCCGGTAGGGACGGCGTTCCCCGTGCTCCGCCGCCAGTCCCGCACGGATCGCGTCGTTGATGACCGCTTTGAAGGATCGGTCGAACCGCTGGACGCGAGCCTTGAGCATTTCGACTACGTCCGGATCCAGGGTGACGGTAGTCCTCATCTGCGCATCATAACATCAACGGTTAGCTGTCAAGATGCGCATTCGAACAACTTAGGCTCCCCGCTCTTCAACCGGCCTGCTTGTAGCATGAGATGTATGACCCAGAACTGGGAAGGCGTGCCGGATTCCCCCGAGGCGCGCGCCACCCTGCTCCACACAAGGCACATCCTCGACTGGTCCATCGTCCAGATGGAGTGCGCACGGCTGTTCGCCCTCGGCGTGCCGGAGCCCGAGATCGCCCGCCGCGTGGGAATCACGCTCGATGAGGTGGAAGCGGAACTCGGCTACTTCACCGGGCGCATCTTCATCGTCGCGCAATGGAAGTCGTTGGATTCGCACGGCGCCGTCCCCACGTGGCTGTACCTCCACAAGGATTGCTGTATCCCAAAGTGGGCGCAGGAGGTGGCGACGACCGACCCCGGCGAACTCCCCGCCGACTTGGCCGAGAAGCACCGCGAACTCCCACGCTGGAAACGTTGGGAAGACGCGGCGAGCCTCCGCGAACGCGAGGACCAACGTGCGCCCTCTGTCCGGCGAAAACCACCGCGGCGAGAGCGCTGAGACGCCACGGATTGGCGACACGATGCCGCCTATCGAGAATCTCAATCCGCCATAACCACGCCCCGTGGTACCCTCCCTTACCGCAACATCCCCTCCCACTGGAGTTTTCATGCCTCGGAAGAAGGTCACGATCGTCGGCGCGGGTATGACCGGCGGCGCAATGGCTCAGCGCCTCATCGAACGCGATATCTGCGATGTCGTCCTCCAGGACGACCCCCAGTTCGCCGGCACCATGCACTTCGGCAAGGCCCTCGATGAATCGCAGGCGTCCTCCTGGGAGGGCTACTCCATGCGCATCTCCGCCACTGACGGCTGGGAGGAGACCGCCAACTCCGACGTTGTCATCGTCACCGCGGGCGCGCCGCGCAAACCCGGCATGACCCGCGAAGAGCTCCTCAACGGCAACGCCGACATCGTGGCGGCCAAGGTTTCGGCGGCGGCGAAGGCTTCGCCGAACGCCGTGCTCATCATCTTCTCGAACCCGATGGACGCCATGTGCCAGGTGGCCATGAAGGCCAGCGGCTTCCCGCGCGAACGCGTCATTGGGCAGGGTGGCGCCCTCGACAGCGCCCGCTACCGCTACTTCGTTGCCGCCGCCCTCGGCGTCTCCGTCCGTGACGTTCATGGCTACGTCATCGGCGGCCACACCGATACGACGATGGTCCCGGTCGTCTCGCAGACGCGCATCGGCGGCGTGCCGCTCACGGACCTGCAGACCGCCGACCAGATCAAGGTGCTGGTGGAACGATCCATGCGCGGCGGCGCCGAGATCGGCGAGCTGTACAAGACCGGCTCGGCCTATTTCGCGCCTTCGGCCGCCACCATCGCCATGACCGAAGCGGTCATCCTGGACCAGCGCCGGCTCATCCCCTGCTCCGTCTACCACCAGGGCGAGTACGGCATCCGCGATGTCTTCAGCGGCACGGTCTGCCAGCTCGGCGAAGGCGGCATCCAGCGCACCTTCGAACTGCCCCTGACCGCCGACGAGAAGTCCCGCGTGGTCGCGGCAGCCGAAGCAACAAAGGAACTGCTGAAGCTCCTCAATTAGGCCGCGCAAGGCGGCCGGGAGACGCCACAATGGCCGGCCGCCAGTACTCGCAACGCCTCGGCGTGATCACCAGCGAACAGTTACAAGCCGCCCTGGACCGCTTCGGCCTGGGACGGCTTCTTGCCGCCGAACCCATCGAGAACGGGTTGTTCGGGCAGAACGTCATCCTCTCCACCACCAGCGGTGACTACGTGTTCCGCGGCGCACCGCACTGGAACCCCGCGGGCGAAGACAACTGGCAATTCCAGAAGGAGCGGTTCTTCTCGCGCCTTGCCCACGAAAGCCGCTCCGGGCCGCCGGTGGCGTCGCCATACCTGCTGGAGGACTCGCGGGACATCTTCGGCTGGGGATTCGCGCTCCAGCCGAAGTTGGACGGCGCGGCGCCCCGGCAACCGATGGGTGACCACTATCCCGAAGCCGAGCAGGCGCAGATGGCGGCGCTGCTCGGTTCGGCGCTCGGCCAATTGCACAATGCCAGAACGGGTTTCGCAGGGACCCACGACCGGCAGTCCGACCGGTTGGCGCCGCTGGCCGTTACCTACCCTGACTACGTCGAACAAACGATCGAAGGCCTGCTCGCTTCCGCCCGCGACGCCTCATCCGCGACCTCGGACGACGACGTCGCCTGGGCATGCTCAATCCTGCGGGAGGCCCGGCCAGCGATGGACCTGCCCTTCGAATCGTCCGTCGTGCACCTCGACTTCGGGTTCCACAACGTCCTTTTCGAGAACGGCGAAGAGCAGTGGCGCCTGAGCGGCATCGTCGATTGGCACACCGCGGAATCCGGCCACCCTGAGTGCGACCTCGCCCGGCCTCTCGCGACCTTCCAGCAACACCGCATCGCCGGCGCCGCCGAGTTCATGGCCGCCTACCGCGAGCTACAGCCTGAGCTTCCCGGATTTCGAGACCGCCTGCCGGTGTTCGTGCTCTGGGAGCGCCTGCTTATCTGGACCTACTGGCAGCGGCACAAGGGATTCCCTGAAGGACTCGGGATGCGCGAGTGGATGGAGCGGTACGTCCGGATGGAGGTCTAGTCGGCTTCGGAAGCGATGTTCTGCCGGCCGTGAAGAATCGAGAAGACCTCGATCCGGTCAGGAAAGACCTCATAGAAGACTCTGTAGCCTCGATGAATGAGCTCGCGCAGGAGTCCGCCCTCGAATTCCGGGACGCGCCTGCCCATGAACGGCGTCGACTCCAGGTCTATCACCCTCTGGCGAAGGCGTTCCGCGAACGCATCTCCAGATCCTGCGGAGAAGCCGTTTAGCCTCACGATGATAGCCAGCAGTTGACCCTCCGCCTCGGGCGCCCAGTAGGACTTCACGCTCGAGTCCGCAGGCTCGCAAACACTTCTTCGGTCGTGCGGAGTTGACCCGCGCGAGCCTGGGCACGCCCACGTTCGATGCTGGCGCGGTCCTCTTCGCTGAGCGGCGGCGCCACGAACTCAAGACGCTCCAGCAGTTCGTCAGCCTGGTCATCATTCATTTCGTCGACGAGTTGGTGCAACCGTTCTTTCGTAGACATGGGGCCAGTATATCAGGCGCTCCCGGGGAGCCCGGCCGCGCGTTACACCACCGGTGTGCCCACCGCCCCGTCCAGCACCTCCCGTACGCGCCGGCAAGCGTCCCGGATTCCCTCCGGCCGTTTGACGAAGGAGACGTAGCGCAGGTTCCCGAGGCCAATATGCAACAGGCACACCTGTAGCCGCTCCTCCAGCTCCGGGACGTTCACGTTCGTCCGGTCAAAGTGGGCTTTCGCAGCGGCAAAGATGTCGATGCCGTCCCACGCGGGGTACCAGAACTGGCAATAGATGAGCCACGCCAGGTCGTACAGGCAGTCCGCCGCCATCGCGCAGCCCCAATCGAGGAACGCGGACGGGCGGCCGGCCTCCACCAGGACGTTGAAGTTCAGCAGGTCGGCATGCACGAAGTGGGGCTCGACATCCGCGGTGGCCATGGCTTCGAGCCGGGCGAATGCCTCGTCAAACAGCGCCGCGGCCGATGGATCCTCCCGGAGCCGCTCGCGCCACGCCGGCAGCCGTGCCGACGGCTCTCCCACCGCCAGCAGGCAGCTTCGCCAGTCCGCAAAGGAAGCCCGGCCGGCGCCGTCAATCTCTCCAAAGCGTCCAGTGGGCAAGTTCACAGCGCGCATCGCGTCCATGGCCTCGAAAAGCGCCGGCAACGCGGCCGCGAATGCCCCACCGTCGAGGTCGTCCAGGTACGCCCCAAAGGCACGTTCGGAGACCGCGAAGTGGCGCCCGAGGCCGGCGCCGATTTCGAGCACTCGTGGCACGGGGAGCTCCGGACTGCTCAGCGTCGCGGCGAAGGCGTCGCGTTCGTAGTCGTCCCGGTGCACTCCGAACCGGATGATTCGCTGTTGGCCATCGACCGCGAAGCTGAACGTCGAGGACCACTCGCCATGAGCTATCGGGGACACGTCCTGGACGCCCTTACCGAACCGTTCGCGGAGGAACCGTGTAGCACTCTCGAGTGAGACCTTGTCCGCCGCCGCCACCTCTATGTGTCGAGCGCCGCGCGCAGGGCTGAAGCCGCCGACTGCACCTGCCGGGGGGCTGTCCCACCGGGGACATCGCGGTCAGCGAGTGCCGAATCCACGGTTATCCCGAGCACGTCGGCCGCGAACAGCGGGCTGAGTGCCGCGTAGCTGGCGAACGGCAGTTCGTTCAGCTCGCAGCGATTCGCCTCCGCTTCCCGCACAAGCCACCCGACGATTTCGTGGGCTTCGCGGAAGGGGAGGCCCTTCTTCACCAGGTAGTCGGCGATATCGGTGGCGAGCGAGAACCCCTGCCCCGCTGCAACTCGCATGCGCTCCAGGTTGAAGTTCAGCGCCGGGAGCATCGCCGCGAAGATGCGCAACGTCGGCAGGACGACGTTTGAGGCGCCCAGGATGTACGCCTTGTCCTCTTGGAGGTCGCGGTCGTAGGCCATCGGAAGGCCCTTCATGGTCGTCAGGATGCCAACCAGTTCGGCGATAGCCCTGCCACTGCGCCCCCGGGCGAGCTCGGCCACGTCGGCGTTCTTCTTTTGCGGCATGATGCTTGACCCGGTGGCGAACGCATCCGGGAGCGAGACGAACCCGTACTCCGCGCTGGCCCAGAGGATGATGTCCTCACTCAGCCGCGAGACGTGCACCTGCGTGATCGCACAGGCGGCCGCGAACTCGGCCACGAAGTCGCGGTCCGCGGTCGCGTCCATGCTGTTTCGCGAGACCGAGTCGAAGCCGAGCTCGCGGGCCACCATGGCGCGGTCCAGGGGGTACGGCGAACCCGCCAGCGCTCCTGAACCGAGCGGCAGCACATTCGCGCGCTTCCGGCAGTCGATGAACCGCTCGCGGTCACGCAGGAACATCTCACCGTAGGCCAGCAGGTGGTGACCGAGCGTGATCGGCTGGGCGCGCTGGACATGGGTGTAGCCCGGCATGGCATCGCCGGCGTGCTTTTCGCCGAGATCGCAGATCACGCGAATGAGCGATTCACTCGCCTCCCGCGCGATGTCGCAGGCCTCGCGCACCACCATGCGGTTGAGCAACGAGACCTGGTCGTTGCGGGAGCGAGCCGTATGCAAACGGCCGGCTGCCGCCCCGATTTTCTCCCGCAGGAGGGATTCGACGTGCGTGTGGATGTCCTCAAGCTCCGGGCGCCAGACGACCCTGCCTTCGCGGAAGTCGGCGAGCACGTCGCCAAGTCCGGCAATGATCGCGTCGGCGTCTTCGGCGGGGATGATGCCCTGCTTCCCAAGCATGCGGGCGTGCGCGACGGAGCCGGCGATGTCGTGCCCCCAGAGGTCACGGTCCATGCCGGCCGTGTAGTCCTGAGTGAGTTCGTCCATCCCGCCTTCGAAGCGGCCACCCCAGGTGCGCTGTTCAGTCACTCGCAGCCTCCAGCGGCTCCCAATCGAGCAGCTCCGTGACATCATCGAAGACGAAGTCCGGGTTTACGCCTTCAGCATCTGGCTCGGAGCGCTTCCACGCCGTCGCCATTCCGAAGGCCTGCGCGCCGGCGATGTCCTCAGCCAGGGAGTTGCCCACCATCACCGTCTGGGGGCCCGGCTCGCCGAGGTCGTGCAGGGCACGTTCGAAAATGGCCGGGTGCGGCTTCAGGAAGCCCACCTCCACGGAGATCACGTTCGCGTCCCAGCCGATGTCCAGGCCGGCTGCCCGCAGGTCCTCGCGAAAACGCTCGCCCCCGAAGGCGCGGTTCGTGATGATGCCGAGCTTGAAGCCGCGGCCGCGTAGGGTGTCCAGCAGTTCGCGCGCGCCCGGATAAGCCGCTTTTCCGCCCTCCACGCCGGAGACGTAGATGGCTTCCATAAGGCCGGCAGCCTCGCGGGGCGAGAGCTCGAGCCCGATCGCCGCCAGCGCCGACCGGGCCACCACGGCGTAATCGGGCTCTCTCCGGTCAGTCAGGCGAGCGCGCCGCATCGCGTCTTCGAGTGCATCCCAGGCCACTCGCGCGGCAAGCGCCGGGTCGTCCCACCGCCGGCCACTTGATTCGAGGTACGAGCCTGCGCGTTCCGCGGCAAGTCGCCGAAACTCCGCCGCGGGCGGCGCATCCGCTGCGTGCCAGAGCGTGTCGCCAATATCAAACAGGACGGCCCGGAACGCCATGCAGTGTAATCCCAACTGACCCAATCGGCCGCCGCAAGATGTTCTCACGCGCTCGCGCCTGACGACAACGCGTCGTTCATCGGCTCGAAGCAAAGCCGCGCTACAATCGAGGGATGCGTCTTCGTGCCTCTCGCACCTTTGTCGTCGAACCAGCGCTTCCACCTGCCCTGCACGGCTTGCGCCGGCTCGCCTCGAACCTCTACTGGACCTGGAACACCGACGCCGCCGCGCTCTTCACCCGCATCGACCCCGCGCTCTGGGAAACGAGCCACCACAACCCGGTGCTGCTCCTCCAGCGCGCCCGGCAGGACCGCTGGGACGAATTGGCGGCGGACGAAGGGTTCGTCGCGCACCTGGACCGCGTGTCGGGCGCCTTCGAGGCCTACCTGGCGCGGGAGCCTCTCCTGAACGTCGACGGGGCGAGCGAGCAGGAGCCCGTCGCCTACTTCTCGCTCGAGTTCGCGCTGACCGAGAGCCTTCCGAACTACTCGGGCGGCCTCGGCGTGCTGGCCGGTGACCATCTCAAGTCCGCCTCGGACCTGGGTATCCCGCTGGTTGGCGTTGGCTTGTTCTACCACCTGGGCTACTTCCATCAGCGGCTCGGGCCCGATGGCTGGCAGCAGGAAGACTACCGGCAGGTGGACACCACGCTCCAGCCGTTGCAGCCGATCCACGGACTCGATGGCTCACGTGTTCGCGTCGAAGTGCCGCTCGATGGGCGGACGGCCGTCGCTGAATTGTGGCGGCTTGATGTGGGCAAGGTGCCGCTCTACCTCCTCGATACCGATGTCGAGCCGAATATCTCCGCGGACCGCGAGCTCACATCGCGTCTCTACGGCGGCGACACGGAGATGCGGATCCAGCAGGAGATCATCCTCGGGATTGGCGGCGTCCGCGCCCTCAAAGCGCTCGGCCTTGCTCCCGTTGCCTGCCATATGAACGAGGGCCACTCCGCGCTGCTGGGGCTGGAGCGGATCAGGACGCTGATGCAGGAAGGCGGCGTGAGTTTCGCCGAGGCCCGTCAGCCGGTGACCGCCGCCACCGTCTTCACCACGCACACGGCGGTGGCAGCCGGCATCGACCTGTTTCCGCCGGATCTCGTGATGCGTTACCTGGGTGAGTACGCAGCCGGGATGGGCCTGGACCAGCACGCGCTCTTGGGGTTGGGGCGGACGAACCCGTCCGATGACGCGGAGCCGTTCTCGATGGCCATGCTCGGACTGCGGCTGAGCGGGTTTCGCAACGGTGTCTCGAAACTCCACCGCGGCGTCTCGCGGCGGCTGTGGGAATCGGCCTGGCCCGCCATCCCGCTCGAACAGACGCCGATCGATTCCATAACAAACGGCGTCCACCTCCCAACCTGGGTCTGCCACGAAATCGGTGACCTCTACGACCGGTACGTCGGCCCCGGCTGGCGAGACGACCCTGCCGCGGCCAACTGGGCGCGCATCGCCGAAATCCCCGATGAGGAACTCTGGCGCGTACACGAACGGGAACGGGAAAAGCTTGTGGCCCGCGCGCGGAAGCAGCACGCAGAAGCGCTCATGAGCCGTGGCCTGTCGAGCTCCGCCGGGAGCTCCGGGCAGGCCCTCGACCCGGGCATCCTGACGATCGGCTTCGCCCGCAGGTTCGCCGGCTACAAGCGAGCCACCCTGCTCTTCCGTGACCCGGAACGGCTGGCCGGGATCCTCAACCACCAGCAACGCCCGGTGCAGTTCATCTTCGCCGGGAAGGCGCACCCGCGGGATGAGCCGGCGAAGGCGCTCATCCGCGAGGTCATGAACCTGAGCACCCGCCCGGAGTTCCGCGACCGCCTGGTCCTGCTGGAGGACTACGACCTGGAGCTTGCCCGCGTGCTTGTCCAGGGCTGCGACCTCTGGCTGAACACGCCGCTCAGGCCGCTCGAAGCCAGCGGCACCAGCGGGATGAAGGCGTTCGCCAACGGCGCGATCAATATGAGCGTGCTCGACGGCTGGTGGTGGGAAGCCTACCGGCCCGGTCTCGGCTGGGCCGTCGGCCGCTCTCGCCTCGATGACGACCCTGAGGCACAGGACGCGTTCGACGCCAACTCCATCTACGACCTGTTGGAAAACGAGATCTCGGCCGCTTTCTACACGCGGGACCCAGATGGGATCCCCCGGGACTGGGTGACCCGCATGAAAGCCTCAATCGGCGCCTTCGGGCCCGTGTTTAACACGAACCGGATGGTCGCCGAGTACGCGAACCGATCGTATGCGCCCGCCGTGGCAAGTTGGCATTCGCTCACTAGCAAAGGACTAGAGCTGGCGAAAAGCCTCGCCTCGTCCCTCGACCGCATCGCCCAGCACTGGGACGAGGTCAAGGTCTGTGACATTGCGGAAAACGTCGGCGAACGGTCCGCGGAAGTCACCGTCCAGGTCCACCCGGGCGCGCTGACCGCCGCCGACCTGCGCGTGGACGCGATCTGTGGGACGGTAAACACGGATGGCGAACTCCGCGTGACCGCCGAGGCGCCGTTCGCTCTGGCCTCGACGGCTGGGGACGGGGTGGCCACCTTCCGGGCAACAGTGCCCTTCAGCGGTGGCGGCCGCCTCGGTTACGCCATCAGGCTTCTGCCGTTCCATCCCGGCCTGCACGATCCATTCGGGCCGGGTTTGGCACACTGGGCGTAGGAAGGAACACGATCCATGGCGGGAACCGCGACTTTCGTCCTCCACACGCATCTCCCCTACTGCCGCCTGGCCGGGCGCTGGCCGCACGGTGAAGAGTGGATCCACGAAGCCCTGCTGGAGTGCTACCTGCCGCTGCTCCGCGCCTTCCAGGAACTGAGCGCCGGCGTCGATGGTTCGCTGGGCGTGACCATCAACCTCACGCCCATCCTCGCGGAACAACTGCGCGACCCCCTGGTCCAGCAGCACTTCGGCGAGTACCTCGGCGAACGGCTGCGGCGCGCGCACGACGACTCCGCGCGCTTCCCGGCCGGCTCCCAACTCCAGGAGACGGCGCTCTTCCACGAGGAGCGCTACCAGGGCATCCAGGACCTCTGGGACGGTCTCTCCGGCGACGTGCTCGGCGCCTTCGCGGCACTCGAAGCCGCGGGCCGGCTGGAAATCGCCACCTGCGCCGCAACCCACGGCTACCTCCCGCTGCTCAATGACGACGCCGCCATCCGCTTCCAGGTCGAAACGGGCGTGCGCTCGCACACCCGCAACTTCGGGCGCCCGCCACGGTCGTTCTGGCTGCCCGAATGCGCCTACAAACCGGGCCTCGAGCGGTACCTGGAAGAGGCGGGTATCAAGGTCTTCTTCGTCGAAACGCACCTGGTGACTGGCGGCACGGCGCGCGGTAAGGCGCTCGGCGGCATGGTCGGTCCCTATCCGCCGGTGACCGCCAGCGAACGCCGGCCCGCGGACGCCGGGCCCCACCGCGGCACCACCTTCCGTCCCTATTTCGTGAGCGATTCCCGCGTCGCGGTGATGGCGCGGAACGAGCAGACCGGCCTCCAGGTCTGGTCGGCCGCCCACGGCTACCCGGGTGACGGCGCCTATCGCGAGTTCCATCGCAAGGACCCTGTCTCCGGCCTGCACTACCACCGCGTGACCGGCCCGGCCGTGGACCTGGGCGCGAAAGCGGAGTACGTGCCCGGTGCGGCGGCCGCGAAGGCGCGCGAACACGCCGATCATTTCGTCGGGCTGCTCAAGCGCGAGCTCTATCTCTACGAGTCCGGCGCGCACGAGCACGGCAACCTCATGGCCTCCTACGACACGGAGCTCTATGGCCACTGGTGGCTCGAAGGCGTCCAGTGGCTGAAAAACGTCATCGGTTCGCTCGCCACCGACCCGGACGTAACCCTCGCCACCGCCGAGAACGTCATCCGCGAAGACCCGCCGGTCGCCTCGATCGACCTGCCAGAAGGCTCCTGGGGCGCTGGCGGAGACCACCGCACGTGGATGAACGATCAGACCGCCTGGACTTGGCCCGAGATCCATCGCCGCCAGCAGCGGGCGCACCAGGTGCTGGCGAGCGAGAGCGAGATGAGCCGCCAGCTCGCCCGTGAATTGCTGCTCCTGCAGTCCTCGGACTGGCAGTTCTTGATGACCACCGGCCAGGCGAACGAGTACGCCGTCGAGCGGTTCAACAGCCACTGCGCGCGCTTCGATGTTATCGCCAACGCCATGGAAGCCGGCGACGCCGGGTTCGCCGGTGAATTGGCCCAACTCGAACACCTGGACAACCCGTTCCCCGCAATTGAGCCACGCCTCTACTCGTCGCACGCCTCCGGAGCGTTCGCCACGTGACCCACTGGGCCCAGTTGCTGCATTTCTACCAGCCGCCGACCCAGACTCACGAGATCCTGGTCCGCGTGGCGAACGAGTCCTACCGCCCGTTGCTGCGCGTGCTCGCGAAACACCCCAACGCGCGTCTCGCCGTCAACGTGCAGGGCGTCCTCACGCAGTTGCTCCAGGAGCACGGCCAGGGCGACATCGTCGAATCACTCATGCGCCTGGCCGACCGCGGGATCATCGAGTTCGTGGGCAGCGGCAAGTACCACCCGATCCTCCCCCTCGTGCCGGCCGAACGGCGCGCCTCATCGATCGCGCAGAACCACGAAACCAATGCCTCCGCCTACGGCGAAGACTGGAAGCCGCGTGGCTTCTTCCCCCCCGAGATGTGCTTCGGCCCGCAAATCACGCCGGAGATAGCGGCCGCCGGCCATGACTGGCTGATCATGAGCGGCGTCGGCTGTCCCGGCCCCTGGCCGATCGACCGCGTGCACCGCGTGAAGGCCGGCGAAGGCACGCTGGCCGTCCTCTTCCGTGACGACGTGCGCAGCAACAAGATCTCGTTTCGCCGCACCAGCCCGGAGGAGTTCATCCACGACCTCCAGGAGGTCGGCGGCGGCAACGACTCCTACGTGGTCACGGCCATGGATGCGGAAACGTTCGGACACCACATCGCCGGCTGGGAAAACGAATTCCTGGACGAAACCCTCGGCCTCCTCACCCATCAGGGCCGGCGCGGCGCCCACCGCGTGCAGATGGCATTCCCAAGCACTGTGGTGGACCAATTCCCTGCCGGCGAGGTCATCCAGCCTTTGCCCTCGTCCTGGAGCACCAGCGAGCAGGACATCGAATCAGGCGACCCGTATCCGCTCTGGAAGTCGCCCGGCAACCATCTCCATGCCATGCAGTGGGAGTACGTGGACCACTGCATGTACCTGGAAGGCGTCGCGCGGCAATACGCCCGGGAGAAAGAAGCCGCAACCCACGCTGCGATTGCAAGCGAACGGTTGGAGCCGGCGCTGCACAGCTGCCAGTTCTGGTGGGCCAGCAGGCGCCCCATGTGGGACTTCACGATGGTGCACCGTGGGTTCATGCTGCTCAGCGAAGTGGAGTTGAACGCAGCGCACGCGATTGCCCTTGGCGATGCGCCGGAAGAGGTGAAGCAGGAGAGCCGCTGGCGCGTGGCTGCGGCGAATGAGCTGCGTTTCGCGATCGAGAACGCCCTCGTAGGGAGCGCGCGGCCATGAGAATCCTGTTCGCGTCCGCTGAACTGGACCCGTTTTCGAAAGTCGGCGGGCTCGGTGACGTGGCAGCCGCACTGCCCCAGCGGCTTCTTGAAGTTGGGCACGACATCCGCGTCGTATCGCCTGCGCACCGCACGGCGATGCCGGCCCACGCCGCATCGAGCGACCACCGCAAGTACACAGTCCCGTTGCCCAGCAAGGACCGCGAAATCGACATCGCAACCGTCGAAGGCGCCGGCGGCGTCCCCGTCGATCTCGTCGCGGAGGGACACTACTTCGACCGCCCCGGCGTGTACGGCGAAGCCGACGACCTGCTGCGCTACCAGTTCTTCTGCCGCGCCGTCATCGAAATGCTCAAGCACGATGACTGGATCCCGGACATCCTCCACCTGAATGACTGGCACACCGCGCCGCTCGCCTTCGCCCTGCGCAACCTCTCGTGGGGACACCCCAGGCTCCGCGGAGTCGCCTCCGTCTTCACCATCCACAACCTGCGCTATCGCGGTCCGGACGAACTGAACGACTTCCTCGCCCAGGCCATCTACTACAGCGACATCGTGACCACCGTCAGCCCCACCTACGCCCGGGAAATCCTCACGCGAGAGTACGGCGAGGGCCTCGAATCGTTGCTCGAACTGCGAGGCGAGGCCGTCCGCGGCATCCTCAACGGCCTCAACGCTGACCTGTTCAACCCGCGCACGGACCGCCACATCATGGAGCAGTTCGACATGGCGTCGCTCGAACTCCGGGACGTGAACCGGGCCGCCCTCCGTGCCGAACTCAAACTGCCCGACCTCGATGGGCCCGTGTTGGCGATGGTCACCCGTCTGACCGAGCAGAAGGGCGTGGACCTCGTCCTCCGCGCGCTGCCGGAGATCATCGCTGCCCACGGCCAACTGGTCGTCCTCGGCGACGGCGACCGCTGGCTGAAGGACGAGCTTTCGCGCATGGAGGACGAGTTCCGCAGCCACGTCCGGCTCGTCGCCCGTTTCGATGAGGGGCTCGCCCAGCGCATCTACGCCGGCTGCGACATCTTCCTCATGCCTTCGCGCTACGAGCCCTGCGGGCTCGGCCAACTCATCGCCATGCGCTACGGCGCGGTGCCGATTGGGCGACGGACAGGCGGGCTGGCCGACACGATCCTCGACCTCGATGAGCACCCGGAAAACGGCACGGGCTTCCTGTTCGATGAGTTCAGCACGGTGGACTTCGCATCCGCCTTCGAACGTTCAGTGCGGGCGTTCCGCGACGAAGAGCTCTGGAACCGCATCCAACAAAACGGCATGAGCCGCGACTACTCCTGGCGCGCCTCCGCGAACCACTACGTCGACACCTACATCGCGGCGTTGCGCGCGCGCGGCATCGTGCCGCTGGAGTGAGCGCTGCTATGCTGGCCGGCGCGTGAACACCATCCACATCGTCGGCCTGGGCCCGGGTGACCCGCGCCAGGTCACGCTCGAAACGCGCGAGCTGCTTGCCTCTGGGCTGCCCGTCATCCTGCGCACGCGCCATCACCCCTCGGCCCAGGTCCTCGCGCCGGCCGCGACAGGCTGCGATGACCTCTACCGCTCCGGCGCCGGCTTCGAAGCGGTCTATTCGGCCGTCGCCGAACGCGTCTGCTCGGCGGCGTCGGCGGGTGACGTAGTGTTCGCCGTCCCCGGCCATCCGCTGTTCGCGGAGCGCGCCGTTGTGCTGATCCTGGCGCGCGCCGAAGCGCTGGGCCTGGCAACGCGGCTCTACGCGGCGGTCAGCTTCGTTGATGTCGCGGCGGCCGCCTTGCGGCTCGACATGGGCGCCCTGCAGGTCTGCGATGCGACCGCCTTCCGCTTCGACGCGCGCCGCCCGGCGCTCGTCCATCAACTCTACGACCGCGACACCGTGACGGCGCTGAAACTCGCCCTCCTCGACGTGCTGCCCGCCGAACGCGAAGTGACGGTGCTGAGCGCGCTGGGGACCGCGGACGAGGCCATCCGGAGTGTGCCACTCGACGAACTCGACCACCGGCCGTTCGGCTACCTGGACACGCTCTACCTCCCCCCGCTGGACGCCCTCGACGACCTGAGGCGCATGGACGGGCTGATCGACGTCGTCGCGAGGCTGCACGCGCCGGGCGGCTGCCCCTGGGACCGCGAACAGACGCACCTGTCGTTGCGGCCGCACCTCCTCGAAGAAGCCTATGAAACACTCGAAGCGATCGACCGGGACGACCCGGCGGCGCTGACGGAGGAACTGGGCGATGTGCTCCTCCAGGTGCTGATGCACGCCGAAGTTGGGGCGCGCAACGACGATTTCGTCCTCGCCGATGTGATCGAGCACATCGCCAGGAAACTCATCCGCCGCCACCCGCACGTCTTCGGCGAAGCCACCGCCTCCACCGCCGAAGAGGTCTACCAGAACTGGGAACAACTGAAGAAGCAGGAGAAACCGCGGGATTCGATCCTCGACGGTGTGCCGGTTTCGCTGCCGGCGCTCGCGGCCTCGCAGTCGATCCAGGGACGGGCGCGGCGGGTAGGGTTCGACTGGCCGGACATCGAAGGGCCGCTCGACAAGCTACGCGAGGAAATCGGCGAATTCGCGCGCGCCGCAGACGCGGGGGAGCGCGCCGACGAGTTCGGCGACATCCTCTTCGTGCTCGTCAACATCGCGGACCACCTCGGCGTGGAGGCCGAACAGGCCCTTCGTGGCGCGAACGCCAAGTTCCGGCGCCGGTTCGCGGGCGTCGAGCGCCTTGCGCGCGAACGCAACCTGGACCTGAAGGACCTGGACCTCGCCGCGCTGGACGCGCTCTGGGACGAGGCCAAGGCCGCCGAACGGGACGCCTTGTGAGGCCTATCCCCGCCTTGTAGGCTGTTTGTTGCATACAGCAACTCACCCGAGGGGGTCCACGTGCCAGCTACCCAGTCCGTCATCACGATCGAGCGCTTTGGCAAAGGCAAATCCTTCCAGCAGTACCTCGACAGCGGCATCCGCAACAAGGAACTGTTCGAGAACAACTACAACGGCCTGAAGGTCTCCGAGGCGCAGACGAAGGCGCTGAAGGACCTCGTCGCACTCCCGAACGGCCCCCGCCGCGTCGTCGTCATCGGCGAAGATTGGTGCCCGGACGTCTATCGCGGCACCGGCGTTGCCCAGCGGATCGCCGAGGCTGCCGGCATCGAGTTCCGCTTCTTCGAGCGCGACCAGAACAAGGACATGATCGCCGAATACCTCAAGGACGGCGAGTTCGAGTCGATCCCCGTCTTCGTCTTTTATGACAAGGACCAGAACGAGATCATGCATTTCATCGAGCGCCCCAGGCTCGCCAACGAGCAGATCCACGTCACGCGTGACGTCATCGGCGACATGAGCCCCGGAGGCATCGCCGCTCGCCTGGGCCATGAACCCTCGGAGGACGAAGTGGCCGCCGAGCGCGCAAAGGGCCGCGACCGCTACATGCAATGGCAGCTCGAAAGCAAGGAATGGGCGAACTGGCGCGTCGCCACTGTCGACGAAGTCATCGAGAGCCTGAAGGCGAAGCTGAGCTAAGGCCGTCCCGCGCACACCAGGAAAAGCCCCGCGACAATCGCGGGGCCTTTCTCTTGCATCGTGCTTCCGCCGACCCTAGATTCGCGCCGTGCAACTCACCCCGAGCGTTCCGCGGCCCGCGTGGCTTCAAACCGTCCTCACGCTGCTCGGGCTCGCCGTGCTGCTGGCAGCCTACCTCCTGGTCATGCACGCACTGGTGGACCGCTCGATTGTCGAGAATAAGCAAGAGGCCAGCGACCGCGACCTGCTCTACGCCTACGTCCACCTGGCGCTTTTCGCGGGAGCCACCCTCGTCGGCTTCCTCGCCGGCAAGTGCTTCAGCGGGTTGGGATTCGCGTTCGCCGCGCTGTTCCTGGTCGTCACTGTCCTGGGAGTCACCGCCGTGCAGATAAGCTCCTACGAGCTCGCCTGCCACGGCCACAATGACCTGGTGCGCCACTGGCAGTGTTAGGGCCAGGTACCGGGTACCGGGTACCGGGTACCGATCACGGTTAGATCAGCCGGGTCAGCTCTTCCAACTCCGTGATCACGGCCAGCGGGGCGGAATCGGCCGGGTCCTCCTGCCGGAACTCGTGCGTGAGCACCGAGCGCATGCCCAGCGACTGCGGCCCGCGCACGTCCTCGCGCACGCGGTCCCCTACGAAGACGACTTCGCCCGGTTCCACCGCCAATGAGCGCAGCGCCACCCGATAGATCTCCGGGTTTGGTTTGCGCACGCCGTGCTCCACGGAGAACACCGCGACTTCGGCGTGATGGAGCAGCTCGAACTCTCGCAAACGGCGGCGCATCACTTCCGGCGCCGTGAGCGTGTTCGAAACGAAACCAACCTGGAGCCCACGCGAGCGCACGGCATCGAACACAGCGGAACGGTCTGGCGCCTCCCAGCGAGCCACGTCAGCTTCGCCGAGGAGCGCGTCGAGCGCTTCGGCGGCGCGGCCGGCCAGCGCGGCGTTGGTGACGAACGGGCGCACCAGGTCCGCGATGCGTGGCTCTTCGAGCTGCCCTCGGCCGTAGCCGGCCATCATCCGCTCGCGCAGGGTCTCGATGATCCGCATCGCCTCCGTCTCGGCGTCCTGCTCCCCTTCGGCCGCGAGAAAGACGGCGAATTCGTCCGTTACGTCGGCCATGGGGTTGAGGCGGAAGAGTGTATCGCCCAGATCGAAGAGGACCGCCTTCGTCACGCGAATCCCCATGGCCGGATGCGTGCCGGCGTGATCCGCAGCATGACCCGGTCTGTCGCGGCGATCCGTTGCTCCATCGCCTCAGGCAGCAGCGGACCGAGGTAACGCTCGGCAATGGTGCGCATGGACTGCCGCGCGGGGTCTTCCACCACTTCGGCCGTGCCCTCGATGGCGACCCCCTTATACGGCCGTTCGCGCGTGTCAACGATGAACGAGACGCGCGCGTCGTTGCGGGCGTTCCGCGCCTTCGGGCGGGCAGCGGGCGTCGAAATCAGGATGACATCGCCTTCGAGCGCGAACCACACCGACGAGGTGATCGGCGAACCGTCGGGTCGAAGCGTCGAGAGGATACCGGGCCACTTCGCCTCGGCGAGGAATTCGCGGACCTCCGGGGTCATCTCGCGCAGCACGCCCCGAATTCTGCCCGCTCGAGCCCCCGCCTGTCGACGCGACCGGGTCGTGACCGTCAGCTACGCTGGACGCTCGTGCTACACCCGGGACGTCAGCAACGCACCCTTGTCCTCGCCCTGCTCTGCGTTGCCTCATTCGCGGTGGTCTTCAACAACCTCATCATCACACCCATCCTTCCTGACATCTCCGACGACCTGCACGTTCGCGTCGCCGTCGCCGGGCTCCTGGTCACGGCCTACGCGATCGTTGGAGGCGTCGCCGCGGTCTTCTCCGGACCGTTCATCGACATCCTCGGACGCAAGCCGATCGTCGTCGCAGGAATGACAACGCTAACGGTCGCCACGTTCGCCTCGGCCATTGCCCCGAACTTCGGCACGCTCGCGGTTGCCCGCTCTGTCGCCGGCCTGGGCGTCGCCTGCCTGACGCCCGCCGTCTTCGCGGCGGTTGGCGACCTGTTCTCCTATGAAGAGCGCGGCAAGGCCATGTCGTGGGTCATTTCCGCCAACACCAGCGCGTCGATCTTCGGCGTGCCCGCGGGAGCACTGCTCAGCGGCCTTGTCTCCTGGCGCTGGACGTTCGGCGTGCTCGGCGTCGTGCTGGTGGTGTTCACCTGGCTCATCCTCGCGAAACTCCCTCGAGACGGCCGTGCCGAACGGCCCGATCGCCGGACAGCGGTGCGCGAGTCTGCCGGTGGCATCAAGAGCGTCCTCGCTGATCTGCCGACCATGATGGCGCTGTTCTCCAACTACCTTTCCACGGCCTACTGGTTCATCTTCACCATCTACATGGGCGCCTATTTCCGCGATGAGTTCGGCCTCGCGAAGTGGGCGCTCGGCGCCATGACGATGGTCATGGGCCTCGGAGTCCTCCTCGGCAGCAACATCGGTGGGCGGCTTTCCGACCGTATGGGCAAGCGCCCGATCATTGTCTGGTGCAGCGGCATCTGCGCCCTCTTCATCGCACTCGTCACCACCGCCTCTCCGCTGATGGCCGTGGCGTTCCTCTTCCTCTTCATCTTCGCCACCTTCAGTGGGGCCAGGTTCGCAAGCGCCCAGGCGGTCACGACAGAGATGCGGCCGGAGATGCGCGGCACGGTCATGGCGCTGAATGCTTCCGGCCAGCAGTGGGGCATCGTCACCGGCTCGTTAATCGGCGGCTTCGTTGTCGATACCTGGGGGTACGCCGGCCTCGGCCCGGCCAGCGGCGCGGTAGCGCTGCTTTCCATGGCCACCTACGCCATGTTCGTGGACGAGCGGCGGTTCGAACGCCCCGGCGTGTCTCCGGCGGTCCCCGCGGGGGACGTGGCATGACCCGCCGCCCGGACTTCACCGAATACGTCCCTTACTTCGCCGATTACGTGGTCAAAGCCGACGACGACCCCGACAGCCAGCTCACCATGCAGGCCGGTGAAATCGCCGCCTACGGCCAACTCGACGAGGATGTGGCCTCGCAGCAGCCCACGACCGGCGAGTGGTCGCTCAAAGAAGTGCTGGTCCACCTCTGCGACTTCGAGCGGATGTTCAACTACCGCGCCCTTCGCTTCTCCCGCGGCGACAGCACTCCGGTCGAAGCGTTCGAACAGGACCCGTACATTGCGGCTTCTGAAGCGAATGAGCGCCCGCTGGAGAATATCGTGGGTGAGCTGCTCTCACTCCGGGCGGCGACGATCCTGCACTTCGCCTCGATGTCGGAATCGATGCTCGACCGCGCGGGCGCCGCGGGCGGGAATCCGGTCTCAGTGCGAGCGCTCTGGTTCATCATCGCCGGCCACTGCGAAGGCCACCTGGAGGACCTTCGGGAGCGCTTCGGCCGGCCGCATTGACGGCTTTGTGTTTGTAGTCACAAAGGCCACTCGTTAGACTCTCCCCATGGCATATGGCAGCGGCATCGCAAAGGGCATGAGCCTCACGCTGAAGAGCATGTTCCGGCCCGTGGCGACGATTCAGTACCCGAACGAAGTGCGGCCGATCCCGGTTTACGCGCGCACCAACCTGCTCTGGTTCGAAGAGCGCTGCACGGGCTGCTCCACCTGCGCCCAGGCCTGCCCGGACGGCTGCATCCTCGTCGCCACCAGCCAGGACGCCGAAGGCCGCCGCAACATCGACCGCTACGAGATCGACTTCCGCATCTGCATGTACTGTGGCCTCTGCACCGAAGCCTGCCCCTACGAGGCCATCCAGCCCGGCGGCCCCATGGATGATGCGGTCTACCAGTTCGAAGAGATGTACCGCGACAAGCACTCGCTTACCCGAGTCTCCCAGAAGTTCCTCGAAGGGCACGACAACACGTACCCCAACGGCATGAAGGCGCCCGCCGCCAACGCCGACTTCCACCGGCTGTAGATTCACTCCAAAGACAGCGGAATCCGGGCCGCCGACGGAAGTTCCCCGGGAGTGCCGGGGCGACCCCGGTACGGCTCAAACCGAACCGGTTGAACAACCGCGCCGCCGCCAGGAGCGCTGAGTGCGCACTCTGCCCCCGGCCTTCTACTCCCGCGCCTTCACCATGAGCCGCTTGATCCCGCCCACATGCAGTTGCCCCGCCAGCCGCTCCGGCGGGGCAGTCATTTCCAGGCGCGGCAGCACCGGGATGAGCGCTTTCAGCAGCGAGCGCATCTCCCAGCGCGCCAGGTTCGCGCCCAGGCAGAAGTGCTCGCCATAGCCCCCGAACGCGAAGTGGTCGTTCGGGTCGCGTTCGATGTCGAAGGTGTAGGCGTCCGCGAACACGTCCTCGTCGCGGTTCGCGGACGGGTACCACATCGCGATCGTCTGGCCCGCGCGGATCTTCTGGCCGCGAATCTCGGTGTCCTGCGTGACCGTGCGCGTGAACTGGATGACCACCGAGGTCCAGCGCAGGATCTCCTCGACCGCCGAATCGACGAGCTCCGGGTTCGCCACCAGTCTCGCCAGCTGGTCGGGGTGTTCCAGCAGCGCATGCACGCCGCCGGTCGTCGAATTGCGTGTGGTCTCATTGCCCGCGGCCAGCAGCAGGATGATGTACGACATCACCTCGCGCTGGGTCAGCTTCTCGCCGTCGATTTCCGCGCGCAGGAGCATCGTCAGCAGGTCTTTTCCGCGCAGGCCGTTCTCCTGCCGCTGCTCGATGAGCCGCTCCATGTAGTCGAACCAATCGTTGATGTTGCGCCGTGCCGCAGTCCGCGCGTCCTCGCCGGGGAGCTGGTACTCCGGGTCCTGGGAGCCGACCAGCACTTCGGTCCATTGGAAGACCTTGTCCCAGTCCTCCCGCGGGATGTCGGCCATCTCGCAGATGGCAGCGACCGGCAGCTTCGCCGCGCAGTCGTGGACGAAGTCGCACTCGCGGCCTTCCTTCAGCCGCTCCACCAGCAGGTCCGCGAAGTTGCCGACGTATTTCGCCGTGAGTTCGGCAAGGTGGTCTTCGAGCTTCGTCATCGCCCGTGGCGTGAAGCGGCTGCTCACGATGGAGCGATAGCGGCGGTGCTGCGGCGGGTCCATGAACACCAGGTCCGGCGCTTCGTCCGGCCCCGGACGGTAGCGGCCCTCGGCTTCGTGGCGCTTCCAATTCTCCCAGTCGCCGGGCATGGGATGCGCGAGCCGCAGCCGCTGCCGGTTCGAGAAGATCTCCGGGTTCTTGGAAATCCACTGGATGTCGGCGTACTTGGTGATCGCCCAGAACGGTTCGAACCCCGGCCGTTCGTACCAGAACACTGGCGCTTCGCGCCGCAGCAGGTCCCACTCCTTCCACGGGTACCCGCGCTGGACGTAGAGGTCGGTGTCGGTGATGTCCAGGTTGTGCAGCGTGATCTGGTCGCGTTCGAGGGCGGGTGCGGTCATGGGGAACCTCCGGCGGCTACGGCGATTTCGCGGGTACGGTAGCATCGCCGTCAACTCTTGCCAGAGGCTGCCGCCATGCCCGACATCACCCGCCCTGACGGCGCGACCATCCACTACGAAGTGTTCGGCAGCGGCTATCCGCTGTTGCTCATCGCGCCCGGCGGCGTGAGCAGCCAGATCGAGTTCTGGCGGCGCAGCGCGGTCAACCCGATCGAACGGTTCGCAAACGACTTCCAGGTCATCGCCATGGACCAGCGCCACGCCGCGCGCAGCCTCGCCCCCATGCGCCCGTTCTCCTACGACCAGTGCAACGCTGACCAGCTTGCGGTCCTGGACCACCTCGGCATCGAAAAGGCCCACGTCATGGGCGGCTGCATCGGCTGCGCGCACATCTGGCGGCTGATCTCGAATGCGCCCGGCCGAATCACCGCCGCGGTCACCCAGGACCCTGTCGGCCTCGAAGAACCGGGCAAGATCGAGGTCTTCTACCGGATGTTCCACGAGACCATGCGCCTCGCCCGCGCCGAGGGCGTCGAAGCGGTCGTCCGCTCGGCCGTGGAGAACCCGATGTTCGTGATGAACAACGGCGCGGGGCCGTTCGCGCCCCTGCTCGCCGCGAGCGAGGCTGCTCGCCAGGAGCTCCTCGACATGGGCCGCGAGCGTTATATCCAGCTCATCGTCGAGTTCCGGGACGGCATCTGGCCGGTGAACCCGCCCTACTTCACGGTCAGCGAACAGTGGATGCGCGAAGTCCACACTCCAATGCTCGTCCTCCCCGGCCGCGACGAATTCCACCCGCCGGAGACCTCCGCCCGCATTTGCCGCGACGCGCCCAACGTGACCTGTCTCGCCCCCGACTGCCGCGAACCGGCGAACCTGGAGGCAACGGTGGAAGCGATCCGGGCGTTCCTGAAGGCGCACACGCCCGCGTGAAAGACGAAGCGGGCTTGAGGTTCGAGGTCTCGGTCGAGGTGCCGGACGGCCGGCGGTTTCTGTGGACGGGCGCGCGTCCGCAGTGTTGGGGCGTGGTCGGAGTGATGCACGATGGTGTGCCCTGGTGGTGCGAGGCGTCCATCCAGCTCATCGACCGAGATGAGCTCAACCCCGGCGAGACTGGCTATGGGCTACTGATCCCGCTCACCCCATCTTTATGGACGCAGACCCGTCCGGGGCATCGCTTGGAACTGCGGGACGGGGAACAGGTGCTTGCACGTGTCCGGGTGGACGGCGTGCTGGGCGATGCCCCGGCGTGACTGCTACCGCATGGTTCTCTTCTTGGACGAGGTAGGGTTCCACTTCACAAGTCACCGGTTTCTCTCACCTCTCACGCCTCACCTCTCACCGTCCGGCCTCCATTCGTGTTCCAAATCACAATCCTTTAGACTTGCCCCCGAACTCTTCGCCCGCTGAGCACGGCTGCGCTGTGCCCCGAGGCGTCCGCTGCAGGTAGCCATGGCAACACTCACCGTCGACGGCAAGGTTATTGAAGCTCCCGCGGGCGCCCCGCTCGTGGAAGTCCTCAAGAACAACGGCTTTTATGTCTCCAGCCTCTGCTACATCGACGGCCTCAAACCCTACGCCGGCTGCCGCTCCTGCCTGGTCGACATCGAGGGCCCTCCCGGGCTCCAGCTCTCCTGCACCGCCGTCGTCCAGGACAACATGGTGGTTCGCACCGACACCGAAGAGGTGAAGGAAGGCCGCAAGGCCGTCCTCTCGATCATCCTCGCGAACCACAGCGACCGCTGCCTTACCTGCCACCGCCGCGAACACTGCCACCCAGGCGATATCTGCCTTCGCGACGACGTGGTCACGCACCGCTGCCTTACCTGCTCGAAGAACTACCGCTGCGAGCTCCAGGCCACCTGCGAGATGGTCGGCATGTCCGGCTATGAGCCGTGGGTCGGCGAAGAGCGTTCCTGGTACCAGACCCCACAGCCCCCGGCCGACCGCGCGAACCCGTTCATGGAGTTCGACCCGCAGATGTGCATCATCTGCACCCGCTGCGTGCGCGCCTGTGATGAGAAGCGCCACACCGGCGCCATCACCCTGGGCGGCCGCGGCTGGGATGCGCGCATCTTCTTCGGCGCCGGCGGGGCGATCGACGAAAGCAACTGCGACTTCTCCGGCGCCTGCATCGACGTCTGCCCCACGGCGACGCTGATGGAGCACCCGAACAAGTGGGTGGCCAAGCCCGACACCTGGACCACGACGACCTGCGACTCCTGCGCCATCGGCTGCAGCATCAAGCTCGGCTCGGCGGAGGGGCGCGGCGTGATTGTCCGCCCCGGCGACGGCAACCCCGTGAGCGACGACCAGATCTGCGTGCGCGGGCGGTATCACTACGACTCGCTGAAGCCACGCGAACGCCTCGGCAAGCACCTGCTGCGCCGCGGCAATATCCAGGCGCCGTCGACACTCGCCGATGCCGCCGCCGAAGCCGCTCGCGCCCTCAAGGCGGCGGCCGGCTCGGGCAAGGTCGGCGTGCTCGTTGGCGGCAACGTCACGAACGAAGAGGCCTACCTCGCCGCGCAAATCGCGAAGTCACTCAAGACAACCGCCGACAGTTCGCTCGGGCCGGTGACGCGCGCCTGGAAGGGCGCCCTCGAAGCGCGCTTCGGCACCTGGCGCATGGCCGCCGACATGACCCGCATCGCCAAGAGCAAGGCCATCGGGGTCGTCCACGACGACCTCGAAGAGAGCCACAACGTCGCCAGCGTCCGGATCAAGGACGCGGTGGTCCGCAACGGCGCGAAACTCGTCGTCATCGGCCCTCTGCGCAGCGAACTGGTGGACTTTGCCAGCCTCTGGCTGCGCTGTGACGCCGGCCAGGAGGGCGCAACCGCCGCCGCCATCGCCGATGCAATCAGCGGCAAGGCTGCCGCGAACGACGACGTCGCCGCCGCCGCAGCGATTTTGAAGGACGCCCCGAACGACCAGACGCTCGTGATCTGCGCGCCCAACCCGGTCAGCGCTCCGAACGCCGCCGCCATGGCCGGCGGCGCGGCGAACCTGGCCATCGCCCTCTTCGGCGGCGAAGCGAGCAACAACCTCGTTGTCCTCCCGCAGGAAGTGAACGTCCACGGCCTGCTCGACCTCGGCGTGGCGGCGACAGGCGGGGCAAACCCGCTCGAAGGGCTCTCCGCCGTCCTCCTCGTCCGCGACGACCCCACGATGCGCCTCGCCGGTGCCGACGCCGCCCTCAGCGGCATGACGGTCGTCGCCATTGACAACGTCCTCAGTGGCGCCGCGAAGCAGGCCTCGGTCGTCCTCGCCGAAGGCCGCGCCTACGCGAGCTCAGGCACGTACACCCAGGGCGACCATCGCATCCAGAAGCTGACCGCGGCGGTGAAGCCCGAGGGCGACGCCGTCTCGCTGTTCGAGGCCCTCTCAGTGCTCGGCGCCGAACTTGGCGTCGAACTGCCAAAGACCCCCGATGCCGCGCTCGGCGAGATTTCGAAGCTCGACGCTGCCTATCAGCCCGCCTGGGACCTCATCATCGGCGAAGGGGTGCGGCGTTCGGTCCCGGTCTCCGCGAAGGCCACCGCCGCTCCCGTTGAAGCCGTCGCCAGCGGCGAGGGCGCCCGTGTTATTGCCTCGCGTGACCTCTACACCGCACTTGATGCGGCCGCCCTTCGCCACCCCGAGGCGGAGAAGCTCCACCGCTACGACCGTATCCAGGTGAGCGAAGTGGACGGCGCGCGCCTCGGCATCGCCACTGGCGACGAGATCACCATCAGTGCCGGCGGCGCGGCCGTTGCCGCGAAGGCAACCGTTACCGAACGCGTCCCGGCGGGCCACGTGTACCTTTCGAGCCTCGCGCAGGGCGGCGCGGTGAGCCGGTTCTTCGTCAACGGGCATGTCCCGGCCGTCACCCTGGCGCGTGGCGGTGGTTCGCCCGTACCTGCGACGCCGGCGCCCGTCGCCGCCCCCGCGACGGTGCTCTCAGCGCCGCCAGAAGTGGTGGAGCCCGGCCGCATCCCGGTTGAGGCCATCACCGGCGTTGACGACGCCGCGAAGACCATACTCAACGACGCCGGGATCGTCTGGCTGGACGAATTCCTCGAAGTCGCCGGCCCGGTGGATGGCCGCAAAGCGCTTGCAACCCAGACGGGGATCGACGCCCGCCAGCTGCTCGAATGGGCCAACCGCGCCGACCTGATGCGCATCTCCGGCGTGACCGCCGCGCTCGCGGACCTGCTGGAAAACTCCGGCGTCGATACGGTGCGCGAACTCGCCCAACGGAACGCCGCGAATCTCTACCAGAAGCTGCTTGAAACCGCGGGGGGCCAGGCGCCGTCCGCGGAAGCGGTCACATCCTGGATCGCCACGGCGAAAACGCTCCCGGCCGCAATCACGCACTGAACTCCCGGGTTCCGGCTCCGGGCGCTGCTCGTCACCGTGGTCAGCGGGCCGGACGGTTCGCGCCCGTGGCGCTTCGGCCTTCGCCCGCGCCGAGTTCGTCCGCTCACCCGCAGTGGTTCGATTCGTCAGTCCTGTTTCCGTCTCCGAGAACGACGCGCAAAGAGAAAGCCCACCGGGCCAGCGGTGGGCTTTCAGGTTGTCGAGGCCTGACTGGAGAAGTTCAGGCAAACCAGGGGAGGTGCGGCGCCACGAAAGGGGAGGTTTTCGGTGGCGCCACCAGGACGGACGCCCCTTTGCGGGGCTAATGGGCGCTTGAAAGAGGACGAGATGGCTCCTCGCTGGCCGCGGGTTGAACTCGGGACGCCCAACCGCGGATGAAGGTGGGGGAGAACGAGAGAGCCATCTCCTTCCCTTCGCGCTCTATATTGGCGGCGCCGTGTGAAACCCGGTCGGTCGAACTGTAAACGCCCTGCAAAATCAACGCGCCTGCACGCGAAAGTCCTCCGAAGCAGGCTGCGTCGCCCCTGCTGCCGCCCCCGGAGAGATCGACTGCAGGTCATGCGAGAACACGCCCGTCGCGCTCGGCACGGTCCAGACATGCATCTGGTAGGCCGTGGCCTTCACGAACAGCCCGTTCCTGCAATCGCTCGCGCCGGTGGCCGTGCGCACCTGCGAGCCGGCCAGGAAACAGAGGTTCTCGTGGCGATGCCACACGTCCAGCGGGCCGAAGTACGAAGGCGGCGTCTCGCCCTGCGTCTCGGCGAGGAACATCGCGCCGACCAGCTGCCAGTTGCCGCTGAGCCGCTTCGTGTAGAGCAGGACTTCCGGATAATCGGCGTCAAGTTCGTGCCCGTCGTGCTGGTAATCCAGGCGGATGAAGTGCGCCGCGATGCCGGGGAGGTCCTGCGTGATCTGCACGTACCCCGCCGCCATTGCGTCCCGCACGTCAGCGTACTTCGCGGTCTTGACCTTCACGGACTCGGCGAACTGCCCCGCGGCGATCATCTGCCCGGCGGTCGCGGGGACTTCGGTGCCGTGCGTGTGCGCGTTCCCCTCGCCCATCGGGTCTTCAGCCGCGCCCGTGGACGCCGCTGGCACAGCTGCCGGGTGCGGGTGGTCGGCCGCGCTCGCCTCGCCGTTGGTTTGCGCGGCCACGATTTCGCTGCCGTCGGGGTTATGAGGATGATCGGCGGCCACGGCGTCGCTGTGCGTGTGCGAATGACTCGAATCCTCGGCCGTGGAAGCGAGCCAGATGGCGCCGCCGGCCGCAAGCGCGATAACGGGGAGCGTGACCGAACGCAGCAGGCTGCCGGGTACCCCGCGCCCACCGAAGTTCCGGTCGTGCATCCAGACCGCGGCCATGCCCAGGAGCGAGGCGGCGGCGATCGCCATGCCCACCACGATCATCAGGTGGCTCGGGTTCGCCAGAGAAAGCACGTCCTCACGCGAGGCGAGCGACGAGTCGTGGGAATGGCGGTAGACGTCCCAGCCCAACCCCGCGAGGTGGAGGGCGACGCCCGCGGCGGCGGTCGCCCAGAGAACCCGGTATTTCATATCGCTATCCCCTCTAGCCAAATCCTACACGAGTGCGCGCCCTCAACGGAACGGCTTTACGTTCGGGCGAGAACCGCGCGCTGGTAGACTCCACCGTCATGGACTCCGCGACGCTCGAACGCTTCATGTACGACCTGGAAGCCTCGCAAGGGCGGGTGGTGACATGCATCCAGCGCGTGCCGCCGGATGCGTGGGACGACGTCATCCACACCGGCGACGGCGCCTGGACCCGCGGGCAGCTCCTCTCGCACATGGCCGCGAACGACCTCCGCCAGCTCGTGCGCATCCGCATCGGCGCCGGCATCCCCGAACCTGGGGATGACCTCGAACACGCGGCGGAACTGGAAGTCCACGACTGGAACCGTGCGCGCGTCGCTGAACGCGAGGGCAGCGACGTCGAGACGCTCGTCGCGGAAATGCAGCGAAACCGCGCGGCACTGATAGCGCTGTTGCGTTCGCTGACGCCCGGACAACGGGGACGGATGATGCCGTTTCGCGGGGAGCCAACGCCACTGGCCGAGATGCTGCCGGTCCTGATGGGCCACCTGGAGAGCCACGCCCGGGAGCTGGCCGAGGCTCCGGTCGCACAGTGAATTGCGTCCGCGCCTCCGTGTAGGATGAGCTTGGAACATCCGGGCCATCGCGAGTGCACGAATGGCCCTGACGCACTGCGAAAGCAGCCGTCCACCATCCACCCAGCAGATTCAGCGCGGGCCGTGTAGCCCTGTGCCCGCGAACAGCTTCCAAGGAGAGGGACCGCAGACCATGACCGCAAGCCAAACCCTGGCCGAGAGGCCCGCCGCCGAGACCGAGAACTTCGACGTCCTCATTGTGGGCGCGGGCATCTCCGGCGTCGGCGCCGCCTACCACCTCACCCACCAGCGGCCGGGCACCACCTTCGTCATCCTGGATGCGCTGGAGCAGTTCGGCGGCACCTGGTGGACGCACAAGTACCCCGGCATCCGCTCCGATAGCGACCTGTATACCTTCGGTTACCGTTTCAAGCCGTGGGTCGGCGCCCCTATCGCCAGCGCCGACGAAATCCTGAAGTACATGAACGAGGTCATCGAAGAGAACGGCCTCGCAAAGTACATCCGCTACAACCACAAGGTGCTGTCCGCGAAGTGGTCCAGCGAAGAGAAGCGCTGGACGATCGAAGCAACCGACACGAAGCGCAACGTGACCCAGCGCTTCACCGCCAACTTCCTCTGGATGTGCCAGGGGTACTACCGCCACGAGCAGGGTTACACGCCCGAGTGGCCGGGCATGGACCAGTACCAAGGACAGATCATCCACCCCCAGACCTGGCCCAAGGACCTCGACCTCAAGGGCAAGAAGGTCATCTGCATCGGCTCCGGCGCGACCACCGCGACCGTCGTGCCAGCCATCGCGGCGGACTGCGAGCACGTCACCGTGCTCCAGCGCTCCCCCACCTACTTCATCCCCGGACGCAACCAGAACGACCTTGCCGATATCCTGCGAGAGCTGGAAATCCCGGAGGAGTGGATCCACGAGATCGTGCGGCGAAAGATCCTCCACGACCAGGCGCTGTTCACCCAGCGCTCCTTCGACGAGCCGGAAGTGGTGAAGCGCGAACTGCTCGCCGGCGTGCGGGCATACCTCGGGCCGGATTACGACGTGGAGACGCACTTCACGCCGAACTACCGCCCATGGCGCCAGCGCATCGCCTTCGTCCCGGACGGCGACATCTTCAAGGGCATCCGCACCGGCAAGGCCTCCGTCGTCACCGATGAGATCGACACGTTCACGCCGAAAGGCATCCGCACCAAGTCCGGCCAGGAGCTCGAAGCGGACATCGTCATCACCGCCACCGGCTTCAACATGAACGTCCTCGGTGACGTGAACTTCCAAATCGACGGGAAGCCGCTCAATTTCCACGACACCGTGACCTACCGCGGCATGATGTTCACCGGCATCCCGAACATGCTCTGGGTGTTCGGCTACTTCCGCGCCAGTTGGACCCTCCGCGCCGACCTGATGGCGGACTTCGTCTGCCGCCTGCTGGCGCACATGTCGGAGCGGGGCGCGAAGCAGGTGGAAGTTGTCATTCCGGATGCGGATAAGAACATGAAGCTCATGCCGTGGATGGACACGAACAACTTCAACCCCGGTTACCTCCTCCGGGCCATGGACCTGTTGCCGATGCGCGGCGAAAAGCAGGAGTGGCAGCACAGCCAGGACTACTGGCGCGAAAAGAACGAAATCCCCGAAATCAACCTCGACGGGCCTGAATTCAAGTACACGTAGCCCGTTCCGTCGCCGCACACCAAAACGCCCGGCCAGTTCATGGCCGGGCGTTTTCGCGTGTCCGTGGATGAATGCAGGCTCAAGCCACGAACGACTGCAAGGTGCCGGAACGGAGAGGGAACCAGGAACGTCCCGGCGGCTACGCTGTTGGGCTTACCAGCCCATCACCGCCTTGGTCTCGAGGTACTCCTCCAGGCCCCAGGTGCCGAACTCGCGGCCGTTGCCGGACTGCTTGTAGCCACCGAACGGCGCGGGGTCGGCGGAACCCCGGCCCTCGTTGATGTGGATGATGCGACGCCTTCAGCGGCATGCCCACCTCCTGCGAGATGATGCGGGCGAACCCCCGGGAATCGGTGTCAGGCCCTCAAACAACCCAGAACGGAATGGAGTGGACGGTCCGGTGGTCAACCGAGATGTCCAGGCGAAAGTCTCCCGGGCGCTCCACCGGGACGAACAGCCGTGCCATCAGCGGTGTCTTCGCGGCGCGGCCCTCAGGAGACGGCTGAGCGGTGTTCCGCAACGGCAGGCAGGCCACCACGGCGCCGTCCGCGTCGATCACCCGGAGTGCGAGGGCCGCCGCGCCTTCCAGCGCCGAAAGCCGCGCCACAAAGAGTAACGAGAGGGTGGCCGGGAAGACGGGGGCCTCGAACGTATCGACGCCTATCCCGGTTGCCCTCAGTTTGCCGCATTCGCCTGCCTCGGCGGTGTCGCATAGGAACGCGAAGTCCACGCAGCAGCCGGAGACAAGGGGGAGGTTCACGGCTGGCTGGCGCCGGTAGCGAAGTTGTGCCGTCGGCGCACCATCGTGATCGCCGTCGCGGACGAACCGTCGGCTTCGAACGAGATAGCGTCGCCCGCTTTCACCATGTCGAAACACGCTCCCTTCGCCACCACCAGCCGGACCGGCCCGCCGCTCGCCCCATCCAGCAGCCTGCCGTCCGCTGCGAGGGCAAGGATGGCGCATCGGCGGTCCAGGCTGTCAATGCGGAAGCCTGTCGCGTACGGCCCGGAGTGGATGATCGCGTAACGCGCGCCCGCTGTGGGCGCGCAGAGCGCAACGAGCCAGGTCAGCGGCACACCGCCCCACAGGCGTCCATCGAGCCCGGAACCGGCAGGACAACGCACGGCCGAGCGCAGCTCCATCCAGCCGAGCGCGCGCAGCGCTTCGTATCCGAGGACGGCCGGCCGTTCGCACAGCCCGCGGACCTCGATCTGCCAGGGCGGCGGTGTTTCAGACGCGGCCAACCATGACCTCGGTGGCTTTCACCACGGCCAGGACCTTCTTCCCCTCCGCTAATTCGAGCTTCTCAGCGCTGCCTCGGGTGATTGCCGCCACCAGTTCGGCGCCGCCTTCCAACTCGAGGACGACCTCCGCCATGATTCCGCCGAGGCGGACGGACTTCACCGTGGCGGGCAACTGGTTTCTCGCCGAGAGTTCCATGACCGTATACTCCATTGCCAAGTAATCGCTCGGCCGGTAGCATACGCGCCCGTGAACGATCGCGCACTGCTTCCCGGTGAATACGCCGTCCTGAGCCTGCTCTCCGTCCGGCCCATGCACGGCTACGAAATGGTCTGTTTTCTGGGGGACGAAGGGCTGGATGCCGTCTGCCCGGTGGAACAGAGCACGCTCTATACCTACCTGCGCAACGTGGAAGCCAGGGACCTCGTCACCTGGACCGAAGAGCGAGTTGGCAACCGCCCTCCGCGCAAGACGTACGCGCTCACGCCGTCCGGCGAATCGCTCGTCCACGACTGGCTGCGGCGTCCCGTTGAGCGGATGCGCGAAGTGCGTCTCGAGTTCTTGCTCAAGCTCTTCTTCCTCAACCTCACCGATCGCGCCGCCATGAAGGTGCTGCTCTCCGAGCAAATCGGCGTCTGCGAGACATACCTCGCCCAGATCCAGGCCGCTCGCGCGGAATCGCCCTTCCGGCGGCTCGTCGCGCTATCCAAGACTTCAGCGGCCGAGGGAACGCTCGGCTGGCTCAAGTCCTACGCCTATGACATCGAACAAGAGGGGTGAAATGAGACTGGCGACAGGAAGGCGCAACTGGTTCACCGTTGCGCTTATCGCGTTAATCGCACTCGGCGCATCATGGGCGCTGGCCGCATGCGGCGGCGACGACGACTCGGAGGACGACACCCCGACCGCAGCCGTCTCACCGGCCAACGTAGCCACCACGGCGCCCACGGCAACGCCAAAACCGATTGAAGGCGACATCACCGTCTTCGCCGCTTCGTCGCTGACCGACGCCTTCAAAGAGGCAGGCACGAAGTTCCAGGAGAAGAACCCGAAGGCGAAGGTCACCTTCAACTTCGCAGCGAGTTCCGCGCTCTCCACCCAGATCAATGAGGGCGCCCCGGCTGATGTCTTCGCCAGCGCCGATTCCGCCCAGATGAAGAACGTCACCGACAAGGGCAACGCCGCCGACCCGGTCATTTTCGTCACCAACGTCCCCACGATCGTCGTGCCGAAGAGCGGCTCGCCCGTCGCCACGTTCGCGGACCTCGCGAAGCGGGGCGTGCGGCTCGTGCTCGCGGCGCCCGAAGTACCGATCGGCAGGTACGCCCGCGACGTCTTCACGAATGCGTCGAAGGCGAGCGGCGGCGTTTCCACCGACTTCTCGGACAAGGCCCTGGCGAACCTGAAGAGCAACGAAGCGAACGTGCGCGCCGTGCTTTCCAAGGTCCAGCTCGGCGAGGCTGACGCGGGCATCGTCTACACCACTGACGCGGGCGTGGCCGCGAACGACGTGAAGCTGGTCGAGATCCCGGCGTCCTACAACATCATCGCCCAATACCCCATCGCGACCATCAAGGCGTCCAAGAACGCCATCGTCGCGAAGGCGTGGGTCGACTTCATCCTCAGCGCCGACGGCCAGGCCATCATGACGAAGTGGGGCTTCGGCAAGCCGCCGGCCGCCGCTTCGGCCACGTCCTCCTCGCTTTCCATCGAAGGCGCCGTTGACAAGCAAACCACGGTGACCGCCGCGCAGGTGAAGTCCGGCACGCAGAAGACCGTGAAGGCGACCGACAGCAGCAACACGGAGAAGGAATACACCGGCGTCGCGCTCGCCACGCTCCTGGTCCAGGCAGGCGTGAAGGCGTCCGCCACGCAGATCGTGTTCACCGGGTCGGACGGATTCGCGCAGACGCTGGCGCTGACCGATGTCACGAAGGACACCAACGTGGTCATCATCGTCTCGGAAGACGGTACGCTGCGGAACATCATCCCCAGCCAGGCCCCACGCACGTGGGTGCGGCAGATGGTCAAGATAGAACTCAAATAGTAGACCGGGGGAGAATGGCCCGTGTTCAACGTTGACCGGGCCGCCTCCGTCACCATCGTCTTTCTCGGCCTGGCGTTCGCGATCTTCTTCCTGATCCCGTTCGCCGGGCTGGTGGACCGGGCGATCGACGAGCCACGGACCTGGGACCTGCTCAACACCAGCCAGGTCCGCCAGGCGCTCACGCTCTCCCTCTGGACGTCCACGGTGACGGTCGGGTTGGCCCTGATCTTTGGGACGCCCGTGGCCTACATGCTGGCCCGCGCGAAGTTCCCCGGCATGTCGGTGGTCGATGCCTTCATCGATCTGCCCATCGTCCTTCCGCCAACGGTGGCCGGTGTCGCGCTCCTGACGGCGTTCGGCCGCCGCGGCCTCCTCGGTCAACCGATCGAGGAGTGGACCGGCTTCACCTTCGGCTTTCGGACCACCGCCGTCATCATGGCCCAGTTGCTTGTGGCCGCGCCGTTCTACATCCGTGCCGCCAAGAGCGGCTTCGAAGCAGTCGATGTGCAGGTGGAGCGCGTGGCCTACACGCTCGGCGCGTCACGCGTGCGGACCTTCTTCCGGATTACCGTGCCCCAGGCCTGGCCGGCGCTGCTCGCCGGCATCGTGCTCTGCTGGGCGCGCTCGATGGGCGAACTGGGAGCGACGCTAATCTTCGCGGGCAACCTCGAAGGCAAGACGCAGACCATGCCCCTCGCAGTCATCAGCGCATTCGAGGGTTCCTCGCTCGGCCTGGCCGGCGCGATCGCGCTGTCGCTCATCCTCCTCGCGGTCGCGCTGGTCGTGCTCGTCGCGTTCCGCCTCGTTGCCTCGCGGGCCACCATCCGATGAGCCTGGAGTTCCGCGCGAAACGCCGCCTCGGCCAGTTCGAATACGAAGCCGAGTTCGACGCAAAAGACGAGATCCTCGTCTTATTCGGCCACTCGGGCGCCGGCAAGAGCCTCACCCTGCAGTTCACCGCCGGGCTCCTTCGGCCCGACGAAGGCCGGATCGCCATCGACGGACACGGCGTCTTCGACTCGCGGTCGAGGGTCAACCTGCCCCCGCAAGCCCGCCGAGTGGGTTATGTCGTTCAGGAACTCGCCTTGTTCGAGCACATGAACGTCGCCGAAAACGTTGCGTTCGGACTGCCGAAAGGAACGGACCGCGGAAAGCGCGTCCCCGAACTCCTCAGCCTGCTGGACCTCGCCGGCTACGAAAAGCGGCGTCCGCGCTCGCTTTCCGGTGGGCAGCGCCAGCGCGTCGCCCTCGCCAGGGCCATCGCCCGGGAAGCGCCGCTGCTCCTGCTCGACGAGCCGTTCAGCGCGCTCGATGACTCGCTCCGCACATCCATGCGCAAAGAGCTCCTGCGCCTCCGCAACGAACTCGGGCTGACGATCCTCTTCGTCACCCATGACCTGCGCGAGGCCCACTTTCTCGCGGACCGCGTGGCCGTATTCGACAACGGCCGCATCCTCCAGATCGGCCCGCGCGACGAGATTTTCAAGCGCCCGAGTTCGCGCCGGGTCGCCCAGCTGACAGGTACCGCGAATGTCTGGCGAGGCGTGGTGAAATCCGTGGACGAGGGCTCAGTCGCGGTCGATGTGGATGGCGCCCTGTTCCATTCCGGGTCGGTCACCGGACTGGCGCCTGGCAAGCCGGTCGATGTCATGGTCCGGGCCGAACGAGTGAACCTGCGGCGCGATCTTGCCATCGACCCCGGCGCGCGCAACCAGTTCCTTGCCGATGTGGTCTCCGAATACGCCTACGGCTCGACGCACACGCTGCACCTGCGTCCCGAAGGCCCGGGCCCGGAGATGGAAGTAGAAATCGCCGCCCGTCCGTACGAAGTGCTGGGGATCGCGACGAGGAAGCGATTCGCGGTCGAAATTGAGCCTGCGGACATCCACGTCGTGCCGGCCGAAAGCTAGGGCGCCCGTCCCGCGTACGTTTACAGGTCTCCCATGAGCCGCGACCGGGCAGGGAGCGGGCAAGCCCAGCCCACACGGATGCCGATCGCAGTCTCCACGCACCCAACCGAAGCGCGGGTCAACGTTCGCGCTTGACAGGTCCAGCCAACAACGAAGGTTCGCCGCTGACCACCGGCTGTGGGAACTACAACTCGCCGCGCTCCTCTACCCAAAACACCGGGTAGTCCGCCGCCACCTCGGCCCAGGCTTCAAGCGGGGCATCGAGAGCGACCGGGATGTGCCTGCGCCCGCCGGGCGCAAGCTCCGCGTAGCGCTTCAGGAGCGGCGCCCGATCTTCGACCGGGACCTCCACCAGGTGAACCGGCCGCCGTTTCCCGTGCCGAAGCACAGCATCCAGCCCGGCCGCGTGGACGTTCTTCACCCAGTCCACGTTGTGGCCAAGCATCGAGACCAGGAACTCGCGGCCCTCGTACTTCGCCAGGACGAGGACCGTTGACGTGGGCTTGCCGGACTTTCTGCCCGGCACTTCGAGTGTGACCATGCCGAACGCCGGCACCCCGAGCGCCGCGAACTTGCCCATCGCCCGGTTCGTAGCCTTGCCGAAGCCTGTGGGCCGCCGGTCCTGGTACCACCACTCAAGCGGGATCTTCGTCCACAGGAAAACGAGCGCCCCGAGAAGCGCCACCACCAGCACGAGGTTCTTCACTACTTTCATCGCATCGCTCCTTCCGGGGTTCGCCGTGTGTCTAGAGTCCGGCAAGTGCCGGACTCGCCACCGACGATCGTGCGCCCAGATCACGCGAAAGGCCAGCGGACCAGACACGGGGCGCAGACGACCGGGATGCCTCGGGCCTCGCTCGCGGCAGCTACACTGGCGCGGTGACCGACCTCTTCGCCGAACTGGAGGCACAGCGCGAACGGCTGCGGCAGCTCGTCCTCGCGCACGACGCCACCGAACTGGCCGCACGCCCGGCAAATGGCGCGTGGTCAGTCGTCGAAAACCTGCGCCACCTGTTGTTCGCCGAACAGGCCCACCTCGGAGGTTTCGCGCGCACCCGGCCGGACTTCAGCGCGTTGGGCCTCCCGCCGCCGGGGATGATGAGAAGCAAGCGAGTCGGCCTCGCCGGGACGGACCAATCCGCAACGGCGGACGAGGTCATGGCCGCGTGGGACGCCGCCCATGCCGAGTTGAAGGCGCAATTGCCCGTGGATAACCCGGCACTCGAAGCGCGCATCGAGAAACACCTGAGGCACCTGCGCCTGCACGTTGGCATCATCGAGCGGCTGTTGCGCCAGGCGGACAAACGCCGGGCGTAGCTACTTTTCGAACGGTTCCAGGTCGATTCGCACGCTATGCCCCAACTCCCGGGCGATGGCGACGATCGTTTCGATATGCGGGCTCATGCGGCCCGACTCGATCGCGCTGATGAGGCTCTGCGGGCGGCCCAGCCGCTCCGCGAGCTGCTGTTGCGTCAGCCCCTGCTCCTTGCGCAACGCCGAAAGCCTGCTGACCACGCCATACAGCGCGCGCATCTCTTCGTACCGGGCGATCAGCTCAGGGAATTCGCCAGCCAGCAGCCGGCTCAGCCGGGGATCGAGGTCGATTTCGTGCGAATGCTGGTCCGGGCCTTTGTTTCGGTCGGTTGATCCGGGCAACGTCGCGTCCTCAGCATCCGATCGAAGCAGATGCGTTGCAGCCAATCATACCTTGACATCGCGACAGTGAATTATCTAGCGTTCCGATAATTTCCGAAGATCAACTCAATTGACCCGGCCGGTGCCAGCCGCGGCGGGCACGGCCAGAGAGAGGAAACGACATGAAGGTTTGCTTGTTGGGGCCGACGGCATACGCGGGCAAAGTCGACCGCGCCTCCTGGCCGGCGCCGCCCGAAGCCTGTGACCCGGAGACCGCGGCGATGAGCTACAAGGTCCAGTTGGACCAGTTCCAACTGGCGGACGAGCTCGGCTTCGACTGGGTGAGCGTCTCCGAACACCATTACGCGCCGGGCCTGATGACACCGAACCCCATCGTCATGGCAGCCGCCGCCAGCCAGCGCACGAAGAACGTCCGCATCGCCGTCCTCGGGCCCCTCATGCCCCTCACGAACCCTGTCCGCGTCGCCGAAGAGATCGCGATGCTCGACTCGATCAGCGGCGGCCGCGCCGTCGTCCTGCCGCTGCGTGGCACGCCCAACGAGCACCTCACGTACACCATGGATGGCAAGCCGCCGCCCTTGACGCGCGAAATCACCCAGGAAGCGACCACGCTGATGATCAAGGCCTGGAAGGAGCGCTCGCCGTTCAGTTGGCGAGGTGAGCACTTCTCGTTCGAACACGTGTCCGTGTGGCCGCGCGTGCTCCAGGAGCCGCACCCGCCCGTCTTCTTCTCCGGCAACAGCGCTGAGTCCATCGCGTTCGCGGCGGCGAACCGGCTGAACCTCGCGATCGGCTTCGCGCCGGCTCCCCAGGTTGCCGAACACGTGCGGCAGTACCAGAAGCTCGCCGCCGAAGCCGGTTGGACGCCCACACACGAGAACGTCCTCTTTCGGGCGCGCGCCCTCGTCGCTCCCGACGATGAGCAGGCAAACGCCATCGTCCAGAAGACGCGTGAAGCGATCATGGCGCGCATGGCCCACGCCCGAGGCGAACACTACGGCCCGTCCGCCCGCGCCGAAGCGCCCGCGACACCTGGCGAAGGCGGCGGCGCTCCCGGCGTAGCCGGCTTCCAGTTCTTCGGCACGCCAAAGACCATCATCGGCCAGGTGCAGGCCTACCGGGATGCAGGCGTGGGGATCATCGACGTGGCGTTCGCCGGCGATGCCTTCGGCCGGGGCGGCACCATGAAGTCCTTGGAAGCGTTCGCGGATGCCCTGCCAGCATTGCGCGCGATGTAACCGAACAGCGCACCGGCGCTACTCCGCCTGCCAGTAGCCAATCGCGCAGACGGCCTTCGGCGCCATCCCCTTCGCTCCCCGAAGATGCGCTCGAATGCGGCCGACCACGCCGGTTTCGGCCGCCACCCAGGCGTAGGCGCCGGGTGCGATGTCGCATGCCGAAACGGCATCCATGAGCAGCGCCCCACGATCTGTGCTGCCGCGGACCAACCATTCCACGCTCACTCCGGGAGGACCATCCGTGTCCTGCCGGTCCTCCTGCGAATCGAGTTCGACGAAGGCACGACCTCGGGCGTCGCTCGGCAGAGACTCAAGGATGCGGCTGAGCGCGGGCAGTCCCGAATGGTCCGCGGCGAGCAGGAGCGGGGCATCGTTGGACGGGAGCCGGAACGAAGCTCTCGGCCCCCACAGCGCAACGTGCTGGCCTGGCGCCGCGGTCTCGGCCCATGTCGAGAGTGGGCCAGCGCCGTGGAGGAGCATCTGGAAGTCGACTTCGCCCAAGGAAGGCCGGAAGCGCCGCACCGTGTAGTACCTGCCCTGCGGCCGGACATCCGGGTCCTGCGTGCGCCAGGTATCCCAGCTGAAATCGTAGTCGACTGCCGGACGCTCCTCGCCCGGCCGGGGCGCGAAGATGTAGCAAAACGCATCCGGTCCAAGGTCCGGCATGGCGCGGAAGTCGTCCCCACGCAGCGTGACTTCCACCAGGTGAGGTGTTCGCTTCGCGGCGGCGATCACCTCCGCCTTCATGATCCGCACCTGGTTATCGACGATTGGGTGCTCGTCTGTCTCCTCGGCCATCGAACGTCCTCCCTATTCGCGTTCCTGTGGGATGCTGTTCAACGGCAGTTCACGCAGGAACTCCTCTATCGCCCGAGGGAGGGGAGGTGACGGCTTCGCCGGCGCCGGGGCGTTCAGCGCCACGCCGAGATGCTTCCGCGCGGCCAGCACCAGCAACAGCCCCACGGGGACGTTCCGGACTCCGTGCGGCCCGGACCCGCTTTCGAACACGAGCACACCGCGCCCGGCGCCACCGGGCTGTTCCGGAGGCGAAAGCTCCACCACCGACATGCGCGCCTCGAACCCCCGGATGACCGCCTCCAGCAAGTCGAGTGCGGCGGCGCTGTCGCCCGGGATGCCGCTCAGTTCGGCGGCCACCGACCTCGCTGAAGCAGCGTCCACCCGGACCCGCACTTCATCGCCCGGATCGGCTGCCGTCAGGACGATGTCGGCGTGGTCCAGGCAGCTTGCGGGCTCGACCCGGTCAACGCGGAAGATGGGGGCCATGGGACGATCCTTTCTGGGCGCGAGTGGCGCCGCTCGCGCCTGCCCGCGATTGTCGGTTGGTCAGTTTTGCGGCACCGCGGTCGACGGGTTCCCATCGACTGCGGCGGTGAGCCTCGGGACGAGGTTGTCGAGGAGGTAGTTGATGCTCAGCGGGCTCGCGAAGGAGAACGCCCCGCCGAGCAGCTTGCCGACGAATACCTCGCGGCCTTGGCCGACAGCCTTGAGTTGCGGCCGCAACGGCATCTTGCGGATCACCTCCAGCCCGGCGTCGTCCGAAGCGAGCCAGACGATGACGTCGGTATCAAGCGTGGAGATCTGCTCGGCGCTGACGCTGAAGTAGAACGCTTTGCCCGCGAGCTGATCGAAGGCCGGCGGAATGACGAACCCGAGGTCCTTCATCATCTGGCTGCGCACATCCTGGGAGGAGTAGGCGCCAGGCATGTCCTGGAACTGGAACGCGACCGCGGCGGTCTTCCCCTGGAACTCGGGATGGTCCTTCCTGATCTGGGCGAAGCGAGCGTCGATGTCGCTGATCAGCTTGTTCGCCGCCTCATCCTTGCCCAGCGCCTTGCCGATGATCCGCACTTCGTCGCGCCACGGCACGCCGTAGTCCACGAATTCGCCTGGCTGCGGCACGGTTGGCGCGATGCGCGAGAGCTTGTCGTACTCCTCCTTCGTCATCCCGGATGTGATCCCGATGATGACGTCTGGCTTGAGTGCGGCGATGGCTTCGAAGTCGAGCTCTGCGAGACCGATGATCTTGGGCAATTCTTTGCCGGCGGCTGCCTGCGCCCATGGCCAGATGGCGCCGGGATAGTCCCCATACCAATCGCGCACGCCAACCGGGTGGATACCGAGCGAAAGAAGAATGTCCTGCTCGCTATACCCCACGGAAACGACGCGCGCCGGCTGCTTCTCGATCTTCGATTCGCCGTACTTATGCGTCACGGTGACCGGGAAGCCGGCGCCGGCGGAACCTGCCGTGTCACCGTCGTCGTCGTCGCCGCCGCAAGCAGCGAACACCGCGACCGCGGCAAGCAAAACAGCAACGAAGAGAGTACGGGCAACGAGGCCGGCCCGGCGCCGGAGACGCGTGTGGAGCATGGGGAACGTCCTTTCGAATGGGAGGGGGCCGATCCGGCGGCGGCGGTGCGATTCAGATGAGGGCCGGAACGGTCCCGTTTGCGTGCGTATTAGGTATACCTTCTTTGTCCATAGCGTCAATCCTTTTTCATCAGCCAAGTCTATACGAATCCACGTGCTCCACAGCGGCGCGGCGCATGTCGCCACCAGGGCTTTGGCCCGACCGTAGGGACGGTCGCCGGCAACCCGCCCGGCAACTGCTCCGCGCCAGCGACGCCAAACGCCAACAATCCGTGGCGAGAGTCCCGGGCGCCTACTGGCCGTGCGGAACGGTCCCTTCGAGGACGTGCCCGGTATCGCCAGGCCGAACCGGCGACGGGCCGGGTGGCGGCGCTCCGGGGCCTTCCGTCCCGGCTGCGAGCGCCAGGTTCGAAAGGATCAACGGCCTCTGAGTGCGTGGATCGAGCGTGACGGTCGCCTCGACACCAAACACGCTTCGTACCAGGTCCGCGCTGACGATCTCGCCCGGCGGGCCGGCGGCTACCACCGTCCCGTCTTTCATCGCCACCAGCCAGTCCGCGTAGCGCGCCGCGAGGTTCAGGTCGTGCAACACCATCACCACCGTCGCCTCGCGTTCGTGGTTGGCGCGGGCAATGAGGTCGAGGACTTCCACCTGGTGCGCGATGTCGAGGAAGGTCGTCGGTTCGTCAAACAGCATGACCGGGGCTTCGCGCACGAGAGCCATGGCAAGGAACACGCGCTGGCGCTGCCCTCCCGAGAGCTGTTCGGCCGGGCGGTGCCGGAATTCCGCCGTGCCTGTGCTCGTAAGCGCGCGGGAGACGGCGGCTTCGTCCTCGCGGCTCCACTGCCGAAACCAGCGCTGGTGCGGATAACGGCCCGAGGCGACCAGGTCCTCCACCAGCACCTCGGGCGGGGGCAGCGGCGACTGGGGGAGCATCCCCACGCGCAACGCCAGCTCTCGTGGTTTGAATCGTCCAAGGGGGCGGCCGTCGAACATCACCGTGCCCTCGGCCGGGGCGATCAGGCGGCTCAGACTCCGCAATACCGTTGATTTGCCGCAGGCGTTGGGACCGACAATGGCCGTGATGCGGCCCGCCGGGATGGCGAGGTCGAGGCCGGACACCACCCTCCGGCTTCCATACGCCAGGCCCAGCGATCGCGTCTCCAGTTGCGAATCCGGCAGCGGACCGCCTGGCGGGCGCGGCGAGAAGGAACTCCGCGGGATGCTTATCGCATGCGTCTCGGCCGGATGAGCGATGACGTCGCACTCGACGCCGAATATCTCCCGCAGCAGTTCTGGTCGCACCACCGCTTCGGGAGGCCCGTCGGAGACGATGGCGCCGTCGCGCATGGCCAGGATCCGATCACTCGCTGCGGCTGCCTCGTTCACGTCATGCAGCACCATCACGATCGTGCGGCCTTCCTCCTGGTTCAGCCGCCGTACCAGTTGCAGGATCTCCTCCTGATGGGCAATGTCGAGGTACGTGGTCGGCTCATCCAGCAGGAGGATCGGCGTCTCCTGCGCGAGCGCCATCGCCATCCATGCGCGCTGGCGCTGCCCACCCGAAAGCTGGTCCATCGGGCGGTAGCGCAGCTCCTCCACGCCGGCCAGCGCGAGCGCCCGCTCGACGGCTTCGTGATCGGTCCTGGTGGGCGGCTGGAGGAAGCGCTGGTGCGGATATCGCCCGCGCCGCGCCAGGTCTTCTACCGTGATCCCCTCCGGCGCCGTCGCCTGTTGAGAGAGCAGCCCCAACCGCCGGGCGACCTCCTTCGCTGGCAAGCGATGGATCGCGTGGCCGTCCAGGTATACCGCACCCGCTTTCGGCCGGAGCAAGCGCCCCAGCGCGCGCAACGCCGTCGATTTTCCGCACGCGTTGGGGCCGATGATCGTGGTGATCTGGCCGTCGGGGAGCGAGAGCGAGAGGTCTCGCGCCACTTCGAAGCCGCCATAAGCGAGGGTGAGCGCGTCGGCGGTGAGCCGGCCGGTCCCATTGCCTGTCATAGCCGGGCGTTGCCCCGGTAGAGAAGGTAGAGGAAGTAGGGCGCTCCCAGCGCGGCTGTGACCACACCCACCGGCAGCGCGACCGGCAACGCGTGCTGCGCGACCAGGTCCGCGGCGAGCAGGAGGATCGCCCCCACAATCGCGGTCAGGAGGATGACGCTTCCGGTCATCGGCCCGGCGAGCATCCGCGCGATGTGTGGTACCACGAACGCGACGAAACCCACCGGCCCTGCGATCGAAACGGCCGCGGCGGCGAGCCCGCAACCCGTGAGCAGCAACCCGATGCGCACCAGTTCTATCCGCATCCCCAGGCTCTTCGCCGTTTCGTCGCCGAATTGCAGCACGCGGAGTGGGAACATCAACGCCATCGTCAGCGGCAGCAGCGCCCCGAGTGTCGCCGCCAGCACGCGCACATCGGACCAATTCGAGGCGTAGACCGAGCCTGTGGTCCAGAGCACCGCGTTGGAAACACGTTCAATCGGATAGCGCAGCATCAGGAACGTCGTCGTCGCGCCGATGAGCGCGTTGACGCCGATGCCGATGAGGATCAGGCGGGAGGGCGCGATGCCGCCTTTCCAGCTGAGAAGATAGATCGCGGTAGCGGCCGCCGCGGCCCCTCCGAAGGCAACCAGCGGCAGCAACGTGCTGTCCCGGCCTGTCACGATCCACCAGACCGCGACCAGCGACGCGCCCGCGTCGATCCCGATGATGTCTGGCGAGACCAGCGGGTTGCGAACTACACCCTGGAACACCGCGCCGGCCGTCGCCAGCAAGGCGCCAACCAGGATCGCGCAGAGCACGCGCGGCAGGCGCAGTTCGCGCACGATGAAGGCGTACTGGTCGTCTCCGCCAAGCACGGTCGACTTCACCACCTGGCTGAGCGGCACCGGGAAGCTGCCCAGGGTCATGGCCCACGCCGCCAGCCCCGCGAGCACGCCCAGCGCGGCGGCACACAACGCAAGGCAGCGCAGGTTCAGCCGCACCGAGACGATTCCCGCGCGGACCGCTACTCCCTGGCCACGGCGGCGTTGATCTTGCTGGTCCCGGACGGCGATGGACATCAGAGTTCGGCCACCCGGCGGCTGCGCGCGATGGCGATAAGGAAAGGCGCGCCACAGAAGGCGGTAATCACGCCCACCTGTAGTTCGGCCGGCCTCACGACCAGCCGGCCGGTGATGTCCGCGCCAAGCAGGAGCACCGGGCCTACCAGCAGGCTGTATGCGAGTATCCATCGGTAGTCCGGCCCGACGACCGTCCGCACGATATGGGGCACGGCCAGGCCCACGAAAGCGATAGGCCCGGCCGCCGCGACGGACCCGCCGGCCATCAGCACGACCAGCACGGCAGCCGAGAGGCGGATGCGCCCGGTGTGCATCCCGAGACTCCGCGCGATGTCGTCGCCAAGACTCAGCACGTTCAGTTGCCGCGACATCAGGAGCGCCCCGGCCACGCCCGCGCCAAGGAATGGCAGCACCGTCCAGAAGACTCCCAGCTCCCGGCCGGCAAGGGAACCCGCTAGCCAGAACCGCACGACGTCCAGCGCCTGCTCATCCAGCAACAGCAGCGCGGTCGTCCATGAGCTGAGCAGGGAAGCGACGATGGCGCCCGCCAGAGCAAGCTTGATCGGCGTCGCCCCTCCCCGCCCACCAGATGCGACGAGGTAGACCAGCACAAACGCGCCAAGTGCTCCCCCGAAGGCAAACCAGACATACTCGTACGAGCTCGTAAGCCCACCGAAGTAGAGCGCCGTAACGACAGCGAAGGCGGCCCCGGAATTGATCCCGAGGATCGACGGGTCGCCGAGGGGGTTCCGGGTCGTGGCCTGGGTGGTGGCCCCGGCAACCGCGAGCGCCGCCCCGACGCCCAGTCCGACCAGCGTGCGTGGCAGCCTGAGCGAGCGCACCACGGTCTGGTTGTAAGAATCCTGCTGGTAGTGGAACAGTGCGTTCCAGACGTCGGCGTTCGAAATGGAGACAGAGCCCAGGCGCAGGCTCAAGACCGCCACCGCAACCAGCAGCGCGGCGCACGCCACGAGGCCGAGCGCGCGCAACGCCGAGGGCGTCGCGTGCTTCGATGTCGTGGAGCGAAGTGTCGAGGTAGTGAGCGCCATCGTCGCCTTCGGCCGGGTCACGCCGGATATCGGCCACGGACGACGCTCTCACGTACGGGCGCGGCCTTGACCCAGCCAAAAGTTAGGTATAACTAATGTCTGCGTCAAATGGTGCCTTGCTTCTCGAGTTAGTCGTATAACTCTCGCTGGCCACACCATGGCGAACCCAATCGAACTGCATCGAGGTGACAGCTTGGCCTCAACACCGTTTCCGAGCCGAGGGGGAGCCCGCGTAAGCCGCCGGCGGTTGCTCGCCGCTCTGCCCGCGGCCGTTCTCCTGGGCGCCGGGATCTCCTGCGGAGACGACGACGACGATGACGCCCCGCCCTCCGGTTCGCCGGGCGCGACCACCACAACTGGCCCAACAGCAGCACCAACGCCGTCGACGCGCACCGTCACGACGCCGAACGGGTCAGTCACGATCCCGTCGAATCCGCAGCGCATCGTCGCCCTCGGCGAAGAGTTCATGCTTGCGAACCTGCTGGACCTTGGCGTGAAGCCGATCGGCTCAACCGCCTCCGCTTCGAACGGCGGCTTCATTCAGTGGAAAGGCGCGCCCTCCCTCTCCGGCATCACACCCCTCAGCAACACCGAGCCCAACCTCGAGAAGCTTGCGGCCCTACGGCCAGACCTCATCATCGGCTGGAAGGGATTTGTTGATCGGGTCGGCTACGACACGCTCACCCGGATGGCGCCGGTCGTCACCGTGAACGAACTCGGCGACTTCCGCCAGACGTACCGCGACATGGCGGCCGCCTTCGGCAAGGAATCCGACGCAACGGCGCGTATTGCGTCGTACGAGACCGCCGTGAAGGCCGCGGGGACGGAGCTCAAAGCCAGCGGGCGGAAGATCTCAGTCGCCACGATCTTCCCGGGAGCGTCGATTACCGTGTACTCCGACACCGGCGCGGACGCGCCATCGGTGATCCTCGACATGGGCTTCCAGCTCTCGCCGGACAAGGCAACGCTACCGCCGACGCGCAGCCTGGGCCGCGTGAGCATCAGCGCGGAACAGGTCAACGTGCTCCAGGGCGATACCGTGGTGCTCGTCCAGTCCAGCTCGATCGAAGGCGAAGACGCCGCAGTGAAGGATGTCACCGCTTCCCCCACCTGGAAGACCCTCCCCGCTGCCGCTGCCAACCGCATCCGGACGATCGACCGGTTCGGCTTCCCGGGGCTCGTCGGGCGCATCAGCCTCGTGGAGGAGCTGAAGGGCCTCCTCAAGCCGGCGTGAGTAACGCGGCGAGCCCGATTGCCGAGCGGCTGTGCTCCCTTGCCGCGCTGCGCGAAGGCCAGGATCCGGTCGGCAGCGTGTCCCTCACCGACGGCCTCCTCTTCATCGAGGCGGCAACGCCCTGGTCTAACGCGTTCTACGAGGCCGACCCGGCGGGCACCGTCCAGCAACGCGTTCGCGCGGCCGTCCTGGCCCACTTCGCGGGCCGCCACGCCACGGGAGTGGCCGCTTCGCCCTGGGGCCTCCGCAACGTCTATGCCATCGCCCCCGATCGTGAGTGGTCGCCGAAAGGCAAGCGCCGGGCGTTGCTCGCGCTTCGCCCGCGCGCCCCGTTCGCCGAATACGCGTTAACGGAGTTCGCGTTCGAAACCAGCGACGTTGAAGGTCCGGTCGCCCTCGCCTCCGCGTTCCTCGCGGAGCGGTACGAACCGGGAACGTTCGCCCGGTACGAAGTGCCGCGCCCACCCGTCCGCGAATTCTTCGTCTGTACGCACGGGCATGTGGACATCTGCTGCGCGAAGTTTGGCATCCCGCTCTATGCGTCGTTGCGGGCGCTGCCCGGCGTGCGTGCCTGGCGCACGTCGCATTTCGGTGGCCATCGCTTCGCGCCGACCGTCAAGGAGTTCCCGAGCGGGTACACCTGGGGGTTCGTGGACGAAGAAGCGGCCCGCGCGATCGTCAGCCGGCGCCCCCAGCCGGAAGCCCTCGCTCGCGCGGTCCGCGGCTGGATCGGCGTCGATGGCCCGCTCCAGGCTCTCGACCGGGAAGGGCTATCCCGGTTCGGCTGGGACTGGATGTCCTTTCCGCGCGAGGGGGTCATCCTCGACGGCGGCTACGACACCGGAAGCTGGCGCGGCAGGATGACGTTTTCGGCGCCGAACGGCGAGGGCGCGATCGAGGGCGTGGTCATCCGGGCGCGGGAACTGCCGAACGCCGGGTGTGGCTCAACCTGGGGCCAAAACGAGTACCTCAGCCCCGAGTACCGCGTCGCGTCCGTCCAACTGCAATTCGGCGGCGTAACCCGGTAACCCGAACCGTGGCCCGCGCCGCCAAGCGAGCGTATCGGATTGCCATGGGACTGCGGGCCGCACCGGTGAAGCAAGCGAGGGCCGAAATCGGCCCTCGCAGATTCAAAAACAGGGTGGTAGCGCGTAGGGGATTCGAACCCCTGATCTCCGCCTTGAAAGGGCGGCGTCCTGGGCCTCTAGACGAACGCGCCGCGAAGGGAAAGGGTAGCATCCGCACCCGCTTACCCGCCAGTTGAGACTTACCCTAAGTGGGGTACACAAGTCCCGTGAATCGTGCCCATCAGGCCCGTTTAGCTGATCGCCCGCAGGCGCATCCTGTGGCCGTGACTGCGACGGTGGCCGCAGGGGCCGTGCCGTACCGGGTCTACCCCGGCCGAACATTCAGCGTCCAACGCTGGATTGCACTGGTCCTCCCAGGCGAAACAGCCGGTTTCGTGCTTCCCGGCCTCGCCTGGTTCGCTGTCTGGACGGCGAACGTCCCTCCTCTGCCTGCGGCCGCCGTCGTAGTCCTTTTCGGCGCAGGCGAAGGCGCCGTGCTGGGTTATGCCCAGTGGCGGGTCCTTCGCTCGTGGCGTCCCGGCTTTTCGTCCCGCTGGATAGTGGCCACCTCGCTGAGCGCGATGCTCGCGTGGGCCTGCGGCATGACCCCGTCGACCGCTTCCGATCTGGGTGCTCCCGGCTGGCTCGCGATGCTGCTCGGCTTCAGCCTAATGCCGGTACTCCTGCTCTCGATGCCCATCGCCCAGTGTCGCGTCCTCCGCGCGTACCTCCCGCGCGCCTGGCGCTGGGTGCCGTGGAGCCTGGCCGCCTGGCTGCTTGCCCTTCCGCCCACCTTCATCGGGCCGATGTCCATCCCGGACGACTCGCCGGCCGGTGTGATCGCGATCACGTGGCTGCTTTCAGGGCTGGCGATGGCGGCTATCCTCGCCTTCGTCACCGGCAAGGCGATGCAACACCTCACCTCTGATTAAGGCAGCCGCCGTCAATCCGCAATCCGAAATCTGCAATCCACAATCCCGTTACCGTCCGATGCGTTTCAGCGCTATCTCTTTCGCCCGGTTGGGGGCGGGTTCCGCGCGAAGCTCCAGGTGGTCGAGCCACTTCACGCTCGTAAAGCATTCGCCGCCGGGCACGAGCAGCCGCACTGGCGCCCCATGTTCAACCGCGAGCGGTGCGCCATTGAGCGTCAGCGCCAGGAGCGAGTCTGCCGCGCGCTCGATCGAAAGCGGGATACTGAACTCCTCGAACGATGCCTGAACCCAGGCTGCGCCTGGCAGCGGTGCCGCGAGGTTGAGCACCGTGCTGAGGCGGACGCCCCGCCAATCCAGTTCCGGCACCACCCAACCCTCCAGGCAGGCAAAGTCATCGCGCAGGCTTACCTGCGGCAACGCCAGCAAGTCGTCCAGCCCGAGCACCAGCGGTGCCTTTACCAGCCCATCGACGCGCAACGCGTACCGCTCCGTTTCCCGTCCAGGCGCCGGATGCACGGGCAACGAGAACAATCGCTGAATCGAGCTCATCTCTACCTCCTATCCCGCCCAATCCAAAATCCGCAATCCAAAACCCAAAGTTCCCTACAGACCCTGGTTGAAGTCCGCGAATGAGAAGTAGTCGTTCAGCCCGGTTAGCCGGCCGGAGATAAGGAGGACGCCCACACCGATGAGCATGACGCCACTGAGCACCTCGATGACCGGCGTGTACGGCTGGATACGCTTCATGAACCGGTTGACATCGGAGATGGCGAGCCCGGCGATCAGGAACGGAATGCTCAGGCCGAGCGCGTACCACACGAGCAGGAACGTCCCGCGCGCCGCATCGCCCGAGTCGGCCGCGAGCGTGAGGATGCTGCCCAGGATCGGCCCCACGCAGGGTGTCCAGCCAAGCCCGAAGGCGCCGCCAACGAACGCCGAGCGCAGGTAGCCGACGGGCCGGTTCGTCCCCACGCGGACCTCGAATGTGCGTGCGAACAGTTGCAGTTGGAGGTAGCCGGCGAACCGCAGCCAGACCGCGACCATCACCACGGCCAGCAGCGCCAGTCGCAGCCGGTCATCCTTGATGCCCCCAACCTGCGCGAGGAAGAAGAACACCGCGGTCAGCCCGATCAACAGGAGACCGGACCTCAGCGGGTCGCTACGGCCGCGCGGCGGTACGACCAGCACGCCCATGAACACCAGGATCGCGCCCGCGATGTCGCCCAACTCGCGCTTGTTGTCGACGAGGAAGTACGAACCGAGCAGCCCGGCCAGCGCGCCAAGCGCTATGAACACAATCGAAAGCCCGCTGACGAACGCGACGGCGTGGGTGAATGTCACCCGCCGGTCAGCGGTGAAGTTGCCGTTCTGGATGCTCGAACCGGAAATCTGGGCGATGAAGAGGGGCACCATCGGCAGCACGCAGGGCGAAACGAACGAAAGCACGCCCGCGGAGAACGCGAGGAACGGCCCAGCAGGCCCCTTCAAGTTGAAACTCGATCCGGA
>JAXLXA010000027.1:0-49204 GCA_046328215.1 Dehalococcoidia bacterium | reverse complement strand
CGCATGCTGGTTGGCCATGTGGAGCGCCTCGCCAGGGAAGAAGGCTTCCCCGGGGTGGCGCTCGGCACGGTGCGCGAGTTCGGCCTCGTCGACTACTACGAGAAGCTCGATTACCGGGTCGTCCATGAAGCGGAATTTCCGGTGGGACACTGGGACTTCATCGTCCCGCACCGCTACTGCGAGATGGTGAAGCCGGTTTGAACCTGGATATCGTCCCGGCCGAAGCCTGCGACGCCGTCGCGATCGCGCGCGTCGTCAACGCGGCCTACCGGGTCGAGGACTTCTTCAAGGTGGGCGACCGAACGGACGCCCGGGAAGTCGCCGAGTTCCTCCTCCACGAGACCTTTCTCGTCGCGCGTGACGAAGACGACGCGATCGTGGGGGCCGTCCGCGTTTCGACGGACGGCGAGCGCGGCCACTTCGGCATGCTTTCGGTCGATCCCTCGGCCCAGGGCACGGGGCTGGGGCGCGCGCTCATCGCCGCCGCCGAGGACTTCGCACGCGAGCGAGGCTGCACGGTCATGGACCTCGAAGTCGCCAGCCCGCGCACCGAGCTGCCGCCGTTCTACCGGAAGTTCGGCTACGAGGTGACCGGCGCCGCCGAGTGGCCCGCGCACGTCCTGCACGAACTGAAGTCGCCGGCGCACTTCATCGTGATGTCGCGCGCGCTTTAGCGCCGGCCGAACTGCCGCTCAATAGCCTCCGTGCCAAGGTGCACGAGTGTCGGCCGCCCGTGTGGGCAGGTGCGCGGCGCCGTCGTCCGCTCCAGGTCCTCCACCAGCCGCCGCATCTCTTCCATCGAAAGCAACATCCCCGCCCGCACGCTGGCGTGGCAGGCAACGGTCGCCGCGGCCTTGCCGAACGGGTCGTCGACGCGCTGTTCGTTCTCTAGCTTCTGGAGCAGCGCGCGCACTTCCTCGATAAGGTCACGCGCGCCGAGTCCCGCCGGCGCCGAGCGGATCAGGGCCGCGTTGTCTCCGAACGGCTCGGTCTCCAGGCCCAGCCGCACAAGCGACTCGCGGTGCTCGTCGAGCGTGGCGGCGAGGCCCGCCTCGAGTTCCAGCACAAGCGGTTCGAGCAATGGTTGGACGTTCCCTCCGGGCACGCGTGGCGCCGCGACCAGCCGGTCGTAGACCACGCGTTCGTGGGCGGCGTGCTGGTCAAGCAGGTACATCCCGTCGGGACCTTCGCAGATAACGTATGTCGCGTTCAGCTGGCCCACCACGCGCAGCATCGGCAGCACCGCGCGCTGTTGCGGAGGGGCTCCGGGCGCGTCCTGCGCCGCGCGGGTCAGGCCCAGGCTGCCCTGCACCGGCTGCGGACCACGCAGGGCTGGCGGCGGCTCGTCGTGAAGAGGACGGGTGAGCACAACCGCCGGAGATGGAGGCGCAGTCCCCCAGGCCACCACCCGGCTGGCCTCCAGCGCAGCAGCAACCGCCCGGCGGACGGCACGGCCGATCGCGCGCTCATCGCGGAAGCGCACTTCAGCCTTCGCCGGGTGCACGTTCACGTCCACGTCTTCGTCGGGCAGCGAGATGTGCAGCGCGGCCACGGGGTGGCGCCCAATCGGGAGCTGCGCCTGGTAGGCGTCGATCAGCGCGAACGTGAGCGGCCGGCTCTGCACCCAGCGCCCGTTCACGAAGAACGAAATGGCGGCCCGGTTGCCCCGGTGCACACTCGACGGCCCGCACAGCCCGGTGACCGTCACTGACTCCTCGGCGAAGTCGACATCGAGCATCGCCGAGCCCATCTCCGCGCCGTAGATGGCCGCGAAGGCGTGGCGCATGTCGCCGTCACCGCTCGTCACCAGCGCCCGCCGGCCACCGGAAACGACGTGGAAGGCGATGCCCGGGTAGGCGAGCGCGTAGTGCGAGGCGAGCACCACCACCTGCCGCCCTTCGGAACCCGGCGCGCCAAGGAACTTCCGCCGTGCCGGCACTCGCGCGAAAAGGTCGCGCACGGCGATGTTCGTGCCGCGTGGGCCGGCTTTCGCGTAGCGCCGGACCACCTGGCCCTCGACCAGCACGGCCGTCACGCCCGTCGGCTCGGCCTCAACGCGGGACATGATTTCCAGGTCCGAAGCGGCGGCGATCGACGGCAACGCTTCGCCGCGAAACCCGAGCGTGTGGACATGCCCGAGGTCATCGAGTGCCGCGATTTTCGATGTCGCGTGGCGCTCGAAGGCGAGCTCCAGTTCCTCCGGGTGAATGCCGCGCCCGTCGTCGGTGACCCGGATCAACGTGAGCCCGCCGTCCTCGATTTCGAGCGAGATCCGCGTCGCACCGGCATCGATCGCGTTGTCCAGCAGTTCGCGCACGACCGAGACGGGGCGTTCGACCACCTCGCCGGCAGCGATTCGGGCCGCTACCTCCGGTGGCAATACGCGAATCGTGCGCCGGACCGCCACCTCGCCCGAGGTCACTTGCGTGGCCCTTCGAGCCCTGCGCGCGCGGCCGCCCGCAGTTCGTACAGCTTCTGGATGGCCTCGATCGGCGTCATGCCGTCGATATCCAGCCGCGCCAGTTCGCCTTCCAGGGGCGAGGGACCGCCGAAGAGCGACGGCTGCAACTGCGGCTCGACCGGCGCGAACCCGGCCGAACCGGAGCGGCCGGCCTCGAGCTCGGTCAGCAGGTGTTCGGCCCGCGTGACGACCGCGCCCGGCAACCCGGCGAGGCGAGCGACGTGGATGCCGTAACTCTTATCGCCGGGCCCCGGGAGGATGCGATGCTCGAACACCACCTCCGCCCCCTCCTCATGCACGCCGACGTGCAGGTTCCGCACGCGCGGCAGGATGTCCGCCAGCGCCGTCAGTTCGTGGTAATGGGTGGCGAAGAGCGTGCGCGCCGCGACCTCTTTGCGGTTGTGCAGGAACTCCAGCACGGCGCGCGCGATGGCCATCCCGTCGAACGTGCTCGTCCCGCGGCCCACTTCGTCGAGGATGACCAGCGAGTCTGGCGTCGCGTGGTGGAGGATGGTCGCGGTCTCGACCATCTCAACCATGAAGGTCGACTGGCCGGCGGCCAGGTCATCCTGGGCGCCGATGCGGCTGAAGATGCGGTCGAACAGCGGCAGCCGGGCTTCGGCCGCGGGTACGAAGCAGCCGGACTGCGCCATCAGCGCGATGAGCGCCACCTGGCGGAGGAAGGTGGATTTGCCGCTCATGTTCGGCCCGGTCAGCACCACCACCTGGCAGTCGTCGTCCAGGACGCAATCGTTCGGGACGAAGTGACCCGGCCCCACCGCGGCCTCGACCACCGGGTGGCGCCCGCCCATCAACCGCAGTTCGTCCACGCCGAACGAAGGGCGCACGTAGCCGCGCTCGCCCGCGACCTCGCCCAGGGCAAGCACGAGGTCGATGAGGGCCACGGACTCCGCCACGGCCTGCAGGGCGCCAAGCTCCGCCGCCAGTGACTCCATCAACTGGCTGAACGCCTGCCGCTCGAGTTCGACCAGCCGGTCGCGCGCGCCCACCAGTTGCGACTCATGGTCCTTCAACTCCTCGGTCACGTACCGCTCCGCGCCGACCAGCGTCTGGCGCCGCTGGTAGTGATCCGGCACGAGCGAGGCATTCGCCGCCGAAACCTCCAGGTAGTAGCCGAACACCTTGTTGTGGCCGACCTTGAGCGTCTTGATGCCGGTCCGCTCGCGTTCCAGGCGTTCGAGGCCGAGGAGGAAGCCGCGCGCGTCGCGGGTCATCGACCGAAGGGAGTCGATCTCCGGGCTGAAGCCGGGCCGGATAACGCCGCCTTCGTCGAACGTTGGCGGTGGGTCGTCGTCCAGCGCGGCGTCGAGCGTGACCAGCGAATCCGCGGCCGCGGCGAGCCCCTTGAGCGCGTCGCGCAGCAGCTCCGGGGCGCCCGCGGGCGAAAGCAGCGCGCCCAGGTCGAGTCCCGAACGGAGGCCTTGCCGGAGAGCGGCGAGGTCTCGCGGGGTTGCTCCGCGCGCGCCCACTTTGCCCAGGATGCGGCCGATGTCCGGCATGCCGCCGAGGACGAGCTGGCAGCGTTCGCGTTCGATGGGGTGTTCGATGGCCCAGCCGGCCGCGTCCAGCCTCCGGTCGAGCGCGGAGGCGTCGCGCAGCGGGTGGGTGAGCCACTGGCGCAGCAGCCGCGAGCCCATCGCCGACTTCGACCGGTTCAGCACCTGGAAGAGCGACGACTGGTGGCCGGTCTGGGGCAGGACATCCAGGTTGCGCAGGGTGCGCTGGTCGACCGCCATCACGCCTGCCTCGGTCACCCTGCGGACGCGCTGCAACGCGCCGAGCGCGGCGGCGTACGTCTCGCGCAGGTAGAGCAGCACATGCGCCAACGCCGCCGCTTCGGCGCGGTTGGCCACAATGGTGTCGCGCGCGTGTTCGCCGAACTGGCGTGCAAGCTCCGCGTCCGCTGCGAGGTCGCTCAGTTGCGGCCGGATGACGGTGTTCGTGCCCGCTGTGGCGTCATTCATGTCCTCAACCAGCAGTTCGGAGGGAGCGCTGCGGACGAGCTCAAGGGTGGCTTCGGCGCCGGCCGCGAGGCGCACCTCGCCGGTCGTGATGTCGGCCAGCGCGAGCGCCGTGTCGTTGCCACGGACGGCGATCGCGCCCAGGTAGTTCGGCGCATCGGACGCGAGCGAGGCGTCCGCGGTGACCGTCCCCGCAGTCACCACGCGCACGACATCGCGGGGGACGATGCCTTTCACCTCCGCCGGGTCAGCCAGTTGTTCGCAAATGGCGACCCGGTAGCCTCGCCCGACCAGTTTCGCCACGTGGCCGTCGATGCTGTGGTAGGGCACGCCGGCCAGCGGCACGCGGAGGTCCTTGCCCATCGGCTTGGAGGTCAGCGTGATCTGGAGTTCGTTGGCAACGAGCTTCGCGTCATCATCGAACGTCTCGTAGAAGTCGCCGAGGCGGAAGAAGAGGATGGTTTCGGGGTAGCGCTGCTTCAGTTCCAGGTACTGCAGGCGGATGGGCGTGGACACGCGGCGCGGCTCCCCGGCGGATAGGGCATTGTAGGGGAAGGCGAACGTTTGTGCGAAGCAAGAGGGCCTTCGTCCAGGCGAATCGCGGCCGCAAAATCAGGGGCCCGGACGCCATCCCTTTGTGATGGCGCCCGGACGGCTACGACTTGGAGGGTGTGCGACCGGCTGTCTCAGAAACGGGTGTTGAATCAGGCTCGAGGCGCACGACGGGGACCCCGCGACGCGTGAGCACCACTTCTTCGCCAGCCTGTGCGCGCCGGACCAGTTCATGGAGCCGGGCTTTCGCTTCCCGGATCGAAACGTGCATGGGAGAAGTCTAACCGGTCGTTGTTTGGCCGCGCAGCCTCTCACGCAGCCTGGTCACTGAACGGCCTTGCAGCTTCACCGACACTCCGTCGGCGAACGTGATTTCAATTGCTCTGGCCGGGACGAACGGGAAGCCTACGAGCCGTGATGCAGTAGTGTCCCGAACAGCGACGATGGTGCTGACCGGACGGCTCAGGCGAGGCCGGAGCAACCTCGCCAGGGGGTGCACGCCTCGAATCTCGAAGACACCGTCTCGCACGCTGACCTCGACGACATCCGAACGCAGGCCACGCAGACGATAGGCGACCGTCCGGTACTCATCCTGGGTCACACCTATTCGCTGGCCTGTAGCTTCGCCAGGCTCTGCTGCGCCTCGTCCACGCTCTCCAGCTTCACGATCCCGCGCTTGAGGGCGTAGCGGATGAGGTCCGTGCGGGACTTCGCCTTCAGCTTGTCCATGATGTGCGCCTTGTGCGCTTCCACGGTCTTCACGCTCACCACCAGTTCGTCCGCGATTTGCTGGTTGGTGTGCCCTTCAGCGATGAGCTGGAGCACTTCGCGTTCGCGCGCGGTCAGCGTGTCCAGGCCCGTCTTCTGCTCGGGACGCCGTGCCTGGAGCTGCAACTCGGGGATATCGAAGCCTTCGCTCAGCGCGGCCGAGTAGTACTGGTTACCGCGGTGCACGGTCTGGATGGCCAGCACGAGTTCGGAGACATCGCTGTTCTTCACCAGGTAGCCGGACGCCCCGCTGCGTAGCGCGCCGGTGATCTGCTCCTCGTCGACGAACCCGCTGAGGATGACCACCCGCGTGGAGGTCGAGGCTTTGCGGATCTGGCGGGTCGCTTCGATTCCGTTGAGGCCGGGCATGACCACATCCATCAGGACGACGTCGGGTTTCAGCCGGTCGGCCGCCAGCAGCGCCTCGCGGCCGTTTTCGCAGTCCGCCACCACTTCGATTTCGGGGCGGCTTTCGAGCAGCATGCGCAGCCCCTGGCGGATGACCGCGTGGTCGTCCACCAGCAGGACGCGTATCTGGCGCTGGTTGGCGCCCGCAGAGATGCCCCTGCCCGGGGTCCTGTTCATGCCCATTGACAGCCTCCGCCTCTCCCCCGTGTACGCGTGTGACCGCGCGCGGTCGTGCTGTGCTCTTCGGCGCAGTCTACTCGCAGTTCAGCGCACCTCAAGCGGCGCTACTGCAGCCGATGGGAGGCTCTCGCGGCGACTGCTCCGGCCGGTCGAAATCGCGCCCGCCCATCGCTGGGCGGGTACAGAGGGAGGGATCAGCCGCTGGATTCGCGATCGGGGCAGGTCCCGCATCGCTCGAACATGCCCGAAGGTTCGCGCGCCGCCACGCCGGCGCGCTCCAGCAGGCGCCGCAGCGTCCAGAGCGGGAGCCCCATCACGTTGCAGTAGCAGCCTTCGAGCCTGGTGACCGTCGGGACATCTTCGTCCTGGATGGCGTAGGCGCCGGCTTTGTCCATCGGCCGCCCGGAAGCGACGTAGGCGCGGACCGCCTCGTCGGAGAGGTCATTCAGGGTCACATCGGAGACGATGGCGCCCGTCGACTCGGTGGCCGCGGAGACGATGGCCACGCCCGTGACAACACCGTGCGTCCGGCCCCGCAGCTCGCGCCAGATGCGCAGGGCATCGTCGGCGTCGGTCGGTTTCTCGTACGACCGGCCATCGAGGAAGACGATCGTGTCCGCGCCGATGACCACCGCGCCAGGGTCTCGCGAAAGCACGTCACGCGCCTTGTCGCGCGCCAGGCGCATCGCGTTTTCGACCGGCGGGGCATCCAGCGGCTCCTCGACCCCGGAGGGGACAACCTCGAACGCATCGACCAGCGCGGCGAGCAGTTCCCGCCGCCGCGGCGAACCCGAAGCGAGGATGACCCGCGTCACGCGTCCCAGTCGCTGTCGAACGCTTCCGGCGCTTCGTCCACGAGCAGTTCCGACTCAGGGATCTGCCGCGGTTCACCGGCGAAAGTCAGTTTCGAGACGCATTCGATGTGTCCCGTCTGCGGGAACATGTCCAGCGGCGTGACCCAGTCCAGGCGGTAGCCGCCATCGACCAGGATGCGCAGGTCCCGCGCCAGCGTGGCCGGGTTGCACGAGACGTACACCACGGTAGCGGGTTGGAACTCCTTGATCGCCCTTAGCACGGGCGGGGCGCAGCCGGGCCGCGGCGGGTCCAGGACGATGGCGTCCGGCCGCTCCTCGAGCTGCGGGAGCACGTCTTCCACTTTCCCCACCAGCATCTCGACGTTCGGCGCCTGCGCAAGGTTGCGCTCGCTGTCCTTCGCCGCGCTGTTCGACTCCTCGATCGCGAGCACCCGCTCAAATCGGTCCGCGAAGAGCACCGCGAATGTGCCCACCCCGGCGAATCCGTCGATCAGCAGTTCGCCGCGCTCGGGCAGCGCCTCGCCGACGAGGCGGAGCATCTGTTCGGCCTGGGCGTGGTTCACCTGGAAGAACGCCGAAGCGCTCACATCGAAGCGCCTTCCCCCGAGCTCTTCCACGTACGCCTTCTGGCCGCTCGGCACGCCCAGCGCGTCAATCGCGGGGTTGATCAAGAACGTGCCCGTCTCAGCGGAATGGCGGACCTGGACCTGGTGCAGCCCGGCGCCATGGCCCTGCAGCTTCGGCAGCAGGCCGTTCACCCACGGGTCGGCGATTGGGCAGGCCTCTACCTTGAGCAGGCCATAACCCTTGCGCCCGATGTAGCCGACGTCGCCGTACTTCTTCCCGGTCGAGAAGCGCAGGTGGTTGCGATAGCCCCAGGGGTCGGCGGCGCCGCAAATGGGGCGCACGACGGAGTCGTCCAGCCGGCCGATGCGGCGGAGCTGCTCCCGGACGACGGTTTCCTTCGCGGCAAGCTGGGCCGGGTAGCTCATGTGCTGCAGCTGGCAGCCGCCGCACTCGCCGAAGAGCGCGCAGGGCGGCTCCACGCGCTCCGGCGAGGGTTCGATCACACGCGAGACGACGGCCTGCAGGTAGTCGGGGTATTCGCGCTCAACCAGCGCCTCGACCAGTTCGCCGGGCGCGGCGAACGAAACGAACACCACCCGGCCATCCGGTCCGTGGGCCAGCCCGGCGCCGCCGAACACGAGCGATTCCACCCTCACGGTGAGGTACGTCGGTTCGCTGGGTTCCTTGTAGCGGTGGCCGCGGCGTGACATGCGATTCGAGGGTAGGGGGTGGCGGCGGTGCGGGCGAGAGTCAGCCTCGCGGCGGGACGATCACCTGGCAACGAACCGCGGGGCCTCGGGCCAGGCGCTCGTCCAGCGTGACGAGTGGCGTCTGTGTGATTTCCGCCACCGCGATGTAGGCCGCATCCGTGAACGTATAGCTCCCGCGGAGGCTCCACGCGCGAGCGAAGACCGAGTCGAAATCAAACTCTCGAAGCGGCATGGCCAGTACAACCTCGAACATCCGGACGCCGCCTTCGTCCGTTACCGCGCGGTGAGCCACTGACCTCCGGATCAGGTTCGATAGTTCGTACCGGAAGAGAGTCGGGACAGCGAAGTCGTGGCCCGAAACGAATTCGGCGAGGCGGTCGGCCCGCGGCGACGGCTCACCGATCAGTTCGAAGGCCGCCGATGAATCAAGGGTAAGGGTCACCACGCTCCTCACGGACGGCGCGCACGATGTCCTCGGGCTCCATCCGTACGCCGTATTGCCGCGCATTCTCACGAGCGAGGTGCAGCCACTCGTCTGGTGTCAGACGCTCGACTTTCTCTTCGAGCGCTTTCAGGGCGATTTCCTGAAGGGAGCAACCGGCTCGCCTGGCCTTCTCTTTCAGCGCCTCGTGGAGAGCCGGGGGGACGTTTCGGACGGTAATGGTGTCCATGCGGCTAGTGTAACCCACACTGCTTGCATTTTGCATGCACTGTGCGGCGCACCACAGATCGATCCTCGATTGATACGCCGCTGCCCTTCCGCGTTCGCTAAACTCCATGCCCGGGCGCTCTGTGGCCGGCTGGGTGAGGTGGAACCATGAACACTGCGCGAATTGGGCTTGGTGCGATGGCTGTCGTCGCAATCGCCCTCTACGGCTGGCTCGCCGCCGCCCCTGCCGGCGCAGCTGTCTTCCGCTACTGGCAGGGATCCCTCACCGGCACGCACAAGATGTCCGACGCGAACAACTGGGACGGCTCCACCGTCCCGGCCACGGCCGACTACCTGACGTTCGGCCAGCAGGTCGTCTTCCAGGGCGACATCATCAACGACCTGGCCGGCTTCAGCGCCACCCGGCTGACGTTCACCGGCGGTTACGGTTTCGCGCTCTCCGGGAACCCGCTCACGGCGACCGAATCGATCGTCGTCAACAACGACGGCGGCGAGCACTCCATCGCGCTGAACATCGCCGGCGCGGCGCAAACGCTGGTTGGCCGGAACGCGGTTCTGCATCTCTCCGGGACAAACACGTTCAGCGGGGACATCGATGTCTACGGCCGCCTGTACGCCGAATCGAACGGCGCACTGGGCTCGACCGCCGGGGTGACTCGCATCAACCAGGGCGCGGAGATGCGGATCGCGGGCCGTGACCTCGCGGAGCCCATCCGCATCGTTGGCGGCGATGGCGCCTGTGCCCTCCGCAACGAGGGCGGCACCTCCATCCTGCGCAACCTGCAGTACGCCGGCGCCTCCTGCATCACCAACAACGGCACGCTGAGCATCCCGAACGGTCTTGGTGAATTCGCTCCCGGGTTCGACCTGCTCCTCGCCTACGGCGAATTCCAGGTCGGCGGCACGACGAACGCCACCGGGCCGTTGCGGCTCGGCGCCGTCGGGAACCTCCTCTGGGACTCCTCCGCCCAGGTGGACATTATGTCCTCCGAAATCGAGAGCGGCGCACAGATGGACCTGCGCGGAAGCGGGACCGCGGCCTCGCTCGACTTCTTCGGCGCGACGTTCGCACCGGGTTCGAACGGCGGCACCGGGCGGTTTTCGCTGAGCGGCGCCTTCGCCATCCACGATGCGAAGCTTTCGCTCGGGCTGAACGGCACCACCGCCGGCACGGGCCACTCGGCTGTCCAGGCCGGTGGCCCGGTGACCCTCGGCCCCAACACGGCGCTGCAACTCGCGCTGACCATAGGCTACACACCGGTGGTTGGCTCGCAGTACCGGATCATCGACAACACCGGCACCCAGGCGGTCTCGGGGACGTTCAAGGACCTGCCCGAGGGCGCCAAGTTCTTCCAGTCCGGCGTCCCGTGGTCGATCACCTACAAGGGCGGCAGCGGTAACGACGTTGTCGTCACGGCGCTCCAGCCCGACCTGCGGCCGTTCAAGCGCTTCGTGCCATTCGTCGCCGCGGGGAACTAATCGTCCCACCTTGCGACGACGAGCCGGTAGCCAACGTCGAATTCTTCGCGGTCCAGCAGCGACTGGTACCGCCTGCTCCAGGCGCCCGATTGGATGTCCTCCAGGAGCAGTTCCAGGCCGGCGTTGAGCACGCCCTGGTCCAGCTTTGCGAAGGTGGAAATCCCCGCGCGAACCTCGGGGTCGAGGTAGGCCTCGGGCCGCCGCCAGAACGCGCCGAGGAAGCCGTCGGCGCAGTCATGTGGCACCGGCACCGCGCGCACATCCCGCGTCTCGAGCATTTCGCAGAGCCGCTCGATTGGCACCGCGATTCGCGCGTCGGCCTCGTTGATCGCGGGCAGGTAATCGCCCAGCCAGAAGTGGCGCGAAACGTCAAAGTCCCACGTGTACACCACCACCGAGCGGGCGACGCGCCGAATCTCGCGGAAACCGGCTTCCACGTCCGGCCAGTGGTGAATCGTGAGGATGCAGAGCGCCGCGTCCACCGCCTTATCCGGCAGTGGGATGCGCTCCGCCGTGGTCACCGCGGCCGGAGCCAGCCCGGGCGGCCGCTGCGCAACCATCACCATCGAGGGTTCCACCGCCAGCAGCGTCCGCGGCGGCTCGTACGAACCGGCGCCGGCGCCGACGTTCACCACCAATTTCGCGTCCCCCAGGGCGGCCCAGATGGCATCGCGGATGCGCGGGTCGGGTTGGCGCGTGCGGGCGTACGTCCCGCCGATGGAGTCGTACACAGGCCGCCCCTGGGCGACGGTGGCGACTCCCTGCGCGGAGAGCCCGAGCGCACCGCCGATCTGGCGCAGCGACAGTCCCGCGCCGGCCGCCTCGCGGATCGCTTCGTCACGAAGCGCCCGGGCCACGCGCGTGGCGTCAGCGGCCGAATCCATAGCCTCTGAGGCGGCGCGCAGCCGGCGCAGGTGCTCGTCCAGGCGGTCGCCCTGGGCCCGGTCATGGCGCGTCTTTGGCATCCGCGAAGCGTGGGCGCCGGGAAAGGTAGTGTCAAGTCAGATGGACACTAACGGCGAATGCGGAAACGAAACGCCCTTGAATCGGGCTTTGCAAATTAACCCGCTGTTGCAAATCCACTCCCCTTCCTGCGCGAGAAGCTTGCGAGACGCCTTTGACGTTCCTGGTGTGCCAAGCTCCAGAGCGGAGCGCAACTTGGCGAGCTCGGATTCAACGGAGGCGGCGGCAACAGCCTCTTCGCTCCTAGCTTCTCGTGGCCGATATAGTTCACGCTCACAAACATTTGCGGCGACATCGAGCCGCATTCGTGTTTCGACAGTCGTTTCGTTGTGTATGTGGTTGAACATTGGTAGCCTTCTTTTGCTGGAGGTTAGGTACATGCCACTTCCTAGGGCGCAAGTCGCCCTTGACCAACTCAACAAGGCTGCAGCTGAGTACGCCGAAGCGAAGGCCAAGGCTGACGCTGCCCAGACTCTCTTTGAGAGTGCTGCCCACTCGTTGGCCACCACCCGACGGCTGGCTGGCGACATTCTCGGCTGGTGGGATCTGTGGGAGTGGGAAAGCGAACATCGCGAGATTCGCTACGCAGGAATGGCGCTCGGTGAGGCGATCACTAGTTATCTCACTGGTGAAGCCCATAAGGCCGGAGATCGGTACCAGAGAGGGCAAGACGAGAAGCCACACCCATGGCGGAGTTTGGAGGGCATCGTGGACGCCCTGGACGAGGGCGGGTTTCAGTTTCGGACTGTCACACCAGCACGAGAAGCGAATGCCGCAATCACCAATCTGAAGACGGTGACCAGCCGGAAGCTGGCGGACACCACCGTCTACGCAGCCGCCGACGCCGAGAGCATCTTGTCTTGGTATGAGCCTCCCGCTCGAGAGGAAACTCAGTCCAAAACCGGGGCGCAGGAACTCGCAGCCGCGTTGGATAAGGGGGGTGAACAGGCAGAGAAAACCTAGGACAGAACCGGACGGCGTCGGCTGGAGAACTTCCGCCGTCCGGCCCCAGACGTGCCCCCGTACCTCAGTGGACAGAGGAGAGGATTCGTAATCCTCAGGTCGCAGGTTCAAGTCCTGCCGGGGGTACACCCCTTTTATAGACGCCCCGGTGTTATGAGCACCGTGAACGTCGTCAACACGTTGGGGCTAGCAACAATGTCGGTCTTTGAAGATACCACAGCCGATGCAGACCCTCGGTAAACTCGCGGCAAGCAGATTGCCGACACGGATCGCCTCGAACAAAACCGCGTCCATTCCCAAAACGGCAACGGCTGGTACACGGTGAGCTTCAAGCTCCAGACCTGCACCTGTCCGGACTTCGAAGAGTGCCAGAGTCGCTGTAAGCACCTCTGAGCGATCGAGTACCGGGCTCCTTCCAACACGCCTTGAATCGCGTCTAAACACTTGCTAGTATGGAAAAGGCGCAGTCTGCCCTGCGCGCCGAGCGTTCCGCCCCCGTTCTCTCAAGAGGTACTGTTTTTCGATGACCGAAGATGTCCTGACTGGCTCCTCCACCACCAGCGATGGCGCCGTCATTGACGGCGTCCTGAGCCGTCTCTCCAGCTTTGCCGACGACGACGCGTCGGACGATGATCTCAACGAAATCGTCGCCGAGGACGAAGAAGAAGCGGCCGCTGAAGACGAAGAAGAAGAAGAGGAAGACGCCAGCCTCGCCCTCCTGACCGAGGAAACCGAAGGCATCGATGACCCGGTGCGCATGTACCTGCGCGAAATCGGCAAGGTCTACCTCCTCACCGCGGACGACGAGAAGCATCTTGCCCGCCAGATGGAGGAAGGCCTCCACCTCGAGGCCATCGAGCAGGAGTACGTCAACAACTACGGCCATCCGCCGTCCGCGGCGCGCGTCGCGGTCACCCTCCTGGAGCAGTGGGCCGCGATCCTTCCCGTCTACAAGGAAGCGAAGAAGTTCATCGATGACTTCGACAAGCTCGTTGTCCCGCGCAAGAACGACGAAGGCGAGACCATCACCGTCAACCGCAAGTGGCGGAACCCTGACGGACAGAAGCTGAAGAGCCTCTCCTACAGCGAAACCATCGCCGACCCGCAGTTCCGCGGGCTCGTCGATGGCGAGATGGACCCGGACTTCCGCATGCACATCGTCAACAAGCTCAAGCTCGAAGACGACGACGCCTACATGCGCATCATCCAGCTCTCGATCGTCACTCACATCCTGACCTCGGACCTGGTCTCCCAGATGGGCACCGAAGCCGGCAGCGAAGACGACCTCGTCCCGCCGGTCGATGGCCTGATCGAGAAGATCTCGCCGCTGGAAGAGAAGCTCCGCTACCACTTCGACACCGTGAAGCGGAACGGCCAGAAGGCCACGCGCCGCCTCACCGAAGCCAACCTCCGCCTCGTCGTCTCGGTCGCGAAGAAGTACATCGGCCGCGGGATGTCGCTCCTGGACCTCATCCAGGAAGGCAACATCGGCCTGATCCGCGCCGTCGAGAAGTTCGACTATCGCAAGGGCTTCAAGTTCTCGACGTACGCAACCTGGTGGATCCGCCAGGCCATCACCCGCGCCATCGCGGACCAGGCCCGCACTATCCGCATCCCGGTCCACATGGTCGAGACCATCAACAAGCTCGTCCGCGTCAGCCGGCGCCTCGTGCAGGAGTACGGCCGCGAGCCCACGAGCGAGGAGATCGCCCGTGGCATGACCGAATCCGGGAAGCCGGACGCAGCTGCGGCCTACACGCCGGAACGCATCCGCGAGATCCAGAAGGTCTCGCAGGAGCCTGTCTCGCTCGAGACGCCGATTGGCGAAGAAGAGGACAGCCACCTCGGTGACTTCCTCGAAGACCCAACGGCCCTCGCGCCCGCGGAAGCCGCCAGCCAGCAGCTCCTCCGCGAGCAGGTGGAAGACGTCCTCGCCAGCCTCACCAGCCGCGAACGCCGCGTCCTCCAGCTTCGCTTCGGCCTCGAAGATGGCCGCAGCCGGACGCTGGAAGAAGTCGGCCGCGAATTCGGCGTCACCCGCGAGCGCATCCGCCAGATCGAGGCCAAGGCCCTGCGCAAGCTGCGCCACCCGAGCCGCAGCAAGAAGCTCAAGGACTACCTCGACTAGTACGTTCTCAACGCGGAGGCGCGGAGAGCGCAGAGGACTCGGTGAGTCTCTGCGTCCTCGGCGTCTCTGCGTTCTTCCTTGGGTTCTGTCACACTGCGCGCATGAGTCTGGATCCAGAGAGCCGGCCGCTGCCGAAAGACAGCGACTGGCTCTCTCCGTTTCTGGCCGAGTTGCGGTCCGGCGGCGTCCGGTTGCTCGAACTGGGCTGCGGGCCGGGGCTTGATGCGGCGACACTGCTCGCTGCCGGGTTCGAAGTCACCGCGTTCGACCGCATCCCGCTCACGCGCGCCAGGCAGACCGCCCCGGGGGCGCGCCTGCTTCGCGCCGACCTCGCCCGAGCCCTTCCATTCCGCGACGGCGCGTTTGATGCGGCCGTTGCCTCACTTTCGCTGCACTACCTGCCCTGGGCGCAAACCCGGGCGGCGTTCGCGGAAGTCCGGCGGGTGCTGAACGAGGGCTCGCCCTTCCTGTTCCGGGTCAACGCCACCGATGACTACGCCCACGGAGCGGGCCAGGGCGACGAGATCGAGCCCCACTTCTACCGCGGGCCGGGACACTACCACTCCGAAACCAAGCGGTTTTTCAACGAACCCATGGTCCGCCAGGCAGTCGAGGGCTGGTTCGAAGTCCGGCACCTCGCACACAGGACCATCTACCGCTACGAGGACCCGAAACGCGTGTGGGAGTGCCTCGCGATCGCCATCGAGACGTAAACTCCCCACGTGACTGACGCGCCCCAGGCGTTCCCGTTCGACTACAACGATGCCGTGTTCCGTCACGGGACCGAATCCCACGGCCTCGACTACTCCATCCTGCGCGATGAGTTCCGTGACGTGCACCCAATGGTCGCCGACCGGCTCATGCTGGCGAGGGAAGCGCCCGTGCTGGACCTCGGCTGCGGCCCAACGAAGCTCGGCGCCGAACTCGATGCCCGCGGCGTTCCATGGGTTGGCATCGACGCTGCGCGGCCCCGGCTCGTGCTCGGTTCCGGCCCACGCATCCAGGCCGATGCTTGCCGGCTGCCCTTTGCCGCCGGGACGTTCGGCGCCGTTGCCGCCCTGTACATGCTCTACCACTTCGACGAACCCATGGAGCCCGTCCGCGAAGCCCTGCGCGTCCTCCGCCCGGGCGGCATCTTCCTCTGCTGCGCCCCGGCCGCGGACGACGACCCTGAGCTGCGGGCAGTCCTCCCGCTGATGCCACGGGAGACGTTCGATTCGGACATGGCGCCCAAGATGTTGGCTGGCGTGCTCGAAGACATCCAGGTCAGCCGCTGGGAAATGGCGCTCTACCGCCTGCCCACGCGAGAAGCGGCCTGGAACTACCTGGTCTCGCGCGGCACGGCGCCCGAGGTAGCCGCGGCAGCAGCCGCGCGCGTGGAGTTCCCCCTCTGGCTGACCAAACGCGGGGCCGTGGTCTGGGGCCGCAAGCCGGCGAAGTGAGGCGGGAGCGGCTTCCCCGGCCCCCTGACCGGAAGACGCCGGCGCGCTGAATCGGCCAGGCCCTGATGGCGATCATGGCGCCGGCTCCCGGCGGCACGTACCGTTCGCCGCCATGAGCACAGGGCTCGAATCTACCCCCGAGGCCGTCCCCGAAGCTTCCGATCGGGGAGACGAAGCTGCTTCCGGCTGGCGTGGCCGGGTCCCCGCGCTCCAGCACCGGGACTTCCGCATCCTCTGGGCCGGCATGTTCTTCTCGTCGGCCACGATGATGTTCCAGTTCTACGCGCAGGGCTGGTTCATCATCAGCCTCACCGATTCGGCGGCGCTGCTCGGCCTGCTCGGCGTCGCGCGGGGCCTCGGCATGCTCGCGTTCAGTCTTTACGGCGGCGCGCTCGCCGACCGCGTGGACCGGCGCGTGATGTTGATGGCGACGCAGGGGGCAGCGCTCGCGGTCTACGCACTGCTCACCATCCTCGTCGCCCTGGACGCCATCAACCTCTGGTTCGCGTTCGCGCTCATCTCGGTGTCGGCCTCGATCGAATCAATGGACGCCCCGGCGCGGCAGGCACTGCTGCCGGAGCTTGTCCCGCGCGAGCATCTGCCGAACGCGGTTGCGCTGTTCACCGCGGCGTCGATCAGCTCCTACGCGTTCCTCCCGCCGATGGCCGGCATCGCCATCGAGACCATTGGCGTCGCCGGCGCGTTTGGGCTCAGTCTCATCGGCCATGCGGTGGTCATCGGCGCGCTGATGATGATGAAGGCGCGGCCGTACCCGCCGCCGCAGCGCCAGAACGTCTTCCGCGCGGTCGGCGCGGGGCTCTCCTATGCGGCGCGGCGGCGGCGGGTGGGGTGGATACTCGCGCTCAGCCTGCTCACCGGCACGCTCGGTTTCCCCATCATCAGCACGCTTGCGCCCCTCTGGATGACCGAAGTCCTCGGCCTCGGCGCGGTTGGCTGGACGTTCATGGGCTGGTGCTGGGGTATCGGCGCCGTGAGCGCGACCGTCTATCTCTCGACGCGCGGGCACAGCCGCGGACTGGGCTGGACCGTCATCGCTTCGGCAGCAGCATTCGGCCTCAGCCTCATCTGCTTCGGCATGACGGCCACGGTGCCCATCGCCGCCGTTTTCTGGTGCCTGAACGGCGCGGCCTACACGACGAACATGATCTCCTCTACGTCTCTCGTCCAGGTCATGGTCGAATCGGCCTACGTCGGCCGCGTGATGTCGCTGCGGATGGTCTCGTCGGCCTTCAACCAGCTCGCTGCCTGGCCGCTCGGCGCCTTCGCCGACGGTGTCGGGATCGAGGTAATGGTCCGCAGTGTGGCGATGCTCCTCACGGCGCTGGTGCTCGCCGCGCCGCTCAGCTCCCGCACCGCCAGGACGTTGGACCAGCAGGACACCAGCTAAACCAATCGACACTCGCGAATCGCCAATCGACAATCGCCGCATGCCTGACCCTCGCCTCCTTTCCACCGAGACCGCCTACGCCGGCCGCCTGTTCAACGTATCGCTCGATACCATCGAAATGGATGGCGGCGTGATCGCGAAACGCGAAACCATCCGCCATCCCGGCGCGGTCTGCATGGTCCCGGTGGACGGCGACGGTAACCTGCTCCTGGTCACGCAGTACCGGCACGCCGCCGGGCGCCGTCTCCTGGAACTTCCCGCGGGCACGCTCGAACCCGGCGAAGAGCCGATCAGCGCCGTCTCCCGCGAACTCCAGGAAGAAGTCGACCGTCTGCCGGGCACGATCGAACCGCTCGGCGGCTTCTACGTCGCGCCCGGCTACACCACTGAGTACATCCACCTCTTCGTCTGCGCGGACCTCCGCGAGTCCTCGCTCGAAGCAGACGAAGACGAGGACATCGAAGTCGAAGTGCGCACGCCCGCCGAGGCTCTCGCCGCCATCGAGGCGGGCGAAATCTCCGACGCGAAATCGGTCATCGGCATCTTGCGCTGGTGGGGCCGCCGGGCGCGCTAATTGGTGGCCAGTCGTGCCTCGGTCTTCACAACTTTCAACTCCCTTGCCGTGCGGCCTCCCTGACGGTCGGGGCTATTTGCCTGCGGGGCTGGCTCGCTCAAGGCTGCCGCGTGGCGTGGTCGCCGGGTCACGATCCGCTCCCGATGGGTCGCGGTTCAATGACGGGGCGCGGGGCTAACTCAGTCCTCAGTCCTTTGCACTTTCAACTTCTTCCGTGGTCGCTGCCGCGTGGCGGGGTGGTGTGCGGGCCACCCGCTTACTGCCGTGCGCGGTTCGGATGGTGGCGGTGGTGGTGGCTGGCGCGTGGCGTGGTTGCCGGGTCACGATCCGCTCCCGATGGGTCCCGGTTCAATGACGGGGCGCGGTTCGGTGCGGCGCGAGGCCAACTCAGTCCTCAGTCCTTTGCACTTTCAACTCGCCCGCCGTGCGGCCTCCCTGACGGTCGGGGCTATTTGTCTGCGGCCCACTCCTCAGTACTTCCAACTCACTTCTATAGCTGTAATGAATGACACAGCATTGCTGGCTCCCATAGGGCGGTCGTAGGATTCGGACTGGGACAGCGGCTGCCCCTGCCCGGGCCTCCGCCTGATTCGCCTGGACTTTCGGAAGCCCAGGCCACCCCTAACCGTTCGAAACTGGTCACTTTCGGGAGGGTGGGCATGCTCACAGGTTCCGCACGCGGCGCACGGCCGCTGCGCCAGCGCCGGGTTCGCCCGCGGTTCTGGCTCCTGGACTTCTATGGGTCCGCAATCGGCAAGAAGGCCGTGATGGCCGTCACCGGCCTCATCCTCCTCAGCTTTGTGCTCGTTCACATGCTCGGCAACCTGCACCTCTACCAGGATGCCAACCACATGAACGATTACGGCGAGTACCTGCGCACCATCGGCGAACCGATTCTGCCCCACACCGGATTCCTCTGGATCCTCCGCAGCGGCCTCATCCTCGCTTTCATCTTCCACATCCACTCCGCCGCAACGCTGACCATCCTGAACCGGCAGTCGCGGCAGACCGGCTACAAGGGCGGCCGGGAGTACGTCGCCGCGAACTACGCCGCCCGCACCATGCGCTGGAGCGGCGTCATCGTCGGCGCGTACATCATCTTCCACCTGATGGACCTGACCTGGGGCGCCGGTGGCGCGGACTACACGCGCGGCGAGCCCTACCAGAACCTCGTCCACAGCTTCCAGCGCGAACCGGTCGCCATCGCCTACATCATCGCGAACCTGCTGCTTGGGCTGCACATCTACCACGGCGCCTGGAGCCTCTTCCAGTCGCTTGGCTGGGCGAACCCCCGCTTCAACCAGTGGCGCCGTTACTTCGCCATGGGCTTCGCCGCGATCATCGTCATCGGGAACTGCTCGTTCCCCATCGCCGTCATGACTGGACTGGTGGACCTGCCGAAATGAGCCTCAACTCCAACGTCCCGCCCGGACCTCTCGAAGACAAGTGGACGAACACGAAGTTCGACACGAAGCTCGTCGCGCCGCAGAACCGGCGCAAGTTCGAAGTCATCATCGTTGGCACCGGCCTGGCCGGTGGCGCCGCCGCCGCCACGCTCGGCGAGATGGGCTACAACGTCAAGGTCTTCTGCTTCCAGGACAGCCCGCGCCGCGCCCACTCCATCGCCGCCCAGGGCGGCATCAACGCCGCCAAGAACTACAAGAACGATGGCGACAGCGTCCATCGCCTCTTCTACGACACGATCAAGGGCGGCGACTACCGCGCCCGCGAAGCGAACGTCCACCGCCTCGCCGAGATCAGCGTCCAGATTATCGACCAGTGTGTCAGCCAGGGCGTGCCGTTCGCGCGCGAATACGGCGGCCTCCTCGATAACCGCTCGTTCGGCGGCGCCCAGGTCTCGCGCACGTTCTACGCGCGCGGCCAGACCGGCCAGCAGCTCCTCCTCGGCGCCTACCAGGCGCTCGAACGCCAGGTCGACGCCGGCACCGTGAAGATGTACGCCCGCCACGAGATGCTCGACCTCGTTACCGAGAACGGCCGCGCGGTCGGCATCATCACCCGCGACCTCATCGACGGGACGATCGAGCGACACTCGGCCCACGCGGTCGTGCTCGCCACCGGCGGCTACGGCAACGTCTTCTATCTCTCTACGAACGCGAAGGGCTCGAACGTCACCGCCGCCTGGCGGGCGCACAAGAAGGGCGCCTACTTCGCGAACCCCTGCTACACCCAGATCCACCCCACCTGCATCCCCGTCAGCGGCGACTACCAGTCCAAGCTCACCCTCATGAGCGAGTCGCTCCGCAACGACGGCCGCATCTGGGTGCCGAAAGACAAAAACGACAAGCGCAACCCCAACCAGATCCCCGAAGCCGAGCGCGACTACTACCTCGAGCGCATCTACCCGTCGTTCGCGAACCTCGTCCCCCGCGATGTCGCCTCGCGCGCGGCGAAGCGCATGGTCGACGACGGTTACGGCGTCGGTTCGCTGAAAAACGGCGTCTACCTGGACTTCAAAACCGCGATCGAACGGCTGGGCAAGAACGTCATCGAGCAGCGCTACGGCAACCTGTTCGACATGTACGACAACATCTCCGGCGAGAACCCGTACGAACAGCCGATGCGCATCTACCCGGCCGTGCACTACACCATGGGCGGCCTCTGGGTGGACTACAACCTGATGTCGAACGTCCCGGGGCTGTTCGTGCTCGGTGAAGCCAATTTCAGCGACCACGGCGCGAACCGGCTCGGTGCCAGCGCGCTCATGCAGGGCCTCGCCGACGGGTATTTCGTGCTCCCGACGACGATTGCGGGAGAGCTTGCGAACCACCTCAACCAGCCCGTGCCCTCCACCGATTCGGCCGCCTTCAACGACGCCGAAGCGGGCGTGCGCGAGCAACTGAACAAGTTCCTCACCATCAAGGGCAAGCGCACGGTGGATTCGTTCCACAAGGAACTGGGCCACCTGATGTGGGGCTACTGCGGCATGGGCCGCAACAAAGCCGGCCTCGAAACCGCTATCAAGGACATCGGTAGTCTCCGCGAGGAGTTCTGGCAGGATGTCCGCGTGCTTGGCGACGGAGAGTCGTTCAACCAATCGCTCGAAAAGGCCGGCCGCGTGGCCGACTTCATCGAGCTGGGAATGCTGACCTGCCAGGACGCGCTCCATCGCGAAGAGTCCTGCGGCGGCCACTTCCGCGAAGAACACCAGACGCCGGACGGCGAAGCGCAGCGCGACGACGACAACTTCGCCTACGTGGGCGCCTGGGAATACACCGGCCCCGGCAAGCCCGGCACCCTCCACAAAGAAGACCTGGTGTTCGAAAACGTCCACCTCGCCCAGCGGAGCTACAAATGAGCCTGAGACTCCTCCTCAAGGTCTGGCGCCAGAAAGGCCCGGCCGACGAAGGCCACTTCGAGACCTACACCCCCGACGACGTGAACGAAGACATGTCCTTCCTTGAAATGCTGGACGTGGTCAACGAGTCGCTTATCGGGCAGGGCAAAGAACCGATCGCGTTCGACCACGATTGCCGCGAAGGCATCTGCGGCTCCTGCGGCATGGTCATCAACGGCGTGCCCCACGGCCCCAAGAAGCTGACCACCACCTGCCAGTTGCACATGCGCAACTTCAAGGATGGCGACACGATCACCGTGGAGCCGTGGCGCTCCACTTCGTTCCCGGTCATCAAGGACCTGGTGGTCGATCGCTCGCCGCTCGACAAAATCATCCAGGCCGGGCGGCACATCGCCGCCCCGACTGGCGCGGCACGCGACGGGAACGAAATCCTGATCCCAAGCCGACGGCCGATATCGCCTTCGAAGCGGCGGCCTGCATCGGCTGCGGCGCCTTGCGTGGCGGCCTGCCCGAACGGCGCCGGCCAGCTCTTCACGGCGGCCAAGATCGCCCACCTCAACCTCTTGCCCCCAGGTCAGCCGGAACGCTGGAGCCGGACGATCGCCATGGTCGACACGATGGAGGAGTACTTCGGCAGTTGCACCAACTACGCCGAATGCGAGGCCGCCTGCCCCAAGGGCATCAGCATCGATTTCATCGCGAAGATGAACCGGGACTACCTGAAGGCGAAGTTCAAGGACCGCCGCTACACCCACAAGATCGACACGAGCGAAGCGGGGGGCTGACCCGGCGTTTGTGATACCCTCCTGAGATGGACGCTGCCGACGCCAGCACGATTGCAGCACGGCTGGCCACCGCCGGGATTTCAGGATTAACGCCTGAGCCGCTGGGACCAGGACGTATCGACAATGACCCGGTGGGCCATCTGCACCGCGGATGCACTCGGCGCGGAACCACTGTCGTTCGAAGAGATGAGTGCGGAGGGCCAGTTCGTGCTCGAACACGGCCTGACGCTGGGACTGGTCGCTATTCTGACGAACAGATGCCGTTGTTCCGCGATGCCGTTGGTTCGCGGCGCTAGATCGCATCCGTATCACGTACAGACTGGGACGAAGAAGAGGCAGGCGGACGTATGTCCGGGCTGGAAATTGCGCGCTGGATAAAGCGAATCGCGCCAGGAGGATCGTGACGCATCGGCTCGTTCCTGACACCAATGTCCTGGTTTCGGCCCTGCTTTGGCACGGATGCGCCCGCGCCGAATTCTCGTAGAGGCAGCACGCGGCGAAGGTGCCTCGTGCGACACTCTGTTCGTTCCGCAGCCGCTGCATTGCCGAACTGGAGGCGACTCTGAAGAAGCCCAAGTTCGCAAGAGAGGATCAGCGGCGGGGACCGGAATAGCGACGCCCGCTGCCTCGCTCGTCGAAGCATGCGATCGTCAACGCGGTGATCGAGACCGGCCAGCATATCCATCGATGCAACTGGCGGTGCGCGATCAAACGACGTGATCTGGTCGTCCTCGAAGCTGCGTTAGGCAGCCCGCGCCGACCTGCTGGTTAGCCGCGATGGACAAAGACCTTCTCGATCTGCGCCTTGCGTTTTCGAGATTTCGGTCGTCAATGCTGAACACTTTCGAGACACCCTCGGCTTGCCTCGTCCTCGGCGATGACGGCTTTACGGATGCTCTCTGGAACTCTCTACAATCCCCAACATGACCGGCCAGCCGCTCATCGTCGAGCGTGACAGGGAACTGGACGTGCTTCGTTCAGCCCTCGCCGCCGGCCGCGACCGGAACCCGTCGGTCGTCGTACTCTCGGGCGAGCCCGGCATTGGCAAGTCCCACCTGCTTCGCTCGCTCCGGGCGGACCACGGCGAAACCATCCTCCGCGGGTACTCCCTTGACGCGGACGCTCCATCGTATTTCCCTCTGCGTCGCGCGTTCGCCCGCCTCGACCGCGACGAGCGGCTCAGGGCCAGCCCGGCGGTCCCGGTGCTCCGGCGGGGGGGCATTCTCCCGTCCAGCGAGGCAAGTGGTGGTCCCCCACCCGAGCGGCTCGCCGTCCTGGATGCCCTAAGCGAGTTCCTCATCGAGTTGACCGCCGAAGGGCCAGTCATCCTCTGTCTCGATGACATGCAGTGGGCCTCGGCCGCGATGTGGGAGGCCGTCACCTACCTCGCCCGCGCACTCGACGGCGCGCGCCTGGCCATCGTCGTCGGCACCCGGCCGGAAGGCATCGAGCCGCCGCAACCCGGCGCGGCAGCACTCGCAGAGCTCAACCGCAACCGGCTCCTGCACCTCCTCCAACTGAGGCCACTCTCATTCGAAGGGATCGCGGGGCTCGTACGTCATTCCGCCGGCGCGGCGCCGGCGCCAGAACTCGTCTCATTGCTCTCGGCGCGCACGGGCGGGAACCCGTTCTTCCTGGAGGAAGTCATGCGCAGCCTCTCCGAGGCGGGACAACTGGTCGCCGCCCCGGAGGGACTGACGCTCTCCGTGGCTACCAGCGCGTCTCTGCCGGTGCCCGACACCCTGCGACTCGCCATCTGGCAGCGCGTATCGCGGCTGCCAGAGGCGTCGGTCGAAGCGCTCCGGGCGGCCGCGGTGCTCGGCCGGGTCTTTGATGTCACGGCCCTCGCCTCGATGCTCGGCCAGCCCGCGGAATGGGTTGCGGCGCGCATGAGGCCGGCGGCGCGCGCGGGCATCGTCGCCGAGGAATCCGCCACGCGCTGGACGTTCGTCCACGACACGCTTCGCGACGCCATCGCCGATGATCCGAACGACCGCCGCCCGGAACTGCACCGCGCGGCGGCCCGCGTCTTACGCGAAGCGCCGGGCGGTGACTCCCAGCTGGAGGTTGCGGCCGCGCTTGCTCATCACTACGCACAGGCCGGAGACATGGAGGCCATCCCGGCGGCCCTCGGCGCCAGCGGCCTCGCGCTCGCGGCTCACGCGGCCGAAGAAGCGCTGCGGCTGGCGGGCGCAGCGGAGCAGATTTACTTCGCCGCTGCGGTACGGCCCGCGCATATCAACGAAGCGGACATCCATCGCGCCATCGCCATGGCCGCGGCCGCGGCCGCCGATTACAGCCGTGCCGAAGCGGCCTGGGCGGCAGTCCTCGACGCCACCAACGACGAACCCGAACGCGCGCGCGTCCTTGTGAACCTCGCGACCGTCACGCGCAAGGCCGAGCGCAGCGATGCCGCCGCGGGTTACTTCCAGCGCGCGCTCGTCCTCCTCGAACGGGGTTCGGACACGCGCACGCTGATCAACGCGCTCGTAGAGCTGTCGACCCTCGAGGGCACGACCCGCTCCGAATACGGCGCCGCCCTCGCGCACGGCGAACGCGCCCTGGCCCTGGCCCGCGACCTGCCGGACGACGGGCTCGAAGCGCGGGCGGCACTGGCCCTGGCGAACGCCCGCGCCCGCGCCGAAACGCCGGTTGCCGGACGGGAACTGCTCGCCCTCGCGCTCGAAAAGAGCCTCCGGGCGAACGACACCGTGGTTGCAGCCGAGGCGGCGGCCTCGCTTTCGAACGCCTACTACTGGACCGGTGAACTTCGTAGCGCGCTCCGCTTCGCCGGGCAGCGCCTGGAGATCGCTCAACGCGGGCGTGACGCGTTCGCCCTTCGCCACGCCCACACCTGGCTCGCTTTGCTGGCGACCACGGCAGGCGACTGGGAGCGCGCCCGGCTGATGACGCGCGAAGCCGAGCCAGCGATCGCGCGCCTCGGCAGTCCGGAGCCCCTCGGCTTCCTGCGCCTGGTCGAAGGCTTGCTCGCCCTCCGCACCGGCGACGTGGACCTGGCGCTGATCCGCACGGACGAAGCCATGCGCATCTTCCTTCCACTCGGCGAGGCAACCGTTTCGTGGTATGTCGCCGTGCGCATCTGGGCGCTCATCGCCGCCGGCCGGCTGGACGAAGCGGCAGCGGAGTGCGCCGCGCAGGAACTCCGCCTCGCCGGCATGCCGGACAGCGCCCTGCCGGTCCGCTCTTCCCGTTGCGGCCTCGGCCGGGCCTACGCCGCTCTCGGCGATGTCCAGCGCGCCAGCGAATGCGAAGCCAGGCTCGCGCCCTTCATCGACGACTTTCACTGGCGGCCGGCCCGGCTCACCCTGGCCGCGACCGCCGCCCTCCGCGGTGACCGCGCTCGTTCGCTCGGACTCCTGCGTGAGGTGGAAGCGTTCGCGGCCTCCAACGGCCTCGAGTACGACCTTGCCGACACTCGCCGCATGATCGGCATGCTCGAAAGCGGCGCCGCCGCGCAGGCGGTCTATGCCCGGCCGGACTCGCCCTCGCTCGAAAGCACCGGGAGCGCGCCCGCAAGCGGCATCCCGGGCGGGCTCTCTCCCCGTGAACTGGAAGTGCTCCAGCTCGTCGCCGAGGGTCTGAGCAACCGCGAAATTGCCGAGCGGCTCGTGCTCAGCGAACGGACCGTGGTCAACCACGTGAGCCACATCTTCGAAAAGACCGGCGTGGAGAACCGCGCCGGGGCGACGGCCTTCGCGTTTCGCTTCGGGCTCGCCCGCAAGGGATGAGAAGAAACTACCAGTCGCGTCGTCTTCCTCGAAATGAGAATCCCCGACGATGTGGCGCGCCCTGGCCAGGCCTAGATTTTCCCTGCGTCCCGGGGACACGCCCGGACAAGGGAGTAGCAGAAATGACCACCGCAACCGCAGCAGAACGCAAGCTCTTCGCCAGCGCCGACGAGGTACGCCAGTTCCCCTTCGGCAGGGTCGATCTCGTCAACATCGGCGGCGGCACCGTCGGCCGCCTCACGCTTCAGCCCGGCTGGCGCTGGTCCGACCACGTCAAGCCGGTCGCGGGCACGGAGTGGTGCGAAGCGCCGCACTTCCAGTACCACGTCAGCGGCACGCTCCGCGTGAAGATGTCCGATGGCTCGGAGTTCGATGCGGTGCCGGGCGATGTGACAGCCCTTCCGTCCGGCCATGACGCCTGGGTCGTCGGCAACGAGCCCGTGGTCGTCGTGGACTTCTACGGCGCCAGCAACTACGCCAGGGGGTAGGTGACAACGGGGCCAACAGGCAAACGCGGGCGCCCGCACGGGCGCCTTCCGCGATGTGGCCCTACCGGCTGACTGCCGGGCTCAACACCCTCGCCAGGAACGCGTCCACCACGGCGTTGTACGGCTCCGCTGCCTCGTAGTAGACGTTGTGCGGGGCGCCGTCGATGGCGTAGTACTCCGCGCCCGGGACCGCCTTCGCGAGTGTCTCGCAGCGCGGCACGGCGGCATCGAGCGAACCAACGATGACGCACATCGGCGACGTGATCCGTTTCACCCGTTCGCCCAACGATTCCCGTTCGGCGACGGTCTTCGCCGACGGCTTGCGCGGGTGGCGCAGCGCCTCGAGGCGGGTCGCCGTCGAACGAATCCGCAGATAGCGCTCGAACATCCGCGGCTGCGCTGCCTTGAAACCATCGGTCAGCGAATCGCCAATCGGCAGGAAGAGCACATCGGGGCCGAGCGGCTGCGCCGGCGGCGGCATCGCGCCTGGCTGGCCGGGCAACGTCACGCCTGCGCCGGACGGGATCAGCGCCCCCGCATCACCCGGATGGCGCGCCGCCCAGCGCGTGAGCGTGTTCCCGCCCATCGAGTTGCCGGCGAGAATCGGGCGCTGGATATCCATCGCCGCAAGGAAGCCTTCGAGTTCGTCCGCGCGATCCGGCTCCTCTGCGTCGCGCGGGGAGTTGGAGGAGTGCCCGTGGTTCACGCTGTCGTACGAAATGCAGCGGAACTTGTCGCGGAAATGCGCGAACTGCTGCCACCAGGCTTCGCCGCACGAGCTCATGCCATGGAGGAACACCAGCGGCTGACCAGCGCCCTCCTCCTGGTAGTAGATGTCGCTGCCGTTGACTTCGACCCAGGGCATGAGAGCGCCTCCGCTGGAGATGGCCGGATTGTAGTCCGGTGGGCAAAGCCCGGCGCTGGCGCACGAAAAGGGAGGCGCTTGCGCGCCTCCCTCAGGACGGGCCAGGCGGGCCGCGTCATCTGCGGCGGATGTAGGTCCCACCGCCAATCAGGCTCACGAGGAGCATCACGGCCATGACCAGGAAGAACACCTTGGCCACGAAGATCCCCAGCCCGCCGAAGAGCAGGATGCCGAGGAGAAGAAGCAACAGCAGGGCGAGCATCACCGGCCTCCTTTACTGCAGGTGAGTGTGCGTGGTGGTCGGGCGTTCCACGATCTCCGTGCGCGTCGTCTCGCCGCGGTAGAACGGGGCGAAGCTCGCGAGGAAGAGCAGGTACATCATGACCCCGAGGAAACCCACGGCCATGAGGATCCAGCCGACCGCATTGATGTCGACGCCCTGCGCCGTGTAATTGACCGCGAACGCCAGGACGGCGCCAACGGCGATGAGGAAGATGCTGACTCCAGCGGACATTTCTCGATTCCTCCCTTGTTCCCGGCCCTCACCGGTCTGAGCTAAGGATGCGAGTTATCACCTTGCGACCGCGTCAGTTTGGGGTGCGAAGGACGTGACGAACCTATAACAGCGCGCGACGCCGCAAACGCCTCGTCACGAGACACCGGCCGAACCGGCGCGTAAGCTCGGCCCGCAATGAAAATCGGTGTGCTCCAGTTCTTTTCGTGGTCCCGGCGCATCCCGCTCGAGACCGTCTATCAGCGCGCCTTCGAACGCATCGCGATCATGGACGAAGGCGGCTACGACGGCGTATGGCTGGCCGAACACCACTTCAACACCTACAGCGTGTGTCCTTCGCCCCACCTGATGGCCATGAATGTGGCCGCGCGCACGAAGAACCTGCGCATCGGTCTCGCCGTCTCACTCGCCGTCTTCTACAACCCGTTGCGCCTCGCCGAAGAGGTCGCTCTGCTGGATGTCCTTTCTGGTGGCCGGATCAACTGGGGCGCGGGCCGCGGGTTCGACCGCGGAGAGTTCGGCGCGTTCAAGATCGATGTCGCGGAGAGCGCGGCGCGGTTCCAGGAAGCGGTCGATATCGTGCTCGCAGCCTGGACGAACGAGAAGCTCACCTACCACGGCCAGTTCTGGGACTACGAGGACGTCGAAGTCCTGCCCAAGCCGATGCAGAAGCCGCACCCGCCGACATGGCTCGCGGCCACCTCGCCGGGGGCCATCAACCGCGCCGCGAGCAGGGGTCACACCATCCTCATGGACCCGCACGCAAGCCACGAGGAAATCCGCGAGAAACGGGCCCTCTACCAGCGGGTCCTGGAGGAAAACGGTTACTCCATCGAAGGGCGCGACATCCCGATGGCCCGCCTCATCGCTATCGCGCCCACCGAGGAGCAGGCGAAGCAGGTTGCCTATGAGGGCGCCCGCTGGACCGTCGGTTCCTACGCGAAAGGCATGCACGAGGACCCGATCGAGCGGTACGTGAACCAGGTGATGGTCTACGGCACAGCCGAGTCAGTGACCGAGAAGCTCCTCGCGCTCAAGCAGGACCTGCCGATCAACTACCTGCTCGCGGCCCCGTTGAGCCACGAGAGTTTCGTCCTGTTCACCGAGAAGGTGCTGCCGAAGCTGGTGTAGGAGCGATCAAATGGCCATTTTCGAGCTGGGCAAAGAAGCCCTCGTTCCCCTAATCCCGACCGCCCTCGAAGCGGAGAACGTCTTGGAGCGCCGCGATCTACAACGGCTGCTTCGAGTCAACATTGAAGCCATCGCGCCAAACACGATGGTGTTGGCCGAAGAGTTCGGTGAGTGGGCGGATAGCAAGAGGCGAATCGATCTTCTGGCTGTCGACCGTCAGGCAAACCTCGTCGTGGTTGAATTGAAGCGCTCCGACGACGCGGCAATGGAACTGCAAGCCATTCGCTACGCGGCGATGGTGGCGCCGATGACCTTCGAACAGGCCGTGGACATTCACAGAACGTTCCGGGAGCGGGTTGGGTTGCAGGGCGATCCCGAGGAAGCGATCATGCAGTTCTTGGACTGGGCTGAGCCGAAGGAATTCGGGACGGATCAGAAAATCGTCTTGGCAGCTGCGGATTTCTCGAAGGAACTGACCACGGCGGTCATTTGGCTCAACCAACGCGGGCTCGATATCCGGTGCGTCAGGATGAAGCCATACAAACTGGATTCGCGTGTCCTGCTGGATATTCAGCAGGTGGTCCCACTGCCTGAGGCCGCGGAGTACCAGATCAGCCTGCGCGACAAGGAGCGGTCACAAGCTGCCGAGGCATCTCGGTTTAACGAGCGGCGGGCCTTCTGGGAGCGGTTGTTGTCCAGATGCAAGTCACTGGATTTCCACCTCTTCGAGAGCGTCTCACCCGTTTCTGAAAACTGGATTTCAGTTACGACGGGGCTTCCCGGGACAAGTTGGAGTTATGTCATTCGTCAACATGACACCCAAGTGGAGCTTTGGATGTCGTTGGCAAGCGCAGAACTGACCAAGGAGCTATTCGACCGGATATACAGTAGACGAGCCGAGGTAGAGGCATCCTTCGGCGCTGAGCTCGACTGGCAGAGACTGAACGAACGGGCCGGGTCGCGAATTCGCTACGTCTTAACGAACGGTGGATACCGCGACCCCGACAACTGGGAGTCCATCCACTCCGAACTCATCACGACAATGCAGCGGTTCGTAGGGGCACTCACTCCGCTGCGAGGAGCATAGGGTCTTGAGCCTGCGGCACAAACCGTCTGCTCCTCGCAGCGGCTATGCTTGCTCTTCATGGATTACGAACAGCTTCTCGCCAGTCGCACCCGGCTCATGCAGGCCAGCGCCATCCGCGAGATCCTCAAGGTCGCCTCATCGCCGGGCATGATTTCGCTCGCCGGGGGCCTTCCCGCGGCCGAGAGCTTCCCGCTCGAGATCATGGAGGAGCTGCTCGGCTCCGTCCTCGGCAAGTACGGCTCCAAGGCGCTCCAGTACGACGCCAGCGAGGGCTGGGGACCGCTTCGCGAAGCCCTTGTCCCGCACCTCGCCGCCCGCCACGTGCACACCACGAGCGATGGCGTCCTCATCATGAGCGGCTCTCAGAGCCTGCTGGACGGCATCGGCAAGATCCTCATCTCTCCGGGCGACTACGTCGCCGTCGAAGCGCCGACCTACCTGGGCGCACTCCAGGCGTTCAACCCCTACGAACCCCGCTACGTCGAAATCGAAACCGACGAGCACGGGCTCATCCCCGAATCACTGGAAGCCGTGCTCTCGCGGCAGCGCGTCAAATTCGTGTACCTCGTCCCGACGTTCCAGAACCCCACCGGCCGGACGCTTCCGCTCGCCCGCCGCAAGCAGGTCGCCGATATCCTCAAGCGTCACGAGACGCTGCTCGTGGAAGACGACCCGTACAGCGACCTTCGCTACTCCGGCGAGCCGGTCCCGCCGATCAAATCGCTCGCGCCGGAAAACGTGGTGTACTCGACGACGCTCTCGAAGACATTCGCGCCGGGACTGCGCATCGGCGTCTGCGTCGCCCCGGAGTTCATCCAGCGCTGGCTCGTGACGGGCCGGCAGGGCGTAGACCTGCACACGAACACGCTCGCCCAGGCGCTCGCCGCTGAGTACCTGAGCGGCGGGTACTTGGAGCGCCAGCTCCCGAAGATCATTGACCTCTACGCCCCGCGCCAGCAGGCGATGCTCGACGCCCTGGAACGCCACATGCCCGAGGACTTCTCCTGGTCCCGTCCGGAAGGCGGCATGTTCGTCTGGATCGAAGGTCCGAAGGGCTTCGACGCGGTCGAACTGCAGAACCGCGTTATCGAACGAGGTGTCGCGTTCGTGCCCGGCCGCTACTTCTACGTCAACGAAGAAGAGGGCGCCGCCACCCTGCGCATGAACTTCACCGCCGCGGACCCGGACACCATCGAACACGCGGTCAGCGTCATCGCCGACGCCATCGCGGAGCAGCTCTCGGCGAACTGACGCTGCGCACGCCGTTACGCGCAGGACTGAAAGCCGATCACCCGAAGTTGTGCGAGGGCACTTCCTCGATGAAGCCCGGGAGCGGGCACGGCCGGAACGACTCGGCGATGATGTTCGGGAAGCCGCTCTGCTCGTTGTCCACGCGCCCGCGCACGATGACAAACGGTGTCGCCCGCACGAGTTCACGCTGCCGCTCCTGGAGCGGCGTGTACACCACCAGGTTCGCGAGCCCGAACTCGTCTTCCAGCAGCATGAACATCACGCCGCTGGCCGTTGACGGCCGCTGCCGGGTGACCACCATCCCCGCCATCTCCACCATCATGCCCTCAGGCAGCCGGTTGGGGTTGTGCACGCCACCCAGGTGCTTGCTGGTGATGAGGCCTTCGTGGAGCAGCGGGCGAACAAGTTGCATCGGGTGGCGCCCGGAGCTGAGCCCCAGCCGTTCCACGTCCCAGGCGAGCGTTTGCCACGGCGAGAGCCCCGGCAGCCGCGCCATGTCCTGCTCCGTCGGCAGATCCAGGGCGAGCTGTGGCTGCTTCTTTCGAGACCTTCGGTTGTCACTCGAAAACTCTGTGTTCTCCGTGCCTCCGTGGTGAGTCTTCGCCTCAGTCAACAACCCAAGTTGCCAGAGCAACTCGCGCCGCTGCAGGCCAAACTCCTCCATCGCGCCCGCCCGGATCAGCATCTCCGCCTGCTCCCGCGAGACGCTGGTCCGCACCAGGAAGTCCCGGAGCGAGCGGTAAGGGCCGTTCGCCTCGCGCTCCGTCACGATGTGCGCGGGCAACGTGGTGTAGCCCGGCGAGCGGTGATGTTGGCGTACGTCCTGCCAGCCGCCGCCGAGCCCCTTCGCCTGCAGCAGTCCAAGACGGATGTTGCCGTCTTCGGGGTAGGCGCCTGGCCGGCTCTGGTTTATCGACGGTGGGAGCGTCTGAATCCCGTGCCGCGCCGCGTCCTGCGTGAGGACTTCGGGCGAATAGAACCCCATTGGCTGGGCGTTCAGCAACGCGCTGTAGTACGCGGCCGGGTAGTAGTAGCGCAGCCACGTCGACTCGTACGCGAGCAACGCGAAAGCGACCGCGTGGCTCTTCGGGAACCCGAACGCGGCGAACGCCGCCATCTTGTCGAACGCGACCTTCGCGGCCTCGCGGCTCAGGCCTTCGCGGTCGGTGCCTTCGTAGAACTCCGCCGCAATCGCCTGCATCGCCTCGGAGGAGCGTTTCCGGCTCATCGCGCGGCGAAGCCGGTCGGCCTGGCCGGGGGTGAAGCCGGCGACCGAAGTCGCGATCTGGAGCACCTGGTCCTGGTAGAGCACGTGCCCCAGCGTTTCGCCAAGGCACCAGGCGAGCTTCGGCCCCAGCTCTGGGTGGCCGTAGTCCACTTCCACCTCTTCGCCGCGAGCGAGCGCCTCGCGGTAGTACATGTAGGGCCGGAAGGCGCCGGCCATGATCGGGCCCGGCCGGATGATCGCCACCTGCACGGCGAGGTCATCGAGGTTTCGAGGTTGGGTCCGCGGCAGCGTCTGCACCTGGGCGCGGCTCTCGATCTGGAACACGCCCATCGTGTCGCCCTCGCGGATCGACTCGTAAATCTCCGGGCTGTCGTGGGGGATGCGTCCCAGGTCCACGCGGATGCCCTTCTCCTCCTCGATGATGTCCAGGCACTCATCCACCGCCGAAAGCATGCCCAGCGCGAGAAAGTCGATTTTCACGAAGCGCGCGTCGTCGGCAGAGTCCTTGTCCCACTGGCAGACGAAGCGGCCCTCCATCCGCGCGGGCTCCACCGGCACAACCGACGAAAGCGGCTCGGCGGAGATGACGACGCCGCCAACGTGCTGGCCGATGTGGCGCGGGAAGCCCGCAACCTGCCCGGCAAGCTCCACCATGTCCCGCCAGATTGGCGCGCCAACGAGCTGCCGCAGCTCCGGCACCCGGCTCATCTCCCGGGCGATGTCCGTCGCGTTGGCGAAGTGGCCGCCGAGCTTGTTCAGCTTCGCCAGCACGGGCATGGGAAGGCCGAGCGCCTTCCCAATGTCCAGCACCGCGCTGCGAAACCGGTACGTGGGAAACGCCGCCACGATCGCGGCATGCTCCTCGCCGTAACGGTCGTAGATGCGCTGGAGGACCTGGTCGCGAATGTCGCGCGGGAAGTCGAGGTCGATGTCCGGCAGCGAATGCAACTCCTCATTGAGGAAGCGTTCGAGGTAGAGGTTGTTCCGGACCGGGTCAATGTGCGAAAGCCCGATCAGGTAGCAGACAATCGAACTGACCGATGAGCCGCGACCACGCCCCACCGGCCGTTCGTCCGGCGCCAGGCGTGAATCGCGTCCGCGAACCTCGACCGCGATCGTGTTCACCAGCTCCAGCAAATCCCAGTAGACGAGGAAGAAGCCCGCGAGCCGGTGTTTTTCGATGAGCACCAGCTCGCGCTCGAGCCGTTCCTTTGCCTCCGTGTATAGCGCGCCTTCGGATGGGTAGTACTTCCTGCGAAACGCGCGTTCGCAAATGCCGCGCAGGTGAGAATCGAGGGTGTTGCCTTCGGGGACGGGGTAGTCGGGCAGGTTGTAGGGCAGGTCCGTCGTCAGGTCGAACGTGCACCGTTCCGCAATCCGCACGGTGTTGGCAATGGCGCTGGGGTAGCGGGCGAAGCGGCGCTCCATCTCCCCGGCAGGCTTGAGGAAGTACTCCGAATTCGCCCGCCGCACCTGGTGCGAACTATCGAGCGTGAGCCGGTGGCGCACCGCGACAAGCACGTCGTTCAGGCGGTGCCGCGTACGCACGTGGTAGTGGACGTTGTTCGTCGCCACCACTTCGATGCCGAGCTCTTCGGCAAGGTAGGCGAGCGCGGCAAACCGTTCGGAATCGCCGAAGACGTCATGGCTCTGGAGTTCGACGTAATAACGGTCGCCGAAAACCTCGCGATAGCTCGTTGCCAGCGCTTTCGCGGCGAGCGGTTGGTCAAGCACCAGCCGCGCCAGCGCCGACGTGTCGCATCCAGAGAGGACGATCAGCCCGGTGTTCAGTTCGAAGAGCCACTCCTGCTCGACCAGCGGCGTGTCCTTGCCGTGGACGCGGTACGCGCGGCTGATCAGCCGGCAGAGGTTGCGGTAACCCTCCACATCCTGTGCAAGCAGCGTGACGTGCGCCGGCTCGGGCAACGACGGCCCCAGCACCGAAAGCTCCGCGCCGGTAATCGGCCGCAGGTGGCGCTCTTTCGCCGCCTTTGCGAACTCCATCGCTCCGTAGAGGTTGTCGTGGTCTGTCAGCGCGAGTGCTGGGTAGCCAAGCTGCAGCGCCCGGTCGATCAGTTCGTCGGTCGCGCTGGCGCCTTCCCGCAGGGACCAGCAGGAGTGGGCATGCAATTCGATGTAGGAGGCTTGAGGTGTGAGGTCTGAGGTTTGAGCCGGCTCGTTCGCCGCTCGCGCTTCGCCCGTGACGAAGCCGCCGGGACCGGAGGTGTAGGCGTGGGGCGCGCGGGCCATGAGGCAGTATAGAACGTTTGTTCTATCTCGTCAGGCGTCCCTGAACACGTCCTGACGCGAATGCACGACGCCGAACACTTCGATTCGGTCTTCGAACACCTGGTAGAAGACGCGATAGCCCTGCTCGATGACTTCGCGCAAATGCGGCATCTGGAATTCGGGGATCATCCGGCCCGAATTGGGAAACACACCCAGTCGCTCGGAGTGATTGAAGAACGCCGCAGCGAGCCGATCCGCAGAACGCTGGGACCACTGGCCCCGTTCTTCCTCGATTCGGTGGACATCATCAAGAGCTCGCGGTAGCCAAATGACGATCACGGAATGAGGCCGAAGCGCCGCCGAGCTTCATCGACCGTGATCCCCAGGCCGGCGGCGCTATCCCGGCGCGCCTCGGCCAGCCGTTCGTGCATCCGGACCAGGTGCGCAACGTCTTCGAGCGTGGCGTCGTCCGGCAACCGCTCGATGGCCTTGAGCATCTGCTCTTTCACCGATGCTTCAGTCATGGTCCGAGTATAGCAGCGCTACCCGCGCCCGAGGACCTCCGCCAGCACCGGCGCCAGGTACTCCCGGAATCGCACGGGGTCTTCCGCCATTGGAAAGTGCCCCAGGCCGGGCATCTCGATGAACCTGCAGCCGGGGATCAATTCCGCCAGCGCTCGTGAGTTCTCCGTGGTCGAAGACCAATCGTACGTGCCGCTCATGATGTAGAGCGGCGTGCGCGAAGTATCGATCTCCCTGGCCCGCTCGCGAAGGTCGTGTTCGACCGTGTAGTAATGGAGGTCTCCCCGAAACACCCCGGGCGCGGCCTGGCTGTAGATCCAGGCGACTTCGCGGCGGCGAGCCTCCGGGGACTCCGGCGAGGTCAGCCCGTACATGAGTGCGCCGGCGTACTGGTTGCCAACCAGCGGGTTGTCGAGCATGTCGAGCGTGCCCTCTCCGCTCGGCGTGTGCAGCGATCCCTGCAAGCCGATGCAGGCGCGGAACACGCCCGGATAGTCCAGCGCAAGGTCGGCGGCCAGGTGCCCGCCGATCGAGCAGCCGATGAAGACCGGCCGTTCAAGTTCGAGTGCTTCGGCGAGCCGCACCTGGAACTTCATGAAAAACTCCCGGGTCAGGCGGTAGTCCCTGTCCCACCACGGTGCCTCGTCCGCCGGCAACGACTTCCCGTGCCCGGGCAGGTCCGCGGCGATGAACCGGAACTGCCGGCAGAGCTCCGCATCGTCCAGCAGGTGCCGCCACTGGCGGTTGTCGGAGCCGGCGGTGTGCTGCAGCAGCACGGGCACGCCTTCGCCCGCCATTTCCAGGTAGACGCGATACCGCACGCCATCAATCTCGAGCTGTAGGTAGCGGCCGATGCTGGACTCGAACGTGACCACGTCAGTTGCTCCTCGCTTCGCTGGCGAGGCGCACGGCGCGCTGTATCGCCGGGTAATACGCCGCCATCTGAAGGCTGTCACCGGCGATGCCGAAGCCGTGCCGGCCAACGGCGCCACCGATGAGGTCCTGGTAGTACGGTGGCGGCACCGGCGCGAGCACCTTCGACCAACCCTCAGCTGGCCCGCTGAACGTTATCCCGGCCGATGGCGAACCTGCAGCGACGACAACGGACTCGACCCGCCCACGGCTCACTTCGATCGAGACGAAGCCGGCTTCGTCTGCGAACGCGAACGAGCCCGTCCAGAGGCGGATGGCCCGGCAGAACTCGCCGTCCGCGGTCAACAGTTCGGCCAAACGGTCCCGATCGATATCCACAGCGGCGGAACGATAGCGCAGACAGCCGGCGGCGCAAACTCCGCGTCGCGTATCGCGAAAGTGTGACAGTTTGCCGTCTACGGGTTTTCCCTGTTGTCAGAAAGATATTGGAAAGGCTACAGTCCTCTTCCTAGTTCACGGACGAGTTGTTGTTATGTTGGCAAAACTGAGTGTGCTGGTCGCGCTGATGGTCCTGGCGCTGGCCGCGGTCGCAAGTTCGGGCCAGGCTGCCCTCGCCGATAGCCCGCCGCCCACCGGCCCCGCGAAGATCCTCACCCTCAACCCCACCTCCGGCGTGGTGGGCACGGTCGTCACCGGCGAGCTCTTCAACGCGCCGCCGAACGACTTCATCACGGTCATCTTCAAAATCCCCGGAGACCCGGTCCTCACGACCGGCACGACTGACGCCGCCGGCTACCTCAAGGTCACGTTCACCATCCCCTACGTGCCCGGCGGCGGCACCTATCCGGTGTTCTTCACCGACTTCAAGTGCTCGTGCCAGATAGCGACTGACTTCACGGTCATCAACAGCCGGCCGACGCCGACGGCCACGCCAACGGCCCAGCCGAGCGCCACGCCGACCCGCCCCGCCACGCAACCTCCTTCGACCGCGACGCCGCTGCCCACGGCGACGCCATCACCAACTCCTGGCGTCCCGGTGCTCGGCACCACGCCACCTCGAGGAGGCCTGGGCCCGAACATCGGCGTCCTCGGTCTCGGCTTCCTCGCCGTCCTCGTTGTGCTCGCCTGGTTCACCGCCACCCGTCGGGGTCCGTCGCAGGCTGCGTTCGCACTCGTCGAACCGGATGACTTCGGCCCGGACTATTCGACCGAACTTGACCTGCCGACGCTCGATTCGCTACGCCGCCCGCGCACCGTCCGCGCTCAGCGGGCAACGAACAGCCGTCGGGGCCTCGCCTGGGCGGCCACCGCCGCCGGCGCGGCCATCGCGGGCCTGGTGCTCCTTCGCAAGAAGTAACCCACGGCGTTGCGGGTGAGGCGTGGGCTTCCCTCTCACGCCTCACATTGGTTCTACTTCGTCAGCCGCTGGCGTTCTTTTGGCACCGGCTGGCCCTTCAGCTTCGGGCCGTACTCCTCGTGCGGCGGCACTTCCTCGCCCACCACGTAGAGGAAGTAGTACACACCGAAGTTGCCGACGTGCTTGAACCGCTTCTTGATGTCGGCCAACTGCGAATCGAACGGCCGCATCGCCTCCAGGTACTTCGCGAAGCTGCCGAATTCCGTCTCGGCCGCGAGCATCGCTCCAGCGTTGTGGATCGTCGCCTCCACTTTCCGGCCGTTGCGGATGATGCGCGCGTCAGCAAGAAGCCGGTCAATATCGTCCGGCGTGTATGCCGCAACCTTCGCCGGGTCGAAACCGTCGAACGCTTCGCGGAAGCCGGGCCATTTGTTCTCGATGACCTTCCAGTTCATGCCCGACTCAAAGACGGCCTTGGAGAGGACATCAAGGTAGTCCGCCAGCTTCGCCGGCTTAATCTGAATTGGTGCGTCCATGGGTCGGCTCCCGGAGCGAAAATCGCGAAGGAGCGTAGCAGATCGGCTCGCGCCCGGACCCGCTCAGGCGGGCAGTTCGATCGTCAGGTGAGCAACCGTCGCGTCTCGCTCTATTTCGTTGTCGAGGTGAATCTCGAGATCCAGCAGCTTCGCGCCAGCCTCTTCGCGTTTCGCAACCATCCACCCGCGAGACGTGATGGTGTCGCCCAGGCAGTTCGGCCCGTTCATCGAGAAGCGCAGCTTGCGCAGGAACGCCTCCGGGCCGGCCCAGTCCGTCGCCAACCGCCCGAAGAGGCCCTCGTAGAACATCGTGTTCACGAAGATGTCCCGCGCGCCGCTGGCCTTCGCGAAGTCCCGGTCGTGGTGGATCGGGTAGAGGTCCCGCGTCCCGGCAACGTCGATCATCAGGGCGCGCATGGTCACCGGGAAACTCAGCGGCACAAGCTCGTCGCCCTCCCGCACGTCATCCCAACGCCGGGTTGTGAAGGTCGCGGTCATCCTCGGTCCTCCTTCGGCCGGTAGCGCAAGAGCACCAGGGTCGAGCGGCCGATGAGCCGGTCAGCCTCTTCCGTGCGGTACTCCGTCACGCTGGTGATGAACACGCCCTTGCCAACGCGCACCGTCTTCTCGCCGGTGACATTCGTGGTCATGCCACGCATCTTGATACGGCCGTCGCCCGGGCCGAAGGGGGCGAGGTATTCCACTTCCTGGCCCGCTACAGTGTTGACGGTGTAGCCGAACTCATCGCAAATCGCGTGCACGGATGCCGCCGCGACGGCCCCCTCGTTGAGGGCGGCGGTTTCGCCGTCCAGCCGCTCCTGCACGTAATCGGGCGTCCACCAGGCGCCGAACGTGAACGCGAACAGCGCCTGCGGCGGCGCGATCAGCCGCCCGAAGCGGGTGGTCGTCGCGTATTCCGCATCCCAGTAGACCGGGTTCCCATCCTGCGCCACTTCGCAGAAGCGCTGGATAGCGGTCTCGGTGATCGGGTCGCGCGTCATGCGGTACGGCCCCCACACGTTGAGCAAGGGCGCGCAGCGCTCGAGAAACTCCGTCGATGTGCCCGCCGTGGTCATTCGCTACACCTTCGAGAAGTCGGCCGGGCGCTTTTCCCGGAACGCGGCCACAGCTTCGAGGTTCGCCGGGCCACCGCTCAAGCGCCGAAGGCCCTCGTTCTCCGCTTCGTTGGCGCGATGCATCGCTTCGCGGTGCGGGCCCACGAGCAGCGCCTTCGTTTCGAGGAGCGAAGCGAGCGGAAGCTTCGCCAGCGCCGTCCCGTACTCCATCACGCGGTCGATGAAGCCCTCATCCGGGTACACATCGAACGCGAGCCGGTGCGTCTTGCACTGCTGGGCCGGCCACCACTCCGCGCCGAGCAGGAAACGCGCCGCCGCCTGCGGCCCCATGATTCGCGGGAAGGTGTACGTACTCGCGCCCTCGGCGGTCAGCCCAAGGGTTGAGAACGGGCAGCGCAGCCGTGCGCTCTCCGCCATGAAGGCGGCATCGGCAAGGCCCACAACCGTGGCGCCCCAGCCAACGCCCAGCCCGTTCACCGCGCAGATGAACGGCTTGGGAAAGTCTATGACCACGTCCACGAGGCCCTTGAATCCGTACCGGTAGCTGCCCCGCTGCAGCGGCGCCCCGCTGAGGTCCGCGCCCGCCGAGAACGCGCGCCCGGCCCCGGTGAGCACCACCACGCGTGTCGCCGGGTCGTCCTGGGCCTCGATCATCCGTTCCGCCATCAGTTCGAACTGATCCTGGTTGAAGGCGTTCAGCACCTCCGGCTTGTCGAGCGTGAGCAGCCGGACACCCTCGCGAAGTTCGGAACGGATCACGCTGCCTCCCCGGCCTCGCCGGAAGTCGTCCTGTGGGCGTGAACTAGAGCACGGCGCGGCTCGCGTGGTCAATCGCCGCGACCGTTCGCCCAGCCCGGACTTTGTGTACGCTTCACAGTACGAGAGGGCAGCACGGCACGGAGGAGATCATGTCTGCAGCCCCAGGCGCAAAAATCGGAAGCGGCCGCGCCGCCGAAGTCTTCGAATACGGCCCCGGCCGGATCATCAAACTGCTCCGTGAGCCCGGCCCGGCGGAATGGCTGGAACGCGAGGCCGCGGCCCAGTCCGCCGCCCGCGCGGCCGGCGTTGCCGCCCCGGAAGTGTTCGGCATCGAAGAGCTCGACGGCCGCCGCGGCATCGTCATGGAACGGGTTGAGGGCCTCGACGGGCTCACGGCCATCGACCGCAAACCATGGCGCGTCTGGGCCGTCGGCCGGGAGACCGGCCGCCTCCACCGCCAGCTCAGCGAGGTGGCCGCGCCCGCGGGACTGCGCGACGTCCGGAGCTTCGTGACCGAGCGGGTCGAGTCATCAGTGCGCGTCCCTGCCGCTGCCCGCGACCGGCTCCGCGCCGTCCTCGAACGCGCTCCCGACGGCAACCGGCTCTGCCACTTCGATTTTCACCCCGGCAACGTCATGGAGTCGCCAGCCGGGCCTGTCATTATCGACTTTACCAACGCCGCCAGCGGCCACCCCATGGCCGACCACGCCCGCTCGCTGATGACCTTCGCAGCGGGCGAGCCGGCCGAGGACACGCCATTGAAGGAGCGCATCCTCGTCGCGATCGGCCGCGGGTTGGCAAAGAAGGCGTACCAGTCGGGCTATGGCGCGGTGGACAACGAAGCGCTGGCGCTGTGGATGCCGCTCGTTATCGCGGCCCGCCTGGATGAAGGCATCCCTGAAGAGCGCACGCGCCTGCTCAAGATGCTCAGCCGGAGTCTGCGGGCCGCAGAAGCGGTCTGAGGCTAGCCGCCCGGCCGCGCCCAGCGGTTCGCATCACCGCCTGGCGGCTTCGTTTCGGTAGCAGTTTCGGCGGCTTCGGCGGCTGTCTCTTGTCCTGCCGCGGCTTCGTCCGCGCCGCGCAACCGCGGGTCACCGAAGCGAAGGTTCGGTGAGGCTTCGTGTCCCGGCTCTGGATGTGGCTCCGCCGCGACGTGTACCACGCGCTCGGAAGCCGGCTTGAACTGCGAAAGGTCCGCCCCGATGAGCGAGGAGAGTGACGGCTGCGCCTCGATGCCTTCCGCGGCTGGCAGCGCGGCCGCGAACGGGCTTCGTTCGCGTTGCTGGATACGGTCCCACACTTCACGGTGCCCGCCGGTCACCAGGTGGCCGTCCGCAAGTTCCTCCACCCGCCCGGCGAGCTCCATCACCAGCCGGTCGTGGGTGCAGGTCACGATCGTGATGCCCTCAGCGCGCGCCAGTTCACGCAGCAAACCGAAGACCGCCGTCGCCGTGGCGGAGTCCAGTTCCCCGGTCGGTTCGTCAGCGAGGATGAGCGATGGCTCGGTGGCCAGCGCGCGAGCGATGGCGACGCGCTGCTGCTCGCCACCGGAGAGCTCATACGGCCGGTGGTGCGCCCGCCGCCCTAGGCCAACAAACTCCAGCGCCCGCTGCACTTTCTGCTGGCGGTCTCCGTAGCCCACTCCGGCGATGCGCAGGGGCAGTTCCACGTTCTCCCGCGCGGAAAGCAGCGGCAGCAGCCCGAACGACTGGAAGATGAAGCCCAGCTTGTGCCGCCGGAGCTTGTCCAACTGTCCTTCGGACATCGTGTCGACGCGGTCACCGTCGATGCTGATTTCGCCTTCGCTGGGCCGGTCCAGGCCAGCCATCAGGTTCAGCAGCGTCGTCTTCCCAGAGCCTGAGCGCCCGATGAGCGCAAGGAACTCGCCGCTCGCCACCGTGAGGTTGATGTCGCGGACCGCCCAGACTTCCTCGCTGCCGACCTTGAACCGCCGGGAAACGCCCCGCACTTCGATTGCGCTGCCGCCCGCCACTACGCGTCCCTCCGGGTGACTCGCGGCGTCCCATCCGGGAGCACCTCGATGCGTCCTTCGCCCATCAACACCCGCGCACGCTCATGGATGTTCAGCCGGTCCAGGAATTCTCGCGGCACCTGCAAACGGCCCGCCGCGTCAATCAAGACGTATTCGTCGTGCGTCACTTCGGTCCTGTTCCCCTCGAACCGGACACGCCGGAAGACCTCGGTGCTCGTGCGCCCGTCGCGGATGGCCACCACGCGGTCGACGCGAGCGGCGATATCCGGGTCGTGCGTGACGATCACGATGGTCGTGCCCAGCTCGCGGTTCAGCGTGCGAAAGACGTCGTAGACCGTGTCCGCCCCCACCGAGTCCAACTCACCCGTCGGTTCGTCCGCGAGGAGCAGCGGCGGGCGGTTGGCCAGCGCCACGGCGATCGAGACGCGTTGCTGCTCGCCGCCGGAGAGCTGCTCCGGCCGGTGGTGCAGGCGGTGGCCCATGAGTACCAGCTCCAGCAGTTCCGTGGCCCGCTTTCGCGCGGCGCCGGCCGGCATGCCATCGAGGACGAGCGGCACTTCGACATTCTGGACCGCCTCCAGGTACGGCACGAGGTTGCGCCCGGTCTGCTGCCAGACGAACCCGACCTTCTTCCGCCGGTACCTCACCATGTCGCCCGAAGACATCGTCAGCAGGTCTTCGCCGCCGACGAAACAGCGCCCGGCGGAGGGCGTATCCAGCCCAGCGAGAATGTTCAGCAGCGTGCTCTTGCCGGAGCCCGATGCACCGACGATCGCCATGAACTCGCCCGCCGTCACCTTCAGGTCGAGCCCGCGCAGGGCCACCACTTCGAGGTTCGAAGTCTTGTAGATCTTGAAGAGGTCTTCACAGCGGATGTAGAGGTCGTCAGTCATTGGCGAGCCTGGTTGAAAGCGAAATGGGATGGGGCGCGGCACATCATATCTCCCCGATCCTGAGGGCGCGGTGGACGGCCAGCCGTGAGTACACCGCCGCGAGTGACGCGATTGTGCCGATGAACACCACTGCCAGCAATCCGTACACCGTGAGCACCGCGCTCCAGCTCACCTGCGAAACCAGCGGCGGCACCGGATCCGTCCCCGACTCCGTCACTCCGAGGTAGCCGATCATCAGCCGGCCCAGCGGGAACCCCAGGAACGTCCCGACGACCACGCCCGCAACGATGACGAACATCTGCTCGAAGCTCACCAGCGAAAGCACCTGGCGGCTCGTGTACCCCATGGTCCGGAGGATTGCGAACTCCAACGACCGCGATTGCGCGGCGAGCGTCGCATACACGGCGAACCCCAGCCCCGTGAGCAGCAGCACGGCGGCGAACGAAAGGAAGAGGATGCCCTCCCAGCTCGCCGCCACCAGCGGGTCCGCTTCCTGGGCGGCGCGCACGTCTCGCCGGTCGAACAGGCCGTCGGCCTGCATCCCGCGCGCTTGCAGCTTCTCCCGCGTCATCACGCCCGGGATAGCCGGCGACATCCATGCTTCGTTCGCCAACACGCCGTCCGCCAGCGCCGGCACGGTGGCGGCGAGCTCGCGCGCCGCCGAGAGGTCAGAGACCAACAGGATCTCCGAGTGCGACGGGTCATAGCTCGGCCAGTACGTGAACGTGCCCACCAGCTTGACCTTCACATACTGGCGGTTCATGAAAATGGTGAACTCGTCACCCACATGCTTGCCCGAGACCTTCGTGAACTCGTTCTCGGCGAGGACGGGCAGCGGCAGGTTCGTGCGGGCGCCCCGCAGGCCAACGATCGGCGAGAGGCCGCGCGTCCGCGTGAACGAAATGCGGGCGGCGTTGCCTCCATCGCGGCCCTGCTGCTGCGCCACCGAAATCGCCCCGGGGTCGCCGATGGAAGCTCCGGTAATGAGCACGTACGGCGCCATGTCGTCGAACTCTTCGATCATCTGCGCGTCGTCGAACCCACCCGCGGGCAAGACGGCCCCGCCCGCCGATGTCTGCAACTCGTCGATGAGCACGTTGACGCGCTCCGGCACCTGCGGCGGCGCGCCGATGATGCGCACGTAGACGGAGTCCAGCCGCTTGTCCGTGAGGGTGGAATAACTGAGCTGGGGGTTGAACCGGATCTGCGCCGGGCGCGTCAGGTCCGCGACAAAGAAGCGCCACTCCCCCGCCCGCGCCGGCGCACTGCTCACCAGCGTGTAGTCCCAGTACAGCCCGTTCGCGTCCTGTGTCCGGATGCCGATGGTCGCGACGTTCGGGTTGTACGGGAACTGCGCCCACAGCCCGAGCACGCGCGCCCCCGCCGGGATGGTGCGCGAGGTGACGCTCTCGTCTTTCTCGATCTTCAGCCGGTCCAGGAGCGACGATAGCGACGGCCCCGCGAAATCCTCCCGCCAGAACGCCACGCTTTCGAACGTCGCCGTGTCAACGGCGTCGATCGTCAACGGCTGCGAGTTGTACTGCGAGATGTTGTAGGAGCCGATGCCGCGCGAGCCCAGCGAAATGTCGTTCGCGTCGGTGGCGCGCGAAACGGCGTCCAGCATCGTGCTGTCGGCCACGTTCGCCGGTTGGCGGATGTTTTCGAGGCGCGACTCGGCCCCGGCGGTGAAGGCGGCGCGGTCGTCGTACCCACGTTCCAGGGTGGCCCGGTAGCCGGCCGCGAACATGCCGACCGCCGTCGCGAGGAGAAGCAGGAGGATGAGCCGGCTGTACTGCATCGGCGCGCGCGTCATGCGCGAAAGGCCCAGCGCCACCGTCGGGCTCTCCAGGCGGTGCGTCGCCCATGCCACGAAGCGCAGCGCCAGCGGGAACACCCGCAGGAACACGAGCGCCACCATCAGCATGAACAGCGTCGGCGAAGCGAGCAGCAGCGGGTCGGCGGAGAGGTCGCCGAACAGCTTCTCTGTTACCAGCGAGCCCTTTTCGCGCAGCTGGTAGAAGAGGAACGCGCCCACCCCCACCAGCACCAGGTCCATGTAATAGCGCAGGAAGATCGGCTGGGTCTGGGGCCGCGCCAGCGAGTGCTTGTAGTCGATGGTGCTTTGCCGGGCGGCCCGCCACGCCGGGATGAGCAAGGCCGCGAACGCGAGCGCGGCGCCACCCGCCGCCGCGGCGAACGCAAGCCGCGACATCGGCACCTCGAGCGCCGCGTTGCCGCTCAGGTTCTCGAACGGCGGGGTGTAGCCGAGCACGGAGATGCCGAGCCTGGCGATGTACGGCCCGAGCAGCGCCGCCGCGCCGCAAAGGATGAACCCTTCGATGGCGTAGATGGCAACCACCTGGCGGCTGCTGGCCCCGCGCGACCGCAACAGCGCGATTTCGCCCGCCTGCCGCTCGATCAGCATCGTCGCCACCATCACCAGGTAGTACAGCGCGATGCCAACAACCTGCAGCATCAGGGCGAACAACGGCAGCCGCGTGAAGAACAGCTTCGTGCGGTAGCTGGAGACGATGTCGGCCAGTTTCGTTTCGGCGGTCGCGCCGCTCACACCCTCGCGGATGGCCGGGTCCAGGGAGCGCGCGCCGTCTTCGATGCTGCGCGCGTTGCGGGCGTTGATATGCCCGATGTTCACCAGGCCGTACGTCTCGACGCTGCTGTCCATGTCCGGCAGGTAGGTCGCGAGGACCCCGTTCACCGTCGCTTCGTCCACCCAGAACGGGTACGTCTGCCAGTTCTGCGTGTCCGAAAGGAACCGGTCGGTCTTGCCGAACCAGTACGGGTCCGAGATGTCCCGCGGCTCGATCAGCCCGACGATGGTCACGCGCACCGCCGCCTTGTCGGTACGCCAGAACGGGTGCAAATCGAACGAATCTCCCAGCTTCATCCCCAGCTTGTCCGCCGAAGCCTTGCCGATCATCACTTCGACCTGGGGCGGGCTCTCATTGCCGGGCGGGTTTGGTTTCCGGCCATCGACGAGCCTGATCTCCGAATCGAGCCGATCCGCGAACTGGAAGTGGGCGCGGGGCCGGTTCTCATCCTGTGGGAAGGCCTCGCCGGGCGGGGCCGGGTAGAACGTCGCCGAACGCCCGTAGTGCACGATTTCGCCAAGCGCCGGCCCAAGGTGGGCGCGAAGCAACTCGTCCACCTTCGCACGGCGCGGCGCATAGTCAGCCACGCCCGGGCGGCCCGAACTGTTAATCCGCACGTTCCGGTCCAGTGGGTTGGCGGTGCGCAACGCGTAGCGGAGGCCAAGGTCACGGATTGAGTCGGAGTACAACACGACGCTGGACATCAGCGCGGCCGACATCACCACCCCAACGATGACGGTGGCGAGGAGCCTCCGGTTGGCGAGGCTGTGGCGAATGACCATCCGCAGGATGGTCGTAACGGTGTGCATGGGAATTCGCGCGGAGACTAGCAGGCAGAGCGAACCTGCGCCAAAAACCGAACCACGCTCGTAAAGCCCTGCCCCAGAAGCCGGTGGCTTGTGTACAGTTCGTGCCGATGCGAGGGATGGTCCGGATCTGGCGGCTCTTTTCCCGGCGCAGCGGCCGTAACTGGCGGCTGCTTGCCGTGCTCGGCCTCGGCATGCTCATGGCGGCCTCGCTGCTCGCCGCCGCCCCCGTCTACGCCCGCACCATGTCTGACCTCGGCCTCACCTTCACCGTGCGTGACCAGCTGAACGAGAACCCCGGCAACCGCGCGTCCTTCGCTGCCGTCCCGCTGAAGACGAGCGAAGGCGAGGGGCTGAAGCAGTCCATCTCGCAGCGCATCGATGAGCGGATCGGCTGGTTCAAGGCCTCGGAAGCGCGCTACCTCCGCACCGGCCGTTTCTTCATCGGCCCGGACGGCGCCGATCCAGCGCCCACCGGCGCGCCGCTCGGCCAGCTCCAGTCGCTGACGGGCTACGAAGACCACGTCCGCCTCGTAGCCGGCGAGTTCCCAAAGACCACGCCCCACGGCGAGCCCATGGAAGTCGCGATCAGCGAACGCTCGGCGAAGGCGTCCGGGCTCAAGGTCGGGCAGACGCTCAAGATGGTCGAAGACTTCGACACCTGCTTCCGCGAAATTCCCTCTGAAGACAAGCCGCCGCCACCGCCCTGCACGCCGGTCGCGGGCATCACCTACAGCTTCACGGCCAGGATCACCGCGCTCGTCGAACCAAAGTCGGAAGACGATTCCTACTGGGTTACGCTGACGGACACCTACTTCGCGCCGTTCCGGATTCTTCCGGACATGGGCCCCGTGATGCCGATGTTCACCACCGAGGACACCCTGCTGGGCAGCTTCGCGACGGACCACCCTGGCTACCTCGCGGAGACGGCCTGGCACACCTTCGCGGACCCGAAGCAGCTCTCCCGCACCAACTTTGAGCGCGCCCGCACCGACCTGAAGGCGCTCTACCTCGAATTCCAGCCGCTCGGCGGCGCTTCCTACAGCCCGCTGACCAACGTCCTCGATAACTACCGCGCGAGCGCGAATTACCAGCAGGCGCCGCTCACGATCCTCCTGCTCGAAGTCTCCGCCGTCGCCCTGTTCTACGTCATCCTCATCGCGCTGGTCATCGTCGAGCGCCAGGCGGACGAGATCGCGCTGCTCCGCAGCCGGGGGGCCACCACCTTCCAGGTCGGCGCGATGTACCTGCTCGAGGGACTCATCCTGGGCATCCCCTGCATGCTCATCGCTCCCGCGCTGGCGGCGGCGGCCACCGCCGGGCTCGGGCTCACCCCAACCTTCGAGAAAGTGAACGACGGCGAGCTGCTCCCGGCCACCATCCCGCTCTCGGCCTTCGGGTTCGCCGCGATCGGCGTGGTCCTGTCGATCCTGGTCCTGCTGCTGCCCGCGCTGTTCGTCGCCCGGCGCAGCGCCGTCGTCCGCCGCCGCGAACAGGCCCGCCCCGGCGTGTCGTTCCTCCAGCGCTACTACCTTGACCTGGCGCTGGCCGGAGTAGCGGCGCTGCTGCTCTTCGAACTGAAGGAGCGCGGCACCGTTTTCGAGCCCTCCGCCACCGGCGGCGTCTCGTCAGACCCGCTCCTCCTCGCCTCGCCGGCCATCCTCATGCTCGCCGCCGCGGCGCTGATCCTTCGCTTCTACCCCATCTTCCTGCGCATCGGCGCGCGAATCTTCGCCCAGCGATCAAGCCCGGCCGTCGCCGTCGGTCTCTGGCAGGTAGCCCGCAGCCCCGGCAATTCGGCCCGGCTCGCACTGCTCCTCATGATGGCCGTCGCCGTCGGCACCTTTGCCGCTAGCTACTCCACCACCGCGAAACAAACCTACGACCAGCGCGCCCTTTACGAAGCCGGCGTGCAATGGCGCATGTCCGGCGCCAGTACCGGCGACTACGGCCTCAACGGCAAGGGCTCAGACGCTCAGCTTCGCGCGCTATCGGGAGTTACCCAGGCGACCGGCGTCATCCGCCAGCTCGGCGGCCCCGCAATCGCCGGCACCAGCGCCCGCACCTTCCAGGTCCTCGGCGTCGACCCTGATGTAGCGCCAACCATGCTCTGGTCGCGCGGTGACTTCTCGGACGAAAGCCTGGCGCAGCTTCTCGGACATCTCGGCGCCCCCTCACCCCTCCGCGGCAAGCCGTTGCCCGCCGGCACCACCGGGCTTTCGATCCAGGTCAACTCCTCAGACCAGCGCGCCGTCCAAACCCTCTGGGCGCGCATCGCCGACCGCGACCAGAACTACCAGATGGTCGAGCTGGGCAAGCTCGACGGGAACGGCTGGCACGAGCTCACGGGGCAAATCAGGCGCAACTTCGAAGGCGAACTGCCAGAACCGCTCACGCTCATGTCCATCGTCATCACCGAACCGACCAGCCGCTTCAACGCCCAGAACCTCTCGTTCCTGTTCGACGACGTCTCGGCGATCACGGCCAACGGCAAGGAACTCGTCGAAGGGTTCGAAGGCGGCAGCAGCTGGGAGCCGTTCCCGTCGAAGCTCGTGAACAAAGACAAGTTCGAGGTCGTCCGGGACGACCTGGTTTCCGGCAAGGGCGCGGGGAAGCTCACCCGCATCGCCGGGCAGAGCACGGAAACCTGGGGCCTCTCCCTTGCCCAGGAAAACGTCCCGCTCCCGGTCGTCGGCAGCGAAGCCTTCTCCGCGTCCACCGGCATCCCGCCAGGGGGCACCGGCGTCATCGTCGTCGCCGGCGACTTGCTCGTGCCGATCAAGCTCGTCGGCACCTTCAAGCTTATGTCGACCCTCGACACTTCGCAGGGGCCGGCGGTGGTGTTCAACCGGGACCAACTGCTCTCCTGGTTCGGCACGGCCGACCTGAGCACGCCGGCCGGCATGAACGAGGCCTGGTTCACCCTTAAACCCGATGCCGACACCGCCCAGCTCGAAGATGACCTTCGTGACTCGCCCTTCCTGCTGGACACCGTCCACGACAGCCGCACCGTGCTCGCCTCGCTCGAGCGCAACCCGCTCATCGCGGCCGGGGGCGCCGGCAT
>JAXLXA010000026.1:0-56154 GCA_046328215.1 Dehalococcoidia bacterium | reverse complement strand
GCGACGGGGTCATCGCGGATTACCTGACCACCGAAGCCATGCTGCGGTACTTCATCGGGCTCATCACGGGCCGGTTTAACCTCATCCGGCCGGAAGTGATGGTGACCGTGCCCGCCGGCGTCACCAGCGTGGAGCAACGCGCCGTGCGCGATGCGGCCGAACAGGCGGGCGGCCGCAAGCCGGCACACCTCGTGCCCGAGCCGCTCGCAGCCGCCATCGGGGCGCAGGTCCCGATTGGCACCGCGCGCGGCAACATGGTCGTGAATATCGGTGGCGGCCGCGCCGAGGCGGCGGTCATTTCACTCTTCGGCATCGTCGTCAGCGAGTCCGTGCGCATGGCTGGTGACCGCATCGATGAAGCGATCATGGCCTACATCCGCCGCCGCCATAACCTCATCATCGGTGAGCGCACGGCCGAGGAGATCAAGATCGCCATCGGCAGCGCGTTGCCCATCGACGAGGGGCTCGCGACGCAGGTCCGTGGCCGCGACCAGCTCAGCGGCCTGCCGAAGACCATTTCGCTGAACAGCATCGAGGTGGCGCAAGCTATCCAGGACTGCCTCGGGACGATCGTCCAGACAGTCCGGGCCGTGCTCGAAAAGACGCCGCCCGAGCTCGCGGCGGACGTGATTGACCGCGGCATCGTCTTGACCGGCGGTGGGGCGCTCCTTCGCCACATGGATGAACTGCTCACGCAGGAGACCGGCGTGCCCTGCTATGTCGCGGACAACCCGCTCGAGTGCGTGGCCATCGGGGCAGGCATCGCCCTGGACCACCTGGACGTGATTCGGCGCAGCCTGCCGACCGAGGAAGAGAACCTCGTGGGGTTGTTCCCGGGCCCTGACCTCCGCTGACATCTGCGGTGTTGCGGGCGCACGCCGGGTACACCTGCCTTGATCCGCGCAGGGCTTACGCTTCCGGTTCGCTGGCTTCGTTACGCTTCGAAGCGCCATTCCTCCCGCCGTTGAGCCAGAGCAGGGCTTCGCGTTTCGAGAGCGGGGACAGCTCCGTTTCGTGTGCCGCGACGAACGACCGGACCGCGTTGGAATCGGTCTTCGAGTACTCGCGGAGTGCCCAGCCGATGGCCTTTCGAATAAAGAAGTCCCGGTGCCCGGCCTGCAGCGCGCAGTAACGGAAGAGGCGCCCGGCGTCGGTGGACGCCTTGAATCGCAACTGGTGCAGCAACGCCGTCCGGACAACCCAGAGGTTGTCGTCCGCGATCCACTGGTCCATTTGCAGGCGAAGGTCCGGCTCCGCCGTGACCATGGTCCCGACGACGTGCGCGGCCAGCGTATCGACCGTGTCCCACCATGATTTTGTGACGATGAAGTCGCGTACCGGGACGAGATGCGACGGTCCGAGGAGTTTTGCGTGGCGAGAGAGGAGCCCGCAGCCAGCGTACTGGAACTCGCGCTCGGGCAGGTCCCAGAGCTCCCGGGCCGCGGAGAGCAATTCGTCAGCGGACGGTTTGGCGGAGCCTGCGAAGGCTTCCCGTTCGAGGGCCACCCGGCGGGAGCTGGCGATGCCAAGGAACGCGAACTGCCCTCGCATGTACTTCGCCATGGCAACCGCCGCACGCGGTTCGCGCGCCGCCTCGAAGCTCGCGATCATGCGGTCCGTGGCTTCTGAGAACGGAGTGGTCACCGCCGGATTTTACCCGGATGCCGCGATATCTCCCGGAGGCGGTGCGTTCGCCGCCTTGACGATGCACGTATGCTGCCGCCGTGGACGTAATCCGGACCGGGTTCGACGTTTTCGCCATCGACGACCAGCGGGTTGGGACCGTGAGCCAGGTCAACCCGTGCTGTTTCGAAGTGTCCACCGCCGCGGGCCGGTGGGCGCTGGTGATTGATAGCGTGTTTAACGTGGTCGTCGACAGAGTCACGCTTGTCTGCAACGCCCTCGAAGTCGGGCGGTACGCTTGCCAACTTCATCAGCCCAGGCTGCATCGCTCCACCGCCTGAGCGCCCGCCGTCGGCTTGCCGCGTAGAATCGCGCCCATGTACCCACTCGAAAACGATGAACTTGCTTACACCCTGGGGGAACTGCTGGTGGCGCGCGGCGAAAAGGTGGCGGTCTCAGAGACCACCGCCGGCGGGCTGATTTCGGCGCGGATGCTGAGCGTGCCCGCCGCCTCTCGCTGGTTCGACGGGGGTGTCGTGCCCTACGCCGGCGCGCAGCGCTGGGAACAGCTCGGCCTGGACCGTGAGATCGCTCGCGAGCATGGCGCGGTAAGCCCGCAATGGGTGGCCGCCACCGCCGAAGGTCTGAAGCGAGCCATGGGCCCGGCGTGGGCCGTTGCGGAAAGCGGCATCGCCGGACCGCAGGGCAGCAGGCGCTCGCCCAAGCCCGTGGGTTCCGTTGTCATCGCCGTGACGGGGCCCACCGGGACCGTGACCGAAGAACACGTGTTCCCAGGCACCCGCGTCCAGGTGATGATGCAGATCAGCCAGCGCGTCCTGGAGTTGCTCACCGAACAGGTCAGGGCCGCCGGATAGTGCCGACACACGCTGACTTCGCACCATTCGTCGCCGACGTTATCGGCCGCCTGGGCTACTGGCCCTACAGCGATCCCGAGCCGGTCACCGGTGGGACGCTGAACTGGAACTTCGGCATCGAGACGGAGGGCGAGCGGTTGTTCGTCCGGCGCTATAGGGACGACCTGCCTCCCACCCGCATCCGGGCCGAACACGCGTTGCTCCGCTGGGTCTCGGAACGTGGAATCCCCGCGCCAGTGCCCTACAAGACCGAGACCGACGAAACCGTGCTCTCCATTGCGGGCGGAAACTGGTCGGTGTTTCCGTGGGTCGAGGGGGAGGTGAGGGAGCGGGGAACGCTGACGGCCGCGCAGGCCGGGATGCTTGGTGTCGTGCATGGTGCCACGCAGGCAGTCCTGGCCGAACATCCATCCAGCGCCGGCGCCAGCATGTGGCTGTCGTGGAGCAAGGAGGAGTCGCTCGCGTTGCTGGCGAAGGTTACCGATGCGGCGCGGGCAACGTCCGCAGAGGGCTGGATGCTCGAAGCACTCGATCTCCAGGTGCGCCTGCTCGAGAGCCTTGATGTCCTGCCGCCGGCGGCGTTTCAGTCGTTGCCGCGCCAGCTGCTCCACGGCGACTTCCACGTTGCACAGGTGCTCTGGGACGGAGACGACATTGTGGCCGTGACCGACTGGGAAGTCTCGCGTGGCGATCCACGCGTCTGGGAGCTTGTACGTTCGCTTGCGTTCTCACGCTTGCTTGATTCACCCCTGGCCACCGACTACCTGCACGGCTACCGGCGGTTCATCCAGCTCTCGGAAGAGGAAGCTCGCCTCGGACTGCGGTTGTGGTGGCAGAGCAGGGTGGTGGGACTGTGGGCCTGGCAGGCCTACTTCCTCGATGGCAACCAACGCGCGGAGCAGTTTTTGCGCGCCACCGCAGCAGAACTGCAACGACTGGACAAGCCGGGCTGGCGCGAAGCAATCGAAGAGCGGTTCGTTGCCGCTGCCTGCGGCTGAGTCAGCGCATCGAGAACGACGAGTCCACCAGGTTCTCGTACTCCGGATGCCGTTCGATGTAGCGGTGGAAGAACGGACATCGCGGCACCACCGTCAGCCCCCGGGCACGGGCGTCTTCGAGGGCGGCTTTCGCGAGCCTGCTCGCTATGCCCCGGCCTTCAAGCTCCCCGGGGACGAGCGTGTGCGGGAACGTGACGACGCTGCCGCGTACGAAGTACTCGGCGAACGCGGTGTGGCCGTCCATCACCACCTCCCATCGGCTCGCCACGACGTTATTCGTGACCTGAAGTTCTTCCTCGGGCAATGTCGGTCCTCCTCCGCGCAACTCCCGGGCGACCGGGACGGAGAGACACCGTATCATGGTTTGTCCGGGCCGAAGTGGCGGAATGGCAGACGCGGCGGTCTCAAACACCGCTGAGCTAAAACTCGTGTGGGTTCGAATCCCACCTTCGGCACCAGGTTAGGCGGTAGAGGTGAGGGAGTAGGGGTTAGGGATTTCTGAGCGCTTGGAGCAGGCGCGTCGTCAGGCGGCCGACTTCGTCCGCCAGCGAGAGGCACGGAGCCGTCTGTTCCGCAGTGAAGTAGCCCAGCCTTTCTCCCAGCGACAGGAGTGTCTCCAGTTCAGCCAACGAGCCGCGGGCGATCGAGACGAAGTTGGCGAATTCACGCTGCCCCTGCCGGCAATGAGGTCCCTGTAGGAACGCACAGTGCTCATCGCTCTCTCGACGGGGTAGTCGGGGCATCCTACGCTAACCCTTGGCAGACTAGCCCCTCGCCTCTACCACTGCCGAGTGGTGTAACGGTAGCACACGGGTCTTTGGAGCCTTTGGTCGGGGTTCGAATCCCTGCTCGGCAACCAATGGATGTGGCTGTTCCATGACGAGCGGTACAGCCCGACGCATGGGACTCGGCGGTGACCATGGGACCTGTCCGAAACGATGCGTTCAGAGCGGTGCACTCAGATTCGAGGATGGCGTCATCGAACGGTTCGCCGAGAAGGGGTTTTCAGTCCCACGGGTGGAAAGCACGTTCCGGGCGGTGCCCGGATCAGGCGCCGCTCACTTCCCACCTCTTCCGTGGGCGTGATGCGGTCAAATGGACCCAGGGACGGTAAGCTGGATGGCGTGAATCGTCTCTGGACTCTGGTGCGTGGCGATGGCTGCTGCGACACGAAATCCGCGGAGATCGCGGATCTCGCCCGACAAGCCGAACGTCGGCGGATCCTCTACATCGTCCTCGCGATCAACGTGGCGATGTTCGTCGTCGAGGCAGGAGCTGCCTGGCGTGCGCAGTCCACGGCGCTCTTGGCCGACTCGGTCGACATGCTGGGCGATGCGGCGGTTTACGGGATGAGCATTTTCGTCGTGTCACGGAGCCTTCGCTGGCGGTCGGCAGCAGCGACCGCCAAGGGCGTGATGATCCTCGCGTTCGGCATCGCGGTTCTTTGGAGCGCCGGCCGGTCCGTGATGGGTGAGGCAGAGCCCGTAGGTCTGACCATGTCGGCGTTCGGGTCGCTGGCTCTCGCGGCGAACGTTGCTTGCCTTTTCCTGCTTTGGCGGTTCCGAGGCGACGACGTGAATATGGCGAGCACATTCGAGTGTTCCCGAAACGATGTGACCGCCAACGTCGGCGTGATAGTGGCTGGTGGCATGGTCGTACTCACCGGTTCGGCGTGGCCCGATGTCGTGGCCGGTTTGCTTATCGCGGGTGTGTTCCTCCGATCGGCAGCGACGACGATTCGCTCCGCGCTCCCAGGGCTTCGAGGAGGCAATGGAGAGTGCGGTTGCGAGCCAGGATGCCTTTGCTGTGCAGCAGCTTAGCGTTTCTTCCCATGCTCACTTGAACCATCTCCGATACTGGCCGTCCCGGGCAGCCGGTACCGATCGACCGGGCGATCCTGTAGACGTTGAACTCGCCACCGCGTGGCAGGAGGGTCCGTCATGCCGAGAGCCATCGACGTCCACATCCATCCGTTTGGTCCCGGCGGCCGGCCGGGCCCCGTCGACGCCATGGAACGGGAGTACTTCCGCTCGACGATAGAGCATCAGACCGTCGAGGAGATGGCCGACTACTACCAGCGGCTCGACATCCTGGGTGTCCTCGTCACCATCGACGACCGGACGAAGACGGGAAGGCTCCCGGAGGCGTCCAACGACTTCATTGCCCAACTCGTTCAGCGGTACCCGAAGCAGTTCATCGGCTTTGGTTCGGTCGATCCGTGGATGGGCCAGTGGGCTGTCGACGAAGCGGTCAGGTGCGTGAAGGAACTGGGCCTGCGGGGCTTCAAGTTCCACCCTTCGCAACAGCACTTCTTCCCTGACGACCAGCAGTTCTACCGGCTCTGGGAAAAGATCAGCGAGCTCGAAGTCCCGATCCTGCTTCACTCCGGCACCACCGGTGTCGGTATTGGCCAGCCAGGTGGCGGTGGAATCAAGCTGAAGTACGGCAAACCCATCCCGCACATCGACGATCTCGCCGCGGACTTCCCAGGGCTCAACATCATCCTCGGCCACCAGGCCTTCCCCTGGGTCACTGAGCAGCTCGCCATCCTCGTGCACAAGCCGAACGTCTACATGGACCTCAGCGGATGGTCACCGAAGTACTTCGACCCGCAGCTCATCCAGTACGCCAACACGCGGGTGAAGCACAAAGTCCTCTTTGGCTCCGACTATCCGTTCATCTCGCCGGAGCGCTGGCTGGACGACTTCGCGAATGCACCGTTCGAGGACGAGGTCCGCCCGCTCATCCTGCTCGAAAACGCCAAACGCCTCCTGAAGCTTGCTTAGCGGAGACCCCCGGAAGGCAGAGGCGCGCCACGTGCCCTGTCCTTCGCGATCTGTCTCAGCAGCGTCGGCGAGATGTCGCGACCGGAGTGGAATGGCACTGTCGTCCCGCGTCCGTCAGGGTGCCGGTACTGTCGATGAGAACCTCGCTGGCGTCTCTCTGTGAAACCGAGTCGTCCGAGGATCGCCGCGACTTCGCGAGCGGTGAGAACCGGAAGATCACTCACGCGACTTCGACGGTTTGGGTGCCAACGAACTCGCTTGCGAGCTCCGGGATTCCGTCTTCGAGGAGCATTTCGACCACCTCGCGCAGGTTCGCGCGTAGCTCGTCCAGCGTTTCTCCCTGGCTATGTGCTCCCGGGAAACCAGGAACCCACCCAACGAATAGCCCGGTCTCCGCATCCCGTTCGACAACCGCAGTAAACGTCTTCATCCCACGAATCTTACCCGCGAAGGTCAGCGGAAGTCGTCAGGCGGCGCTTCTCGGGCGCTCCATCGGAGTTCGAATCCCTGTTCGGCACCCAGCGTCTGAGCGCGGCGAAGGGCGGAGCAGCCGATGTCGGGCGAGGCGGCGGCCGGGTGCCGTCTCATCCGGTTTTCGCTGTCGCGCGGGCTTTGGATCACGGGTTCGTGGCTCGTCGCAGCAAGTAACCTCACCACCGGTCGTCGCATCAATGCCCCGGCCCGCGCAGGAGACGGTCCCGCGCGGATTCGACGCCAGGCGCAAAGCCGACGCCGTGGTACCACTGCATCAGCCAGAGGCCCGTGGCGAGCCAGAGTGCGCGGTACGAGCGGTCCTCGGGGCCCGCGATGGGCGAGGTTTCGCCATAGCCGGCCCGTATGAACTTCACAGGGAATCGCTCGCCTTCGTTGAAGTCCCAGCGGGCGAAGTCGGTAGCGGCCGGTTCGGCCGCGACCTCGCCGAAGTCAATGACTCCTGACAGGCGTCCTTCGTGGACGAGGACGTGGTTGGCGAGCAAGTCGTTGTGGACGAGGACCACTCGCGGGACATCGGTGCGAAATGAGTCGACGACTTCATCCACCCAACGGCCTATGGTCTTAACGTCAAGGCCGACAGAGCGCCCGGCCTGTTCGAATACGGGCAGCGACGTGACCACGCTTTCGGTGAGCCAGGTATCGAAGGTCGGCCGGTACCCGGACCCCGAGCTGTCCAGATAGCCGAACCCGGTGACGGGGATGGAGTGGAGTCTTGACAGCCAGACACCGAGCTCTTCGAGCACGCGACGGAGATCGGCTCCCCCAAGCTTGAGGTCGCAGAGCCGCTCGCCCGGCAATTTCTCCATGACCATCATCGAGCAGCTTTCGGCGCCAATCGCAACAGCCCGCAGCAAGCGAATCCGCGGGCCCGGAATGCCCCGGGAGGCGCACTGCTGGAGAACCCAGGCTTCCCGCTCGTGCGCCGCGGGCCCGCGGTGCGAGATACGAACGATCAACGACGGAGCCCCGTCCAGACTGACGTCGTAGACTTCGTTTTGTTCGCCAGCGACAACACGGCGAACATCCAGGACACGCGTTCCGGCTGTTTCGGCGGCTGCAGCTTCGACGGCAGCGAGGGGCGTCGCCCATCCGTTGTGAAGCGCCGCGAGGTGGTGCGTGCGATCCAGTTGTGCCGGCAATTTCGCGTACTCATCGAACACCACCGGATCATAACGGGGCCGGGCTCGGGGCGGCCTTCACCGCTATCATGAAAGGCCTCGAAACAACCTCTGACCAGCCATGTGAGGTGACCGTTGACCAACGAGTTCTTGACCGAAGCCGACGCCCTGGACCTGGTCTACAACTGCATGGCGGCCGAGGGCAACGTCAGCACCACGCAGGAGCTCCTCGATTCGGGAGTTGTCCCCGCGTTGAAGGGATTCACGGTGCGGCCGGGCAAAGTCTCGGACTCGATACACGGAGGGACAGTCCGCTTTCGGTCGAAAGACGGCTCCCTTGTCGAGCGGGAGAACCCACCACTCACGACGCAAGACGGCCGGCCGCTGCGGATCATGGTCAGGACCCAACGGATCTCCACGCACGACATCAACCGCGGCGAAATCCCCTTCAAGGACCAGATTCTCGCGGCCAACCACAACTACATGCGACGGCTGGTGGAGCCTGCGCTGGGTACGTCGCAGTTTGATGTGCCGGGTCTCGAGGATAGCGATGTGGTGATCGCCGCCGAGAACTTGCAACTGATCCCCGTCGAAAACATCTTCAGGGCATACATGGCGACGAGCTCAACCTCCACGTCGCTCTACCAGGCGTGGAAACGCGGGGATACCACCTTCGCGGGACATCCCATCCCGGCAGGGTTGGTTGCGAACGGACCACTTCCGTATGTGATGGATACGCCCTCGACGAAGTCCGAGGAACACGACGTAACAACCTCGGCTGAGGAGATGATCCGCCAGGGCCACGTAACGGCGACGCAAAATACGGCGATTCGCAACAGCGGCCTGGTGGCGTTCGGCATGGCCGCGCAGTTCCTGCGGAGCCGGGGCATCATCCTGGTCGACACCAAGTTCGAGCACGGCATCAACTCGAAAGGACAGGTCGTTAGCCAGGACGAGATCCTCACGATGGACTCGTCCAGGTTCTGGCTAATGTCGGATTACGATGCCCAGATGGAGCGGTTCCGGGTGGGGGCGCTCGAAGAACCGAATCCGAAGTCCTACTCCAAAGAGTTCGCGCGCGGGTTCTCCGAGGGCGAGAAGGGCTACACGGACGAGCAACGCGTGGCAATCGGCGCGCGCTACGTCATCGGCATACAGGAGCTGCTCGGGAAGCGGTTCACGCCGGACATGCGGCCCCGGGACGAACGGGTAGTGAGCGGATTACGGAAGATCGTGGAGAGTCTGGCGGCGCGGTGACTCAATCGCGAACGCGAGGGACGTGCCCGACCTTCTGGCAGGCGAGTTGAGCGCGGAGACGGTCAGCATCCGTGGGCTGACGCCAGCGGGGACAAGCCCCGCAACTACGGTGGAAACGAGCCCCGCGACTACGAGGCCTTGCCGTTGAGGGCAACCGCGGCCTTGCTTGGCTTCTCCAGGATTTCGTCGATAAGGCCGTATTCCTTGGCGCCCGCCGGGTCCAGGTAGAAGTCGCGGTCGGTATCGTGCTCGATGCGCTCCATCGGCTGGCCGGTGGTCTGCTGGATGATGTTACGGAGCACCTTCTGGAGGCGGAGTGTCTCGCGCGCCTGGATTTCGATGTCGCGGGCCTGGCCCTGCGCGCCGCCGAGCACCTGGTGGAGGTGAATGGTGCTGTTGGGGAGGGCGAAGCGCTTGCCCTTCGCGCCCGCGGTGAGCATGACCGTGCCCATGCTCGCGGCCATGCCCATGCAGAGCGTCTGAACGTCCGGGCGGATGAGGGCCATCGTATCGAGGATCGCGAGCCCGGCCGTAACGCTGCCGCCCGGGCTGTTGATGTACATCATGATGTCCTTCTCATCGTCCTCGCGGGCGAGGTAGAGAAGCTGGGCGATGATGACGTTCGCGACCATGGCGTCGATGGGCGTGCCGAGGAAGACGATGCGCTCCTTGAGCAGCAGCGAGTAGATGTCATACCCGCGCTCGCGGCGCCCGTCTGATTCGATGACGAACGGCATGATGGCCGAGGGGCGGACGATGTCGGCATCCGGGCGCTTGCCCGAGGTGATCTCCTGGATGAGTTCGTAGCTCTGCGACATGGGTGCTGTCCCTCCTGCCGTGGAAGTGCGGGGTGTGTGATTCCAGTGTGCGGTGTGGGCGGCCCTCAGGAAAGACTGGACAAACGACCAGTTCCGAGTTCCGAGTTCCGAGTGCCGAGTGGCGTGAGGTTCCCCCGCCTATCCAGTTAACCAACCCTCCAGCACACTGGTTCTATGACATCCCGCCGTCCCGATGTACGGAACATCGCCATCATTGCTCATGTCGACCACGGCAAGACCACCCTGGTCGATGCACTGCTCAAGCAGTCCAACGTTTTCCGCGAGAACGAACAGGTTGGCTCGCTGATCCTTGACTCGAACCCTCTCGAACGTGAGAAGGGCATCACGATCATGGCGAAGAACGCCGCGGTCGATTACAAGGGCATCCGCATCAACATCATCGACACGCCCGGCCACGCCGACTTCGGCGGCGAGGTGGAGCGCGTGCTGAACATGGCCGACGGCTGCCTGCTGCTCATCGACTCAGTCGAGGGACCGATGCCGCAGACGAAGTTCGTGCTGCGCAAGGCCCTCGAAATCGGCCTTCACGCCATCGTCGTCGTAAACAAGATCGACCGGCCGAACGCGCGCATCAAGGAGGTCATCGAAGAGACGCACGACCTCTTCCTCGACCTGGCAACGGAAGATCACCAGCTCGACTTCCCGACGCTGTACGCGAACGCGCGGGACGGCTATTCGGGGACGACTCCGGACATAACGAGCGGTTCGATGCAGCCGATCTTCGACGCCATCATCGAGCACATTCAGGGGCCGGAGATTGACGATGAAGCCCCGTTCCGGATGCTCGCGACCACGCTCATGTACGACAGCTACCGCGGCCGAATCGCGGTTGGCCGGATCAAGGACGGCAAGGTCAAAGCCGGCGAGAGCATCATCCGCTTCAACCACGAGGGCGAAACCAGCCAGCACCGCGTAGCACAGCTCTTCGGGTTTACAGGGCTCGGCCGGGTCGAACTGCAGGAGGCGAGTGCCGGCGACATCGTCGCGCTCACCGGCATCGGCGACGTCCTCGTCGGCGAAACGCTGGCGAACCCGTCCGTGACCGAGCCGCTGCCGGTCATCACGATCGAAGAGCCGGCGATGAAGATGACGTTCCGAGTGAACGATTCGCCGTTCGCCGGCCGTGAGGGGCAGTTCGTGACCAGCCGCCAGTTGCGGGAGCGTCTCTTCCGCGAAGTCGAGACGAACGTCGCGCTGAAGGTGGAAGACGGCGAAAGCGCGGACCAGTTCGTGGTCAGCGGGCGCGGCGAACTGCACCTGGCCATCCTGGTCGAGACGATGCGCCGCGAAGGTTACGAATTCGCGGTCACGCGGCCCGAAGTCATCATCCACAACGGCCCGAACGGCAAGGAAGAGCCGTTCGAGAAGCTGTACGTCGAAGCGCCGGACAGTGCGACTGGCTTCCTCATCGAGACCCTTTCCGGCCGCAAGGCGCAGATGGTGGGCATGCACAGCGACCACAACGGCAACGTGCGGCTGGACTTCGACGTGCCGACCCGCGGGCTTATCGGCTTCCGCGACACCTTCATCAGCGGGACCGGCGGCGAAGGCATCATGAACACCGAGTACCTGGGCTACCGACCGTGGGCGGGCGAGATAACGCGCCACCGGAACGGCGCGCTCGTTGCCAGCGAAACGGGGACGGCGCTCAGCTTCGGCATCGCCAACGCCCAGGAGCGCGGGATGATGTTCATCTCGCCCGGCGACGAGGTGTACGGCGGCATGGTGGTTGGTTTGCACGCGAAGGACACCGACCTCGACGTGAACGTGTGCAAGGCGAAGCAACTCACGAACATCCGCAGCTCCACTTCCGACATCGCGGTGAAGCTGGTCCCCCCACCCGCCCAGCCTTGAGCGCAGCCTCTCCCTCATCGGCAACGACGAGATGGTGGAAGTGACCCCCAAGAACCTGCGAATCCGCAAGATCGAACTGAACCCGACCATCCGGGCGCGAGAAACCAAGCGGGCACGATACGCCGCGATGGAAGCAGCGAACGCGTAGGAGCCCGGTTCATGGTTGCGGCTTCACCTCGGACGCCGGCACAGACGCTGGATTGGGTGATCCGGGAATCAGTGTGGCCGGCACTGCGCGCCCAGGGCTTCACGCGAACCAGGCGCACATTTGAGCGGGCGTTCTCGCCGGGAGTCACCCAACGTGTTGCCTTCCAGTTGCTGTTTAAGGCGGGCGAGGTGGTGTTGCATTTCGGCGTTGGCTTCGAAGTCCTGCGCGAATGGTTCGCCGCCTGGCGCGGAGTCGAACTGGATGAAGTGGGCGCGATCCAAATTGGCGGTACGGCAGCACACCTGGCTCCGCCCTACCGCTTCGGCGTGGTCCCCGTTTCAAGCGTCGAGGACATGATTGTCTGGGCGAACGAGGCGTTGAAGTCATTGGTTCTTCCGGAACTCGAAGCTATCTCGACGCTGGAATCAGCAATCAAACGATGGGAAGGCGGTGCCCCGTACGCGAACGTCTATCCCGGGATATATGCACCGCTTGCTCGGTTGGCTCTCGGCGACCGCGCCGGGGCGAAGGCCACGGCACTGCGCTTCGCCGAGCATTACGAGCGACTCCGCGCGCAGCCAGATGTGGTCGAGGAACATCGACGCCTCGCCCAATTCGTCGCCAGCGCACCGGCCGAGCCGGTGGGAGACTAGCCCAGCCCCACCTCCGCCAACATCAGCGAGTGGTCACTCAAACCTCGCCCCCGCACCCCATGGTCATACCAGCAGCGGCGTACCTCGAAGTGCGGGCTGACGAAGATGTGGTCCAGGCGGTAGCCGCCGGTGCGGCCGCGGTTCTTCCAGAACCAGCTCGGCGAGGCGTCGGTGTAGCCGTTGGCGGCGCGGAAGGCGTCGCGCAGTCCGTATTCGAACAGGCCGCCCATGAGGGCGTGCTCGCCGGCGTACTCCAGCGGGCGGCTGGGCCTGAAGAAGAGCGTCACGCCGTCCGCTGATTCGGACTTCGGCGAGTTGAAGTCGCCGCAGATGATGTGCGGGCGGCTGGCGGCGTGGGCCATGCGCGCGTTCATGGCGTGCTGTGTCGGCACTTTGACGCCGTCCTTGCGAGCGATACTCGGCACGTAGACGCCAACGAGTTCGAAGCGGCCCTCCGGCGATTCGATTTCGAGGCAGACGGACGTTTCCGGCGCCGGGCCGTCCACCGAGAGGGCGTCGCGGAACGGGAAGCGGCTCGCGACGACGACGTAACGGCTCATGCGGTGGCCCAGGACGCTCGATGAACTGGTTGCGAAGTGCGTGAGTCCCGCTTCGCCGAACAGGTGCGCGAGTTCCGGAAAGGCCGCCGCGCGGACTTCCTGGAAGACAACGATGTCCGGCCCGTGCGTCAGCGTCGCCGAGACCTGAGCCTCGGTGTCGCGGCGGAAGTTCGTATTCCAGGAGGCGAGGGTGAAGGCCACCCGGTCAATCCTACGGACGCTTAGAAGAGGACGTTCGAAAGCTTCCGCTGGTACTCGCGCGTGAGGTCTGAGTCGAGGCCGAGGATGTCGAAGACGGCCAGGACGGCCTTCCGGGCCGCACCCTCGGCGAACGTCTTGTCCAGGCGGATCGACTCGATGAGCTCGTCCAGCGCGGGCTCGTACTGCTCGCGTGCGGCGAGCATCACACCCCAGCGGTAGCGTGCGCGCGGGTCACGCGGGTTCGCAGCTGCCTCGCTCACAAGGTTTTCGCCGGCGTGCTTGCTCGCGAAACCGTCGAGGAAGATGCGGTGCTTCATCACCTTGGCCCGGCGGTCGGTGGGCGCACGGTCGAGGAGTTCCCCTGCGCCGCTGGTGTCGCCGCGCGAAAGAAGGGCCGCCGCGAGGCCGACGAGCGCGTCGGGCTGGTTCGGTGACTTCGCGAGGATGGCGCGGTAACTCGCTTCGGCCGCCGCCACGTTCCCGGAGCGCAGGTGGGCTTCCGCTTCGTCGGTCACGCGGATCGCCGGGCCGGGCACAATCTTCTCGAAGAACGCCCGGACCTGCGGTTCCGGGTAGGCGCCGGTGAATTCGGCGATGACCTTGCCGTCTTTGAACGCTTTCACCGCGGGGATGCCCTGGATGCGGAAGAGCGCGGCAACCTTCGGGTTCTCGTCGGTGTTCAGCTTGGCGAGGACGACTTTGCCGGTGTACTCCGCGGCGACCTTCTCGATGACCGGCCCCAGGACGCGGCAGGGGCCGCACCAGGGCGCCCAGAAATCGACGACGACGGGCAGGTCCTTCGAACGTTGCTGGACTTCGATGGCGAAATTGCCGTCTGTGACTTCGATCGGCGCGGCGACGGGCATGCAGTGGCTCCGGAACGATGGTTGTGCGCATCCGATCGTAGCGAAGCGCCGCGCCACTGTCAGCGAAGGGCGCGACCCGAGCGGGTTTAGCCCGTCTGGTTGCTGTCGAGGTGCTGGCGCAGTTGGACAACGCGGCGCACGGCCTCGCGGATCACGTAGCCAGGCTCGGTGCCGGTGCGTTCGGCCTGGAGGGCGATAATCACCGCCTCGAGGGTCTCTGCCACTTCGAGCAAGATTTCGCGCAGTTCCCGTGTGCTGATCGGTTCCCCTGGCATCCCTTCCACCACGTGAGTCTCTCGCCGGGGGCAGTGGCGGAGACAGTCACACGAAGGTTACGACATAGTGGCAAGTACACGCTCACACTTCAGAACGAAGGTGGGCGGTCGATAGTGCGTCGGCGTACTCGTTCCAGCGGGATCCATCGTGGGCCCGAATCCACTCGATGCGCGTCAGCGGCCTCGCCTGCGCGATCTCCCAGGCCCGCTGGACGAGGTCCAGGTTCGAAATCTCGCCCTCTTTCCGCTTCCACCCGCGGGCTTCCCAGCCCTTCGCCCACTTCGTCAGCGTATTCACCACGAGCTGGCTGTCGGAATAGACGGTGATCGGCTCGTTGGGCGGGGCCATCTCGAGGCCGGCGATCATCGCCGTCAGTTCCATCCGGTTATTGGTGGTCCAGTCCTCGTGTCCGAAGCGCTCCTCAACCACTTTGCCGTCGCGCGCATGCACGGCGCCCCACCCGCCCGGTCCCGGGTTGGGCCGGGATGAACCATCGGTGAAGATGCCTGTGTCAGGGCCGGAGGTGAAGCGCATCAGCACCTCGGCAGTCGAGATGTCCTGCGTGCGTGTGAGTGACGCGCCGCGTTTCGCCGTGGGTTTGGCGCTCGCGCCGGCCTGCCCCGTGGCGCCGGCGCGCGGACGGCAATCCATGCACTGGCGCGGGGTCCAGTTGGGATATTTCTTGAGGACGCTGGGCGCCAGCGTGAACTCCTGGCCGCAGTCGTTGCAGGTGAATGCCACGCCCTGAAGTGTAATCGGCCTCAGGGTTTGGGGACGTAGCAGTAGGCGTGGGGGTTCGGCGCGGCGCCTACGAACTCCACCGTAACCGGGGCGGTGCCTTCGACTCGCGCCGCCAGCGACTGGCCCAGTGCCGGGTCCGTGAACTCGCTGTAGAAGGCCCGCCCTTCAGGCTTCTTCAGCGCGGCGAGAATGGACCGGTCTTCCGTGGTCTCATAGACGCATCCGGCCACCCATCCGGCCTGGGCGGTCAATTGCTGAAGCGTGGACAACAGCAGCTGCTGCCGCGCGGGCGTCAGCCAGGTGGTGAGCGGGTCAGGCGTGGCAGTCGGAGCTGGTGTGGGCGTCCCGCCCAGCGACTCCGAGCCGGAACAGCCCGCCAGCGCCACGACCAGGACCAGGCCAGTAAGAAAAGTCGCGAGACGCATGGCCACACGCTACCCGACCCTCCGGCACCACGAAACAGAAAGCCCCCTCCGCCGGGAAGCAGAGGGGGCTCGGACGGAACGTTCTCGGGGGGCTAAACAGCCGCGACGGCTTCGCCTTCGACGACGGATTCGCCGTTCTGGTTCGTGGTGATGACCTTGATGGTCGCGAGGCCATTCTCGACGGAGACGACTTCGCCTTTCGCGGTCAGGGTATCGCCCGGCCAAACCTGCTTGGTGAAGCGGACGCCGTACTTCTTGAGGGCGGCGGGGCCAAGCCAGTCAGTGAGCATGCGGCCAGTGAGGCCCATCGAGAGCATGCCGTGGGCGAACACGGACGGGTAGCCGGCCATGTTCTGAGCGGCGCCTTCATCGTGGTGGAGGGGATTGAAGTCGCCGCTCGCGCCGGCGTATTTCACGATGTGGCTGCGGTTGACCTTTTCGATCACGACCTGTTCGCGGGTGTCGCCAACTTTGAGTGTCATCTCAGGCTCCTACTGCTCGACTGCTTTTTCGGTTTGGACGCCGACGCTGGTGGCGGTCACGCACAGGACGCCGTCCTGGTTGCGGTACTCGGTGATGGACTCGGAGAACTTGAGCTTGCCGCCGCGGCGCCCTTCCTTCTCCCAGCTCTTGCCCGCCTTCTGGGTGACGGTGAGGGTGTCCCCGACGTGGATGGGGTGGTGGTAGTCGTAGTGCTGTTCGGCGTGGAGGCCACGGCCGAGCCCGCCGCCACCACCGCCGCCTTCGGGCCGCTGCGGGGCCGGATCCTTGCGCGGGCGCGTGAGGTCGAGGCCGTAGTTCGGCTGCCAGTGCGCGCTGCACTGGACGAATGTCGGCGGCGTCACGATGCCGCCGACAGCCTTCGTGGCCGGGTCGTTCGGGTCCGAAAATTCGGGACGAATGTCAAGGACGGAGCGGGCGAAGAGCATGACCTGTGTGCGGTCGACCGGGAATTCGAATCCCTCGTCTGCCATGTGAGTCTCCTGATGCGACTGGATTGCGTCAGGATGGTAGCGAGGGGTTCGAGGCGTCGCAAGGAAGCTCGCTCGCCGGCGGCGTAGACTGCCGCGCCATGGAGATCGGTGGTTTCTGCGATCCCCGGTTCGAGCCGGTGCGGAAGGCGTTCGCGGACAACTTCTCCGCGCACGGCGAAATCGGCGCGGCCGTCGGCATCGCGTTCGAAGGAGAAGTCGTGGCCGACCTCTGGGCCGGACACCAGGACGCGGCCCGGACGACCACCTGGGCCGAGGACACCATCGTGAACGTCTGGTCGGTGGGTAAGGCCGTCACGGCAGTTTGCCTCCTGCAGCTCGTCGAACGGGGGCTGGTGGAGTTGGACCAGCCGGTCGCGCGGTACTGGCCGGAGTTCGCGCAGGGCGGCAAGGCCGGCGTGACCGTGCGGACGTTGATGGCACACCAGGCGGGACTACCCGCGGTCTCGAAACCGTTGCCCGCCGGGTACAACCTCACAAACTGGGACGGGATGTGCGCCGAGCTGGCCGCGCAGGCGCCGTTCTGGGAGCCGGGGACCAAGTTCGGCTATCACACCAACACCTTCGGCTTCCTCCTCGGCGAAATCGTCCGCAGCGTGGATGGGCGGCCGATCGATCAGTACCTGCGCGATGAGATCGCCGGGCCGCTCGGCGCTTCGTTTCACTTCGGGTTCGGACCGGAGCTGGACGCCCTGGTGGCAGATTGGGTCCCGTACGTCCCGGCCCCAGGCGAAGCCAGCGAACGGCCATGGCTGGAGAAGGACCCGGCGACGCTGGAGGGCGTGGAACTCGCGCGCGTGCTCGCCTACCGGAATCCTCCCGGCAGCCCCGAAATGGGCGTGAACAGCCGTGTGTGGCGCGCGTCGGTCTACCCGTCGACAAGCGGGCACGGGAACGCGCGGGCCTTCGCGCGGGTGTTCGGCGCACTCGCCTGTGGCGGCGATTTCGCCGGGACGCACGTCCTCGCGCAGCCGCTGATCGAGGAGGCGTTGAAGGTCCACGCCGACGGCGAGGACGTGATTCTCGGGCGGCCAAACCGGTTCGGGCTTGGGTTCCAACTGACGAATCCCGGCGTACGCCCGCTGGGGCCGGGCCCGCGGAGCTTCGGACACTACGGGAACGGCGCTGTCCTTGGGTTCGCCGATCCGGACAACCACCTGGCCTTCGGCTACGTCTGTAACCGGGCCGGCCGCTCCTGGCGGGACCCGCGCAACATCGCGCTGGTGGACGCTGCCTACGCTTCTATCGGCATGTAGCGGCCCTCGAAGCGGGCTTGCCGAGCGGCCCGCGGCGTAGACCTTGCGAGGCGCCGTTACTATCGCTCGCGAAACCTGGGGGACCGCCATGACCTTCGACGAATTCATCGGGATGCGATTCCACACGGACGCGGAGGGCGCGTGGGTCGCGACGCTCGACGTGCAGCCGCATCACTGCAACCCCACAGGGAACATCAACGGGGCGGTTTTCCTCTCGATGGCGGACAACGTCTCCACGGGCGCCGCGAACGAGGCGTATTTCGCCAGGACCGGTGAACGGAAGTTCATGGTGGGCATCGACATGCACGCCGTGATGCTGGCCAATCAAATCGGGGGCACGGTCACCGCGGTCTCGAAACCGGTGCGCGTGGGGCGGCGCGTCACGGTCATCCGGACCCAGGTAGTGGGCGACGGCGGCGTCCTGCTGGCGGAAGTGACGTCCACGCACGTGCCGACATAGGATCGAGGAGTGGCGGCATGCCGCACATGCCATTGCGCGTTCTCGGGGGACGAAGATGACGCAGATCGACCAGGCGCTGAGCATGCTGGGCGGTTGCGGGCCCGAATTCGGCAGTGCCGGGCTCTCGAACCATGGCCCCATGGCCGCGGAAGCGTTGACCGCCCTCGGCCGCGGCGACGCGGTCGAAGCATGGGTGGCGAACTACCGCAAGCGCCTCGATGACAGGCCCGCGAATGTGGAACGGATTGACCCGGCGGACTGGTGGTCGGCGCTGGGCCGCCTGGCGCGTGTCTCCGACTGGGAGGACTTCTTCGCCACCGAGATTGATTCCGCGCCGTGGCGGGAGGTCCTGGAGACCTGGGTCCCTCGTCTCTCCGTGGGCATGATGGCCGGCGCCACGCACGGTCTGATCCGCACGGCGCACGCGGTCCGCAGCCTGGCCGCGAATGAGAACGAACCCGTGCGGCGCGCCGAACTCGTCTCGGGGCTGGCGTATTGGGCCGCGCGTTACCAGGCCATGCCGGGTGCGCCACGCACGGTCGAGCCGCGGCTACCGTCCCGGGCTTTGCCGGTCATCCCGATCATGCCGCCGCACCTTCGCAACCGGCGCCCGGCAAACATCTTCTCGGCGGTGGCGGAACTCGACGACTACCCGCCATTCGTCGAGGTGATCAACATGGCGGCGCCCGGCGACGACCTTTCCGCCTGGATTTCAGACCTGACGACCACCATGGCGCGCGTCTACCTGCAGAACGCGGGGCCGGCGAGCATCCCCTACGTGCACACCGTGACCGCGCCGAGCGCGCTGCGGATGCTCCTGCCCCATGTGAGTGACGCGACCGCGAGGGTGGCGGCGCGGTATGCGTGGCAGGCCTGCGCTGCCATCCACTCGCGGGGCCACCTCCCGCACGAAGTTGAAGCGCCTGCGCGCGAGACGAGCCGTGACGAACTGATCGACCGGTGCGTGTTCTCCGGTGACGAGCACGCGATCAAGTTCACCGAGGCCTGCCTGCGCGAGTACACACTGAACCCGGACCCGGCGTTCCTCGTAGGGCCGCTCGATGTGAGCAGCCGTTACGGACGCCAGCCGCGTTAGCACGGCAGCTGCCACCCGGCCGGACACGCCCACTGCTGGTATCGTTCGCCGCACACCTCGGGAGGACGCAGTGAACTTCGGCCTGCACATCGGACAGCAGAACATCTCTATGGCGGAAATGCGCAAGACGTGGACCTGGGCGGACACGGCCGGGTTTGACTGGGTGGACGTGTGGGACCACTTCTACGAGGCCCCGCCCGTGGACGGCAACGGGAGCTGTTTCGAAGCCACCACCTGCATGGCGGCGATGGCCTGCGAGACCACGAACGTGCGCATTGGCGTGCTGGTGTTGGGCATGAACTACCGGCACCCGGCAATCCTCGCAAATGCGCTCACCACCATCGACCACCTGAGCGACGGGCGGCTGGAGATAGGGCTGGGCGCCGGCTGGCACCAGCCTGAGTACAACGCCTACGGCATCCCCTTCCCGCCGATTGGCCAGCGCATGGACATCCTGGAAGAAGGCGTCCAGGTGGTACGGATGCTGACGACCCAGGACCGCTCCGATTTCGCCGGCAAGTACTACACGCTAAACAACGCGGCCTGCTATCCCAAGCCGGTGCAGAAACGCCCGCGCATCTGGGTGGGCGGCAATGGTGAGAAGCGGACGCTGCGCATCGCCGCACGCTACGCGGACGGCTGGAACACCCCTTACCCGTCCGTCGACGAGTTCAAGCGGCTCTCCGGCGTCCTCGACGCCTGGTGCGAGAAAGAGGGCCGCGACCCGTCGACCATCGAGCGCAACGTGAACCTGAGCTTCCACATGGCAGCGACACCGAAGGACCTGGCCCGCACCGAACAGCGGTACCGCGAGACCTGGGGCCCGGCGAGCGACGGCATGCGCGGACGCGGAGTCGTGCTCGGACTGCCGGAACAGGCCATCGACCTGGTCGGCCGCTTCAAGGAGGCCGGCGCGGCGCGCGTGAACATCGCCCAGCGCCCTCCGCTGGACTGGGACGGGCTGCATGCCTGGGCGGAGAAGGTCATCCCGGCGTTCGCGACGTAAGCACCGCGCTACCGCCGAGGGGATGCGCCACGTACGATCGGTGACGTGAGTAACCCTCGGCGCGTCGCTGTGCTCGGCTCAACGGGTTCGGTCGGTACACAGACGCTGGATGTGATCCGGCAGTCGCCGGAGTTCTTCGCGGTCGATTCGCTGGCCGCGGGACGGAACCATGCGAAGCTGGCGGAGCAGGTGCGCGAGTTCCGTCCGAAGCGCGCTTCGTGGGAGAGCGAACCGTCCGCGGATCTGGTCGCGGCACTGGCGGAGACCAATTGCGCTTTCGCCTCAACCGAGGATCTGGCGCTCGCCTGCGACGTGCCGCTGATCGCGACCGCGGGCGCGGCGGGGCTGTTCCCGACGCTTGCCGCGCTGAGGGCCGGCATGCCGGTCGCCATCGCAAACAAGGAAGTGCTGGTCATGGCGGGCAACCTCGTCCGCAAGGCGATGGCCGCGGGCGGAGGGCGGCTGCACCCCGTGGACAGCGAACACTCCGCCATCTGGCAGTGCCTCTGGGGTGAGGAAGACCACGCCGTCCGGCGCATCCTGCTCACGGCCAGCGGCGGCGCGTTTCGAGACTACGACGCGAGCCAGTTAGCGGGCGTGACCGCTGAACAGGCGCTTAACCACCCCACGTGGAACATGGGTCCCAAGATCACGGTTGATTCCGCAACACTGATGAACAAAGGCATGGAGACGATCGAGGCGATGTGGCTGTTCGACGTCCCCATGGAGAAGGTGGAAGTGGTCCTGCACCGCGAATCCATCGTCCATTCGCTCGTGGAGTTCAGCGACGGGAGCGTGAAAGCCCAGTTGGGAGTGCCGGACATGCGGCTTCCGATCCAACTCGCCCTGGCCTACCCGAGGCGCATGCCCGTCCCGCCCATGCCGGCGCTCGACCTCGCGAGTATCGGCACCTTGCACTTCGGCACGCCGGATACTGGACGGTTCCCGTGCCTTCGGCTGGCGATGGAAGCGGGCAAACGCGGGGGGACCTACCCGTGCGCGATGGCCGCGGCCGACGAGGTGGCAGTCGAGCGGTTCATGGCCGGGGAGATGGGCTTCCTGGATATCCCGCGAATTGTTGAGGCGGTGCTGGAGAACCATGCCAGCGTTGCCGATCCTGATCTCGAAACCGTGTTGGCCGTGGACCGGCAGGCACGAGACGAAGCCCGCCGCGTGAAAGCAGGGGTACCCGTTTGATTTTCCTCGCATTCGATGGTGTCGCGATTCTGCGGGCGGCTGTCCCGTTCCTGAGCCTGTTGCTCATCCTCGTGCTGATTCACGAATTCGGCCACTTCCTTGCGGCGAAACTCTTCGGGATCAAGGTGCTGGAGTTCGGCATCGGCTTCCCACCCCGCGCGAAGACGCTGTTCACGAAGGGCGAGACGGAATACACGCTCAACTGGCTGCCGATTGGCGGCTTCGTGCGCCTGCTCGGCGAAGAGGACCCCTCGGATCCGCGTTCGCTCGCGGCCGCGCCGCGCTGGCAGCGGCTCACGGTCATGGCTGCCGGCGTGATCATGAACTTCGTGCTCGCGCTGTTCCTGATGGGTGTGAGCTTCATGGTGCCGCGCGATCGGGCTCTTACCCAGGCACAGATTGTGGAGGTCGCGCAGGGTTCACCGGCGGCTGAGGCGAAGGTCGAAGGCACGATGCGTGACGGTACCGCGCCCGTGCAGGGCATCCAGCCGGGCGACATCGTGATCGAAGTCGAGGGCCGGGACATCGCGAACACGAGCGAGATGGTCTACGCCAACCGCCTCAACCTCGGGAAGACGCAGGAGTGGACGATCATCCGGGCCGGTTCCACGCTCACGGCTCACGTCTACGCCCGGTGGCACCCGCCTGCGGACCAGGGCCCGACGGGCGTGCGCATCGGCGCCCCGCAGACCTGCTCCGTCGACGACCAGGGCGAACCCACCAACTGCCAGTTGAAGTACCCGCAGACCGAATCGGTCTCGTACACCCCTTGGGAAGCCTTCCCGAAGGGCGCGCAGTCGCTCGTGGACACGATGGTGCTCACCTACAACGAGATTCGCGTGCGGGTAGGCGGCGGGGGCGGCGCGTCAGTCAACGATGACCAACCCGCGTTCACGGGTCCCGTAGGAATCGCCGATACGACGGGCACACTCATCGAGGAAGCCGGTTGGCGCTCTCTGATCGAGTTCGCGGCGCTGCTTTCACTGAACCTGGCCATCTTCAACGCGCTTCCCATCCCCATGCTGGACGGCGGCCGGATGTTCTTCGTGGTCCTCGAGATGGTGCGTGGCGGACGCCGGATTTCGCCGGAGAAAGAAGCGATCGTGCACTTCGCGGGCTTCGCCCTGATGATGGCCGGCGTGCTCGTCGTCACCTATTTCGATATCGCGCGCCTCGTCACCTAGCGTGTTCACGGCGATCTTTCTGTCGCTGTTCTTCGCTGCCTGGCTGATCCTCGGGTTCCTGCCGTGGCTTGCATTTTCGGTGGCCACGCGCGGGAATGCCGGGCTGGGGATGTTGCCGCTCTGCCTGCTGACGGCTGTGATTGCCGGGCTGGCGGTGCCGCTGCTCGGCAAGGATGACGGCGCAGGCATCTGGTTCAGCATGCTCGCCGCGCTGGTGGCGCCGACGCTGCTGATGGCGGCACGACGCTTCGCTCTGCCCGCGCGTCACCCACGAGTGACACCGGCGGAGACGAAATGAAGCCGCTCGCGCTCTCAACGATGTACGCCCAGCAAGAGCGGTTCGCGGACGGCGCCGCATTCGCGCGATTCGCGGCTGAGTGCGGCTACGACGCCATCGAAATCAGCCATTCGACGACGGCGGAGAAGATCGAGGCGATTGCCGGAGCCGGGCTGCTGCCGGTCACCTCGTTCCATGCGCCCGCGCCGTACGTGAAGCGGGCGAACGGCCGCGGCAATTCAAGCGCGAACCTGGCGGCTGTCGACCGGGACGAACGGCGGGCGGCGCTGGAATACACCGCGCTCAGCATCGACTGGGCCGCACGGCTCGGTGCGCGCGCGCTGGTTGTGCACCTCGGGCAGGTCAGCGAAGTACGCGAGCAGTTCGACGAGGAACTTGAGATGCGGCGGATGTTCGACAGCGGCGAGGTCGAGCCGGAACGCTTCGCGGAACTCCGCCAAACGGTGATGCGGCGCCGGGCGGAAGAAGCGGGACCGTATGTTGAAGCGGCCGCGGAATCGCTGTCGGAGCTCGTGCGCCTGGCCGAACCGGCGGGCATTGTCATCGGCCTGGAGAATCGTTACCACTATCACGAGATCCCGTCGCCGGAGGAGTATGCGCGGCTGTTCGAGGGATACTCGATCGAACAGGTCGGCTACTGGCACGACGTGGGCCACGCGGAAGTACTGGACCGCCTCGGGTTCATCGACAGGCGTGTCTGGTTGGAGAAATGGAGCCACCGGATCGTGGGGGCGCACCTGCACGACGTCTCCGGCATCGGCGACCACCGTTCGCCGGGCGACGGCGACGTGGACTGGTCGTACGTGGTGGCGGGCGTGGGTGGGCTGCCGGGGTACACGCTGGAGATCAACCAGCATCAGCCAGATGAGATGGTGCGCGGCGCACTGGGGGTCCTGCAGCGGTTCGGGTTGAGGTAGGAAGCAGAGGCTGGCGGGTGTCGCCGGTGGTGGTAGGAGCGGCTGCGCAGCCGCTTCCTTGCGGGCGCGGCTACGATGGGGTCGTCGGGGCTGACGCGTGGCCGTGGTGTGGGTTCGGCCACCCGCTTACTGCCGTGCGCGGTTCGGATGTGCGCGGTGATGGGATCAGAACGAGAGGTCGAGCGAGATATCCAGGGCGCGGGCGCTGTGGGTGAGGGCGCCGACGGAGATAGCATCCACGCCGGTTTCCGCGATGGCGCGGACAGTCGAGAGGTTGACGCCGCCGCTCGCTTCGAGCTTCGCACGGCCGGCCGTGCGGCGGACAGCTTCGGCTATTTCCCCAGTGTCCATGTTGTCGAGCAGTACCCACTCGGGCCGGGCTTCGAGGGCCGCTGTGAGCTGGGTCAGGGAGTCAATCTCGACTTCGACGGCGATGCCGGGGACGCGGCTGCGGATGGCTTCGGCGCCGTCCGCGAGGCTGCGATCCATGCGTTCGAGGGCCTCGCGGTGGTTGTCCTTGATCATCGCCATGGCGGCAAGGTCCCGGCGATGGTTTGTCCCGCCACCACAGCGCACGGCGTATTTCTCGAAGTCGCGTAGGCCCGGGGTCGTCTTGCGGGTGTCGAGGATGACTGCCTGCGTGCCCCGCACGGCGTCGACGAAACGGCGGGTGAGCGTGGCGGTGCCGGACATCCGCTGGAGGAAGTTGAGGGCCACGCGTTCGGCGCGAAGCATCGCCTGGACCGAGCAGGTGACCTCCGCGAGGACGGCGCGGTCGCTGAAGGCCTCTCCCTCGGCGACGTGGACGACGAGCTTCGCGTGCGGGTCGAGCTGGCGGAAGGCTTCGAGGGCCGCCGGCATCCCGGCGAGGACGCCCTCCTCCTTGGCGAGGAACGAAGCGGTACCGCTGAGCGCCGGTGAGACCGTGGCGAGCGTGGTGGCGTCGTCGAATGCGCGGTCTTCTTCGAGCGCGTCCCGCACGAGCCGCGTAATCAGGTCCGCATCGAGTTCAAGCGTCACGTTTCCACACCTGCTGCTTCTTCCAGTGGAGGTCGTCCCGGGTTGGAAAATCGTGGCGGTAGTGGCCGCCGCGGCTTTCTGTGCGCTTCAGCGCGGCGGTCAACATCAGCGAGGCGAGGACCGCCATCTGGCGGCGTTCGTGGTCCTCACGCCCAACCGGGTGGGCGTTGGGCTTCCAGGATTCGACCTGGGCGAGACCCGCGCGCAGCCCGGCTGCGTCGCGCTCGATCCCAGCGCATTCCCACATCATCTGCTGGACGGCCTGGTGGCCCGGCGCGGCGCCCGCGGGCCGCTCCAGTGGCGTGGCGGCGGGGTTCGGCTTCGCGGCGCCGCCAACACCGCTCTCGAGGTGCTCCACCACGCGTTTGCCGAAGACCACGGTCTCCATCAGCGAGTTGCTGGCCAGCCGGTTCGCGCCGTGCACGCCGGTGCAGGCAACCTCGCCGCACGCATAGAGCCCTTCGACCGTTGTCCGTCCCCAGATGTCGGTGCGGACGCCGCCCATCAGGTAGTGCGCAGCGGGAGCGACGGGGATGGGCGTTGTCCGCATGTCGATGCCGACCCCCTTGCAGAAGGCATGGATGGCGGGGAAGCGGGCCGCAAGGTCCACGGACTTGAGCCCGGTGCAATCGAGAAAGACCGCTTCGGCCCCCGCTTTGCGCATTTCCGAGACGATGGCGCGGGCGACGACGTCGCGGGGGGCGAGGTCGCGCAGTTCATGGTAACGAGACATAAATGCTTCGCCGGCCACGTTGCGCAGGATTGCGCCTTCGCCCCGCACCGCTTCGCTGATCAGGAACGGTGGGGCCCCGGCGACGTGGAGGGCGGTGGGGTGAAACTGGTAGAACTCGATATCGGCGATCTCGGCCCCGGCTTCGAAGCCGAGGGCAATGCCGTCGCCGGTCGCGACATCCGGGTTGGTGGTGTAGGTGAACATCCGGCCCGCGCCGCCGGTGGCCAGGACGACATTGCTGGTTTCGTAGAGTTCGCGCGCGCCGGTCTGGAGCGCAACAGCCTCGACGCCCGCGAGCCGCCCGTTTTCGACGAGCAGCCGGGTCGCGAGCGTGTAGTCGAGCACCGTGATCAGCGGGTCGGCGACGGCGGCCGTCAGGGCGGTTTCGATTTGCGCGCCCGTGCGGTCGCCGCCGGCATGGAGGATGCGCGAATGGCTGTGTGCCGCTTCGCGCCCGAGGGCGACTTCGCCGCCGAGCGAATCGAACGCGACGCCGTACTCGATCAGGTCGCGGATGCGGGCCGGCGCTTCGCTGCAGAGGACGCGGGCGGCGTGTTCGTCCACCAGCCCATCTCCTGCGGCAATCGTGTCGGCGAGGTGCTGCTCGGGCGAATCAAGGGGGCCGACAGCCGCGGCGATGCCGCCCTGCGCCCAGCGCGTGTTGCAGTCGTCGATGCTGCCTTTCGTGAGAACGATGACCGGCCCGAGCTTGCGCGCTTCCAGGGCGACGAAGAGGCCCGAGATGCCGCTGCCGATGACCACGAGGGGCGGCCGGCTCAACGAGGGGACCGCTTTGGCGCGATGGGCGGGTGGGACATGACTTAGTGTAGATCGGACACGAAGTACCGGCGCAAGCGCGCCAAAGGCCCCGTGGCTATACACTTACCCGCGCGCAACCACCCCCGGAGCAGGTACTTGGCAATCATTCCTATTCGCCGCGCGGGCGATCCGGTGCTACGCGAGAAGGCCCGGCGCGTGCGGACTGTCGACAAGTCGATCATGAAACTGATTGAGGACATGTGGGAGACGATGTACGACGCGCCGGGCGTCGGTCTCGCGGCTCCGCAGATCGGCATTCCGCTGCGCCTCGTGGTGATCGACGTTGGCGACGACAACCCCATTGCGCTGATTAACCCGGAGATCGTGAAGCGGAGCGGCGAACGCCGTTGCGACGAAGGCTGCCTCTCGGTGCCGGGGTACCGCGGAGAGATCACGCGGTCGCGCAAGGTGCTGGCCCAGGGCCTGGACCCCTACACCGGCAAGGAAGTGCGGGTGAAAGCGGAAGACAACCTCCTCGCGGAGGCGCTTGAGCACGAGATCGACCACGTAAACGGGATCCTGTACATCGACTACCTGCCGAGCCCCGATGCCCTTGTCCCTTTGAGCGACGCCCCAGAAGTCCGCGGCTAAGGAGTACAGATGTTCATCGAATCAATCGCAGCGCGAGAGATCCTCGATTCGCGAGGCAACCCGACCGTGCACGTGTCAGTGCTGCTCGACGACGGAGCGGTGGGCTTCGCGGCGGTGCCTTCCGGTGCGTCCACCGGCGCGCACGAGGCGGTGGAACTTCGCGACGGCGGCAAGCGCTACGGCGGCAAAGGCGTAACCAGGGCCGTGCGCAACGTGAACACGGAGATCGCGAAGGCCCTGCAGGGGTTCCCGGCCTCGGAACAGCGGTCCATCGACCGGCTTATGTGCGAGCTCGACGGCACGCCGAACAAGGGACGCCTCGGCGCCAACGCCATCCTCGGCGTGTCACTGGCGGTTGCGCGAGCCGCGGCGGAATCGGTGGGCGAGCCGCTTTATCGATACCTCGGCGGGGCCGGGGCGCACCGCTTGCCGGTGCCCATGTTCAACATTCTCAACGGCGGCAAGCACGCCCCGGACAGCACGGACTTCCAGGAATTCATGGTCATGCCCGTCGGCGCGGACACGTTCAGCGAAGGGCTGCGCATGGGCGTCGAAATCTACAACGCCCTGCGCGGCGTGCTGCACGACATGGGCGCCATCACCTCCGTCGGCGATGAGGGCGGGTTCGCGCCTTCCTTGCCGGGGAACGAAGAGGCGGTGCAGGTCGTCGTCCATGCCATCGAAAAAGCCGGCTACACGCCAGGGACTGACGCTGTCGTCGCGCTCGACCCCGCCTCCACGGAACTGTTCGCGAAAGGGAAGTACGCCCTGGCGAAAGAGAAGCGCGTGCTGAGCTCGGCGGAAATGGTGAAGCACTGGTCCGGCTGGGTCGCGAAGTACCCCATCCGGTCGATTGAGGATGGGCTCGCCGAAGACGACTGGGAGGGCTGGGGACAGCTCACGGCCGCGCTCGGCGCCAGTTGCCAGCTCGTCGGCGACGACCTCCTGGTGACCAACCCGGAGCGAATTCGCCGCGCAATCGAACAGAAGTCGGCGAATAGCGTGCTGGTGAAGCTCAACCAGATTGGCACGCTGACCGAGACGCTGGAAGCCATTGAGACGGCGCAGCGCGCGGGCTGGACCGCGGTCATCAGCCACCGCTCGGGCGAAACCGAGGACACCTTCATCGCGGACCTTGCCGTGGCTGCGGGCGCGGGGCAGATTAAGACCGGCGCGCCCGCCCGCAGCGAACGGACGGCGAAGTACAACCGCTTGCTGGAGATCGAGGCGGAACTCGGGCCGGCGGCAGCGTATGCCGGCTGGGATTCGATCAAACAACTCGGCCCGCGGCCAGTGAAAGAGGCCGCGACGCGGGCGCGGGCTGCGCGCTCCGACCGGCGCCCGCCGCGCGCGCGGCACTGACATGACGCCTGAACTGCGGGCCATCGCCGACCGCTTCATTTACGAACAGGCGACGCTGAAGCACATGACGGCGCTCGCGCCGGAGGAGGCGCTTCGGCGGCCCGTGGTTGGGCTTGAGTGGGACGTTGCGCAGTTGCTTGGCCACCTCGGATCGAGCCTGAGCGGTTACGCCGGTCTTGTGCGCGGATGGCTCTTCGGAGTGCCCGTGGCGGATGGCGTGAACCCGGGCGAGATGGACGCCGGGACGGCCGCGCGGTTCTCGGGCGCGACCCGGCTTGATGTCACGCAAGTGCTCGGCCAGGGGCTCGTGGACTTGTTCGCGGCACTCTCAGCCGTGCCTGACGAGCGCCTGTCCGAGGCGTTCGGCGAAGAAACAGCGCTGGAAACGCTCCGCTCCTTCGGCGAGCACTGCCTGGGGCATGCCATCGCGCTCGTCGATGCGCTCCCCGAAGTGCGGATGGATCCCCTCGTGCTGAACTGGCTGCTCGACGCCGAATTCGAGGATGAGGCCTCGCAGGCGTGGCAACGCGCGCTCCTCGCCGAAGCACAGGAGTACATTGCGTCGCATCCGGACGAAGACGAGGAAGACGAATGACATCGAAGGCGGTGCTGGAAGTCGTAGCCGAACTGGATGGCCATCGAGAGCGATTCGAGGCGTTCTGCCGGTCGTTGTCCACGGAGGAGCTGGAGCGGCCGGTGCCGCAAAGCACCTGGATCGTCCGGGATTTCATCGCGCACCTGGCGACGATCGACGGGCCGGTTGGCCAGATGTTCGACTCGATGCACCGCGGCGAAGATGCGGGGATTCGAGACGGCGACGGCGGTAAGTTCGACATCGACAACTGGAACGACCGCCAGGTCGAGAAGCGCAGGCTCTTGCCGCTTGAGGATGTCCTGGCTGAGGCCGCGAGCGAACGCGACGACCTGCGCGCGAAACTCCTCGTGCTCACCGATGAGGACCTGGCGCGGACAATGAAGTTCGCGGGTGATTCGAAACGCGCGGCTTCGGAGATACCGTTTGGCGCCTACCTTCGCGGCTGGTGCAAGCACGACCCGATGCACGCGATGGATATGTCGCGGGCGCTGCCGGAGCGGCAGGCGAGCCTGGCGCCGTGGTTCGATGACCCGGTCATCCAGGGCTACCAGAAAGCGATGAACCGCTAGGTGCGCGTCTCGCCGCCGAAGGTCTTCCCTGTCGCTACGGGCGCCTCGAAGCCACCGGCGGACGCCACGGGCAGCGCGGACGCCTACCGCCAGACGGCTTTCGTGCTCGGCGAAGAGCTGGAAGCGATCCTGCGAGGGTTGAACCTCGAGGGTGAAGCGGCCCAGCACGCCGCCGAACCGAAGCGTCGCACGCAAAAGATGGTGTCGGCGATGGGGTTGTGGTCGCGGGCCTGGCTGACGCGGCTGGAAGCGCTGCACGCGCTGCAGTGGGGAAATTACGCGGCAGCCGTCACGATGGTGCGGGCCGCGGCCGACTACCAGGCCAGCATGCTTTGTCTCTTGCGCACGGGCTCGGAGGAGTGGGATGCATGGCTCGCTTCGGTCGGGATCGCGATAGCCGCGGAGGACCACGCCACCGAGTTCCGGCTGCACGCCTTCCGGGCGGCGGAAGTGCTCGCCGCGCACGAGGTGTTGGGGCGGATCTACCGGATGAGCACCGACTTCTCGCTCTCCCATTTTGGGTCGACGATGCTGTTCGCGGGCTCCGGATCCGCGCCGGACCACCTGGAGATGACGTTCGGCGACCGCGACTTCCACTTCGGGCTCGCCCAAATCCACGCCGGCTGGTTGTTGGAGCTTGGGTCGGCGCAGATGGAAGCGCTCGCGGAACACGAGAGTGTCTTCGGCGACGACGGCGCAGGCGCGCGGTCGGACTGGTCGCTGGCGGCCGGCAAGCTCGTCCTGAGCCCGGACCGCTGCCGCGTTGAGGCCTTCGAGAAAGAAGGCGAGCGGCGGTACCTGGTTTCCAACTGGCGCCGGGAACCGCGTTCGGCGCCGAAACGCGTGCTCCTCTGAACTCCCGCTAACCGCGGCAGCGTGTACCATCCGTGGCGATGCGACACTGGATTCTGCTCGCGCTCGGCCTTCTTTCGGCCGGCGCGTTGTTCCTCGGCGCTTGCGGAGGAGACGACGACACGCCGAAGGGCGGCGGCAGCGATGAAGACTACCTCCGCGCGATTTGTGTCGGCACGACGAACTTCTCGAACGCCTTATTGAGCAAGACGAACCCGGATGACATCGCCCAGGTCATCAAGGACTTCATCGAGGAGATGAAGAAGACGAACCCCCCGGCGGACCTGGTGAAGTACAACCAGGACTTCATCAAGTACCTGGAGGATGCGGTAGCGGAGCCGACGTCACTGGTCACGCGGGCGCCGCCGCTGCCGGACAAGGAGGTCGCGCGGCGCATCGCGGCGCTGGAGCCGACCATCACCGAGTGCAAGGACGGCACGTTCTTCGGCCGCGCCGCGACGGAAACGCCCTGAGCGTCTGAAACGGCGCGGCCGTTATACTTTCGAGCAATTCGCCAGCCCAACGAGGAGAGCCATGGCCACACCGTACGCGTACTTCCAGGGGAACATCGTCCCGCTGAGCGAAGCGAAGATCGGCGTGATGACGCACGCGTTCAACTATGGCACGGCGGTCTTCGAAGGCATCCGCGGCAACTGGAACGAGGAGGCCCAGACGGCCTACCTGTTCCGCGTGCGGGAACACATGGAACGCCTTGGCCAGAGTGCTCACATCCTCGGCATGCAGATGCGGGACTCCGTCGATCGGCTGTGCGAGATTGCGGTTGAACTGGTGGAGCGCAGCGGCTTCAGCGAAGACGTCTACCTCCGGCCGATGGTCTATCTCTCCGGCGAAGTGCTGGGCGTCCGCTTGCATAACGTGGAATGCGACACGCTCATCTTCCTCTCGCCGTTCCCGGCCTACCTCCCGGAGACCGCCCGCTGCCACACCAGCACCTGGCGGCGCGTACAGGACACCGGCATCCCGCCGCGCGCGAAGGTGACGGGCATCTACGTGAACAGCGCCCTGGCGAAGACCGAGGCGAACGCGAACGGTTTCGATGAAGCGATCATGCTCAACGAGAACGGCCACGTCTCCGAAGGCAGCGGCGAGAACATCTTCATGATCCGCCACGGGCAACTGATTACGCCGGGCCCCGCCGATAACGTGCTCGAAGGCATCACCGCCAAGAGCGTGATGCAGATGGCGAAAGACGACCTGGGCATCGAGGTTGTGCAGCGGGAAATTGACCGGACCGAGCTCTACATCGCGGATGAAGTATTCATGACCGGGACGGCCGCACACCTCACGCCCATCGTTGAGATTGACCGCCGACGGGTTGGACAGGGCGTGCCAGGCCCGATCACGAGTCAGCTCAGCAGCCTGTTCTACGACGCCATCCGCGGACGAAGCGAGAAGTACAGCTCATGGTGCACCCCGGCACGCGCGCGAGTCGCCCGCTAGGCGCGGTGGCGTTTCGCCCCCCGCGAGCGCTCGGCGTCATCATTGGCGGCGGGTTCGCGGTGTGGGGATTTGTCGTGGCCATCCTGGCCGGGACCGCGGGGTACGGCGCCTCAGCCGAATTCAAGTCGTTCCTTGCCTGGGCCGTGGCGGCTGTCGCCCTGGTGCTTGGCGGGTTGTTTGCCAACTGGGCGTATGCGTTGCATTCACTGGCGTACGAGGTGGACAACGCCAACCTGACGATTCGCTGGGGATTCCGCCGGACTCTGGTGCCTATCTCCACCATTCAGCGCATGATCCCGGGGCGCACGCTCGATGTCGCGCACGTGAAGGGCCTCAACTGGTGGGGGTGCCACGTGGGCGCGGCCGAGGTGAAGCGCATCGGCTACACCCTGTTCTATTCGACCCACAGCACCCCCGACGAGTTGCTCTACCTGGTCACCACCGGCCACGCGTTCGCGTTGACCGTGCTGGACCAGGCCGCATTCGCCGAGGAGATCCAGAGCCGCGCGGCACTGGCCGCGGTGGACGAAGTCGACGACCTCCAACGGTCGCTGGCGAGCGGGCCCGCGTCGCTGCCGTTCTGGCGGGACCGCGTTTCAATCCTGGTGGTCGTGCTGTCCGCGGTGCTTTGCGGCGTGTTGGCCGGCTACGTGTATGCGAGCTATCCCGGCCTGCCACGCGTGGTGGAGCTGAGTTTCCCCGAACTCGGAGGAGTGGTGCGGGTGGGTGACAAGGCCGAGCTGTTGCGGATCGCGTACCTGGGGGCGGGAGTGCTCGCCGTGAACACGCTCGGGGGCATCGCGCTGCATGCGCGGGAGCGGGCGGCCGGGCTGTGGCTCTTCGCGGGGTCCGGGGTGATCCAGGTAGTACTGCTCGGAGCGGCCTTCGTGGCCTTCAGCCGCGCGTAACAACCCACGCACGATGGGTACGTGGTACCCCCGACAGGACTCGAACCTGTGCCTTCGGCTCCGGAGGCCGACACTCTATCCGCTGAGCTACGGGGGCTTAGCGAACTTCGATGGTATCGCTTCGCCACCGTTGCGGCGAGTTGTTGTGCGACCGTGCCGCCAGCCGGGCAGTGCGCCCATCCACAGGACATAGACTGGCCGTGAATGATCGAAACGTACAGTTGCGGCTCAACCTCGGGCGCGAGTCAGGTCGTGTGGTCCCAGCGCTCGTAGGAGACGAAGTCTTCGACCGGCATCCGGGGGCGAGTGCCGGTAGTTGGGTCTGGGGATTCCGCCGGGTAACCGAGGGCGATGACGTTCGCCACGACGTGGCCGGGCGGCAGGCCGAGGACTTCCGCGGCGGCTTCCGCGTTGTGCATCGAGGCCGGGCAACTGGCGATGCCCTCCGCCCAGGCCGCCAGCATCAGGTTCTGGGCCGCGCGGCCGGCATCGAACGGGCCGCGGAAGATGGCGAACGGCGCGCCCACCACGCCCGCTTCGGGGACGAGGACGAAGACGACCGCCGCCTGGCACGTGCGCACGTGCGGGGTGAAACCTCCGCATTCCGCGAGTCGGTCTTTCTGGCCCTGCTCGGTGACGATGATGAGCCGGACGGGCTGCGCGGCCTTGGCGCTCCCGGCCATGCGCGCCGCCTGAACAAGCCGGTCCAGGACATCCCGAGGGATGGGACGGTCGGACAAGGCGCGCGTATCGCGCTTGCTGACGATGGTTTGGAAGACGTCGCTCATCGCAGTGCAGGCTCCTTCCAGAGGACTTCGTGGACGTGGACGGGCTGGTCTTGCCCGGCGAGTGGTTCGTCGCGCCCTTCGCTGAAGTGGAAACCTTTGCCCGCTACCAGTTCCCGGACGACGCGGGCAGCCAGCACCTGGCCACCAGCCGCGTGCCCGGCGATCTCCGCCGCCAGTTGCACCGCTGTCCCGAACAGTTCGTCGCCTTCGGCGATCGGCTCGCCGGCGTTGATGCCGACGCGGACGCGGAGACGTTCGCCGTGCACCGGCGCGCCGGCTTCGAACGCGCGCTGGAGGTCGATGGCGCAGCGCAGCGCCTGCTGGGTGGAATGGAACGAGGCGAGGAAGCCGTCGCCCATGCTGCGGATCTCGTTGCCGCCGTGGCTGCGCAGTTGCTCCCGGATGATGCGCTCGTGCTCGCGCAGGACGTCGCGGCCCCGCTCGTCACCAAGCCGCTGCATCATCGACGTATGCCCCTCGATGTCGGTGAAGAGGATGGTCCGGATCGAGCTGTCGGAGGCATTCGCGGAGTTCCTGGGCGGCTCGTCCTCGCCGAGGAAGTCGAGCGCCGCACGAAGCACGGAGGCGGTGTCGCCGATGAACGGCGCGACCGATTCGCCTTCCAGGACCACGAGCCTGGCGTGCTGCATCCTGGCGGTGAGGCCCTTCGCGACATCGATGTTCGAGCCAACGAAGGCGGGACGATGCATGACCAGGGTTGGGGCGGCAACGTTCGCGAGGTCCTCCCGCGCGTCAAAGGCAGCGTGGTTCGCGAGGTTCTCGAAGAACGCTTCCGGATCGATGCTCTGCTTGGCGATTTCAACGAACTGGTTCGCGGCTTCACCTTCAACCGACTGCCCTGTGGAGATAGGTGCGGATGAAGAGGTCGCGGTCGACGCCCGCGAGCTGGTTGACGGCCTCGCGTTGCTGGTTCGCCTGGGCCGGCAACCGGGCGACGACGTCCGCATGATAGGCGTGCGTGCACCAGAGGATGAGGCGACTGACCCGTTCGGGATGAAGCGCCGCGTAGCGTATGGCCATCGGACCGGCGTAGCTCGCGGAGAAGATGGTGAACCGGGTCAGGCCCAGCTTCGCGACCACGGCATCAAGGTCCCGCAGGTGTGCGTCGAGCGAGCGGTCAGACTCTCCGCGGTCGGACAGCCCGAGGCCGCGCGCGTCGAAACGCACGATCTGGTGGGTGGCGGCGAAAGCTTCGATGAACTCCCGCATCCCGGGCATCTGCCATTCGACCTGCAGGTGGCTCAGCGGGAGGACGGGTGTGAAGAGGAGGACCGGCCCTTCGCCCATGGTGGAGTACGCGATGCTGACGCCATCAGAGGTGGTTGCGTACTGGATCACCGGCTCCATCAGCGGCAAATACTACGTGATCGGCCTCGCCACCGCGTGCAGGAACTTGAGCAGAAGCGCGGTGACTTCGGCGGGACGTTCCTGTTGGGTCCAATGCCCGCAGCCCTCGATCACCTCGTTGACGATGAGGTTTGGGACGGCTTCTGGAAGCCGCGCGATGGCAGCCGGGTTGCGGGCCGGGTCTCGCGAACCGGTGACGAACAGCGCCGGCTGTGTGACCACGGCGTTCGCGAGATCGGCGGACGATTCCCAGTTGCGCGTCACGTTGCGATACCAGTTCAGCCCGCCACGAAAGCCCGACTCCGTGAACGCATCGACGTACACCTGGAGGTCCGCTTCGGTCAGCCAGCCAGGGAGCCTGTCAGGCACAGTGATCGAATCGACGAACCGGCCACCCTTCGGGATCGGCTTGAAGCGCTGCTCACGAGGGGCGTCACCGCTGATGGACCACATGAAGCCGAGGAGCGAAGCGCGGATGTCCGCCTCTAACTCCGTTTCGGCGAGGCCCTCCGCTTGGAAGTAATCGATGTAGAAGATGTGGTCCGGGCCTGCCGCTTCACGCATCGCTTCAATCGGCGGCCGGGTGGCGCGCCGGGCGTGCGGCACACTCAGAGACCCGGCGGCGGTGACGCGCTCCGGATAGCGCAGCGCGGTGTGCCAGGCCACCGGCGCACCCCAGTCATGCCCGATGACAACGGCGCGGCCCCCGAAGTGGTCGATGACAGCGGCCGCGTCCGCCGCGAGCTCTTCGACTGCATACGCTTCCACCGGACGGGGGCGGCTGCTCGCGCCGTATCCACGCTGGTCTGGCGCGACAACGGTGAAACCGGCCGCGACGAGCGGCGCAAACTGGTGGCGCCACGAATACGCAAGCTCCGGGAACCCATGGAGCAGCAACACGACCGGGCCATCACCCGCGTGCGTAACCGCGAGCGAAACATCCCCGCGGCGGACGTGCGTGACCGATGTCCCGGGGATCATCCGCCGGCCAGCGCTTCCGGCGCGAACGTGTCGGCGATGTGGCCACTCGCGCGGAGCACGTCGATTTCGTCGTCCTTCATGCCGAGCACTTCCCGGTAGACGTAATCGTTGTGTTCGCCGAACAGGCAGGGCGCCTGGCGCAGGTCGATGTCCGACTTCGAAAAGCGGTAGGCAGGGCGCAGCCAATCGACCTCGGGGTAGTCCTCGGTAGCCGGCATCCGCTTCCAGGCGCCGCTTGCCGCGAGGTGTGGGTCGAGGGCGGCCTCCTGCGCGTTTAGCACCGGCCCGGCGGTGATGCCTGCCGCCTGGAGCTCGTGGAAGGTTGATTCGCGGTCGCGGTTGGCCGTCCACTCGGCCAACCGCTCCTCGATTTCGCCTTCCGCCGCGCCACGGCCCGCGGCCGTGGCCAGCTCGGGCCGAGTCGCCCAGGCGGGGCGGCCCATGAACGGAACAAGCGCGTCCCACTCGCCGTCCGTGCGGCAGGATATCGCCAGCCAGCTATCCGGCACGTTGGTCGGAAAGACGCCATTGGGGACGAAGCCCTCGATGCTGCGGTTTCCGATCGAACCGTGGGCGCGGCCGTTCCAGGCGGCGTCCAGGGCGGCCTGCGGGAACATGTGCGCCGAGGACTCGACCTGCGCCATCTCGATGACCTGGCCCTGGCCGGTCCTGCGGCGGTGGCGCAACGCTGCCATGAGCGCGAAGGCGCCGTGCATGCCACCCCAGAAGTCGCCGGCGAAGATGCTCACGTTGTCCGCGGGCGCGGTGTCGCGGTACCCACGGAGGACGGTGGAACCGGCGACGCCGTCGATGTGCGAGCCGTAACCGCGTCCCTGCGTGTACGCGCCGGTGCGCCCGAAGGCGGGCATGTGCAGGACGATCGCGTCCGGGCGCAGGGCACGGATCGCCGCGTCGTCCAGTCCAAGCTTGTCCAGCGTCCCCAGGGCGAGGTTCTCCGCGACGATGTCGCTGATGCGGATGAGATGCTGGACCACCGCGAGGCCCTCGGGACGCCGGCTGTCCACGGTGAACGACTTCTTGTTGCGGAGCACCTGGATGAACGCCGGGCTGTTGTTCCACGGGCGTGGGCCGGGCTCGGGTGGGTGCCCGGCAATCCACGGCGGCAGCATCGGCGCAATCATCGCGTTGATCCGCGGTGAGGCCGCCCGCGTCATCGGGTTCCAGATGTACGGGTTTTCGACCTTAATGCACTCGGCGCCCATGTCCGCCAGGTACATGGTCGCGGTCTGCCCGGCCCAGACGGCGGTGAAGTCGCAGATGCGGATGCCCGAAAGGGGGAGCTGGCTCATGCGGCCACTCCGGAGGACTTGAGCGTCGCGATCTCCGCCTCACTTAGCCCCGCTTCGGCCAGGACAGACGCGGTGTGCTGCCCGAGCGACGGGGCGGCATGACGCACGCGCCATGGCGAAGCTTCGAAGATGTACGGCCGCCCGAGCATCGGCATCGCCCCGATCGCCGGGTGTTCCACCTCGGTCCACATGCCGCGGGCGTGGAAATTCTCGTCCTGCCAGACGTCCAGGCCGTCGTAGAGCGGGGCCAGCATCGCGTGGGCGTTGCGGGCGGCTTCCCAGGCCTCGGCCCGGGTGTGGGTCAGCATCCATGGGTAGACGATGCCGTCGGCCTCTTCCTTCGCCGCCGGGTTCATCGCCATCATCGGATTCTCCCATTTCGGGTCGCGAAGGGCGTCGTCATCGACCATCTCGACGAACCGCCGCCAGTAGTTCCCGGCGCTGGCGGTGAGCTCAACGTAGCCGTCGGCGACCGGGTAGATGCCGCCGGCGATGCCGGCGCTCGCCCCAGGCGAACGCTGTTGGACGCGGCCGGAAAAGCGCCAGCCGAGGATGGCCGCGCTACGCCGGTCGATGTTGCTCACCTGCACGTTGAAGAGCGGAACTTCGACGAACTGCCCGATGCCCTGGGTCTCGTAGGCCGTAACCGCGCCCATGGCCGCGACTGCCGCCATCGCCCCGCCCTGGAGCAGGGCGGCCGTGCCACCGAGTTTGAGAGGCTCCCGGTCGAGCAGGCCGTGCGAATACATCTCGGCGCCCATCGCGTAGAGCACCGTGTCGGAAAGCTTGTAGTCGCGGTACGGGCCTTCGTGGCCGAAGTTCGTGATGGAGAGGACGGGGACATCCTTGTAAGACGAAAGCGTCGCGTAGTCGATTCCCAGCTCGGCTTCTTGCTTCGGCGAGCTGCTGGTGACCACTAGATCGCAGAGTGAGACGAGGCTCCGGACGGCGGCCCGGCTCGCGGTGAACGGTCAACACAACGGACTCTTTGTTCGTGTTCAGGGTAATGGAAGGTCGCGCCGCGGTCGACGCCGGGCTCGTCGTCTTTGAACGGCGGGGAGGAGTGCGGCCTGACGTCGCCCCCGGGCTTCTCGACCTTGATGACCCTGGCGCCCATGTCGGCGAGCAGTTTCGTGCAGTAGGGACCGGCTATATGGCCCGTGAAATCCAGGACGGTGAGTCCTTCGAGTGCGTCCATCATGGCTCCGCGCGGTAGTTGCCCCGAATCTACTGTACGGGCGGCGTTGGTGTCAGGCGGCGGAGGTGGCGCGGCCCGCGCGGGCGTTGGCGAAGGCGAGCGAGACGACCGGCACCGCCACAAGGCAGACCGCCGCGCCGGCCGCGAGGAACGCCGCCCGTGGTCCCGCGGCGTCGATGAGCGGGCCGGCAACCGCGAAGCCGAGCAACTGCGCGAGGGACGCGACCATCCCAACCAGGCTCATGACGCGGCCACGGTAGGCGTCTTCTGCCTCGTGCTGGAGGTAGCTCGCGAAGGCGACCTGGAAAGCGACGACGCTCGCTCCCTGCAAGAGGATGGCGACAGCCGCCACGCCGAAGGTCGCCGCGCTCCCCAGCGCCATGGTGGTCCCGCCCGTACCGATGAGCGCGAAACTACCCGTGACCAGCAGCCGCTTGCCGGGCCCGAGGATGATCAGGAGGACGGCGAGCGCCATCGCGCCCGCGCCTTCGATGGCGAGAAGAGCGCCATAGCGGCTGTCCGGCAAATCGAGGGATTGCGAAACGAGCGGGAGCGTGCCCGCGTTCACCAGTGTCCCCGCGAGCAGGACGACGCCGACGGCGGCCGTGACCACGCGAATATTGCGGCTGCGGCGGGCGTAATCGACCCCGGCCCAGGCGTCCTTGAAGGCGTTACGGCGCGTACTGCCCAGGGCAGGTGGAATTCGTTGGATCATGAGCGCGAGCCCGGCGGAGACGAGGAAGCTGGCGCCATCGACGACGAGGACCAGTTCCAATCCGCCGCGTTCGGTCAGAAAGGCTGCCGCAGCTGGGCCGGAGATGGCGGCGAGGCTGGTGGCGAGCCGGATGGCGCTGTTCGCCCGGCCCAGACCCTGCTGGGAGACCAGCGATGGCACGAGCGCCTGGGCTGCCGGGCGGTAAAACGCTGAAAGGGTCGCCACGGTTGAGATCGAGGTGAACGCGGCCGCCTGCACCGGCAACGCACGGGCGATGAGGAGTGAGACGCCGCAGGCCGCGGCGCAGGCGAGGTCCGTGCCAACGAGGATCCGGCGGCGTGGGAACCAGTCCGCGAATGTGCCGGCTATCGGCCCGAGGACGACCGTCGGGAGGGCGGCCAGCGCCAGGAGAAGGCTCACCGCCGTCGCCGAGTTTGTCTTGTCGTACACCGCGATCGAGGCAGCGGTGAGCAGGAGCAGGTCGCCGGAGACGGAGATGGCCTGCCCGAGGACCAGGTTGAAGACGCCCTGCCGGTTGGTGGTCGCCGATGTGGTCATACCCGCCCCATGCCGCGGTTCTCGCGGCACTCTACACCGGCGCGAGGCGGAGGCAACGGCTCAAGTGCTGGCGGCAACCACCTTCCGCTCGTACTTCTTCACGGGCGTTAGGACAATCGGCGCGAGCTCGCTCGCGTTGAACGAGGCAATCTGGCGCTCCTCGGGCGCGGCTTCGTACTGCGTCGTGCGCTGGCGAGGGTTGCGGTTCATGAAGCGGATGGTCCGCTCCATCTCCTCTGGGGGAAGTTCCTGGCCGAACGCGGCCCCGGCCGCCCGCGAGATGCTTTCGTTCATGAGCGTGCCGCCCATGTCGTTCACGCCGGCGGACAGGCAGGCTTTCACACCTTCGACGCCCATCTTCACCCACGAGACCTGGATGTTCGTGATGTGCGGATGCAGCGCGAGCCGGGCGACGGCGTGCATGAGGACGGCCTCGCGGAAGGTTGGGCCCTGGCGCGCCTTGCCCTTCAGGTAGATGGGAGCCTCCATGTGGACGAACGGCAGCGGCACGAACTCCGTGATGCCGCCGGTCCGCTTCTGCAGGTCGCGTAGGCGGATGAGGTGCCGCGCCCAGTTCCTGGCGCGGTCGATGTGGCCGTACATGACGGTAGATGTCGTCCGGAAGCCGGCGTTGTGGGCCGATTCGACCACGTCCAGCCACTGCTGCGTGGTCAGCTTGTCCGGGCAGAGCGTCTCGCGGACTTCGTCGTCGAGGATTTCGGCGGCGGTGCCGGGCAACGTGCCGAGCCCCGCCGCCTTCAACTGGCGAAGGAACTCCGGCACCGGCACACCGAGCGTCTCGGCGCCCTGCGACACTTCCAGCGGGCTGAACGCGTGGATGTGCATGCCCGGCAGGACGTCTTTCACGGCCTTGAGAATGTTGATGTACGTCTGGCCCGTGTATTCGGGGTGGATGCCGCCCTGCATGCAGACTTCGGTTGCGCCGCGCTCCCAGGCTTCGAGCGAGCGGCGCTGGATTTCGTCGAGCCCGAGGTCGTACGGCGTGCCGCGCAGGCTTTCGCTCATCTTACCTTTCGCGAACGCGCAGAACTGGCAGCGGAAGTAGCAGATGTTCGTGTAGTTGATATTCCGGTTGACCACGTACGAAACGCTCTCGCCGTTCGTTCGCTTGCGCAGGCGGTCAGCCGCGTCGCAGACGAGGTGGTAGTCATCGCCACGGGCCTGGAAGAGGCGGATGATCTCTCGCTCGCCCAGTTCTTCGCCTGACTCCGCGCGGGCGAGGATGTCCCGCACGTCCGCGCTGGACGTATCGCTCACGCGGTTGGCCTCGAGTTTGCGAGGGATGTCAGCGGCGGGCGGCGGCGTGTCGGCGTCACCGGGGGACCAGATATCGGTGCGCGCGAAACCGTCACCGTCGATCGCGCGGATGACGGCCGTGGCCATCGCGGGCGACTGCCAGCGTTGCGAATCGAGGGCGTATTCGGGGTACACCGCGAGCCGTTCGGTGAGGACCTTGCCGCATTCGGCGGTGTGGTCGCGCAGTTCTTCCAGGTGGGGCCAGGGCGCCTCCGGGTTCACGTGGTCGGGCGTGACGGGGGAGACGCCGCCCCAGTCGTTCAGGCCCGCCTGGACCAGCTTGGGGTAGTCCTCGTAGCTGAGGTTCGGGGGCGCCTGGATGTTCATTTCCGGGCCGAAGATGATTCGGGCCACCGCGATCGACCAGAGCAGGTCGTCGAGGTCGGGTTCCGGGGCGTTGGCCATCTTCGTATCAGGCTTGGCCCGGAAGTTCTGGACGATGATCTCCTGGATGTGGCCGAACTCGTCGTTCAGGTCGCGCAGGGCGAGGAAGGACTCGATGCGCTCCCGCCGTGTTTCGCCGATGCCGATGAGGATGCCGGATGTGAAAGGCACCTGGAGTTCCCCGGCGTCGCGCATGGTTTGAAGGCGGGGAGCGGGGTGCTTATCCGGCGAGCCATAGTGGACCTGGCCCTTCTGATGCAGCCGGTCGGTGACGCTTTCGAGCATGATGCCCTGGGAGATGGTCACTTCGCGGAGCGCGGCGATTTCCTCACGCGTCATAACGCCGGGATTGGCATGGGGCAGGAGCCCGGTTTCGCGATACACGAGCCCGGCCATGGCCGTGAGGTAGGCGATCGTGCTCGCGTAACCCATCTCGTCGAGTTCGCGGCGGGCCACCTTATAGCGGAGCTCCGGCTTGTCGCCGAGGGTGAACAGTGCTTCCTTGCAGCCGGCGGCCGCCCCGGCGCGGGCGATCTCCAGCACTTCCTCGGGAGTCATGTAGGCGCGCTGGCCGGGGATGGGCGGCTTCGCGAACGTGCAGTAGTGGCACACGTCCCGGCAGAGGTGCGTGAGCGGGATGAAGACCTTCTTGGAGTACGAGACAACGTTGCGGTGGTCGCGGTCGCGAAGCGTCGCCGCCGTTTCCAGCAGCGGAAGCAGGACCGTTTCATCAGCGAGGGTGAGCGCGTCCGCGTGGGACGGGCGCTGGCCGCCAAGAGCGTTTGCGAGCACCGCGGGCGTCGTATCGAGCATGCATGACTCCTTGCGCGGAGTCAGTTCAGAACTTGAACTAAGTGTCTCGCGTGAGTAGCATATCGCAACGAACCGGAGGTGAAAACCCATGCCCCGAACCGTCCAATGTCCCGTGGCGAGCACGCTTGACCTGGTGGGAGACCGCTGGACCTTGCTCGTGGTGCGCGACCTTCTCCGCGGGCGCAGCAAATTCTCCGAGCTTCGGGAGACGGTGGAGGGTGTGCCACCGGCCATCTTGTCGGCGCGTCTGAAGTCGCTGGAGGAAGCCGGCGTGGTCGTGAAGCGGCAATACCAGGACCGCCCGGCCCGGTTTGCCTACCAGCTCACGGCTAAGGGTCACGCGCTGGGCGTGGTGGTCGGCGCGATGGCGCAGTGGGGCGAGCAGTACGCCGCGAGTGACCTCGCGCTCGTCGATGACGAGTGCGGCCACGGGATCCGCGTGGTCTACCACTGCCCGACGTGCGCCCGGCGGTCACCGCGGCGGCGTGTGCGGATTGTGGGCGCGGGCGTCACTTCACGGACGGGCCTCGAACGGTGATGCAGGGACAAACCCACGTCATCCTCTACGTCCAGGACCAGGCCCGCGCGACGGCGTTCTACTCCGCGGTGCTTTCAGGGTCGCCCCGTCTCCACGTGCCCGGCATGACGGAGTTCGACCTCCCGGGCGGCGCCGTGCTCGGGCTCATGCCGGTCGAAGGCATCAGGCGGCTCCTCGGAGACACCCTGCCGGACCCGGCCACGGCTGCCGGAATTCCTCGCGCGGAGCTGTACTTGCTTGTTGATGACCCCGAAGATTGGCACGCGCGCGCGCTCGCTGCCGGGGCGCGGGAACTGAGCCCGATCATATCGCGAGGGTGGGGGCACGAGGCAGGCTATGTCCTGGACCAGGACGGCCACGTAGTGGCGTTCGCCAGGGTGTCCGGCCCGCCGGCCGCGTTTGCCGCGCCCGATGGCGCGGAGATACACTGACCGTTCGAATTCTTCCCCTCGCGGAGCTCCTTGTGCATGTGATTGGGCTGACGGGTGGCATCGCCAGCGGCAAATCCACTGTGACCCGTTTTTTCAAGGATCGCGATGTTCCCGTCATTGACGCGGACATCCTCGGTCACCGTACCTACGACCCCGGCACCGACACCTTTGCGGCTGTTGTTGCGACGTTCGGACAGGACCTGGTCGCCGCTGACGGCAGCATCGACCGCCGCGTGCTCGGCGGAAAGGTCTTCGGCAAGCCCGATGAACTCAAGCGGCTCACGGACATCGTCTGGCCGGGTATCCGCAAGCTCGCCAGCGAGGCGCTCTCCGAGTTCGAAGCGGCGGGCAACTCGATCGTCGTGCTGGAAGCGGCCGTGCTTTTCGAAGCGGGATGGGAAGACCTTGTAGACGAGGTCTGGGTCGTGGTCGTTGAACCGGACCTCGCGGTGCAGCGGCTGGCCTCGCGCAACGGCCTCGACGAAGCGGCCGCGCGCGCACGCATCGATTCCCAACTTTCGAACGACGAGCGCATTTCACGTTCGAACGTCGTGATCAAGAACAACGGGACGCTGGAAGAGCTCGAATCGGGCATCCAGCACGCCTGGGACGCACTTCAGGGACGCCTGCAAACCGCGGCGGGGAGGTAACCGGATGACTCAGCAAGCCACGCGCCATGAGCCGAACATCTACGCAGTCGAGGAGTACGCGGTCCACGACGAGCCGTACTACCTGCCCATCGCCGATGAAGTGCAGCTCTTCGAGACAGCCTACAGCCAGCGCATCCCGGTGCTCCTCAAGGGCCCGACCGGCGCCGGCAAGACGCGCTTCGTGGAATACATGGCCTACAAACTGGGCCGCCCGATGATGAAGGTCTCCTCGCGCACGGGTGAGGAAGCGGAACACCGGATGCCGCTGATCACGGTCGCCTGCCACGAGGACCTCACCGCGAGCGACCTCGTCGGCCGCTACCTGCTCGATACCGACGGGACGAAGTGGGTGGATGGCCCGCTGACCCGCGCGGTGAAAGTCGGGGCAATCTGCTACCTGGACGAGGTCGTCGAAGCGCGCAAGGACACAACAGTCCTCATCCACCCGCTCACGGACTACCGCCGCCTGCTGCCCATCGAGAAGCTGGGCCAGGTGATCGAAGCCGCCGACGGCTTCCTCCTCGTCATTTCCTATAACCCCGGCTACCAGAGCGCGCTGAAGGACCTCAAGCACTCCACCCGCCAGCGGTTCATCGCCATCGAGTTCGACTACCCGCCCCGCGAGCAGGAAGCGGAGATCATTTCGCACGAGTCTGGCTGCTCCCGCGAAGCGGCGATGGACCTTGCCCGCCTCGGCGAGAAGGTCCGCAACCTGAAAGAGCACGGGCTCGGCGAAGGCGTCAGCACGCGCCTCTTGGTCTACGCAGGCAAGCTCATGTCCGAAGGTGTCCCCGCCCGCCGCGCCTGCCAGGTCGCAATCACCTGGGCCCTCACCGACGACTCGGAAGTCCAGCGCAGCATCGAGGAAGTGGTAACGAGCATCTTCGAGTAGTACTCGGTACCTGGTACCCGGTACCCGGGGGAGGAGGGCTGGGTATGGCCGTTCATCGGTTCGAGGAGCTCATCGCGTGGCAGCGCGCCCGTGTCCTCGCGCGTGAGGTGTACGATGTCACAGCCCGAGATGCTTTTCGCAAGGATTTCGGCCTGAGCGGCCAAATTCAGCGTGCCGCCGTGTCGACGATGGCCAACATCGCCGAGGGTTTCGAGAAGGGCCGGCCCACTGAATTCGGCCGCTACCTGGACATCGCACGAGGATCCCTCGCAGAAGTACGCTCCCACCTCTACATCGCTATGGACGTGGGCTACATCAATGATTCGGACCTCAATCGATTGCTGACGCTGGTAGATGAGACCGGAAAGGTTCTGGCTGGCCTCCGCCGGGCACAGACGCGGGCCGTGAGCCCGGGTACCGGGTACCAGGCACCGGGTACTCCATGACTCGCCTGGCCCTCGTCTCCGACATCCACTGCAACATCGCCGGGCTCGAGCAGGCGCTGGAGCTGATGGCGCCGTTTGACCAGCTCTGGTGCGCGGGCGACTCGGTCTTCCAGTTCCGCTGGTCCAACGATGTGGTGGCGCGGTTGCGAGAGCTTGAGGCGGTGGTGGTGCTGGGGAACCACGAAGAGACGATCCTCGGGCGGGACGGCGAGCGGGCGCTCTCTTCGCCCAAAGTGGACCAGGACCTGGTGGCGTGGATGCGGGAACAGCCCTACCGCGTGGAGCGAGAAGTCGACGGCAAGGTTGTGGTGATGACGCACGGTTCGCCCTGGGAGCCGTGGCGGGATTACCACTACCCGCACGAAACGGTCTGGGGCAAGGCGGCGGAGCTGCAGTGCGACGCGATCATCGTGGGGCACACCCACTACAAGATGGCCCAGAGGTTCGGCCGCTGCCTGGTGATTAACCCGGGTTCGGCGGGCGACCCGCGCGATCATCGAAACGATTTTCAGCTTTCCTGCGCGACCTGGGACACGACAAGTGACGAGGTCACGTTCTACGATTACCGGGACCCGACGCGCAGCTTCGTGAAGAGTTCGGGGGCGCTATGAGCACCCCATCACGGACGTGCGCGCGAGACATGCAGCGGACACGAGCGGGAACACGCGGGAGGCGAACCAGGGCATGACGATCATCGGTGAACTCCTGGCACGCCACCACGAACGGCTGTCCGGCTTTCCGGCTCCGCTGGAGCAGCACTACGAGGTGGGCCTGCGCGCCCTCGCGCCTCGTCTTTCGCCCAACCAACTGCAGAGCTGGGCGGAGACCGGTGTTGAACTGACCGCCCTCAGCCTCCGTTCCTGGGAAGCCGCGGTCGAGTACTTCAAGGCGGGCGCGGCCTTCCCCAAAAGCGCGACCTGGGAGTCGATCGAGACGCTTGGGCGCGAGTCCGTGCAGATGGCCGGCGAATCGGCGCCCCTGGCGGTCAGCTTCCTGCGCTCCGCGGCGCCCACGATGGAAGCGGTTGGCCCGGCTCACGTGCGCCAGTGGGCGGACCTTGGGCGGCGGCTGTACAAGGGCAACTGGAAGAGCTCCTCACTCGCCGCGCAGTTCTTCGACCTTGCGCCGAATGTCTTTCGCGTGCTGCGCATTGGGCAGGCCGCGCGCCTGGTCCTGTTTATCGACGAGCTCTCGCGCCACAGCTACGAGCTGGCTTCCGCCTGCCTCTCATCGTCGCCGACGGTGCTTCAGCGGATGGACGAAGACGACCGCCTGCCGTTCATCGGCTTCGCAGTGGAGCTCGCGCAGTCGAGCTGGGCAGATTCGCGGCTCTACTTCGACCGCGGCTCGGTCCTGATCCAGAAGGTCCACGCGCCCGTGCGGGAACGGTACCTCCTGCTTGCGGCGCAAGTCGCGCGTGGACATAACCGGTCCGCGTTCCAGTACTTCGAAGAGGCCTCGAACGCGCTGGGAGAACTCGAACCGGACGACCACAACAAGGTCATCGAGCTTGCGGAGCAACTCGCGCCCTATTCCGCCTACGCAGCGATGGACTTCGTCACCAGCGTGCCTCGCGTGCTCGACCGCATCCGAATCGACGAGCTGGAACCCTGGCACAACGCGGGGCTGCGCATCCTGCAATCGAGCCATGACGGCGGCGAGGCCTACTTCCGGCTGCAGTCGACGCGGGGCGAGGACATCCTCGAAAACCTCTCCGCGCGCATCGAGCTCTCGAAGATCGGCGAAATCATGCGCCTCTATTGCAAGGCGCTCACCGGCCGGAACGTCAGCATCCAGACGGCGGAATCGCTCGCCGAAAAGGGCATCGGCTGGGTTTCGGAGCATAGCGCCAGCACCGACGGCAGCACGATCTTCTTGCCGGAACTGATGGAGCGCTTCCACGAGAAAGACGACAACTTCGCCGCGATGAAGGTGTTCGCCACCCACCAGGCCGCCCACATCGAGTTCGGCAGCTTCGATTTCGAATTCACGCGGCCCGGCGCGGTCTTCCCGCTTCGCCGCACGTTCTTCGCCGCCGAGCGGCAACGCCCGGCAACGACGGACATGGAGGAGTACTTCGACCTCTTCCCCGAGCGCCAGCTCGCCAGCGACCTGTTCACCATCGCCGAGGACTCCCGCATCGACTGGCGGGTGAAGAGCGAATACGGCGGCATTCGGCGTCCCCTCGTGCGCATGCAGCACGAAGAGCTGCCGAAGCGCCCGGACGTGCGCCAACTGCCGCTGCGCAACGGCTTCGTTGAAAACCTGGTGCGCGCGAGTCTCGACGGCGTGGACGCCGTCCGCTGGCCCAAGGACCGCGCCGAAGTGATGTCGCGGGCGCTCGGTCTGTTGCAGGCGGTGCAGAGCGAGGAAGCGGTGGTCGAGGATGCGGCGGAAGCAACGCTCGCCCTGTACGAGATCGCCATTTCGATCCCGAACATCTACGAGAACATGGACACCGACGAGTGGGATTCGGTCGAGCCGATGGAAGCCGGCCAGGCGATGCCCATGCAGGGCGGCGAATCCGGCGGCGAAGGCTCCCAGATGCAGCTGGGCAGTGTCGAGGGCGGCGAGGGCGAGGCCGACTACGAAAGCCCCCAGGAAATCGACTTCCGGGGCGACTTCAAGCCCGAACTCGTCGACCTGCTGATGAAACTGCGTGAGGACGCCCAGATGGGTGAGGGCGGCCAGATGTCGCCGCAGCAGCTAACTCCCGAGCAGCTCGCCGAGCTGCTCGCGAAGAGCGTCGAGATCGACCTCGACGCGATGTACGACGGCGACCTCGACGCTTCGACCGGCATGTTCATGAGCAACCTCATGAAGGAAGCCGGCAACCCCTCCTCTGAGAAGGGCGACCAGGGCCAGCCGACGAGCGACAACAGCACCGGCGCCGGCGAAGGCGAAGAGGAACTCATCCCCATCGTCACGGTGTACTACTACGACGAGTGGGACTTCCGGGCGCAGGACTACAAGCCCCGCTGGTGCGCGGTGAAGGAATCCAAGCTTGAAGAGGGCGAGGAGAACTTCTACGAGAACGCGCTGCGGGAGCATGCCGGGCTGGTGAGCCAGACACGCAAGCAGTTCGAGCTCATGAAGCCGGAGATGTTCCGGAAGCTCAAAAGGCTTCCCGACGGCGAGGACTTCGACCTCGACGCCGCCATCGAGTGGATGATCGAGAAGCGCGCGGGAGTCAACCCCAACGAGAAGATCTACTGGCGCCGCAACAAAATCGAGCGCGATGTCGCCGTGGCCTTCCTGATCGACATGTCCGCGAGCACCGACGAGGAGATCAACAAGCGCGAGAAGAAGTACGACGACGACGATTACGACGACGACCCGCGCAAGTACCTGAGCTGGTGGGTCTCCAAGCGCCGCCAGGAGCTGACCAGCCCGCCGAAGCGGATCATCGACCTCGAAAAAGAGTCGACGGTGCTCCTGATGACTGCCCTCGAGACCATCGGCGACCAGTACGGGATCTACGGGTTCAGCGGCTACGGCCGCGACAACGTCGAGTTCTTCGTGATCAAGGACTTCAACGAGAACCTCGACCAGAAGATCAAGAACCGGCTGGACAAGGTCACGCCGATCCGTTCGACGCGCATGGGGCCGGCTATCCGCCACGCCACGTTCAAGCTGATGGAGACCGACGCGAAGGTGAAGATCCTCGTGCTCCTTAGCGACGGCCGCCCGCAGGACCATGGCTACGGGCGTGACCGGACGGAAAAGGAATACGCCATCCATGACACCAAGCAGGCGCTGAACGAAGCCAAGCGCGAAGGCATCACTCCGTTCGCGCTGACCGTCGACCGCGCCGGCCACGACTACCTGAAGACCATGTGCGAAGACATGGGCTACGAAGTGGTCGCGGACATCGAGGCGTTGCCGAGCCGCCTGCCGGCACTCTACCGGAGGCTCACCGAGTAAGCGGTGGCGGACGAAGAGTCTGAGTTCCTTGAATGTCCGTACCTCGGGACTGCCGTCGAGTTGACTGCGGAGCGCCGCGCGCACATCGAGGATGCGCATGGCGAGGTGCTCCCCGCGTTCTTCGCGGAATTCGCTGAAACCCTCCGGGATCCGGACCGCGTGATGGTGCGGCCTCCGAACGAGCGTGCGTTCGTCCGGCTCTGGCCGAACGTAGCCGGCGGAAAGCACCTCTTTGTCGTCGTTCTCACCGATCGATTACCATCGAATGGGGATCGCGATGTGCGGCACTGGGTGGTAACCGCCTATGCGGTCCGGAGGTTTCCGGGTTGGAGCATCGAATGGCATCGCGTATAACCCTGGAGTGGGATCGAGAAGGGGACATCCTCTACATCCACTCCGGTCTCCCGGTGACCGCAGAGCAGGAGACGGACTTCATCGAGGACGACATCGTCGTCAGATACGATCCGGAAACGGGAGAAGTCGTGCGAATCGACGTGCTTTCCTTCTCCCGGAACTTCCACAAGCTGGGCGACCGTTTGCAGTTGCCCATCTTCGGGCAACTGTCGATCCCCCTTCCCGTCGCGCAGGAAGTCTGAGCATGACGTTGCCGACGCACTCATCGCCTCCACTGGCCGGTTGAGGGACTCGTGCGCCTCATCCTTGTCCGCCACGGGGAGTCTGTGGGCAACGCTGCCGGCGTGCTGCAAGGCCGGCTCGACTTCGGCCTGAGCGAACGTGGCCTCGCGCAGGCGAAGCTGACCGCCGAACGCCTTCGGGACGCTGAAGCCGCCCGCGTGGTTTCGAGCCCCCTGAAACGGGCCGCCCAGACCGCGGGATTCGTCGCTGAGGCGCTGGACCTGGAGTTGCATCTCGAGCCGGACCTGGCCGAGTACGACATCGGTGGTGGCGCCGGCCTGACCGCGCCCCAGTTGCGCGAGCGGTTCCCGGAGATGGTGCAGGCGCGTCTCCGCGGCGAGCGGTTCCTGTTTCCCGGCGAAGAAGGGCGCGACCACTTCCACGCTCGCCTGGCCGCTGCGCTCAGGCGCCTGCGCGAGGAGGAAGGCACGACGATCGCTGTCGCCCACGGCGGCGTGATTTCCGCGATGTGCCACCTGGTGGTCGGCCTGGACCTGCACCGGCCCGGCGTGTTCCAGGTCGGCAATTGCTCTCTGACCGAACTCGCCACCGACCGCGCCGGCCGGCTCGTCCTCGTCCGGCACAACGACATGTGCCACCTCGAAGGACTCGAAACGACCGTCGACCGGGGGTGAGCTTCCGGAGTGCCCTACTTCTGGGCTTTTGCCTGCTGCTCCAGGATCGTGTTGGCGATCAGCTTGGCGTGCGGGTACGGCTTCCAGCCCTCCGGTGTGTTGTAGTAGCGGGTGCCCGCCTGGTACTCGTCGGGTTCGCGTTCGCCGTACTCCACATCGACCCCGTTGACGCGGATCGACGGGGACCCGAGGAACCTCTTGTCGCGGGCGTCCTCTGAATCGAACACCTCGGTGTAGGTCACTTCGATGGTTGGGTCGGTCGACTCGATGGCCATCTTGAGGGCTTCTTCGGCCTTCTCGCTCCGGCCCGTGCTCTTCGAATACATGAATTCGATCTTCATTGCTGGTCTCGTTCTTTCGGATTGGATGGTGAATCGGCGCGGAGGTCCGCCCAGCGGGCAACAGCCCGCGCTTCGAAGCCGAGTTCGCCTGGTACGTAATACTGTGGCGAGCCAAGTTCTTCGGGCAAATAGCGCATCCCGCGGGCGACGTGGCCCGCTTCCTGGTGCGCGTAGCGGTAGCCCTGGCCGTAGCCAAACTGGCGCATCAACCCTGTAACGGCGTTCCTGAGTTGCATCGGCACGGGCAGGTGCGACGTCTTCGCCACGTCGGCCATCGCGCGTCCATACCCCTCCCCCACGCTGTTACTTTTCGGCGCGAGCGCGAGGTAGAGCGCGCACTCTGCCATCGCGAAGAAGCCCTCCGGCATGCCCACGAAGTGCACCGCCTGCTGGCATGCCGTCGCCACGACGAGCGCCTGCGGATCGGCGAGGCCAACGTCTTCTGAGGCGAGGATGACCATGCGGCGGATGATGAACAGCGGGTCTTCGCCGGCTTCGATCATCCGCGCGAGCCAGTAGAGCGCGCCGTCCGGGTCGCTCCCGCGGATGGTCTTGATGAAGGCTGAGATCGTGTCGTAGTGGTAATCGCTCTGGCGGTCGTAATAGGGGCGGCGGTCCTGTAATGCCTGGGCGACGTCAGGAGCGGTGATCGTCGTGCGGCCGGAAGCTTCCGCCACGTCCGCGGTGATATCGAGCGCGGTGAGCGCGGCCCGGCCGGCCGCCGGCGGCGCTCAACCAGGCCTCCCGGCGGGCGCCGGCGTCGAGGACGAGCTTGCGCGTCCCGAGACCACGTCCCGCGTCTTCCAGAGCGTTGTCCACCACCCGGCCGAGGGCCTCGTCGTCGAGTTGTTTGAGCCGGACGACTCGCGCGCGGCTGAGCAGCGGCGCGATCACTTCGAAGGAAGGGTTCTCGGTGGTGGCGCCAATCAGCGTGACCGTACCGTCTTCGACGTAAGGGAGGATGACGTCCTGCTGGGCCTTGTTGAAGCGGTGGATTTCGTCGATGAAAAGGACCGTGCGCCGGCCGGATGCCCGCCGGCCCTGTGCTTCGGCCATGACCTTTCGCAGGTCTGCCACACCGGACGAAACAGCCGAAACGGCAACGAACTCGGCCTGGACGCCTCGCGCGAGGATTCGGGCGAGGGTGGTTTTCCCGCAGCCCGGTGGGCCCCAGAGGATGAACGACGGGAGTCGCCCCTGTTCGAACGTCCCGCGGAGCATGGAACCCGGCCCTACGGCGTCTTCCTGGCCGAAGAATTCGTCCAGCGTGCGTGGCCGCATGCGTGCAGCAAGGGGCGCATCAGGGGCGATGGGCTCCTCCGGGAAGGAGAAGCCGGGCTGGGAGGCTTTCACGCTCCGAGTCTACCCCGCGAGCAGGGCGATGGTGACGCCCTCGCCGCCGTCCTGGGGAGACGCTGATTCGAAGCGGCGGACGAGTGGGTGCCCGGCCAGGGCCTCTCGGATCGCCGCGCGCAGCGCTCCAGTGCCCTTGCCGTGGATGATGCGCACGAACGGCAGTCCCGCGCGGAACGCCCCGTCGAGGTAGTTCTCGAACTGCTCCAGGGCAGCTTCGGCACGTTGGCCGCGCAAGTCGAGTTCCATCGAAACGGGCGGCCCCGTAGGGACGGCGACTTTTTCCCCCGCCGCGGTGGTTTGTTCGATCCGGTCGATGCGGTCCACCGAGACTTTCATGCGGAGCGAGCCGAACTGAACCTCGACACGCCCGTCATCGCCAACGGGGCTGAGCGCTTCGCCGAGCTGCGGGATGTCCCGCACATGGATGGTATCGCCGGGCATGACCTCTTTGCGGAGGGCGATGGGTTGGGCTGCCACCTGACGCCTCGGTTTGGCCGCCAGGGTGAGCGCGCCAAGGTCTGCGTCCATGCGGCGCAGCGTCTCATCGGCGACTTGCGGGTCGAATTCTCTCTCGGCTGCTTTGCGCCGCAGGGTATCGGCCTCACGCCGCATCCGCGCGAGCGTGTCTTCCGCCTCGCGCTGGGCGGCGGCGAGGATGCCCGCGCGCTCCTGCTCGATTGCGTCGCGGCGCTCAGCCAGGGTCACTCGGAGTTGCTCGGATTCGTGCCTCGCCTGCTCCTCCCGGTCCCGCGCTTCGGCCGCCGCCGCGCGTTCGGCCCGGATTTCGCCCAGCAGGTTCTCGAATTCGAAGTGCTCCGGGGCCAGCTGCTCGCTCGCTCGCTCGAGGACGTCGTCCGAGAGGCCCAGCCGCCGGGCTATCGCGAGCGCATTCGACTGTCCCGGGAGGCCCACCGTCAGGTGGTACGTTGGGCTGAGCGTTTCGATGTTGAATTCCACCGAGGCGTTGCGAAGCCGCGGGTCGTTGTGGGCGAAAATCTTGAGTTCGCCGTGGTGCGTGGTCGCAACCAGCGTGCACCCCCGGTCAAGCAGCGTCTCCAGGATAGAGCGGGCGAGGGCTGCCCCTTCGGCCGGGTCGGTGCCCGCCCCGAGTTCGTCCAGCAGTACGAGCGTCCCCGGCTCGGCCTTCGCCAGGATGGCGATGATGTTCCGCATGTGCGACGAGAACGTCGAGAGCGACTGTTCGATGGACTGCTCATCGCCGATGTCCGCGAAGATGCGCGGGTAGCAAACGAAGCGGCTCGAGTCGTCACAGGGGACGGGTATCCCCGCCTGGGCCATGAGCGTGAGCAGCCCCATCGTCTTCAGCGCGACGGTCTTGCCCCCGGTGTTCGGGCCCGTGATGACCACGCCTGCGTAGTCACCGCCGACTTCGACGCTCGTGGGCACCACCTCGCCGCGCAAGAGCGGGTGACGGCCGCGCACGATGCGCGTCGCTCCCGAGGGCTTGAACCACGTGTCCACCTCGCCCGCAGGCGGAAGGCCCGCCTTCCAGCGCCGGCCGAGCCGCACTTTCGCGGAAATGACGTCCAGTGTGCCAAGCGCCTCGACCGAACGCCGGGCCGCCTCCGCAACGTCTCCGAGGATGGCCGAGAGGCGTTGGAGGACACGCCGCACCTCGCGCTGTTCGGCGAGTTGGAGCTCGCGGACCTGGTTGCCAGCGTCCACCACGCCCATCGGTTCCACGAACACCGTCGCGCCGCTCGAAGAAACGTCGTGGACGATGCCTTGCACCTGCCCGCGGTAGTCGGCCTTGATAGGGATGACTTTGCGGCCGTTCCGCTCCGTCAGCAGGCCATCCTGGGCGACACCACGGCGAATGGCGTCGGCGAGCGCCGCCTGGGCACGCTGTTCGAGCCGGTTTTCAGCGATGCGCAGCTCGCGGCGCGTGGTCGCGAGCTGCTCGCTCGCGCTGTCCGCGACTTCGCCACGCGGCGTGATGGCGGTATCCACGTCATCGGTGAACCGGCGGAAGTCCCCACAACCGTCCGCGATGAAGCCCAACCTGGGCACGCGGTCGCGCACCTTCTCGATAACGTTGTGAGCTTTGCGGGCGGTGCGGAGCGTTTGAGCGGCTTCCAGCAGGTCGCCCGGCTCCAGCGCCTGCCCGATGGACGCGGCGTGGATGTGCGGGCGGACGTCGTGAGCGCCGGAGAAGGGGATATCGATGCCGAGCTGGTCGAGGAGGCGCATTTCCGCGGTCTGCGCCTGGAGTTCGAACGCCTTCGGGTAGTCCGTCTCGGGCCGCACCGAAAGCGCCAGCTCGCGCCCGACGCTGAACGCAGCCTCATCCGCGAGGAGGTTCAGCACCTTCTCGAACTCGAGCACGCGCAGCGTATGGGCGTCCACCGAGCAAGCGTATCAGCCGGGTGATCCGGGCGCAGCGAAAACGCTTGCCGAACGCCACGCCGCGACTTATTGTCCCGCGCGGGAATTCGAGTGCCTGACGACAAGGATGGCTCAGTCTTAGCGAACGCGGGAGCTTCGGCGGCGGACGTGGCCGAAGCCGTTGCCGCCCAGCGGCCGGTCTTCCCATCCGCTCACTGGGGGCGCGTCCACTCTGCACTGCGGGGCTTCCCGGTCGCAACAACGGTCGCCGTGAGCGCGTTCGTCTTCAGCCTCGGAAATGCCTTCTTCGCGTATTGCGAAGCGGAGGAGCGCCGGGACTTCGAAGCGCGGCAGGAGGTCCGCAGCGGCATCGAGGCGCTCGCAGTCGCCGAAGCCCGCTACCAGGAAGCAACCGTGCTCTGCCAGCAACAGAATCAGTGCAGCGCGCAGGACTTCGAGCAGCAGAACTACGACGCCAAAGTCGAGCGCGCCATCGAATTGGTGAACGAGGCCGACGTCAACTCAGCCGAACTCCGCGCCGTCGCTCGTTCAGTGGCGGGCACCCAGCGCTACGAGATCTCGCTCGCGCTATATGAGCGCGCTATCTCGATCTCCCCCGACGAGTATGAACGTACGCAATCAGTCATCGGGGCTTCCACCGTGCTCTTTGAGAAGGACCCCGCGGACGCTCGCAAGCTGTTGGCGGATCAGACAAAGCGACTGGAGAGAGCACAGTTCGAGTCGGGAGTGGAACGCCTCAATTTGCTCTGGCGCGTGGATTCGTTCTGGGTCTCCCAGGAGGCCTTCAACAAAGACTGCAAGCGCCTGGGTGAGCGAATCAGCGAGGCCACTTCGGTCCTTGGCCGCGTACCGCCGCAGTACTATGGCGGCTTCTTCCCAACGCCCGAACAATGGAACACGACGGCGACCGTTTACCGCCAGGCGGCGGGCTGTAACTGAACTCCAGCGAACTCGCGCCACGCAAGCCTCGCCCGTATGCTTTCCCATCGACGCTCCCTAGAGAAGTACAGGCATCACGAATGTTTTCAAAGGTACTTGTGGCCAACCGCGGCGAGATTGCGCTCCGCATCGTCCGCGGCTTGCGGGACCTGAGCATCGAGTCGGTTGCGGTCTACTCCGAGGTGGACAGCCTCTCGCAGCACGTCCGCTATGCCGATGAAGCGCACCCGATTGGGCCGGCGAACGCGCGCGAAAGTTACCTCAACGCCGAAAAGATCATCGCCGTGGCCAAAGCGTGCGGCGCCGACGCCATCCATCCCGGCTACGGCTTCCTGGCCGAGAACGCGGACTTCGCGGAAGCCTGCATCGATGCCGGACTCGTGTTCATCGGTCCATCGCCTGCCTCCATCCGGCTCCTTGGCGACAAGATCGAGGCGCGCCGGATCGCCGAGCAGTGCAATGTGCCGGTGCTCCCCGGCAGCGGCGAAGTCACCTCAATCGATGAGGCGCTCGCCTTCGCGAACAAGATTGGCTAC
>JAXLXA010000025.1:0-57797 GCA_046328215.1 Dehalococcoidia bacterium | reverse complement strand
GGAGTCGGCGTCGCCAGCGCGGATCCGCTCGCTCAGGGCTTTGTTGCGGTCGACGAGAGCCTCCCGCACGGCGCTGAGGTGTGGCGGCATCGGTTGCACGCCGAGGACGTGGTCGAGGCCGTCCCATTCGCGGGCCAGGTGGTCTTCCTGCGTCGCGATTTCGCGCCTGATCATCTCCACCGCGTTCATGGCGACCCGGCCGTGGAAATTGGTGCGGCCCTGCGTGTTCACCATCACGTCGTCACGGAGGTAGCCGGCGACCGCTTCGAGGAGCTCGTCGATTGTCGGGCGGTCTTGCATCAGGCGCCTGCCTCTTCCAGGAGCCGCAGCAGCTCCCACTCGGTCTCGGCCGTGCGCCGGCCGATGCTGGCCATTTCAACGGTCTTGTTGCGGCCGCTGAAGTAGTTGAACGCCTGGCTGATGGTGATGACGCCCCACTTCAAGTTCCCGAACAGCTCCCAGAAGCGCACACGGTCCGCGTCGACTTTGACGCCGCCGGCGGCCTCGTAATCGCGGAAAAAGGCCTCGTAGTCCTGGATGCCGGCCATTGGTTTCTTGCCGCCGAAGCGCCAGGACTTCACCGCCAGCCAGCCGATGTCTTCCATCGGGTCGCCCCAGTGCGCCAGCTCCCAGTCGATGATGCCGCGGACGCCCGTCTCGTCGTACATGAAGTTGCCCAGGCGGTAGTCGCCGTGGACGAGGACTCGTTCGTCCGGGTTCGGCATGTGCTGGTACAGCCAGCGGAACGCGAGTTCGAACACCGGGTGCGGGTCCGGGGCCAGCGCACGGAACATCATCTCGTAGTGTTCCACCTCGGTTTTCGCCGGCGAGTCGCCCGTAGCCGGCGCCTGGAGCTTCAGAAGCTCGGGATGCTCTTCGCCCGAGACGCTGTGGATGCGGGCGAGGCTGCTGGCGAGCTGGCCCGGGATAACTTCGCGGGCATGCGCATACTGCTCACCGCGGATGAGCCGCCCGCCGAGGGCCTCGCCGGGCACCCGGCGCATGATGAAGAACTTCACCGGGAACGTGTCATCGCCGTCCCAGAGCGGTTCGGGGACGATTGCGCCGGCTTCCATCGCGGCTTTGAGCAGCTGGAACTCCAGGATTCGAGCGGCGCTCGACTCGACACCCGCTACGGGATCGCAGCGGAAGATGCCGTCGATGTGTTCGGACCCGTAGTCGGCATCGAAGGTCCAGGTTTCGCGGCCGGCGCCACCGGAAAGGCGTGCCAGGTTCGAGATCGCCGGGTCGTGCCCGGTCCGCTCCCGGATGAACTTCTTCAGTCCGGTTTCAACGGTGGAGGCATCCAAGGTGGGTTACTCCGCCTGGTCGAGGAATTCGCTCAGGCCGTAGCCCTTCCGCGTCCCGTCGAGGGTGTATTCGGTCATGCCTTCGCCGATGTGCGTGAACATGCCCGCGCGCCGGTTGCGAAGCGGGATGAATCCCTTGACTTCGCCTTCAACCGTCCGCTTCCGGCCGTCATCGAGCGTCAGCGTCGCCGTGAACCCGGTGTGATAGTTCGTGTTGCCTTCGTACCGCTCGCTGATTTCCGCGTCGGTGATGCGGACCAGCTTGTCCGGGCCTTCGTGGAACACGCCGCCAACGCGACCGCCCACGATGGAAAGCACCATGCCAGTGTCGTCGCCGTAATTCGCCGTAATCCAGCGGTAGGAGGGAGTCGACTGCCAGTAGCGGGGGCCCCAGGAGTGGTCGCGCAAGCCGTTGCCGTTCAGTTCAAGCACCGGTCCGTCATCGACCTGGATGGTGCCGGCGACGTGCATGTGCTGCTCGTAGTGGGCGCGTGCGAAGTCGTTCTGCGAGCCTGCACCGTTCGGTTCCGCAACATGGCCGTAGATCGGGCCGACGCCGCTATGAAGGAGGTTGAGCTTGAGGCGCTTGTGCGGGTTCTCCTTGAAGGCGACGGACGGCTCGCGCATCTCGCGCGGGTCCGCCAGGAAGACAACCGTGCCTTCGAAGGTGGTGCGGATACGCTCGCCCGGGACTTCGACGTCGATTTTCAGGCCACCGGCGTCCCAGCCGTTGTTGTGCGAAATCTGGGGGCGCTTGTAGTTGAACAGCGCGGAGCCGTCGGGCTGATAGACGATGACCGTCATCTCCGCGTGGCCTTCGTTGGCGCGGTTGCCCATGCGGATGAAGCCGCCGAGTTGCTGCGTGCGGTCGAAGAAGTTGAAGTAGACCGACTCGTTGAAGTTCTCTTCAGGACCAAGGGGATGGGTGTAGTCGTCCTCGGCTTTAACATTCCCAATGATGGTGACCATGCTCAGCAACTCCGGGGCGGATTCGGCGGTCGCGGCGTGCGCCGTAGCGGGCGAATGATAGTCCAATCCGGTGAGAACCGCCGCACGGTGAGGTAAGACGATGAAGCTGGCGAAACCTTCCCTCGATGTGGGTCTCTTCACGAACAACATAGATGGGATGTTGCGTTTCTACCAGGACGAAATAGGCCTCCCGTTTGAGGAACTGCTGCCTACGGGGGGCGGCGCGCGGCAGCACCGCCACGGCCTGAACGGCAGCGTTCTGAAGATCAACGAGAGCCGTGACCCGCTCGTCGAGGGGGCGCCCACCGGGTATCGGCGTCTCTCGATTGTCACGAACCGGGTGGCCGCGGCCGAGGACATCAGCGACCCCGATGGCAACTCGCTCCGGCTCTTGCCGGCCGCCGGGCCAGAACGCTGGATCGAGATCGATGTGGCCCTGGCCGATGTCGCGGCAGGCCGGCGTTACTACGCAGACGCGCTCGGCTTCGAATCGACCGGCGATGACACCTTCCGCTGTGGGACGACGCTCATCCGCCTCGTGCACGGGCCATCCCAGCCTCCGACCGGTGAGCTGCGCGCCGCCGGCCTTCGCTACCTCACCGTCCAGGTCTGGGACGCCGATGCGGAATACGCGCGTGCTGTTGCGACCGGCGGGACCGGCGCCATGGCCCCCCGAACGAGCGGTGCGGTGGCGCGGTTCGGTTTTGTACGTGACCCGGGCGGCAACTGGCTGGAAATCTCGCAGCGGGCTTCCCTTACAGGCCCGCTGCCGGCGAACACAGCCTCGTGACGACGCCGAAAGCGGCCCTGACGCCGCTGATGCGCCGGATTGTGCTTGCCGACGCCGTCTTCGAGTTCGTCGTGGCGGTGTCGCTCTCTGGAGTCGTTGGAAACGCCTATTTCTGGCTGAACGTTGACCACGGGATAACGGTCGCCGGCGCAGTGGTGTTCGCGGCGGTCGGGGCGGGGCTCGCCGCGGCAGCGTTCTTCCCGAAGACGAACCAGGGCTTCCTGCAGGTGCTGGCCTTCGCGAATATCGCCGGCGGGTTGGCCATCTGGTTGGCGGCGGCGCTCAAGTGGTCGCAGTTCGAGCCCGGCGGGCACTGGCTCGTTGCGTTCGTCGCCGACGGTTGCCTGGCGCTCGGTGTGTTGGAGTGGCTGGCGCTTCGGCGCGGCGCCTAACGTTCGACCGGGGTGAGCGTCCGCAGGTAGTTCACCAGGTGCCAGATCTGCTCTTCGGTCAGCTTGCCTTCGCCCGAGCCCCAGGCACGCATAGCGGAGCCCGGGACGCCTTTGCTAATGAAGTTGAACAGTTGGCCGTCTGGATGCTGTGGGGCATGCACCGTGAGGTCCAGAGGGTACGGGTTCAGGTCGAGGCCCTTCGGCGGGACACCTGTGCGGCCATGGCACGATGCGCAGTTCTGTTCGAACAATGTCCGCCCCTGCGCGATGGAATTGGCGTCGCCGGAGATGGGGTTCGAAGGGATATCGCCGGTGACCTGGTGAGAGTGGACGCCGAAGACGAGCAGGACGCCGAAGGAAAAGCCGGCCATCGTGAAACCGCTGGTCGCCCAACCGGCCTCGCGGCCCAGGATTCGCCGGACGGACCCGCGAGAAAGCGCGAAGCCGAAGCCGGCCAGCAGGAAAATGAACCCGCCGAACTGGTTCCACGTCAGGCCCGGCGCGGGATTGCCCCAGGCGCCCCCTGCCGTGACATTCGACACGGCGGCGCCCGTCGGCCGGACATCGAAGAAGCCAACCACGTCATCCACATCGGGACGCCGGACTTCCGTTTCCAGGCGCCACTTGCCCTCAAGGGTCATGAACGGTCCCTGGCCGATGTAGGCCCCGGCCGACGAGGACAGCACCAGGGACGAGGCGCCAACAGTCGCATCGTCCTGGTACCGGAATGTCAGCCGCACGCGGTCGGCGGAAACCGGGGCTCCGTTGGCGCCGGTCAGGGAGATGCGGTAGGTGTTCAGCCCGGTGCGATTCGGATCGATCTTCAGGTTGATGTTGAGGTCCCCGTAGGCCGATGTCTGATCGAACGCCTTCGCATCTTGCTGGATGGACACGGACTTCGAGACGGTGGTCTGCGTCAGGAACGCCGCTGCCAGGAACACCGCCAGTCCGAGGGTAACTTCGCCAGTGGCGAGCTGGATGAAACGGGCACGCGACCGGTCGTTATGGCGTTCGAGCAGGTGCTTCCCGTAGCGCGCGTTGTAGGCGGCGAGGAGGAGCAGCGGAAGCATCAGGCCCACCTTCACCAGCAGCGTCACGCCATACCGCGTCTGCCAGAGCTTCTCCGGGTGGTCGATTTCGACGAACGCGCTCATCACGCCAGTGGCAAGGAGGATGAACACCGTGGTCGAAGCGAGCAGCGAGAAACGGGGCATCAGCCGCGTCCAGTCGTGCTCGCGAGAGCCCAGCCGCGCGCTCAAGGCGAGGCCGGTGACCGCCCCAATCCAGGCCAGGGCCGCGGCCCCGTGCGTCACATCCAGCGGTTTGGCCCAGGCGTTCCCGGCGCCGGCGGCCGCGTGGCTCGTGGCCGTGTACGCCCAGAGGTAGACGGCTGTCGCGGCGAGCAATGCGCCGGAAGCGCGGCGCGGGGCGTCGGTGAGGAAAGTGGCTGAGACGGCAACCAGGAGCACGAGCCCGGCTCGGGTCAGCCAGTAGCCGCCGCTCGGGGTCTTCAGAACGATGTCACGCAGCGAGACGCCGCTGTAGGCATCGTGGATGGTGGCGAGATTGAGGATCGTGGCGACGGCGAGGACCGTCGCCCCGGCGTAGACCGCGTAGGTGAGGCCGCGCCGCACTCCCACTGGCGCTTCGCGCCAGAGCAGGATGACCATGGCGCCGGCCACCACCATCTCCAAGCCGAGCAACGAGAGGGCGCGGACGGCGACGCCATCGGCGAGCGGTTGGGGGTCGGGGTCGGACGAAAGCCCGGTGACGGAGTTGGACTGGTCGGGGAGCGAACCGTCGGCCTTGAGTACGGTGAAGGGAAACGAACCGCTGATCGCGTGCCCGTCGACCTTGGATGTGTTCGACCAGAGGACGTTGTAGATACCGGGCGGCAGCTGCGGCAGGGTCGCGGTCAGCGAGATGCCGGAAACGCTCGGCGCCTGCGTTTGGATCGGCTTCCCGGTGGCATCAAGCAAGCGCACGGTACTCGTCCGGGAGTCGATCGGTTCCGTGAACGTGAGCGTGATCTGGCCGGGGGCTCGCTGCAAGAACGCGTTGGCCACCGGATCCGAGCTTCGCAGTGCGGCATGGGCGGACGCGGACTGCGGAAGCAGGACGATCGGCGTGAGCGCGGAGAGAAGCAGCGCCAACAGGAAAACGCGCCGCATCACGGTTTCCTTTGGATGAGTAAGAACGTGCCCCCGGCGCCGAGGACGAGCATCGCCACCCCTACCGCGATTACCAGCACCCAGGTCACCCCATCGTTCCCCGATCCTCCAATGGTGACCGTGGCCTGGTCTCCTTCGGGTGAAGGCGTGCTGCCGCCGAGGATGTCGTCGCGCAGTTGTTCCTTGCCGGGGATGGGGGTGCCGTTGGGGTCAATGGTGAAGCTGATCTGGCCGTTCGCCGCGTCGCCGTCTTCGGCGCTGGAGGTCTTCCACTTCACGGTGTAGACGCCCGCGGGCAGGTCGGATGGAATCGCAACGGAGAGCTTCTTTCGGTCCGCGTTGTCGACGACGGCGGCCACTGTCGTCACCTCTTTGCCGGAAGCATCGAAGACATCGATGTCGTTGAGCCCCGCCTGGCGGCCCATGTCCTGGCTCATTTCCAGTACGACCTCGCCCGGAGAGGCCTTGATGATGGCTCCATCGCCTGGCTTCGCGGTCGCTGGCTCGGCATGCGCCCAGGCGACGGAAACCGCGGCGAACGCGATAGTCACCGAAGCCAATAGCGCCGCAAGCCACTTCATTCCAGCATCAGAGTCTAGCCTTGGGCTCCCACCCGGCAACGAACCCCGCGTTCAGGGCGTTAACCATTCCCTCATCGGTCAACTTGTCGAGACGCCTGTGGCGGTAGCCGGGTAGGCGGCCTGGCAGAACCCGTGGTTGCAATAGCCGTGTGGATTGCGATGCAAGTACTGCTGGTGGTAGTCCTCGGCGTAGTAGAACCGGCCTGACGGCACGACGAGGGTCACGATTTCGCCGAAGCCGGCCGCCGTGAGCGCTGCCTGGTAGCGATCGCGTGACTCGGTGGCCCGGGCTTTCTGCTCGTCGTCTTCGACCATGATGGCCGAGCGGTACTGCGTGCCGATGTCGCCACCCTGCCGCATCCATTGGGTGGGGTCGTGGTTTTCCCAGAAGACCTTCAGCAAGGTGTCATAATCAACTCTGGCCGGGTCGAAGATGACCACCGCAACTTCCGCGTGGCCGGTGCGCTGGGTGCACACTTCTTCGTACGTGGGGTTTGGCGTGAAGCCCCCCTGGTAGCCGACGAACGTGGAATAGACACCGGGGACCTTCCACATGAACTTCTCAGCGCCCCAGAAGCAACCCATGGCGAAGGTGGCCCGTTGCATGCCGCCGGGCCACGGGCCCTGAAGCGGAGTCCCAAGGACGAGGTGCCGGGCCGGTACTGGCACCGGCACTGACCGCCCGGGGAGGGCCTCGCCGGGAGTGACCATGACGGGTTGCTTACGGAAGAACATGCGGCGGCGCCTCCGGGAGGTTGGTGTGTCATTCGAGTCTACACGGCCCGATCCACCGGTGGAGTGACACGGGCAGGTCGACAACCGGACGGCGCTTCGCCACAATCGCGCGGTGCTCGCCAGGGTCCTGAGCTGTGCGGTGGTGGGCCTCGATGGCGAACTCGTCGACGTCGAGGTCGACATTACGCGTTCCGAGCTCCCCAAGACGATTGTCGTGGGCCTCCCCGATATCGCCGTCCAGGAGTCCCGCGAGCGCGTGCGCAGCGCGGTGCGGAACAGTGGGCTGAGCTGGCCGCCAAACAGCAAAGTCACCATTTCGCTCGCCCCCGGCGACCTTCGCAAGGAAGGCCCTGCGTATGACCTCCCGATCGCTGCCGGGGTGCTCCTCGCTTCGGGCCAGGTGGTCGCGGACGTCACCGACGCGGTGCTCATCGGTGAACTGGGGCTGACCGGAGAGGTGCGGCCGGTGCGTGGCCTGCTGCCGATGGTGATGCTCGCCGCTTCGCGCGGGATGAAGCGGGCATTTGTCCCGGCCGACAATGCGCCCGAAGCCGCGTTGGTCCAGGAAATGACGATCTACCCGGTGACGAGCCTGGCGTCGCTGGCTTCGCACCTCATGGAGGCAGTCCGCATCGAGCCGTTTCAGCCAGTGCGGAACGAGGATGCGGAGGCGCCGCCGAACGTCACGGACTTCGCCGACATCGTCGGGCAGGAGCATGTGAAGCGAGCACTGGAGGTGGCCGCGGCGGGTGGGCACAACATCGTCATGAAGGGGCCACCCGGCAGCGGAAAGACGCTGCTTGCCCGTGCGGTGCCGTCGATTCTGCCGCCCCTCGGCACGCCAGAGGCCATGGAAGTGACGCGGATTTACAGCGTGGCCGGCTTGCTGCCGTCGAACACCGGGCTCGTTTCGCAGCGGCCGTTCCGGTCGCCTCATCACACCATTTCGAACGCGGGCCTTGTCGGCGGTGGTTCCATCCCCAGGCCGGGAGAGATCACGCTGGCGCACCGAGGCGTGCTGTTCCTCGATGAACTGCTCGAATTCGACCCGCGCGTGCTGGAGATGTTGCGCCAGCCGATCGAAGACAAAGTGGTCACCATCAGCCGGGCCAAGCAGGCCGTAACCTTCCCCGCGAGCTTCATCCTGTGCGGGTCGTACAACCCGTGTCCGTGCGGCTTCTTCGGTGACCCGGAGCGGGAGTGTGTGTGCTCTCCGCAGCTCATCGCGCGCTACCAACGGCGGCTCTCGGGCCCGCTGATGGACCGCATCGACATCTTCACCGATGTGCCCCGGGTACCGTTCGAGAAGCTCTCCGGGCTTGGCGGTGGTGAGAAATCGGAGGCCGTGCGGGAGCGCGTTGCGGCGGCCAGAGCCCTGCAGACCGTCCGCTTCGAAGGCATGCCCGGACACACGAATGCCGAGATGACGCCGCCGCAGGTGAGGGATTTCGCTCAGCGGCAAATGGCCGAGGGCGCCGCCGGGGTGCTCAAGATGGCCGTGGAACGGCTGAACCTGTCCGCCCGCGCGTTCCACCGGTTGTTGAAGGTGGCGCGGACGGTGGCCGACCTCGCGCACAGCGAGACGATCGAGACCCCGCACATGGCCGAGGCCATCCAGTACCGGGCCCGAATCGAATAGAGGTCCCACGAGGTCATCCCCACTCGGCAGCCAACCGGTAAACTCCCACCATGCGCATCGACGACCTCGACACTCCCTGCCTTCTGCTCGACCTGGACCGGGTCAACAAGAACATCGCCACCATGATGGGGATCCTCCAGGGGACAGGCGTGAGCCTGCGCCCGCACTTCAAGACACCGAAATGCCCGGCGGTTGCGGAGTTGCAGCTCAAGGCGGGGGCCATCGGGATCACGGTGGCGAAACTTGGTGAAGCTGGAGTGCTGGCCGACGCGGGCCTTGGCCCAATCTTGATGGCCAACCAGGTGGTCGGCCGGATCAAGATTGACCGCCTGATGGCATTGCTCGCGCGGGGGGTCGACGTCACGACGGCCGTCGAATCGGACTTCAATGTCGACGAACTGGTGGCGGGTATAAAGCGCTCGGGCCAGCGAGCGGCGGCGGTCATCGAGGTCGATTCCGGGATGCGGCGTTGCGGTACGGCGACGCCCGCGGAAACGGTGCGGCTTGCGCGGCGCCTTGTGGACGAAGGAATCGACTACCGCGGCATCATGGGTTACGAGGGCCACATGTATGGCCAGGCCGAGGATGCGGCGCGGACCGAGCTGATCACCACGGCGCTCGGGACGGTGAACGACCACGTCGAAGCGCTGGCCGAAGCCGGGTTGGCGCCCAGGATCGTTTCGACCAGCGGGACGGCGAGTGTCCTCATCGCGAGCAAGACTCCCGGCGTCACCGAGCTCCAGGCCGGCACCTACGTCTTCAATGACCTGCACACGGAGCCGTTCATCGCCGGGATGTTCGAGAACGCGCTCACGTTGTTGCTCACCGTGATCTCCGTGAAAGAGCGCTATGCCGTCGGAGATGCAGGGCTGAAGTCGTTGAGCAACGACACCGGGCAGTCGTTCACCGTCGATGGTTCCGTGAAGGTGGCGCGATTGAGCGAAGAGCATTGCACGCTCACGGGCGACGGGATTGCGGCCCTGACGCCCGGTCAGCGAATCGAAGTCGTGCCCAGCCACGGTGATACGACCCTCAACATGCACGACGTGTACTACGTCCGTCGCGGCGACGAGATCATCGATACGTGGCCCATCGCGGCCGCTCGCAAGTACCGATGACGTACCGGGTTTAGAATGGCCACAGGAGGCTAAGTGACATGCGTGAGTGTCCCTGGTGCGGGCGTCAGAACCTGAACGTGTATTCGTATTGCCAGAGCTGTGGGCGTGGTTTTGACGGGCCGGAAAAGAAGGACGAGGGCGGCAAGAAGCGGCGCTGGTGGCCGTTCGGAGGCAGCCAGAGCTAAGCCGCGCCGGACCGTATGCTCAACGAGCGAGCCAGAGGTCGTGCATCAGCTGCACGTGGCCGACGTGCTCCCGCAGGTGTCCGGTTGCCGCGAAGAGCGTGCCGGCACCGCTCCGGGTGGGGACGGGCATGCCGTCGTTCGTCGGCATTTCGATCGTTGCCGACAGGTGGGCCTCCGTGCCGGCTGAGACGATGGACTCGGCCTCGCTGCCGAATGCGGCGATCATCGCGAGGAGTTCGGCCTTCTCCACGCCTCGCGCACGGAATGCCGCTGCCCGTTCGTTCGCCCGGTAGTCCGCGATGGAGCCAACGTTCCCGCACCCGGCGTTCAAGAAAAAACGGGTAGCGGTGATGGAATGGACGACGAGGACAGTCGCCGAGTTTGCGGTTGGCAACGGCTTCCAATCGAGCGCGTCCTGCGGGAGGTCATCGACGGACGCGCGAAGAAATGCGAGAGATTCGCGGACAATCTGCAACGCGCCGGCGTGGGTGGGTGTCATCGAAACCGTCCCGGAGAGGGGTGTGCGGCCATCTTACGGCAGCGTGAGCATGAACTGGCGCGCAGCTCGCGGGCGAGGCGAGATGCTATGGTGTGCGGCGAGACGCCACACCGCTGCCAGGGAGCCAAATGCCGATACGGATCCTGATTGCTGACGACCATGCCGTGGTCCGCCAGGGACTGAAGATGTTCCTCGGATTGGACGAAGAGTTCGACATCATCGGTGAGGCAACCAACGGCGCGGAAGCCGTCAACCTTGCCCGTGACCTGCAGCCCGACGTGGTGCTGATGGACCTGCTGATGCCCGTGAAAGACGGCATCACCGCCATCGGCGACATCCGCCGCGAAATGCCTGACATCGAGGTGATCGCGCTCACCAGCGTGCTGGAAGACGCCTCGGTCGTGGGGGCAATCAAAGCCGGCGCGATTGGCTACCTGCTGAAAGACACCCAGTCCGACGAGCTGCGGAGGGCGATCAAGGCCGCCTCGGACGGGCAGGTGCAGTTGTCTCCGCAGGCCGCTGCCCGGCTCATGCGCGAAGTGCGCACGCCGGAAAGCCCCGAGACGCTGACCGAACGGGAGACCGAGGTGCTTCGCCTGCTGGCGCAGGGCTGCGCGAACAAGGAAATCGCGCGCATCCTGATCATCGGCGAAAAGACGGTGAAGACCCACGTCAGCAATGTCCTCGCGAAGCTCGGCGTGCAGTCGCGCACGCAGGCGGCCCTCTACGCCGTGCGCATCGGGCTTGTCTCCGCCCCGCCCGAGGGCTGAACCGATGGACCGCGAGGCACGGCCATTTTCGCCACTGCTCCGGGAGATCTTCGACCGGATGCCCGCCGGCGTGGCGGTGTTCGACCGAGACCTTCACGTGGTGGAATGGAACGCGAGCTTCCATCGCTTCCTGGCGGACAACCGGCCGGACCTCGCGACGCTGCTGCGCCCCGGGGCCACTCTCGCCGACGTGTCACCATGGCCGATAGGGCAGGTGGGTGATCTCTTCCAGCGTGCGCTCGAAGGCAACCCGGTCACGCGCGACGCGGCGCCGTACACAGGCCCGATGGGCACAACCTACTGGGATATTGTCCTTAGCCCGCTCTATGAGGACGGGCAGATCGTCGGCGTGCTGGACACCACGACGGAGGCGACGCGCAGGGTGGTGGCCGCGCGGGAGGCCGCGGAGCGCGAAGAGTTGTTCCGCCTGGTGTTTGACTCGACCAGTGACGCGGTAATCCTGAACGACTTTGAGACCGGGTTCGTCGCTGACTGCAATGCGGCCGCGGCGCGCATGCACGGCTACACCAGGGACGAATTTATCGGTATCGACCCCACGAAGTTCATCCACGCCGACTCCCTCCCCCTCCTTGCCCAATACCAGGAGAACGTCCGGGCGGGGAACGACTTCCATGCCCGGGCCCAGGATTTCCGGAAGGATGGGACGGTCTTCGATGTCGACGTCACCGGGACCGGGTTCGAGTACCGTGGCAAGAAGTACCTCGCTGCCGTGGTCCGCGACATTAGTGACCAGGTGGAAGCGGAGCGCGAGCGAAAGCGTGCCGAACAGGCGTTGGTCGATGCGCAGGCGATGCTCGAACAGCGAGTGGACGAGCGCACCCGGGAGCTTTCGAGCCTGCTCGATGTGTCGCGAGCGGTGCTCTCGACACTGGACCTGGACCAGATCTTCGAGCGCGTGATGGACGAAGTAGCGAACGTCCTGCCGTACAGCGGCTGCTCGCTCTCGATTCTCGATGGCGACGAAGTGGAGATCGTCGCGACTCGCAACCGGATCGTGCCGGAACTGGAGCGGCGCACGCTTGGGATGCGTTTCAAGGTCAAGACCGCCGGCTCCATCTGGGGCCCGATGCTCGAAGGCGTTCCGTTCATCCTGCCGGACCTCCTTGAGGACACGCCGGAATCGCGCGCGTACCGGGACCTGGTTGGGGGAGAGCCGGCGACGGAATTCCCTCAGACGCGGTCCTGGCTTTCAGTGCCCATGATCAACCAGGGCGAGGTCATCGGTATCCTGACCGCCTCACGCCTGGAGCCGAACGCCTTCAGCCAGGCGAATGCGGACCTGGCGGCGGCTTTCGCCGGCCAGGTGGCGGTGGCTGTGGCCAACGCCCGGCTGTTCCACCAGGCGCAGCGCCGGGCCCGCGAGATGGAGGGCCTCGCCAGCATTGCGGCGGCTTTGACCTTCGAGCTGGCCGGCGAGGAAGTGCTAAACGTGCTCGCGGCCCGTGTCGTCGCGGCCTCCTCGGCGACCGCTGCCTCGATCACGCTGTACAACGAGGCAGGCGAATACAGAGGTTACGGCGCCTCCGGTCTTCCAAGTGGTTTCGTGGAAGCCATGGTCGAGGCGGTCACGCAACAGGGCGCTCCTTCGGCGACGATGCAGGCCTTCCAGCGTGGCCACCGGCGTGTGTTGATGGACACGCGCCGGCGGACATTGGCTGACCCAAGGTTTGCGCTCGCGCACCCGTACCTTGAGACCGCCGAATGGGACAACACGGTGATTACGCCGATCAGCTCACGCGGACGGAACCTCGGGACCCTCGATACGTACTTCCGCGCGGACGAACACCCCGACGCCGAAGAGTTGCGGCTGCTGGCGGCGATCGCCGACCAGGTGGCCATCGGTCTCGAGAACATGGAGCTGGTGGAACAGTTGCGCCGGCGCGTGCATGAACTGGACTCCCTCTACGGCGCGCACGAACGGTTCCACGAGTCGTTGATGCTGGACGAAGTGCTGAACGCGCTGGCCAGGAGCTCGATTGAAGTGATCGGCGCGGACACCGGGGCGGCCTTGATTTTCGATGAGGCGCCGCCCCACGAGATTCGCGTGGGCGGCGCGGCTGGCCTCTCGCATGACCAAGAAGTGGCGTTGCAGGAAACGTTCCGCGGCTGGGACACCTCGTACATCCGGAAGCTCAACGCGCCCCACACGGTAAGCGACACCCGGACCGAGCCGCAGGACATCCAGGGAATCGCCCGAGCGGCGGGAATCGCCGCCGTGGTGGACGTGCCAATCATGGTGGGAGAGCGGTCCTTCGGCATCTTCGGCGTGGGCTGGAACGAGCCGCATGCCATCGCGGACGACGAAGTGCGCCTGGCAACGGCGCTCGCTCAGCAGGCAGCCGTGGCCATCGAGAATGCGCGCCTCTACCAGCGGGCGCAGCTTGCCGCGTCGCTTGAGGAGCGCCAGCGGCTTGCCCGGGAGTTGCACGACTCGGTGTCCCAGGCGCTCTACGGGATTTCGCTGGGCGCGCGAACGGCGCGCACCCTACTTGAGAGAGACCCTGCTCGGGCCGCCGAACCGTTGGACTACGTGGGGACACTCGCGGAGGCTGGCCTGGCGGAGTTGCGAGCGCTCATCTTCGAATTGCGCCCCGAATCCCTCGCTTCCGAGGGCCTGGTGGCGGCCCTCGAGAAGCAGTTTGCAGCGCTCCACGCCCGCCACGGCATCGCTGTCGACGCGGACCTTTGCCTGGAGCCGGACCTTCGCCTCGACCTGAAGGAAGTGCTCTACCGCGTGGGGCAGGAAGCGCTTCACAACACCGTGAAGCACGCCCGCGCAAGCCACGTCGCGGTGAAGCTGGCGCCCGAAAACGGGCGGGTCGTGCTGGAAATCACGGACAACGGGATCGGCTTCGACACGTCGGGGGAGTTCCCGGGGCACCTTGGACTGCGATCCATGGCCGAAAGGACAGCGCGAGTTGGCGGGGTGCTGGAGATTCGAAGCTCGGCGGGGAGTGGGACGAGCATTAGACTCGCGGTGCCGGAGATTGGGGGGCACCTGCCGGGAGAGGCGTAGCTCAGCGCTTCTCGCCGAAGCGGTTCCAGTGGGTGAGCGATTCAACTGGACGCCGGGGAGCAACGCCGAAGTGCCCGCGCGGCCGGCCCATCGGCACCACGGCGATGATCTCGTAGCGTTCCGGGATGCCCAGGAGGTCGCGCACCTCCTGCTGGTAGATGCGGTAGACCGTGGTCAGCGTGGTGCCGATGCCCATGCTTCGCGCGGCGAGCATGAAGTTCTGGACCGCGGGATAGATCGACGCAAACGGGGTCCCGACATCAAGGTCGCCCTCGTCGTCGCGCAGTGTCATCGAGATGTTCGGCATAAGAAACGCCACCAGGGCGGGCGCCTCGCCGATATGGTCAGCGAGGTAGCGGGATGACGCGCGGACACGGACCTGGCTGCGGGCTGCCTCTTCTGTCCGGGCCGGCGGCATCGCTTCCGCAACCCGCGGCTCGTAACGGTCGTACGCCCGCCGGTAGACCTCGCCTACGGCGCGCTTCACGTCGGGATCAGTGATGACAAGGAACTGCCACGGTTGGATGTTCCCGCCGTTGGGGGCCTGGATGGCTGCGCGCAGGCAACGTTGGATTTCGTCGTCGGTGACGGGCTCGTCCGTGAACCGCCGGATCGCCTTCAGCGTCATGATGCCGTCGTAGAGATCCATGGAGCCTCCTAGAACATCGAGGTGTCTGTCGGGATGCCAAGCATGATGCGCCCGGCAACCTCGAGGGTCGGCTGACCGACCATGACGTGCTGGGTCATCGTATGGACATCGCGAAACTGCCGCTGGAGCAGGTTGCTTTCGTAGATGGAGCTGGCGCCTCCAAGGTTGTAGCAGAGGTCGACAGCGCGCGCTGACCACAGTGCGGCTGTGGTGGCAGCGAGCCGGAGCGCGGCACGCTCGTGGAGGCCCATTTTCGAACCGGCGGCAGCGCGTTGCCACGCTTCGGCCACGGCTTCCCGCATGAAAGCGCTCGCGGAACGGACCAGGCCTTCCGCCTCAGCAATACCGGACTGCGCGGCAGCGCGCTCCGACAACAGGCGCCGGCTGCCGGTGGGCGTCTTCGCCGTCGCCAGGTCCCGGAGGGTTTCGATGGCGCCCCTGGCGATGCCAAGGCCGGTGGCGGCAACGCCGAGTGCCAGCAGGCCGTAGATCGGAAACGCGTAGGTGGGGCCATGCGTCCAGAAGGTGCCCCCGCCGATCGTCGCGGAACGGCGGTCCGCGACGAAGACATCGGCGACGTCAAAGTCGTTGCTGCCGGTGCCCCGCAGGCCACTCACATGCCAGGTGTCGCGGATGGAGACGTCGTCTCTCGGGAAGAACATCATGCGGGCGTGCGGCGCCTTGCCTTCGATGAGTTCAGGTCCGTCCGGGCCGTAGACCGTCGCGCCCCCGAGAATCCACTTCGCATGGCCCGTCCCGCTCCCGAACGCCCAGGTACCGTTGACCTGCCAGCCGCCTTCCGCCCGTGTTGCGCGCCCCTTTGGCATAAGGACGCCCGCTGTTGGCGCGAACGGGTCGGCGAAGATCTCCTCGGCGCCTTCGCGGGGCAGTTGGGCGGCCGTTACACCGGTTGTCGCGGCGATCATGACGCACCATCCTGCCGCTCCATCGCCCCGGGCGACTGCCTCGATAGCAGCGACGAAAGTCGCCACGTCAACTTCCAGACCGCCCAGTTCCCTGGGGACGAGCATGCCGAAGAGCCCGGCGGACTTGAGCGCCGCAACCAGACCCGGGTGCAACTGCCCGCGCTTCTCGCCGTCGTCCGCATGCGTCCGGGCGAGCTCAGATAGTTCCCGTGCGCTCGCCAAAAGGTCGTTGGCAGCCGGCGACGACATTCCGCGTCTCCTTCGGAGATTCGACGGAGTATAGGCCAGCCGGCCCGTCCCTACGTGGCGTCCGCCCGGCTGATTTGCGACATGACGTCGGAGGCTGCACCGCCGGCGGCCTCAGGCGCCGGGATCTCGACGATGCGCTCGCTCACGTCGTCGTACTCCAGTCGAAGAGCGCGGCACATGGTTGCATGGAGGCGGTAGGTGCAGACGGCGTAGGTCAGTTCAAGGATGGCTTCGTCGCTGAGAAGCGCTTTCAGGCGCTCGAACGTGCCGTCCTGGACTCGGCCGTCGCCGAGGACGAGGTCATCGGTGTAGCCGAGGACGAGGCGGTCGTTCTCGTCGAATACCGGGGCGCTTGCCCAGTACGGGAGGGCCTGGACCTTTTCGTCGGGGACCCCGGCGGAGCGCGCCGCCTTCGAATGCTGGGAGAAGACGAACTGGCTGCCCGCGGCGAACCCGGTCCGCGTCAGTGCCAGTTCCCGGAAGTAAGGGCTCAACTGCCGGCGCTTGCTGTTGAACATGCCGAACTGCGCCACGGCCGACTGGAAGATGTCGGGGACCAGTGCGAAGACCGTCCACCAGTTGCCCGGCGTCCCGGTCGCTGTGCCCGGCTGGGCCACGGGGTCGCGGTCGCCGAAGAGGCGGTTGTACATCTCGAGGACTTCGGGCGGCGCTTCCGCGCGGGTGACCTGGCGAAGACGGGGCATGGTGGTCGTGCTCCGGGGTAGATTTGGCCGAATCCTACGGAGAACTGGCTGACCGTCCAGTTTTCTGCGGCAGGGTGTATGCTGGCCCCAGAAGTGAGCGCGCATACAGGAGGGTTAGTGATGAAACGAGAGAACACCGAGTTCGAACTGCGGGGGATCAACCACCTGGCGCTCGTCTGCAAAGACATGGCGCGGACGGTGGACTTCTACACGAATGTCCTTGGCATGCCGATGACGAAGACCATCGAGCTGCCGAACAACATGGGCCAGCACTTCTTCTTTGACATTGGCAACAACGACGGGCTGGCCTTCTTCTGGTTCCCGAATTCGCCCGAAGCGGCCCCTGGAATCGCATCGCCCACCGGCATGCCGGGGGAGGGCGAGCTCGCGACCGCGCATGGCTCGATGAACCACGTCGCGTTCGACGTGCCCCAGGAGAGGTTCGACGAGTACCACGCCAAGCTGAAGGCCAAGGGCGTCCACGTCACGCCGATCATGAACCACGACGACAGCCCGCGTCAGGTGAGCAAGGAAGTTCATCCGGGGACCTTCGTGCGGTCGTTCTACTTCCAGGACCCGGACGGCATCCTGCTGGAGTTCGCCACCTGGACGCGCGTTCTGGGCACGCCGGAAGACCTGAAGCACGCGCCGGCGCGGGCGGAGGACAAGGACAGGTATCTCGGTCGCGTTTCCACCGCCGCCGTCTGAACAACGTTCACGACATTCAACGAGGGCCAGCTTTCGCTGGCCCTCTTCGTTGCTCAGGGCCGAAGCAGCACGGTGAGCAATTGCGTCGTCTCGGGCGAGTGGTTGAGGTCGAGGTGAAGCAGTTCGGCTGAGAGCGCGCGGTAGAGTTCGCGGAGGTCCGGAGTTCCCGCGAGAGCGGCAAGGTGTCCCTGAACGGTGGCGATGTCACCTCGCACGACTGGCCCGGTCAGCGCGTCCCGCAGGGACATGTTGGCGACGTTGTTGGCGGCTGAGAGCATGAGCGGGGACAAGGCTCCCTGGGCGCTTGCGTCGAGCCCGGCGAGCTCCCAGAGCCGGGCGGCGGCGGAGGCGAGCGCCACGACGTGGTTGCTCATGAAAACCGCGGCGGCGTGGTAGAGGCGGCGGTCGACGCCCTCCAGGCGGAAGCTCAAAGCGCCAAGGTCCGCGGCGAGTGTTTCGAGGTAGGCGCCCAACGGCTCGGGCGCTTCGATGCCGCAATGGATGCCGCGAAAACGATCCGGTTCGGGCGCACGGGAGGGGAAGGTCTGAAGCGGGTGGAAGCAGCCGGGGATCGGCCCACGATCTCGCGCGGCAGCCAGTGCGTCCAAATCGACTGCGCCGCTGCAATGCACGATGAACTGGCCTGGCCGCCACGGCAACGACCGGGCCAGTTCCGAGATTTGCGAGTCAGGCACGGTGAGGAACACAAGGTCACAGGATCGGACAACCGCATCCGCCGGCGCGGACTCAGTCCCGAGCGAGGACGCCAGGGTGGCCGCGGATGGACGATCGCGGCTGGCGACGGCACGGATAGGGTAGCCAGCGGCTGTGAGCGCCGCCGCCAGCGAAGCAGCGAGCCGGCCCGCGCCAACGAAGCCGATCGTTGAAATGTGTGCGGCCAACGGCGTTAGGAACGCACGCTGGTGACAGCCCGTCAACACTCGGTCTCGTTCGCAGCAGCACTTCTGCTGGAGCTAAAGGAGGGCCCGTAGCCGGACGGCGACCTGCGCGCCTCACGGTTGGGGCAATTTGGTGCGGCGCTTTGGCCAGAGATGCGGCTGTTTAGCCAGCAACCCGCGCCAGGATGCCGATGCCGCGGCGGATGCCGTCTTCGCTGACGCTCGAATAGCCCATGAGGAAGCTGGCGCCGGGAGGCGGTTCGCCGGCGTAGTAGGGCGCGGCTGAGTAGATGCCGACTCCTTCTCTGCGGGCGGATTCGATGAAACGGTCGGCATCGTGCACGCCAGATATGTTGACGAGGACATGCATGCCGCTCTCGGTGCCGGTAATCGTCGCGCGGTCGCCGAAGTGTTCGGCGAAGGCGGCGAGCATGGTGGACCGGCGCGTCTCGTAGACCTTTCGCATGCGCCGGAGGTGACGCTCGAAATGGCCTTCGTCGATGAAGAGTGCAAGGACGGCCTGGTAGAGCAGCGCAACGTGACGGTCTGTGAGCCACTTCGCGCCGGTAATGGCCGGTTGAAGCCCCGGCGGGGCGACCATGTAGCCGAGGCGCAGCGCGGGCAGGAGCACTTTCGAGAGCGTGCCCGTGTAGATGACCCTCCCGCCTTCGTCGAGCCCCTGGAGGGCGGCGAGTGGGCGGCCCTCGTAGCGGAACTCGCTGTCGTAGTCGTCTTCGATAATCACCGCGCCGGTCCGGTTCGCATGGGCGAGGAGCTCCAGGCGCCGCGCAGCGGACATGACGGCGCCGGTCGGAAACTGGTGAGACGGTGTGACATAAATGACACGCGCCTGGTCCGGGATGCTCCCGACACAGATACCCTCGTTGTCGCAGGGCACCGGAACGATGCGCCCGCCAATCGCCTGGAAGACGGCCCTCGCGCCGCGATACCCGGGGTCCTCGCTGGCCACGATGTCTCCCGGGTTCACCAGCACTCGCGCGGCGACGTCCAGCGCTTGCTGCGAACCGTTGACAACGAGCACCTGGCCCGCCTCGCAACGGACGCCGCGCGAGCGTTGAAGGTAGCGGGCAAGGGCTTCGCGGAGCTGGGGCAGCCCTTCGGTCGGGCCGTAGCCGAGCAATTCCTTCGGCGGGTAATCAAGTACGCGCTTCGTGAGTGTCCGCCAGGCGTCCATCGGGAACTCATCGAATGATGGGGTTCCGTAGCGGAACTCGAAGTTGGAGGGCCGCTGGGTCTCTTCGTCGATGGTGGTAGGGATGCCGTCCGCTATCAACCGTTCGGCGAAGTCGGAGAGTCGGAGAGGGGCCACCGCGACATCGCGGGCAGCATGGTTCGCCACTGTTTCGGCGCGAAAAGCACGGTCCGGCAGATCCGGCGCGACGTAGGTGCCCGAGCCATGGCGCGCCGAGAGATAGCCCTCAGCGATCAGTTGTTCGTAGGCTTCGAGGACCGTGTTGCGCGCGAGCGACAGGTTGGTGGCGAGGACGCGCGTCGGCGGCAGGCGCTCTCCCGGGCGAAAGCGGCCGCCGAGGATGCTTTCGCGGATCGCCTCGGCCAGCCGCTGGTAGGCGGGGCGGGCCGTGTCGTTCGGAAGTTCGATGACGATGTCCAAGACTGAATGGTACCAGCGTGATCCAGGGATGCGGGGCTGGCTCGCCTCACACTTTCGGCGGATTTCGCGGCATGGAGTGCTTCGACTGGCCGCCGACGCCGCGACTACATCAGCGTGAAGGTCATCGCTCCGCGGGCGTACTCACGGAGCGACTCGTCGTCGCAGTCCTCGATGAACCGCCGGAGGAGCGGGCGGCAGCGGGGTTCCTTGAGGTGGTTGAAGCCGTGGATGGCGCTCGCCTGGCACCAAACATTGGGGATGGCGAGTTGCCGCTCAAGGGCGTTGAAGATCGTTTCGACGAGCGGACGGTCGGCGTTGGCTACACCCGAGCAAACGTCGTCCCAGAACATCTCGAGAGGGATGTTGTGCTCCGCCAGCTTCAGAAACTGTGATTTGAAGAAGTCTGGTACGCCAGAAGCGAGGGCGATGCGGAGTTCGTCATACTGGTCGGACCGCGACGTCTCGAAGAACAGGCGACCCATGTTCCAGATGAGTCGATCCCGCCGTGCAGGCTTGAGGCCCTCGATGATGGATGGCCTCGTTGCGATCGTGACGAACATCTGGAAGTCTCGGGTGCGGTCATCGAAGAAGCCATGATGGGCGGACTTGTGCTTCGACTCTTCCCAGGCCCAGTCGCGCGCCTGCCCGTCGGTGATGGTCATCGACTGATCATAACTTGCTCCACCCTCGGGCAGCGATGAAACAATGCTGGCGGGTGACGTGGTCGCCAAGATACGATCCGCTCCCTGCCGGTCGCGGTTCCAGCGCTGTCCGTGGGCGCTCTACACGCTGCCGATGCGCGCTTCCACCCAGGGGAGGATCATGTCGATGATGCGCTCGCGCGGGTCGGCGAGCTTCTTCCCTTCTTCCCCGACCGGATAGAGGTAGTGATCCGCCCAGGGGAGTTCCATCATCTCTTTGTCGGCCGCGCCGCTCTTCGCCAGGATTTCCTGCTGTTCGGCCGGGAAGATATCGCAATCTCCGTCGGCGAAGACGATGAGCGTTGGCACTTTGACGTGCTGGATGGTGTCCGGAAGGTCAGCTTGCGAGCTGGTGCCGCTCCATGTGCTCAGCCAGCCGCGCGGGGTCATGACGCGCGCGAGGCCGCCCGGGCCGTAGTTCCCGATGATGGGGTCGCCCGGCGAGAAAATGCTGCCCAGAGGCCGGTTGCTCGGGTCGATCGTGCCGTCCAGGTACGCGGGGTTTGCCAACGTCCGGTAGATGACCATGTAGCGCCCGAGGCGGCCGCGGCGAGCGATCATCGCCTGGGTCGGGGCAGGGAGTGAGGCGAAGCCGGGGTCGCGGAGTTGGCCCCGGAAGTAGCTGTGTTCGGCGATGTGGTCGCGGGCGATGTTGTCGAGACGCCGGCTGCGTTCGAGTTGGAGTTCGCGGTAGGCCGCGAGCCAGGCGCGGTCATAGCTGCTCGCCTGCGGGAATGGCCGGTAGCCGTTCGCGGGGTTGTACATGTCCCACTGGGGGTCCGTGCTGGTTGGGTCGTTTTCGTTCGTGACGCTCGGGTCGAGGACATTGAGCATGAAGCGGCCCTCGCCGAGGTGGGCCGCCACCGCGATGTACAGGTCGCCCTCGGGCATGACCTCTTTCGTGAGGTCAATCGGTTCACCGCCGGGGGTCGTGTTCAAGCGGTCGGCCGCCGCTCTGGACGCCTGCGACTGGTAGAACGAAAGGAGCGAGCCACCCCCGCTGTTGCCGAGGAGGACGATGCGTTCGAAGCCGCGCTCCTTCAGGTGGCGCATGCCCGCGGCGATGTCGAGCAACAGCCGCTCGTGGACCATGTCTGTGTCGTTGTTGATGTACCGGCTGTTCTGCCCGAACACCGCATAACCGCGCGCTGTGAGGGGCGGGACCACGTAATGGCGCGTGAATTCGCCACGCGGGTGCATCAGGTAGAAGCATGTCTTCGGGTCATGGTTCGCCGGCCGGTAGAGGATCCCAAAGCTTTGCGCGGTGTCCGTCGCATCCAGGTAGACGACGTCTTTGCGGACGGAGGGATCGAGGTAGGCGAAGGCGAACGGGAGGCGCCGGGCGCGCTCTTCGGAGGGGTGGGACATGGCGGGCTCCCCGAATGTGGATTGGAAATTCCGGATTGCGGATTGTAGCTCGAAGCTTGCTTACCGCCGCGGCCGGCCGCCGGCTTGGCTTGAGCTATCTCGGGGCCTTTTCGTTGATCTTCTGGGCGGCTAGTTTGCGGACGGCGTCTGTCTCGGCGCCGTCAGGGCCAATGACGTAGACGATGACCACGGCCCGGCCCATCCGGTAGGCGTCGGTGTAGACGCGCGTCCCGTTGACGTCTGTCTTCGCCGTTTTGTAGCTCTTGACCTGGTCCGCCTGGAAGACGGGGGCGTTGTCGTCCTGCGTCGCGTTCGGGCCGAAGAGGTCTGGTGGCGGGTTCCTCAGGGCCTCCGAAATCGCGCCGTACTGTTGCGTCGCGGCATCAACCGTCGGGTGCAGGTTGACATCGGTGCGCGCGGCCACGACCTTGCCCGCGCCGGTCGGCCCCGCGAACTGGGCGGTGAATGCGTCCTGGTTCTGGGTTGAGCCGGCAGCCTTGCCCGACTGCGTGATGGTCAGACCCTTGGAGCTGAGGTCCGGCGTGAGGTCCGCCGCTGTCGTGGCAGCCGATGAAGTGCCACTGTCGCTGCCATCGTCGTCGTCTCCCCCGCAGGAGGGCAGTGCCGCGAGTGAGACGATTAGAAGCGCGAAGAGCGCGATGAGCGCGAGTGCGCCGTTCGAGTGGCGACCAACGGGGAGAGCCGTGCGCGGAAGTCGTGGGTGCACGAGTGAGCCATCCTGATGCTACGCCGGCGAAGGCCAGCGTTCGCGGTTGGGGTCCCGGTGGCGCCTGAAGCCGCGACCTGGCCTGTTTCAATCTCCGGTGTTTCCGGAGTGCGCGCAGACCCGCGAGTGGACCGACCGGAGCCCGTACCGTAGCCAATCGCCGCGAAAGGGTCATCTGTCGCGGCCACGGGAGGTCATCCGCGACAACGTCCACTGCGGACGCGAAGAAGGCCCGTTTTCCGCCGGGCCTTCTTCAAGAAGCGAGTTGCCAGAGCGCTCCGGACGCTCGTCAGGCCTCAGTCGGGGCCGCCACGTCTTCAAAACGGGACAGCAAGTAGGGATCGAAGCGGGTGCCGGAAAGGCCTCGCATCACTTCGAGTGCTTCGGCGCGGGGCATGGCGCGGCGATACGGGCGCTCGCTCGTGAGGGCATCAAAGGCTTCGCACATGCCGATAATCTGGGCTTCCGCGGGGACTTCGGCGCCTTCGAGCATGCCGGGATAGCCCTTGCCGTCCACGCGCTCGTGGTGGCATCCGACCCACCAGGCGGCGGCGCCGAGCCCGGGGATTTCGCTCAAGATGTCGCGTGCGTACACCGGGTGAAGTTGGACGGTGGACATCTCGTCGACGCTGAGGATGTCCGGCTTGCTCAGGTAGTGCACCGGGATGCCCAGGGTACCGATGTCCTGGAGCAGCGCGGCGACCTTCAACAGGTCGGCGCGGCGCTCCGTCATGTCGCATTGCAGAGCCACGCGGCGCGCCAGGTCCGCAACACGCCGCCCGCGGCCGTGCTCGCGGCCGCTCCGCGCGTCCACGACATCGCTGACGACGCCGAGGAAATCGAACATTTCATCGCGGCCGAGGATGCCGCCGTAGTTGAGCGACATAAGCGCGGAAGGGAGGTCGTTGTCGTAGAGGCCGAGCCAGAAGTCGTCGCGCGTGGCGATTTCGGCCATCCGGTTGGCGAGCTCGGGGTCGATTTCGCTCCCCGCCATTTCACGGACCATGGCCGGGCCTTTGCGACGTATCACGAGCGGCGACGTTTCGGCGTCAATGAAGGATTCGACGCGGTCCGCGAGGGCGACGATGCGGGAAATCAGCGGGACGCGTTCTCCCGGCTCGGCGCTGGGCGTGCCGGAGCCATCCCAGCAGTCGTGGTGCGTTGCAACAGCGCGCGCGACGGCTTCGCTGAGGCCAAGCTTCCGCACGATCCGCGCGCCTTCTTCACAGTGGTGAGCGATCGCTTCCACCACTTCGGACCAGCCGCCGGGCGGCACCTGGTTGAGGACTTCGGTAGTTCGCGTCGCGCCGGCGATGAGTTTCGCGCCGCGCGTAGTGTCAAGGCGGGGCATCAGGCTGCTGGAGGCCATGCCGACGTCATGAAGGAGGCAACCGAAGAAGACTTCTTCGATGCGCTGCGGTTCAAGGTTGAGTTCGCTGGCGAGGAAGACGCCGATGTAGGCTACGCGCTGGGCATGGCCCGGGCGACGCCCTTCGGCCAGATCGAGTGCGCGGCTAAGGGCCGCGAGGAGCGTGCCGCGACTCAGGCGCGGCAGGCCGGAGAGGCCGGCATCTTCGTAGAGCGACGGGTCGAGGAATTCGGCCTTGACCGTCTGGATCTGCGCTTTGGAAGCCATGAGCCCGTGTTCTCCGCGGCCAGGCGCCGCTAACGGGAATATCGGCCGCGGCGCCGAAGGGCCATAGGGAGAACTTGGTTAGCGCCAATCGAAATAGGGAAGAGTCGTAGGGTGCATTCACACAATCGAACGGAAACAACGGGAAGCAGGGTCTTCCCCGCCTGCACGACCTTCACAAACGGGGTACACTTGAACGTAGCGCGCGCCGCACGCGTTCTGACGCACCAGCGCGAAATCTGCCAAGGCGACGAAACAGACTGAGATGGATCGCTCCCGGCTGAGCCGGTTTGTCAACCAGCCTCTGAGTGAGCTGCCGCTCGATGAGCCAGCCGTCGTCTCTCCATTTACTACTGTCCGTTCCGCCGTCGCCACCATGCACGGTGGTTCGCGTTCGTGTGTGCTGGCCGTGGATGATGGGAAGGTTGTGGGCATCTTCACCGAGCGGGATGTGCTCACACGTTGCATGGCGGACGACTTTGATTGGGACCAGCCGCTCGCCAACGCGGTCCTGACGCGGAACCCACGTACGATCGCCTCCAACCGGTCAATTGCCGAGGCTGTCTTCCTGATGCAGCAGCACCACTACCGGACGCTGCCCGTGATGGAGGACGGCGCGGTGGTGGGACTTGTCCGGCTGGGCGAACTTGTCCGGCACCTGGCGGAGGAATACCCGGAAGACGTTCTCAACCTGCCTCCACGCCCTCACCAGGTGATGGAGAGACCAGAGGGTGGATAGCAGAGCTCCATGACCACAGAAACCCCAGTACGCCCCGAACACGTTGTCGAGGAACTCGATCGTGTGACGATTCGCTTCGCCGGTGACTCCGGTGACGGAATGCAGCTGACGGGCACGCAATTCACCAAGACGGCGGCCGTCTTCGGAAACGACCTTGCCACGCTGCCGGACTTCCCGGCGGAAATTCGCGCCCCTACGGGTTCGCTCCCGGGCGTTTCCGGTTTCCAGCTTTCGTTCTCCGGGAGCGACATTCACACCCCGGGAGACCGCCCGGACGTGCTTGTCGCGATGAACCCGGCGGCGCTGAAGACAAACGTCGGTGATCTCCGGCCGGGCGGGCTTCTCATCGTCGATGAGAACGAATTCGAACCGACCAACTTGAAGAAAGCGGCCTACGTGGCCAACCCGCTCGAAGACGGCTCGCTTTCGAATTACCAGCTGGTGGCGATCGAAATCACGAGGTTGAACGAACTGGCCCTGGACGGCCTGCCGCTGAACGCGAAAGACAAGTTCCGCAGCAGGAACTTCTACGCGCTTGGCCTCGTCCTCTGGCTGTACGGCCGTTCGATGGATACGACGATCAAGTGGGCGACGGAGCAGTTCGGACGGCGCCCGGAAATCCTCGACGCCAACCTTCGCGCGCTCAAAGCCGGCTACAACTTCGGCGAAACCACGGAACTCTTCCGCGTGCAGTACAGCGTGCCGCCGGCTGTTGTGCCGCCGGGGACGTACCGCCACATCAGCGGCAACGAAGCGACTGCCCTCGGGTTCGTTGCGGCGTCTGTGCTCAGCGGTCTCCCGCTCTTCTACGGCAGCTACCCGATCACGCCTGCATCGGACATCCTTCACGAACTGTCCAAGATGAAGTCCTTCGGCGTGAAGACGTTCCAGGCCGAGGACGAAATCGCCGCCATTGGCTCAGCGATTGGCGCCGCCTACGGCGGCCACCTTGGGCTCACGGGCACAAGCGGTCCGGGCCTCGCGCTCAAGAGCGAAGCCCTCAACCTCGCGGTCATGACCGAACTTCCCCTGGTCGTCATCGATGTCCAGCGCGCGGGGCCAAGCACCGGCATGCCGACGAAGACCGAGCAGTCGGACTTGCTCCAGGCGATGTTCGGCCGCAACGGGGACAGCTACGTCGCTATCCTCGCGCCGGCTACGCCGTCGGACTGCTTCTTCATGGCGATCGAGGCCTTCCGGATTGCGTTGAAGTACATGGTCCCGGTGATCTTCCTGAGCGATGGATACATCGGCAACGGTTCCGAGCCCTGGCGCATCCCGGACGTGAGCACCCTCCCGAAGATCCCGTGGGCCTACGCCCGTGAGGGGTCAGACTACAGCCCGTACAAGCGGGACCCGCAGACGCTGGCGCGCCCCTGGGCGGTGCCGGGCCAGAAGGGCATGGAGCACCGCATCGGTGGCATCGAAAAATCCGGCGCCACCGGAGACATCAGCTACGACCCGCGCAACCACCACGAGATGACGCTCGCCCGAAAGGGTCGCGTCGACCGCATCGTCCAGGATGTGCCGGACCTGGAAGTGACGGGCCCCTCTGAGGGCGACGTGCTGCTCCTCGGCTGGGGAGGCACCTACGGCGCCATCACCAGCGCCGGGGAAGCAGCCCGCAAGAAGGGTCTCAGCGTGGCCTCGGCGCACCTGCGCTATCTAAACCCGTTCCCGGGGAACCTGGAGAAGGTGCTGCGCAGCTACAAGAAGGTGGTCATCCCCGAGTTGAACACCGGCCAACTGGCGCTGCTCATCCGTGGCAAGTTCGTCATCGATGCCATCCCCTTCAACAAGATCTCAGGCCAGCCGTTCAAAATCGCCGAGATCGAAGGGAAGATCGACGAAGTCCTGGGGCGAAGCGGCCCGTACGTCATCGAGTTCGGCCAGTCTTCGGCCCTTTCAGGAGGCTAACCCATGACCGCTCCTGCCACGAACGGTAACGGTAACGGACTCATCCCTGCCGACCTGCCCGTGCTCACTCGCAAGGACTTCGTCTCGGACCAGGAAGTACGCTGGTGCCCCGGGTGCGGCGATTACTCGATCCTCGCCCAGATGCAGAAGATGCTCCCGGAGCTGAGAATCCCGCGCGAGAACATCGTGTTCATCAGCGGCATCGGTTGTTCCAGCCGCTTCCCCTACTACGTCGAGAGCTACGGCTTCCACAGCATCCACGGGCGCGCCCTGACGCTCGCCAGCGGGCTGAAGACAGCCCGGCCGGAGTTGACGGTCTTCGTGATCACGGGCGACGGCGACGGGCTTTCGATCGGCGGCAATCATCTGCTCCATGCCATGCGGCGCAACGTCGACTTGAACGTGGTGCTGTTCAACAACCGCATCTACGGGCTGACGAAAGGCCAGTTCTCGCCCACGTCGGAGTTCGGCAAGGTCACGAAGTCGTCGCCGTACGGCACGACGGAGCGCCCGCTGAACCCCATCCGCGTGGCATTGGCCGCTGGCGCGACCTTCGTTGCCCGCTCCATCGACCGCGACACGAAGCACCTGGAAGACACGCTCTACAAGGCGTCCCAGCACAAGGGCATCTCGTTCGTCGAGGTCTACCAGAACTGCAACATCTTCAACGACGGCGCCTTCTCCGCGTTCACGGACAAGGAAGTCCGCCAGGACAAGATGATCTACCTGGAGAACGGCAAGCCGCTTCGCTTCGGCAAGCAGAACGAGCATGGCATCCGCCTCAACGGCTTCCAGCCGGAGGTGGTGCTGAACGCCGGATCGGACGAAGGGCTCATCGTGCATGACACGAAGGCCCCGACCGTCTCGCTCGCGAACATCCTCGTTGGCATGGACTACCCGGAGTTTCCGGTACCGATCGGTGTCTTCCGCGACATCGACGGTCCTGTGTTCGACCAACTGGTGGCGGAACAAGTCGAGAATGCCGTGGCGAAGGGCCGCGGCAGCCTGGAAGCGGCGCTCCACGCCGGCGAAACTTGGATTGTTGATTGATCTGAGAGGTCGACGGGATCGGCGATCTGGTATGGTCAGGGCTCCAACTTGGAGCCCTGCCTGTTTTCAAAGAGGAGAGAACGATGGTCGCGAAGCAAGAAAACATCGTCATCTGCCCCAGTTGCGGAGCGGAAAACATCGAGGGCGCGGATAACTGCGAGCGCTGCCTGAGCGACCTCCGCAGCATCGATGTTCCTGAGACCACGCAGGTGGTGAGCGAGAGCGACCTCATCATCCCGATCTCGTCCGTTCGGATGACAAAGCCGAGAGTAGTGGCCCCGACGCAGACGGTCCGCGAAGCCGTGGCTACGATGAAAGACGACCCGACCGGCGCCGTTGTGGTTGTGAGCGAAGGCAAGACCGTAGGCATCTTCACCGACCGGGATGTGCTCAAGAAGGTCGCCGCGAAGGCCGGGGCGTTGGACGAGCAGGTGGGGCGCTACATGACCCCGGACCCGGTCGTGCTCCGCGAAGACGACACCATGGCGTACGCCCTTAACAAGATGGGCGACGGCGGCTTCCGTCACATTCCCGTGACCCGCGACGGCGAGCTCGTTGGGATGATCACCGTCAGGGACGTGATTAACTGGGTGCTGGGCCGCTACTTCGACTGAGCAGCCGGCAGCTCCAAACGCAGGAGAGCAATGTGACTGACACGGTCCTCGTCACTGGAGGTACCGGCTTCGTGGCCGGGTGGTGCATCGAGAGTCTGCTGCGGCACGGGTACCGGGTGCGGACGACGGTGCGTGCGGCGAAGGGCGAGGATGACGTCCGCTCATCGATCGCTCGCGCGGGGCACGGGGACTCGCAGTCCAGGCTGTCGTTCGCCCGAGCGGACCTGACTTCTGACGAGGGTTGGCCCGAGGCCATGGCCGACTGCCGGTTCGTCCTTCACGTGGCTTCCCCCCTCGGTGGAGGCAACGACCACGGTCGCGACGCGTTGGTTGGCCCTGCGAGAGACGGGACCTTGCGGGTGCTGAGCGCTGCCGTTGCCGCGGGAGCGGAGCGGGTGGTGATGACGTCGGCGGCAGCGACTGCGCGGCCGCCCCTGGACGTAGACGCCGTGAGCGACGAGACGACCTGGGCTGACCCGGATGACCCGCAATTCGATGCCTACCGCCGCTCGAAGATCCTCGCTGAACGCGCGGCATGGGACTTCATCGAACGCCACGGCGGAGCGACCGCGCTCACCACCGTGCTTCCGGGCGCCGTCTTCGGGCCCATCTTGAGCGCGTCACGGCCAGGGTCGGTCGGGATCATCCACCAGTTGCTCAACGGCCAACCCGCCGCGATGCCCAGGCTCGGCTTGTGGATCACTGACGTGAGGGATCTTGCGGACGCCCACGTCAGCGCGATGGAGCGGTCCGAGGCTGCGGGAGAACGGTTCCTCGTGGCGGGGGAATTCCTCTGGATGGAAGACATCGCTTCGATCCTCCGGACGGGGCTCGGGAGTCGCGCCCAAAAGGTTCCAAGCGAGACGCTCTCGCTCGAAGCGAGCCGGGAACTCGCGCGCGAGAATGCCCAGCTCCGAGGATTGCTTCCGCTCCTCGGCCGCCGCAATGAGCTGACCACGGAGAAGGCCCGACGGCTGCTCGGGTTTAGCCCGCGGCCCGCCTCCGAGACGATCCTGGCGTGCGCCGAAAGCATCCTCGCGCTGGCTGAGGCGTCCAGATGACCCGGCGTATATATCCCCAGCCCTAGCCTATGGCTGAACATTCCCGTATGGTTGCAGGCATAGCGAACCCTTATCGCTCGCGGGTAATCCATACATGGAACTGGCCCAACTCGACGCATTCATAGCCGCAGCCGATTGCGGCAGCTTCTCCCGCGCCGCCGAACTCCTTAACGTGGCCCAGCCGTCGCTGAGCAACCGCATCCAGTCCCTCGAGCGCGAAGTCGGCCAGTCACTGTTCGAACGCATGGGCCGCGGGGTGAAGCTCACGGACGCGGGGCGGTCGTTCCTCCCATACGCCCAGCGCGTCCTTCGCACGCTCAACGATGGCCTCATGGTGCTCGAAGGGACCCGTGAGGGCACCGCCGGCCGGCTCACCATCGGCACCGCGCCGGCAGTTGGCACATACGTCCTCCCGCGGCTGCTGAAGGTGTTCTGTGACAACCACCAGGGCGTCGACGTCCTCGTCCGCACGGGGCACAGCGACGAAGTGCTCCAGATGGTGCTCGACGATGACGTCCAGGTCGGCTTCGGCAGACCCATCAACCATCCCGACGTGCGCTCCGTCACGCTCTACCACGACGAGCTGGTCCTGGTGGTTTCGTCCCAGCACCGCTACGCGAAGCGCGGCTCGGTGAAGGTAGAGCAGCTTGCGGACGACTCACTCATCCTGTTCGACCGCGATTCGGGCTACTACGGGATGATCCTGAGTCTCTTCCGGGACCTCGGCGTCGTGCCGCAGCAGCAGATGCAGTTGGACTCCATCGAGGCGACGAAGAAGATGGTCGAGTCCAACCTCGGCATTGCGCTGCTGCCCGAAGTGAGCGTCGAACGGGAAATCAGGCTAGGCACGTTGCACAAGGTCCACATTGAGTCCGCCGAGCCGGTGGAACGCGAAATCGCGGTCATGTACCGGCGCAACAAGCCGCAGAGTGGGCCGATGTCTGCGTTCCTGGATCTGCTCGGCGAGATCTACGGCATGAAGCTGCCGCGATAGCCACGCCGTGCTGATTGACCTGCATTGCCACACGCAGCCGCTCTCGGCATGCAGCGCGCTGACGCTGGACGAGCTGGTCTCCGCGGCGTTGGCGAAAGGGATCGACGGTTTGTGCCTGACGGAGCACGATCGCGCGTGGGACCCGGCGGAACTTGCCGCCGTGCGACTCCGCAGCCCTCTCCCGCTCTTCTCCGCCGTTGAACTGACGACCGACTTGGGGCACGTGCTCGCGTTTGGGTTGCCAGATTCCCGGTCGTTCTCTGCGATTGCCCGCGCGGTGTTCGAACGGGCTCAGCGTTGCGGCGCCCTGCTGTTCCTGGCCCATCCGGCCCGAGACGGTCTGCTCAAGGTGAGCCATGAGACGGTGGAATACTTCGAGTCAGTCGAGTCGCAGAATGGGTCTGACTCGAAGCTCCAGAACCTGGCGGCGGCGGGGCTGGCGCGAGGGTTTCGCCTTCCGGGGATAGGCGGCTCCGACGCGCACACGGCCGACGAGGTTGGCCGCGCGGCCACTCGCTTCACCGGGGAAGTCCGGAGCGACGCGGAACTGCTGGACGCGCTTCGGGCGGGAGCTTACGAAGCCGTGCCGCTCACATAGTCGCGGATAGTCAGCGCGGCGTGGACCAGTCTTCCACGCTGAGACCTTCGAAATTCCGGAAGTGGCGGACGTTCGCGGTCACAACGATGAGGCCGTTCACCGCCGCGACCGCTGCGATCTGTCCATCGATGAAGGACGCGGTCTGACCCGCCGCCTTCAGCCGGGCACGTTCGCCGGCATGCCAGGTCGCCGCGGCTTCGTCGTACGGCAGGATGGTGAAGGCGGAGCGGACGGCCGTATCAATGAACCGCTCAAGGTTCCGCCTCTTGCGGCCGGCTGGCAGGATCGCCACCCCGTACAACAGTTCGTGGAGCGCGATGGAGGCAATGGCAGCTTCTTCTCCCACCGCGGCGAGTCTCTCAGCAACGGCGTGGTCGGGCAGGGGCCCCTGTGCTCGCGAGATGATGCTCGTGTCCAGGAGAAAGCGAAGGGTCACAGGTTGACTTCGCGTCCCGGAGAGCGGTCGCGCAGGGCGTCCCAGTACTCGGGCCCGAGGTGTTCGTCATCACCTTCCACCACTCCCTCCGGATACTCCGCGCGATAGGCCTCGTACGCTTCTGCGAAGGACCGCTTGCCCGACCGCAAGTGCGCGTACTCCTCCGCTGAAACGACGACTGCTACCTCGCGGCCGCGCCGGGTGATGCGCCCGGGGGCGCCGTCGATCGCCTCATCGATGATCTGCGAGAGATGCTTTCGGGCTTCGGCGATGGAGTACTGCGTCACGTCTTCAGTGTACAAGAAGATGTACGCCAGCAGACGGTGCAGAGCGACTCAGCCATGCCACCGCGGCGCCTGGCGCTTCTCGAATTCGCCGTGGAGATCGAGTAGCAAGGCGAAGTGATCGAGCGCGTGCCAGAGGACCTTTTCCGCCAGCCAGGCCAGGTCCACCTCGTTGCCGTCCGGCCAGATGCCGGTCCGCTGCCATTGGTCCGTGGTCAGCGCCTTGAACAGCTCAACCGTGGCGGCGCGCTCGGCCATGAAGCGCTCCGCGAGTTCGTCGATGTCGCCCTGGGGGGAGTAGCGGGCGTTGAATGCGTCAGTGTCCCATGACGTGAGCACGGGACGGTCTTCCGCGACGATCCGGCGAATGCGTGGCTGGAAGTTCTCCGTCTCGACGGCGATGAGGCGCCAACTGATGGTGAGGGGACCAGACATCATCCACGGTCGAGTGCTGCCAGGGCTTCACGAGTGATGCGGCCCAGTCGATGCCTTTCACGGAGAGTTGCAGCCGGGCCATCAGCGTTGGGTCTGGTATGCGTTGTTCTGCCATGCGTTCGTCCTCCGCATCGGGGATTCGCCGGAAACCATGCGGTGGTCGCCCGATTCGGTGCGCCGGCCAAAGCTACTAGCCTGAGCGCGAGATGGCTATCGATCCGGCTGCCCGCGGCGCGGTGTCCGCGGCCCACGTCTCACTCACCGAGGCTGGCGAGATTGCCCGCAGCCGCGCTGCATCCCCGCTCACAAGCGGCAGCGGTTCGAGCGCGTTCCAGGTCCCGGCTTCCACGACCCTTGCCCGATCGAGTGCGCGCGCGAGCGCGGCGAGCAGCTCCAGTACGCGGTCCACGCAGGCGAGTCACCGTTCGGCGACGCCGCACACTCCCGTGGTTTCCAACAGCGACGCAGACCCGGACCAGTGGGATGGCATGCTCAACCGGCTCGGGCAGAAGTACAACGTGCCTCCGATGTTGCTGAAGTCAGTGATGCTGATCGAGAGCGGCGGGCGGCCGGACGCCGTGGGAGACAGCGGCCACTCCGTTGGCCTGTTCCAGCTCCACGACCAGGGTTACGGCGCCGGCATGGGCGACAGCCGGTTCGACCCCGAAGCCAACGCCGACCGCGCGGCGCGCGGCCTTGCCGAAGCCTGGCACGCTGGGGAGCGTGCGGGGTACAGCGGCGAAGAAGCGATCCGGGCGGCGTACAACTACTCTTTCAATCCCGGTGGTGGCTGGGCGTACCAGGGCGATGCCCTCGTGGCGACGTACAACCAGTTGCGCTCTGAACAGGGCCTTTCCCCGGTCTCCTGATCCGTTGTTGCAGAATCGTTGCAGGCCCTTCGCCGCTGGCCGCGAGTGCTATCATCGTAGTTCGCTGCTCTCTCGCACGGGAGCGAAACCACGATGGAGACCGCGCCATGGTGACCGCCGGATACCTTGAACGAAGTGTGCAGGTCGGCGCCCTGCAACTCAGCTACCAGGAATGGGGCAACCCGGACGCCCAGCCAATCATCATGTTGCATGGCTTCGGAGTCTCCGGGCACATGTTCGACGAGTTCGCGGACCGGATGCAGGACCGCTACCGCCTCCTCGCGCTGGACCAGCGCGGCCACGGTGACAGTGAATGGTCGGAAGACGGCGACTACACGCGAACGGCGTTCGTCGAAGACCTCGAAGGCTTCCGCAAGGCGCTCGGGATCGACCGGTTCGTTTTGATCGGGCACAGCATGGGCGGGCTCAACTCGGTCGCGTACACGAACAAGTACCCGGAGCACGTCCGCGCGCTCGTCCTTGTGGACGTCGGCCCGGAATCGGCGAAAGAGGGCGTGGACAACATCATGCGGTTCACGCGCGGGCCGGATGAACTCGAGTTCGAGGAGTTCGTCGAGATCGCGCACCGCTTCAACCAGCGGCGCAGCCTGGAAAACATCCGCGAGCGCATGCGCCACCGGCTCAAGCCCACGGAAACGGGCAAGTGGACATGGAAGTTCGACAAGCGCTTCAGGGCGCCCGACAACGGCCTCCGCATCGGCAACGAGGGGAGCGGCGATTCGTGGTCGCTGTTCCGGGGCGTACGGGTGCCGACGCTGCTGATTCGCGGGGCGGAAAGCGACGTGCTGCCGCAAGAAGTCGCGGAACGCGCGGCGACGGAGATGCAACGCGCCCGCCTGATCATCGTGGCGGCCGCAGGCCATAGCGTGCCCGGTGATAATCCGGACGCGTTCACGGAGGGTGTGCGCGAGTTCCTCGGTGACCTGGAGCGGGGCGACTTCGAAGCAGCGGCCGCGTCCGCGCCCCCGCCGTTGGAGCAACTGGTAGAGGAGCACTCCGCGGCAACGCGGCGCGGTCCGAGCGTGGTTGTGCTGGTGGCGGCCGGCGCGGCGGCGGTGATCGCACTTGCCACGGTTGCGCTGGCCGTGAATAAGGCGTCCTCGCGTAAGCAAAAGCAATCCAGCCTCCGTGGCCGGGCGAGCGCTGCCGCGCACCGGGTGCCGGTCGGCGCGGTGGATGTCGACCTGGCCCGGGAGCGGGCGGCGGAAGTGGTCTCTCGGCTCGGAGTCGTCGGCGCCAGCGGCGCGCGCCGGGCACGGAAGACCGTTTCGGACGTCGACATGGACGCCGCGCGCACGGCGGCTCGAGACGCCCTCGCCATCCTGAGCGAAGGTTCGCACCAGGCGGCGCATCTCACGCGAGATGCGTACGAGCGTGTGGACAAGAAGAAGCTGAAGAAGCGGAGCTCGCGAGCTCGCGGCCTGGCGATGACCGCCGGGACGCTCGCGCTGCGGGCCGCCCTCCGCACCGCCCTCCGTAAACAGAAGCCGAAGAAGCGGCGCGTCGCTCGATGGCGGAACTGACGCTTGATGGGGTGACCCTTGCCTACGACGACCGGGGCGAGGGCACTCCGGTTTTCCTGTTCGTCCATGGCTGGGCGTGTGACCGGCAGTGCTGGGCCGCGCAGCTCGACGAATTCTCCCGTGACCACCGGTGCGTCGCGGTGGACTTGCGCGGGCGGGGCGGCAGTCCGGCGACGTCCCCGTTCGGCGTTGGACGCGCGCTGGAGGACCTGGCGGCGCTGATTCGTGAACTCGGCGCCGGCCCGGTCGTGGTTGTTGGCCACAGCCTGGGCGGGATCATCGCGCTGGCGCTGAACGGCCGCTACCCGGAGCTCGTGTTGGGCATTGTTACGATCGATTCGCCGATTACGAGCGAAACCGGCGCCGGTTCGCCCCGGTCGGTGGCGGCGATCCGCGAGGCCGGGTCGATGAGTGCGGTTGCGCGGTTCATTTCGACGTTCGACTACGACCCGCCGCACACGGGTGCGCACGATTACGTGCAGCGGACGATGATGACCTGCCCGGCAGACATCGGCTCGGGGATGCTGGAGGACCTGCACCTGGTGGGCGCCGACATGCAGCGGCTGTTGCGGGAGGCAGACCGGAAGCCATTCATGATGATCTGGGCGGAGAAGCCGCTCGGCGATCCGGGCTGGATACGGGAGAACACGAACTTCGTGAGGCAGGAGCCGGTGGCCGGCACGGGGCATTTCGTGCAGATCGAACAGCCGGAGATGACGAACGCGCTCCTGCGGGCGTTTCTCGATGACGTGTCGAACGATCCGCGAGCAACGCCGAAGGGTGGCGGTTAGGACGGAAGCAACAGGGGCGGTAAGGTTGTCCCAATGAGCACTTCGCGCCCGTCCCGCCGGGCTTCGACGAGCAAACGCAGTGGTGTGGTGGGGAAGGAAACAGGCGGCAAGGTGCCGCTGCTGTTCATTGGCGCGGTGGTCGCGGTGATCTTTGCCTTCATCGTCCTGATCACGGTCGCCGCGGACGCGTTTTCCGGTGGCAACGACGGCCAACAGGGCATTCCCGCGAGCACTGACACGGCTACGGCCACGCAGGCCGCCAACACAGCCGTTCCCGCCACCACGGTGGCCGGGGCCGCTCCGACCGCCACTCCGGGGACGACAGACCCTGTCGATGGGAGCATCCTGCTCCCGTGCGGGAACATCCTTGTCCCGCTCGATAAGCAACACAAGCTGGCCTCCGACTGCGCTCCCTCCGACCTGGTGACCGTGGCCGGGGGGACACAACTGCGGTCCGAGGCAGCCGGCGCCTTCAACGAGATGCTCGCGGCCGCTTCGAAGGCCGGGTTCTCGCTCTACGCGAATAGCGCCTACCGGAGCTACTCGGAGCAGGTGGCGACGTTCCAGTACTGGGTGAACACGAGTGGGCTTGCCTATGCCGAGCGGACGAGCGCCCGCGCCGGCCACAGCGAACATCAACTGGGCACCACGGCTGACGTCGGAGCGAACGGCAAGGAGCTCGAGGCGTTCGAAGGGACGCCGGAAGCGGCCTGGGTGGCGGCGAATTCGTACAAGTACGGCTTCATCGTCAGCTACCCGGACGGCAAGGAGTCGATCACTGGGTACGCGCCGGAGCCGTGGCATATCCGCTACGTGGGCAAGGATGTGGCGCAGAAGGTCCGGGACAGCGGGCTGACCCTGCACGAGTACCTGCTGAAGTAACCGGGCATGGGCGCGGACGATTTTGAATTGAGCTGGACCTTCGCTCGATTGGCGTTGTGTCGCGGCGTTTGGCCTTTCGACTGGGAGCGGCCACCCGCTTACTGCCGTGCGCGGTTCGGTTTAGGCACGCCGGCGCTCCGAACGGGATTCGGTTGCGACGGGATGAATCGAGTGCAACACTCGCCCCGCAATTCCGCACGTACTGGAGCCCATCATGGCAATCACTTCCCCGACTCAAGACCTCCTCGTCGAACAGGACGGTGGCGTCCTCACCATCACCCTGAACCGCCCCGACCGGCTGAACGCGATCAGCGTGCCGATGCTGAGCGCGCTGTCATCGACGTTGCAGGCGGCGAACGTGGACCGCAGCGTCCGCTCGATCATTCTCACCGGCGCCGGGCGCGGGTTCTGCTCCGGGCTGGACCTGAAGGCGCAGGGCAGCGGCAACGACGGCGACGCGGTCCAGCTCGGCCGGGCCGGCTACCAGATGTTTGACCTGCACAACTCGCCGCCAATCGTCATCAACCGGATGGACAAGCCGATCGTCTGCGCGATCAACGGCGCGGCCGCAGGGTATGGGATGGACCTGGCGCTCGGCTGCGACATCCGGCTGGCCAGCGAGAACGCGAAGATGGGCGCCGTCTTCGCGAAGCGCGGCATCGTCCCGGAAAGCGGTGGCTGCTGGTACTTGCCGCGGCTCCTCGGCTGGGCGAAGGCCGCGGAAGTCGCCTTCCTCGGCGAGGTGCTCGACGCGCAGCAGTCGCTGGATGTCGGGCTCGTCAACAAGGTTGTCCCGCACGACGACCTGATGACCGAGGCGCGCACCTGGGCGCACAAGATCGCGAACAACGCGCCGCTGGCGGTGCAGGCAACTAAGCGCATGATGCGCCTGGGCCAGGACGAGACGTTCGAAGCGGCCGTAGACCACATCCTGCTGCAACTGCTGCCGTTGACGCAGAGCGAGGACTTCAAGGAGTCGCTGAGCGCGTTTGCGGAGCGGCGGGAGCCAGCGTTCAAGGGGCGGTAGAGCGGTGAACCACTGAGGCACCGGGCTTGAGAGCCGTGTGGGTCTGGCCACCGGCTTACTGCCGCGCGCGGTTCGGATGGGCGGGTGGCCTTCGTGTACGTTGAGCCACTCGCTTACCGCTGGGCGCGGTTCAGAGGCGTTCGCGGAGGGACTCGGGGAGTTCCTCCGGCAACTCGCTGACCGGTTGGGTGGCGAGTGAAGTGGTGATATCGAAGATGTCGCCCCAGGCGGCGTCATAGTAGTCGGCGGGGCCTTCGTCTTCGGCTTCCCAGATGACCACGACCTGCGGTTCGCCTTCGGGCGCGTTGACCCAGTATTCACCGAGGACGTTCGCCTGCGGCGGGTGCTGGAACGACTTGCGGCGCTCGAAGGCGGCGAGACCCTGGAGGGCGTTGGTGCCCGGCTTGAAGCGGAAATAGGCCACGTAAAGGGACATCAGGCGAAGTATATCCGCGAGGCGGCTGGCGAGAAGTATCGTAATACGATAGAATATGGCCATGACATCTGCCGCCGCCCCCGCCGTCGATTACGCGGGCCTTCACGAATTTCGCTACGCCATCCGCCGCTTTCTCTCCTTCAGCGAACACGCCGCCCGCGAGGCCGGGGTCGACCCGCAACAGCACCAGTTGTTGCTCGCCGTCAAAGCCCTCGGCGGCAGCGATGGCCTGACCATCGGCGAGGCGGCAGACCGCCTGTTGCTGCGACACCACTCGATGGTTGAGCTGGTGGACCGGGCGATCCGCAACGGCCTGGTGACGCGGCACCGCGATGAGCTGGATCGGCGGGTGGTGCGGCTGCAGTTGAGCGCGAAAGGCGAGGCGCTGCTGCGCGAGCTCACAGCGCACCACCTGCGGGAACTGCGCAGTGCCGGCCCGGCACTGGTCGCGAACTTGCAGTCCGTCCTGGCCACCGGTCACGCGCCAGAATGAGAACGCGCTACCGTTCGTTCCGTGACCGCCTGAGAGAACCAATCCGCGAAGGCGAACCGGGAGACTTCACGACTTCGTTGCGGCTCTTGCCGATAGCCGGGCTGGCGGTGGTGGTGGGCCTGATCGGGGCGGCGCTCGCGTGGGCGCTGCTGCGGCTGATTGCGATCTTCACCAACGCGTTCTTTTACCAGCGGATTTCAGCCTCCAGCGCCGGGCCGGCGGACGCACACATCGGGCTCTGGGTGCTCGTGATCCCGGTAGTGGGCGGGCTCCTCATCGGGCTGATGGCGCGTTACGGGTCGGACCGGATTCGCGGGCACGGCATCCCGGAGGCGATCGAAGCGATCCTCATTAACGGGAGCCGGGTGCAACCCCGGGTCGCCATCCTCAAGCCACTCTCGTCCGCGATCTCCATCGGGTCGGGCGGCCCGTTCGGGGCGGAGGGCCCGATCATCATGACCGGCGGCGCGTTCGGTTCGCTGGCGTCCCAGGTGATGCACCTGTCGGCGTCCGAGCGGAAGACGTTGCTGGTGGCCGGGGCGGCCGCAGGCATGTCGGCGACGTTCGCGGCGCCGGTGGCGGCGGTGATGCTGGCGGTGGAGCTGCTGCTGTTCGAATGGAAGCCGCGAAGCCTGATCCCGGTAGCGGTTGCGAGCGTGACGGCGGCCACGGCACACCACTGGATGTTGCCGCCCGCGCCGCTCTTCCCCGTGCCGGAACATGCGGACTTCATCGGCGGCCAGGGGATGCTGTCGTGCGTTGTCATCGGGCTTTCGGCGGGCATGTTGAGCGCCGCGCTGACCGCCGCGGTGTACGCCAGCGAAGACGCGTTTCACCGCCTTCCGATCCACTGGATGTGGTGGCCGGCCATTGGTGGCCTGGCGATCGGCGTTGGTGGTTTGTTGTTCCCGGAGGCGCTTGGCGTGGGCTACGGGACGATCGAGACGCTGCTCACCGGCGATGCGCCGCTGCGGATCATCGCCGGCGTGTTGCTGGTGAAATCGACCATCTGGGCGGTGTCGCTGGGGTCCGGTACGTCGGGCGGCGTGCTTGCGCCGTTGCTCATGATGGGCGCGGCGATGGGCGCGCTCGAAGCGGGCGTGCTTCCCGGCGGCGATGCGAGCCTTTGGCCGCTGATTGGCATGGGGGCGATCCTCGGCGGGACGATGCGCTCACCACTGACTGGCGTTGTGTTCGTGTTGGAGTTGACGCATGACACGAACATCATGCTGCCGTTGCTGGCGGCGGTGATGGTTGCGCACGGGTTCACGGTGCTGACGTTGCGCCGTTCGATCCTGACCGAAAAGCTGAGCCGGCGCGGCCACCACCTGGCGCGTGAATACGCGGTCGACGTGCTCGAGGGGACGCTGGTGCGGCAGGGCATGCGTACGGACCTGGTGGCCATCCCGGCGGACGCGACACTGGCGCAACTCGCGCGAGTCGACATGCCTGACCTGTACGAAAGCCAGGCGGCTTACCCGGTGGTGGCTGAAGACGGCCGGTTGACGGGGATGATTACCGCCGGCGACCTGGGACGGTTGCTGATGAATCGCGATGGCCAGCAGCCGGCGGACCGGGTTCGGTTCGGCGACGTCGCGAGCCAATCGACGCTGCGGGTGAGCCCGGACGTGACGATGCGCGAAGCGGCGGACGCGATGGCTCACGCGGGCCGGATTGCGGTGCCGGTGACGAATGACGACGGGCTGCTTGTAGGGCTGGTGACGGTCCGGGAGATCCTTGCGGCGCGCGACCGGGCGTTCGAACTGGACCGGCGCCAGGAACGCGTTTTGCGGCTGCGTCTGCCGTTTTTCCGGGCCGGACCGAGCCCGAACGGAGCCACGGGGGCTGTTCGCTAACCGTCTGGTACACTTTCGCCCGCCGGGGCCGTGAACCCGGGCTGCAGGGAGTCGCGCATGTTCCGTCGGATCCTTTCCGGAGTGATTGCCCAGGGGATGACGCGCGATTTCCTGAGCGCGATGAAAGAAGCGAGTTCCTACCAGCTCGACCGGGGCATTCGCGCGCGGACCGCTGTCTGGGGTTCCATGACCGGGCAGAACAACGGCGTGGTGATCGCGGCCGACTTCAACACCCTGGATGACCTGGAGCGGTGGAGCGACCTCTCCACCGAGGACGCGCGCTTCGCGGTGGTGCGGCGGGCCGTGCGGACGCACATGGTCTACCACGACTCAAAGGTGAACATCCACCGACTGGCGTACCACTCGGAAGGACTGATGACGTCAGAGGACGCGACGGCCCCTCGGAAGTACATGCGGGTGCTCTCGGGCGAGGTGCAGCCGGGCCATCACCGGGAGTTCGTGCTCTCTATCTCGCAGGCGCTCGATTACCAGAAGCAGCGCGGAATCGACGCGCACACGAGCGTGTGGTCGTCCATCACGGGACACACGAGCGGGGTTTCGATCGTTGCCGAGTTCGATTCGCTGGCGGAGCTGGAGAAGTTCGACGAGATGGCCGTGACCGACGCGGAGTTCGGGCGGTTGCGGGCTGCGACGCGCTCTTCGATGGTGTTCCTGACGAGCCAGACACAGTTGATGCGGAACCTGCTCTGAGAGGACGGGGAACCACGGAGACACAGAGGACACGGAGTCTTTCGTGAGCTCACGGAGACTGTGCTCAGGTGTCGATGTCGGCGCTTTGAGACGATAGTGATGGTATGAGGCTGCGTTTCTGGCGGAAAACCGAGCCGGCGGTGTTCGATGCTGCGGCGGGAGAAGTGCCAGAGCATCTTGAGGTGTATCCCCTGGATAAGCCGTTCCCGTGGCGAGCAATGGTGATAGCCGGAGCGGCCGGAGTAATTTCGTTCGCCGTACTGGTGGGATGGCGCGCCCTCGAGAGGCGCCACGCTGATCCCGGCCCGTTGGTCGCCGTTGAGGCTGCTTCGCTCGCAGCGACCTGTGCCGACTCCATTCCGTGACCTATACGACGCCGCTCCTGTGACGCCAATTCAAGAGCCGAACTCGGGGTGGACCGGATCCAGGACTATTATGTGGTTATCGGAGTGCACCTGGGCAGCGAAGGCCACGTCAGCCGAAGACGGGCGTATCTCATATTGCGCGCATGCTATGAACGATCACTCAACGTTCTTGCGCCGATTGACGATTGCGTGGTGTCGAACCTCAGCGAGTGACAACGCGAAAACGGGCCGACGACTGCCGGCCCGTTTCACTTTCGACTTCTGCCTTTGAGCTTTCGCCTTTAGCTGCCGCAGGCGCGCGGTTGGCCGCTGCCGTCCGCGGTCTGGAAGCTGGAGCCGCAGGCGCAGGACTTGGTGGCGTTGGGGTTAAAGATGGAGAAGCCACTCTTCATGATGTCATCGACGTAGTCGATCTCGGCGCCGCTGAGGTACTGCGCGCTTTCCGGGTCGATGACGATCTTGACGCCGGACTGCTCGAGGATGATGTCGTCATCTTCGGCGGAGCGGGCGAGGGCCATGCCGTACTGGTAGCCGCTGCAGCCGCCGCCAGCGACAAAGACGCGGAGGGCGCCGTCGGTGAGCTCGCGGGCTTCGAGGAGGGCGCGGGCCTTTTCGGCTGCCTTATCGGTGATGTTGACGAGCACGGTTGGGGATGCGGACTCGGTGGTCATTGGCGAACGCCTCCAGCGTTGAGTTCAAGTACGCCACTGCGGCGGTAGCTATGAAAATCATAGCCATTATGGAGACGCGCGTCTACGGCGGAAGTTGTCACGGTACGGTTTGTTACCTACGCTCCTCGCATGAATCAACCCTCGCGCGTCATCTATCTTCCGCCGGGGGTTGTCCCGCCGCCCGCGGCCGCAACGCCCCAGGCCGCGCCCATCAACAACGGGATCCCGTTCGACCGGCCGTTCTTCGAGCAGATACTCCCGGCCGCGATCAACGGCTTTTGCAAGCAGGTCGGCTGCGAGATCCCGGTGGTGGAAGTGAGCACCGTGGACGGAGCAACACACTACGTGAACGGCATCAGCGGCGTTTCGGACCAGTGGGTGGCCCTGAGCACGGCGCGGCCGGACCACCCGCACCCGGTGCAAATGTTCGTGCCGTACCAGACGATTTACCGGATTGAGATTCACCCCGAGCCGGACGAAAAGCGGGCCCACCTGGGTTTCGTGACCAACCCGCCGCGGGAGCCGGAAGTCATCCCGCCGCTGGCGGTGCCCGCCGCGAAGCCACGGGCAGCGGCCAAACGGCCAACGGCGACGAAGTCCAAGTAGTCGAACAGGTGTGCTAATTGGAGCCATCTGGCACAATGTCCAGATGGCAGCGACGGCGCGCGCGTCGGCACTCGATCGATTTTCGGCGGCGGCGCGCGCGTGGTTCGGCGACACGTTCGAGGCGCCCACGCAGGCGCAGGAACTCGGGTGGAACGCGATTGCGGCCGGTGAGCACACGCTGCTGTTGGCGCCCACGGGCTCGGGCAAGACGCTGGCGGCGTTCCTCTGGTGTGTGGACAAACTGGCGAATCGCCCGCCGCTGCCGACAGGCAAGAATGGCAAGCCGGTGCGGGCGGGCGTCTCGGCCCTCTACATCTCCCCACTCAAAGCGCTCTCCTATGACGTGGAGCGAAACCTGCGGGCGCCGCTGGCGGGGCTGCGCATTGCAGCGGCGCGTGAGGGGCTTCCACCGCCAGACATAACCGTAGCAACGCGCACCGGTGACACCCCTGCCCGGGAGCGGGCCGACCTTCGCAGGGATCCTCCGGACATCCTGATCACGACTCCGGAGTCGCTCTACCTGATGCTGACATCGCAGGCGAAGTCAGTGCTGGAGACCGTCGGTACGGTCATCATCGACGAGATCCATACGATGGCGGGGACGAAGCGCGGAGCGCACCTGTCGCTTTCGCTCGAACGCCTGGAGCGGCTCACGGGACGTCCGTTCCAGCGCATCGGACTCTCGGCGACCCAGCGCCCCCTCGAGGAAGTGGCGAAATACCTCGGTGGTGACCGGGCGGTGCGCATCGCGGACGCCGGTCGGCGCGACCTCGACCTGAAGGTTATGGTGCCGGTCGAAGACATGACTCGACTGGGCGACCTTGCCGGGCCGGTGCCCGAGTCAGAAGTGAGCCCGGAGGCACGGACATCGATCTGGCCGGCCATCTATCCGCGGATGCTGGAGCTGGTTCGGCAACACCGTTCGACGCTGCTGTTCGTGAACAACCGGAGGCTGGCGGAGCGACTCGCGGCGCGTATCAACGAACTGGCCGGCGAAGAGTTGCTCCGGGCGCACCACGGTTCCGTTTCGCGGGAGCAGCGCATGGAAGCCGAGGAGATGCTGAAGTCCGGGCAGTTGCCGGGGCTCGTCTGCACGAGTTCCATGGAGCTCGGCGTGGACATGGGCGCCGTTGACCTGGTGATCCAGGTTGAGTCGCCGAAGTCGGTGGCGCGGGGGCTTCAGCGGGTGGGCCGGGCCGGGCACCAGGTTGGCGCGACGAGCATAGGCCGGATCTTCCCCAAGTTCCGGGGCGACCTGCTCGAATGCGCCGTGGTAACGAAGCGGATGCGCGAGGGGCTGATCGAAAAGACCGATGTGCCGCGGAATCCGCTCGATGTGCTGGCGCAGCAGATCGTCGCCATGTGCGCGGCGGACGACCTCACGGTCGATGAGGTGTTTGATCTGGTGCGGCGGTCCTACAACTTCTCGTCCCTGAGCCGCGAGCAACTCGAAGGCGTGCTGGGCATGCTCTCCGGCCAGTACCCATCGGACGAATTCGCCGACTTGAAGCCGCGCATCCTCTGGGACCGCGACCGTGACGTGCTTTCGAGCCGCCGGGACGCCCGGACGGTCGCCCTGGTGAACGCCGGGACGATCCCCGACCGGGGCCTGTACGGCGTGTTCCTTGGTGTTGGCGGCCCACGCGTGGGCGAACTCGACGAAGAGATGGTGTACGAGAGCCGCCCGGGCGAAACCTTCCTCCTCGGCGCAACCACCTGGCGCATTGAGCAGATCACCCGCGACCAGGTGATCGTGACGCCGGCGCCGGGTGAGCCTGGGAAGATGCCGTTCTGGAAGGGCGACGGCGTGGGCCGTCCGCTGGAATTCGGGCGGGCCATCGGGCAGTTCACAAGGGAGCTGGACGCGATCAAGGACCCGGCCGTGGCACTCGAGCGGCTCACGGTTGACCACGACCTTGATGCCAACGCGGCCCAGAACCTGCTGGCCTACCTCCACGACGAGAAGGAAGAGACGGGGCAGCTACCGACCGACAAAATCCTCGTCGTGCAGCGATTCCGTGATGAGCTCGGCGACTGGCGGATGGTGCTGCTTTCGCCGTTCGGCGGACAGGTGCACGCGCCGTGGGCGCAGGCGATCGAGGCGACCCTGGCGGAGCAGAGTGGTTTCGACGTCCAGACGATCTGGAGCGACGACGGGATCGCTATCCGCTTCGCGGGCGGGGAGGAACCGCCGCCCGCCGAGATGCTGTTTCCTTCGCCCGAGGCGGTCGAGGAGATGGTGGTCTCGCGCCTTGCAAACACCGCGATGTTCGCCAGCCACTTCAGGGAAAACGCGGGTCGAGCGCTGCTCCTGCCGCGGAAGCGGCCGGGCGCCCGTTCACCATTGTGGCTGCAGCGGCAACGCTCCGCGAACCTGCTCGCGGTCGCCAGCCGGTACGGCTCGTTCCCGATCGTGCTCGAGACGTACCGCGAGTGCCTGCGGGACGTGTTCGACCTGCCGGGGCTGATCGAAGTCCTGCGGCAGGTGCAATCGCGCGAGATACGGATCGCGAGCGTGGAGACGCGGGAGGCATCGCCGTTCGCGCGCTCGCTGTTGTTCGATTACGTGGCTGCCTACATGTACGAGGGCGATGCGCCGCTGGCCGAGCGGCGGGCCCAGGCGCTCACGCTCGACCGGAACCTCCTGCGCGACCTGCTGGGCGAGGCGGAACTGCGGGAACTGCTCGACCCCGCCGCGCTGGACGAGGTGGAGCTCGAACTGCAATGCCTCGTGGACGTCCGCAAGGCGCGGACGCTGGACCAGGTGCATGACCTCCTGCGCCGCCTGGGGGACCTGGACGCGGCCGAGGTGGCCGACCGGCTGGTGTCGCCTGCGATGGCGGAACCGTGGTTGGCCGAGTTGGAGGGACAGCGGCGCGCGTGCCGCGTCCGCATCGGCGGGGCGACGCGCTGGATACCAATCGAAGACGCCGGGCGCTTCCGCGACGCGCTTGGCGCGTCCGTGCCCCTCGGCGTGCCGGAGGCGTTCCTCAAGCGCACTGAAGGCGCGCTGGAAGGCTTGCTTCGCCGGTATGCGCGGACACACGGGCCGTTCGTCACCGCCGGGCCGGCACGGCGCTGGACGCTCCCTGAATCGCTGGTGCGGGAGACACTCGAAGAAATGGACGCGGACGGCGTCGTGGTCCACGGGGACTTCCGGCCGGGTGGGACGGAGCGGGAGTGGTGCGACCCGGAGGTGCTTCGCCAGATCAAGCGGCGCTCGCTCGCACGGCTGCGCAAGGAAGTGGAGCCCGTGGACGGAGCGGCGTATGCACGCTTCCTGCTGCGCTGGCACGGCATCGGCTCCACACAACGTGGACCAGACCGGCTTCGCGATGTCCTGATGCAAATCGAGGGCGCGCCAATCGCGGCCGCGGTGCTGGAGCGTGAGGTGCTGGCCGCGCGGGTCTCGGGCTTCCAGCCGGCGATGCTGGATGCACTCGTGGCCTCGGGCGAGGTGGCGTGGTTCGGTTCCGGCAAGACCGGCAAAGACGACGGCCGGGTGACCCTGGTGCGACGCGAGATGCTGGACCTGTTCGCTCCGGTGCTGCCGGAAGCGTTGCCGCCTCTGCAGCAGGCGATTGTCGAGGCACTCAGGGCCGGTGGCGCACTCTTCTTCAGCGACCTTGTCGGGGCGACTAACGCGCCCTACCAGGAGGTCCTGGACGCGATCTGGGAGCTGGTGTGGGCCGGCGCCGTGACGAATGACACGCTCGCCCCGGTGCGGGCGTTGGCGTGGCCGAAGCGTGCGGGTGGCCCAGGGCCGCGCGGACGGATGAACAAGCTTCCCGCGGAATCGGCGGGGCGCTGGTCGCTCGTCCGGCGGTTGCCGTTTGACGAGTCCCGGGCCAGGGTGACCGCGCGCGCCCACGCACGGGCGGAAGTGCTCCTCGAACGGCTCGGGATCGTCACGCGCGAGGGTGTGGCGGCGGACGACTTGCCGGGCGGGTTTTCGGCGGTGTATCCGGTGTTGAAAGGGATGGAGGATGCCGGCCGCGTCAGGCGGGGGTACTTCGTTGAGGGACTCGGGGCCGCGCAATTCTGCCTTCCCGGCGCGGCGGAACGGGTGCGGGGCGAGCGGGAACTGCCCGACGAGCCGGTCACGGTGGTGCTGGCGGCGACCGACCCTTCGCAGCCGTACGGCGCGACGTTGGCATGGCCCCGGGACGAAGCCGAGGCGCGAAAGCCCTACCAGCGAGTGCCGGGCGCGCGGGTGGTCCTGGTGGATGGCACGCCGCTCCTGTACCTGGATCGGTCGCACCGGGGCTTAATGACGTTCCCGGCGGCGGCGGACGAACGGCTGGCGCTGCTCGCGCTGCTGGGTCTCGCGCGTGACGGCGTCGCGCTTGGGAACAAGGGGCTCTCGATCGAACGGGTCGACGGCATTCCGGCGACGGAGTCCGGACTTGCGCCGCTGCTGCGGGAGGCGGGATTCGCGCAGGGGTTCCGGGGGTTCACACGGCGGCCAGAGCGGGCGGAGGCGATGGCGCATGCCTGAGGGTGACGCGCTCTATCGATTCGCCGAAAAGCTCCGTGGCCCGCTGCTTGGGAAGGCCATCCTAGCAGCGAGGGCCCACGGGCCGGGGCCGGCGCCACGGGTCGAGAAGATCGTCGGGCGGACAGTGACGGATGTGCGGGCGCGGGGGAAGAACATGCTGATCAGCTTCGACAACGGGCTGGCGTTGCGTGGGCACCTGCGGATGTACGGGACGTGGCACGTCTACGCGCCGGGCGAAGCGTGGACGAGGCCGGAGCGCGAGGCGCGGCTGGTGCTTGAGGTAGATGGCGCCGTGGTTGTGAACTTCAGCGCGCCGGTCATCGAACTCGTGGAAAAGCGCAGCCTCGGGTACCACGCGCCCGTGGCGAACCTCGGGCCGGACCTGCTGGACGACGGGTTCGATGTCGAGGAGGCGCTGCAGCGGCTTCGGCACCCTACGAGGGATCTGCTGACCATCGGGGATGCGGTGATGGACCAGCGCGCGCTGGCCGGCGTGGGAAACATCTGGAAGCACGAAGCGCTCTTTCACGCTCAGGTCAACCCATGGCGGCGGGTGAACGAGCTCACGGACGACGAGCTGCGGCTCATCATTTCGAAGGCGCAGGCGCTGCTTCGGGCGAGCGTGGGGAAGGACAATGCGCTTGGGCTGACGCGCCGGCCGACGATGTACGCATACATGCGCGGCGGACAACCCTGCCGCCGTTGCCACACCACCCTGCGATCGGCGCCACAAGGGGTGGACATCCGGCACACCGCGTGGTGTCCGAAGTGCCAGCCGGTCGTCGAAGGGCAGTTGCAGCCGCCAGCGAGCAGGACGCGGCGTCCCCTCGTTGTCGATCCGCGGCGGCAAGGGGACGGAGCTAGCTCCCGGCGGTGAAGAGGCCGGCGAATTCCCGGGCGGTGTCAGCGTCGAGCGATTTGAGGCGGGCCGTTGGCTGGTGCATCACTTTCTCGATGAGCGAGCGCGTGATGGCGTCCAGCACTTCAGGGGGCACTCCGGGGTGGAGGCGCCGGTAGCGGATCAGTTCGGCCTGGCGGATGGCCTCGATCTCGGCCCGGAGCGCGCCGACGGGGTTGCGCGAATCGACCGCGGCGTGGGAGAGCCGCTCTTTCAGGAGTTCGCCGAGGCGCGCGCGGAGTTTGCGGCGGCGCGCCATCGCGTGCGGGCGCTGCTGTTCATCTTCGAGCATGTCCGAGATGGCGATCGCGCCGGGCCCGGACGGGACGTTGAAGTTGCGGGGGGTGCCGAGGTCGATGAGGAGGCGGGCGGTGGGCAGCACGCGCGGCGCGATTTCGCCGGCGCCGGAACCGAGGCAGCCGACAATGACGTCGAAGGCCGGCAAGGAGGGGACGCGGCCGAGCTCGACGAATTCGAACGAGGGAGCCTCCGGGCGCCGGCGAGCGGCCACGGTGACCTGGAAGCCGAGTTCGTTCGCGCGGCTGGCGACGAGTTTGCCCATGGCGCCCACGCCCAGGACGAGCAAGCGGCCGCCGGGCTGAAGCGTGGAGAGCCTGAGCGCCTTATCCAGGAGGTGCCCCGAGTGGCTATCGAAGTCCGTTTCGGCGCGGAGCGCGCGCGCGGCGCCAATCGCCAGGTCGGCGGCGAGGCGAAGCTCACGAGGCGCCGCCTTGAACGCGGCGCGGACCTGGCCCAGCACCTGGTCTTCGCCGAGGACGACCGATTCGAGGCCGGCGGCGACGGCTGCGAGTCGCTCGATGGCTGGCAGGCCGGTGACTTGCTCCGGGGCGGCGCAGTCGCATGGCCCGAAACCGTAGGCCTCAAGCCGCTGGCAACTGACAACGATTGCATCACCCGGATGGGCGCCTTCGATTTCGGCGCGCGCCGCCGCCATTTCGGCGGCCCGGAACGAAACCGTGCGCCATGCGCAGCAGCGAAACTCAGAGAAAGCATCGAGCGCCATGAAGTTGACCGATCGTATCAACTTTAGGCGTCGCGGGCGACGGGTGGTGCGAGAAGACTCTGTTACGACTGGCGGCGTTGCCATTCGAGCAGGTTCGCGAGGGCGTGTCCGGCGCGCACGATGCTGGGGAAGGTCGCGAGGCCGTTGCGCCAGCAAAGGTCCTGGAACTCGGCCGACTGTTCGAAGCCTTCGCCGGTGGTCGCCGGGCGGATCGCGATGACGACGGGTTTGCCGGATTCGCGCTGGATCTTGCCGAGGGTTTCGGCCTGGCGGGCCATGCGGCCGCGGGTATCGACGAAGCGCGCCGACGGCCCCCCACCACCAAAGCTGGTGTGGTACAGCAGGACATCGACGTTCGGCGCGCTGATCGGCGGCATCAGGGTTGCGGCGAAGCCTTCGTCTTCCCAGAGGCTGGTGGTGTCGATGGGGTTGCGGATGCTCGTCCCGGCTTCGTGGGTGACCTTGGCGAGGGCTTCCTGGGTTTCGGGGAGCAAAGGCGGGAGCTCGAGGCCGGCCGCGTTCAGGTCATCCGCGGCGAGGACGCTGGCGCCGCCGCCACCGCCGACCACGACGATTCGCGGGCCGGCAAGGCGCTTGATGAACCGGAAGGCGACCGCCGTATCGACGAGTTCTTCGAGGCTTTCGACGCGGATGGCGCCGGCCTGCTTGCACAGCGCGTCGAAGATCTGCAGCGAGCCCGCGAGAGACGCGGTGTGCGAGTTGGCGGCACGGGACCCAGCTTCGGTGCGGCCGCTCTTGAGGATGGCCACTGGCTTCTTGTGGCCGGCCCGCCGTATAGCCTGGGCCAGCCGCGGACCATCCTGGATGCCCTCCAGGTAGGCGACGATGATTTCCGTCTTCGGGTCGTCCGCGAGGTATTCAAAGAAATCGGCGGCCTTGAGGTCGGCGCCGTTCCCGAAGCTGATGACCTTCGAGCAGCGGATACCGCGGGGGGTGGCGTAGCGCACGAATTCGCCGGCGTTCATGCCGGACTGGGAAACCATGCCGACGGGGCCTGCTTCCGCGATCTGGCCCTGCATCATGGCGAGACGGGACTCGGGGACGTACAGGCCCATGCAGTTGGGCCCAATCAGCCGGATGCCAGCCTGGCGCGCGCGGGCGACGACCGCCTGCTCCATCTTGGCGCGCTCGGCATCGCCGGTTTCGGTGAAGCCGGCGGTGAAGAGGTGGAGCACGCGCACGCCCTTGGCGATGCAGTCCTCCAGGAGTTGCGGGACGAACCGGGCGTTCACGGAGGAGATGACGTAGTCAACGCTGTCGGGAATGTCCGCGAGGCTGTGATAGCACTTGATCCCACGGATGGCGGGAGCGGTGGGGTGGATGAGGTAGATGGGGCCGCGGAAGCCGATTTCCTGGAGGGAGGAAACGAAGCCGCCGCCGCCAAAACCGGTGCCTTCCTTCGCCGAGACGCCGGCGATAGCGATGGATCGGGGGTTGAAAACAAATTCCAGTTCGGGCGTGGTGGCACTGGGGGCAGTCATCGGGCGGGCTCCAGGGGCTTTCGTGTGGCAAGAAAAGACGGCGCAGCGCGCCGGACGGCTGTGAGTTTACCAGACCGGCCGCTTACGATTGACCCACGATCGGGCCGGGCGCACGATGCCGGTGGCGCCGCTATCCCGCCAGCCATGAAGATCTTCGCCCGAATTGCCACCGTCCTCTACATCGTTGCACTGCCAGTGTTCCTGGTGACTGCGAACGTGCGCTTTGTGGCCGGAGACAGTTGGTTTTCGAAAGACGGTTTCCGGCGGCACCACGTCGAGCAGACCACCCAGGTGTCGCTCGACCAGCTGGATGCGGCGTCTGACGACATCACGCGGTATTTCGAGGACGACCGGGCGGTGCTGCGGATCCCGGTGGTCATCGCCGGACAGGAGACTTCCCTGTTCAACGAGAAAGAGACCGACCACATGCGGGACGTGAAAACGCTCATGCGGGCGGTGTTCCGGCTGAACGAGATTTCGCTCGCGGTGGTGCTGGTGTACGTCGGCGCGGTTGTGCTGTGGTCCCGCGAGCGAGGGCCGCGGGACCTTGCCCGCTACTCGCTCTTCGGCGTGGCGTTCGGGGTGGTGGTCGTGGCTGTCGTCGGCGCATTCGCGGTCACGGGCTTCGACGCCGCCTGGAACCGGTTCCACGAGATCGCATTCCGCAACGACCTCTGGGTGCTGGACCCGCGGAAGGACCGGCTGATCCAGATGTTCCCCGAACCGTTCTGGCAAGAGATGACCTACCTGGTCGGGGCGCTCACGCTGATCGAGGCGTTCCTGGTCGTCGCAACCTCTTCGCTATACCTGCTGTTTGGCCGGGGCGCGGCGCGCGCGGATGTCGAGCGGCCGCGGGAGATCCGGGAGCGACGGGCAAGTTAGCCCCTGAGGCGGGGTGGGTGCGTGACGCCTGGCGCCCGTGATGGGAGCACCGGCCTAATTCGCGCTGGCGCAAGCACAACCGCCGCCGCCGCCGCCACAGCAGCCCCCGCCGGACATCGGCATATCGTCCATCAGGGCGGTCCCGCCGCGGCTCATCGCGAAGGCGGAAACGGTGCGCTCGGCGCGGTGGCCAGACTGGCACTTCGTGGCCGTGGCAGCCTCGGACATCGGTCGGCGCTGCTCGAACTTCGTGCGGCAGGTGGGGCAGTAGTACTCGTAGATGGCCATGCGCGGAGTATACCCGAACGCGAGGCCAGGTCAGGCGGCGCGAGTGGCGCGGCGGCGGCGGACGCGGGCGGCCGTGCGAGTAGCTGGCGCGGGCGCGCGCTGCGGCATCGGCACGATTTCGGCCGGCTCAGTCTCCGCGAAGAGTGGGGGCAGTTCGGCGACCGCGCCGTTCAGGATGGCGCGGGTGATGGCATTCGACGGCTCGACCCACGCGTTGCTCGAAGTCGCGCGGTCGCTCGATCGCAGGCGCGCGAGCAGACCAGTGAGCCAGCGGAACATCCATGCCATGGGGAGTAGACAATAACCGTGGCATTCACCTAGTGGCAACCGCTCATTTACCTGCGCCGTTTGTCCCTGCCCGCTGAAGGAAGTCCCGCACGACGGCGTTCCATTCGCCGGCGCACTCGAAGTAACAGGAGTGGCCGGCGCCTTTGATCTCGTGGAATGCGGCTCCCGGGATGAGCCCCTGAGCCTCGCGGATCATCGCCGGGGAGGTGATCATGTCGTGCTCACCGACGATGTAGAGGACGGGCACGCCGAGGTTGGCGAGCATCTCGTGCGTGCTGCCGCGGTAGGTGGACGGCGGCCGGCCAAGCAGCCCTTTCGGGCGGGGCGGGTTCACCGCGTTGAGCTGGCGGTAGAGCACCGCGAGCCCGGGGTTGCTCTCTTCGAAGCCGGGAGCGAGGGCATGTTCGCGCAGTCCGCCTTCGCCGCGTTCATCCTTCAGTTCGTCCTGGAGTTCGCGCACACGGTCGTTGGTGGCGCCGGCCGTGGTGCCGCAAAGGACGATGGAGCGAATCCGTTGAGGCGCCAGGCGCGTCAGGCCCGCCACGGCTCGGCCACCCATCGATTGCGCCACAATGTGCGCCGATTCGATGCCAAGGTGCTCCATGAGGGCTACGAGGTCGGTGCCCAGGGAGAAACGGCCGATGGCCATATCGCCGCTTGAGAGCCCCCAGCCGCGGGCATCGAACGTGGTACACCGGTAGGAACGCGAGAACTCGGCGACCTGTTGCCACCAGACAAGATGGTTGCCGCCGGCGCCGTGGAGGAAGATGAGGTCATGCCCCTGGCCGGTTTGCTGGTAGTAGAGCCTGGCGGCGTTGACGCGGGCGTAGGGCACGTTCGAAGTCTACCGGAGTCTGCCGCTTTCGCGCCGCCGGGTGCGGTGGGCTACGCTCTTCGTCACGCGAACGAGGGGGACAGGAGTCATGAAGATCGGTGTTGGCGTCGGCGCCGGTGCCGGCAGTGAAGGGACGATCAGCGCACTGGTGGCGCAGGTGCAGCGGGCGGAAGCCGAAGGCTTCGACTTCATTTCCGTGGCCAACATCTTCGGGGTCGACGCCATCACGTTGCTGGCCATCGCCGGCCGGGAGACGGGACGGATCGAACTGATGACGGGCGTGGTACCGACGTATCCACGGCATCCCACGGCGATGGCGCAGCAGGCGCTGACGGCAGCGGCGGCGAGCGGGAACCGTTTTACGCTTGGGATAGGCCTGAGCCACCGTGTTGTCATCGAGAACATGCTCGGGCTTGACTACTCCCGGCCAATCCGGCACACCCGAGAGTATCTCTCGGTGCTGATGCCGCTCCTCGAGGGGCGGCCGGTGTCGTTCAAAGGTGAGGAATACCGCGTGGCCGCGCAGGTGCAGGTTGAAGGAGCGCAGCGCCCACCTGTTTTGCTGGCGGCGCTCGGACCCCAGATGCTGAAGCTCGCCGGGAAGCACGTGGACGGCACGATCACCTGGATGGGCGGGCCGAAGTACCTCGCCGAGACGGCCGTGCCGGCGATGATCGCTGCGGCCAGGGAAGCCGGGCGGCCTGCCCCGCGCATCGTGGCCGGCTTCCCCATTGCCGTGACGGACCGGCCAGACGAAGCGCGCGCCGCCGCTTCGAAAGTCTTCGCGATGTACGGCACCCTGCCGAGCTACCGGGCAGTGCTGGATGTCGAAGGCGCGGCCGACCCCTCCGCCGTCGCGATGGTTGGGACGGCGTCCGATGTCGAGGCGCAAATCCGCGCGCTCGCTGCTTCGGGAGTTACGGATTTCAACGCCTCGCCGTTCCCGGTCACGGGAGACCGCGCTGCCATCGGGCGCACGTTCGAATTGCTCGCGGGGCTGGCGAAGGCGGGCGTGAAGTAGGTTTCGATCTGACCCTGGGTCCGCGGCCCCGCTGCGCCGAGCGAGGAGTCTCGTGCGAGGTTGGTGTTGCTGGCGCGCGGCGGCGTGGTGGGTTTCGGCCGCGCACCCGCCCATGGCTGGGCGGGTACAGAGGGATCGAGCGAGGCTGGTGTTGCTGGCGTGCGGCGGCGTGGTGGGCTCGGCCGCGTACCCGCCCATGGCTGGGCGGGTACAGAAGGATCGAGCGAGGCTGGTGTTGCTGGCGCACGGCGGCGTGGTGGGTTCGGCCGCGCACCCGCCCATGGCTGGCCGGGTACAGAAGGATCGAGCGAGGCTGGTGTTGCTGGCACGCGGCGGCGTGGTGGGTGCGGCCGCGCACCCGCCCATGGCTGGGCGGGTACACAGGCAGGGGCGTGGGACTACGTGTTGCCCCGCTGCATGCGGCCGAGCATCGCTTCCGGAAGCGCGACTCCACCGTCGACGAACGCCTTACCGATGGCCGCGGCGTTGGGCCCGAAGATGGTAGTGCGGTTCCCGGCCACGAAGCTGTGGCTGTCCTCGATGCGGCCGAGTTGGCCCTGGAATTTCGGCGCGACGTAGCGAGCGAAGAGCTCGTAGCTGCGCCTGGTCTTGTCCCAGGTGGTCCATTCGTGGGCGAGGCCGAGGACCGCGCCGAAACCACCGCTCAGCTCCTGCATGCGTTCGATGGCGGCGATGGCGTCGTCAGGAGTGCCGACGATGGCCCCGCCACGCTCGACCTGCGCAGCGACATCGGAGGGGACGGTCGGGTCGGCGGGGCGCCCGAGCGTGTCTTCGAAATAGTCCTTGTTGAAGCGCTGGTTGTTGATGTCAACGTCGCGGATGGCTTCTTCGCGCGTTTCGGCGAGGTGGATGGGCATGACCAGCCGCCAGTCCTCGCGGCTGATGGTCTGGCCGGCCTTTTCGGCGGCTTCGGCGGCCATTTCCCAGGTCCTGGCGAGCGAAATCAGGCCGCCGGGCTGGGAAACGGCCACGGAGAGGATGCCGACGCCGTTCTTGCCGGCACTTTGCGGGCCGGCGGGCGAGAACGTGGAGGCGACCGCGACCGGCATGTGCGGGTGGGTGTAGGGCGCCAGTTGGAGGCGGGCTTCCTTCATCGTGAACCAGTCGGACTCGTGGCTGACGGTTTCGCCCTTGAAAAGCCGCATGATCACGCCCAGGGCTTCGTCCATGCGCTGGCGCTGGGTTAGAGCGTCGATGCCGAGCATGTAGGCGTCGGAAGTGAGCGCGCCGGGGCCGACGCCGAACATCGCGCGGCCGCGGGTCATATGGTCCAACTGGACCATGCGGTCAGCGAGGATGAAGGGGTGGTGGTAGGGCAGCGAGCTCACGCCTGTGCCGAGCTTGATGGTCCGCGTGCGCTGGGCCGCGGCGGCGATCATCAGCTCGGGCGAGGCGATGATCTCCCAGCCGGCGCTGTGATGCTCGCCGATCCAGGCTTCGTCGAAGTCGAGCTTGTCGAGGTATTCGATCAGCTCGAGGTCGCGGTCGAGGGCGACGGTGGGGTTTTCGCCAACGCGGTGAAACGGCGCGAGGAAGATGCCGAAGCGCATGCGCGCCGGACGGTAGGTCATGGGGTCCTCCGGGGGTTTCCTTAGCTCGGCGCGAAATATACGCGATTCCGGTTTGCGAAGCTCGCTGCGGCTACTCGGGTTGCTGCGCGATGGGACGCTTCAGGTAGAACTTGCCGCCGCTGACCGCGGTGAGCTCCCATCCGGCCGCCCCGAGCGCGCCCAGCGCGAGCATGGTGGACGCTTTCAACACGCGCCGCTCAGGCTTCTGGAGGACGGCGGCGGGCGCTACGGAGAGGCGGCAACGGCGGCGCCGCGTCCGCTGCAAAACGGCGACTTCCCAGCTCACGGCGGGGCTCTCGGCGTTGCGGGAAAACGAAGCGATCGATGATTCGCGCGGGGGCGAGACCAGGGCTTCGAGGCCCTGGCCGAGGCCAGTTCGGGGACGAGGCATGAAGGGGGCGCAACCTCTAGGTTTAGATGCGAACTATCCCCGCCGCCGAACTCAGACGCAACGAGATTCGGGCCGTGCGTTTACCACGATTTTGCGTTTACCGGCGCTGCTGAGGGCCCCGGCGGGGGCCGATAGTTCATGCAGGGATCGCGGCGGGATCCGGGGGAGATTCGCATGGTCAGCGTTGCGGTGGCAGGCAAAGGCGTGGTTGCCGCGGACGTGCGCGCCGCGCACGGCGTGGTCAGCCGTACGCGAGGGCTGATGTTCCGCGGAAACCTGGGAGACGGCGAAGCGCTCGACATCCGGCCCTGCGGGTCGATCCACATGATGTTCATGCGGTTCCCGATTGATGCGGTGTTCTACGACCGGGAGAACCGCGTGACGAAGGTCGCTCAGAACGTCCGGCCGTGGACCGGGGTGGCGATGGGAGGGCGAGGGGCTCGCGGCGTGATCGAGATGCGGGCAGGGACGGCCGCCGCTCTGGCGCCCGGCGATTTGCTCGAATTCCAGGACGAGAAGCAGGGGAGTTCCTGAGAGAGGTACCAACGCCGCCTTCCGATACTTGGATGGGACGTTGAAGTGAGGTGTGAGGATGCCGCCAGGCAAGGGGTTCTACGGTCCAAAGTACAGGGAGAGCGGTTCGAAGGATAAGCGCCTCACGCCGCTCTACTTGCTCGCGGCCGTGCCGTTGCTGGCTGTCTTCGCTCTCGTGGGGAAGTGCGCGATGGGTGGGGGCGGTGGTGCTCCCGAGCCCGCTTCGGCGCCTGCTTCGTCCAGCACCGGCAACCAGGTGAAACCGACGGAGCTGCCCAAGGTGGCGCCCACGCGGGACCCGGCGAAAAAAGTGGCGGGCGAGAACGAAGGCGCCGCGAGCATCCCTTCGAACGCGGAGAAGCCGAACATCAAGGAGTGGCTGATCGCGGGCGGGAAGCGGTTCGAGCTGCCCCTGAGCGTGCACTCGGGCGTGGAGGATTACTTTGGGAGCGCCCGTGCGGACGGCAAAGTGCACGCCGGCGTTGACTTTTCGCTGACTGGACTGAAGAACGTGCCGGTTGAGTCGCCCTGCGAGGGCATCGTCGCCGAAGTGGGGAACGACGAGGCGCTCGGGACGCATGTCATCGTCGATTGTGGTGGTGACTTCAAGGCGGTCGTCGGCTGGCTGGGGACCACACGAGTGGGCAAGGGAAACAACGTCTCCAAGTCCACGGTGGTGGGTGTCGGGGAGGATGACGGGTTCGTCCACGTGGAGCTTCGCTACAAGGACGTCCCGCTCGACCCGAAAGACTTCATGCAGATCCCGGGGAAAGAAGTGATCCCGTGGACGCCCACGCCGACGCCGACGCTCCGGCCGGGCGAAACGGCGACTCCCGAGCCGACCGAGACGCCGACGCCGAGCCCAACGTCCGGGTCAGGCGGGCCGACGAACCAGCCGCCGACTTCGACGCCCGTGCCGACGGACACGCCGACTCCCGGCCCGCCGACCGCGACGCCGACGATTACGCCAACGCCTACGCGGACGCCCACGCCGACACGGACAACGGCGCCCCCGCGAAACACGCCCACGCCGCTGCCGAAGCAGCAGTAGTCCAACCAACGGCGAGCAGCTTGCCTGCTCGCCGTCTTGCTTCCACGATCACTGCATGGCGCTCTACGAATACCTTTGTTCCTCCTGTGGCACGCGAACTGACAAGCGGATGCCAATGACCGACGTGCTGCAGGCGATTCCCTGCCCGAAATGCGGCAAACAAGCGAAGAAGACGATGGGCAACTGGGCGGTTGTCGGTGTTTCGCAGGCTTCGGTGGGCG
>JAXLXA010000024.1:0-59885 GCA_046328215.1 Dehalococcoidia bacterium | reverse complement strand
GGAGCTTCCTGGCGCAGCCGCGGGTGGTCGTCGGCATCCCTTCGGGCGTGACGGAAGTGGAGCAGCGCGCGGTCCACGACGCCGCCCTCAACGCCGGGGCCCGCAGTTGCTTCCTCATCGAAGAGCCGATGGCGGCGGCTATCGGCGCCGGCCTGCCGGTGATGGAAGCGGCCGGCTGCATGATCGTCGACATCGGCGGCGGCACCACGGAGGTGGCCGTCATCTCGCTCGGCGGCATGGTCGTCAGCACCTCCATCCGCGTGGCCGGCGACGAGATGGACCAGGACATCATCGCCTATGCACGCCAGGTCCATAACCTCCTCATCGGCGAGCGCACGGCCGAGGAGATCAAGAAGCTCGCCGGGTCGGCGGCGCCGCTGGACCCCGAGGAAACCATCGACATCCGCGGGCGGGACCTCGCCACCGGCCTTCCCAAGTCGGTCGAAGTGAGCACCGTCGAAATTCGCGACGCCCTTGCCGGTTCGATCAGCGCGATCGTCGAGGCAGTCCGATCATCCATCGAAGTCACGCCGCCGGAACTGGTTTCGGACCTGATGGCGCACGGCATCGCTCTCGCCGGTGGCGGCGCGATGCTGCGCGGGCTGGACCGGCGGCTCAGCCAGGAGACGCGATTCCCGGTGTATGTGGCGGAAGACCCGCTGCTCTGCGTTGTGCGCGGGGCGGGTGAAGTGCTCGAGGAAACCGAGCTGTTGAACAAGGTGCAGTCCCAGTTGGCCTCGCGCCGGCCGGGGCGCTAGCATCGGGGCGCGCCCCGGAGTGATCAGATGCTGATCTTCCAACGGTATTCGTGGTGGGTAGCGGCCATGGTCGGCCTCGCGCTGCTGCTTGCGCTCGTCGGCCAGATTGGCGTGCTCAACCCGTTCCAGGGGTTCTTCCTGCAGATCACCTCGCCGGTCGAAAAGGTACTGAACGGCACCTTCCGCCCGATCGCGGGCTTGCTTTCGGACGCGGGCGAAGTGGGCTCGATCCGGGACGAGAACAACCGCCTTCGCCTGGAAAACGAAGACCTGCGTAACCAGGTGGCGGAGTTGCAGCAGAACGCCGCGCAGATCAAAGACCTCCAGGACGCCCTCAACCTCACCCAGGGCGACAAGAGTGTCCAGTACATGGCGGGCAACATCGTCCACCGCGACGCTTCGCCGTTCACGGATGTGGTCACGATCGACCGGGGCGAGGGCGACGGCCTCCAGGTCGGGATGGTGGTGCTCTCCACGAAGGGCACGCTGCTCGGCAAGATCACGAAGGTGACGAAGACCAACGCCTTCGTCCGGCTCATCACCGATACGCAGAGCCGTGTCACCGCGGAGGTGTTCGGGACAGGCGCCGACGGCAGCGTCCGCGGCACGCCGGGTCGCGGACTTTCCTTCGACCTGGCGCAGGGCGAGCTTGCCGTGGGCGACACCCTCATCACCGCCGGCCTGGGCGGCAGCTACCCGCGCGGGATACCGATTGGACGCGTAACCGCCGTCTCAGGTTCGAACCAGGACCTGTACAAAAAGGTGACCCTCGAACCCGGCGTGCGCATTTCCACCGCCGAGACCGTGCTCGTGTTGACGAGCTTCATCCCCGAAACGCTGGACCTGAACCCATGAAAGGCGTCGCGGCCTTCCTGGCGACGCTCTTTGCGGCGATCACGCAGGTCACCGTGGCCCCGCTCTTCCCCGTCTCGGCGGCGGTACCGGAGTTCGTGCTGCTCACGCTCGTCATCGTCGCGGCGTTTGGGAACCCCCGGCGGGCGATGGTCTGTGTGCCGGTTGGCGCCATCGCCTACGGATTCCTTTCGGACCGCTCGCCTGCGCTGTTGCTTCTCGCCTACCTGCCGCTCCTCCCGCTGGGGCTGTACCTGGAGGAGGCGCGGGTGCCGCTCAACCACTACGCACGCACGCTCGTCGTGACGCTCGCGACGGGGTTCTGGCTGCGCACGCTGCTCATGATGGGCACCGTGGTAGGCGGCGCGGACGCGACGCTCGGCGCGGCACTCGGCCAGGTGCTCATCCCCGGCCTCTTTCTTGACTTCGCTTTACTGAGCGTCGTGTACGTACCGCTTCGCCTTATAGGATGGAGCGGCCAGGGCATGTCGCTTCAACGCGGCAGCTACTACTCAAGCCTATGAGCATCCTCGACGAAGGCTTCCGAGCACCCGGCGGCACGAGCCGGAACCGGCCCCACGGCAACATGGGCGTGCTCCGCATCGCCATCCTCGGCATGTTCCTCGTTCTCGGCATTCGGCTCGCCCAGATGCAGATCGTGGACGGGGCCAGCTATGCCCAACGTTCGCGCGAAAACCACATCGTCCAGAAGAACATCCTCCCCACCCGTGGCCTGATTACCGACCGCAACGGCGAGCCACTCGTCGAGAACGTCGGCGTGTACTCCGCGACCATCCTCCCCGAGACGCTCCCCGACAAAGAAGCCGACCGCTACCAAATCTACCTCAAGCTCCAGGACCTGATCGGCGTCTCTCCCCTCGAGGTCAAGGCCAGGGTTGATGACGCCGTCGAGGCCGGCAAGGACTACATCGCCATCACCGTGGCGAACAACCTCCCGAAGGACAAGGCGCTCGCCCTCGACGAAGCGTCGGTCGACATGCCCGGCGTCTCGCTGGCGATTACGCCCGGACGGAAGTACATCGGCGGGGACGTGTTCAGCCACATCCTCGGCTACATCGGCCCGCAGTTCGCCGAAGATGCGGCGCGGCTGAAAGGCCAGAACTACCAGTTGAACGAGCCCGTGGGCAAAGACGGCCTCGAATCCCGTTACGAAGCCGACCTGCGCGGCACCGTCGGCTTCACCGCCGTCGAGCAGGACGCGTACGGACACCAGATCCAGGCGCTGCAATCGAAGGACCCGGTGCCGGGCAACAGCCTCAAGCTTTCGATCGACGCCGGGTTGCAACGCTACATCGGCGAGCTGCTCGAAGACTCGCTCGCCGACACCAGCGGGGTGTGGGGCGACGCCACCGTCGCGGCGGCCGTGGTGATGGACCCGGTTACCGGCGCAATCCTCGCCATGAACTCGCTCCCCACGTACGACAACAACATCTGGGCGGAAAGCAAGATCCGTGGCGACGAACTCGACCGCCTCGCGCATGACAACAAGACCTACACGCTGCTGAACAAGGCCCTCTCGGCCGCGGCGCCGGGCTCGACGTTCAAGCTGGTCACGGCGAGCGCCGGCCTGGAAGAAGGCAACGTCACCGCGACAACCACCCATTGCATCCCGAAGACCCTCGAGTTCAAGGGCGAGAACGGTGAGCTCTACCCACTGGAGGACTGGCGCGCGCACGGTTGCATCAGCCTCGTCGACGCCATCGCGTGGTCTTCCAACATCTACATGTTCGAAACCGCGGGCGGCCTCCCGCAGGAGCGCATTCCCGGTCTCGGCAAGGACGCGGAGACCTCGGCGGTCATCCTCGCGGACTGGGCGCGCAACTTTGGCTTCGGCCAGCCAACCGGCATCGACATCGGCGGCGAGGCGACCGGGCGCATCCCGACGCCCGACTGGAAGCGGCGCATCTACTCCGGACCAGAGTTCAATTCGAACGACCGTGAGTGGTTCATCGCCGATACCTACTTCACCGCGATCGGCCAGGGGAACGTGTTGGCCACACCGCTCCAGGTCACGCGCATGACCGCCGCCATCGCCAACGGGGGCAAGCTCGTGACACCCCACGTCGTTGATGAAGTCGTCTCACCGGACGGCAAGACCATCCGCAAGATCGAGCCCCAGTACCAGGATGTCGGCCTCAGCCAGTCGACCATCAATACGGTGCGCCAGGGCATGTGGGGCTCGGTGAACTATGGCGCGGGCGCCCGCGCGAACATCCTCCAGGCCACGGTTGCGGGCAAGACCGGCACGGCGGAGTTCAACAAGGACGACGGCACGAAGTCCCAGCACGCCTGGTTCACCGGCTACGCGCCCTTCGAGAACCCGGAGGTGGTGGTCACGGTCTACTTCGATATCGGCGTCGGCGGCGACAAGGCCGCGCCGACCGCCGCGAAGATCCTTCAATACTACTTCGACAACGTGAAGCGGTGAGCAGCGTCACCTATGGCTACGGCGGCAGAGTCCGCACTTCGGCCAGCGTCTGGCGCGGGTGGGATCGCTTCGATTACCTGATGGTGGCCGCGGCCGTCGCGCTGGTCGGCATTGGCCTGGTGCTCATCTACAGCGGCTCGCTCTCATTCTACGAAGGGCCGCTAACGAGCTTCTCCAGCCCGGTGTTCAAACAGGTGATCTTCGCCTGTATCGGCCTCACCGGGATGCTGGTGGTTTCGAAGTTCGACTACCACTACCTGACGCACTACGCCTGGGTCCTGTACGGCATCGGTTGCGTCTCGCTCGTGGCGATCCTGGCGATTGGGCAGACCGCGTTCGGCTCGACGCGCTGGTTCGACCTCGGCCCCATCCAGGTGCAGCCTTCGGAGTTCGCCAAGCTCGCCACCATCCTCGCCCTCGCCCGGTTCTTCAGCGAACACGGTGGCGACGCGCGCGAAGTGCGCTCGCTGCTCATCTCGCTCGCGATCGTCGCCCCGGTGGCCGGGCTGGTGTTCGTGGAACCGGACCTTGGCACCAGCATCGTCTTCTTCGCCATCTGGCTGGGCATCGTGGTCGTGGCAGGCGTAAGCCGCAGCCATCTGATTGTCATGGGCGCGATCTTCATCGCCGTCTTCCCCTTCGTCTGGACGTTCGCCATCGCGGACTACCAGGTCGAACGCGTCTCCGTGCTGGTCGATTCGAACGAAGACGCGCTGGGCGCGGGGTACAACGTGAACCAGTCGAAGATCGCCGTGGGCAGCGGCGAGATCTTCGGCAAGGGCTTCACCAACGGTGACCAGACCCAGCTCGGCTATCTCAAGGTGGCGACCAAGGACTTCATCTTCAGCCTGCTGAGCGAGGAGTTCGGGTTCGCGGGTTGCATGGTGGTGTTCTCGCTGTTCGTGCTGTTGCTGATGCGGGGGGTGAGAGCGGCGCAAATCGCCGGCGACACCGCGGGGCAGCTCATCGCCGTTGGCATCGTTATGTTGATTTTGATGCAGACGTTCATCAACGTGGCCGTGAACCTGAGCATCTTCCCAGTGACGGGCGTGCCATTGCCGTTCATCAGCCAGGGCGGGTCGTCGCTGGTGAGCCTGTTCATCTCGCTCGGCATCCTCCAGAGCATCGTGATGCGGCACCGGGCCTACCGGCAGACGTAACCGGCTCAACGCGCCCGCCCCCATAGCCGCGCCCGCAAGGAAGCGGCTGCACGGTTACTCCCCAGCCACGCCGCCACAAGCCGCGCGAGTCGCTTTCCCCGCTACGCTTGGGCGGCGTTGGGGGTCCGGCCGCGTAGCCGCTTCCTTGCGGGCGCGGCTGGGATGTTGGCCCCGTGCGCGACGACGAGTGTCGCGGTTTCGGGTTACTGTTCCGGCTTCGCGCCGTTCCGGCGCTCGGGGGTGAAGGATGACTGACGAACTGAGAGGGCAGGTGGCAGTGGTCGCGGGCGGGACACGCGGCGCCGGACGAGGCATCGCCGTGGCGCTCGGCGAGAAAGGCGCGACGGTCTACGTCACCGGCAGAACCAGCAGGACCAGCGGGCCGTCGCCCATGAACCGTCCCGAAACCATCGAGGACACGGCCGAACTCGTCACCGCCGCGGGCGGGCTGGGCATCCCGGTCCGGGTGGACCACTCGGACAGCGCCGCCGTGGCCGGCCTGGCGGGGCGCATTCGTGCCGAGCAGGGCGGCCGCCTCGACATCCTCGTCAACGACATCTGGGGCGGCGATGCGATGGTCGCCTGGGAGCGCAAGTTCTGGGAGCAAGACCTGGCGCAGGGCCTCGCCGTCCTCCGCCAGGCCATCGAAACGCACATCATCACGAGCTACCACCTCGTCCCGTTGATGGTGCCGCGAGAGAACGGCCTCGTCGTCGAAATCACCGACGGTGTGGAACCGGGCTACCGCGGATCGTTCTTCTATGACCTCGCCAAGGCCGGCGTGATCCGCCTCGCGGTGGCCCAGGCCGGGGAACTCAAGTCGAAGGGCATCGCCGCCGTCGCGGTGACCCCCGGGTTCCTCCGCTCCGAAGCGATGCTGGACCACTTCGGTGTGACCGAAGCCAACTGGCGCGACGGCATCGCGAAGGACAAGGACTTCGCCGCGTCCGAGACGCCGGCCTACGTGGGGCGGGCCGTGGCGGCGCTCGCAGCGGACCCGGCGCGCGCGAGGTTCTCCGGCGAGGCGCTCAGCTCCTGGGGCCTGTCCGAGGTGTACGACTTCGCCGACGCCGACGGGACGCGCCCGCATTGGGGCCGGCATTTCGCGGCGGCCTACCCCAACGGGTTCACGCCCGGCGAATAGCCGCCGCGGCTCGTAGAATGCGGCCACCTCACTGTCCGGAGATTCGCCGTGACCTACGAAGCCATCCTCTACGACGTCGCTGAAGGCGTCGCGACCATCACGCTGAACAAGCCAGAGCGGCTCAACGCCTTCGACGACCAGATGCTGATCGAATGGGCGGACGCGCTCCACAAGGCCGACCAGGACCGCGGCGTCGGCGCCATTATCATCACCGGCGCCGGGCGCGGGTTCTGCAGCGGAATGAACGTCGCCGCCGAGGCCGGCGGGTCGGGCGTCCTTCGTACGCAGAGCACCGTCGCCGACCGCCGCCACTCCCTCCGCGACCGCGTGCACCCAATCCCGCGCGCCCTCATCCAGCTCGAGAAACCGTACATCGCGGCCATCAACGGCGCGGCCGCGGGCGCGGGCATGGACATGGCGACCATGGCCGACATCCGCTTCGCCAGCAGCACCGCCCGCGTTGGCATGACCTACGTGCGCATGGGCCTCATCCCCGGCGACGGCGGCACCTACACGCTCCCGCGCATCGTCGGCACCCAGAAGGCGCTCGACATGATATGGACCGGCAAGATGATCACGGCCCAGGAAGCCCTCGAAATGGGCTACCTGCTCGCCGTCTACGAACCCGACGAACTCATGCCGAAAGTCACCGAGTCCGCCCGCCGTATCGCGAAGGGGCCAGGCGTGGCCGTCCAGCTTTCGAAGAAGCTCGTCTACCGCTCGGCCAACATCTCGTTCGATGAGCACCTGGACATCGCCCAGATGGCGATGTTCGTCGCCCAATCGACCGAGGACGCGCGCGAAGGCCCAAAGGCTTTCGTCGAGAAGCGCGAACCGCAGTTCAAGAGCCACTAGAGGCGATTTTGGATTGGGGATTTTGGATTTTGGATTGAGGGGCTGAGCCAGTGGTGTATGCGCCGGTGCTCGCAACCCTCGGCTACGTGCTCTCGGTGGACCGTCAGTCCGTGCTGATGGTCCACCGCAACGCGCGACCGACTGACCATGCGTACGGGAAGTACAACGGGCTCGGCGGGAAGATGGAGCCCGGCGAGGATCTTGCGACGTGCATGGCACGGGAGATCGCGGAGGAGGCGGGCATCACGGTCGAGTCGATGCGGTTTCGTGGGACGCTTTCGTGGCCCGGCTTCGGGAGTAACGGCGAGAGCTGGTTCGGGTTCGTCTTCGTCATCGATGCCTGGAGCGGCGAACCGTACAGCTCGAACCCGGAGGGCGACCTTGAGTGGGTGCGCATCGACCGGTTGCTCGCCGGCGAACTGCCGATGTGGGATGGCGACCGGCTGTGGCTGCCGATGGTCTTCGATGACGACCCGCGGCCGTTCCACGGCATGGAGCCGTATGACGGGCTGAAGGTTGTGGAAGGCGGCTGGAGCTACACCCGAGTGTAGCGATCGGGAATGTCCCACTCTCCGTGATCTCTTCGAAATCTCTGTGATCTCCGTGCCTCCGTGGTTCCTTCGCTTTGGATTTCGAACGATGCGCCTGCTACCGTTTCCGCATGGCAATCGAAATTGGTCAGCCCGCGCCGGCGTTCTCGCTGCGTAACAAGAAGCGCGAGGAGATAACGGGTGAATCGTTTCCCGGCAAGCACCTCGTCCTCGCGTTCTACCCGCTCGCTTTCACCGGTGGCTGAACGAGCGAAATGACGGCCTTCCGGACCCACACTGACAGGTTCGCGGAGGCCAATGCCCAGGTCCTGGGCATTTCAGTTGATTCGTTCGCCGCAGCAGGGGAGTTCGAGGAGAAGCTCGGGCTGGAGTTCCCCTTACTCAGCGACTTCCCGAAGAACGCGACCGGCAAGGCCTTCGGCGTCTACAACGAGGACCTCGGCATCATGAGCCGGACGACGGTGGTCATCGACAGGGATGGCGTCGTCCGCGGGGTGTACACCGAGGCGCGGGACTTCGAGTCGCACCCGGTGAAGGCGCTGGAGATGCTGGCGGAGCTGGGGTAGACCTCACCGCCGGCCCGTCTCAACACATGGAGAGGGAGGCACTCACGAGGAAGTGCTTTCACGGGCTATATGCACGCCCAGTTGGGCGGGGTACAGCTCCTGCCCTTCGGCCATCAGTGCATCGCCGCGCACCCAGTGCATCTCGAGCGGCTTTCCGTTTGCTTCGATGCCCAGCACGTTGGGTCCCGCGAGCGATTGCCACTCAGCGGGTTCCGCTTCGAAAAGGAAGATGACCTCGTGTTCCTCGTTGCCATCCCACGTGCCGAACGCTTCGATGACTTCGAGCAACCGGCAGTCGCTCAGCGTGACGCCAACCTCTTCGCGTACTTCTCTGCGGACGGCCTCTTCCGCCGATTCCCGCCACTCGATGCCTCCGCCCGGCGCGCGCCAGGCGATGCGCCCTGAGCCGCTCTCGACCAACCGGATGAGCAGGACTTCGTCCGCGCGCCTCAGGAGACAGTGGACGACCGCACGGGGTGTTCGCGTAGCCACCAACAATCAGCCCGCCGCCCGGCGCAGCTCGGCGATGTTCTCGGCGACGCTGCGCTGGTCGTTGTAGACGGAGCTGCCGCAGACGAGGACGTTCGCGCCCGCCTGCGCGCACGAGGCGATGTTCCCCACCTTCACGCCGCCGTCGATCATCACGTCGGCCGGGGAGCCTGCGCCCTGGAGGAGTCGGCGGATGCGCTGCACCTTGTCCAACTGCTCCGGGATCATCTGCTGACCGCCCCAGCCAGGGTTGATGGTCATCACCATCACCTGGTCCACGCAGGGGATGGACTCCTCGATCGCCGAGACCGACGTGCCGGGGTTGATGCAGACGCCCGCGCGCTTCCCCAGCCGCCGGATCGAGTCGAGCGTGCGGTTGATGTGCGGTGAGACCTCGATGTGCACATTGATGGTGTCGGCGGTCTCGGCGTACTGCTCGATGAGCCGCTCAGGTTCGACGCACATCAGGTGGATGTCGAACGGGAGCCGCGTGACCTTCCGCAGCGCATCGACGACGACGGCGCCGAAGGTGATGTTCGGGACGAAGCGGCCGTCCATCACGTCGAGATGGAGCATGTCGGCGCCGCCGAGCTCCGCGGCGCGCGCTTCCTCGGCGAGGCGGCCGAAGTCCGCGGTGAGGATGGACGGCGCAATCTTGATGGTGCTCACAGGTGCATTCTACGAGCTTTCGCAGCGGCCGTTATACTATCCCGCATAGGCAACTGAACATTTATGGCCGTCCGCATCGTCACCGACTCCACCTGCGACCTTCCCCGCGCCCTCGTCGAGGCCAACGGCATCACCGTCGTGCCCCTGACGGTGTTCTTCGGCGACGACCCGTTCCTCGATTCGGTGGACATCACGGCGGCGGAATTCTACGAGCGGCTGGAGTCCTCGAAGGTCCTGCCGCGGACCAGCCAGCCATCGGTCGAGCTGTTCCGTGAAGCCTACGAGCGCTGCGGCAAGGACGGCGATGACGTCGTCTCGATCCACCTCTCGTCCAAGCTCTCCGGGACGCTGAACGCCGCCTCGGTGGCGCGCGAAGAAGTCGCGCCGGATGTCCATGTGGACCTGATCGATTCGTACAACGTGAGCCTTGGTCTCGGACTGATCGTCCTCGAAGCCGCGCACGCCGCCAACTCCGGCGCGAGCCTCGCTGACGTGGTGGCGACGGCGCGCCGGGCGATGGACCGCGTTTCCGTGCATGTCGTCGTCGATACGCTGGAATACCTGCAAAAAGGCGGCCGCATCGGCCGGGCGCGGTCGTTCCTTGGCTCAGTGCTCAGCATCAAGCCCATCCTCCGCGTGGAGGACGGCGAAGTGGCGCCGTTCGAACGGGTCCGCACGCGTAACAAGGCAACCGAGCGCATCTTCGAGATCGCGGCCGCCATGGGCCGCGCAAAGACGATGTTCGTCGCGTGTTCCGGGCCTGACGACGAAGCGCGGGCGCTGATCGAGCGGTGGCGGCCGGTGTTGCCGCACACCGACATCATCCTGGGGCAGCTCGGCCCGGTGGTAGGCGTCTACGCGGGGCCGAAGGCGCTCGGCATCGCGGCGCTGGAGCGGGAGTGAGCGCCGTGCAGCCGGCCGACGCGGTACGCCTTCGGCGCGTGTTCGAACTCGAGCGCGACCGGGGGTGCGACAACAAGACCGTCATGGGCGGCCTGGACCGCATGCTGATCCAGATGGCCGAAGACGGTCTCATGACGCCGGCGAGCGCCCTCGGCCAACGGTTCAAGGCGCTGCCATCCGCCGGCTACCGTTCGATGGGCGAAGAGGAGCGGCTGAAGTGGATCGACGGCACGATTAGCGCGCTCGGCGCCGCGCGGGCGGCAGCTCCGGCCAGGCCCGGTCTGCCGGCCCGGCGAAAGCCCGCCCCTGCCCGCCGCCCCCAGGCCCGCAACGAGGACGTCGACGATGAGGCGGTGGCCAGTGCGCCCGCCGGGAGCCTCAAACTGGAATCGCCGGTCACGCGCCTGCCGGGCGTTGGCAAGGCCGCCGCGGAGAAGTTCGAAAAACTCGGGGTGGAGACGGCGGCCGATGCCGTCTTCCTCTTCCCCCGGCGTTTCAACGACTTCACAGACGTCCGGAAGATCCGCGACCTGCAACCGTCGGCGCAGCCGCAGACGGTGGTGGGCACGGTGTTCTCCGTCGGCGAAGTGCGGTTCGGCCGGCGCGCGCGCGGGTCGCAGGCGGTGATTACCGACGGCTCGGGGCTGCTGAAGGCGATGTGGTGGAACATGCCGTACGTCGCTCGCGGCCTGCCCGAAGGGGCGCAGGTTGTGCTGTCCGGGAAGGTCCGTGAGTACCGCGGCCGCCTGCAGATGGAGAACCCGGAGTTCGAGGTCTTCGACGAAGAGACGATGCGGGCGGGGCGGATGGTGCCGGTGTATCCAGCGACGAACGGCCTCGGGCAGCGCACGATCCGCCGGGCCGTGAAAGCGGCGGTCGACCAGCTCGCCGGGCAGGTGAACGACCCCATCCCGGAGGCCGCGCGGAAGGCCCACCGGGTATCGCCGATCGCCACCGCGATCGAGACCTACCACTACCCCGAGAACCACCGGCAGGCGGAGCAGGCGCGGCAGCGGCTCGCCCTGGGCGAATTCGTCGCCGTGCAGGCGGCAGTGCTCATGCGGCGCGCCGAGTGGCAGGAGGGCAACCTCGCGCCGTCGCTTTCGCTGGAGCATGAGCGCGCGGGATTCCTGGCCTCGCTCCCATTCGGGCTGACGAACGCGCAGCAACGGTGCATCGACGAGATCGACCGCGACCTGCGCGGGCCCCACCCCATGCTTCGCCTCTTGCAGGGCGACGTCGGTTCGGGCAAGACCGTCGTGGCCTTCTCGGCGATGCTCGCGGCTGTACGCTCGGGCTACCAGGCGGCGTTGATGGCGCCGACCGAGATCCTTGCCGAGCAGCATTTCCGCTCGCTTTCGCGCCTGCTGGGGGGCGATGAGGTCACGCCGCTAGCGGGCATGTTCGCTCCAGAGTGGCTGGGGCGCCCCTTGCGGGTGTTGCTCCTCAAGGGCTCGCTGACGGCGTCGCAAAAGGCGCAGGTCCGCGGCGATGCCGCTCACGGCGGCGCCGACATCGTCATCGGCACGCACGCGCTGCTCGAAGACGGCATGGAGATGCCGCGCCTTGGGCTCGCGGTGGTCGACGAACAGCACCGGTTCGGAGTGCTGCAACGCGCGAAGCTTCGCCAGAAGGGCATGAACCCCCACCTCCTGGTCATGACCGCGACGCCGATCCCGCGGACGCTGGCCCTGACCGTCTACGGCGACCTCGAAGTCTCCACCATCGACGAAATGCCGCCCGGTCGGAAGCCGATCAAGACGCGCTGGTACCAGCCGCATGAGCGCGACGACGCGTACACGTTCCTGAGAAAGCGGCTGGACGCCGGCGAACAGGCCTACGTCATCTGCCCGCTCGTCGAGGAGTCGGAAACGCTGGATGTCCGCTCCGCCGAGCAGGAGTTCGAGCACCTGAGCCAGGGGCCCCTGCGCGGGTACGCCGTCGAACTGCTGCACGGCCGGATGACCGGCAAAGTGAAGGACGAAGTCATGGGCAGGTTCGATCGGAATGAGGCGCAGGTGCTGGTTTCGACGAGCGTGATCGAAGTGGGCATCGACGTCCCGAACGCAACGGTCATCGTCATCGAGGGCGCCGAACGGTTTGGGCTGAGCCAGCTGCACCAGTTCCGTGGACGCGTCGGACGTTCGGCGCAGCAGAGTTACTGCCTGCTGTTCAGCACGGAGGAAGACCCCGGGCCTGAAGCGCGCGAGCGGCTGCAGGCGATGTGCGACACCACCGACGGCTTCGCGCTGGCCGAAGTGGACCTGCAGATGCGCGGTGAAGGGGAGACCTGGGGACGGCTGCAGAGCGGCACGAACACGATGTTGCGGGTGGCCCGCCTGACCGACCGCGAGATCCTCTTGCAGGGGCGGGCAATCGCGCAGGACGTGTTGGCGCGTGACCCCAGGCTGCAACGCCCGGAGAACTATCCATTGGCCGCGGCGGCGAAGCCGTTCCTGGAAAAGGCGACAGAGGCGAATTAAGGCGGGCAGGCAGGAGCGCCTGCCGGCGAGAGGCTGTGCGGCGGTCGTGCCGCGCGCTCGCGCCGCTCGCGTGCTGCGACACCGGGAAGCGGGGGCTGACGCCAGCGATGACGGAGCATCGCGACTACGGTGGCGGCGAAGCCGTTCCTGGAGAAAGTCACCGAAGCGAATCAGGCACGTAGAATCCGCCGGGTGACGACTGCAGCGCGAGCCCGCGCCCGATTGCGCGACCCGCGGCTGGCGCTCGTGTTGGCGCTCGTTGCCGCGACGGTCGCGTACGCGCCCGTGTTGCGCAGCCCCCCGTGGCTCGACGACTACATCTACTTCAGCGCCGCGCGGGACATGGGAGACGGGCACTTCGTCCGGTTGGTGTTCACGCCGTGGAGCTGGGACCCGGCGTTCACGTTCACGCGGGACTACTGGCGGCCGTTGTCGTTTCTCTACTTCAAGGTGGCCGAACCCGTATTCGGCGGGCACGTGCTGCCGTACCACCTGGTGAACCTCGGCATCCACCTCGCGGCTGTTGTCCTCGTCTGGGTGCTGGCGCGGCGGCTGGACGCTCGCCCCGCCGTGGCGGGCGTCGCGGCGCTGGTGTTCGCGCTCTATCCCGGTTCGAACGAAGCCGTGGCGTGGATATCCTCGTTCAACAGCGCGGCGCTGCCGCTCATGCTCGGGTCATGGCTGGTGTTCCTCACAGCCACGCGCGATAAGGCATCGAATTGGCGGCGGCTGTGGGCGGCGGCGGCCCTCCTCGCTTTGGCGTTGATGTTCCGCGAAACGGCGGTGAGCCTGCTCGCGCCCATCGGGCTGTGGTACATCCTCATGCAGCGCCGGGACGATTGGCGCGCGTGGCGCACGTACCTGCCGTTCGTCCCGTACGCCCTCGTCTGCGCGGTGTACTTCGTCATCCGGACGAAGCTCTTCACGGAGCCGGCGGCGAACTCCGATATCTACCGCCTCGACGGGAGCTTCCCCGAGCATTGGTGGTACCTGGTGAAGAGCGCTCTCCTGCCGTTCCGCGAGCCGGTCCTCGGCTGGCGCGTGCGCGCACAGGAGGTCGCGGGCTCGCTGCTCCTCCTCTCGCTGCTGCCGTTCGTACTGCTGCGGCGCTGGCGCTACGTTGCGCTCATCATCGGGTTGGTGGCTTCGATAACCCCGTCGGCAGGCAACACGCTGGGTGTCGGCCAGCGGTATCTCTATTGCTCGACGCCCCTCGTAGCCCTCGTGTTGGGCATGCTTGCGGCCGATGCGCGTGAATGGTTCGAAGCGCGCCGTGGTCCCCGGCCGGCACCGCCACTCGTCCCGATTGGTCTGGCCACATTCGCTATCGTCACCGGCATCTACCTCGTGTGGGACCGGAACGCGAACTGGGTGGACGGTGGCCCGGAGCGCCAGCAGGCGTGGGCAGACGAGCTGCGGGCCGAATACCCCACGCTTCCGGACGGCGGCGTGCTCTATTGCGTGAATGTCCCGCTCGAACTTGCCATCTACGACGGGGCGGAGCTCGCCCCGGTGGTGCGCTGGTACTACCCCGAAGTTGGGCGCGCGGCCCTGGCCCCGGACCCGGCGACCATCCCGGCGCTCAGCCCGGCCGACCGCGTTTTCATCGCGGGCGATGGGAAGCTGCTCGGTGACACGCGGCCCGAGCGATAGCGTGACGGCCCTGTAGACTCTCAGCGATGCCTCGACCGGCCCGCGGATACCGATGCAGCGCCTGTGGCTGGACCAGCCCGGCCTATGCCGGCCGCTGTCCGCAGTGCCAGGCCTGGAACACGCTGGAGCAGTACGCCGAGTCGCGGGGGACGGGGCCGGCGCGTGGCAACGCGGCGCCGATAGCCGCACGGACGGTGCGGCTCACCGAGGTGCCTGACGAGGCGGGGGTGCGGCTCTCCACGCGGATCGAGGAACTCGACCGGGTGCTCGGCGGGGGTTTGGTGCCTGGGTCGCTGATCCTTGTTGGCGGCGACCCCGGGATCGGGAAGTCGACGCTGGTGCTCCAGGCGGCGGCCCGTCTCGCCGGCGAAGGGAAGCAAGTCGCCTACGTCTGCGGCGAGGAGTCGCCGCGGCAGGTGCGAATGCGGGCGACACGGCTGGGCATTGCCGAGGCGCAGATCACGCTCATCCCGGAAACGAGCCTTGATGCCGCACTCGCCGCAGCGGATGGCATGGGCGCTGACGTGCTCATCATCGACTCCATCCAGTCCGTCTACGTCGAAGGCCTCGATACCCGCTCCGGCGGCCCGGCCCAGCTGTCCGAGGCGGGCGCCCGGCTGGTGGCCTTCGCCAAAGGCAACGAAATCGCGACCATCGTCACGGGCCACGTCACCAAGGGCGGCGAAATCGCCGGACCGCGCTTACTCGAGCACCTTGTCGATGCAGTGCTCTACTTCGAGAACGCCGAAGGCGGCTCCTTGCGCGTCTTGCGCGCGGTGAAGAACCGCTTCGGCGCGACGGACGAGGTCGGCGTGTTCGAAATGACCGGCGAAGGGCTGCAGAGCGTGGAGAACCCGAGTTCGGCGCTGCTTGAGAGCCACGATGCGGGCGCCAGCGGCTGCGCCGTGACGGCCGTGATCGAGGGCTCCCGGCCACTGGCGCTGGAGGTGCAGGCGTTGGCGGTGCCGACGAACCTTGCTTCGCCGCGCCGGATTGCCTCCGGGCTAGAGACCTCCCGGCTGCACCTGCTGCTCGCCGTGCTGGCCCGGCGCGGCGGCGTGAACACGGGCGGCATGGACGTGGTCGCCAGCGTCTCGGGCGGCATGCGACTGCGCGATCCGGGCGCCGACCTGGCCGTGCTTGCGGCGCTTGCCTCCGCCGCGACAGACCAACCGCTCCCGCGCGGGACGGCGTTCCTGGGCGAAGTCGCGCTTTCCGGCGCGATTCGTCCGGTCCAGCAGGCGCAACGCCGGCTGGGAGAGCTCGGGCGGATGGGGTTCACGCGCTGCGTGGCGCCGGAGGGGACGCAGCCGGTGGAGGGCGTTCGCCTGGAGACCGTCCGAAGCGTGCGGGACGCGCTGACGCGGCTTCACGGGTGAAGTGCCTTTCCTCACCGCGCCGAATCGCCCGCTAGAATCCTCGTCGTGAGACACCTGAGCCGCCGCCAGTTCCTGGCCGGGGCCGCCGGCTCGGTGGTGGCTGCCGCTTGCGGCTCCGGCGCCGGCGCCGGTACGAAGCAAGCCCAGGTAGTGCCTGGGCTGGCGCGCGACAACGCGGAAGCGACGAATCCGCCCATCCCCACGCCAACGTCCGCCCCAACCGCGACACCCACGCCGATCCCGCGCGGCACTTCGGAGCGCGTGCTCCTCCCGCAGGGAGCGCTGTCCAGGTGAGGAGGTCGCTGATGCTGATCCAGGCGGCGCCCGGGGCCTGCGGGGCTGGTGGTGCAGATCATCGAGCAGGCGCGTGGCCAGCAGGGCCGACCCCAGGCCACAGGCTGGCTGGGCGGAGGCTCGATGGGTGCCCCGGGCGGCCAGCAGCCGGAGCCGCGGCCAGGCTGGCACGTCTGAATGGGACAACATGCCATGCCTGTCAGTACCTTCTGAGGAAAATGAGGGACTGAACGGCTACTGGGTGCAGGCTGCTGCTCTGCTGTTTGAGGAAGATGCTTCACTTCCTGAGATGCACACCTGGTTGAGGTGCTGCTCAGACATGGCTGAATGCATCTGGATGCCAGATAACTGCCAGAGCAGCAGCACAGTGCTGGCTATATCTGTCTGCTTAGTTCTTGGCCCAGCACAGCCTGATTTCAGCAGAGGAGCAGACGGACTGAAAGCAGAAGCAGCCCAGGAAGGTCTGAGCCTGTTCAGGATGGCACGCTGCTGCTGCTGATTTATTCCACAGAGCAGCAGCAGGCACCAGGATGATTTTCCAAGGCTGCTTATCATCAGGCAGCAAGGCCCAGTCAACTTGATCCACGGAGGCGGGCTGGGAGAGTATCAGCAGCCATGGAATGCCCAGTGGATTGTGCCTACTGACATCATACACACAGAGCCAAGGCACTGAGGCGCCAGGCAGGACCCCGCGGCCAGTGCCCTGGTCAGAGGCTGGCAACAGCCAGAGACGATGCCCAGGGCACAGGCTGCTGAGCAGCATCTGACCCAGCAGGTCACTGTCTGGCTCCGCTCACAAGAAGTGTCCACGGCCTGGATGAGGATGCCTGTCCTCTGAAGCGCATCTCACATCTGAGCACTGAACCTGTAATGCCCAGGCCCAGTTAGTCCCTGCTCATTGAGTTCAGAGTTTTGCTGTCTGGGTTTGAGAATACCTCATAGGCCAAGGAGCAGGCCCAGTTATTGATAGGCTCCGTCACCAGAGGGGAAGAAGTCTCCACATCTCTGCTGCTGATGGTGAGCTGGTGCCTGGCTGGGTGATGGGGTCACTGTAATGAGAGCCTGAGTGCACATGTCGCCGTTCAAAAACTCTCTCTCTTCAATACAGAGAATGAAGATGTTTGAGTTAATGAATGCACACATCTGATGACAGAGGTCAGGTATTAGTAATGCTGAGACTGCTGGCAGAGATGAGGTCCATCATTCATGAGAAGGCTGTTTCACACACACACTGATTCAGGCAGCTCCCACGGCCCTGTGAGGTTAAGAGCACAGAGATGCCCACACACAGGCCGGGAGGGCGGGGAGAGCCCTCACAGGGGCAGTCAGTTGAAGGGTGAGGTCACCATGTCGCGGCAGGCACTGAATACCCCATGCTGCCTCCATACTCATGCCCGCTGCCCCATGATGGAGTGAGTGACGCCTGCGCGCGCCCACAGGCGACGACGCACTCCCCAGGGGCCAGACGACGGGCACGCGCGCAGCGGCCGGCTGAATCTTCCAGCGACGGATTCCAGCACGGCCGCCAGCGCGAGACCGCCCCGGAGACACACAGCGCGGCTCCGTACCTCAAAGTGGACATCCAGAATCCCTGGCCGCGGGTCTACATCACCCGCCGCATCGAGAAGGACGGCGCGCGCTACTTCGGCCCGTACGCCAGTGCCGGCAGCGTGCGCGCAACACTGGACCTGACGAAGAAGCTGTTTCCGTGGCGCTCCTGCACGAAGGAAATCACGGGCAAGGACGCGCGGCCCTGCCTCGACTACTACATCAAGCGCTGCATCGCGCCGTGCACGGCGTTCTGCACGAAAGAGGAGTACGACGAGGTCATCGAGGACGTCATTCTCTTCCTCGAAGGTAAGGCCGACGACGTGATGCGGCGCCTGCGCGACCAGATGACCCGCGCCGCCGAGCAGATGGAGTACGAACGCGCCGCCCAGGTCCGCGACCAACTCCGCAGCATCGAACGCACCGTCGAGCGGCAGATGGTCTCGACCACGCGCCAGGAAGACGTCGACATCTTCGGCATTGCGCGCGACGGCGACCAGGCCTGCGTGCAGGTCTTCTTCGTGCGCGGGACGCAGATGATCGGCCGCGACACGTTCGTGCTCGAAGGCGTGCGCGACGAGAGCGACAACGCGGTGCTAACGAACTTCCTGCTGCAGTACTACGAGGGCGCGCAGTACATCCCCAAGCTCGTCGCGATCCCGTCCGAGGCTGAGGACCGCGAGACAATCGAGGAGCTGCTGACGGAGAAGCGAGGCTCCCTGGTTGAGGTGCGCGTACCCGAACGCGGCGAGAAGAAGCGGCTGGTGGAGCTGGCCGGCGAGAACGCGAAGGAATCGCTCTCGCTGATGCGAGTGAAGTGGATGGCGGACGCGAACAAGACCGAGCTGGCCCTCGAACAGCTCATGGAAGAACTGTCACTGCCGGACGTCCCGCACCGCATCGAGTGCTACGACAACTCGAACATCCAGGGGACGAACCCGGTGTCCAGCATGGTCGTGTTCGTCGACGGCAAGCCGGAGACGAGTCAGTACCGCCGCTTCAAGGTGAAGACGGTCGTCGGCGCGGACGACTTCGCGACGATGGCGGAAGTGCTCCGCCGGCGCTTCAAGAATCACGGGAAGCAGGTGAACCACGGCGATACAGAGGGCACGGAGGCCCTGGACGCTCAAGGAGACCCGGCGGGCGTCGAACGCGACGAAACAAGCCCCAATCCGAAATCCAAAATCCAAAATCCCGAGGGGTGGGCGTTGCCGGACCTGGTGATTATCGACGGCGGCAAGGGGCAGTTGGGCGCGGCCGTGCAGGTCATGCGCGAACTGGGCGTGCACCACATCCCGACCGTCGGCCTCGCCAAACGCTTCGAGGAACTGTTCGTCCCCGACGAGGACGAGCCGGTGGTGTTGCCGCGAGGCAGCGAGGCGCTCTACCTCGTGCAGCGCGTCCGCGACGAGGCGCACCGGTTCGCCATCACCTTCCATCGCCAGGTGCGCGGCAAGAGCTCCATCCAGAGCGCGCTGGACACCATCCCCGGCATCGGGCCGAAGCGGAAGAAGGCGCTGCTCCGCAAGTTCGGCAGCGTGAAGCAAATCCGCGAGGCCGATGTGGAAGATATCGCGAGTACGGTCGGCTTCACGAAGGCGCTTGCGGAGAAGGTGAAGTCGGAGTTGTGACGAGCCCGCGTTGACAACCCTGAAGCTGTCGGGGTTTCATCACCGGCATGAGCACCTTCACAGTCGTACTCTCCCCAGATCCTGAGAGCGGTGGATACAGTGTCACTTGCCCGGCGATGCCCGGCGCGATCAGCCAGGGTGACGATCGTGAGGAGACGCTCAGGAATATCCAGGAATGCATGGAGCTCTGGCTCGAGGCGGACTCGGACGGTCGAAGGGAAACCCCCCTCAAAGAGACGCCAGAACTGGTTGCCGCCGAGATCCAACTGGTCCTGGGCTGGCGCGCTGAGGAAGGCTGGCCGCTGATTGTCGAGACGGCAACGGTCACGCTGCCCAGCGCAGTCGCTGCGTGAGCCGACTCGGCGGCATCCCCGGGCGAACGGCAATGAAAGTGGCTGAAGCGCGGGGCTGGACACTCGTACGTTCGCGAGGGGACCACTTCATTTATCGCCACCCGGACGTAGCCGGGAACCTCGCCATCCCTGCTCACCGCGAGTTGAAGCCTGGGGTCGTTCGTGCGCTCATCCGGGCTATGGGCCTCACGGTTGACGAATTCCTCGCCCTCGTGCGCGAACAGTAGCTGGAGACGGAGATGACCACCCGTTACCTCGCACTCGGCGACTCTTACACCATCGGAGAGGCCGTCTCGGAAGCCGGCCGTTTCCCGGTCCAACTGGCGGACCAATTGCGAAGCCGCGGATTCGCGCACCTTGCGGACCCGGAGATTGTCGCCACCACGGGGTGGACGACGGATGAACTGTCGGCGGGCATCGACGCGGCACAGCCAACGGACGCGTTCGACCTGGTCACCCTGCTCATCGGCGTGAACAACCAGTACCGGGGCCGGCCGCTCGACGAGTATCGCCAACAGTTCAGGCAGTTGCTTCAGCGAGCGCTCGGATTCGCTGCCGGAGAGCGCGAGCGCGTGATCGTCATCTCCATCCCTGACTGGGGCGTCACCCCGTTCGCGGCCGGCCGGGACCGCGACGCCATCGGGCGCGAAATCGACGCTTTCAGCGGGGTCAACAAGGACGAAGCGAGGCGCGAAGGCGTCCGCTACGTCGACATCACCCCGATTAGCAGACGGGCCGCGGAGGAGCCGGACTTGGTCGCGGAAGACGGCTTGCATCCGTCCGCGGAAATGTACCGGCTCTGGGTTGAACTGCTGTTGCCCGAGGCGGTCGCGGCGCTGTCCGGCTCGTAGGAGGTTCTTCCGGAAGCTTAGTGCGTCCCGTCACCGAGCGGCGCGCCAGCCAGTTCCGGGTGGCCGCTCCAGGCCCAGCCGTACATGGTCTTGCTCACGCCCATGAGCATGCCGAACAGCGCTGACGGATGGATGAAGATGTTCGTTCCGTCGGGCCGGTTCTCGCCGGCGGCGTATCGCAGATTGTTCGCTTCCAGCCGCGCCGCGAGCCCATTGACGTCGTCCGTCTCGATGTAGCATAGAGCGAGGGCGCGCTTGCGGTAGAAGCGGTCATGGCGCCGCTGCCTTCGTACGTCTGCACCACCTCAACGCGGTTCCAGGCGGTCCGGCGGCTCGAAGAGCGTGAGCGTGCCTTCATACCCGTAGAGCCTCGATCCGATCGGGCAGTAGCGGGTCTCGTCCAGGCCGAACAGGCCGGTGTAGTAACCGGTCGCTTCCTTCCAATCCGTCACCGGGTTGGTCACTTCGTACACGCAGCGAATATGGCCCACGTAGTCGCGCGGTTCGTCCTGCACCAGGACGGTCGGCATGCCGAAGCGCGCGTCCGCAAGGTAGATGCGGCCCTTTTCTTCGATCGTGGCCTCGCCCTTATCGGTCAGGCGCTTCGCGAGCGTGGCCAGATCCGGCGTGGAGAAGCCCACGCCGTACAGGCCCTGCCCCCATGCTTCGCGAAACTCCTGGATCGGGCCGGGGCCGGCGGGTTCGAGGAATTCGAACAGCGAACGCCCGGCCTGCACGGTGGTGCGGTGCGCGTTGAGGTGTTTCGAACCGTCTTCGCTCACCTGTTCAGCGCCGAACACGGCTTTCCACCGTTCGACCGCGACCTTGCGGTCGGGGACCACCATCTGGATTCGGTCGACGTAGCTGAGCATAGGAAGTCCTGGGGCGTTAAGTCGTTAGTCGTTAGGCGATGGGCCGCGCATGAGAGCGAGCCGGCCGGTTGCGATGGCGGAAGTATGCGGTGCCGGGGCAAAAGTGGAAACGCCCGGGGGTCGCCGCAGCGTGTGGCGACGGTGGTGAGTCAGCGTCGCAGCGCTTACTGCGTGCGCGCCTCGGATTGGAGCGTGGGTGGCGCAGCGTGTGGCGGCAGCGGTGAGTCGACACCGCAGCGCTTACTGCGTGCGCGCCTCGGATTGGAGCGTGGGTGGCTGGCGCGTGGCGACGGTGGTGAGTCGACATCGCAGCGCTTACTTCGTGCGCGCCTCGGATTCGGGTTAGGCCGATTCGGCCTGGTTCGGGTTGATGACCGGGATGTCGATCTCCGAGCCGCCCCGGGTGAGGAGCAGCGGGCGCGTTTTGTTGACCACGCTGTCGGCGTTGACGACGCACTTCTTGACGTCGCTGCGGCCGGGGATTTCGTACATCACTTCCATCAGGGTCTCTTCGAGGACAGTGCGGAGGCCGCGCGCGCCGGTCTTGTGCTTGATGGCGCTTTCGGCGATGGCCTTGAGGGCATCGTCCGTGAAGGCGAGCTCGACGCCGTCCATCTGGAAGTACCGCTGGTACTGCTTGATCAGCGCGTTCTTCGGTTCGGTCAGGATCTTGATGAGCGCGTTTTCGTCCAGCGACTGGAGGCCGACGACCATCGGCAGGCGGCCGACGAATTCGGGGATCAGGCCGAATTCGAGCAGGTCGTCGTGCGTGACGTGCATCATCAGTTCGTCTTTGCGCTGGCTGCCACGGAAGCCGCGCTGGGCCTGGAAGCCGAGGCGGACGTGGTCACGCGTGAGGCGCTTTTCGATGTGGTTTTCGAGGCCCTCGAAGGCGCCGCCGCAGATGAACAGGATGTTCGCCGTGTTGATCTGCAAGAAGTCCTGGTGCGGGTGCTTGCGGCCGCCCTGCGGGGGCACGTTCGCCACGCAGCCTTCGATGATCTTCAGGAGCGCCTGCTGCACGCCTTCGCCGGAGACGTCACGCGTGATGCTCGGGTTGTCAGACTTGCGCGCGATCTTGTCGATCTCGTCGATGTAGATGATGCCGCGCTCGGCTTTCTGGATGTCGAAGTCGGCGGCCTGGATGAGATGGAGGAGGATGTTCTCGACGTCTTCGCCGACGTAGCCGGCCTCGGTGAGGGCGGTGGCGTCCGCGATCGAGAACGGCACGTCCAGCATCTTGGCGAGCGTCTTCGCCAGGTAGGTCTTGCCGACGCCGGTGGGGCCGACGAGGAGGATGTTCGACTTTTCGAGTTCGATGTCCTGCTCGGCTGCGGCGCCTGTGCGCTTGTAGTGGTTGTAGACCGCGACGGAGAGGACCTTCTTGGCCTGCTCCTGGCCGACCACGTACTCCTGCAGGTGCTCGAAGATGGCCTTCGGCGGAGGGACGCGCTGGGAGGTCCCGGCGGGGCCCTTGGCGGTGGCGGTGGTGGTCCCGCCGCCGTTCTCCTCGTCGATGATTTCCCGGCAAAGGTCGACGCACTCGTCGCAAATGTAGACCGCACCGGGCCCGGCGATGAGACGCCTGACCTGGTCCTGGTTCTTCCCACAGAACGAGCAGTGGTATTGGACGCGATTGGTGCGGTTCGTTGCCAAGATGCTGTCCCCTTCGCCTACTTCTTCGCGTCTTCGGGCCGCGTCAGCAGCTCGTCCACGAAGCCGTAGTCCTTTGCGCCCTGCGCGTCGAGATAGAAATCGCGGTCAAAGTCACGGGTGACTCGTTCCACGGGCTGTCCGGTGTGGCTGGCGATGATGTTCCGGATGATCTCGTTGTTCCGGAGGATCTCTTTCGCTGCAATTTCAATATCGGACGCCTGGCCCCTCGCGCCACCGAGCGCCTGGTGCATATGCACAGTTGCGTTGGGCAGGGCGAAGCGCTTGCCCTTCGCGCCGGCGCAGAGGAGCACGGTGGCCATCGAAGCCGTCTGGCCAACGGCGATCGTCGAAACGTCGGGCTCGATGAGCTGCATCGTGTCGTAAATCGCGAGGCCGGCGGTGATCACGCCGCCCGGCGAGTGGATGTACATGCTGATGTCGCGCTCCGGGTCCTCACGCTGGAGGTAGAGGAGCTGGGCCACGATGAGGTTCGCGATCTGGTCATCGATCGGCGTACCGAGGAAGACGATGCGTTCCTTGAGCAGCAGCGAAAAGATGTCGAACGCGCGTTCCGAGCGAGGGCCGGACTCAATGACGGTTGGGATAACGTCGTACACGAGCGGGTGGATCGTGGGGCCGCTGGTCATTCCTTCGGTTCCTCCTGCTGTTCGCCCGTGGCGATCGCCGCGAGACGGTCGAGCGTCTTGCGCGAAAGAAGGTTGCGGCGAATCGTCGCAACCCCCTCCTCGCTCGCGAACATCTGGCGGAACCGTTCCGCATCGTCACCCATCGGGCCCACGAGCGAATCCAGCTCCTGATCTATTTCTTCGGCTGAAACGTCCAAACCTTCAGCCTCTTGCAGCTGCTGAAGCACCAAAGAACGGCGCACGCGCAGGTCCGCGGCTTCCCGCCACGTCTCCCGGAAATCGTTTTCCGAGCGGCCGACGGTGCGGAGGTAGTTCTGGTACTGGGCACGGTCGTTGCCCGTCGCCTCGCGGATCAGGTGGTCAATCTCGTGCTCGACGAGGAGCTTCGGGTACTCCAGCGTGGCCACCTCGACCAGCTTGTCGACCGCCTCGTTGCGAAGTTTCGTGTCGGCGTTCTGGTCCAGCGAGCGCTTGATGTCGGTCTCGATGCGAGACTTGAGCGCCTCGATGTTCTCGAACTCCTCGGCGTTGATCATCGCCGCGAACTCGTCGTCGAGCTCGGGGAGCTTCTCTTCCTTGACCTCGCGGATGTGCAGGGTGAACGTCGCGTCCTTGCCCTGCAGCCGCTCGACGCGGAAGTCCTCCGGGATGACCAGCACCAGTTCCTTGGTCTCGCCCTTGCTCATGCCAAGGAAGCCTTCGGCGAGACCGTCGAGGAAGAGCACTTGGCCTTCGCGCAGCGGGAATTCGGCGTTGTCGTCTTCAAGGAACTGGTCGCCGTCCGCCTCGCCCTTCACGTCGGCAATGAGGATGTCGCCCCACTGCACCGCGCGCTCCACCGGGACGTGTGTGGCGTGGCGGCGCTGGAGGAGCAGGAACTGCTCATCGAGCATCTCCTGCGTTACGTCGACGGGTTCGCGCTCGACGCGAATGCCCTTGTAGTCGTTGAGCTCGACGCTGGGGCGGACGGGCACGATGGCGGTGAACTTCACCGGCTCGAGCTGGTCGATTTCCAGTTCCGGCTGGCCGATCGCGTCGACATCTTCGGTCTCGATGGCCTCGTTGTAGGCATCGGGGACGAGGCGGTCGAGGGCTTCCCGGATCAGGCCCTGGCGGCCGACCGCACGCTCAACGATGTTGCGTGGAGCCTTGCCGGGGCGGAAGCCGGGAAAGCGGTTCTTCTGGGCAATACGCTTGTACGCCGAATCGAGGGACTTCTCGAGCCGATCCTCGTCAATCTCAATCTGAAGCTGAACGCGGCTCTCCGGGAGCCGTTCGAGGGTTACCTTCACAGTGGGTTCGCGATCCTCCAAATTCGAGTATAGCAAACCAATCGGGCCGTGCCGGGAGCTAGACGTAATAGCAGTGGAACGTTAGCGCGCCAGACGCGCAGTCCGCTCCTACCGGCGCAGGTTCTGGCGGCGGTCGAAGACATCCACCAGCGCGTCGCCGAGCAGGTTCCACGCGAAGAAGAAGAGGATGACCGGTCCCGCCCCGGCGATCAGCAGGTACGGGTAGTCATTGAAGAGGCGGCTGCCGTTCACGTCGCCGATCAGGTTGCCGAAGCTGGCGGCCGGTTCGTCGATGCCGAGGCCGAGGTAGCTCAATGCCACTTCCGCGCCGGCGATGCCTGCCATGCCCGCCGTCAGCCCCACCAGGAAGAGCGGCATGACGCCCGGGAGGATGTGCCTGAAGAGGATACGGTTGGTCGAAGCTCCCATGCTCTCCGCCGCCTGGACGTAGGACTGTTCGCGGATGGCCAGGACCTGGCTCCGCACGATGCGGCAGCTTCCGAGCCAGGCGAAGGGCACCGTTGCGAACGCGATGATGGAGAACTTGACCAGCGTCTTGGAGTCTTCGCCGAGGAAGGTGTGGTCTTCGAGCCAGAGCGACCAACTGTTCATGCGCGCGCGGAAAGCGGCCGTGATCGCCAGCATGAGCAACAGCGTGGGCATGCCGGAGAGGACTTCGCCGGTGCGCATGATGGCCGTATCCACCCAACCGCCGCGGTAGCCCGCGAGCAGCCCCAGGCCCAGGCCCAGGAAGAGCCCGCCGCTGAGCGTGATGACGAGGGTGAAAATGATCGTGGTGCGGGCGGAGTAGACGACGCGCGTGAAGAGGTCCCGGCCCAGCCGGTCCGTGCCGAAGATGTGGTCAGACGAGGGAGACTGGAGCCGCTTTTCGACGGTGAGTTGCTGGTCGTTCAGGCCGTACGGCGCGATCACAGGCGCGAGAATCCCGCAGAGGTAGAACACAAGGAGGTAGGTGATCGCGATCATCGCGACTTTCTTTTTCAAGATCTCCCGGAGGGTTCGGAAACGGGTGGGGTTGCCGGCGGCTTCCCAGCCTGAGATCTCGGCGGCGGCGAGCAGGCCTTCTTCACTGGCCACGGTTCGCCCCCACGCGCACCCGCGGGTCGATAATGCCGTAGATGATGTCGATGCCGACGTTGGCGAAGACAAACAGCGCCGAGCCGAAGAGCCCCAGCGCGAGGATCACGTCGTAGTCCGGCGCGAGCACCGCGGCGAGCGACTCGCGGGCGATGCCCGGGATGCCGAAGCTGGTCTCGATGAAGATGGAGCCGAACGCGATACCGGGGAGCGTCAGGCCGATGACGGTGACCATCGGCAGCAGCGCGTTTCGCGTGATGTGGGTGATCACGACGGTTCGCTCTTTCAGGCCCTTCGCCCGCGCGGTGCGGATGTAGTCCTCGCCGAGCACGCTGATGACCGAGGCCCGCATGAACCTGGCCACCCCGGCCACGCCGGGAAGCGCCATCACCATGATCGGGACGATCATGTTCGGGCTCCAGACACCGCGGTAGCTCAAGTTCACCAGGTCCAGCTTGATGGCGAAGAACCAGCTGGCGAGGGTGGCAAGCACGTACACGGGTATGGCGTCGAGGGCGAGCCAAAAGGCGATCGTCAGGGGATCGATGAACGTGCCCCTCGCCATCGCGGCGTAGATCCCCACCGGGATGCCCAACCCGAACGTGATGAGGATGGCGAGAAAGCCGAGCTGGGTGGAGACCCACATCTTCGGCCAGATCACTTCGCTCGCCGTGAAATCGCGGTGCCGCGTAGAAACGCCGAGGTCGCCGTGCGCGAGGTTGTCCAGGTACTTGACGTACTGGACGTAGATCGGCTTGTCGTACCCGTACTTCTCCTTGAGCACCCGCGCCTGGTCTTCCTGATAACGCGACCCGAGGATCGCGTCCACCGGGTCACCGGGCGCTAGACGGAGCATGAAAAAAACGATTATGGAAATCAGGAAGAGCACGGGGATCGACCAGAGCACCCGGCGGACGATGTAACCGGATAGTCCTGGGCTCATCCCCGGCCTCCCTTAGTTCTTGATGTCCACGTAACGGTACTTCGGGATGGTCATGGATGTATTGGGCAAGCCCTGGACGCACGACTTGACGAGCGTGTGGCTCACCGGCCAGAAGGTGGGGATGACCACAGCGTCATCCATGATTTTCTGTTCGGCCTGCGCGTAAAGCGTGTATCTCTTCGCGCGGTCCTGCTCAATGCGCGCCTGGGTCAACAGGGCGTCGACTTCGTCGTTCTTGTACTTGATGTAGTTGAGCTGGCTGTCCGAGGCGAACAGCTTGCCGAGGAAGTCCTCCGGGTCCGGGTAGTCGGCGGACCAGCCGTCGGAGTGCATCTGGAAGCCGCCCTTGCGCTGTTCGCGGAGGAAGGCGGAAGCGTCGATCGCCTGGAGATCGATCTCGACGCCCAGGTTGTCCTGCCAGCCCTTCTGGATGGCAACGAGGAGGTCACCCGGCGCGGAGCCGGTGCCGCTGTAGGTCAACGTGATGCGCGGCAACTTGCCCGCGTACTTCGACTCCTGGAGGAGCTGCTTCGCCTTCGTGGGGTCGTACTGGTAACTGCGAATGGACTCGGTGTAGCCGGGCATTTCCGGCGGCAGGAAGCCGTCGGCCACGCGGTAGGCGTTGTAGAGCAGGACGTTGTTGATGTTCGCGCGGTCGATTGACATCGCGAAGGCCTGGCGGACCTTGGGGTCGTCGAACGGCGCTTTCTGGGGGTTCAGGGTGAAGTAGAACGTCGCCATCTCGGGGACTTCGCGGTAGTCCTTGCTCAGCGGGCTGGTGCCGGCCTTCACCGAATCCAACTGTGTCGCGGGGAAGCCGCCGATGTGGATTTCGTCGTTCTCGTAGCGGGTCAGGATGGAGCCGCCCGCCAGTTCGAAGACGACCTCGTCGAGCTTCGGCGCGCCGAGATGATAGCGGTCATTCCGTACCAGGACGATGCGTTCCGCGGGCTTGAATTCCTTCAGCCGGAAGGGGCCGGTGCCGTTCGGGTTCTGCGTCCAGTTGCGCGGGTTCTTCTCGACCGTCTTCTTATCGACCACGAAGGCCACCGGATAGGTCAGCTCAGAGAGGAAGAAGTCCGAAGGTTCGATGAGGTCGATCTGGACGGTATTCTCGTCGATGACTTTCACGCCGCTGACGCTGGACGCCTTGTTCGCGAAGCGGTCCTTCACGCCAACGACGTTCCCGAGATACGCGATCACGGTCGGCGAAGCATTCGTCGGGTCGGCGGCGCGCTCAATGCTGTACTTGAAGTCCTCGGCGGTCACCCGCTGGCCAGTCTGGAAGACGGCGTTGTCGCGGAGCTTGAAGGTGTAGGTCTTGCCCCCGTTGCTGACGGACCATTCCTTCGCGAGGTCCGGCTGGACCTTCAGGTCAGGGTCCAGCGTCACCAGCCCGCCGAAGATTTCGACGACGTACTCGCTCGTGCTGACGTCGCCCACCTGGATGGGGTCAAGGACGGACGAAGGGTCGTCGCCGGGGACGATGAGCGACTTGCCGTCACAGATCTTGCCGGAGGTCGAGGCGCCCGGGGTCTTGTCGCTGTTGGCTGGAGTGCCGCCGTCGTCGTCGTCGCCTCCGCCACCGGCGAGCGCAATCACGAAGACGACCCCCACCGCAAGGATGAGGAAGGCCACAAACCCCATCATCAGGGTGAGCATCCGGTTCGACATGGACACCTGCCGGGCTGTTCTTGCTGTAGGTACGGCTAGCGCGCCTCATCCGATTCCGTGCGGGGCGGCCAGTGGTGCAACAGCGTACATGGGAAAGCCGCGCACGGACATTCTCGAATCCGGGCGCAGCGGAAATGCGGCTTTACGGCGAGGAACCGGCGCGGGCGCCTCTAGCCTCGCGCCGCCTCCGGCTTCAGCAGCAATCCGAGCTCGTCGAGCTGCGCCGTGTCGACCGGCGTCGGCGAGCCCATGAGCGGGTCTGAGCCGGACGACGCCTTCGGGAACGCGATCACGTCGCGGATGTTCTCCGTCCCGGCGAGGGTCATGATCAGCCGGTCGATGCCTGCGCCGACGCCGCCCTCCGGCGGGGCGCCGTACTCCAGGGCATCGAGCACCACGCCGAAGCGGTCGGCCTGCTGCTCAGGCGTGTGGCCCATGAGCGAGAACACGAGCTCCTGGTCGGCGCGGTTGGAGATGCGGATGCTGCCGCCGCCCAGTTCGGCGCCGTTGCAGACCAGGTCGTACTGGTAGGAGGCCGCCTTGCCGGGGTCAGCGCCCGGCTGCAGGTGGACGCGCGAGGACTCAGGGAAGCCGCAGAACGGGTTGTGGGTGGCGTCCCAGCGCCCTTCATCCGGGTGCCATTCGAGCAGCGGGAAGCCGGTGACCCAGGCGAACGCCAGCACACCTTCGGGGATCAGTCCCAGGCGCTGGCCGAGGTTCGTGCGCACCTCGTGCAGCGCGCGAGCAACCGTCGCCGGCTGGTCCGCGACGATGAAGACCATGTCGCCCTCTTCCGCCCCGGCGAGTGACCTGATAGCGCCGATCTCGGCTTCGCTGAGGAACTTGGCGATGGGCGAACGCAGCTCGCCGGGCGTGAAGCCGATGTAGGCGAGACCCTTCGCGCCGCCGCCGCGGGCGATTTCGGTCAGCTCGTCGATTTCGCGGCGCGTCATGTCCGCTTTGCCCGGTACGCGGATGGCCTTGATTTCGCCGCCGCCCTGGAGCGCGCCCGCGAAGACCTGGAACTGGGAGTCCTTGAGCGGCTCCGCGATGTTCACGAACTCCAGCCCGAAGCGCAGGTCCGGCCGGTCGATGCCGTAGCGGGCCATCGCGTCCTGGTAATCGATCCGCGGGAACGGCGTCTGGTGAAGCGGCCCCGGGCCGAACTTCTCGGCGATCCCCGTGTAGAGCTCTTCGATGAGAGCCATCACGTCTTCCTGGTCGACGAAGGCCATCTCGAGGTCGAGCTGGGTGTGTTCGGCGACGCGGTTGGCGCGCGTGTCTTCGTCGCGGTAGCAGCGGGCGAGCTGGAAGTAGCGCTCCACGCCGCCGTACATGAGGAGCTGCTTCAGGATCTGTGGCGACTGGGGCAGCGCGAAGAAGCTGCCGGGCCGCATCCGCGAAGGGACGAGGAAATCGCGGGCGCCCTCTGGCGTGGATTTAATGAGGGTCGGCGTTTCGACCTCGATGAAGCCGCGCGCGTAGAGGAATTCGCGGATGTAGCGCACGACTTCGTGGCGGAGGTAGATGACGCGCGCCACTTCGGGACGGCGCAGGTCCAGATAGCGGAACTTCAGGCGGAGGTTTTCGTCCACCTCGACCGGTTCGTTGATGTAGAACGGCGGCGTCTGCGCTTCGTTGAGCACGGTGATCGCGCTCGGCACGACCTCGATTTCGCCCGTGGGCATGTTCGGGTTCACGGTGGCCGCATCGCGGTCCTGGACCTTGCCTTCAACCTGGAGGACCCACTCGATGCGCGCGCGATGGGCGACGGCGTGGGCGTCCGCGTTCTCTGGATTCAGCACGATCTGGACGATGCCGCTGGCATCACGGAGGTCGATGAAGATGAGGCCGCCGTGGTCCCGGCGCCGGTGTACCCAGCCGGCAATGCGGACCGTGCGTCCCGCATCGGCGGAACGGAGTTCGCCACAGTTCGTGTCTTTGAGCATCGGTCAAGGATAGCTGGGAGAGAGCAAGAAAGAAGGCGAGAGGTGAGAACGAAAGCGCAGGCCGCGCCGTTGCTCAGATCCGCCGCGCAACCAGGAGCAGCGCGGAGGGGAGGCGGCTTCGCACTTCGTCGTCGACGTCTTCCATGAGTTCGAGCGCTGAGAGAAAGCGGCCGGATTCCTCGAACTCCTGAATGCGCGTGGTCGCCATGCCAGCGTCGCCGAGCGCGGTCACGAGGTCGCCGAGGGCCCAGCCGAAGGACGTTGGCCCGGAGGTCATCTCGGGCACATCGGGCTCGCCGTCGTTGTCTTCGTCGATGAACTCGCCCCAGTACGACGTGACGACGGCGAGTTCGCCGCCGGACGGTTTCACCATGAACGAGACGGGATGTTCATCGAACGCCACCAGGTGGCCCCCGTGCGGCAGAAACGCGGCTACGTCCGTCGCCCAGGCATCGAACGCGGCCAGCCCATCGAGGGAGCCCCAGGGGCTGTAGATCAGGTCGAATTGCTGGCCCGAAAGCTCCGCGGGAATGGACAGACCGAGGCCGCCGGTGAACGCGGGGGCGACGGCGTTCATCGCGTCCAGCGCCTCCTGGAGGTGTGCGAAGTCCGCGCCGAGCACGGTCACGTCGGCGCCCAGGTTGAGCAGCGAAAGGACCTCCTCGCCGGTGCCCTCAGGGCTGACGAGGATCCGCATCCCGGCCACATCGCCGAGGATGGCGCGCTCCGACTCCGAGAGGCAGTTGCCACCATTCAGGTAGTAGCCGATGTCGATGGTAGGAGCGTCGGGATCGAATTCGCCGTCGTCGCTCATTGGATGTTCCCTCCGGCGAGAAACCGCCCCGCCGGACGCAAGCATACGCGGGTTAGGGAGTGCCACGAAATAACTATTCGTGGGAGAGGCGAGGGCGTGGGAGGAGGGAGTAGTTCCACTCGCCGTGGAAGGCTTCGCGGCGGAGGTAGAGTTCGGCCATCTCGCGGTCGCTGACGGTGAGGCCTTTGGGGTAGGTGGTGTCGTCGAGGGCGCTTTGGACTCTGAGGCCGGTCCGCGTCGTGGTGGCGGCGATGAGGTTGACGATGGTCTCGTGGCTGACGAGTGGTTTGCCCCGCCAGTTCTGGCTGATCGCCGAGAAGAGGCGGTGCTCGATCTTGTTCCACTTACTCGTCCCCGGCGGGAAGTGGCGCACGGCCAACTCCAGGCCGGTGTCGTCGGCCAGCTTCTGCAACTCCAGCTTCCAGAGCCGCACCTGGTAGCCGTTCGAGCCCCCACAGTCAGCGGTGATGAGCAGCCGCTTTGCCTGCGGATAGAGCGGTCTGCCCATTGTCTCCCACCAGCGCCGAATGCTGGCCACGGCGAAGGCGGCGGTGTCATGGTCGGTGCCGACGCTCACCCACGCTTCGTTCTGGGCGATGTCGTAGACGCCGTAGGGGCTGACGCGACCGAGTTCGGGGATGAGAAAGTCGTGTACGCGCACGGCCTCGGGCTGCCCCTTCGGGCGAAGCTCCTTGCCGCCGTTCTTGAAGGGGCCGATGAGTTCCTTCTTCTTCGTGTCGACCGAGATGACCGGCTCTCTCAGGTCCAGTTGTAACTGGACCGATGCGTTGAGGTACGCGAACTGGGCGTTGCGGTCCGGGTGGCTCGTGCCCTCCAGGACCTTCTTGTTCGCCTGCAGGCTGTAGCCCATCTCGTGGAGAAGCTCGGCCACCATCCGGTGGCTCGTCTTATGGCCCTGCTGCGTCAGTTCGTCCGCCAGCCGGCGAATGCTCTTGCACGTCCAGCGCAGGGGCGACTCCGGGTCCCCTCTGCTCGTCGGCTCGATCAGCGCCTCCAGGCCCGAACGGAGGGTGGCGTCACGGTCTACTGTCCGCGGCCGGCCCGCACCTGGCCGGCGGACGCGCCCGTCCTCGAGTGCCGCCGCGCCCTGTTCCACTTCGCGCACCCCGGCCCGGACGGTAGGAAGCGAGAGCCCGGTCGCGCGGGCCACGACCGTTTGCCCGCCCCGGCCGATAACGGCCGCTTCGGCTCCGGCGAAGCAGCGCCGCTGCCGTTCATCGAGGAGCGGCGCCATCGCCCGATAGCGCTCCCGGATGGCACCCTCATCGATCACCACACCCCTAGAATAACTAGAAATCTAATTTTGTGGCAATGCCTTACGACGCCCCGGTTCGCCGAGGCAACACCTCGCCGGGCACCATTTCGCCCAGGCCCGGCTGTAAAAGAGGGCAGATCCAACTCCAGCTCTCTACATTGCGCGTCAGCCTGGCCAACCGCTCCATGCCTGTCGCGGCTCGTCCGGCCGATGCCGGTTATGCCTTGAACGCGACGAGCACGAACGAACCAGGCAAGCGCCAGCGCACGTCCCACCGGACATTCCGGAAGCGGTCCAGCGGTGTCTCATACCTCTCGGAGTCCGGTGATTCTTCCAGGTGAATCGTCGCGAGGCCCGCTGAACCGAGCGCGCTAATCAGGTCGCCCATGGTCCAGCTTGAGCCGTGGCCGTGCTCGTCGTCGCCGAAGTAGGAGTGAGCGATGGCGAAGATGCCCTTGTACACGCCCGGGACCGTCGCCATGGGGTGGGCATCGTGGATGACGAGCCTGCCGCCGGGGCGCAGTGCCGCAGCGACCTGTTCGGCCCAGACATCGAAAAACTCGATCGGCTTGAGCGTCCCGAAACCGCTGTAGACGATGTCGTACGGGCCGCCCGGCAGGTCGGCTTCTTCGGCCTGGCGTTCCAGGAAGCGCACGGGCTTGCCGCTCGCGGTCACGAGGGCCGTCGCCTTCGCTGCGTCCGCGGCGGTATCGAGCACCGAGACGGCCGCGCCGAGGTTCGCCAGCGAAAGGGCTTCCTCGCCGCCCGCCGCGGGCATCACCAGCGCCTTCTCCCCCGCGCAGTCCGCCAGCGCGAGCGATTCCGCCTCGGAGAAGCAGACTCCCCCATGCGCGTAGAACGCCGGGTCGATTTCGTACCAGGAAGCGTCAGGCTGGACGGTGGTCGACACGTCAGGCGTTCACATCGCCGCGGGATGTCTGGAAGGCCATGACGTGCGAGTAATCGTTCACCGTCAGGATGACGCGGCGGGTGTCGGCGGCGCGCATCACGCTGATCGAGGTGTGGTGCACAGGCACCAGGTGGTCAAAGTTCGAGCCGAGCACGCGGCTCAACACCGCGTTGATCACGCCGCCGTGGCAGGCGACCACAATCCGCATCCCGTGGCTCTCCGCGATCGCTTCGTCGAGCGCTTCGAAGACCCGGCTGCGGAAGAAGTCGACATCCTCGCAGAAGGGGTAGGCGTCGTGCCGGCGCGAGCGGGTGACCTCGCGGTAGACATCGGCGAGCTGCTCGCGGCTGTAGATGTCGAGCAGCCCCTTGTCCTGCGGGGCCTTCTGCCAGAGGTCGATCTCCTTGAGGCCTGGCTTCACCACCGGCTCGAGTCCGTGGTGCTTCGCGATCGCCTTCGCGGTGTCGTGGGCGCGGCGCATGTCGCTGCAGTAAACGCGGCCGATGCGCGCTTTCGAGAGCCGCTCGCCCACGGCCTCGGCCTGGCGCTCGCCGAGCTCGGAGAGCGGCGCGTTGTAGGCCTGGCCGAGCGGGATGTTCTCGAAGAACTTCTGCTCGCCGTGACGGACGAGCAGCACTTCGCACATGCCCTCGAACGATTCAATGAACGGGTTTTCGAGGTCGATGGAACGGACGCGACGGGGAGCAGTGGTCACTAAAACAGTCCTGGCATCGCCACTTCGGCGAGGTTGGGTTCGACTTTGGAGACGTATTCGCTGGCGGTCTTGAAGGCGCGCATCCCATTGATGAACGCCTCAAGGTCCTCGAGGCTCATCTCCACGAGGATGCGACGGGTGAAGGTTTCGCTACCTTGCTCCATGCGCCGGCAGGCGGCATCGCCCTTGTCGGTGAGCATGTTGCGGACGAGGCGGCGGTCGCTTTCGTCGTCTTCGCGGCGGATGAGGCCCAGCTTCACGAGACGGTCCACGATCCCGGAGATGGTGGGCGGCGTGACGTTCAGCCGCTGGGCGAGGGCGCCGGCCGTGACGCCCGGCGTCTCGCGGACGAGAAAGAGCACGCGCAACTGCGCCGTGGTCAGCCCGAGTTCGGCCCAGGCGCGGAAACGCAGCGGATCGAACATGTTCAGGGCTTCGCCAAAGTAGCGGAGCGCTGCATCGACCGCTGGTTCGGTGCGAGGTGAAGAAACGGACACGCTTAGCCTCAAGCGAAAGGTCTGTGGCTTTGGCGAAGGGTAGCAGGCATCGCCGCCGGGCGACAGGCAACGCCCCGGATGGGACAATCGAAGCGATGGCCCTTGACCTGGACCCCGGCACCGCGGCGCTCGGCAACCCGCGCCTGATTGACGCCATCGTCGCTGAGATGGGCGGCGGCGCGATCCCATTCGAACGGTTTATGGAACTCGCGCTCTACCACCCGGAACACGGCTACTACCGGAAATCGGGGCGCATCGGCCGCCAGGGCGACTTTCTCACCAGCCCCCACATCCATCCGATGTTCGGCTGGGCGGTGGCGGGCTGGTGCCGCGATATCTGGGAGCGCTCAGGGAAGCCGGCCGAGTTCGCGATAGTCGAACCGGCCGCCGGTGATGGCACGCTGGCGAGGTCGATACTCGATTGGGCCGAAGGCCGCGGCGACGGGTTTCGGGACGCAATCCGGTACATCGCGCTGGAGCCAAACAACCCCGGCGATGACCCACGCGTCGAGTGGCGCGCGGAGCCCGAGCGGGCCTACGCGCATGGAGTCGTCCTGAGCAACGAGCTGTTCGACGCCCTGCCGGTCCGCATCTACGAGGCCGGCGGGCGTGGCCCGGTGGAAGTCCTGGTGCGCTGGGACGGCGAACGCTTCGTCGAAGCAACCGGCGGCGTCGCCAGCATCGACGACGCGCCGCCGGCGGGACGCTTCGAACTGAACCTCCGCGCGCACCCCACGATGCTGGCGCTCTGCTCGCTGATCGAAACCGGCGCCGTGCTCACCTTCGATTACGGCTACCCGAAAGAGGAGCTCTGGGCGCCGTGGCGGACCACCGGGACGCTGATGTGCTTCTACCGGCACACGGCGCACGAAGACCCGTACGTCCACATCGGCGAACAGGACATGACCACCCACGTGAACTTCACCGACCTCGAACACGCCGCGGAGGAATCGGGGATGACCGTCTACGGTCCCGTTTCCCAGACCGAATTCCTTTACGCGCTCGGGCTCGGCGGGCTCGTGGAAGCGGCCCGGAGCGACATGGGCGAGTACTTCACCCGCCGGCGCGCCCTCGAACAACTGACCGACGGCGCGGGGCTCGGCCGTATCCGCGTGCTCGCCTCCACCCGCGGCATCGACGGCCCGCCCGAGGGGTTCGAGGCGCTGCCGTGAGCGGACCACCGGCCCTCCCGCCGCGCGACGAGCCGATCGGCATCGGCGAACCCGCGCCGCTGTTCGACTTACCCGCGGTGCCGGACATGGGCGAGCAGTTCCAGGCGCGCCTGGCCGACTGCGTCGCCCGCGGCCGCACGATGCTCGTCTTCTACCAGGACGACGGCATGCCGATCTGCACCCGCGAGCTGCACGCCTTCGCACAGGAGCACGCGCTACTGCGAGACGCCGGCATCCAGGTCCTGGCGGTGAATACGAACGGACTCGGTTCCCACCGCAAGTTCCAGGAGCGTGACCACTTCCCCTTCCCGCTGATCAGCGACTTCTACGGCGAGGCAGTGAAGGCCTACGGCATGTGGGACCCGGACGAGGGCAAGTCCAGGCGCGGAGTAGTGGTGGTTGGCTCGGACGGGCGCGTGGAGTACGTGTTGCCGCACTTCAACCCGGGCAGCGTGACAACGTTCGCGGGGATTTTCGCTGCGCTGGGGTTGGGTTAGGCAGACTCTACTTCAGCGAGGAGCCGGCCGAGCTGCGTTTCCGCTCGTAGCAACTGGTCGTCTACGGCAATTAGCAGAGACGAGAGATTGAGGTCGTTGCCGGAGTATTCTTCAACCACAATCCCGCGATCATCCAGCACTCTGAGGGTAGGCGAACCTACCCCGGAACCCCGTTCGAGGAGCACGATCCCGCTCTGGCTCGAATACAGGTACGTTCCCGGCTCGTCGGTGCGCCGCCAGCGGATCGCGCCAGCCTGCGTCTTTCGATACAGACTGCCGGCCAGCAACATCATCGTCGTGTCAGTTTGCGCGACCACGCCTCACCTCTCATGCAGTATACGTCCGAAGCTTCGATGAGTACTCACCAGCCGCCGCGACAGCCAGAGCGATCGCGTGGCGGACTTCACGGGTTCCAGCGGATGTCGTCCTCGCCTGGACCGATGTCGCAGCCACAACACTCGCGCCAATAGCGGTTCGAAGGTCCTCAGCAAGTTGACTTCCATCGACGTTGCCCTCGGAGAGGAGCCCGAGTACTTCGGCCGCTGTGTTCCGCCACGCAAGAAGCGCACTCACAACCCGCTCTTTGTCGTTCGCGCCCACGGCGACCAACAGGTCGGATTCAAACCTGCTGAGCTCAGGCACCAGCGACAGCAACTGATGGCGGACCAATTGTCCTTGAGCTCGCTCGGTCGCCTTCTGGGCTGACTCCGCCGCGGACCGCGTGCGGGCGAGTTGCCAAAATGTCACCCCGAAACCGGCAACTGAAAGAGATATACCCAGCCAGGTTCCGATAGAATCCGCGCCCATTCGGCGGGACTATACGTTAGGTCAGCATCTCGAAGATGCGGTCGTTGTCCGCTCCGGGCAGCGTTGTCCCGCGCCAGATCTTGCCCGGAGTCGCCGAAAACCGCGGTGTGACGCCAGTGCCGCGGACTTTGCCAACGACCTCGTCGTCCCACTCCATGTGGACACCGCGCGCCTGGTAGTGAGGGTCCTCGGCTCCTGTCTGCGCATTGAGGATGGGGCTGCAGGCGACGCCCGCCGCGTTCAGTTGCTCGATCGCTTCGGCCATCGTCCGTTCTTCGCACCAGCCACGGAGGAGCGCGTCGAACTCCAGGCCCTGGACGTCGTTGATCGCCGTGCGCGCGCTGGACCAGTACGGGTCGCTGGGGTCGAGTCCGAGCACCTTGCAGGTCTTTTCGAAGATCGTTTCCGCGGGAGCGGCGATGACGACCGAGCCATCCTTCACGGCGAAGACATCGTACGGCTGGAACGCGGGCGACTTGTTGCCGCTGCGCTCGCGCGTGACGCCGAGGTGGAACCACTCGACCATTGTGCCGGCGAGGACGGAGTGGATCGCTTCGAACTGGGCGAGGTCAATCACCTGGCCGGCGCCGGTCTCTTTCGCGTGGAGATACGCCGCGAGGCAGGAAGAGAGGCACATCAGCGCCGTGATGTAGTCCGCGGTCCAGGGCGCAGCGCGGGTGGGTGGCGAGTCCGGGAAGCCTGTCTGGTACATCGAGCCGCCAAACGCCTGGCCGATCATGTCGTAGCTGGCCCGGCCCAGGTACGACGGTTCGCCGCTCTGGCCGTAACCGGAGACGTGGCAGACGACGAGCTTCGGGTTTGCGGCGAGGACAACGCTGTCGCCCAGTCCCCACCTGTCGTAGGTCCCGGGTTTCGAGCTTTCCATCCAGATGTCCGCGCGTGCGGCGAGCTTCAGGAATTTCTCGCGTCCGTCCGGCGTGCTCATGTCGAGCGTGATGTTGAACTCGTTGCGGCGCTCGGCAAGCCAACTCGTGCCGACCTGCCGCGAGCCGTCGGCCGACGGCACTTTGAGCCCGATGGTGCGCCAGGTGTCCTCGACGTGCGGGTTTTCGACCTGGATGACTTCGGCGCCCCACTGCGCCGCAAGCGCGGCCGCAAACGGCTGAGCGATGACCGAACCGGTCGAAAGGATGCGCACGCCCTGCAGCGGGCCGAACTGTTCGGGAACCAACGTGTCACGCATTTCCAGCACCCCCGGAATCGGCGGCACGATACGCGGATCGGCCCCGTGGTGGAATCGGCCGTGTGCCGCCGCCGCGGACGCGGTAGCGTGTGCACGTGACGAGCAGCGAGCGTGGTCGCGCGCGGACGAGGTGCGGGGCACAGCGGGACTACTGGCCGATCTCGCCGTATCGGCCCTGGCCGTCCTGCTCCAGCCGGCCTGGCGCACCGACCTGTACACGACCGGCACAGCTGCGTTCGCTGACCCCGGCTGGGACCGCCATGCGTACCGCGAGCTGGCGCGCCGCGACCTCCTCGACTTCAAGCTCGCGCCGTATTGCTGGCGAGTGCTCGTGCCCTGGTTGGCGAAGCTCCAGCCGTGGTCGTTGCAGGCCGGCTTCCTTACGGTCGCTCTCGCGGCGCTTGTCGCGACCGGCCCGGCTTCTGCATGGGCCTCGTGCGCGCGACGGCGCCTCCAGGGGTTGGCGGCGGCGGCCATGGCGCTCGCTTTTACGCCCTCGGGTGGGCGGCGTTACCCGCTGGCCGATTTCTGGATCCCGGACGCGACGGGATTCCTGCTGACCGTGCTCGCCATGTGGCTCATCGTCGAGAAACGGTGGTGGGCGGCCTGCGCGCTGCTGGCGGCCGGCGTGCTGGCGAAGGAGAGCGTGATCTTCGCCGGCAGCCTCGCCTTCACCTGGCATCTCCGAGGCTGGCGCGACTGGCGCACTCCCGCCCGGGCACTGCTCGTGACGGCGCCTGCTCTGCTCGTGCTCATCGGCGTGCGACTGCTCATCCAGCCGGAAAACGGCAACGATGCTTACATCGCGACCATGCCGCCAGAGATTTCGCGCTTCCCGGAGCTCTTCGAGGAGTACGACTACCGCCAGCGCTACACCGACATCGTGGTGAATGACCGCTGGGCGCACCGCAACTGGGACGACCTCGACCGCTACCTGTTCGACCCGTTCGGCCTTCCGGTGCTCGCGCTCACGGTGCTGGGGGCGGTTGCGCGGCCCGGGAAGGCGGCTCGTCTCGCGCCCTTCCTCCTGCTGGTGTACGCGCAACTGCTTTTCGCGACAGATACGCAGCGGCTGCTGGTACTCGCGTCTCCGGCGCTCGCAATCCTCTCGGGTGGTTCGACTTCTCGTGCCGGACCACGGCGTGCGCAGCTGGATGCGGCGATGCTCGGCGGGTTCGCCGGCGTGGTTATCGTGACCCTCTTTGATGCGAACGACTTCGGAGCGCAGGTCTGGCGGGAGGCGGCGGGGTTCGTGGTGGGCGCGGGGCTGGGGGCGGCCGGGGCGCGGTTCGGCTCAATCCACAATCCGCAATCCAAAATCCGCAATCCCTAAACCAGCGTCCCCACGATCGCGACCGCGCCGCTGACCAGCAGGATCGCGTACACCATCCGGCGGAAGAACACGACGTCCACTCGCTTGAACATCAGGTTCCCGGCGCGCTGACCCAGGAGCACGGCCGGCAACGCGAGAGCGAACGCGCCGAAGACGTAGGGCTTCGCATTCCCGGTTGCGATCAACAGCGCCACGGCGACGAACGAGGTGACGCAAAAGAACATCGAGGTGGTGGCGCGAAAGTGCAGCGGCGGCATCCGCCGGCCCTGGAGGTAGAGCACCACCGGCGGCCCCGACATGCTCGTGCTCGTATTGAGGATGCCGCTGGTCACGCCGGCTGCGAGGTCGCCGAAGAGGCCCGCCGAATGCAGCGCCAGTCCCCGCATGAGCAGCAGCGTGAAGAGGATGACCATGCCGGCGATGATCAACTGGAGCGTGTGCGCATCCACCAGCAGGAGCACGGCCAACCCGATCGGCATCCCAACAAACGAGCCGGCCATCAGGATGAGCGCCGTCCGGCGTTCCGCCTCATGTCGAAGGTGCGCCGTCTGGAAGACGCCGCTGAACGTAGAGAGCAGGTTCGCGAGGAGCACGGTGTCCTTCGGGCCGATGATTAAGGCCAGGAACGGGACGATGAAGAGTGAGAAACCGAAGCCGGAAAGCGCCTGGATGAACGCGGCAATCGCCGCAAGCAGGATGATTGCGAGCGCGACCGTCCAATCCACTCGCCCGGTTATAGCGGAGCCGCCCCCTACGTTCTGCGACGGCTTCGACATTGCCCGCGGCACGCTCGACAATCCCCATCATGGAAGTAGCGAACGAACTCATGGTCCGCGGCATCGTCGTCGGGGTGTTCCAGGAGAATTGCTGGGTCATCGGCAACCGGCGCACCGGCGAGGCCATCTGCATCGACCCCGGCGACCAGCCTGAGGAGATCCTGGCGCTGGCGCGGGACATGGGCGTGCGCATCAAGTACATCGCCAACTCGCACGCCCACGTGGACCACATTCTCGGTGTCTACGGCATCCATTCGGCCACCGGCGCGAAGTTCCTGCTCCACGAAAGCGACCTCGACCTGCTGCGCAATGGCTGGAAAGGCATGGCCCAGCGCATGGGCATCCAGATCCCCAACGGCCCTCCTGATCCGGATGCCTTCGTCAAGGACGGTGACATCGTCGAGGTCGATGGCCTGCGGCTGCGCTGCATCGGAACGCCGGGCCACACGCCGGGAAGCGTCAGCTACTACGCCGACGAGGGGATGCTTTTCAGCGGCGATACGCTCTTCCGCGGCTCCATTGGCCGGACCGACCTGCCCGGCGGAAGCCTCGAACTGGAGATGACGAGCATCTGCGACCGGCTGCTCGTGCTCCCGGACGAGACGATGGTCCTGCCCGGGCACATGGAGGAGACCACGGTCGCGTTCGAGAAGAAGCACAACCCGTTCGTGCTCGAATGGCAGCGCCGCGGCACGGACCAGCCGGGATGGCTCCAGCAGTGACGCTTTCCCTTGGCTTCTTCGGCGCGGCGGGCACGGTCACCGGCTCGAAGTACCTCGTCCGTGCGGGCCAGGCGAGCGTGGTTGTCGACTGCGGCATGTTCCAGGGCGTGCGGCGGCTGCGGGAGATGAACTGGCTCCCCTCGCCGTTCCGGCCGAACGAACCCTCGGCGACGCTGCTCACCCATGCCCACGTCGACCATTCCGGCCTCCTGCCCCGCTTTGTGCGAGAAGGATTCCGGGGGCCGATTTACACGACGCCGGCGACCGGCGAGATGGCCCGCATCCTCCTGCTCGATTCTGCGAAATTGCAGGAGGAAGACGCTGAGTACGCGAACCGCAAGGGCTTCAGCCGCCACCACCCCGCGTTGCCGCTCTACACCGAAAAGGACGTCGAGCGCGCGATGAGCCACTTCCGTCCGGCCCAGTACCGCCAGGAACTCCGCCTTTCGAACGAGTTGTCGGCCAGGTTCTTGAACGCGGGGCACATCCTCGGCTCCGCGTTCGTCGAACTGACGTATGGCGGTGCTTCGCGGCCGGTGCGCATGGTTTTCAGCGGGGACCTCGGCCGTTACGCCGCCCCGCTGCACTCAGACCCTGACCCACTGCCCGAATGCGATGTCCTCGTGCTGGAGTCCACGTACGGCGACCGCAGCCACGACCACGAGCCGATCGAGGACCAGATCGAGCGCGCGTTCAAGCCGGTGCTGGAGCGGCGAGGACCGTCCCGTGCCGGCGTTTGCGGTCGCGCGCCCAGCTCGTCGCGCTCATTCTCCGCAACTTGATCCACAGCGGGCGCCTGCCGGAAGTGCCGATCCATGTCGATTCGCCGATGGCCTCCGACGTGACGTCCATCTACAACCACTACATCAAGTCCGAATCGCTGACCAGGGCATTCCCTTCACCACCGGCCGGTCGCTCTTCCCCTCAAACGTCCGCTTCCACCGGTCGGTGCAGGAATCGCGGGAACTGAACGCGATGAGCGGGCCCGCATCATCATCTCCTCGAGCGGGATGCTGACGGGCGGCCGGGTGCTCCATCACCTCAAGCGGCTGGCCGGCCAGCCCGGAGAACCTCATCGCACTCGTCGGTTTCCAGGCCGTCGGCACGCGCGGGCGAGACCTTGCCGAGGGCCGGCGCGAAGTGAAGGTGCACGGCGAAATGGTGCACGTCCGGGCGCAAGTCGCGAACCTCCACGCCTTTCCGCACACGCCGACCGCGACGAACTGATCCGCTGGGGTGAAGACGGCCCTGAAGCTCCCGCGCGCCGTCTACCTGACGCACGGCGAGGACGACGCGCGCACCGCCATGAAGGCGCTCGTGGAGCGAGAGCTGGGCATTGCGGCGGTGATGCCGGCGATGGGCGAGGAGCACGACCTAGACCGGCTCTGGCGGAGCTAATGCGCCCACATAGCCGCCCCCGCAAGGAAGCGGCTGCGCTCGCGAACAACCCGCCACCGAGAGGTCGTGTTGGCGATCAGAAGAGGTTGGCGCCGCGCAGTCGCAGCTCCCCGCTGGCGCATGGCGCGAGCGGGGACGAGCCCTGCACCACAGGCCGCGTAGAACTCGGTTGAGGGCCGCCGCGCCGCGTTTCGGGTCCTGGCACATCCACCAGTGGCCGAGGCCATCGAGCATGGCCACTTTCGCGCCGGCCCGTTCAGCCGTGCGGCGGGCGAGCGTTTCGCCGCCCGTGTAGTGGTCCTCGGTGGCGATGATGACGAGGCCGGGCTTCACCTTGGCCTTGCCCACATCCTTGCCGATCTCCGCCAGCCGCGGTTGGGCCGCAGAGCGGTAGAGGGCGAGGATGCAGCGCGCCATGTCGGCGTTCACCGCCGCGGCAACGTTCGCCGCCGCTTCGGGCGACATGCCGAGACTCTGGAACTGCGCCGTGCGCGCTTCCACGGGCGCCGCGGCCATGCCCGCGACCGCCGCTTCGCCCGCTTCCGGCGTCTGCCAGACCTGCGCCGCGTCGTGCCAGGCGTACTCCGGGTCGAAGCAGCCGCCGATATCGGTGCACCAGCTGCGGACCATGTCCGGCCGCTCGATGGCGAGCCGCATTACGTGCCCGCCGCCCCAGTCGTGCCCGACGAGGTCGATCGGGCCGTCGATCTTCTCAAGTTCGGCGATGAGCCAGGCGAGGTAGTCGTCGCTGGTAGCGCCAAAGCCTTCGGGCACGGGTGCGCCGAAACCCGGAGGCGAAAGCGCGATCACGTCGTCGCGGCCGAGCTCTTTGCGCAGCTCATCCCAGATGGCGGCGGTTTCGGGGTTCCCATGGACAAGGACGACAGGCATGGCGCTACCTCCAGCGAAGCCCGGAGCTTAGGGCAATCGGGGTCGCCCGTCACGGGTGGGTTCAACGCGGAGGCCCGAAGATCACGGAGATTTCTGGAAGGTCAAGGTGGGTTCCAACGCGGAGGCGCGGAGGACCGCGGAGACTTCTGGGGGGCAGGCTGGGTTTCAACGCAGAGGCGCGGAGGACGCGGAGAATTCTGGGAGGTCACGGTGGGTTTCAACGCGGAGGCGCGGAGATTCGTGGGGGTTGCACCGGAGCGACCGATGCTTGACGGGCTTCGGTGCGCTGCGCGCTGGAGCGGGACTGCGAATCGGGCGGTCAGGCTTCGGTTCGTTTGCTGAATCACGGAACCCTCCGTGATCTCAACGAATCTCCGTGAGCTCCTTGCCTCCGTGGTTCGCCTACCGGTTGCCCTTCGCGCCCCGCTGCATCCAGCTCGCGTTCGCTATCCGGACAGCCTCGTGAGCCTTCGCAAGTTCCCCGCGGAGGTAGTCACGTTCGTTTTGCAGGTCGGAAATGTGGTCACGGAGGGCCGCGACGAGGAGATCGACTTCCGTAACGCGGGCGGCGGCCTGCTCGCGGACGAGCCGGATTTCGGCGGCGAGGTCCGCGTTGGAGGGCGCCGGGAGGCGAATCACGCGCGGTCCTGCCCGGGCGGCAACTGCGGCGGCGTCCACTGGCGCAGGTACTCGCGGTCCTTGCGCAGGTCCTGCAGGTTGCCGTGGAGCGCGCTGATCACGTCCTCAAGCGTCTGCATCCTGCTGGCGCGGGCCGCTTCCGATAGCTGCAATTCGTGCATGCGCTCGCGAAGCTGGCGCTGGCGCGCCTGCACTTTCTGGGCGCGCTTGCGCAGCTTGCGGTTCTCGGCTTCGGCGGACATGACCGCCCGGACGAGGACGGCCGGCGGCAGCGTGAGCGCCGCTTCCGGGTTCTTCGTCACCGAAGCCGGGTCAACTTCGAGCATTTCGTCGTGCTCTTCGGCGAGCGAGGCGAGCGTCTTCTGAGCGCGGCGACTTCGGTGCGCACCTGCCGTACCAGCCGCCCGGCGCGCGTCGGACGAGGTCATCTGGCCGCGCATCCGAGGGCTTGCGACGCTCGATTCTCGGCCGGAGCAGCTCGTCCCAGGTGCCGGCATTCGGGTCGATGGCGCCCGCTCGCGCGGGGAACGGATCGGGTCCGGCATTGGTTGCGCGCGGCCGCTTCCGGCGCCTGGGCCAGCTCGTCAGTCTGTTGTCGTCGCAGTGGAAAGCGCACCGTTCACCCGTCCTCTACCGGAATATACGCCCGGTTTTTGGCCCTCAATAGGGGCAGAAGCGTTAAGAACGCCTGGCAACAGGCGAGCCGCTACCGTCAGTCGCGGGCGACCTGGGGGCCGGTCGCGCGGTAGGGGCGCGTCCGCCGGTACCGTGGGGATCGGTTGGCAACGCCATAGAGCGCGATCACACCGTTGATGTCGTCCTGGCGCGGCGAAATGAATCTGAGCGCATCATCTCCGCCGCACATCGCACGGCCCGGGCAGAGCCCCGGCTCCGTATGGTCGAGGCCCAGGGAGTGACCGAATTCGTGCAGGGCAAGCGCCCGAAGCGATGCGGCCGAATAGGGGAAGTTCGGCTCGAAGACGATGTCGAACTCCTGCATGGCGAAGTACGGCGTGTTCTCGACGAGGCTCGTGCCGCGCCAGTAACAGGAGTACCCGAGGTAGCCGCCCACGATGTGCCCCCAGCCAACGACGTTCTTCCCGTCCGGCCCGTACGCCGCGATGTCGCCGTTACAGCCGGTGGCGGTGGTGGTTTCTCCGAGGTAGTCGAAGTGGAAGCCGCTGCCGCCGGCGTTGTCCCAGCCCTCGGCGCCGAGCGTGATAGCTTCGAAGGCCGGTTTGGCCGCCATCGCCGTGGTTGAGCCGGTCGCGTTGTACACCCAGCTCGCGGACGGTTGCGCCCAGCGCACGCCGAACAGCCGGAACTGCGCGGTGGCCTGGTCTGGCCGCAGTTCGACGGCGCCCGGGAAGCGGGCGAGCACGCCGCGCGGCCTTCCGCCAGGTGCTGTTCGCGTGGCACACCCGGCACATCCACGGCGAGCATGGTGATCTGGCTGGAATACAGGGCCGTCCGCGCCGGGGACGACGAGGTCGATCGTCTGCTCGTAGACCGGCGGCAGCCCGGAGCCGGCGCTCGCGGACGGAGCGAACAGCTTGATGCCGCAGAGCGACAGCCCGGCTACCACCAACCCGATCGACCATCGTCGCAACCCGTGCATGCCCGGAGGTGTACCGCGCCCGGCTCACTGTCACCGGCGTGCGGTACAGTGCAAGCCATGAGCTATGACATGTTCGAGGGCCAGAAGATCCGGCTGCGCGGGATCACAGCCGACGACTGGCGGCACCACGGTAGGACGCCGACAGCGACGCGGAGCGATCTGGCTGGCAGATATGGCCGCCTAAGGGTGAGGAAGCGGCGAAGGAGTGGGCCCGCGCGGAGTCACTGAAGAGACCGGTGGACGGCAACATGCGGCTGATGATCGAGACGCTCGACGGCGACGCCGTTGGCAGCGTGAGGTGCGGCCGGATGGCAGGTTTAGCTTCGAATACGGCATCAACGTGGTTCGCGAGCAGTGGGGCAATGGGTACGCAGGAAGCAGTGGAACTCGTCTGCCGCTACATGTTCGGCGAATTGCGGATGCACAAGGTCCAGGCCTACGTGTACGCCTTCAACCGCCGCTCGCTTTCCATGCACCGGAAGTTCGGCAGCGGCGCAAGAGGGCGCCGCTGCGCGAGGCACAGTTCACGGACGGACGCTTCTGGGACACGGGTGATCTCGGGATGACCGCGGACGAGTTCTTCGCGCGCTACGGCGCCAGTTGGGGCGAACTGCTCAAAGCGGAGCGTTAACGACCCAGGCATGGCCTGCCCGGCTTGCGGCCGGCCGCCGCAGTCGCTCTACTACCGCGCGTGCGCAGGCAGTACCACTTCGAGGTGTCATCCAGCCGGACGAGGCCCGAGCCCACCCCTACCGCTGCGCCGTTCGAGGTGCTGCGGCGTTGCAGCCGCATCGAAGTGGTCATCACTACGCTCCGGTACGCCAGACGGATGAGGCGGGCGACGTCGACATCGGCATCATCTTCGATGTCCGCGGCACTGAGCCGTTTACGGGCGGTTTCCGAGGCCGAGCGGGAGCGACCGGCGCAGCTTCTTCATCGACAAGCGCGGGAGAGCGCTACCCCGGGCTACGTAGCGGGCCGCTGCCGGCGGGCACATGGTCGGTCATCCTGGGGGGCTACGAGATTCCTGACGGCGGCGTCCGCTACCGGCTGACCGTCTCGCCTGAAACCGGCGACGCCCTCAACGGGTCCAGTGCCAACCAGGCCTCGCGCGGCTCAACTTTCGCCTCAGTCCTTTCCACTTTCCACTTCCAACTGGTACCGCGGCGACCTCCACTCGCATACGGACCACTCCGACGGTGAGAACACGATCGCGGAGATGGCCGCGTTCGCGAAGAAGCGCGGCCTCGACTCTTGGCCATCACCGACTACAACATCGACTACGTACATGCCGGTGATCGACGCTCTGGAAGGACCCGCCGGTGCTGCTGGTCCCGGGCGAGGAAGTGACGACGTACCCGGGCACGCCAACGTCCGGGGGCTTCGCGACCGGGGTGACTTCCGCTTCACCACGACGCCGAGATCCACTGCTGCTGCGCTGGGTCGAATCGCGCGGCCGGCCGTTCTCCATCAACCACCCGAAGAAGGTGGGGTCAGCGTTCTGGCTGTTCTCGGCCCGGGGTTCGGCGTCCGCGAGGTTCGGCAGGCGCCGTGGCGCTGGTACAACCGGGAGTCGGTGCACGCCTGGGACGAACAGTTGGCGGCCGGCCGGCGCATCGTGCCGGTCGGTGGGAGCGATGCCCACAGCGCGCCGCCGGCCACGCCGCGCCACCCTCACCACATCGGCGACCCAACCACGTGGTTGTACTGCGACGGCGGGCTCACGGAGGCTGCGGTGCTCGACGCGATCACCGCCGGGCGCACCAGCATCTCCGACGGCCCGCGAGGCCCGTTCCTGACACTCACTCGTGACGACGAGGGCCGCGTGACCGCGGAGTTCGAGCGCGCGGGCGGCTGCACGCTGGAGTTCGTGGCCGACGCCGAGCGAACGCTGCGCGTGGAACTCCGGAAGGCGAAGGGCGTCGTGCAACTGCCGCGCGAAATCCGCTTCGAACGCTACCTGAGGGCCGAACTCCGTGTCCCGGCGGAGCGCAATCGCGAGGACGTCCGGGCGCTCTGTGCACCGATCTACGCGGACTGAGAAGGACCCCCTATGCTCATCGCTGACTCGCAAGTTCACATCTGGGGCGCGGACACACCGGAACGGCCGTGGCCGGCCGGCCGCGCAGCCGAAGCCCAGCGCCCTTATCCGATATCCGCGGAAACGCTGCTCTTGCAGATGGACCTCGCGGGAGTCGAGCGAGCCGTGCTGGTCCCACCGTCCTGGGAAGGCGAGCGAAACGACCTCGCACTGGCCGCCGCCGCTTCCTACCCGGGCAGGTTCGGCGTGATGGGCCGGCTTTCGTTGACAGACCCCGCGAGCCGCGCGCTCGTGCCGGGCTGGCGCGAGCAGCCGGGGATGCTCGGCATGCGCTTCACGTTTCACAACCAGCACAACCGCCACCTGCTGACCGACGGTTCGGCCGACTGGCTGTGGCCGGCGGCGGAGGCGGCAGGCATCCCGCTGATGGTGCTCGTCCCCGGGTCGCTTCAGGAGTTGGACCGCATCGCGGAGGCGCATCCGGGATTGAAGCTGGTGATCGACCATGTGGGCGTGAGCCTCCGCCCCAACACGCCCGCCGTCTGGGATGAGTTGCCGGCAGTCTGCGCGCTCGCGCGGCGCCCGAACGTGGCGGTGAAGGCCTCCGGGATGCCGCACTGGTCGCAGGAGGCGTATCCGTTCGCCGATATGAGCCCGCACCTCGAGCGGTTGTTCCAGGCGTTCGGGCCGCGGCGGATGTTTTGGGGGACCGACCTCACGCGGATGCCCTGCACCTACTACGAGTGCATCCACATGTTCACAGAACACCTCTCGTGGCTGAAAGGCGAGGACCTGGAGTGGGTGATGGGGCGGGCGCTTTGCGAGTGGTTGGAGTGGGAGTGAAGTGGGATTCTGGACTTTGGATTGGGGATTTTGGATTGGTGGCGGGTGAACGAGGCTCAGGCCGGGTCCGCACGCGTAGAGCCCAGCGCTTACTGCGTGCGCGCCTCGGATTTGGCCGGGGTGAGAGTCAGCGGCGGAGGCGGACGATCGGGCCTTCGCTGAAGAGGCCGCCGACGGCGATACCCAGGCGCTCGGGGACGCCCACCGGGATGCCAAGGTCCGCGAGGAAGAGCTCGCCGGTGTGGTTTTTCGCCGGGCCTTCGAGGATGCCGCGCTTGGGGAGGTCCAGCATGAGCGTCGTGCAGGCTTTGATTGCCGGCATGCTCACTTCGCCGGTTGTCGCGTTCACGCCTGTGGGCACGTCGAGGGCGAGCGTGGGGCGGTTCGCCTGGAGCGCCAGGTGTGTCACGGCGGCGGCGATGCCCTGCGGGGGTCCCTCCAGCCCGTAACCCACAAGCGCGTCGATCACGAGGTCGCTTTCGGCGAGTTGGTCTTCGACGGTGATTTCGCTGGATTCCATGTCGCCCGGCTCGATGATGCCCGCCTGCCGCAGGATCTGGAGCTGGCGGCGGACCATGAACCCCGCGTCTTCTTCGACACCGGAAACAATCGGGTCGACGCGGACGTTCCAGTTCGCGAGGTGGCGGGCCGTGGCCAGGCCTGCCGCACCTTTGTTGCCGTTCCCGCAGAGGATGACGACGCGCTGGCCGCGACCCTTGCCGCCGAGCATCGCCAGTGCCAGCGTGGCCGCCGAGCGGCCGGCATTTTCCGTGAGCTGGAGGATGTCGAGGCCGAACTCTTCCTGGGCGATGCGCTGGACGTCGCGCATTTGGGAGGCCGTGACCCAGCGCACTTCGGAACACTTGCGTTGCGGAAACCCGCCCGGGTCGGCTTTGACGGCCATGGTTCGACTTACCTCGTTCGGGAGTCTACGACTGCCCGGCGATTAGCGGCATCGGTCATTCCCCGCCGTGCGCCGCGCTGATCCGCGCCGAGATGCCGCCGCGCGTGTTGAACTCCCCGGTCACGATCAGCGAACGCGGCTGAATCGCGGCGACGATGTCGTCGAGGATGGTGTTGACGACGTTCTCGTAGAAGATGCCGCGGTTACGGAAGGTCTGGAGGTAGAACTTGAAGCTGCGCAGCTCGATGCAGCGGGCGTCCGGCGTGTAGGTGATGATGATTGTCCCGAAGTCCGGCTGGCCCGTCATCGGGCAGACGCTGGTGAACTCGGTGGCGGTGAACTCGATCTCGTAATCGCGCCCCGGGAACTGGTTCTCGAACGAATCGATCGTCCCGTCGGTTCGGAAAGTGTTGTCGGACATTACGGTGAAGGTTCCGGCGGCGCGCGCTCCGATGCAAGGCGCGAGCGGGTTTTCGAACCACGAAGGCACAGAGGTCACGGAGGGTTCGGTGAGGTCGCGGAGGAGGTCCAGAGAGCAAGCCCGCTGGCCAGAGAAGGGCTCCCCCGTCACCGAACCCCAAGAACTCAGGATACCTCTGTGTCCTTCGTGTCTCCGTGGTTCAACTGTCTTAGTCCCGGGGTAAGCCCAGCCCGCGGGTAGCGACGATGTTGCGGTTCACTTCGCTCGTGCCGCCGGCGACGGTATAGCTCGGCGCGGCCATCGCCCAGCGCTCGACCTGGCCCCGGAGGGGCGCGTACTTCGAGCCCGGTTCGATCATTCCCGGCATGCCGATAACGCGCAGACCGGTGATACCCATCTGGCGTTGCAGTTCCGTCCCGAAGATCTTCGAAACCGAAGCCTCGGAGTTCGGCGTTTTGCCCTGGCTCTGCATCTGGGCCACGCGATAGCAGAGCCAGCGCCCGATTTCGAACTCGAGGTGGCGTTCGGCCAGCTCGTGGCGGATTTCGGCGCGCGCGCGGACGGCGGGAGTGACCTTCGCGTACTCGATCAGGGCTTCCAGCGTGCTGCGCGTCATGACCACGCGGTTGATGGAGCTGCGTTCCTGGTCGAGCGTGGTGGTTGCGATGTACCAGCCCCGGTTCTCCTCGCCGATGAGGCAGTCACGCGCCACGCGCACGTCTTCGAGGAAGACCTCCGTGAAGTGGTGGCTGCCCATCATGTTCACGAGCGGCCGGACAATGACGCCTGGCGTGCGCAAATCCAGCATGAAGTAGCTGATGCCGCGGTGCTTCGGCGCATCCGGGTCGGTGCGCGCGAGGAGGATGCCCCATTCCGCGTCCAGGGCGCCGCTGGTCCAGATCTTCTGGCCATTGAGCACGTATTCGTCGCCATCGCGGACGGCGCGGGTTTGGAGCGAGGCAAGGTCCGACCCCGCGCCGGGTTCGGAGAAGAGCTGGCACCAGTGCACGTCGGCCGCGCGCATGTCCGGCAGCCAGCGGGCCTGCTGTTCGGCCGTACCGTGCATCATGACGGCCGGCCCGGCCAGCCAGACGCCCTGGTCATAGGCGCCCGGGGCACCGGCCGCGCTCATCTCTTCCATATAGACCGTCTGGGTCATGTAACTGGCGCCGGCGCCGCCGAAGTCCTTCGGCCAGCCCATCGTGAGCCAGCCTCGCTGGGCGAGCTTCTTGCGGAATGCCTGCGTGAATGCGGCGCCTTCCGCGGTGACGTGGTCGCGGTCGTTGCGCATGTTCCAATCGGCTTCCGGGAGTTCGGCGGCGAGGAACTGGCGCAGTTCGGCGCGGAATGCGGCGTGTTCGGGCGAATCGTGGAAGAGCATGACGGGAGTTTAGAGGATAGGGGGTAGGCGGTAGGGGTTAGGGTGTAGGCGTTAGGGAGTGGACCGAGAAACGGTACGCGGGCGGGCGTTGCGAAATCTTCACAGAGTGGGACCGAGCGGGACTTCTCGAATCTGAAACCGCCCGTAATCACCGTCAGAACCGCGTGGGCACAAGGGAAACATCACAGGCTGGGTTGTGACGCGCGAAGGGGCCGCGCACTATCATCCGCGCTGCTCACCAGGGCGTTTTCGAGGTATGCCGCGCCCCCGCCCAATGCCCGGACTCCCGTTGAGCCTTGTACAGCCCGGCCAGGCCGGGCGCCGCGCTTTGGCGCAATTCGGCGGGGGTTGGTTGTTGGAGTATCGGGTTCGAGCCAGGAAGCAGTCAGGCTGGGTGCGGCGCGGGGCGCTGTTTGCCCTCGCCCTGCTTGCCTTCGGCGTCCTCGCCCAGGAAGCCACCCCAGATGCTCGGGCCGTCGGCGAAGGCGTCTTTCAGCTCGATAAAACGGCCTACGCGACCAACGAAGGCACCGCCGTCCAGGTCACCATCGTGCGCACTGACGGCGGCACGCTGACCCAGGATGTCCAGGTCATCCTCGCCGTCGATGGCGTCACCGAGTTCGACATCCCCTCGGCCGAAGCGACGAAACTGGTGACCTTCCCCTCGGGTTCGAACCTCAGCTCCAAGTCCGTCCTCATCCAGACGCTCAACAAAGAGCAGTTCTCCGACCGCACGATCCAGGTGACGATCCTGAGCGTCTCCGGGGGCGGGCAGTTACCGCTCAACGGATGGACCACGGCGCCGATTACGTTGCTCGGCAGCGGCACGCCACGCGTCTTTTCCGTCACGCCCCAGAGCGGCGGGAGTTACGCCGGAGAAGGGACGATCCTGACCGTCACCGGCGAGAACTTCATCGTCCAGGGCGCGACCATCCAGTCGACGACCATCGCGGTCGAGTTCTGGGGATTCTTCGCGCCCACGCAGGAAGTCTCGCTGCCGGTGCCGGGAACGGAAGTGCAGGTCATCTCGCCGACGTTGCTTTACGTTCGGGTGCCGGCGCTGCTGGCGGATTACACCCTCACGTATCCAAACCAGCTCAACGCGACCTATGACGTCCGGGTGAAAGTCGACACAACCCCGCCCCAGGTGCCCATTTCCACGTTCCTGAACCCGCGCGTGCCGGCGGACCAGTTCGTCTATACCACCGGGCCCACGGTCACTCAGCTTTCCGTCCAGCAGGGCCCTCCGACCGGCGGCACCTCGGTCATCATCTCCGGGACGAAGTTCCCGGCTGGCGCCCCGAACACGAACTGCCCGCTTGCCAACGTCACTTTCGGCGGCCTGCCCGTCACGAGCTGCAAGTTCACCGGCCAGCCGAACCAGCTCCAGGTCACTACTCCGGCGCACATCTCGGGTTTCGTTGACGTGCTCGTGTTCAACGGGTTCTGGTCACCCGCCGTGCCGGCCTCTCGGTACAACTACCAGGGTGTGCCGGTCATCACCAACCTGAGCCCGAACTTCGGCCCCCAGGCCGGCGGAACCACGGTCATGATCTCGGGTTCCGGGTTCTTCGTCGGCTCACAGCAGCCGTCGGCCGTCCTCTTTGGGGGGAACGCAGCGCAGTTCACCATGCTGAGCGACACGCTCATCCGCGCGACCGCGCCACCGGGCACCGGCATCCAGCAGGTCAAGATCATCCACCCGGTCTCCGGGACGAGTGACTTCCGGACCGAGGCGAACTTCACCTACACGGTCGGCCCGGCCATCACGTCGCTCACGCCGTCGCACGGCCCGGCGGCCGGCGGGACGGTGGTGACGATCAACGGCACCGGGTTCGCCCCGAGCGCGATCGTGAAGTTCGGCGACAACCAGGCCTTCACCACGTCCATCACCGAGACCCAGATCATCGCCACCGCGCCCGCCGGCGCCGCGACGGTGAACGTATCCGTGACGGTGAACACGAACGTCACCGCATCCGGTCCGCAGACGCAGTACCAGTACGACGGCCCCGCCATCACCGGGATCACGCCGAACGCCGGCCCACCCGCGGGCGGCACCGCCATCGTCATCAAGGGTTCGAACTTCACTTCCGCTTCGGTGGTGCTCGTCGGCAACGTCGTGGTGACCCCGATCTTCGTGGACACGACGACGTTGAACGCGGTGACGCCCGCGCAGAACGCCGGCGCCTACCAGGTCCGTGTCAGGACAGGCTCGGGCACCAGCCCTGACACGCCTGACGCCCTGTTCACGTATACCAGCGGCCCGATTATCGACGCGGTGAACCCCGATAACGGGCCGACCACCGGCGGGACGATCGTGGTGGTCACCGGGAAGAACTTCGCCGCGCCGCTCACCATCAACTTCGGCAGCGTCCCGGCGACCTCGTTCAACATCAACAGCGCGACCCAGATCACCGTGCTTTCGCCGTCGAGCGCCACCGCGGGCCCGACCGACATTCGAGTCACGAAGGGCGCGGACGTCAGCCCGGTCAACCCGAAGGCGAAGTTCACCTACGTGGCTTCGACGCCAAAAATCACGCAGGTGGCGCCGAACTCGGGCTCCACCTTCGGCGGCACGGAGATCACCATCACCGGGTTGGGCCTGAGCGGCGCCACCTGTCCCGGCGCGGTGAAGTTCGGCGCCGTCACCGCCCAGGTCTGCACCGTGGTCAACGACACGACCATCACCGTCACCTCCCCGCCGAACCTCGCCGGGCCAACGGTGATTAGCATCACGACCGTGAACGGCACGAGCGACATCGTGCCGAACTTCACCTACGTGAGCCCCACCGGGCCGGGCGGCGGCACCGCTCCGCCCGCTCCGGGACCGGGTGGCACCACCACCTACACGCTCCACGCCCGCTGGACGCTGCTGACCTGGACGGGCAACCCCGGGGTCAACGTCTCCGATGCGGTGCGCGGAAGCGGCGTGCCCGGCGCGGCGGACCTTTCCTTCCGCATCAGCGCGGTCTACCTGTGGGACGCGGCGACGGCCACCTGGAAGGCGTACTTCACTGGCGCGGAAGGCATTCCAGGTGCGACCGACTTCACCCAGTTCACGCCAGGCGCGGTGTATTGGGTGGCAATTCAGGGGACGGGCCAGGTCCCCTGGGTAGTGATGGCTCCTCCGTGAGCCGATTAGGGAAGTAAAGGTGGCCGGCCGCAGCCATGCCCCTCTCGCGAAAAAATGGCCTCGGGCACGCCCGGCGGCTATCCTTCGCCACAGGATGTGCCGCACACGTGCCGCGATGAGGGCTACCCGTTGAAGTTCGGGACCCTGCAGGTGTATCCACGCCAGGGCGTACTCAAGGAGTACGGCCTTGACCTTCCGTCGGCCGTCGTCGGCCGTGGCGAAGGCTCCCAGATCTTCATTGACGACTTCTCCATCTCCCGGCGGCACGCCCGCCTGACCATCGATTCGGGCCGCCTCCTCGTCGAGGACCTCGGCAGCGTTGGCGGCACGTTCGTCGACGACCAGAAGCTCGAACCGGGCGTCCGTCACCTCGTAGCGCCGGATGCGGTGCTCCGTTTCGGCGACATCGAGGCTCGTTACGCGGCCGCCGAAAGCGTGGACGTTGCCAGCCGCGTGAGCAGCCCCGCTGAGCAGGAGCTCCCCGCGGAAGAGGCGCGCTTCGGCGTCGCGCTCGCGCTCACTTCCCCCGCGATCCCGGTGGACCCGGGCAAGACCGTCTCGGCCACCCTGACCGTCGTGAATCGCGGCCGGCTGGTGGACACGGTGCACATCACCGTCTCGGACTTGCCGGCTGACTGGTACTCGCTGGATCGCGGCGACCTCTCACTCCTGCCCGGCGAGCGCGTGGACATCCCGCTGGCGCTCCATCCACCGCGGAACGCAGACTCGCTCGCGGGCCAGTATTCGTTCACCGCCACGGTGACCTCTCGCGAGTACGAAGACAGCGTGTCGGCCGAAGGCTCCTTCGATGTGCTGCCCTTCGAGGCCGTCTCGCTTTCGTTCGTTGCTATGCGCAGCAAGGGCAAGTTCACCGTCGTCGCCGAAAACAAGGGCAACGACGTCGCGCACTACGACCTCGAAGGCCGCGACGACGAGCAGGCCTTCAACTACGCGTTCGAAGTCCCTTCGGTCGAACTCCAACCGGGCCAGAAGGCCACCGTTGGCCTGAGAGTGGCGAAGAAGCCCCAGTGGTTCGGTCCGGCCATGCCCCTGCCGTTCGAAGTCGTCGGGCACTCAGCCTCCGGCGCGGAGGTCACCGCCCGCGGGCAATTGGCTTCGAACCCGCCGCTCCAGAAGTTCAAGATGCCCGCGCTCTACATGGTCGCCGCGGTGGTGCTGCTGGCCACGCTGGCCACCGTCCTCATCGTGACCGACAGCGGGACGAAGAAGGCCAGCGCCGAAGACCCCTACGCCGGGGTCCACCTCTGCGATGACGCGAATGCGAAGGCAAAACAGGACGAGAAGAACGCCGAAGCGTCCCAGTCCAAGCCCGTTACGAGCGCCACCGTAGTCGGCCCAACCGATGGCGGCCGGCCGCTCTTCGGCGAAGTCGACAAGAACGGCGCGCCCTTCTTCGCCCAGAATGACCCGCGCTGGGGCGCGCAGGAATACGCCCGCTCGACGGAACTGCCCAACGGCCGGGACTGGTGCGGTACGACCATCGAACAGTGCGGCTGCGCGATGACCTCGGTCTCGGTGATGCTCGCCCTCTACGGTCTGCTGGGCATGCCCGACGGCACACCACTCAGTCCGCAATCGCTCAACGACTGGTTCAACGGGAACGCGCGCAAGACCGAACGCGGCTGGGTCAGTCGTGGCTACATCTACGGCGACGTCATCTGGTCGGCCGCGAACGAGCTCTCCGGCGAGATCGCCAGGGTCAACCCGAACGCGCGCACGGTCCGCTTCGTTTCCACGGGAAGCGGTTCCGAAGACGAGATCAAGGCTGAGCTCAAGGCCGGCCGGCCGGTCATCCTCGAAGTCCCCGGCCACTGGATCGCGGCCGTCGGCCTGGATGGCGACACCATCCTCATCAACGACCCGTTCTACCGCGACCGCAAGACGCTCGATGTTTACGCGGGCAAGGTCCGCAGCTCGGTGCACTTCGAACCCAGCACGGACCTCAGCGCGGTGGTCATTACGGCCCCCGCGGATGTGAAGTTCCGGATCACGGACAAGGAAGGACGCGTCGTCGCCACCGGCACCGGCACGGAACTGAGCGCGAGCAACGCGATCAACCAGATTCCGGGCGCTTCGGTCTCGACCAAGAAGGCCTGGCGCGACCCGACCTGCATCGAAAAAGCGCCCCCGACCGACGCGGGCACGAATCAGATCACGCTGCCCGGCGGGAAGGACGACTACAAGGTCGAGATTATTGGCACGGGCGACCAACCCGGCGCCGTCGACATCCACACCTACGCCAAAGACGGCAAGTCCACTATCTCCACGATCGAGGGCCAGGAGGGCACGAAGGCCGAAGTAGCCTACGACCCGAACGCCGACAAGCCGGTGATCAACATCACCAACAACGGCACGCCCCAGGCGACCGGCACGCCTCAGCCCGGCGGCGGCAACGGCGGCGGCCCGAACGACGAAGAGACTCCAACGCCCGGCCCTTCGGTCATCCCTTCGCCGACCGCCACCTCCACGCCCTTCGTGGAGCAGCGCACGGCGATGACCCTCCCGGCCGAGCCCGGCCAGACCCGCGTCGAAGTCGCCACCAACTCCGGCTTCGAGTTAGGTGACCCCATACGCTTCGCGCCGGGCTTACCGAACGAAGAAGACAACATCATCGTCGGCTTCGGCTCGTTCATCCTGGCGACGCCGTTGAAGTTCGCGCACAGCCCGGGCGAGCCCATCCAACGCTTGCAACGTCCCCCGGGCCAGGGCCCGGGGCTTCCACCAGGCGTCACCCCGCCGCCAGCGACGGGCCCGTTAGAGCCGCCCAGCGACATTACGCTGAACTGCACCACGCAGTACCAGGCGAACCCCAAGCAGGCGACATTCATCTGCGACGCCACCATCAGCGGCGAATACACGACCACGCGCTGGAGCCTCAACGGCAAAGTGGTGACCGACTTCTCAGGCGCGAGTTCGTTCATTTACGCCTTCCCAACCGATTCGCCGGCGAGCATTGCCCTGACGGTCTGCAACCAGACCCTGTGCCGATCGACCACCCGTTCAGACCGCATCTCGTTCCCCGGCGCGGGGACAACAGCGGCTGGCGCCGGTGGCACGGGTGGAACATCCGGCACGAACGGTGTGGCCCCACCGCCACCCGCCGGGCAGGTCGCCGTGACCTGCGGGACTGAGTTCCCGATCACCCCGGACGGGCAGGTGGCCCAGTTCAACTGCCAGGTCAACTTCTCTGGCGACTTCACGAACATCTCGTGGTCGGCGCCGGGCGGCACGCCGGCGAACAAGAACGGCACGAGCAAAGAGTTCACAACAACCATCAAGAACTCCCCGGGCACGCCGCCGTCGCTGAAGATCTCCGCGACCGTCTGCAACTTCGGCGTCTGCCGGACTTCGCAGCCGGCGGAAGTCGGCATCTCCAAGACGATCACGCTGATCGACTCGACGCCGATCGACGCGGTGAACCAGGGCCACAACCTGACACTGATGGCGCGCGTCCAGGGCACCGGGAAGAGTGTGCCCCAGGGCGGCACCGTCCAGTTCTACGCGGACGGCCAGGACAACGCCCATGCGATTGGCGGCAGCGCCACCCTGCTCACTACGGGCTCCGTCGCCATCGCCTTCACGACCGTCGATACCAACGCACTGACCACCACGGCCCAGGGCGGAGCGGGGCTGCCGCACGCGTTCATCGCCGTCTACAGCGGCGGCACCAACGCCTTCGGCAGCCAGAGCGGCGTCTTCGGCGACCAGGACCATCCACCGCGCATCATCACCGTGCTGCCCCCGATCCCGGACGCCTGCGATTCCGTGAACAACGACGGCGACCCGGACAACAACGGCGTGATCGACGACGCCGTCACTGACGGCACGTGCGTTTTCACCACCCCGCGCGACCTCGGTGGCGGCACCGTGCTCAACACGCTCAGCATCACGGGTGATTCCACGGTTATCCAGGACGGCGCAGCAAACGCAGTCGTGGTCGACCCGGGCGATGTCCTGACAGTGCACGGCGCCGCGGGCCGCACCGACTACTGTCCCGGCTGCATCCGCCAGGTCTACATCGGCATCGGCGGTTACGACCCGTCGCCCAACCTTCCGACAGCCACCCGCATCGGGCCTGTATGTTCGCTCAACGGATTCTTCCCGCTCGCGCCGGACGGCCCACAGTTCAACATCAATATCCAGGCCCCAACGACGCCCGGGATCTACTACATCCGGGCCACAACGACGCTCGATTACTTCTGCGTGGGGCCACCGGTTGGTCCACCGGAAAACTCCGTCGGCAGGATCATCGTGCGGCAGGCCATCACCACGCAGCTCGAGCTGTGGGATGACGGCGCACTCTGGCCGAGTGCTCCCACGAGCAACGGCGGTCCGCCCGGCCCTGACCCGCTCGCGAATCCGTCGCGCCACCAGGTCACCGGTATCTCAGAAGGCCAGAAGGTCCTCCTGCGGGCCAAAGTCCCCGCGGGCGCGGTCGGCCGCGTCGAGTTCACGACGAACCCGCCCAACGTCCTGAAAGTGGGCGGTGGCTTGCCGTCAGCCCAGGTCTGTCCAGAGGCAGGCTTCTTCGACATGCCCGCCGGCACCCCCGACATCACCTGCGTGCCGTGGGAGGCGCGCGTCATCACCGACGCCGTGGACGCGATCAATCAGCCGTTCACGGTAACCGCGCGGTATGTTGATCCTGACCCACTGATCGCTACCGACCCGCTCGACGTCCAGGCGCCGTTCGATACCAACACCTACAACATTCGCTACGCTGCCACACCGTCCTCCAACAACGTCTCCCTCAAGGTGCTGGCGCCGGCCGCGGTCACCGTCACTTCGCCAACCACGATGCCGGTCCAGATGGGCTCTGATTTCACGCTGACGGCGGATGTCCAGTCGGTCACTGCGACCCTTGGGCTCAAGGGCGGAGGCGGCACGGTCCAGTTCAAGGCCGGGAACAACGCGTTCGGGCCGCCTGTACCCGTTGGCGCCGACGGCAAGGCGAGCATCACCTGGCGCGCCGGCATCGACCCCGGGAACGCGGCCTGCCTCGCGCCGCCGTTCAACTTCCCGATCACGTATGCGGGCGGCTGTGGCGGAGCGCCGTTCGACACCAAGGACGACGGCGACCGCACGCTCTACAAAGATGTGTTCGCCGAATACATCACGGGCGGCGACTCCCTGCTCCAGAACGCCTGCTCCGG
>JAXLXA010000023.1:0-61523 GCA_046328215.1 Dehalococcoidia bacterium | reverse complement strand
CGTAGCCGCCCTGGCGCCGCCGCAGGTCCGGCGCGATGTCGTCCTCAGAGATGCGCAGGCCCGATGGCAGGCCCTCGATCACCATGCTCAGGCCCTTGCCGTGACTTTCGCCGGCGGTCAGAAACCGGAACGCGCCCATCAGACCTCTCCTCGCTCAACTGAGGCGGCAAATTCGGCCGCCGCCTGGGCGGTCGGCCGCGGAGAACGCCCCTCGATTGGCGGCAGCTCGATCGCCACGGGCTGGCCTCCTGGCGCCCGTTCGTAGCGGGCATCAAACCGTCCGAGGATCTCTTCTGGAGTCAGCGCTTCCCAGGTCATATCGTCGGCGATCGCCCGTTCCGCGGTCGCCGTCAGGATCGGGCGCTGCACGGGCGTACCATCGGCTCCGGTGAACGTGGAGTACACATCGACTCGCGTGTAACCGAGCCGAAGGTTGGGCACATCGTACATGATCATGTCGAGTAGCTTCGCGGCCAGCGCGATCGCTTCGTCCAGGGCCGTCGAGACCTGGACACGGTTCGCGCCCTCCGTCCGGAACTCGCCCTCCGCCGACGTCGAAAGCGTGACCCCATCCATCTCCGCCGCAATGAGCTGGGCCGCCTGCACCCCGGCCCAGAGGCTGGAGGGAGTGCCGCGGGGCGGCCTTCCTCGCCGCCAGACACCGAGCGCTTCTTCCACCAGTGCCGCCACGATGTCCACATCTCCAGAAGCTACCCGGCGCCGCCACGCCCGGTGCTGGAACATCTCCGTGGAGACTGCCCACCCAACCACTACGAAGATGATCAAGACAATCGCCAGGCCAACGATGATCATCGCTCGGCCCGCCCCAACTGCTTCCTCGCAGCCTCGAACATCACGTCGACTGGCGCCGGCGCCCCGGTCCACAGCTCGAACGCCAGCGCGCCCTGGTAAATCAACATGGGCAGCCCGCCCAGTGTCCGCAGGTTGTGTGCCTTCGCGCTCGTAAGGAACGTCGTCGTCTCCGGCTTGTAAACGATGTCGACTGCGAGTGCCTCCCGCTTCGCCCGAGTGAAGTCACACAGTGACTCGTCTTCAGTGCCCGTGCCTTCCATGCCGACCGACGTGCAGTTCACGATGCAATCGTATCCCCACGCGGCGGGCGCCGCCTGCCAGTCCGCGCGCACCCCGGCCGCGCTTAACTCTGCCAGCAGCCGGTAGGCCCGCTCCGGCGAGCGGTTCCAGATACTGACCTGCGCGGTCTGGGCCTCGCCAAGCGCAAAGGCGATGCCCCTTGCTGCCCCGCCCGCGCCAAGCAGCAGCACCGCCTTGCCCGAAGGGTCGAATGCCGCCTCGTTCTTCAGCGCGGCGACAAACCCGGGCCCGTCGGTGTTAAAGCCGAAGAGCCGCCCCTCCCGGTTCACGATCGTGTTCACCGCCCCCACGCGAGCGCTCAAGCCGCCGAGCTCGTCGAGGAACGGGATGACTGCTTCTTTGTGGGGGATGGTCACGTTCGCGCCCAGCACGTTGGCGTCGCGGAGCGATGCTACCCTGCCTTCGAGTGCTTCGATGGGCGTGTCCCACCGTTCGTAGCGCACGTCGAGCCCGCAGTGCTCGAAGGCTGCCTCCTGGAACACCGGAGACAGCGAATGCGCGACCGGGTGGCCGATGATGCCCGCTCGCCGGCTCATGGCGCGCCGTACTGCTGGATGTTTCGCTCGTGCTCGGCAAGCGTTTCGGCGAACACGTGCGAGCCGTCGTCCGCTTTCGCATCCGCAACGAAGTAGTACATCTTCGTCGTTTCCGGGTGGGCCACCGCCTCGATCGATGCCAGTCCGGGGTTCGCAATCGGCCCCGGCGGCAGTCCGGGCAGCTTGCGCGTGTTGTACGGCGAGTCGATTTGCAGGTCTTCCGCCGTCAGTTCCTTCTTCCAGTACCCGGCCTTCTCCACCGCCCCGGGGAGCAGCGAAACGGCGTACTGCACCGTCGGATCCGCGCCCAGGGCATCGCGAGCCGCCAGCCGGTTGTAGAACACCCCAGCGATGAGCGGGCGCTCCTTCGGGATGACGGCCTCACGTTCGACAATGGAAGCCAGCGTGAGCGCCTGGTGCGGGTTCAAGCCGTGCGATTGCGCCGCGGTGCGCAGTTCCGGCGTGAAGCGCTGCTGGAGCGTCTCCAGCATGTACGCGATCAGCTCATCCGGGGTGGAACCAACGCGCATGATGTACGTGTCCGGGAAGAGGTAGCCCTCGATTCCCGCGCCCTCGGGATGCGATTCGACGAAGCCTGGCGGCGGCACGGCGCGCGCCACAGCCGCCATGAACTCGTCCCGGGAACCGAAGCCAGCCTTCTCCGCGATCACCGCCATCTCTTCCACGCGGATGCCTTCCGGGAAGGTGACCTTCAACACCGGCACCTGTTCCCGCACGGTCAGGTCGTTCACCACCGTGAGCACCGACGAATTCGTCCTCAGCAGGTAATCCCCGGAGCCCAGCTTGCTCTGCACACCCATCAGACCAACGATGAACTCGAACTGCGTGCCGGATCTGATAACCCCGAGCTTCTGGAGGTCGGAACCGACCTCTCCCGCGGAACGGCCGCTGGGAAGGGTGTATCCGACTTCGACGTGGTCGGTGGCCGGCGTCGCGCTCTTCACCAGGTCGTTCCCGATGACCGCCGAAGGCGTCCGCGCCACGAAGTAACTGGCCAGCAGGATCACGAACACCGTGAAGGCGATGCCGGCGGCGCCCGCGAGCGTAATCAGCCGTCCGTTCACGCGCTCCTCCGCGGCCGGCGCGCATCCAGCACGGCCTGCAACACCACCGCCGCCGAAGCCGAATCCAGCGTCCCGTCCCGCTTGCCGCGAAGCTCCGGGTGCATGGCCACGGCCTGGGCCGAGGAAAGCCGTTCGTCCACTTCTCGCACCGGCACCGTCAGCTCGCGCCGCAACCCCGCGACGAACTCCGCAATGCTCTCGACCTGGTGTCCCCGCTCGCCGGCAAGCGTCAGCGGCAGGCCGACGACCACCTCTTCAACGCCCTCTTCCCGCACGATGCGGGCGATGGCCCTGAGCGCCTCGGTCTGAGCCCTGGCGGCGATTGCCGGGCGCGGATGCGCGTACATCCCGAGCGCGTCGCTCAGTGCAACGCCAATGCGCGCTTCGCCAGGGTCAAGGGCCAGGATTCGAGGTAGCGGTTGGGGTGGTTGCGCCATTGCTTAGCGAAGTTCCCGTCGCGGCCGGTTGTTCGCGCACCGCGAGCCCCACATCAATGCGGAAGCCGAAGCGCGGTATGCGCGGAGCCCACCCGGACAGCCGGATCTCCGCGTCCTGAATACCATACTGCCTGTCGAGGGTCGACTTTGCGGCGCCCTTGGACTTCCCTTTCACCGCCTCCTTCACCACTGCCCCGGTCACTCCACGGGCAAGCTCGCCCTGGATGCGAAGCTCCGTCCGAATCTCTCCCGATTCCGTGTCGATCTGCCGCGCCCCGGTCTCGACCGCCTTCACCGAACCCGAAATGAACTCGCCCTCGGCAGCGCGCGAAGAGAGCACCGCGCGCGCCAGCTCTTCCAGCGTGCCTTCCACCACTGCGAGCGCCGAAAGCTTCACCGTCACGTCGAGCAAGACCAGGTCCGACGGTGTGCCAACCGCCGGGTGGGCATCGCCGTACTCCACCTTGCCCTCGGCGGTGCCAAGGAAGATCGCGTCGTGCGGGCGCGCCTCGACCAGCCCTTCGCGCACCGCCGGCGATGTCTCCAGCGACTTCGCGAGCGCCGTTAAGGCCAGCACGTCCGCGGGGTCGACCGCCTGCGTTGGCGCGCTCGTCCCCCCGGCGCCCGCGGCGGCGTTCGTGATCTTCAAGAAGCGGTATTTCTCGGGCTGCCACCCGTTGATGGCGGCGGCCGGCACGTTGCCGCCAATGCCCGGCTTCTGCGCGGTCACGCCAGCCTCCACGGAACCGCCCGCGGGCACGGTCACCTCGGCGTCAATGGTGAACGGCTGGAAATCGGGAGCGGCCAGCACCACCGTCCCGGCCGAAACGAGCACGGCGGCGCCGGTCGCGTTGCTGATGGTCACGCGAGCCTGGGCCGGCTTCACGCCAACCTGGGTCGTCCCCGTCGCTTTCACCGCCAGCGTGTACTTCTGCTCGCCTGTCACCCGTGTCGCCGGGACGGCCATGGTCGCGAGGTCAATCGAAGTCCGCTGCTCAGAGGCAATCACTGTAACCACCTCGCTGACGGTTTCGGTCGGCGGGTACGCGGTGACGGTCGCCGACGGCGCCATCGCCAGCAGCAGAAACACGCCCGCGCCGGCAACGGCCAGGATGATGGCGACCTGCACGTACCGGCCAATGCTCGGCGGCGCGACGCTGAGCCGGCCAACCCTGACCACACGGCGACCGCCCGCATCCCACCGGATCTGATGCGGCTTCCGCGCCACGGGAATACCGAGTTCTCGCGCGCGCGAGCCGAGCGAGGCATTGCGCGTCGCCACGGCAACGACTTTCCCCGCGTCCGCGGCGTGGTGGATGAGCCGCCGCATCCCGAGTTCCGTGCTGAGCTGGCGGTTGCCCTCCGGCGCATGGACCACCACGGCCCAGGTCGGCGCGGCATCCACGCGGCCGCAAACCGCCGCTACGTCCTCCGTCTTGTCGACAGTAACGACCGACGCGACATCGTCGCCCGGCGGGGGCTCGTCAAACCCGCCGATCGCCGGCCCGCGGTCTTCCATTGCCACACCACCACCTCGCTTCCCCGCCGGGGTTAGCCTGTGAGCGCCTCCGTGGCCTTTCGCCGGCCTTCGGCCAGCGCCGCGTCGATCAGCGAAGCGTCTTTCGCGCCCGCCTGGGCCATGTCCGGCCGGCCGCCGCCGCCACCGCCCGCCGCCTTCGCGACATCGCGGACCAGGTTGCCGGCGTGGACGCCCTTCTCGACAAGGTCCTGCGTCGCCGCCGCGAGGAAGGCCGGCCGGCCCTCGATGTTCGCGGCCAGCACCAGCACCGACGGCTTCAGCTTCGCCCGGACGCGGTCCGCCACATCGCGCAGGACGTCCTGCGAAGAGGCGGTCACGCGCGCGACGACGAGGAACGCATCGCCCACCTTCTCGGCGTTCTCGATGAGGCTTTCGCTCACCGATGCGCCCTGCAGCCGCTCCAGCTCGGACTCCTGCTTGCGAAGCCGTTCGAGTTCGGTCTGCATCGCGTCCAGCCGTTCTTCGATTTCGGCCGGGCCTGTCCCCAGCCGGTCCGCGATCTTCAGCAGGCGGTCCTGTTGCTCCAGCAGGTGCGCCGCGGCCGCGCGCCCGGTGAGCGCTTCGATCCGCCGCGTACCCGCCGCCACCGCCGATTCCCGGACGATGTGGACGAAGCCAATCTCGCCGGTGTGGTGGACGTGCGTGCCGCCGCACAGTTCCGCGCTGAAGAGCCCGTCGCGGTCCTTGATCTCGACCACCCGCACGTCTGCCCCGTACTTGTCTCCGAAGAACGCGAGCGCGCCGCCTTCCACCGCCTGCCGGTAGCCCGAAACGCGCCACGCGACATCGAGGTCGCTGCGGACCTTCTCGTTCGCCAACTGCTGCACTTCGTTCAAGGCCGACCGCGGCGCCTGCTCCAGGTGGGTGAAGTCAAACCGCAAGCGGTCCGGCGTCACCAGCGATCCCTGCTGGCGCACATGCGTGCCCAGGACCTGGCGCAGCGCCGCGTGCAGCAGGTGCGTCCCCGTGTGGTTCCGCGCCGAGCCGCTGCGCCACTGCATGTCGACCGTCGCTTCCGCGGTTTCGGCCACCCGGATTGCCCCCTCAATCACGCGGCCACGGTGGACGATTGCGCCACCGGCAGCCTGTGTGTCTTCTACGGCGAAAACGCCGGAGGGCGTGCGACTGTTCCCGTGGTCGCCGACCTGGCCGCCACCCTCGGGGTAGAACGGCGTGGTCGTGAGGATGACCTCGCAGGCGTCGCCCTCGGTCGCCATCGCCACCAGCTCGCCGCCCTTGAGCACCGCCACCACCGACGCGTCGGTCTCGACCTTGCCGTAGCCGACGAAGTCGCTGTGGTCTTCGCCCAGTGACTGTAGCGCCGGCGAGACTTCGCCCTTGAGGAACTTGCCCGTCTGCCGCGCCCGCTGGCGCTGCGCCTCCAGCGCCGCCTGGAAGCCTGCGTCGTCCAGCCCGAAGCCCTCATTCGCGGCGATCTCCCGCGTCAGCTCCAGCGGCATGCCGAAGGTGTCGTACAGTTGGAACGCTTCGTCCCCGGGCACGCTCGTCGCGCCGGTCTCACGCAGACGGTCGAGGAGCGCTTCGAGCCGCGCCGTGCCGCTCGCCAGCGTCCGCACGAAGCGCTCTTCCTCGCTGTCCATCGCCTGCTGGATGAAGTCGCGCGATTCTTCCAGATGCGTGTAGTAACCGCCCATCTTGTCGATTGCAGCGCCGCCTACCCGCGCCGTGAATCGCGAGGTCACGCCCGCCTTCCGCGCCAGGTAAATCGCCCGCCGCAGCACACGGCGCAGCACGTAGCCCCGGCCTTCGTTGCTCGGCACCACGCCATCGCCGATGAGGAGCACCGCAGCGCGGCAATGCTCGGACATCGCGCGGATCACGTACTGGAGCTCAGCCGGCGCCGTTTCGTACTGCTCTTCGAAGACGCCCGCGGCCCGCTGCAAGATCGGGTAGAAGATGTCCGTCTCGAACACCGATTTCTTGCCCTGGATGACCATCGCCACGCGTTCGAGGCCGCTTCCCGTGTCGATATTCTGCGCCGGCAGCGGCTCGCGGTGCCCGTCCGGGTGCTGGTAGAGCTGCATGAACACCAGGTTCCAGATCTCGAGGAATCGGTCGTCGTAGCCCACGCCGCCGGGCTTGCCGTCCGCCCGGGTATGCAGTTGCGCCCCCTCGATGCCCAGTTCGGGCTCAAGGTCGTAGTAGATCTCGCTGTCTGGCCCACAGGGGCCGCTCGCGCCCGGCGTGCCGTTGGGGAAGCTGAACCAGTAGTTCAGGTCCTCCCCGCGCCGGTGGATGTGGTCATCGGCCACTCCCACCTCGCGCCAGTACCCGTAGGAGTCGTCGTCGTCCAGGTAGATGGTCGCGTGCAGGCGCTGCGGGTCCAACTGGTAGACCTGCGTCATCAGCTCCCAGGCCATCTGGATGGCTTCGCGCTTGAAGTAATTTCCGAAGCTGAAGTTGCCCAGCATCTCGAAGGCCGTGCAGTGGCTCAGGTCGCCGACTTCCTCGATGTCCGTCGTCCGGAAGCACCGCTGCACCGTCACCGCGCGCGGCGTCGAGGCTGCCTGCTCGCCCATGAACACCGGCTTGAACTGCTGCATCCCGGCGCTCGTAAACATCGATGTCGGGTCGCCGATCGGCACAAGCGGCCACGGCGGCAGCAGCTGATGGCCCTTCTCGCGGAAAAACGAGATGTAGGCCTCGCGGATTTCATCGGAGGTGCGTGGGTGATTGGTCATAACCGTGTCCGAATCCTATGTGTCGATAACGCGCAATGTCGATACGGGAGAGACCCGCACGCGCCGATTCCAAACTGCTAAGGCGCTTGACACGTTTTTCCAGCGATTCATACGATCCACCCAGACGCGCGCAGCGTCGCCTATGCGTACAGAATCAGAGCCTCCCAGTACCCGCTTCCCAGCCTGGCCGCTTCCGGCCGCGACAAACGCGGGAGGCGCCCCATGAGCGGTCTCGGCGTTATCGTCCTCGCCGCCGGCATGGGCACCCGCATGAAGTCCCGCCTGCACAAGGTCCTTCACCCCATCTGCGGCGTCCCCATGGGCCAGCACGTCATCGACGCCGCACGCAGCCTCGATCCGGCCCGGCTCGTCGTGGTTGTCGGGCACCAGGCTGAGGCCGTCCGCGAGGCGTTCGCCGCCTCCGGCGTGTCGTTCGTCCTCCAGGCCGAGCTCAACGGCACCGGCGACGCCGTCCTGCGTTGCCGTGAGGCCCTGGCCGGCTGTGACGAAGTCATGGTCCTCAACGGGGACTGCCCGCTCGTTACCACTGAGCTCCTCGCCGGCCTGCGCGACGCGCGCCTGATACGCCCGCTCAGCTTCGTCACCTGCTTCGTCGAAGACCCCGGCCGCCTCGGGCGCGTCCTCCGTGACGGCAATGGCGACCCGGTCTCCATCGTCGAGGCGGCCGACTATGACGGGCCGGAAGGCCCCGCCGAAATCAACGCCGGCCAGTACGCCTTCGATGCGGCCTGGCTCTGGCAGCACCTCCCGAATGTCCCCGTCTCCAGCAAAGGCGAGTACTACCTCACCCACCTCGTCGCCGCCGCGGCGGACGCAGGGACGCCCGGCGCGGCGTTCATCGCCGAACCTGCCGAAATCCTCGGCGTCGATGACCGCGGCTCGCCGAGGCCGAGGGCATCATGCGCGGCCGCGTGCTCGAACGGCACATGCTCAACGGCGTCACCATCCAGGACCCGGCAACCACCTACATCGACGCATCGGTCAGCATCGAAGCCGACGTGACCATCCTCCCCAACTGCCATCTCACTGGTCTCTCCGCCGTTGCCGCCGGCGCGGTTATCGGGCCCGGGACCACCCTGAAGAACGCCACCATCGGCGACGACACCCGCGTCCAGTCTTCGGTCATCGAAGACTCCCGGATCGGCGCGCGCTGCCGCGTTGGGCCGTATTCGCACGTCCGCGGCGGCGCCGACATCAGCGACGACTGCGAGCTTGGCAACTACGCCGAGGTCAAGAACTCGAACATTGGCCCCGGCGTCAAAATGCACCACTTCAGCTACCTCGGCGACGCGGATGTCGGAGCCCGCGCGAACATCGCCGCGGGCGCGATCACCTGCAACTACGACGGCGTGAACAAGCACCGCACCACCATCGGCGAAGACGCGTTCATCGGCTGCGACACGATGCTCATCGCGCCTGTGACCATCGGCGCCGGCGCCTTCACGGCCACGGGCGCGGTCGTCACGCGGGACGTTGGCCCCGGCGAGACCGTGGCGGGCGTACCCGCGAAGCCGTTCAAACGCTCGCGGGCACAGGATTAAGCCGTGGAACTGAGCACCATCGCCGCCATCGGCATCATCGCCCTCGCGTCCGTCGTGCTCGCCGCCGTCGCCGCCGCTGAGGCCGCCCTCGAACGCGCGAATGACGTCCGCATCGCCGCCCTGGCCACCCGCGGCAACCGCCAGGCGCGCCGCATCGCGGGAGAAGTCGGCATGCCCGGCCGCTACCTCGGCGCGCTCACCTCGGCCCGCGTCCTCACCGCCTCGGTCATCCTCGGGACGTTCGCCTACTTCGGCGCTCGCTCGTATTCACCGTTCGCCGGGGCGTTCGGGTTCGCGCTCATTGGCGGCATTTACGTCGCGTTCATCCAGATGACGGTGGGCCTCGTCGTGGCCCGTGGCCCGGAGTGGGCCGCGCTCCAGCTCAGCGGCGTCGCCCGCGTCACGAACCTCGTGTTCGCCGTTCCCGCGTTCATCCTTGGCCTGCCTTCGCGGCTCGTCGCAGGCTCCCTCCGCGCGGTCGCGCCGGGGCCGGGTATCGACATCCTCAGCATCGTCGAACGGGAAGAAGCGGCCGGCGGTGTCGAGGAACAGGAACGCCGCATGATCCGCGGCATCATCGATCTCGAGGACAAGGCAGCCCGCGAAATCATGGTCCCCCGCATCGACATGGCCGCCGCCGATGTCGAAGACCGCGTCGCCGACGTCGCCACCATCGTCACCGAACGCGGGTACAGCCGGGTGCCGGTCTTCCGCGAGAACATCGACGACATCGTCGGCATCGTCTACGCCAAGGATCTCCTCCGCGCCCTGACCGACGGCGGCCGCGAACGTCCCCTCCAGGAATTGCTACGCCAGCCGTTCTTCATCCCCGAATCCAAACGCCTCGATGAGCTGCTTCAGGAGATGCAATCCCGGCGCATCCACATGGCTATCGTTGTCGATGAGTACGGCGGCACGGCCGGACTCGTCACCATCGAAGACTTGCTCGAAGAGATCGTCGGCGAGATCGAGGACGAGTACGACATCGCCCGCCCGGCGATGGAGGTCATCTCCCCCGACGAGGTTGTCCTCGACGCCGGCACCACGACAGACGTGCTCAAAGAGCTCTTCGACTACGAAGTGGAGTCAGACGACTTCGACACCATCGGCGGCTTCCTCATCCACCAACTCGGGCGCCTTCCATCCGTCGGCGACGAAGTGGACGTCGATGGGCTTTCGCTGCGGGTGCTGAGCATGTCCGGCCGCCGCATTCGCCGCCTGCGCGTCACCAGGGAGCACGCCGAAGAACCCGAAGGCGTAGCCGCCCACTGACGTAGTTGCGGGGCTTGTCCCCGCTCGGCGCCATGCGCCCAACGGACCGCCTGACACCATTCGAACCCGCGCTCAGCCGGCCATGCGGCGTTGGGCCGCGCACCACTCCTTACCAGTCGCGGCTCAGATGAGATGCGTAGCCGCCCGCACAGGTAGTTGCGGGGCTCGTCCCCGCTCGGCGCCATGCGCCCAACGGACCGCCGCACCATTCGAACCTGCGCTGACCCGACCCTACAATGGCTTCCGTGTCTGAAACGCGCCTTGTCCGCACCCGCTACGCGCCCAGCCCCACCGGCGACCCACACGTCGGCAACATCCGCTCCGCACTGTTTAGCTGGGCCTACGCGCGTTCACGCGACGGACAGTTCCTGCTGCGCATCGAAGACACGGACCGCAACCGCCTGGTCGAAACCTCCACGGACGCCATCATGGAGAGCCTGCGCTGGCTGGGCATCACCTGGGACGAAGGCCCGGAGGTTGGCGGCCCTCACGCGCCGTACTTCCAGTCCCAGCGCCTCCCGCTCTACCAGAAGGCCGCCCGGGCGTTGATCGACAACGGGCGCGCCTATCGCTGCTTCTGCACCGCCGAACGCCTGGACCAGATGCGCGCCGCCCAGGCCGCCGCCAAGCAGCCCCCTGGCTACGACGGCCACTGCCGCGCCATTCCCCGCGCCGAATCCGAAACCCGCGCGAAGAGCGAGCCGTTCACCGTCCGCTTCGCCATGCGCAAGGAAGGCCAGACCGTCCTCAGTGACATCGTCCGCGGCGAAGTCGTCTTTGAGAACAAGCTCCAGGACGACTTCGTCATGCTGAAATCCGACGGCTACCCCACGTACCACCTCGGCGTCGTCGTCGACGACACTGAGATGGAGATCACCCACGCCATCCGGGGCGACGAGTGGATTTCGAGCGCGCCGAAGCACATCCAGCTCTACGAAGCCCTGGGCTGGGACCCGCCCGTCTGGGCGCACCTCCCGCTCATCCTCGGCCCGGACCACAAGAAGCTCAGCAAACGCTCCGGCGATACCGCGCTCCTGGACTACCGCACCAACGGCTACTTGCCGGAGGCGATGATCAACTTCCTCGCCTTCCTGGGCTGGTCGCTGGACGACCACACGTCGATCCTGGGCATCGACGAGCTGCAGGAGCACTTCGACCTCGCCCGCGTGGTCGCCAACCCGGCTGTGTTCGACATCGAGCGTCTAAACTTCCTCAACGGCCACTACATCCGCGAAATGGCCCCCGAGCGCTGGCTCGAAACCATCGCCACCTGGTGCGACCGCGACCTGCGGGACAGCGTCAAGCGCCCAATCGATGCCGCCGTCGTCAAACAGGTTGCCCCGCTGCTCAAGGAACGGGTGGCGCGCCTCACGGAAATCGCCCCCATGGTCGCCTTCCTCTTCGGCTACGAAGCGCCCGAGTATGAGCTCGCGGCCCTCACCGAGCGTGTGCCTGATGCCGCCACGGCCGTCGCCGTCCTCGATGCGGCGCTCACCCACCTCGACGCAATCGGCCCCGTGGACTGGGATGTCGCCCACATCGAAGCGGCAATCCGCGGCCTCGAAGAACCGCTGGGCATGAAGCTGCGCAAGTTCGTGTCCGTCCTGTACGTCGCCGAGATGGGCCGCGCACAGGGGATCCCGCTCTTTGATTCGATGGTGCTGCTCGGGCGGGACCGCGCCCTCCAGCGCCTCCGCACCGCCCGCCTCCGCCTCGGATAGCACCGCGCACTCTCGGGTAGTCGCCAGGCCATGGGGTCCGCCGGCGGGTTGTTGCCGGTACGAGCGGCCTCACGCTGTACTCTCTGTACCCGCCCAGCCATGAGCGGGTGCACCCTCTGCACTCTCTGTAACCGCCCAGCCATGGCCGGGTGAGCCCTCACTCCTACCCACCAACTCCTCGCGCCACGGATCCCACCGGCTGTACCCGCCCAGCCATGGGCGGGTGCACCCTCACTCCTACCCACCAACTCCCCGCGGCCAACGACCTCATCGACTGTACCCGCCCAGCCATGGGCGGGTGCGCGCGTCGCTCTCACGCCCGTCGACCCCGCCCCCAGGCATTCGCGCCATGGCACAGAGGGTAGAGCGTTCCGCGAACCTCGTGCTAACCTAACAAACGGTCTTACTGGGGACTCGTCTAATGGTAGGACAGCGGATTCTGGTTCCGTATGTGGGAGTTCGACTCTCTCGTCCCCAGCCACTCTCCTCGATCTGCATTCGCCCCACCACGAACCTTGCGTCGAGCGAATGCAATGGTTTCGCAATGCCTCCCCACCACTGGTTCACCTCCGCGACACGTGCTGCCTGATACCTTTCGCCGGGACACCCAGGGAACGCAGGAGGGTCTATGAACGCCGCCGATGAAGCCAGGACGAACCGCCCGACGAACAACGACAACGTCTTCCTGGTCTCCTACCGGGATCACCTGCGGGCCGAGCTCGCCGAGGTGGAGCGCCGCCTCAAGGTCACCGGCCCCGGCAAGCCGAGCATCGGGTTCGAGTCTTAATCCGCCGTCGCGGGGCGCCCCACGCCCAGGTAGCGCACCCCAGCAGCCTCAATTCGGCCGCGGTCGAGCGCGTTCCTCGCATCGACCACCAGCGGCGCGATGCCCCGCCAGTCGAGTTCGGCGTACTGGCGGTGGTTGCTGTGCACCACGGCAACATCGAATCCGGCGAGGCTGCTCGCGGGTTCGAAGCCAAGCTCCCTGACGCCCGCGTCGCTCAACAGCGCGTCGTGGCCGCGAACGATGGCGCCGCGGCTCTCGAACTCCCGCAGGAGGTCCACCGCGTTTGTATGGAACGTCACAGCCACGTCCGGCCGGAACGTCAGCCCAAGGATGAGGACGCGCTTGCCGTCCAGCCCACCTGCGAGTTCCGCCGCTCTGTCCACCACATAGCCCGGCATCGCATCGTTCACCTGCCGCCCCAGCGCGGAGAGCGCGCTCGGACCCTCGCCCTGCATCAGGAACCGTGGGTAGACCGGGATGCAGTGCCCGCCGACGCCCGTCCCCGGTACGTGGATGTGCGAATACGGCTGCGAGTTCGCGGCCCGGATCACTTCCGTGACGTCGATGTGGTGCACGTCAGCCACCATCGCCAGCTCGTTCGCAAGGGCGATATTGAGGTCGCGGTAGGCCCCTTCGGCGAGCTTGCTCAGCTCCGCCGCTTCCGCCGACTGCATCTCGATCACCTCGCCGCCGAACACCTCGCGGTAGAATGCAGCGGCTTCACCGGCGGCTTCCGGATCGACGCCCCCGACGACCTTCGGATACTTCGTCAGGTCCTCAATCACGCGTCCCATGAGCAAACGCTCGGGGCTGAACGCGACGTGGAAGTCCCGCCCGAGCTTTCGGCCACCCACCTCGAGGCGGGGCGCCAGTTCGCGACGCGTGGTGCCCACGGGCAGGGTGGTATCGAAGATGCAGAGCGCGCCTGGCTGTAACCCCTTGCCCGCCTCTTCCGCGGCCGCGAACAGGTACTGCAGGTCCGCTCGCCCGCTCTCATCGACGTCGACCCGGACGGCGAAGAGCACCACCTGGCAGTCAGCCACCGCCTTCGCGGTCTCGGTTGTTGCACTGAAGGCGCCGGATGCCACGACCTGCTTGAGCATCGCATCGAGGCCGCCTTCATCCGGGATCGGGTTCTCTCCGCGGTTCACGCGCTCCACCAGCGCCGCGTTCACGTCGCAGCCGAACACCCGGTGGCCTTTCGAAGCGATCGTCGCCGCCACCGGCAACCCGATGCGCCCGATGCCGACAACCGCGACATTCATGACGCGCTGGTGACCTGCTGCACCTGCACCGGCATCCCCGTTTCGCCGGAGCGCACGAGCGCCTCCGCCACCGCGAGCGCGGTCATGCCGTCGCGCGCGCTCACCGGCGCCGGCCCGCCCGCAAGCACCGCGTCGCGGAACGCTTCCAGCTCCACGCGAAGCGGCTCGCGGTTGGGGATGGGGTAGCGGGTCATCGGGCCCTCGGTCACGCTCGCATAGCGTCCTTCGCGCGCCGCCGCGTCGAAATTCTCGTAGAACGCCAGCGACTGCGCGGCGTAATCCACCACGAACATGCCCTTCTCGCAGAGCACCGTCAGCGAACGTTCCTTGGTTGGCGTCAGCCAATTGATGTCGAGCGTGCCCATCGCGCCCCCGCGGAAGCGCACGAGCCCCGCGAACATGTCCTCGTTCCCGGTCGCGATGTGGCTTCGCGACTCCGCGTAGACGCGTTCGATCTCGTCGCCGAGGAGGTAGCGCATGATGTCGATGTCGTGCGGCCCAAGGTCATGGATGACGCCCACATCGCGGATGCGGTGCGGGAACGGCCCAACCCGCCGAGCGCGCACCTGCAGCACCGGTCCGCCCTGGCCCGCCTCCAGCCGACGCTTCAGTTCCTGGATCGCCGGATTGAACCGCTCGATGTGGCCCACCGTGAGCACGAGCCCCGCCTGCTCGGCCGCTGTGGCGATCCGTCGCGCCGCATCCAGGTTCGCCGCGATCGGTTTTTCGACGAGGACGTTGGCGCCGGCCGCGATGCACTGCAGCGCGACCTCCTCGTGCAACTGCGTCGGGACGACGATGGAGACCATGTCCGGGTGGGTCTCGCGAAGCAGCGAAGCGGCATCGGGGAAGCCTGGAATCGGCCGCCCTGCGACCGCCTTCGCTACCGCTGCCGGGTTCGCGTCAGCAACGGCGACGAGTTCGATGCCGGGGGTGTCGGCGAGCACGCGGGCGTGGTTCGCGCCCATCGATCCGAGGCCGATCACGGCCGCGCTGAGCGTTCGAGTCATTGAGATTCAGGGTAGCAGGGAGAACGCTTACCGGTCAGGTCGATAGCCCTACCCGATCCGGTTGATCACGCTCGCGATGTACTCCACGTCCTCCGGCCCCAGCGACGGGTGCACCGGGATGGACAGCACCCGCTCGGACGCCGCGTCGGCCACCGGGCAGTCGAAGTCGCCCAGGCCCAGCTGCTCCATGATCGGCTGGTGGTGGATCGGGATCGGGTAGTGCACCGCGCTCCCGATGCCTGCTTCCTGGAGCTTCGCCTGGAACGTGTCCCGGTCGCCCGTCACGCGGATGGTGTACTGGTGGAACACGTGCCGGTCGCCCTCGCGCACCTGCGGCGTCTCGACCGACCGGATCAGCGATGAGAGCTTCTCCGCGTTCGCAATGCGGGCCCTGTTCCAGTCCTCGATGTAGTCCATCTGCACAAGGCCGATTGCCGCGTTCAGGTCCTGCATCCGCCAGTTCAGCCCGAAGTAGTCGTGCTTGTAGCGCTGCTCCTGGCCGTGGCTGCGAATAATCCGGCACATCCGGGCGACTTCGTCGTCGTTCGTCGTGATGATGCCGCCTTCGCCCGTGGTCATATTCTTCGTGGGGTAGAAGCTGAAGCAGCCCGTCCCATAGGTGCCGACGCGCCGCCCCAGGTGCTCAGCGCCGTGCGCCTGCGCGGCATCCTCAACCAGCGCCAGGTTGCTGTCGTCGCACAGCTCCTGCAGCTCCTTGATGCGCGCCGGGTGCCCGAAGATGTGCACCGGCATCACGGCCTTCGTGTTCTCCGTGATCGCCGCCTCCACCTTTTCCGGGTCGAGGTTGAAATCGAATGGGTCAACGTCCACGAACACCGGCGTCGCCCCGCAGGCGATGATGCTCGTCGCCGTCGCGATGAAGCTGAAGGGCGTTGTGATGACCTCGTCGCCCGCACCGACGCCATGCGCCTGGAGGGCGACGATGAGCGCGGCGGTGCCGCTGTTCACGCCAATCGCGTGCTTCGCCCCGACGTACTCCGCGAACGACTTCTCGAACGCTTCCGTCCGCGGCCCTTGCGCCAGGTGGCCGCTATCGAGCACTTCCATGACGGCGCGCTTCTCGGCCTCGCCGATGAGCGGCTTGGCGACGGGAATGAACTGGCGGTCGGTCGTGGTCATCAAGGCCTCCGGGGCTCAAACAGCCGGCCAAACAGCCCGGCTGGCAGGTTGCGTGGCTTCGAGGGTACCAAGCGCCTGCCGTTCGTGCTGCATGCCCCCAATTAGTGCTTGCGATGGCATCGATTGGTTGTATGCTGCGGGCCAGACGAATGGCCAGCATTACAGTCTCCGCCCGGCCCATCGAACAACCCGAAGGATTCGCGTCGCGCGCCCTCTCGTTCTACCGCCGCGCCCTGCTCGGGGCGGCCGCCGGGGGCATCGGCGGGATGCTCGCCGGTGGTGTTGGCGGGCGGCTCGCCATGTTCCTCTTGCGCGTCACCTCGCCTGACTACCTGAGCGGCGTCGATTCGGACGACGGCTTCGAGATCGGCGTTGTCTCCCTGGCCACATTGAACCTCATCGCGACCACCGCGTTCCTGGGGTCGCTGGCAGGCATCTTCGTCGCACTCGCGCTCACCTACATGCCGTGGGCCTGGGCGCCCTCGGCCTGGGTCATCCCCGGCGCGACGATAGGCGGCGCTGCCCTCATCCACGGCGATGGCGTCGACTTCACCCCGGTCCAGCCGCACTGGTTGGCGATCGCGCTATTCGTCCTGGTGCCGGCGCTGGGGCTCGCCTGCGTCGCGCACTTCATCCGGCTCTGGGAGGGCTGGTGGTGGATCGACCGCCGCCGCACCGCGCTCGCGGCGGCAACCGGCGCATGGCCGCTCGTCGTGCTCTTTCCGCTGGGCCTCGCCGTCGTGGCTGCCGGCGCAGCCTGGGCGGCGCTGTCGCAGAACGAGGCCGTTCGCTCCCTGCCTCGAACCGTACTCGCACAACGCGCGGCCGCCGCGGTTTTCGCCGCCATCTCGCTCGCATTCTTGCCCGTCCTCATCCACGACCTACTGGACGTGCTCTAAACGGCCTCGGCCAGCCCCGCTTCGGTCGTCCTGTACCGCCGCCCGCACTCCGGGCAGCCCAGGTCGTCGCGCAAGGGCCGCGCGCACACGCACACCCAGCCCCGCTGGCGCGCCGGGTTCCCCGCCACGATCGCGTGGTCCGGCACGTCTTTCGTCACGACCGACCCCGCGGCGATCAGTGCCCAGCGCCCGATCGTCAGACCCGGCAGAATCACCGACCGCGAACCCACAGCCGCCCCGAACTTCACGGTCGAGCCCTGCAGGTCCCAGTCGCTCGCCGCTTTGAGTGTCCCGTCCGGGTTGACGGCGCGCGGGTAGCGGTCGTTCGTGAACACCACCTCAGGCCCCACGAAGACGCCGTCCTCGAGCGTGTTCCCTTCGTAGACGCAGGAGTAGTTCTGGACCTTGCAGTTGCGCCCCACGGAGACATCCGCGCCGACATAGACGCCCTTGCCGATGATGCAACCTTCGCCAATCGTGGCGCGCTCGCGCACCTGGGCCTGGTGCCAGATGCTCGCGCCTTCGCCAATCGACGCCTGCTCGCTCACCTCAGCGGTTGGATGGACGCGAAAACTCATGACCCTGCCGGCCGCGCCGCGGGCAACGGCGTCTCGTCGGGGTCGTTCGAATACTTCCGCGCCACCAGGTGGATGCGCCGCTTCAACTCCTCCGGGTCGCTGGAGACAACGCCTTCGACTTCGCCGATGAGCCGCCGGATCTCCGCTTCCGTCACGTCAGCCGAGGCGGTCAGGCGCATCACCTTCGGGTGGTCGGTGCTCTCCATCTGCTCGAAATCGGCCACGAGCTCCTCGCGCAGCTTCTCGCCGGGCCGCGGCCCGGTGAACACCACCTCAATGTCGTCGCCCGGGCGGAGTCCGCGAAGCCGGATCATGCGCTCGGCCAGTTCGAGCATGTTGATCTCCTGGCCCATGTCCAGCATGTAGATGTTGCCGCTGCCCCCGAACGTCCCGGCCTGGATCACCAGGCTCACCGCCTCGGGGATGCTGATGAAGTAACGCATCATGTCGGGGTGCGTGATCGTCACCGGGCCGCCGCGCTCGATCTGGCGCATGAACGTGAGCGGCGCCGAACCGCGGCTACCCATCACGTTGCCGAACCGCACGGCCACGAACTTCGTGTGTTCGCTCTGCCGCGCGAGGGCGAGCACCATCAGTTCCGCGATCCGCTTCGTCGCGCCCATCACGCTCGTCGGCCGCACCGCCTTGTCCGTCGAAATCAGTACGAACGTCCCGGTCTGGAAAGTCCGCGCCGCCGAAGCAACGTTCAGCGTGCCGAGCACATTCACCCGGAACGCTTCGTCCGGGTTCGATTCCAGCATCGGCACGTGCTTGTAGGCGGCCGCGTGGAACACCAGGTGGGGCCGAACGTGATTGAACACGTCCTGCACCTTCTGTTCGTCCACCACGTTCGCCGGCCAGAGCTTGATGATCGTCTGTGGCGAAACGCCCGAAAGCTCGGCGGCAAGGTCGAACAGCCCGCTTTCGTTGTTGTCCAGCAGGTGCAACTCCAGCGGCTGGAAGGTCGCCACCTGCCGCGAAAGCTCGGATCCGATCGAACCAGCCGCACCCGTCACGAGCACAATGCGGTCCTTCACCGACTGGCTGCAGGCGACGTAGTCCACCTGCACCGGTTCGCGCCCCAGCAGGTCGTCGAGCGTGATTTCGCGCAGGGCATCGTTGGTGTGGCCGCTCGAAATCCAGCGCTCGACGCCGGGGACGATCCGCACGGGCACCGCCGACGCCTGGCAGGTGGCCACGATTGAACGAATCGTCGGGCCGGGCGCCCGTGGGATAGCGATAGCCACCGCGTCCACGCTGTGCGCGTGGATCTGGCTCTCGAGTCCCGTAACCGGGCCGAACACGCGCAGCCCGTGCATGCGCCGGTTCTGTTTCCGTGGGTCGTCGTCCAGGTAGCCGACCGGCTGGTAGTTGAGGCCCGGGCTGTTCTGCAACTCCCGCGCCAGCGCCTGGCCGGTGTGCCCCGCGCCGATGATCAGCAACCGCTGCGACGCCACTGCCACCCGTGGCAGCCGCAACAGCAATCGCGAACGCATCTTCACGAAGGCCATGCCCGGGAACACCAGTTCGCCCGCGATCAGGATCACCGACAACGGCAGGTCCCGGTCCTTCACCCAGAAGTTCACGCCGAAGATGAGCAACGTCGCCACGAGCACGGGCCGGAACAACGCCAGGATGTCGCCGAGGCTCCCGTACGCCCACACCGTCCGGTAGACGCCGAACAGCAGGTTGGCCGCCACATAGGTGAGGGCGACGAGCGGGAAGACCTTGAGCACGAAGTCCAGGTTCTGCCGTGGCACTTCGGCATCGAAGCGCAGGAGCAAGGCGGCAACGTAGGCAATCGCCACGACGAAGACGTCCAGCACCATCGCGCCGGCCGCGCGGGCGTTGTCGCCATTCAGGATGGAACTGTAGAACCGGCGAGAGTCGGGGGTGTTCATCGAGCGCCGCTTCCCCGGGCCACCGAGAGCGCGGTCTTCACGAGAATGTGGATGTCGCCCATGAGCGAATGGTTTTCCACGTATGCCAGATCGTAGGAAGCGGTTTCTTCGTAGGTCAAATCTGATCGCCCGCTCACCTGCGCGAGCCCGGCAATGCCTGGAAGCACCTCATGCCGGCGATGATACGCCTCCGGATACTGCTCCACGATCTCCGGGAGCTCCGGCCGTGGCCCCACCAGCGACATCTCGCCCTTGAGGACATTGAACAGGTTCGGCAGCTCGTCGAGCGAAGTCTTGCGCGCGAAGCTGCCGAGTCGCGTGATACGCGGGTTCGGCCGGTCCGCGGGCGCGAACACGAACGTCGAGAAGTCGTCCACGGCGTAGTGGTCCTCGTCGCCGGGCCGCGCGTGGCGCATCGTCCGCAATTTCCACATCCGGAACGGTTCGCCGTGCAACCCCACCCGTTCCTGGACGAAGAACGGGTTGCCCCGGAGCTCGACCGCCAGCGCCACCGCCGCGAGCAGCAGCAGGGGCAGCCAGAGTGGCGCCATGACCACCGTGACCCCCACGTCGAACACCCGTTTTGGCATCGCGACAGGGTACGGGCCGCCCTCGCTAGGTGCGACGCGATTCACTCCTTCGCGAGCAGCACAATTGCACTCGCCGCCATAGCCTCACCGCGGCCGATTTCGCCCAGGCCCTCCGCCGTTTTCGCCTTCACGCTCACCGCCTCCACCGCCACGCCCGTTATCTCGGCGATGCGGCCGCGGATCAATGTTATGTACGGTGCGAGCTTCGGACGCTCCGTTCGCACCGTGGAATCCACGTTCACCAGCGTCCACCCCGCCTCATGGGCGAGCTCGAGTGCTTTGCGCAGGAAATCGGCGCTGTCGGCATGCGCGAAGCGCGGGTCGCTCGGCGGGAAATAGTGCCCAATGTCGCCCAGCGCGGCCGCCCCCAGCACCGCGTCCGTGATCGCGTGGAGCAGCACGTCCGCGTCCGAATGCCCGGCCAGCCCGGGCCCTTCCTCGATGATGATCCCGCCCAGCACCAGCGTCCGCGAATCGTCGATCCGGTGGAGGTCCTCGCCCTGGCCCACTCTCAGGCTCATCGAACTCCCTCCCGCGCGGCCAGGATGAACGACGCGATCTCGAGTTCAAGCGGCCGGGTGATCTTCATGTTCTCCGGCCCGGCATCGATCACCGTGCACTCCAGCCCCAGCCGGCTGAGCATCGCCGCGTCGTCCGTTTCGTCGTCGTCCCCCATCGAGGCAGCGTCCAGCCACGCCTGCCGAAGCACCACCTGCGGCGTCTGCGCGGCCCAGAGGCGCGAGCGGTCCGGGTGCCCGTCGACCAACCCGCCGTCGACCTCCTTGATGGTGTCGGTCACCGGCGTCCCCGCGATCGCTCCGGGCTTTCCCTGCGCCGCCGCCACCACGCGTTCGATAAGCGCGGAGGTCACCATCGGGCGGGCGCCGTCCTGGATGACCACATAGCGCGCTGTGCACGCCCGGAGGCCGGCCTCGACACTGTCCCTGCGCCGCGCGCCACCCTCTACCACACGACAGGGCACCTTCTCACACCACTGAACGGCCAGCGCTTCCATCTCGGCCATCCGGTCAGCCGAGGTGACGACCACCAGGCGCGCAAGGTCACGCGCGCCCTCGAACGCCGCGAGCGACCACGCCAGTACCGGCCTCCCGCGCAAGTCGGCCGTCAGCTTGTCCGCCGCGCCGAACCGCGTGGAGCTCCCCGCAGCCACAATCACCCCGTCGAACACCATCGCGGGCACCCTAGCATCCGGCCGGGTTGCGCTGTAGCGTTCTCGCCAACACGTGACGGAGCACGCCCGAATGGGAATGGAACAGCAGGCGGCGGAGAAACTCGGCGAACCGGTCCAGCTGGTCGCGACAGTCTCGTCGAAGGGCACGGCGAAAAGCATCATGACCGCCGGCGTCGCGAGGCAACTCGGAGGCGCCATCGGGGCCGCCACCGCCGGCACGCTGGCGAACCGTGGAAGCCTCGACACCATCGCCGGCCACAAGGGCTACATGGTCCTCGCCCTCACCGATGCCAACCTCGCCGTGTTCAAGCAGAAGACCGGCCTGCTGAAGCCTTCCTGCGGGGACCTCCTCGGCTCCCTTCCGCGCGAGAGCGTCACAGCTTTCGACCTCGGCGGCGGCACGCTTACAGCGCCGCTCAAAGTCAGCCTCGCCGACGGCGCCGAGCTCGAATTCGAAGTGCCCCGCGCCCACAAGGGCAAGGTGGAAAAGATCCAGCAAGCGCTCGCGAAGTAGCGGCTCTTTTCACGCATCCGGCTGCTACCATGGAAACTCGCCTGAGACGGCGCGCCGCACGCCGCGAAAGGAGCCCCTCCATGCCAGCCTCAATCGACAGCCTGCTAGCTCGCGTTTCGAAACCCGCGCGCTACGCAGGCGGCGAGTGGAACAGCGTCACTAAATCCTGGGATGCCACCACCGTCCGCATCGCGCTCGCCTTCCCCGATGCCTACGACATCGGGATGTCCAACATGGGCCTCGGCATCCTCTATGACCTCCTCAACAAGGTGGAGGACGTGGTCTGCGAGCGAACGTTCGCGCCCTGGGAAGACATGGAAGCCGAGATGCGCAAGGAGGGCGTGCCCCTCTGGAGCCTCGAAACACGCGCGCGCGTCCGCGATTTCGACATCCTCGGTTTCACGCTCCAGTACGAGATGACCTACACCAACGTCCTCAACATGCTGGATCTTGCCGGCATCCCCGTCTGGGCGCGCGAACGGACGGACGAGCATCCGATCGTCATCGCCGGCGGCAGCGGCGCTTTCAACCCCGAGCCGCTAAGCCCCTTCATCGACGCCTTTTTCCTGGGCGAAGGCGAAGACGCGGTCATCGACCTGGCCAACTTCGTCCGCGAATGGAAACGCGCGGGCACGCCCCGCCACGAACGGCTGCGCCAACTGCTGAGCCTGCCCGGTGTCTACGTGCCGGCATTCTACGAAGCGCGTTATGACGCGGAGGGCCACTTCGCCGCGCTCGAACCGGCCACTCCCGAGGCGCCCGAACGCATCACCCGCCGCATCGTCGAGAAGCTGCCGCCCGCACTCGTGAAACCAATCGTCCCGTTCCTCCAGACCGTCCACGACCGCGCGGCAGTCGAAATCCAACGCGGCTGCACCCAGGGCTGCCGCTTCTGCCAGGCCGGCATGATCTACCGCCCCACCCGCGAGCGCTCGCCCGAAGAGGTGGTCCAGGCCGCGCGCGAACTGATGCGCAACACCGGCTACGACGAGCTCTCGCTTCTCTCACTGAGCACAACGGACCACAGCCAGATCGTGCCGATGGTCAATCAACTCACTTCCACCTTCGATGACCTCAAGGTGGGCATCCCCAGCACGCGCGTCGACAGCTTCTCGGTGGATGTGGCGAACGCCGTCGCAAAAGGCAAGAAGCACACGCTTACGCTGGCTCCGGAAGCGGGCAGCCAGCGGCTGCGCAACGCCATCAACAAGCTCGTCAGCGAAGACGACCTCCTGGGCGCTGCCGAAAACGCCTTCGAACGTGGCTGGACCGGCATCAAGATGTACTTCATGGTCGGCCTCCCCACCGAAACCATGGACGATGTCGCCGGCATCGTGGAGATGGGCAAGAAGGTCAAGGCCATCGGCAAGAAGCATGTGGGAGGGCGGGCGCGCGTCCGCGTCAGCACGAGCAACCTCGTGCCCAAGCCCCACACGCCGTTCCAGTGGGCCCGCCAGGACACCGGCGACGAACTGCAGCCGAAGCACTTCTTGCTCAAGGACGGCTGCCGCTCGGCTGGCGTCGAGTTCAGCTGGAACAACCCCACTGACAGCTTCGTCGAGTGCGTCCTCAGCCGTGGTGACCGGCGCGTGGGTGCAGCGATCTACGAAGCCTGGCGCCGCGGCGCCAAGTTCGACGCCTGGGGCGAGTACTTCCGCGCCGACCGCTGGCAAGAAGCCTTCGCCGCCACGGGCATCGACGCCGACTGGATTGCACACCGCGAATGGGACACCCGTGAGCCCCTCCCCTGGGACCACGTCGACTGCGGCGTGACGAAGAGTTACTTGCGCGGCCAATGGCGGGATGTCCACTCGGTGAAAACGGTGCCGGACTGTCACCACGGCTCGTGCAACGTCTGCGGCATGCAGAACTTCGACGCGCTGGGCGCCGAGTCCGGCGTCGCGGACTGCGTCGTGAAACTCGGCAAGCTCGTCGAACTCCGCCGCGGCGCCCGGACGTACGACGGCGAGGCCCTCGAACTGGTATAGGGCGCGGCCCTCGCTGCCGTCTATACTGGAACCATGTCCTTCACGGTCGATGACTTCCAGGACCTGATGAAGCTGCTCTCGGACCATCCCGAGTGGCGCGCCCAACTGCGCCCCGTCGTCCTGGGCGAAGAGATCCTGGCCGTCCCTTCCCATATGGACCGCGTCGAAGCCACCCTCGACCGCCTCAGCGGACACGTCGAAGTCCTGACCGTCCGCCTCGACCGCCTCACTGAACACGTCGACGACCTCACTGTCCGCCTCGATCGGCTGACTGAACGCGTAGACCAACTCACTGAAAGAATGGATGACCTGACGGTCCGCCTCGACCGCCTCACTGAACGCGTCGATGACCTGGCCGTCCGCCTCGACCGGCTGACTGAACGTGTCGATGACCTGACGGTCCGCCTCGACCACCTCACCGAACGGGTCGAAGCATTGACCGCCGCGTTGCAGGCCGTCGCGCAGCGCATGGACAAAATGGACGGCCGCATGGGGAACATGGAAGGCACCATGCTGGAGTGGAAGTTCGAGCGGAACCTCGGCAATTGGCTGCGCGAGTGGGTTCGCCGGCCACGCAAAGTGTTCACTGACGACCTGACGAAACTCGATGACGCCGTCGCGGCCGGGCAGATTGCCGATGTCGAGGTCTCTCAGGTTGCATGGTCGGACGCCCTTGTGCGCGCACTCGACCTCGACACCCAGCAGGAAGTCGTCCTCTCGATCGAATTGTCCACCACCGTGAACGAGGATGATGTCGAACGGGCGTCCTTCCGTGCCGGCATACTCCGCCGCGCTGGATATGATGGCCGGAGCTTCGTCGCCGGCCACGGCATCAGCAAGCAAGCACAGCAACTCGCTGGCGCCACGGGTACAACGGTCGTCCTCGTACGGCCGGACCCCTGAGCGGCAAGCATCCGGACACACATCAAAACGGGCCTCCCTATCGGGAGGCCCGTTCGTTTGTCACTCGCCCTGAGGGTTACTCCTCGTCGTCGTCGCCGATGGTGAAATCATCGTCGTCGTCGAGCGGCAGCGCCCCGATTTCCTCGTCATCTTCGTCCAGCAGCCCAACCGCGCCGGGCCGCTTGTAGGCCGAAGCCTCGCGCTCCGCCAGGATGCGCTCGAGGTCCTCCTCCTCTTCGAGGAGCAGAGACTCGGGCACGTCCAGCTCGGCATAATGCTCGCGCTTCGGCACCTCGATCTCGCTCCGCGCCGGGATCAGCTTGCCGATGATGACGTTCTCCTTGAGGCCGAGGAGCTTATCGGTCGAACCATCGATGGCCGCGTTCGTCAGCACGCGCGTGGTTTCCTGGAAGGAAGCCGCCGCCAGCCACGAATCCGTGTTCAACGATGCCTTGGTCACGCCCAGGAGTACGGGCTGAGCCGTTGCCGGCTCGCCGCCCTCGGCGATGATCTTGTTGTTCAGCTCCTCGAAGGAGCGGCGGTCTTCCAGGTCGCCCGGCAGCAGGCCGGTATCGCCCGGGTGGTCCACCTTCACGCGCCGCAGCATCTGCCGCGTGATCACTTCGATGTGCTTGTCGTTGATGTTCACGCCCTGGGCCTTGTAGACCTTCTGGACCTCATCAACCATGTACTTCCGCACCGCATCGCGGCCCTGGATGTGCAGGATGTGCTGCGGGTTGCGGGCGCCCTCAGTGAGCTGGTCCCCCGCATACACCATCTGGCCCGTTTCGACGAGCAAGCGCGCGGCTGCCGGGATGGGGTACTCGCGCTCTTCGCGCTCTTCGTACACCACCGACAGCTTGTTCTTGCCGGAGACCCGGACCACACCCGAGATGCGCGACGCAACCGAATCGGCCACTTCCGTGTCTTTCTTCGGAGCCGGGCCGACCGCGATGACGTGGCCGGCAACGATGCGCTCGCCGTCCTTCACCGTGGCCTCGCCCTTCGACGGGATCTCGTACTCCTCGACCAGGGTGTCCACGTTCGAAACGCGGACCACCCGCCGCTCGTTCTCCTGTACGACTTCCACGACGCCGTCGGTCTCGCTGATGATCGCTTCGCCCTTGGGAGCGCGCGCCTCGAACAGCTCTTCCACGCGGGGGAGGCCGCTGGTGATGTCAGTCTGGCTGGCAACGCCACCGGTGTGGAACGTACGCATCGTCAGCTGGGTGCCTGGCTCGCCAATCGACTGCGCGGCGATGATGCCGACAGCCGTCCGTTCCTTCACGAGCTCGCCGCGGGCCAGGTCCCGGCCGTAGCACAGCCGGCAAAGGCCGCGTTCCGCTTCGCATGACATCGGCGTCCGCACGAACACTCGCGCGACGCGCCGGTCATCGATCTCCTTGGCAACCGCCTCGCTGATTTCCTCGTCGCGTTCGCACACGACCTCGCCGGTCTCTTCGTCCACGACCGCCATGGCCGCGTAACGGCCCATGATGCGGGCGCGAAGCGGTTCGACCGCGTCTCCCTTCGTCTCACGCTCAATCCAGAGGCCGCTGGTTGTCCCGCAGTCCTCTTCGAGGATGATGACGTCCTGCGCCACGTCGATGAGGCGCCGGGTCAGGTAACCCGAGTCCGCGGTGCGGAGTGCCGTGTCGGCGAGACCCTTGCGGGCGCCGTGCGTGGAGATGAAGTACTCCAGCACCGTCAGACCCTCGCGGAAGGAGCCGCGGATCGGGAGCTCGATGACCTTGCCGTTCGGGTCCGTCATCAGTCCGCGCATGCCGGCCATCTGGCGAATCTGGGTGATGTTACCCTTCGTCCCCGAGCTGGCCATGTAGTACAGCGAACCGTATTCAGGCATGCGATCCTTGATCGCCTTCTCCACCTGGCTCGTCGTGTCGGCCCAGATGTTCACTGTTTCCTGGTAGCGCTCATCGTCCGTGATGAGGCCCATCTGGTACTGCTCCATCAGTTCGTCGACGCGCTGGTCGGCTTCATCAAGGAGCTTCTGCTTGTTCGCCGGGACCTGGATCTCGTGGATCGCGATCGTGATGCCACTGCGCGTCGCGTAGTGGAAACCCGTCGCCTTGATCCGGTCGACAACCTCGCCGGTCTCTTCGCTACCCATCGTGCGATAGCACTCAGCCACAACCTTGCGCAGGTTGGGCCGGTCCATGATCACGTTCTGGAACGCGAAGCCTTCCGGAAGGACCTCGTTGAAGATGATCCGCCCCACGGTGGTCTCGATGAAACGCTGGCGCGCGTTCCCGTCGCCATCCGTCGGGGCCTCTTCCACCGTGCCCGAATCGCCGCTCACCGGCAGTTCCGTCCGCACGCGGATCGGGGCGCGCAGGTCGAGCATCCCCAGGTCGAACGTCAATTTGGCCTCTTCGAACGAGCCGAAGACGCCTTCCGCCGGCCGGCCCTGGGCGCCCTCGCGGTAGGCGCCCTTCGCCTTCGTGTCGATGTCCGTCATGTAGTAGCAGCCGAGCACCATGTCCAGCGAAGGCGCCACGATCGGGTCGCCGCTCGCGGGAGACAGGAGGTTCCGGCTGGACATGAGGATCTGCTTTGCTTCGGCCACGGCCTCGCGGCTCAGCGGCACGTGCACGGCCATCTGGTCACCGTCGAAGTCGGCGTTGAACGCCGAGCAGACGAGCGGGTGCAACTGGATAGCCGAGCCTTCGATCAGCACTGGCTGGAAGGCCTGGATGCCGAGGCGGTGCAGCGTCGGCGCGCGGTTCAGCAGCACCGGGCGGTCATGGATGACTTCGTCCAGCACGTCCCACACTTCGGGGCGGGCGCGCTCCACGATGCGCTTGGCGCTCTTGATGTTGTGCGCGAGCCCCTTGGCCACCAGCGAATGCATCACGAACGGCTTGAACAGCTCCAGCGCCATCCGCTTCGGCAGGCCGCACTGGTGCAGCTTCAGCTCCGGGCCAACCACGATCACCGAGCGGCCGGAGTAGTCCACGCGCTTGCCGAGCAGGTTCTGGCGGAACCGGCCCTGCTTGCCCTTCAGCATGTCCGAAAGGCTCTTCAGCTTGTGATTGCCGCTGCCCGAGACCGCGCGACCCCGCCGCCCGTTATCGATCAGGCTGTCCACGGCCTCCTGAAGCATGCGCTTCTCGTTCCGGATGATGATCTCCGGCGCGCCGAGGTCAAGCAGGCGCTTCAGGCGGTTGTTCCGGTTGATCACGCGGCGGTACAGGTCGTTCAGGTCGCTCGTGGCGAAGCGGCCACCATCCAACTGCACCATCGGGCGCAGGTCAGGCGGCAGCACCGGCAGCACCTGGAACACCATCCACTCCGGCTTGTTCCCGGATTCCTTCAGCGATTCCACGACGTTCAGCCGCTTGGTCGCCTTCTTCCGCCGCATGCCCGAAGCCGTCAGGATCTCCTGCTTCAGCCGGTTCCGCATCTCATCGAGCTCGACGCGCTTGAGCACCTCGAGCACGGCTTCGGCGCCCATCCCGGCCGTGAATACGTGCCCGAACAGGTCCGAAAGCTCGCGGTACCGCGTCTCGCTCAGGAGCACCACCTGGTCGTCACGGATCGGGTCCTTGAGCTCTTCGAGGTCCTTCAGCCGCTCGCGGTACTGCTCCTCCACTTCGTCGCGGAGTTGCTTCTCCTTCTGCTGGAGTGGGTGCAGTTCGTCGAACAGCGCGGCCTTCGCATCGTCGAGCGCGGAATCAGCCGCGTTGCCTTCCAGGCCCTGCAGCTTCGCCGTCTCTTTGTCGAACGCGACCAGCTTCTTGTCGCCTTCGCGCTGGACGCGCGTAACCATCGCCTGCGTGACCTTCACGCCGGCTTCGAGGATCACGTCGCCCAGGAGCGAAATCTCCTGCTCGAGCGGGCTCCCCTTGGTCGATTCCGCGATTTCCACGGCGCGCTGCGCGGAGGCCGCGAGCGCATCGCGGGAGATCTGGCGCTCGGCGCCGATCTGGCCCTGCTTCTCCACCACCTTCGCCTGGAGCTCCGCGTTCGCCGCTTCGAGTTGCTTCTCCAGCGCTTCCCGCTTCGGGCGGATCTCCGCCACACGCTCTTCGATGACGTTCATCATTTCCGAGCGGAGGTGCTCAAGTTCGCGGTTGCGCGCGTCCTCGTCCACCTGGATGAGCATGTACTGCGCGAAATAGAGCACTCGCTCCAGGTTGCGCGGAGACATGTCCAGGAGCAGGCCGAGCTTGCTCGGCGTGCCCTTCACGAACCAGATGTGGCTCACCGCGCTGGCCAGCTCGATGTGGCCCATGCGCTCCCGGCGCACCTTCGCGCGGGCGACTTCGACGCCGCACTTGTCGCAAATGATGCCCTTGTAGCGCACGCGCTTGTACTTGCCGCAGTAGCACTCGAAGTCCTTGGTCGGCCCAAAGATCTTCTCGCAGAAGAGCCCGTCCTTCTCCGGCTTCAGCGTGCGGTAGTTGATCGTCTCAGGCTTCGTGACCTCGCCGTAGCTCCACGAGCGAATCTGCTCGGGGCTGGCCAGCGCGATGCGAACCTGGTTGAAATCATTGACTTCGAGCATTAAACAGATCCTCCGCTTCGAACCCGGAGAGGTTGATGCCTAGCTCCGGCATGTCGTTGGTGGTGTCATCGATGAACGAGACGCTGCCGCCTTCGTCGTTCGAGACCTCCACCGAAAGGCCAAGGCTCTGGAGTTCCTTGACGAGGACCTTGAAGGACTCCGGCACGCCCGGTTCGAGCACGTCTTCGCCCTTCACAATGGCTTCGTACGTCTTTACCCGGCCGACCACGTCGTCCGACTTCACGGTGAGCAGTTCCTGGAGGATGTGCGCCGCGCCGTACGCTTCCAGCGCCCACACTTCCATTTCACCGAAGCGCTGGCCACCGAACTGCGCCTTACCACCCAGCGGCTGCTGCGTGATCAGGCTGTACGGGCCCGTGCTGCGGGCGTGGATCTTGTCTTCCACCAGGTGGATGAGCTTGAGCATGTAGATGTAGCCGACGGTCAGCGGCTGGTCGAACGGGTCACCCGTCCGGCCGTCGTACAACGTCATCTTGCCGAACAGCGGCGGCGGGACGTTCGTCTCGCGGTACACCGCCTGGGCCATCTCCTCCAGCTCTTCCTTCGAAAGCTTGCCCTTCTCCAGCGGCTTCTGGCCGTCGCTGGCGCGCTTCTCGTTGAGCCAGATTTCGAGGCAGGCGCGGCTGGCCGCCCCGTCCTCGGGATACGTCAGGATCGGCGCCGCGTCGTAGCCCTTCTCGCGCAGCCACGCCGCGCACGCCTCAGTGTCGAAACCACGGTCCCGCGGGTCCACGTAGTAGACCGAACCCGATTCCTGGGCAAGCCACGCCCGCGCCAGCGCGTCGTCGATCTGGATGTCGCTCGCCCCATCGAACACCGGCGTCACGGCCCGGAATCCGAGCACGTTCGCCGCCCAGCCAAGGTGCGTTTCCAACACCTGGCCGATGTTCATGCGGCTCGGCACGCCAATCGGGTTCAGGATGATGTCGATCGGCGTGCCATCTTCCAGGTACGGCATGTCTTCGCGCGGGAGGATCCGGCTGATGACGCCCTTGTTCCCGTGGCGGCCCGCCATCTTGTCGCCTTCGCTCAGCTTCCGCCGCTGCGCGATGCTCACCCGGACCAGCTTGTTCACGCCCGCCGGCAGGCCCTCGTGGTTCGAGCGGTCGAAGACCTTGACCTCGATCACCTTGCCCTTTTCACCGTGCGGCACGCGGAGGCTCGTGTCCTTCACTTCCCGCGCCTTCTCGCCGAAAATCGCGCGCAGCAGCTTCTCTTCCGCCGTCAGTTCGGTCTCGCCCTTCGGCGTGATCTTGCCGACAAGGATGTCGCCTTCGCGCACTTCCGCGCCGATGCGGATGATGCCGTCTTCGTCCAGCTGGCTCAGGCTCTCTTCGCCAACGTTCGGGATGTCCCGCGTGATCTCCTCGTCGCCGAGCTTCGTCTGGCGCGCTTCCACTTCGTGCTTCTCGATATGGATCGAGGTGAACTTGTCCTCGCGCACCATGTTCTGCGACAGGATGATCGCGTCTTCGAAGTTGTAGCCCTCCCAGCTCATGAACGCGCACAGCACGTTCTGCCCGAGGGCCAGGTTGCCGCCCTGCGTGCTGGAGCTGTCCGCGATCGGCTGGTCCTTCTCCACCCGGTCACCGCGGAAAACGAGCGGCCGGTGGTTCAGGCATGTGCCCTGGTTCGAACGCGTGAACTTGGTCAGCGGGTACTCCACCTTCCCAAGGTCGTTGTCGTCGTACTGGATGACGATGCGGTTGCCGCTCGCCTCCACCACTTCGCCGTCGCCTTCGGCCACCTTCACGTGGCCGCTGTCCACCGCCGTGCGGCGCTCCATGCCCGTGCCCACCAGCGGCACTTCCGGCCGCACCAGCGGCACCGCCTGGCGCTGCATGTTCGCGCCCATCAGGGCGCGGTTCGCGTCATCGTGCTCCAGGAACGGGATCAGCGCCGTCGCCACCGAAACCATCTGCTTCGGCGAAACGTCGATGTAGTCCACTTCCGCCGGCGTGACCGACTTGAAGTCTTCGAACTGGCGGATCTCCACGCGCTCGTCGAGGAAGTGCCCGTCGTCGTCCAGCATCGTGTTCGCCTGGCCGACCTTGTACTTGTCTTCCTGGTCCGCCGTCAGGTAGACGATCTCATTGGTCACCCACGGGCGGATGGCCACCGTCCGGCCGGCGCCGGCCAGCTTCTTCGCCATCGCTTCCGTGATCAGGTCGCCGGCCTTGCCGATCGCCTTGCCGTTGTCGTCGGAAGCTTCTTCGCGCAGCGTCCGGCCAATCAGCGCCGCATCGTCCGAGACCAGCTCGCGCTGGACGCGGCGATAAGGCGTCTCGATGAAGCCGAACTCGTTCAGGCGCGCATACGTCGCCAGCGAGCCGATGAGGCCGATGTTCGGGCCTTCCGGCGTCTCGATCGGGCAGATGCGGCCGTAGTGGCTGTGGTGTACGTCGCGCACGTCGAAGCCCGCGCGGTCGCGGCTCAGACCGCCAGGCCCGAGCGCGCTCAGCCGCCGCTTGTGGTTCAGCTCCGAGAGCGGGTTCGTCTGGTCCATGAACTGCGACAGCTGGCTGCCGCCGAAGAATTCCTTCATCGCGGCGACAACCGGCCGGATGTTGATCAACGCGCTCGGCGTCGCCTCTTCCGGGTCCGTGATCGTCATCCGCTCGCGGACCACGCGCTCCATGCGCAACAGGCCAACGCGGAACTGCTGCTGGATGAGCTCGCCCACCGCGCGCACCCGGCGGTTGCCGAGGTGGTCGATGTCGTCGTGGTGTCCACGCCCGTTATTGATGTTGATCTGCTCGCGGATGATGCTCACGAGGTCGTACGGCCGCAGCCAGCGCTGGATCGTCGGGTCCTCGAGCTCCAGGCGCGTGTTCACCTTGTGGCGGCCAACGCGGCCCAGGTCGTAGCGGCGCGGCTCGAAGAAGAGCGTTTTCAGCAGGTTGCGCGCGTTGTCGTGCGTCGGCGGGTCGCCCGGGCGGATCTTCCGGTAGAACTCCAGCAGCGCGCCGTGCTGGTCTTCCACCAGGGGCTCGCGGGGCTCTTTGCTGATCGTCGTGGCAACGAACTGGTGGATGTCGCTCGTGTCCACCGCGTCGAACATCGCCAGTAGCCGTTCGTTCGTGCCGAGGATGCCACGCTCAAGCTCGCGTCGGGCCTGCTCACGCGCCTTGTCGTCCGCCGCGTTCCAGTACTTCTGGAAACGCGGGTCCTCGCGGTCACCGGCCAGAAGGCCCGGCACGTCGATCGCCCGGATCAGGGTGGTTACCGGGATCTTCCGCTTGCGGTCCACCTTCACGTACAGGACATCTCGGTTGGACGTCTCGAATTCGAGCCACGCGCCGCGGTTCGGGATCAGCTTCGCGCTGCAGAGCCGCTTCCCCGTCGCCTGGTCCTGCTCGATCGTGTAATACACGCCCGGCGACCGCACCAACTGCGACACCACGACGCGCTCGGCACCGTTGATGATGAACGTGCCCTTGTCGGTCATCAGCGGGAAGTCGCCGAAGAAGAGCCGCTGCTCCTTGATTTCGCCGGATTCCTTGATCCGCAGCTCGACATCGACGAACAGCGGTGCCGCGTACGTCATGTCGCGCTCGCGACACTCGTTCATCGGGGCCTTCGGATCGCGGAACTCGTAGTCGCCGAAAATCAGGTCCATCTTGGACCCGGTGAAGTCCTGGATCGGCGAGATCTCGGTGAGCAGCTCGCGCAGGCCTTCCCGCTTGAACCACTCGAAACTATCGAGCTGGATCTTGATCAGGTTGGGCAGGTCAAGGACGTTTGGGATCTGACCGTAGGTCTCTACTTCCAGGGGTGCAAAAGCACCACTGCGCACCACGTCACGCGTAGTGGTCATCCTGTGGCAACTCCTTCAGGACTTATGGGCGGCGGACACAATGAGGTTGGGTGAGGGCTGACAATGCTCTTGGGGTAACGATGGGCATGGCAAGCCAAATACCAATGGTAAGCAAGCCGGGCCGCCTCGTCAACGGGCGCCGCTTAACGAGCGCCAACACCCCTACCCCGGCGAGCCGGGGTGGCAATAAAGACGTGCGAGGACGATAGCACAGCTGGACGGGTGCGACGTGGCTTGCTTACCGGAGTTGCGCTGACAACGCGGCGAAATGCCGGACACGGCTTGAGACTGTCATTTCATCACCCCTTCGGCGATCTGGAGCGTGACGGCGAGGCTGATGTTCGTGGTGCGAACCACCGTAAGGACTCCGTCCCCGTAGATCATGACTTCGCAATCACCAAGCCCTTCGTCCAGGATCGGTCTTCCGATTGCAGCCGAGGTAGCCGGCGACGGAGCCGGCATACCACCTCTTCCGCGGCGATACTCGAGGCTTCCAGCCGGTCGACCGATCAACCGCAGTATCTGGATGCTGCCACCCAGGGAGATCCCAGTACCGTTCGCCAGCCGCCACCCGTCCGAAGATGTCGTCGGCTACAGGTAGCCGGTAAAACACTTCCGCGATGGCGGCTTCATCACCGCACTGCACTGCGCCGCTAGTGCGCAGCTCTGCCCTTCAGGCATGAACCGGGTTGGATGTCGGCCTGGCTGCCCGCGGCCTGAAAATTCCAGGTCTACCGGGGCCGTTTCGTCATGCAGGGGCCTCCGCCGCGTTCGGCATTCGGACCGACTGATATCCCGCAATGACCTGATCCAGGCGCGGCAAGGAGCTGTCACGATTCACCCACTTGATGAGCGTCTCGGGATGAAGAGAACGGGATCGGGAGTCTCGCCCGGTTCAGGCGTCGCTCCTCGGCTACCGGCGTTTGTGCCAGGTCCGCGACGGCGTGCGCTCGCAGGCTGCGTCCAGCCCAGAACGCTGCACCCGCGAGTCCAACCGCTGCCAGGGTCAACGCGAAAGATCCCAACGATCCGGTACTTCTGTCCCATCTTGAATTGCCTGGCTACAATGCTGGTTCAGAGCCGTTGCTCCGCCGGATCGTCCACGACACTAACTTGCACCCGGCGTAAACGGATCCTCTCAACGTATTGCGGTTCCATTGCAACATCCCGGGTCGGCGCAGTGCCAGACAGAAGACGAGAAACGGGACGACAACCGAAAGGGGCCTCGCGGCCCCTCTCGTTCGTGGTTGTTGGCCGACCAGCACCCTATCCTACTGCGGCCGGCTCCCGGATCGGCTCGATCTTCAGCCCGCCGTCTTCGGCATCCACCTGAACACCGTCGCCGAGCCCGAACTCACCGGCGAGGAGCATCTCGCTGAGCTTGTCCTCGATGTTGTCCTGGATCACCCGGCGCAGCGGCCGGGCGCCGAAGACCGGGTCGTACCCCTTGTCCCCGAGCCAGTCCTTCCCGGCATCCGTGACCTCCAGGCGCACGCCCTTCGTCAGCAACTGCTTCTCCACCTTCCGCAGTTCGTTGTCCACGATCCGGCGGATGTCCTCGCGGCTCAGCGATCGGAAGACCACCGTGCTGTCGATGCGGTTCAGGAACTCCGGCTTGAACACGTTCTTCAGCTCCGTCAGCACCTTGTCCTTCATCCGCGAGTAGCGGTCTTCGCTGCTCTTGATCTCATCGCTGGCCGTCGAGAAGCCGAGGCCCGAGTCCTTCTTGATCAGGTCCGAGCCGACGTTCGAGGTCATGATGATAATCGTGTTCCGGAAGTCCACTTTGCGGCCCTTCGCGTCAGCCAGCCGGCCTTCGTCGAAGATCTGCAGGAGCAGGTTGAACACCTCGGGGTGCGCCTTCTCGATCTCGTCGAGAAGGATCAGGCAGTAGCTCTTCCGCCGGACCGTGTCCGTCAGTTGGCCGCCGTCGTCGTAACCGACGTAACCGGGAGGCGCCCCGACCAGCCGCGAGACCGTGTGCTTCTCGCTGAACTCGCTCATGTCGAGCTTAATCATGTTGTCCTGGGAATCGAACATGAACTCGGCGAGCGCGCGGGCAAGTTCCGTCTTGCCGACGCCGGTGGGGCCGCAGAACAGGAACACACCGATCGGGCGGCGCGGGTCTTTCAGGCCCGCCCGGGCGCGCCGGACAGCGCGGGCGATCGTCTCGATCGCCTCGTCCTGGCCGATGACGCGTGCCCGCAGTTGCTCTTCCATGCGGAGCAGCCGGGCGCTCTCTTCACTGGCAATGCGCGAGACCGGAATGCCCGTCCACATCGAGATCACTTCCGAGACGTCCTCTTCCGTGACCACCGGCGTGGCGATGCCTTCCTCGCCCTCTTCCCACTCGCCCATCTCCTTGATCTTGTCCTGGAGCTTGAGCTCACGGTCGCGGAGTTCGGCGGCGTATTCGTATTGCTGCGAAGCAATCGCCTGGTCCTTCTCCCGCCGAAGGCTCTCCAGGCCCTTCATCGCTTCCTTCAACGACGGCGGCGTGGCGGCCCGGCGGATGCGCACCCGGCTCGAAGCCTCATCGATCAGGTCGATCGCCTTGTCCGGCAAGAACCGGTCGCTCACGTAGCGCGAGGAGAGCTCGGCCGCGCCAACCAGCGCCGCATCGCTGATCTTCAGCTTGTGGTGCTCTTCGTAGCGCGGGCGGATGCCCTTGAGGATTTCGATGGTCTCCTCGACCGACGGCTGCTCAACCATCACTGGCTGGAAGCGCCGTTCGAGCGCGGCGTCGCGTTCGATGTGCTTGCGGTACTCGTCCAGCGTCGTCGCGCCGATGCACTGCAGCTCACCTCGCGCCAGCGAAGGCTTGAGGATGTTCGCGGCGTCAACCGCGCCCTCCGCCGCGCCGGCGCCCACGAGCATGTGCAGCTCGTCGATGAAGAGCACGCAGTTGCCCGCGCCCTTGATCTCTTCGATGACCTTCTTCAGGCGCTCTTCGAATTCACCGCGGTACTTCGTGCCCGCCACCAGCGAGCCGATGTCGAGCGTCAGTAGCCGCTTGCCCTGCAGTGTCTCCGGCACGTCGCCGCTGACGATGCGCTGCGCCAGCAACTCGGCGATCGCCGTCTTGCCCACGCCCGGCTCGCCGATGAGCACCGGGTTGTTCTTGGTCCGCCGCGAAAGGATCTGGACCACGCGCTCCAGCTCGTTCGAACGCCCGATAACCGGGTCCAACTGGCTGTTGCGGGCCGCCTGGGTCAGGTCGATGCCGAGCTGGTCCACCGTGGGCGTCCGCGTGGCCTGCCGCGCGCCCGCTCCGGCCGGCGTACCGGCGGACTGGGGGGCGGACTGGCTGAGGATGCGCGTCGTCTCCGCCCGCACCCGCTCCAGGTTCACCCCGAGGCTTTCGAGCACGCCCGCGGCGATGCCTTCGCCCTCGCGGACGAGGCCGAGCAGCAGGTGTTCGGTGCCGATGTAGCTGTGGCTCAGGCGGCGCGCTTCGTCCACCGCCAGCTCGATGACCTTCTTCGCGCGCGGAGTCAGGCCGATTTCGCCGAGCACCGTGCGGTCGCCACGCCCGATGATGAATTCCACCGCCGAGCGCACTTTGTTCAGTTCCACGCCGAGGTTGGCCAACACCTTGGCCGCCACCCCGTCGCCTTCACGGACCAGCCCCAGCAGGATGTGCTCAGTGCCGATGTAGTTGTGGTTGAAGCGGTGCGCTTCTTCCTGTGCGAGCGTGAGTACTCGCCGTGCCCGCTCGGTGAACTTGTCGAACCTATCGGCCATGTGCTTCTCCATCCCCACTGGGTACGCCCAGGGAACGACTACGCGCCGTCAGCAGCTTCCTCCCCTTCAGGTGTTGCTGCCGACTCTTCAGAGCTTGTCGCTCCATTCTCTGCGACGGGTGCTTCGGCCGTCGCCTCGGATGTTTCCTGAGTTTCCACCGCGGCTGCCCCCGCATCCGCTGCCTCTGCCGCGGGCGCTTCCACTTCGGGAGCGGTCGCTTCCGCCACGGTGGCCGCTACGGCGTTGCCGGCTTCGGCGTTCTCCAGCGCCTGCGCGAACGCATGCGCGAACGCCGAAATCGGCTCGGGGTCTCGCGAAACCGCCTGCTCGATGGCCTCCTGGGCCGTCTTCGCCTGGCGGCGCGGCGGGATCGATGCGTCGCGCGGCGGCAGTTGGAACTGCTCCCGCACGTCATCCGGGTAGTCGATCACGGAACCGTTCGCATCGAACTGGAAGCCCATCGCTTCGGCGTCGTTGCGCGCCTGGCGAAGGCTCAGCCCGAGGCGATGGCGGTCCTTCTCGATCCGGACGAGCTTCACCGGTACCACGTCGCCTTCCTTCACCACGTCCTTCGGGTGCTGGATGCGACGGTTCGAAAGTTCGCTGATGTGGATCAGCCCTTCCACCGGGCCGTCCAACCGCACGAACGCGCCGAACGCCATCAGCTTGGTCACCCGGCCGATCAGGATCTGCCCGATCACGAAGCGGTTCACCGTGGTGTCCCACTTCTCCGGCTGTGCCCGCTTGAGCGAAAGCGAGATCTTCTTGGTGTCGCGGTCAATCTTCAGGATGTAGGCCTGCACTTCGTCGCCGACGTTGTAGAGGTCCTTCGCCTTCTTGCCGCGCTCCCACGTGAGTTCCGTCATGTGCGCCAGGCCGTCGGCGCCGCCCAGGTCAACGAACACGCCGAAATCCGTGATCGAAGACACCTTGCCCATCCGGATCTGGCCTTCCTGGAGTTCGTCCAGGACCTTGTCCTTCTGCTCCTTGCGCACTTCCGCCATGGCGGCGCGCTCGGAGAGGATGACCCGGTTCCGCTTCCGGTTCAGCTCGATGACCTTGAGCCGGATGCTGTTCCCGACGAGGTTCGCCAGCTGGTTCGAGGCGTCGGGATCGTCCCGCCGCACGCTATCGATCTGCGACAACGGGACGAACGCGTTCACGCCGTCGACGTTCACGAGGATGCCGCCGCGGTTGTGGCCCGTGACCTGCGCATCGAAGATCTCGCCGGACTCGTGGCGGGCGGCCAGCGTGTCCCAGCCTTCTTCGCCGCGCGCCCGGTCCAGCGACACGATTGCGTGGCCCTCAGCCGAGGACGGCTGGAGGACCATCACCTTGACCGTGTCGCCGGCCTTCAGCTTCGCCTGGCCGTCAACGCCGAGCGAGAGCATCTCGCCCTGCGGGATGACGGCTTCGGTCTTGGTACCAACATCGACGATGAGCCCATCGGGCGAGGCGCCCATCACCATGCCTTCGACAATTTCGCCGCGGCGAAGCTGTCCTGGCTGCGCGTCCTCCAATTCAAGGAGGGCCCCCATATCCATTTCGGCTTCGGGGATGGCAGTGGTCTCTGGCTGGGCGGTATCTGCTGACAAATTGGGCTCCGATTGGTGGGCCGTGAACCTGAACAGAGGTGGTACGGCCAGGGTGTGAATTGGGATCTCGAAATTCAGTGTAGCAGCGGCCGATCCTTGGAGAAAGCAAGGACAGACAACCGCGACACGCCTGTGCCGGGGCCCGCGAAGGCCCCGGTGTGTGCCTGGATCAACGTGCGAAAGGGGTTCGGAGTTACCTTACATCCGCCCCGGAGACCAAAAAACCGCCTGTTCGGGCGGTTCTTTTGTTTGACCGGCGGCGGCCTATTTTCCCACCTGGTTGCCCGGGCAGTATCGTCAGCGCTGAGGCGTTTCACTAACCGTGTTCGGGATGGGAACGGGTGGGACCACCTCGCTCTAGCCACCAGAGCCCTTAGTATTGCGCCCCCATGCCAGTTTGCGCAACTCAGCCTTTCGCCTGTTGCGGCCCCGCTCCGCGCGCGGCAAGGTAACACCGCCGATGAAGTCGCTCTTCCTCCTCGTGCTCGGCGCCCTCTGCGGTGTCCTCGCCACCGTCCTGTTCTTCACCATCGACCCAACGTTCGATTCCTCAGAAGCGGACGGCGCCGGCGGCGGCAACGTCACGCTCTCCCTCAGTGAAGAAGCCCTTGCCGCCCTCATCGCCCGTGAACTCCCACAGCCAGCGTTCGGCGATGCTCCTCAGGTTCAGACCACCGTTGGAGCCAACGGACTCGTCAAGGTCGACATCGTGGTTGGCGGCCTTGGCGTCGGCCTCCGCAGCGGCATCACCCTTAACCCCAATATCGTCGACGGCAAACTCAAGCTCGAAGTGGTCGAAGCCAACCTCGGCGAGCTCGACGTCCCGGAGGAAATCGCGGCCCGGATCGAGGCTCCCATCCAGGCCCGCCTGGACTCGCTCGCCGCCGGCCTCGACTATCGTCTCACCGCGATCCGCACCACGGAGCACCGGCTCACCTTCGAGATCCAGATCTGATGGGGTCGCGTGGCTCAGACCCCCCAACCCACACCCACCCCGGAAGCACCCACAGCCACAACTCCTCTCTCCTCTGCGCAGCGGGGTGAGGGCACGACCGCCCAGACCTTATGAAGTCCCGTGGCTCAGTCCCGCTCACCCCGCACCCACCCGGGAAGCGGCGCACAACCCCCACACAGCCACAACTCCCCCTCTCCTCCGCGCAGCGGGGTGAGGGTACGACCGCTAAACGCCGGTTCCCGCACCCACGAGGCTGCCCGCGGCGTAGGAAATCACCGCGCCCACGAACCCGAAGATCGCCATCCGGCTCCCCGAGAACACCACGCTCCGCCCCGTGAACAACGTCGTGATCGCGCCCGTCCCGAACAACCCCAGCCCACTTAATACCGCGCTCAACACCAGTCCCGTCGTCCCGCCGACAGCCAGCCAGGGCAACACCGGCACAATCGCGCCCGCGCTGAACGTCGTGAACGAGGTCACCGCCGCAACCCAGGCGTTTCCCGCCTCGCCCGCCGACATCCCCAGCTCTTCCCGCGTGAGCGTGTCCAGCGCCGTCGCGTGGTTCGAAAGGATGCGTTTCGCCATCGTCCGCGCCTCGCCGTCGGGAAGCCCCTTCGCGCGATAAATAAGGAAGAGCTCTTCCTCCTCCTCTTCCGGCATGAGCTCCAGCTCCTCGCGTTCAATCGCCACCTGCCGCTCGAACGCCTCGGCCGAGCTCCGCACGCTGATCCATTCGCCCAGCGCCATGCTGATCGAGCCGGCCAGCAGCCCGCCGATGCCCGCCAGCAAGACGAAACTCTTGCCCGGGTCCGCGCCCGCCACCCCCATCACCAGGCAGAAGTTCGAAACCAGCCCGTCGTTCGCCCCCAGCACGGCGGCCCGCAACGCGTTTCCGCTGCCGGCGCGGTGGCGGCCCTCTACCTTCGCGATGTCGACGTCCATCCGGTTGCCCGTCGCGCGCGAGATCTCTCGAAACAGCCGCGCGTGCGAACGTTCGTCGGCAGGCAGGTTCGCCTCCAGCGCTTCGGGCTGGTCGTCGTACATCGTCGTCGCCGACATCTCCATTCGCGTGACAATGGGCGACACCGCGGCCGTGCCGAACCGCCGCGCCAGCCATCCCAGGAACTTCACCCTGAACGAAGGCCTGTACGCCGGTACTTCGCCGCCCGCCTCCCGGATTTTCGCCTCCCACAGGGCGCGGTGCTTTACCTCAGTCGCGGCCAAGCGCGAGTACACCTCGCGCAGATGCGGGTCTTTCTCGGCGGCCGCAAGGAGTTCGTACAGCGCGACGCCGTCAACTTCGTCGCGAAGGTTGGAGGCATAGCGCTTGATATCGGCGGCACGCGATTCACTGCTCATCGACCGATCCTAAGCGCGGCCCGCGTCCGTCCGCGCGGAGCGGGCCGAATCGGCCGGGTTCGTCGCGCCTAATCGCCGCGCACCGTCGTCAGGGCTTCAGGAACGCCACGCCCTGGCACTCGGGGACATCCTGGGCGGCCGTCTGCAGGCGCGCCTTCGCGTCCGCGGGCGGGTCCGGCACGGGGCTGTCGTTGAACGTCGCCAGCGCCGTCAATTGCTTCTCGTTCCGGAACGTCTCGGCCGTCTTCTCGAGTTGCTCGGTAGCGTCCTTATGCCAGGTCTTCAGGTCCTTCGGCGGGTTAAGGTCACCGAACGCCTTCACGAACGCGTCCACCGGCGCCACCATCAACTCGACCGTTTTGCCCGGCGCCGTGGAACTGGCTCCGTCCTTGACCGCCTTCTCCACCCCGGCCCGCAACGCCGAAGACGCCTCGCACAGCCCCGTCACGAAGTCCTTGTCGTTGCCGTCGCCCCCGTCACCGCAGCCCACCGCGGCCGGCGCAACCACAGCCGCCATCAGAACCACCGAACCGAACACCCGTTTCCAGTCTCGCATCGCGGCAATCTCCCCTCCTAACATGTCGGCGCAAACACCCATAAGCGCAAGCTCCCCACACCGCCGCCGGGCCGCCCACGTAGGGCAACCCTCTCCTCTAGCGCGTGGAGGGGGCAGGGGTTACGGCCAGCCAGGCGGCAGCCTCCCAGCCGTCCCGAAGCCCGCAAAAGCAAACCCCCTCTCCCAGACCGGGGGGGGGGGGGGGGGGGGCCCCCCCCACTACCGCTTCCGCCCCAGGCTAAGGAACACAAGCCCACCGGTAACCGCGAACAGACCCACGATCACCAGCAGCATGTTCGTCCCGTTTACCGCTCCGGCCGTCCATCCGGCGCCGGTGCTCGGCGCGATAGGCGTCGGTGTCGCTGCGCCAGGCGTCCGCTCACCAGCTGTGGTGCTCACCGGAGACGGTGTCACGGTCGGCTGCGGGACCGTCGGCTGAGGCGTGTTCGTCGCGGCCGGGGTATTCGTCGCGGGTGGCGTGGCCGGCGTTGGCGTCGGCTGCGTGGTGCAGTCCTGGCACGTCGTCACCACTCGCTGGTTGACGAAGTTCAGCCGCGTCGCCGTCCCCGCTCCCGGCGTCACGTTGCTCACCGAAGCGGGACCGGCCGGCGTGTAGTTCGGCGCGCCCGGGGTGTTCAGGTCTTCGCTGACCACGTAGTCGCTGCACATCGGCAGGCCCGTGAACAGCGCGTCACCCTGGACATCCGTGGTCCTCGTCACCGAAACGCCGCAGGCGGCCGAAGTCACCCGAATGATCCAGCCGTCGCGGTCCTGCGGTTGCGGGGCAACCACGCCGTTCAGCAACACCTGGGTCGTCTTGTTCACCAGGATGCTGCCCAGCGGCCGGTTGAAGAACGTCACCACGTCCGTGTCGCTGTACTCCAGGTTGACGCCGGTCGAAGTCCCCGTGCTGAACACCGGGCCGTTGTCGTCCGTCACGACGCCGACCGCCTGGTAGCCGGCCTGGGAACCTTCCGAAATCGTGTACGCGCCCGTCCTGATGCCCGGTAGCACGAGTTGCCCGTTGGCGCCGGTAACGAACGCCTGGCCGGACGGGAACTCCGGTCCGGTCACGGTAACCGGCCAGCCCGCGAGACCGATTTCGCCGGCGTCCTGCGCGTGGTTGCCGTTGGTGTCCGACACCTTGTTGATCACCAACATGCCGATGCTGGCGACGATCCCGCACTCCTGGTTGTTGAACGAGAAGCTGATCGTCTGGCCGGCCGCGGTGAGGTTCTGCGGCCCGTTATTTGCCGTCGTCCGGTACGTCCCGGCTTCGTTCGGCTGCGGGCAGGCCCCGAACTTCGCCTGGACTTCGCTCACGGCGTAGCCGCTGCCGAGCGGGACGTTGGCAATGGTCACGCTGCCGCCGCCAAGGGCGATCGAACGCGATTCGTTGAAGCCGTTCGGGCCGGTGATCGTGAAGTCCCAATCCGTCGGCCGTTCCGGATCGTTCTCCGCAACGCTGTCGATCTTGATGACCTGGATCGTGCCGCAGGCAACGACGATCGTGTCCGAAGACGTGTTGTCCTCGCTCAGCGATTCCGCTTCGTTCAGCACCGTGATCGACGCCGTGTTCGAGAGCGTCCCGCACTGCGCGGTCGTCGTCGGAGCCGAGAGCCCGACCTCGAGGTGCTGGCCCGCCGGAAGCGTCTTCCACTTGCAGGTCAACGTCCCGGAGACGATCTCGCAGTTCGTCGTGTTGTCCGCCGTCCAGGTCAGGCCCGCCGGCAGCACGTCCGTCAGGACGATGCCGTAGGCGGTGCCGGGGCCGGCGTTGCTCACGGTGATCGCGAACTTCGCGTCCTCGCCCGGGTTGATCGGGTCGTTCACGGCCGTTTTCACGATGTCCACGTCAGGGCAGGCAATCGTGATCGAGCCGCTGTCCTGGTTGTTCGCGCCGGCCGCCTGGGCCTCATTCGAAGCTGCCGCCAGCGCGGTGTTTTCCACGCCGCCGCACTGGGCCGCGCTCGTCGGAGCAGTCACTGTGACGGATTCGCTGCCGCCCGCGGCGATTTGGGTCCAGGCGCAATTGAGCACCCCGGCGTTGATGTCGCAGGCGTCGCTGTCGTCGTTCCAGGAGAATCCGGCAGGCAGCGTGTCGCTCAGGGTGACCGTGTAAGCGGTTCCCGCGCCGATATTGCTGACCACCATCGTGAACGACGCCTCGTCGCCCGCGTTGATGCCTGACCCGTCCGGAGTCTTAACAACCTTGACTTCCGGGCAGTTCACCGTGATCGTCGCGCTGGCGCTGTTGTTCGCCAGCGCGGAACTCGCTTCGTTGGTCGCTGAGGTGCTCGCAGTGTTGGGCAGAGCCCCGCACTGCGCCGGTGTCGTCTTGCCGCTCACGGTCACGGAGAACGTGCCAGCCGGGGCAAGCGTCCCAATGGTGCAGGTGAGCAAGCCGCTCCCGTCGATCGAGCACTGCGCGCTGTCGTCGGCCCAGCCGATGGCCGGGGCCGGGAGCTGGTCCTGCAGTGTCACGCCGTACGCGCTGCCCGTGGTCGAAACGTTCCTCACGGTCAGCGTGAATGATGCGGTGTCTCCCGCGTTGATCGGGCTCGCCCCCGTCTTCGTCAGCGACAGATCCGGGCAGTTCACCGTGATGCTCGCCAGGTTCGATTCCGTCTGCCCCGCGACATTGTCGTTCGCGGCTGAGACGTAGGCGTAGTTGTTGAGCACGCCGCACGACGCCGGGTTCGTGGTCGCGGAAACATGGATTGGGACCGAAGCGCTCGGCGCCAGCGAGTCAAACGAGCAGCTCAGCACGCCGGACACGATGCCGCAGCCGGGCACCGCCGGGTTGACTGCCCACGACAGGTTGCCGGAGGTCGGCAGCGAGTCGCTGACCGCCACCCCGGTTGCCGTGCCGGCGCCGCTGTTGCTGGCGGTGATGACGAACTCCGCAACGTCACCGGCGTTGATCGGGCTGTTCGATGCCGTCTTCGAAATCGAGACGCTCGGGCAGTTCACGCCGATCGTTGCCGTGCTGCTGTTGTCGTTCGTGTTCGATTCGTTGCCGGCCGCGACCGTTGCCGTGTTGCTCAGCGGACCGCAGGTTACCGCGCCGTTCACGCCAATCGCCTTGCCCGTCACCGTGATGGTGAACGTCTTCGGCGATGTCACATTGCCGAAGTTGCAGCTCAGCTGGTTCACCAGCACGCCGCAGGCAGTCGCAGCCGACGGGTCGTTGGTCACCACCCACTGCGAGCTGTTCGCCGGCAACGTGTCCGAGGCCGTCACGTTGTACGCCGTCCCGGCGCCGCTCACGGTCACCTGGATCTGGAACGAAATCGTGTCACCGGCGCTCACGGGGTCAGCCTGGCCCGGCGCCTTCGTCTTCGAAACGGTGACGTTCGGGCAGTTCACGACGATGGAAGTCGCGCTCTGGCCGCTGCCGTCGTTCGTGGTGGCAACTGCTGCCGTGTTGTTCAGCGTCCCACACGTCGCGACCGTGGTCGGCGACGAGATGTGGACGCTCTTCGATGCGCCGGAGGCCAGCGTCCCGAAGGTGCAGGTGAGCGTGCTGCTCGAAATCGTGCAGTCGCCGTTGTCCGGCGATTCCGTCCAGGTCAGCCCGGACGCCGACGGCAGCGAGTCGGTGATGGTCACACCATACGCCGACCCCGTGCCGTTGTTCGTCGCCGTGATGGTGAAGCCAACGCCGTCCGTCGCGTTCACGGGCGTGGCGTCGGGCGTCTTCAAGACGCTGATCTCCGCGCAGTTCACGGCTATGTCCGCCCGCGAGCTGTTGTTGCCGGTGTTCGCTTCGTTGGATGCGCCGACGACCACGGAGTTCCGCAGCAGCCCGCAGTTCGCCTTCGCCGTCGGGCCGGTGACGTGGACCGTCCTCGTGCCGCCCGCCGCGATGTTCGGCCAGTCGCAGTCGAGGCTGCCCGAGAGGATGGTGCAGTTCGCGCTGTCCTCGCTCCAGGTGACTCCCGAAGGCAGCAGGTCCGTGAGCGTGACGTTTTTCGCCGTGCCCGTGCCGTTGTTCGTCACCACGATCGTGAACGCGGCCGTGTCGCCCGCGTTGATCGTGCCGTTGTCAGCCGTCTTCAGCACCACCAGGTCCGGGCAGTTCACCGTCACCTGGGCGGTGACGCTGGGGATAGCGTTCGCCTGGTTCGAAACAACCGCCGAAACCGTGTTCGAAACCGTCCCGCAGGCCGCGGGTGTCGTCGTCCCGACGATGTGCACCGAGATCGACCCGCCATTCGCCGCAAGGTCAGTTGTTCCGGAAGCCGGGCACTTGAGCACGCCGGCGCTGATCGCGCAATTCGGGTTCGCAGGCGAAATCGACCAACTCACGTTCGCCGGCAGGTTGTCGGTCAGAGCGAAGCCGTGGGCGATGCCCGCGCCACTGTTGGTGGCCGTGATGGTGAAGCCGATCTGATCGCCGGCGCTCACCGTCGTCGGCGTGTCCGCCACCTTCGTCAGCGTCACGTTCGGGCAGTTCACCGCGATCGTGGCGCTTGCCGAGTTGTTCGAGTCGTTCGTATCGACCGAACCCGCAGCTGCCGCGATGTTCGCCGTGTTCTGCAAGGCCGGCTGCGCGCACATCGCAGGGTTCGATGGAGCGGTGAAGGTCACCGTCCTCGTATTGCCCGGGTTGAGGTTGTTGAACGTACAGGTGTACATCGAGCCGCTGTTCAGCGGGCCGGCCGGCGTGCAGTTCGCCGCGTCGGCGCCGCCCTTCGTCCAGCTCAGGCCCGTCCCCGGCATGGTGTCGGTCAGCACGACGCTCTGCGTGCCGGTCCCGCCTGCCGTCACGGTCACCGTGAACACCAGGTTGTCGCCAGCCGTGACCGGTCCGTTGCCACTCTTCCCGACGCTCGGATCCGGGCAGTTCACCGTCACCGAAGCCGCCGCCAGCTGGTTCGAATTCGTGCCCAGCAACGTCGCGACCGCGCCCGTGTTCTCGATGAGGCCACAGGTCTTGTTCGCCCCCGTCGCGGTCGTCGTCCCGGTCACCGAAACCGTGATCGAGCCGCCCGCGGGCACCGTCAGGCCGGTGCAACTCAGCACGCCCCCCGCCACCGAACACGTTCCCGTGCCCGAAGTCGTCGGCGCGGCCGGCAACCAGTTCACTCCCGCGTGCGTCGGCAACGCGTCCGACACCGAGACATTCGTCGCAACCACGGCGGTCGTGTTCGTCACCGTGAACGTCCAGCCGATGTTCGCTCCCGCGTTCACCGACCCGGCCGGGTTCGCGACCTTCGCCAGCGTGATGCTCGGGCAGTTCACCGTCACCGAGGCCGAACCGGACGTCGAGGTGACCCCGATGACCGTCGCCGTCGCGCTGTCGTTCGTAATCGGCCCACAGGCCGCGCGCGTCGTCACGCCGGTGGTCGAACCGGTCACGTGCACGACAAACGTGCCGTTGTTTGCCCCCACGGTCAGGCCCGAGCAGGTCAGCGAGTTACTGGTGACGCCGCAGCCCGCCGTCACCGTGCTCCAGACCACGCCCGCCACGTTCGGCAGCGTGTCACTGACCGAGACGCCCGTCGCCACAACCGTGGAAGTGTTCGTAATCGTCAGGTCGAAGCCAATCGGCGACCCGAGGTTCACCGGGCCAACCGGGTTCGCCGTCTTCGCAATCGTCAGCGACGGGCAGGTGATGGTTACCTGGTTCGTCGCCGGGCTGCCGGTGACGGCGCCCTGGTCCGCCGGGAAGCTCGCCGTGGCGCTGTTTGTAGCGTTTCCGCACTGCGTCGATGAGGTCACCGCCGGCGCCTTCACCGGGATGATGAGGAAGTAGTCGCCGTTCGCCGCCCCGCTCGCGAGCGTACAGGTCACGCCCTGGCCAACCGGCGACTGGCAGGACAGCTTCGAAGCGTCCTGGCTGCCCGTGAACGTGATCGTCCCGTTGAACGTGAAACCGGCCGGCAGCGTATCGACGATCGTCGCCGCCGCAATGGTCGGGCCGTTCGTGATGGTCGCCTTCACCTTCCAGTTGAACGTCCCGGCGCTGCCCAGCGGCCCGCTCAGGTCGTTCGACTTCGAAAGCGCGAGGCTCGGGTTCACGCAGCCGGTCACCGTGATGCTGTCGGAGGCCGTGGCGCTGCCGTCGATGACGCTGCCCGTACCGCCGGCGATCGTGGCGCTATTGGTGTATGCCTTGCAGTTCGCCATCGGGAAGTTCGCCGGGGCCGTCACCGGGACGGTGATCTTGTACGCCCCGACGGGCGCGTTCGCCGCCAGTGTGCAACTGAACGCCGTCGTGCCGGCGGCGGTCGGCGTGCAGGTCACCGACGTCGAGTCATCCGTGATCCCGGCCGCTGAGACCACGAAACCCGTAGGCAGCGTGTCGCTGATCGTCCATGCCGAGGTCGTCGGGTTGACCTGGACGTTCACGGTGATCGTCCAGGTGGCCGAACCACCCGCGACGACGGTGTCCTGCGGCGAACTCGTCTTGCTGATTGCAAGGAAACCGGGGCAGGGTGTGTTCTTGAAGTAGACGTGCTTCGTCTCGCCCGCGGCGACGGTGATGCCGCTCTCGGCCGTGCCGATGGCCGAGGGATTCGTGGCCGTGCCATGCGTCGTCCAGAACGAACCGGTCGGGCTGGTCGATGCGCACCCGGTAGTCGCGCCGTTCGTCTCGGTCACGGTGTAGGTGCCGGGCTGGAGCGACGTGAAGCTCGACTGGCCGCCAGCGACTGGGATCGTGGTAGTGCCGGTCCCAGTTCCGCTCAACGAGAAGTTCCAGGTAGCCGGCGGCGTCGCGAAGGCGCCCGCCCCAATCTCCTTATGGACGACGATCGTCCCCAGGCAGCTCGGCGCGTTCGGGTTCCCGGCGATGGTGAACGGCGCCGTGCTCTGGCCCGTCGCGCCGCCACTGACGGCCACCGTGTTCGACCCACTCGTGCCCGTGCAGACGTTGTAATCCGGCACCGTGGTGCGGACGTTGAGCGTCACAAGTCCGTTCTGGTTATTCGCTTTCGCCGGGATGGTGCAGGACCATGGCCCGCCGCCACCAACGGTCGTCGGCGTGCACGCGCCCGAGGGCGTCGCCGAGAGGAACGTCGAGCCGGTGTCCGTCACCGTTACCGTTTTCGCCGCCGCGGCGGTGTTCGTCAGCGTGATCGCCCAGTCCACCGTGGTGTACTTGCCGGCCACGAGGTTCGAAGGCACGCCGGCCGCCTTGTTCACCGTCGGGTCGCAGCCCGCGCTTAGCAGCAGGTTGGCGGCGATCTCCGACCAGGCGCCCTGCAGGAACGAGCCGCCGCCGATGCGCGTGAGCACCGCGTTGGCGAACGCCTGCTTGTCTCCCGTCGTCGCCAGCGGGATGTTGGGGTCGGCGTCGCCGGCGAACACCGCGCGCACGACGTAGCTCCCGCGCGCCACATTGGCCGCGTCGATCGCGTCGTTCGCCGCGTTCACCCAGTTGAGCATCTCTGAGGTGTTGGCCGTCCCCGAACCGTCCGTCGCATTCGGCGAACCATCGGTGACGATGAACATCATGTCCGGGTTCACGGTGTCGTTGGCGTTGTTCGCGGCGCCAACCTGGATGCCGCCTTCCGTCCACGTGTAGAGCTGAGTGGCGATGCCGTTCACGGCTGTGTTGAAGGTTGCCGCGCTAACGTAACCGCCCGTGATCCCTTCCGCGGTCGTGCTGAACTGCGTGCCCGAGAACTTGCTCCCGCCTGCCAGTGCGCTGGCGAACGACGTGATCCCACCCTTCAGCGCCGAAAGCTCCGAGGAATCGATCGAGGCCGACCGGTCGATGACGAAGTTCGCATCGATGCCGGCGCAGGAGTTCGCCGGGTTGGTCTGCGGACCGTTGTGATCGTGGAGGAGCGCGATGCAGGCATTCAGGCTGCCCCCGTGGCAGAGATCGCTATTCGAGGCCGCGTTCACCGTGACCGTGCTGGTGTTGCAGGAGTTGTTCGCGGTATTGGTCTCGCCCGTCGCCTGGGCAACGGAACACGTGCCGCCGCTCTTCGGGTTCTGGAGTGTCCCGGTCGCCGTTGGGGTGACCGGGATGGTGACGACCGCTGAGCTTCCGCTGTTGATCGTCAGCCCGCTGCCGCCCGCCGTGCAGGTGAGCACCTGGGTCCCGTTATCGATCGAGCACGTGAGTGCGCTTCCGGCGTTGTCCGTCGGGGAGCCATACGTCGCGCCGGTCGTCGGCAACTGGTCCGTCAGCACCGTCGCGCCGGCGGCCCAAGTCGCGTTCGAGTTCGCGGCCGCAATCGTCACCGTCCAGTTGAACGACTGGCCCTGGTTCACCGGGCTCGCGCTGGCGGCCTTGGTGACGGTGACGTCGGGGACCCCCGGAACTGTGTACTGGACCACGGCCCAGATGGCATAGACGCGGATGTCGTCGGCGCCCCGCGATTGCACGCCGATCTCGATGTCGGTCGAATCGGACTTCACGAAGTCAGCAACATCGATCTGTTGAGTCGTCGCCAGCGTGGGGGTGGTCGAGCCGCCAAACGAGATTTCGGTTCCGTTGGTGTTGTTCCCCTCCGTCTTGGCATAGGCACGAACCGATTCGTCGTCATTGGAGGTGTCGTGGTCGCTATAGCAGAAAGTGACATCGACACGAGTTATTGTCGAACCATTCGGGATGGACGACTCATCAATGTCGAATGAAATCCGAGCGTTGTCGGTAGTGGTCGTAACGTAACTGGTGTCGGCCCCGCACGAGCCCTCAGTCACTTTGCTCCACGCAGTGCCTGACGGCACTGCGCTCCAGTTCGCGGAGTCACCCCCGTCGCCAATCGGCAACAGTGACGCCGTGCTTGCAGCCTGCGCCAATTGACTCTGCCGCAGCGCAGCGCCACTCACCGTCGCCGCCAGAACGGCAAACAACGCCAGCAATACCAGCAGGCTCTTCCGCCGCCGGGTCTTTCCATACAGTGCGAGGGTCATCCGGGTCCGTCCTTGCCCGGCGCACCACCACTTCGTCCGGTGAACCTCCCCAGGTCCGGGCGAAGCGCGACGTGGGCGCGCGGGCTCCTCTGCGCTCTACCGGCCGCGGCGAGGCCTCGCGCGCCGGCGTCCACGTTCCGGCGTGGACCCGTTGCCGTATCCGTCAGGGGATGGCTTCCCCTCAGTCTCCCGTGCCTCCGCACGCCGTTCCGGCGCTGTTACCTTCCGGTAACTAAACCACGCCGAGAGTGTCCGCAGGGTGGAAGATAGGGGGAAACCCGCACAAATGACAACATTCTGCCCATCTTTATGTAGTAGGAACCGCGTATGAACGCGCCCGCATCGCCCCTACCCCTGACCCCTGACCGCATGACAACCGCCCATTCTCGCTCCGCCTCCGCCGGCCACACCCTCGCACCATGGCAACGGAACTTCCACCCCACTCCGAAACGTTTGAGAACATCGCCGGTCCGGCCTACGCCGCCATGCAGGGTTTCGTCCAGCGGCTTGAAGCAGCGCTCCCTGAACCCCCAGGTAGTCCTGTAGTAGCCTCCTCCCCCGAATCTGCGCTGGCTACTCAAGGCAACTTCACCCCCCTGGTTTCGGCGCCGAAAAAATGCGCTGGCGCCGTCCGCCGAACTGGCCTTCCTTGCCGCACCTACGCCACACACCAGTCCGACTACTGCCTCTTCCATGACCCAATCCGCCAGAAAGCCAACCGCGAAGCATCCCGGCGCGGCGGCGCCAACCGCGCAATCAACATCCAGGCCCGCCTCCTTGACCTCGACCTCCATGACCGCGCCGGCATCCAGGCCCTCATCGCCCAGGTCATCCGCCTCGAGCTCCTCGGCCTCCTCTCGCCTCGCCGCGCCGCCGCCCTCCAGAACCTGCTCCGCCTCCTCGTCGCCAACGCCCGCGCCATGGACAACGCTCCCACCGACCCAACCTATGACGATGACTCCGGCACGCTCATCTCGCTCACCGGCCTCGTCTCTGAACGAATGGCCTACCGCGACCGCGTGGATAACACCGTGCCCCTGGCCATCCACGCCGCTCAACGCGATATCGACGTCCGCGCCGAGGCCCAGATCCGCCAGCTCCGCCGGAAACCATCTGTCCGGGCCTTCCGTCCGCTCGCTCCACGCCCAGACTCACCTCCTCCCGCCGCCTGAACCCCGCCGCCGCCAAAACGAGCCGCGACAGGCATGGAGCGGTTGGCCCAACCCAAGCCACCTCCAGCCAACCCTCAACCGGTAGAATGCAACCGTGGACGCAGCCGAGAAGTTCAGACTGGCCATCGAAATGAACGAGCTCGGCATCGAAATCATGCGCTCGAATCTCCGGCGCCGCTTCCCAAACGCCACCGAAGACGAGCTCAAACGCCTTCTCCACGACTGGCTCCACGACCGCCCGCCTGACGCTCCGGGCGTCGTCACCAACCGATTCGCAAACCAGTGACCGCGATCGACTCCCTTCGCGCTGCGGTAAGCCAGCTCGACGCAGCCGGCGTGAGGTACGCACTCGTGGGCGGGCTCGCCGTCAGCGTGCGCTCGGAACCGCGATTCACGCGTGACGCCGATGTTGCCGTCGCCGTGGCGACTGACCCCGAGGCCGAGTCCGTTGTCCGCGCGTTACTGCATGCAGGGTTCATTTCGTCGATGACGGTTGAACAGCAAGCCACTGGCCGCCTCGCCACCGTCCGGCTTACTCCCGACGCCGCCCCTGATACGTCGTTCGTGGACCTTCTCTTCGCCTCATCCGGGATCGAACCAGAAATCGTAGACGGCGCCAGCCCCCTGGAGATCATTCCGGGGGTGTTCGTCCCGGTAGCTTCCACCGGGCATCTGATCGCAACGAAGCTTCTCTCGGAGTCGCCGGAGCGGTTTCAGGACGGCGCCGATCTCCTTTCGCTGCTGCGGGTCGCGGACAAAAGCGATCTCGAAACGGTGGAGGTGGCCATCGCTTTGATTACGTCGAGGGGCACGAACCGAGGGAAAGACCTGGGATCCGTGCTCCGCCGCTACCAGGAACTCGCCCGGCGCGCCTGAGCGCCATCAACCCACTCACCTCTCACCCCTCACCCACTCACCTCTCACCCCTACCCCACCCGCACCAGCGTCCGCCCCTTCACCTTCCCACCGAGGATGTCCGCGCAAACGGCCGCCACCCCATCCAGGTCCGTCTCTACCGCGATCGAATCCAGCAACCCCTTCGGCTTCAGGTCCTTCCCCATGCGCGCCCAGACGTGCTGGCGCTTCGCCATCGGGCACATCACTGAGTCGATGCCGAGCAGGTTCACGCCGCGCAGGATGAACGGAAAGACCGTTGTGGCCACAGCGGTGCCACCGGTCAGGCCGCTCACCGCGATGCTCGCGCCGTACTTCATCGTCCGGATCAGGTAGGCCGTCGTCGGCCCGCCCACCGGGTCCACCGCGCCCGCCCAGCGCTCGCTCTCCATCGGCCGGTTGCTCTCCGCGCTCACGTCCTCGCGAGACAGGATTTCGGTCGCACCCAGCGAGCGCAGGAAGTCGTGCTCGCTCGCCTTGCCCGTGCTCCCGGCCACCGTGTATCCCAGTTGCGCCAGCATCGAAACCGCCGTGCTCCCAACGCCGCCCGTCGAACCGGTGACGATCACCGTCCCCTGGCCCGGACGCAGTCCGTTGTGCTCCAGCGCCTCCACCGACATCGCCGCCGTCATGCCCGCCGTGCCGAGGGCCATCGCTTCTTTGGTCGTCAGCCCCTCCGGCAGCGGCATCACCCAGTCCGCGGGGATCCGCGCCAACTCCGCGAACCCACCCGGGTGCGAAACGCCGACGTCGTACCCTGTGACCACAACGTGGCTACCGGCGCTGAAACGGCTGTCCTTCGATTCCACAACCGTCCCCGCGAGGTCCACCCCCGGCACCATCGGGAAGCTGCGAAGGATCCGGCCCGTGGGGCTCAACGCCAGCCCGTCCTTGTAGTTGATGGAGCTCCACTCCACCTTGATCGTCACGTCGCCGGCCGGAAGGTCGGCTTCGCTCAGTTCTTTCGTGCTGACGGTGTAGTCGTCGCCTTGCTTATCGACGACGAGCGCGCGGTATCCCATGCGTGATTCTCCGGTGGTTGTACCCGGAAGCCTGATTGGCGCCGCCCAAACCGGCAAGTCCGCCGCCTATACTTGCGCCACTTCCGCCGGGAGCCTAGCCCATGACCGCCACAGCCGAACGCACCCTCCAGGGTGACCTCCACGATGTCGTCACGCCCCTGCTCACCCACTGGAAAGTCCCCGCCGTCACCATCGGCGTGTATGACGATGGCGAGGTCCGCACCGCCGCCTTCGGCGAAGCCAACCGCGAAGCCCGCTGGCCCGCCACCCCGGACACGCTCTTCCAGATCGGCTCGATCTCCAAGGTCTTCACCGCCACCGCCGTCATGCAGCTCGTCGACACCTGGCGCATCGACCTCGACTCTCCGGTCACTCGCTACCTCCCGGACTTCCGCCTGAGCACCGCCGAAGCCACGGACGCACTGAAGGTCCGGCATCTCCTCACGCACTACACCGGCTTCTGGGGTGATGACTTCACCGACCGTGGCGCGAACGACGATGCGCTCCAGAAGGCGGTCGCGGCGCTCTCCGGCGTCCGCCAGCTGACCGCGCCCGGCGAAGTCTGGAGCTACTGCAACGCCGGCTTCCAGGTCCTCGGCGCCCTCCTCGAGAAGTTCCATAACAAGCCCGCCGAAGACGTCATCCGCGACCGCGTCCTCAAGCCGCTCGGCCTCGAAGACTCGACGTTCAACGTCACAGAAGCCGCCACCAGGCCGCTCGCTGTTGGCTACAACACCCTCACCACCGACGAGCCCGAGATCGCGCGGCCCTACGCCATCACCCGCGCGATGGCGCCCGCCGGCGCCATCATCGGCACTGTCGGAAACCTCCTGAAGTTCGCTGCTTTCCACATGGGCGGCGGCAAGGCCGGCGACCGCCGCGTCCTCTCGCCCGGCGCCATCGCCGAGATGCAACGCCAGCAGGTCACCGCGGCGAACATGGCGCCCGCCTGGGGGCTCGGCTGGTGGATCCAGGACGCGTCCGGCACGAAGACCATCGGCCACGGAGGCTCCACCAACGGCCAGCGCGCCAACCTCGTCGTCGTCCCCTCCCGGAACCTCGCCATCGCCAGCCTGACCAACGGCAGCAACGGCTCAGCCGTGAACCGCGTCATCGAACGCCACCTCCTCGCCGGCTTCGGCATCCCACGCGTCGACCCACAGGAAGGCCACCTGCCCGAAGCCGCCCTCCAACGCCTCGCCGGCCGCTACCACAGCCCCGGCGGCGACATCACGGTCGGCATCGATGGCGGCCAGCTCACCATCGACACCTATGCCCGAAACGCCCTCACCGGCGCCGAATACCTCGCACCGCGCCGCCACGCCAACCCCATCGGTGACCTCGAATTCGTCATCAAGGACACCGAAATGGAAGGCTCCCGCTTCGACTTCATCCTCCATGCCGACCGCTCCGTGCGGTTCCTCCGCCTCGGCGGCCGCCTCTACGACCGGGTGGCAGAATGAGCGAAGACACCGAACCCGGACGCTTCGCCACCCACTTCGCCAGCCCGCGCGGCTTCGCCCAGGCGTTCGTCCGCGAAGGTATCGGCGGCCGGCCCCTGCTGCTGGTTCACGGCTGGCCGGAAACCAAGCGCATCTGGTGGCGAAACATCGCGCCGCTTGCCGCGGCCGGCTTCGAAGTCATCGCCCCGGACCTGCGCGGCTTCGGCGAGTCCGCCGCCGGCCCGGACGGCTTCCACGACGCGCCATCGTTCAGCCAGGACCTCTACGCCCTCGTCCACGACCACCTCGGCCACGAAAGCGTCGTCGCCGTCGGCGGCGACCTCGGCGGCCCGGTCATCCAGGACCTCTCGTTGCGCTACCCCGGCTTCGTCGAACGGCTCGTGCTTTTCAACAGCCCCCTCCCGTTCGTCGCGGACAAGATGGAGGGCATGCGCACCCGCGCCCCGCGCGACGCCGCCGACTACTTCGTCCGCCAGGGCCGCGAACCCGACGCGCTCGCCGCCGAGCTCGCGGACGAAGGCATGCGCCGCCGTTACATCGCCACCTTTTACACCTCGCGCTTCTGGGCCCACCCGGGGTCGTTCGACCGTGAAGCCGTCGACTTCATGACCGAACCCTGGGCTGACGGCGCGAAGATGCGCGCCTCCTTCGGCGCCTATGAGAGCGGCTTCAACCCCGCCGCTCGCTCCGGTCCCAGCGCCATGGCCGCGCCGAACCCCACGCCCACGATGATCCTCTTCGGCACCAGCGACCACGTCCTCTACCCGGACTACGACCGCATGGCAGCCGTCGTCTTCCCGAACCACATCGGCCCCTTCCTCCTGCGAGACTGCGGCCATTTCGTCCAGTGGGAAGCCGCCCACGCCCTCAACAGCGCCATCATCGCCTGGTGCGGAGACGCGCCTACCGGCCAGCGTCAGTACCCCGAGCGCTAGCGAGGCGTTCCCACATCCGAACCGCGCACGGCAGTAAGCGGGTGGCCCAACCCACACACCAGGCCACGCGTCAGCCACCCACACCCTCCGCACACCAACCCGAACCGCGCACGGCAGTAAGCGGGTGGCCCAACCCCACACACCAGGCCACGCGTCAGCCACCCACACCCTCCGCTCACCAATCCGAACCGCGCACGGCAGTAAGCGGGTGGCCCGACCCACACACCAGGCCACGCGTCAGCCACCGACACCCCTCCGCACACCTATCCGAACCGCGCACGGCAGTAAGCGGGTGGCCAACCCCACACCAGGCCACGCGTCAGCCACCCACACCCCTCCGCACACCAATCCGAACCGCGCACGGCAGTAAGCGGGTGGCCAACCCACACCAGGCGACACGTCAGCCACCCACACCCCTCCGCACACCCATCCGAACCGCGCACGGCAGTGAGCGGGTGGCCCGACCCACACACCAGGCCAGGCGTCAGCCACCCACACCCCTCCGCACACCAACCCGAACCGCGCACGGCAGTAAGCGGGCAGCCCGACCCCACACCAGGTCACGCGTCAGCCACTCACACCCTCCGCACACCAACCCGAACCGCGCACTGCAGTAAGCGGCCGCCCGGAGCATGCCACGGGACACTCCCCCTTCTCCCAAGCCTGGGAGAAGGGGTCGGGGGGTTGAGGGCCCATCTCCTGACACAAAGCTGTCAGCAGGCTGTCTAGAACACTCGTTCTATCCGCTGCTATACTTGCTCCGGCCTGCCGCCTGCCCGGTACACTCATTAGCCCGAGCGTTCGGCCCGGTCACTCTCTCTTCGGAACAGGCACGTGCCCCTCGACCACATCCTCGTCCGCGGCGCCCGCGAGCATAACCTCAAGGACATCACCGTCCGCATCCCGCGCGATGAGCTCGTGGTCATCACCGGCCTCTCCGGCTCGGGGAAGTCGTCCCTCGCCTTCGACACCATCTACGCCGAAGGGCAGCGGCGCTACGTCGAGTCGCTCTCGGCGTACGCACGCCAGTTCCTGGGCCTCATGGAAAAGCCGGACGTCGACCACATCGACGGCCTCTCGCCGGCCATCTCCATCGACCAGAAGTCGACCTCCAACAACCCCCGCTCCACGGTCGGCACCGTCACCGAGATCTACGACTACATGCGCCTCTTCTGGGCGCGCGCGGGCCGGCCCCACTGCCCCCAATGCGGCCGCCCAATCGAACGCCAGACCGTCCAGCAGATCGTCGACGCAACCCTCGCCTACCCGCCCGGCTCGCGACTCCTCCTCCTGGCGCCCGTGGCCCGCGCCAAGAAAGGCGAGCACGCCGGCGTCTTCGAAGAAGCGCGGCGCGCAGGCTTTGTGCGCGTCCGCATCAACGGCGATGTGCGTGACCTCGACGAACAGATCGCCCTCGACAAGAAGAAGCGCCACGACATCGACGTTGTCATCGACCGCCTCGTGGTGCCGGAGCCGGGCACCGATGCCACCGCCACCAGCCGCATCGCCGACTCCGTCGAGCAGGCGCTGAAGGTGGGCCAGGGCGTCATGCTGGTCGCCCACGCCTCCGGCAACGAACCCGAGCGCATCTTCTCCGAGCACTTCTCCTGCGCCTACGACGGCACCAGCATCGGCGAAATCGAACCCCGCACCTTCTCGTTCAACAGCCCCCATGGCGCCTGCCCGAAGTGCACCGGCCTCGGCGTCGAAATGCAGATCGACCCAACCCTGGTCATCCCGGACAAGACCAAATCGCTCGCCGGCGGTGCCGTCGAACCCTGGTCCAAGTCGCCGAGCGTCGCCGGCTGGTACATGCGCCAGCTCGAAGCCGTCGCCGAGGACCAGGGCTTCTCCGCCGACCAGCCAGTCGGGGAGCTGAACGAAAAGCAACTCCACGCCCTCATGTACGGCACCGGCGAAAAGAAGCTGCGCCTCCGCTTCACCAACCAGTACGGCCGCACGCAGACCTACGACACCAAGTTCGAAGGCGTGGTCACCAACCTCCAGCGGCGCTACAAGGAGACCGACTCCGAATACATCCGCACCGAGATCGAGAAGTACATGGGCTCCGTGCCCTGCCCGGAGTGCAAGGGCAAGCGCCTCCGCAAGGAAGCGCTGGGCGTCCTCATCGACGGCAAACCGATCGTCGATGTCACGAACCTGAGCATCACGAAAGCGAAGGCCTGGTTCGACCGGCTGGCTGCGCCGGACACGCCCTTGAACGCGCGCGAACAGACGATCGCGTTCCAGATCCTCAAGGAGATCCGGGGCCGGCTCGAATTCCTCGTGGATGTCGGGCTCGAGTACCTCATGCTCGACCGCGTCAGCGGCACCCTCTCCGGCGGCGAATCCCAGCGCATCCGTCTCGCCACCCAGATCGGTTCGGCCCTCATGGGCGTGCTCTACATCTGCGACGAACCGTCCATCGGCCTCCACCCTGTCGACGGCGACCGGCTCATCAAGACCCTGGAGCGCCTCCGGGACCTCGGCAACACCGTCCTCATCGTCGAGCACGACGAAGCGATGATGCGCGCAGCCAACTGGATCATCGACATGGGCCCCGGCGCGGGTGTCCATGGCGGCCACGTCGTCGCCGAAGGCGACATCGAAGCAATCAAGGCCAGCGAAGAGAGCATCACCGGCGCCTACCTCTCCGGCCGCCGGGAAATCCCGGTCCCCGGCGAGCGGCGCGAAGGCAACGGCAAAGTCATTCGCGTCCGCGGCGCCAAGGAGAACAACCTCCGCAATCTCACCGTCGACGTCCCGCTCGGCAAGTTCGTCGCTGTGACCGGCGTTTCCGGCTCGGGCAAGTCGTCGCTCATCAACGAAATCCTCGTCAAGCGCGCGCTCAACGTGCTGCACGGAGCTCACCAGCGCCCCGGCGCGCACGACGCCATCGAAGGCCTCGACCACGTCGACAAGATCGTCGACATCGACCAGTCGCCAATCGGCCGCACCCCGCGCTCCAATCCCGCTACCTACACGGGCGCGTTCGGCATCGTCCGGGACATGTTCGCCTCCGTCCCTGAGGCGAAGGCACGCGGTTATGGCCCCGGCCGCTTCAGCTTCAACGTGAAGGGCGGCCGCTGCGAGGAATGTTCCGGAGACGGCTACAAGGTCGTCGAGATGCAGTTCCTGCCCGATGTCACCGTCCCCTGCGAGGTCTGCCATGGCAGGCGCTACAATCGCGAGGCCCTCGAGATCCTCTTCCGCGGCAAGAACATCGCGGAAGTCCTCGATATGACCGTTTCCGAGGCCGCCGAGTTCTTCGAGCGCTTCCCCCGGGTCAAGCGCATCCTCGACACCCTCGAAGCAACCGGCCTCGGCTACATCAAGATCGGCCAGCCGGCCACCACGCTTTCCGGCGGCGAGGCCCAGCGCATCAAGCTCGCCAGCGAGCTCTCCCGCCGCTCCACCGGCCGCACCCTCTACGTGCTCGATGAGCCGACCACCGGCCTCAGCTTCCAGGACGTTGCCCACCTCCTGCACGTCCTCCAACGCCTGGCCGACGCCGGCAACACCGTCCTCGTCATTGAGCACCACCTCGACGTCATCAAGTCAGCGGACCACCTCATCGACCTCGGGCCCTATGGCGGCGACCGCGGCGGCGAGCTCATCGCCACCGGCACGCCGGAGGAAATCGCGAGCAACCCGAAGAGCTTCACCGGCGAGTACCTCAAGCCGATCCTCGCCGCCGCCGGGACGCTTCCGCTCGCGGCAACCGCGGCCACTCCCTCGCGGAACGGCCGAAAGCCTCAGGCCGGGCCCGCCCAAGCTTCGAAGCCGGCGAAAGCGCGCGCGAACGGCGCCCAGGCGAACGAAGAGGCCGCGGCTGCTGCCGCAGCAAGCATCGGCAAGCGCATCTCCCGCGAGTCCGCGCCAATCCCTGAGCGGCCCCAGACGAAGGCCGCCCAGAAGCGCGAACGCCAGGCTGCCTCGACGCGCAAAGAGACGGCCAGCGAGCAAAACCTCCGCGAAACCCGCGAACGCTCCGGTGCTCGCCAGCCTTCGTAAACGCGCTGTGCCCAACGTTTCCCTTCGGTAATTTTCTGCTACCAGAAGCATAACTTCCGGCATTTCTTACGCGCCGGTTACGGCTTCTTCGTTCTCTGTTGTCTTGCCCGCGGTTTCGTCGGTAGTACCACTGCGAAGGAGGTGTGCTATCGACAACTGTCCCGAAACAGGTCGAGATGAAGGCGCAACAGAAACGTCCTTCTCACGACAGGAATAGGGGCGTCCGTGAAGGTTTTGGAAGTGCTTTCAGAATGCTGATTGCTCGCTTTCGACACACACGGACGGATGCTACGGAATCGCGGCCTAGTTGGCCCGCCCCGCCACACCCTCCGAGGTAACGAATGACTCAAGCAATCCCAGGATCAACCATCAACCGGCGGCTTGGATTCTCCCTCCTGGTCGTCTTCGCGGTCCTTGCCGCGACGCTGATCGGCGTCAATCGCTTCAACGGCAGTTCGGTCAACGCGCAGACAGGCGCCGCCAGCATCACCATCGTGAAGCAGGGCCTGGTGGGGACGGATACCGCCCACTTCACCCACGACATCACCCCCGGCGGCAGCTTCGACCTGACCGCCGCTGACAACACCGAGACGTTCAGCGGCCTCGCCGCCGGTACCTACCACGTCACCGAGCAGGCGATGCCGGGCTACACACTTACGGGCATGGGCTGTGCGTTCAGCACCAGTCGCGCCGCCCCCAGCCTGGAAGCGCCTCAGAGCAACACCCTGGGCATCACGGTCGCAGAAGGCCAGTCGCTCACGTGCACCTTCGTGAACGCCCAGGCTCAGACCGCCCAGAACACCGTCACCATCTCCAAGATGATCGACGACGCCCCCGCGGCCGAAGGCAGCTTCGACTTCACCGCTACCTGGACCGCGGCCAACCTGAACGGCGGCGTCCAGGCGTCCGGCAACTTCACCCTCGATGGCGGCAACGGCTGGACGGCCACCACCGCCGCCATGGACGCCGGCGCTGACTACAGCGTCGTCGAAAACGCCATCGACGCCACTTGCGACGAAGGCGATGTCTACCGCCTCGCCGGCTACTCGACTGGCGCAACGTTGGAGGAGGCCTCAGCCGCGCCAATCGGTGATTCGGCCAGCTTCACGGACCTCGCAGCCGACGCATTCGTCGTCGTCCACAACGTGACCTGCCCCGTCGGGAACAGCTCGATCACCATCGTGAAGGACGGCCTCACCGGCGACGCGGAAGCGACCTTCACCCACGACATCCCCGGCCAGGACAGCTTCACGCTGACCGCCGCCGAAAACACTATGACGTTCTCCGGCCTCCCGGCCGGTACCTACCACTTCACTGAAATGCCGATGGAAGGCTGGACGCTGGTCTCGACTGGTTGTGCCTTCACGCCTCCCTCCCTTGCGCCGTCCGCTGCGCCCGGCAACGTTCTCACGGTCGTCCTCGGTGACGATGAAGACCAGACCTGCACCTTCACCAACCAGCAGGTCAGCAACGACGTGACCGTCGTGAAGTACGTTGACGGCGCCCCCGCTACCGGCGGCTCGTTCACGCTGACCGAAACTCGGGGCGACGCCAGTGACACCAACGAAGTCGTCCTCGACGCGTCGGACAACTTCCAGTACATCGCCACCGGCGTCCCGTTCGGGTCGAGCTACAGCCTGAGCGAGAACGACATCAACGGCGTCTGCGACGAAGGCGATGAATACCGGCTCGCCGGCTACTCCGCAGGCTCGACCCTCGAGGAGGCCCTCGCGGCCGCGCCGGCCGGCACGCTCGATATCGCCAGCGTTGAGGCCGACACCTTCGTCATCGTCTGGAACCAGGACTGCGCGAACATCGCCTCGATCACCATCGTCA
>JAXLXA010000022.1:0-63548 GCA_046328215.1 Dehalococcoidia bacterium | reverse complement strand
CGGCAGGCCGCCGATGCGGCGGTGACTGGCGACGAGGATGTTCTCGATCGCGGTCATGTTCGAAAAGAGGCGGATGTTCTGGAACGTCCGCGAGACGCCGGCCCCGGAGATCTCGTGAGGAGCGAATCCGTCGATGCGGCTTCCCGCGAGCCAGACCTCGCCGGACGTCGGCCGGTAGAAGCCCGTCAGGCAGTTGAACAGCGTTGTCTTGCCCGCGCCGTTGGGGCCGATAAGGCCGTGAATCTCGCCGGGCGGCACGTTGAACGAGACGTCAGACAGGGCGCTGAGCCCCTGGAACTGCATCCCCACGGCGCGGACGTCGAGTTCGGCTGCCGCCATGTCAGTCCGTCCCTACAAGAGGCTCGGCTGGTTCGACCTGGAACTCCAACTGGCGGCGGCGGCTGGGGAAGAGCCCCGAGGGCCGGAGGACCATCACGGTCACGAGGAGCGCCCCGAAAACGATGAAACGGTAGATGGCCAGCTTCTCGCCCCACTCGCTGGCGGGCGGCAGCTTGCTCACGTCGAGCGTGGTGAGGCCGTTGAAGCCATCAATGACGGTGTTCGCTCCGTCACGAAGCCAGCCGAGCTTCGCGAGCAAATCCCCCGTCTCCGAGAACTGCAGGATTTCCGGCAGGCCGATGAGGATGGCAGAACCGGCGATGACGCCGGTGGTATTCCCCATGCCGCCGATGATGACGAGCGCCAGCACGTTGATGCTGACAATCAGGCCGAACGACTGCGGGGCGACGAAATCGATGAACGGTGCATAAATGGCGCCACCGAGCGCACCAACGGACGCGCCCATGGCGAACGCCATCAGCTTGTAGCGCGTGGTGTTGATGCCCATGCCTTCAGCCACGTCTTCGTCCTCGCGGATGGCCTCCCACGCGCGGCCGACGCGAGAGTCGCGTAAGCGGGAAGTAACAAACCAGACCAGCATCGCGGCGATGAGCGCCATCACGAAGAACTCGTCAACGTGATCGACCTTGCCGGCGCCGTAGTCAGGCTTCGTGATGCCGAACAGCCCGGAGGAGCCGCGCGTGACGTTATCCATGTTGAGGGCGAGGATGCGGATGATTTCACCGAAGCCCAGCGTGACGATGGCCAGGTAGTCGCCGCGCAGGGGCAGCACGGGCAGGCCGAGTAGCAGGCCGATGCACGCGCCGATGCCTACCGCCATTGGTAAAAGGATCCAGTAGTTCATGGTGCCGGCCACGGACGGCGAAATCGGTGCGCCCCAGATGGCGACGACGTAGGCGCCCGTCGCGAAGAACGCCACGAAGCCGAGGTCCAGAAGCCCCGCAAGCCCCACCACCACGTTCAAACCCATCCCCAGCGTGGCGTAGAGCGTGACGAGGAAGAGCATGCGGATCCATGTTTCATCGAGGAACGTGAGGCAGATCAGCCCGCCGATGAGGAAGATCAGCGCGTGCGACCATTCGGGGAGGCTTTCGCGCCGGCGGTTCAACGTTCGAAGGAACTCAGGCACGCTTCGTCTCCCTCTGCCGGAAGATGCCCGTCGGCCGGAAAATGAGGACGAGCACCAGGAGGCTGAACGCAACGACGTCTTTCCACTGGTTGGGGAGGTTCACCCCCGGGATTTCGTTCAGGAGCTCGCGGCCGACGGTTTCGGTGAGGCCGAGGAAGAACCCACCGATGACCGCGCCCTGGATGCTGCCGATGCCCCCGAGCACGGCCGCGGTGAACGCCTTCACCCCGGGCACGAAGCCCATGCTGCCGCGGATGCTGCTGTAAAAGAGCCCGTAGAGGACGCCGGCGAAACCGGCCATGATGGCGCCGAGGGCGAACGTCAGCATGATCGCGCGGTTCACGTCGATGCCCATGAGTGCGGCGTTGTCGCGGCTTTCGGAGACCGCCCGGATTGAACGCCCGATGCGCGTCCGCTGGATGACCCAGTACAGGAGCAGCATCATCGCCAGCGACGACGTCATCAGGAACGACTGCAGGTAAGAAATCGTGAGCGGGCCGAGTGAGAAATCGCCACTCGGGAAAATCGTTGGGTAGAACTTGGACTGGCCCTCGAGGAAGCCGTCGTCAACGAGGTGGCTGAGGAACACGCTCATGCCGATCGCGCTGATCAGCGGGGCGAGACGCGGCGCGTTGCGCAGCGGCCGGTAGGCGACGCGCTCCACGATGAGTGCGGTGGACATGGAGGCGGCGCCGGCGATGATGAGCGCTACCAGGATCGAAATCGCTACCATCGCGCCGGAAATGTCCTCACCGCCGAACGCGACGAGGACCCCGTAGCCCGCGAAGGCGCCGATCATGAAGACTTCGCCGTGCGCGAAGTTAATGAGCTGCAGCACGCCGTAGACCATCGTGTAGCCGAGGGCGATGAGCGCGTAGATGCTGCCGGTGGTCATCCCATTGACGAACTGGTCGGCCCAGAACTCCATGGAAGCAAGGAAGAGGACCGTCAAGCGGACGCTCCGTTGTGCGGCTATGCGAAAAAACGGGAGAGGGGCTTGAAGGCCGCCTCTCCCGTCCGGGTCTCAGGCGCTGGCGAGATTACTTCTTGCCGGCTTCGAGTTGGACGTACTTGCCGCCCTGGACCTTGAAGAAGCGGACCACGGCGCCCGCGCGGTTGCCGTTGTTGCCGAAGGTGATCTTGCCGGATGCGCCTTCGAGGTCGGTCTTCTTCACTTCTTCATTGACCTTCTTCAGGTCGATTTCGAGCTTGCCGTCCTTCTCGGTCGCGGCCTTTTCGATGGCCTTGATGAGGGCGGTGGCGGCGTCGTAGGCCTCAGCGCCGAACGTTGCCGTGTCAGCGTTGCCCTTGAAGAGGTTGGCGTACTTCTGCTTGTAGGTGTCGAACTGCGAGCCCGTGGTGCCCGGGAGCGCGAGGTAGGCGCCTTCCGCGGCATCCTTCGCGCCAGCGATCAGCTCGTCGTTCTTGATGCCGTCGCCGCCGATGTACGGGATCGACTTGAGGTCCGCTTCAGCGCGGAGCTGCTGCAGGAACGGAGTCGCTTCCGCGTAGAAGCCGGCCTGGTAAATGACGTCCGGCTTGGCTTCCTTGATGGCGGAGATGATCGACTTGAAGTCGGTCGTCTTCTTTTCGTAGCCCGCGGGCGTGCCCACGATGGTGCCGCCCTCTTCCTTGAAGTACTTCTGGAACTGGTTGCTCAGGTCCTTACCGTAGTCATCGGTGTCGAAGACCACGAACGCCTTCTTCGCCTTCAAAGTGTCGGTGGCGAACTTGGCCTGCTCTTTCGCTTCGTCGGCGTTGAGCACCGGGACGCGGAAGAACGTCACGTAGGGGCCTTCCGGACGCGTGGGTTCGGTGAGGTCGCCGGCCGTGGCGGACGGGGAAATGTGCGTGATCCCGGCGTCGTCATAGATCTTGAGCGAAGCGCGGGTGCCGCCGGAGCAGATCGGGCCGATGACGGCAACGACTTTCGCCTTGACGAGGCGGTCAGCGGCGGCCGGGCCACCTTCCGGCGTGCAGAGGTCGTCCTCGCGGACCCACTTGATCTTGTGGCCCTTGATTGTGACGCCGTCGCCGGCGGTTTCGGCCGAATCGGCGATCGGCTTGCCGAGGCTCGCCGTGTCCCCTGTCAACGCGGACGAGATGCCGATCGGGATGTCGCCGTCGACCGTGACGACCCGGGCCTTATCCAGACCGGCGGTCTTGTACCCGGCGTCGCTGAACCCGGCGCTGCCGCCGGAATCGTCGTCGTCATCGCCGCTGCAGGCCACTGCGAAGAGCGCCATGAGCGCGAGCAGTGAGAAGAGCAGGACGAAACTGGACCGTGTTCCCTTAAACAAAGTCTCTCCCTCCTCTGAAGGCGCCTACCGATTGGTAGATCACCCAGACGGCGGCGATCCTAGGTTTGGGCCGGGCTCAGAGTCAAGGAATCGAAAGGGCCCGCGAGTGCCGGGCCCTTCACGAGTTAACCTGCGGAGCGGCTCAGTCGCCCGTTGGGAAGCCGGCGTCCACCCAGGCGAGCGTGCCACCTTCGACGTTGAACAGCGGCAGTTCCTCGAGGCCGGCGGCGATGGCGAACTCCGCGGCGAGGGCGCTGCGCGCGCCGCTCTTGCAAATGAAGAGCACTTCCTTGCCGCCCGCGAAGTCGCGGATTTGCTTCACTTCGCCCATGACGGTGTTCACGGGGATGAGCCGCACGTCTTTTGCATGGACTTCCACGTATTCGTTCGGTTCACGTACGTCCACCATTACAGCCGAACCGGCATCCAGCTTTTCCTTGGCCTCGGCGACGGAGATTCGGGTAAAGGGTTCGCGCTCGTTCTTGGTTGCCACTGAGGCCTCCTGAGGATTGTTGACTATTTTAGTCGACTATAGGGTAGCAAACCGGGTGAGCTTGCCGCCAGTTTTTCCGCCAAGCACACTCGCAGCGATGACTGGACCACTCGGACTCGACCCGGCGACGCTGCTTGCGGAGTGGGCGCGCCGCGTCCGCGCGAACAACGAACAGGCAGAGCGCTTCCGCGAGGCCCCGGAGCGTCCGGATTTCTACGCGCCCATCGCTTCAACCTTCAAGGCAAACCCTCGGCGCACGGATGAACCGGCCCTGGACGTGCTGCGCGGGCTCGTCGTGCCGGGCGAGACGTGGCTCGATATCGGCGCGGGCGGCGGGCGCTACGCTCTGCCGCTTGCGCTGGCCGGGGCGCACGTCACCGCCGTCGACCCTTCGCAGGGGATGCTCGCGGTGCTGGCCGAAGCCGCGGCCGAGTTCGGCGTCGAGGGCGTCACGGCCGTCGAGTCGCGTTGGCCCATGGCCAACCCGCCACGGGCCGACGTCGCGTTCATCGCCCACGTCGGCTACGACATCGCGGACATTGGCCCGTTCCTGGATGCGATGGAAGCCAGCGCCGGCCGGCTTTGCGTGGCCGTGCTGCTGGCCGAGGCCCCGGCAACGCAGGCTGCGCTGCTCTGGCCGGGGGTCCACGGGGTCGAACGTGACCTGCTCCCGGCACTGCAGGAGTTCCTGGTACTGCTGCTCGCCAGGGGCAAGGTCTTCACCGTCTGGCTGGGGGAGCGTACGCCGGGCTCGCACGCATCACTGGAGTCGATAGTCGGGTTCGCGCGCCAGCAGCTCTTCATCGAGCCGGATGGTCCGCTTGCACCGAAAATGCTGGAAGCGCTGAAATCGCTTGCAATCGAGCGCGACGGGCGGTTCTACTTGTCAGACCGGCCGGTGCCGCTCGGCGTGGTTACCTGGAAACCGTAGAGGCGTCCCTATGCCCGATCGCGTGATTGGCCAGCTTCGAGACCTGCGCAAGGAAATGTACCCGGGCCTCAACACCCTGATGGTGGCGGCGAACGCTGTCTCCAGCGCCGAGTATCCCATCGCGGTGAAGGCGCTGGATGGCGCGCTGGCGTACCTGCAGGACCAGCTCTTGCCGGTGAGCCGCGCGGAGGAGTTCACGCTCTTCATCGCGGTCGACGGCGTCATCGCCGCCGTCGATTCCTGCCAGGTGATGAAGGCGCAGCACACCAGCATCATGCGGATGACCGGCGACCTCGCGCAGGCCATCGAAGCGGCAAAGAAAGACGGCGACATCGCGGCCTATGCGAAGTACCTGCACCCGCTGCTGTACGGCCTCTACGCGTTCGTCCGCGCGCACCTTGAGAGCGAGGACGAGGTGTACCTGCCGCTCCTCGATTCAGCCTTGAGCGAGAGCCAGGTGGGCGTGCTCGTAGACAACATAACGCGTGTTGCGGCGGGCAGCAGCGCACCGCGGTAGCGACAACAGAGAGCGCTTTTGCGAGTACCCACTCGTGAAAGTCGGCGATCGTTCGTCCCCGCAGACACGCGACCTGAACTCCCCCTCTCCCGCGACCGTAGAAGTCGGGAGAGAGGGCCGGGGGGTGAGGGCAGGCCCGCCGCATACACCGCCAATTCCCTCAACTGAGTGGCTAAATCGCTGACCAGCCGGAATCGGACGGCAGGACGGCGCCGTTGATGTTGGTGGAGTCCCGGCTGAGCAGGAACGTGATCGACGCCGCGAGCTGGTCCGCCTGGGCCGGCGGCGGGATCACCGCCTGCATCAGCGGCCCCATCCGTTCCATCGCCATCTGCGAGCCGAATGTCGCCTGGATGTTGGTGATGGTCCCGCCCGGGGCGACGGCGTTCGAGCGGATCCCCTTCGGGCCGTAGATGACGGCGGAGTTCTTCGTGATGCCGATGACCGCGTGCTTCGAGGCGGTGTAGGCGACGCCGGCGGCGGAACCGCGCAGGCCGGCCTCCGACGTGATGTTCACGATGGCGCCATAGCCCGCCGCGAGCATGAGCGGGACGACCGCGCGCGTGAGCCGGACGATGCCGATGACGTTGACCCGGAACACGCGCTCCCAGACTTCGTCGGTGACTTCGTGGACCGGGGTGAAGTTGTCCATGATCCCCGCGACGTTCGCCAGCGCATCGACGCGCCCGGCCGCCGCGGCGACGATGCGGGCGACGTCCGCTTCGTCGCTCACATCCCCGGCGACGGGGACGACTGCGAGCCCTTTCGTTTCGTCGACGAGGGCGTCGAGGCGTGGCCGGCTGACGTCGGATGCGATGACGCGGCCGCCCTCCCTGGCGACGCGCAGGGCGGTGGCGCGGCCGATGCCCGACCCCGCGCCCGTGACAATGACTGTCTGCCCATCGAACCGTCCAGGCGTGATGACCTCCGTCCATGTCTGCGTTGGCTGTGACATGACCACCTCCCCGGGATTCAGTCGACCCTGGCTTCAACCATTTTGGCGCGCACGAGCGCCTCGACAAGGGCCGGTCGTATCGGATGTTCGGGCGAAAAGCGCACGGTGCCCTTGCCGGTCTGGAACCCGCGCAGCTGTTCCCGGAACGGTTCGAGGAGCGTGTTGCTCAGGACGTAGAGCGCGCAATGTGAGCCGCTGGCTCCGAAGCTCACGATCATGCGGTTGCGGTAGCGGAGGGTGGGGAGACGGTAGCTGATGACTTCGGTGGCGCCGGGGAGGATGGCATGGAGTTGAGCGCGGAGGGTCTCAAGTGTCTCGCGCCGGGTGGGCGGCAGGGCGGCGAGGTAGGCGTCGATTTCGTTCACGTCGGGCGATCCTGAGGGTTCAGCGTTGGAGATGCCGACGGGCCCAGTGCTTCCGAACCAGGCGGTCGAAGAAACGGATCACCCAGGCCCAAACAAGTGCCACGAGCGCCACGGTAGCCCAATCCCCGAACCCGGAAACGCCACGAGAATGGAGCAACCAAATTCCCAACCAGACAGCTGCCTGTTCCGGGATAGAACGGACGAGAGGCCCGAACTCCTCCCACAGCGTCTTCTCTTTGAATGGTTCGTCCCAGAAGGCGCCCTGAGGGCCGAAGTCGAGTTGCCACGAGGCGCGAAGCTGCTGCCACTTCGACCTGCAGAAACGGGCCAGCCAAGACCGAAACCGCTCCAATTGGGCCACTCCTCGACCGAATAGTCGGCACTTGGCCTGCGCAGTGCAAGACCCCGGGGGGCGGAGACCGGAAAGAGTCCCGGTCTGCACAGGGAGAGGGCCTCCGCGCTGCGGGGGCGGGAGGTTCGAGAGGTAGGTGTCGCCTTGGTTCAACGGAAAAGCGCATCCACTTGTGTCTCTTGGTCTCCCCGTGACACCCACTTTGACACGACTAGGACGGCCAACGCGCCCAAAGCCAGACTTCGACGCTTCGCAAGACTACACAAGCGCCGAGAATCGCTGGCGTCGCCGCTACCCAAACGAGCCAACTATCGAAGGTCGATAACGCGGTTAAGACGCTCACCACGATGATGACAAAAGCGAGCTGCAGCCACCGTAATCGGCCTCGGCGTGCCTTCGGCCATTCCGCCTGACCACGCTGCCAGTTCACAAGCTCGATGTACCACTCAGACATGACCGTACTCAAGACCGCAACTTGCGCAGACCCCCTCCCGCGCACGGGAGGGAGCCCGGGATCTGGCTGGCCTTACCCCTTGCTCGGGAGTTCGACCTGCACGTTCGCGCGGGTGCTTGGCTGGCCTTCGGCAAGCGTGACGACTTCGAGCTCGATGACGTTTTTGCCGTCTTCGACGCGCTTGTCGACGACGCGGCCCGTGAGAACCAGCGGACGGTCGGCTACGTCCGGGCGGCGGTAGGCGGCGCGGAGATTGCGCACGTGGCCTTGCGTGCCGGCCCAGTTGCTGACGTATTGGGTCAGCCAGGAGAGCTTGAGCAGGCCGGGGACGAGGGCGCCGCCGACGCCGAGGCGCTTGCCGGCTTCGATGTCGGAGAACGCCGGGTTCGTCGGGTTGTCGCGGCCGAAGAAATCGATCGCCATGTCCGTCGTGGGCGTGCGCTCCAGCGGTTCCATCTCGTCGTCGACTTTGACGTCTTCGTAGTACAGCTGGCTCATTCGTCGCCCTTCCTCTGGGACTTGGGATCGAACTGAGTAATCGTGATCATGGCGGAGGCGACGTGGTTGCCGGCGGCATCGAAGTACTCGGTCCCCTGGGTGACGAGCACGCTGTAGCCGTAGCGGCCGCCAAGCCGGTCGCGGATGTCGAACACCTGGCTCACGGCGCTCAGTTCCTCGCCGATCTTGAACGGGCGCGTGAACTTCCACTCCTGCTGCGTGAGCAGGCCGCCGGGCAGCACCTGGGGCATGCCGCGGCGGGGGCCGCCGCCCATCCCGGCGATCACGTAGGGCGGAGCCATGCCCGTCCCATCGGCGTAGCGCGGGTCTTTGTCTTCGAGCACGTCGCGCATGCGCTTCGCGTCTTCTTCCTTGATCGTGACCTTCGCCGGCTCGCTTTTCTGGCCGATGGCGGCGCGGTGTTCCTCGGTTATCAGGCTTTGCTCAGGTACTGACATGGGCACTCCAATCGTGGGCGGGAGTTTAGCATCGGGCGAAACTTCGCGCCTGCCGGAGCCCGGAACTATCATCTGCGTGCGCTATCGATCGATAGCAGTGAACGATGAGGTTGCTCGCGTGCGCATCGAACGGGTTGGAGTCATCGGGTCGGGCTTGATGGGCAGTGGCATCGCCCAGGTAGCGGCCTACAACGGGTTCAATGTCACGCTCGTCGATGTCGACCAGGCCCGCGTCGATGCGGCGATCGACGGCATCCACAAGCGGCTGCTGCGGGAGGCTGAGCGCGGCCGGATCACGCAGGCCGACTGCGAATCCGCCTACCAGAGACTGAACGGCTCGGCGGACATCGATACCCTGCATTCGATGGCGCGAGTCGACGCTGTTATCGAAGCGGTGGTGGAAGACCTCGACGTGAAAGCGCGCGTGTTTCAGCGGCTCGGCGAGATTTGCCCGCCCGAGGCGCTGCTGGCATCGAATACGAGCTCGTTGCCGCTAAGCGACCTCGCCGCCGCGAGCAAGCGGCCCGAACGCGTCATCGGGCTGCACTTTTTCAACCCACCGTGGGCGCTGAAACTGGTCGAAATCGTCTCGACGGCGAGCACCACCGAGGAGACATTGGCCGACGCCATGCGCTTCTGCGAGAAGCTTGGCCGCGTGCCCGTGCAGGTGAAGGACACCCCCGGCTTCATCGCCAACCGCCTGCTGGTGCCGTTCATCTTCGACGCCATCGACCTGTTGGACAGCGGCGTCGCCAACGCCGAGGACATCGACAATGCCTGCAAGGTTGGGCTGAACCACACGATGGGCCCGCTCGCCACCGCGGACCTTATTGGCCTGGACACGCTGAAACTGATCGCTGAGAGCATGTTCGAGGAGTACGGCGAGCCGCGGTTCAAGGCGCCGACTCTTCTCCGGAGGCTGGTCAGCCTCGGGCACCTCGGGCGAAAGACCGGGCGCGGGTTCTTCCGCTACGGGGAGTAAGCGGGGCCTTTAGAGTGTGACCACCAGGCCGTCGGCGGCACGGTCGGGCGCGATGCCGTCCGCGGCGAGCATTTCCGCGGTCATGTGCGTGAGGATGACGCGCTTGCAGGTGAAGCGCCCCAAATGCTGGGCGAGTTCGTCGTAACTCAGGTGGTACGGCGCCTGGCGCGAGCGGAAGTAGGCCTCGCAGATAAACAGGTCCGCCCCGTGGCTGGCATCGATCAGGGCCGGCGTCCAGGCCGTGTCGCCGGAGTATGCGACCACTGCTCGGGGTGATTCGAGGCGAAGGATGAGCGAGGGAGCGCCGCTGGCGTGGTCGGCGGCGAATGCCCGGACAGTCCACGAGCCAGCGGTCGTGGTCTCGCCCGGGGCAATTTCGGTCACCTCAACGGCGAACCGGCGGCGCACGGCGGAAGAGCCCGGGAAGAAGACCTCCATCGCGGCCGTGAGGCGGCCCGCCGTGCCGGGCGGCCCGATGACATGGAGGTTGGTTTCGCGACGCGAGAACTGCCCGTCCAACACCAGGAACGGCAGCCCCCCGAAGTGGTCGCCGTGGAGGTGGCTCACGACCACCGCGTCGATCGTGTTGGGTTCGATGCCCAGGCGTTTCAGGCCGCTGAGCGAGGTGGCGCCGCAGTCCAGCAGGACGCGCTGCTCACCGTCAGCGAGGACGATGCAGGCCTGCAGACGGCCGCCGCTGCCGAACGCGTCGCCCGAGCCCGCGAACATGACGGTGACGCCGCCGCTCACGGTAACGTCCGTAGGATCGCGGCGATCTCGTCCAGGATGGCGCGGCATTCGTCGTCGGTGTTGTAGAAGTGCGGCGCAATGCGGATTCCGGCGCCGGGCCGGTAATCGACGACGAAGCCCCGCCTGATCAGCTCGTCCTTGACCTGCTGAGCCTTCGGGACATCGACGGTGACGTGGTTGCCGCGCCGCTCGAACTCCCGAGGCGAGTTGACCGTGTAGCCGCGTTCCAGCGCGCCGGCGTAGATGAGTTCGGTCTGGCGGCGGGCGTTTTCGCGGATGACTTCCGGGCCAACGTCGCGGATGACCTTGTAGCCTTCGCGGGCCTGGTAGTAGGCGGGCATGTTCGGCGTTCCGCCGGTGAACCGGGCGATCCCTTCCGCGTACTCGATCGGCGGCGATTCGAACCCGAACGGGCGGGCGTGGGAGAACCAGCCGACGAGCCGCGGTTCGAGGCGTTCGATGATGCGCGGGCTGGCGTAGAGGTAGCCCGCCCCGGGGCCGCCGCAGAGCCACTTCACCGACCCACCGACGAGGAAGTCGACATCGAGTTCGACGACATCGAAAGGTACGGCGCCCATCGACTGGTAGGCGTCGAGGACGACGAGCGCGCCATGGTTATGCGCCCGCTCTACAATCGGCCGGACATCGACGAGTTCGGCCGTCCGGAAGAGCACGTGGGAGATGACGACAAGCGCGGTCCGGGCGGTGATTGCGTCAAGGAGGTCACGTTCGGGGTAGACGAGTGGGTCGGTCCCGATGCGGACCACTTCCGCGCCGATGCGGCGTTGCGCATCGAGCAGGTATTCGACGGTGGGGAATTCACCGGCGCAGTGGACGATCTGGTTGCGCGGCGTTTCGAACTCGATGCAGGAGAGAATTTCGGCGAGCGCGTTGGTGACGTTCTGGCACATGGTCATGCTGCCTCGGGGGGCGCGGACGATGTCCTCGAGGATGGCGGCGACGTTCACCACTTCCGGCAGCCACGTGTCCCAGGCGACGACGCCCTCGGTGGCCCAGAGGTCCGTGTACTCGGCCAGCGAGTCGTTCACCGAAGCCGGCATGGCACCCAGCGAGTTATTGATGAGGTAGGTCTTGCTCGCGAGGATGGGGAATCTGGAACGCCAGGAAAGCAAATCGGGCATGCCGGTCAGCATGCCCGATTGGGTGGTTCAGTGACAGGGGCTTACTTCGGGAGGCCAACCATGACTTCGCCGGCTTCGATCTTCACCGGGTAGGTCTGCATGTCTTCCGCGCCCATGCTCGGCCGCGCAACCTTCGGCATTGGGAAGGCCTGGTAGGGCATGGGGATGAGCTTGAGGACGTTCCAGAGCTTGGACTGGAGGCCACCGAGCAGCGGGTGGTCGTTGTTCCAGCTGGTGGTGAACGGCTGGCGCACGGCCTTGCCGTCGGTGATAGCGAAACGGGCGCCGTGGAATGGGCAGGTGACGCAGCCGTCCTGGACGGCCATGGCTTTGATCGGAGAACCGGGGAGGCCACCGATTGGCAGGCGGGCGTGCGAGCAGAGCGCGTTCATGGCGTAGATGTCATCGCCCTGGCGGACGAGGAGCACGCGCTGCGCGCGCAGCCGGACTTCTTTCGGCACGCCGTCGGTGTAATCGCGGACGAGGCCGGCCTTCGCCCACTTCGTCATCCGGGCATGGGCCTTGTTATCTTTCGCGCGGAAGGGCACGGGGGCATCGAGGCCGAGGAGCGGCGCCACGACGACCTGCATCAGGCCACCGGAAACGAGACCAGCGACCAGGAAGAAGATGCCGCCCAACGTGTGGCTGGAGGATGTCGTCGGGTCGCCGGGGAAGAACAGCATGATGATGCCGGCGGCGATCAGGCCAATGCTGGCGAGACCCCACGTCCCCAAAATCGAAACACCCAGGAATGCGAGCGCAGGTGACACAGGCCGAACCTCCCGGAGGGGGATACTACCGCGATTGTGCGGAAATGCGCAAAGCCGTCAGCGGTTTCGTCAGGCGCCGGAGTGGTGCTCGGTGAGCCCCTCGAGCAGGACGCGTACCCGTTCCGGAGCGGCAAGATGCTGGCGGATCTTCGTCTCGAAATCGTGGCGGTCCGCTGACGCGTGCCAGCGGCGCCAATCGCCAAGGCCGAACCAGGTGGAGATGACCACGATGTTGTGCGCGTCTTCGCTGTCCCGCAGCGTCTCGCCCGTGATGTATCCCGGCTCATCCAGGCAGCGGATGCGGAGGCTGCGGAGAAGTTCGAGCACGCGGCGCTCTTGCCCAGGGAGCACGCGCCGTTCGATCACCACTTTGACTGCCATCGTCTACTCCATATTCAGCGTGCGGTAGGCGCGACGGAAGTACATCAGTGGCAGCTTTCCGGCGTCGAACGAAGCGCCGACCACGCGGCCGATGGCGATCGTGTGATCTCCACCGGGCAACGCCTCTTCCAATTCGCAGTCGATGTGGGCCAGCGCCCCGGTGATCAGCGGGCTGCCCGTTTCCATCGTCAGCACCGGGATTTCTTCGCCGAACGTCGCTGAAGGGTTTCGCCCGGACTTGGAAAAGTAGCCCGAAATCTCATCCTGCCCCAGGGAGAGGATGCTGACACCGAAGTGCCTCGACTTCTTGATCATGTGGGGCAGGTGGTTGGAGTCCTGGAGGCTGACCAGGATGAGCCGGGGCTCCATGGAGAGTGAGGAGAAGCTGGAAACGGTGATGCCGTAGACCTCGCCATCGAGCCGCGTGGTGACGACCGTCACGCCCGACGCCCAGGACCCCATTGCCCCCTTGAAGTCTTCCGGAGAGACGACGGCCACGCTTGTTACCTCACTAAAGCGATTGCAGGTTGGGCACCATGTCCCACAGCGGGTGGACGGTGGTTTCGATGAAGAAGCGCGCCATCGGCAGTGACGCGATGAGCTGGTCCATTTCGCGGGCGTCGGCGGCGTCATAAATGCCGAGCACGCCTACGCCGGTCTCGCGGTAAATCGCCCGGATCTTGCCCTGGTCGTACTGGGATTTGACCGCCTTCAACTGCTCGCCGACCACGCTTTGCCAGGCATCGCCAGACATGTCGGTTGGTTGGCGGGAGATGAGGCGGACGGAGAACAGCATGCAAGGCTCCAGCGGCGGGGTGGAGCCCGATTATAGGGGATGGGGGCTTACGGGCTGGCGCGTACAGGTAGGTCGCGGGATCGAGAGCGACCCATGGGCCAACTGCCTACCGCAGCAACAGGACCGCTGCGACGAACAGGCCATAGGCGATCACCGCGAGCCGCAACCAGCGCTTGCCCAGACGCCGGGCCACGCCAACCCCCAGGTAGCCGCCGAGGAGCGCTCCCGCGGCCATGACCAGCGCGGGGGCCCAGCGCACGGGTCCGAACGCTACGAAGTAGAGCACGGCGATGAGATTGATCAGCGCGGAGAGGAGCCCCTTCAGGGCGTTGGAGTGCTGGAGGTCGTCCGGCAGAAGGATGCCCAGCACGGCGAGCGTGAGGATGCCGAGCCCCGCGCCGAAATACGCGCCGTAGATGGCCAGCAAGAAGATCGAGGCGTGGAGGGCGAACGGCACGTGTCCCTCGTGCTGGGCGACCAGCTGGTGGGTGCGCGCCCAGCGCGAAAGCTGGTCCTGGAACGCCATGACGACGCACGCGAACACGATGAGGAAGGGGACGAGGCGGTCGAACGCGGAGTCGGGAGTCTGGAGCAGGATCACCGAGCCCACGAGCGCCCCGGCGACGCTGGGCAGAGCGAGTGCGGTGATGCGCCGCCTCTGGCGCGCGAGTTCGCCGCGATAGCCGTAGGAGCCGCCAACGTATCCCGGCCAGAGGGCGACGCTGTTGGTCACGTTCGAAGCCTTGGAGCCATAACCCACGGCCAGCAGGGCGGGGAAGCTCACCAGCGAGCCGCCGCCGGCAACGGCGTTGATCGCCCCGGCTGCGAACGCGGCGGCGAGAAGCCCAACAGCCTGAAGCAGATCCATGGAATCGAAACGCTGGCCGAACCAGAACCTACGCGCCAGCGAACGTACGATGCCGAGTTGTGGACCAACGGCCCTTGTTGACCTTCGACATGGACGGCGTGCTTTGCCGCCCACCGTTTGGCATCAACCCGGGGCGCGGGACCGGCAAGTCCCGCGATGCCGCCGGGAAACGCGGTCTGCTCTGGCTGACCGAAGGCTGGCGCTACCACTTCCGGCGTCCCATGCCGGGCGCGGTGGCAGGGTTCAAGATGCTCGCTGAACAGCACCGCTGCGTTGTCGTAACGGCGCGCGGGCGCCCGGCCGAGCGCCTCACGCGGGCCTGGTTCGAGCGCTACTTCGGCTTCGTGCCGGAGTTGCACATGCGCCCGGGGTGGCAAGAAACGTCGGCGCAATTCAAGGCGCGCAAGATGACGGAACTGCGGCCGGTGGCCCACTTCGAGGACGACCCGTTCACCGCGCTCTGGGTATCCGAACTCGTGCCCCGGGTGCTCCTTGTCGATTGGCCGCGGAACGCGCACGTCCAGGCGGCGAACATCCACCGCATACGCACGCTCGCGGAGGCCGCCACGCTCCTTCCTGCTTCCGGGCCAACGAGTGACTGATAGGACCGCCGCGTTCCGCTAGACTCCCGCGATGGACTTCCGGCTGTCGGCTGAGCAGCGGGCGCTGCAGGGCGAAGTGCGTACCTGGCTTGCGTCGGTGATGCGCCCGGAGATGGAGAGCTTTCCCTACTCCGAAGAGGAGCGGCCCGAGGAACTTCGGGCGTTCAACAAGCTGCTGGCGGCGAAGGGGTGGATCGCGCCGGCCTGGCCGCGTGAGTACGGCGGCATGGAACTGGGAGCGGTGGAGCAGTTGGTTTTCGGCGAGGAGATGGCCTACTTCCGCGCGCCCAACGGGGCCCGCGGGCCAGCCGTCGGTTACGCGGGCCCAACGATTCAGCTCGCCGGCACCGATGCTCAAAAGGCCCGCCATCTACCGGGCATCACCAACTGGGACGTGGTCTGGGCACAGGGATTCAGCGAGCCCGGTTCTGGCTCGGACCTGGCCAGCCTTCGGACCAGCGCCGTCCGCGAGGGCGACGACTGGATCCTGAACGGCACCAAGATCTGGACGAGCCACGGCCACTACGCCGACTGGATGTACCTTCTCGCACGCACCGACCCTGAAGCGCCGAAGCACCGTGGGATTACGTACTTTCTGCTCGACCTGAGGTCGCCAGGGGTTTCGTTTCAGCCGCTCTTGAACATCGCGGGCCGGAAAGGGTTCGGTCAGTTCTTCTTCGACAACGTGCGGATGCCGGCGGACGCGTTGCTCGGCGAGGTGAACCGCGGCTGGTATCTCGCTACCACGACGCTCGACCTCGAGCGTTCCAACATCGCTAACGCGGGCGGGGCTCGCCGGACCGTCGACGACATCGCCAGTTACCTGAGGGATTCGGGTAAAGCAGTCCCGGCGACGGTCAGGCACCGGCTCGCGCAGCACGCCGTGGAGGTCGCGGTCGTCACGATGCTGAGCTACCGCGTGGCGAGCATGCTCGCAGCGGGAGACGTGCCCAACCAGGAAGCGAGCCTGCTGAAGCTGTCCCTGAGCGAGCTGGACCAGCGCATCGCCAACACGGGCCTGCACGTGCTTGGCATGTACGGAGCGCTGATGCCGGGTTCGCCGCTGGAGCGGCTGCAGGCGCAGTTCGCGCTGACCTACCTGACCACCGTCCCCAGGACCATTGCCGGCGGCACGAGCGAGATCCAACGGAACATCATCGCGACACGCGGGCTGGGGTTGCCGCGGTAGGGCGCGCGCCATCTCGTATAGTGCCGCCCGTCAGATCAGCCCGGGAGGATTCGCACATGGTCGAAATCTGGACGAACTCGGCGGGATTACCGTCAGCGGTTGCCCGCCGCGCCGAAACTGCCGAGCGGGCGGGCTACGACGGCGTCACGACGGTCGACTCGCAGAACCTCTCGGGGGACTGCTACATCGGCCTGGCGATGGCGGCGACGGGAACTTCGCGGATCAAGCTGGGGACGGGCGTGACCAACACGTTCACGCGGCACCCCGCAGTGACGGCCTGCGCGATCGCCACCGTCCACGCAGTCTCCCAGGGACGGGCGTTCCTGGGGATCGGCCGCGGCGATTCAGCACTGGCGCACCTCGGGTTTTCGCCCTCGCCGGTGAAGAAGTTCGAAGACTACATTGCGCGCTTGCAGGGCTACCTCCGCGGCGACGAGGTGCCGTTCGAAGCCGAAGGCAATGTGGACGCGTTGCGCCTGGCGAATCAGCCCACCGCCTCCCGGATTGAGTGGCTGAGGCCCGGCCGCTACCCCAAGATCCCGGTCGATGTCGCCGCGACGGGGCCGAAGGTGATTGCCGCCGCCGCGCGCCACGCCGACAGCATCACGTTCGCGGTGGGCGCGGACCCGGCCCGCATCCGCTGGGGCATGGAGACCGCGCGGGCGGCGCGGAAGGCGGCCGGCCTCCCGGAGCAAATGGCGTTCGGCGCGTACGTCAACGTCGTCGTGCACGACGACCCGGAAGTCGGGCGGCGGCTCGGCGAGGGAGGGGTTTCGTTGTTCGCGCGGTTCTCGGCGATGCACGGCAACGCGGTGGGACCCACGTCCGAGGAAGAGAAGCGAGTGATGGAAGGCATCCACGATGCCTACGACATGACGCGGCACAGCCGCGCGGGAAGCCCTCAGGCGAGCGTGATTACATCGGAGTTCGCGCGTGAATTCGGGGTGTTCGGCGATTCGGCGTACTGCCTGGAGCGGCTGCGGGAGCTGATTGACCTTGGCCTGGAGCGCCTCGTCGTCGTTGGCGGGTCGGCGGGCGCGGACCCGAACGAGGCAGCGCGCGCCGAGCAGCGGTTCGTCGAAGAAGTGATGCCGGGGGTTCGCTGACAGCGGTGCGCGGCTCAAGGTGGGGTTGCGGAAGGACGTGCGTTGAAGGGCGTCTGGCCGGGCGTTTCAGCCGGGTTCACTGTCCGGTAGAGTTGGCCCGCCCGCGCCGACCGGGCGAATTCGCTCGAAGGAGCCCTATCGACCATGGCTGACATCCCATCGAAGCTTCCGGCGTACCGGGAACTCCCCGCAGTCCCGGGCAATCCGCCCAAAACCGCATGGGGCATCTTCGGCCCGGACGACAACGTTGGGATGTTCAACCTGCAGACGGCGGAACGGCTGGTCGCCGCGGCGCGGCTAGTGAAAAAGGGGGCCGTCTTCGCGATGAACTGGGAGCAGGAGAAGCCGAATCCGCCGCTGTACAGCCGCGGGAAGTTCCGTCACACGGTGTTCCGCGAAATCCCCGTGGGCAACCACGGCGACGACGTGCTGGACAACTTCTACACGCAGGCGTCCAGCCAGTGGGATGGTTTGACGCATGTCGGTGACTACGAACATGGATTCTGGGGTGGGATAACCAGCGCACAGCTCCGGCAGAGCGGCGACAAGACCCGGCTGGGAATCGACCACTGGGCGCGGAAAGGCATCGCCGGACGGGCGGTAGTCCTCGATGTCGGCCGGTATCTGGCGTCTGTTGGGCGGCCGCTGGACTGCGGCCTCCGCACGGATATCACCGAGGAAGACCTCGAAGGCACGCGGAAGGCCCAGGGCGTGGAGTTCCAGGATGGCGATGTGTGGCTGATCCACACGGGCTGGATCAGCTGGTACGAACAGCAGTCACAGCAGGTGCGGCAGCTGATATCGGTGACAGCGAACCTCAAAACGCCTGGGCTGCAGTGTTCGGAAGAGATGGCGGAGTACATCTGGGACCGGCATCCGTCGGCACTCTGCGGAGACAACCCGGCGCTGGAGGCGTGGCCACCGCCCAACTTCGTGGACCCGGAGGGATTCCTCCACCACTGGATCATCGGCCGCTTTGGGATGGCCATCGGCGAGATGTTCCAACTGACGGCACTCGCTGCGGATTGCGCCGCCGACCACGTCTACGAGTGTCTGTTTACGGGCGCACCCCTGAACATCCAGGGTGGCACCGGCAGCCCGCCGAACGCGCTGGCAATCAAGTAGGGGATCAGGGGCCGGGGCGAAGGGGGGCGCTCCGTGGTTCTCCAATTGACGGCCTTACGGCCTTGATCGCGTTCACAAGTGTCTGGCTGGGGCGCCCTTGGCGAATCTGTAAACGACAATAAAGGTGCGTGTTGGCTCCCCGACGTGGATTCGAACCACGAACACCGCGGTTAACAGCCGCGTGCTCTACCGTTGAGCTATCGGGGATCGCTTCCCAGTTTCGGAAATGGGACGTGAAGGTGCAACTCGGCGCGGCCCTCATTTCACGGAGGGTTCCGGACAGCGTCATGCGGCCCGTGCGGCTCAGCCGGCGCGGTAGGTGACCCCGGCTTCTCGCATCGCCTCGATCTCTTCCCACGAGTAGCCAAGCTCCAACAGCACTTCTTCGGTGTGCTGGCCGAGCTCCGGCGCCGGCCCTTGAATGCCACCAGGCGTTGCGCTGAGTTCGACCGGGACGCCAACCACGCGATGCTCCGGGAAGTTGGGGTGCTCGATCTCCGCCAGGTAGCCGTTCACCCACATCTGCTCATCCGCCGCGACTTCCGCGTAGTCGTAGACGGGGCCGGTGGGGACGTCCGCCTCCATGAGCCGGCGCATCGCCTCGTCGCGCGGGAACTTCGCGAAGGCTTTTTCCAGTTCAGCAAAGACCCACTCGCGGTTGTCCGAGCGGGCGAAGGCGTCGGCGGAACGAGGGTCCGTGGCGAGGTCCGGGCGCTCCAGTGCGGCGCACAACTTCGGCCAGTTCTTCGGGTCCAGGACACCGACAGTCACCCATTTTCCGTCGCTGCCTTCGTACCACGAGAAAGGCGGGTTGCCGGCGCGGGCGTACGGGAGCACGCCCTGACGTCCGTTGTGGAGGAACGCCTGGAGGCCCAGCGCCTGCAAGGTGAGCATTGCGCCGAGCTGAGAAACATCGACCTTCTGGCCGACGCCGAAACGCTCCCGCGCCACGATTGCGTTGGTAATCCCGAAAGCGAACACCATCGAACCGACCTGGTCGGCCAGGCCCCAGGGGCCGTTGCGCGGTTCCATCCCCGGCCCGCCGCCCATCGAGACCATCGCCCCACTCATGCCCTGGGAGACGACGTCGAACGACCCGCGTTCGCGCCACTGGCCGCGTGGGCCGAAGCCGCTGTTGGTGGCGTAGATGAGTCGCGGGTTCGCGGCACTCAGGACGTCGTAGCCAAGCCCCACGGAATCGAGGAAGCCGGGCCGGAAGTTCTCGGTGAGGACGTCGTAGACCTGGACGAGGCGGAGGACAACGTCCCGGGCGGTTTCGTGGCGCAGGTCGAGCGTGATGCTCTTCTTGCCTCGGTTGAGGGCCTCGAAATACGAACAGAAGCCGTCTTTGCCCACGCCCAGGGCCCGGCCAAGGTCCCCACCGGCAGGGGTTTCGACTTTCAGAATGTCCGCCCCCATGTCCGAGAGCATGACGGTCGCATGCGGGCCGTTCTGGTAGCGGGTGAAATCCAACACCTTGATGCCGTCGAGCGGACCCTTCATGAGCAACCTCCAGGAAGTGGGGATTGTAGTGCGTTCCGGCTGATGCGCGGCGGCCGAATTCAGGCGCCGGGCGCCATGGGGTCTGAAGCGATGAACTGCCGGATCTGCGCGGCATGCTCCACGGTGTGGGCGGGCAGGCCGGCGAGGATCCATGCGTGGGGCTGGCCGTGGTACCGGTGCGCGGGCGGCATGGCTCTCCCGGCGGTCTCCTCGGTCAGCGCCGCGAACGTCGCGCGCGCCCGGTCGCGGCAGTATTCGACGTATCCAAGCACTTCTTCCTGCGTCCAGGGGACGGGGAGATGCGGGAGGTCGCGCCAGTGGGGATGGCCCGCGAACGGCGGCGGAGGCGCCCATGGCGTGAACTCGCCGTTGAGGTCGTAGTCGAGCGTTTCGAGGGCGTGCCAGGCCACGCTCCACGGAGTCGACCGGCGTTCGAGCCAGCGGGCGGCAAGTTTCGCCCGTTCGCCCGGCTCAGTAACGGGCTTCCACTGTTGATCCAGGAACTGGTGGTCGACGGGCAGCGGCACCGCCGCCCACATGGAAGCCTCCCAGAGGTGGCCGGGACAGTCGCGGACCGCCGCGGCCAACTGGTCGAGTGTGTGTCCGAGGCTGCGGCCGACGGCTTCGGCCCACATCGATGCCATCGCGCCTAGTGCTGGACGGCCATGCCGCCGTCGATGTTGATCGACTGGCCGGTGATCCACGCGCCCTGCTCGCTGCAGAGATAGATGGTTGCCCAGGCGATCTCCTCACCCGCGCCCATCCGCCGAAGCGGGATGCGTGCCGTGGAGGCATCCCAGGCCGGGGTCCCGCGGATGTCGTCGATCCGCACGGTGTCGACCAGGCCAGGGCAGATGGCGTTCACGCGGATGCCGAACTGGCCGACTTCCTGCGCCATCGAAGCGGTCAGCGCCTGGATGCCGGCCTTGCTGGACGCGTACGCGGACGTGTTCGGCGGGAGGATCTTTCCGGCGATCGACGAGATGTTGACGATGCTGCCGCCGTGCCCGGCGTCAATCAGGTGCTGGCCGAAGACCTTTGACATCAAGAACGTGCCGCGGAGGTTGACGCGGATGACCGTGTCCCAGGCGTCGATCGGCATGTCCACCACCGGGACGCGATCCCGGCCGCGAGCGGCCCCCGCGTTGTTCACCACGAAGTCGACGCGGCCGAATTCGTCAAGGGTGTGCTGCAGAAGCGCGCGGACCGACGCCTCGTCGCCTACGTCTGAGGCGAGGCCAATTGCCGTCCCACCTGCGGCGCGGATTTCTTCTTCTACCGACGCAACGTCGCGCCAGCCTGCCTCTTTTTCGTCGTCAGGGTAGTGCTCTGGCGAGCGCCCGGAACCGGTGACCACGACCCTGCAGCCGGCCTTTGCCATTTCAACGGCGATTGGCCGGCCGATGCTTCGCATGCGGCCTCCGCCGGTAACCACCGCGACTTTTCCTTCGAGCCCGCTGAGCTGGATTCCGTCCATGGTGTGCGTCTCTCCTGCCGAGTTTGTGGGCGGGATTCTACGCGGAGGGAGTTGGCGGTGGCGGCACGGGTGATTCGCGATCCTTCCGCGCCGGCGCCGGCTGCGCCTGGTACGGCTCGCTGCGTTCCGAGCCGCTGCGGCAAGCGCCGCACTGACCGAATGCGCGCGAAATGTCCGAGTGCAAGGTGGTGCCGCAGGTCGAGCAGGTCTGGGAGCTGCTCACCCGGCGCCCCCGGCGGCGGAGGCGAGGTGCTCATCACGGCTCCGTTCGAAGTCCTCGGGGGTGAGGTCGATCGACATCGCCTGGCAGGGGTTCGGGGCGCCTTCGGTGTGGCCGAGCACGATGATTTCGGCATGAATGCGCCCGGGCTTCACTTCGAGAATCCCCAGCGTGCCCAGGCGCGTGGACAGGTGGTGAGGAAGGATGGGGCTGCCGGAGTTGATGAGCAGCGTGCCTTCGCGGTGTTCCAGCCGCTCCACGTGGGTGTCACCACCGATCAGAATGTCTACGCGTTCGCCCTGGAGCGAGGACTTGAGGATGTGGTCGATTGCCCGGGATTCCGGCCGCAACTCGTGCGCCATGCCGATTCGCCAGCCGTTCAGGTCAAGCAACTGGCGTTTCGCCATGCGCGCATCGTCAAACAGGTCGTTGTTGCCTTCGGCGATGAGGATGGGCGCGAACTGCGCGCACCATTCGATGACCGACGGCGCCGTGACATCGCCGGCGTGAAGGATGAGGTCGACGCCGCGGAGCACGTCACCGATCTGCGGGCCGAGTTCGTCCAGCGAACGGACGAGCGACGGCAGGTGGGTGTCCGTGATGAGGCCGATTCGCACCTCTGTACGCTATCCTCGCGGCCCGTGGCGGACAAGCCGCCAGTGAGCCGCCTGCGGGGGCGCGCCCGCGACGCCATTCGCGTATGCTCCGGGCTTCCAAGACACCTGGGGTTTGAGGAAGGTTGACCGATGAGTCAAACGCGACGCCGCGATCACGGCGATCCACGAGTATCCGCTGCGAGTCGCGCCGGGCGTTTCGGCGATGATCAAGGCTGCCTCGCTTAAGGCGGCGCCTGATGACGCTACTCAGCGGAGCGACGTCGACGGCCTGTACGGACGCCGAGCGACGGCGAAGGCGGCGGTGGGCCAACCGCTGCCCACCGGCCTGAAGCCGAACGTCATCGATACCACCCAGGCCGGTGGGTCTTCGTACGAATCACGCTGCCCACGCACTGCGCGATATCGCTGCTGGCCGCGTAAAGGTCGCGGTGACCACCTACGGGTCGACCGCCGCGTCGCAGCGGTTCGCGATCGGCACCGGCGGAGGCCGCGGCGGCGCGAGCTGGTCGACGAACATGGAAGCGCCCTACGGCTCCACGCTCATCAGCAACTACGCCATGGTGAAGCAGCGGCACATGCACCAGCATGCAAGTACTTGGATGAACGAACAGCTCGCCGAAATCTCCGTGGCAACGCGCAAGCACGCCATGCGGAACCCGGAAGCCGTAAAGGCGATGACGACCTCCAGTTCGTGGAAAGTCGACAACATCAGCGTCTCCGATGTGTTGGATTCTGGATGGTGGCCACGCCGCTGCGGCTGCTCGAGTGCTGCATGGTCTCGGACGGCGGCGGCGCGTGCGTCTTCGTCGCGCCGGAAATCGCGCGCGACATTAAGAAGAAGCCGGTCTGGATCCTCGGCCTGCGCGAGGCCACCAAGTACCGCGAAAACGGCGGCGACATCACCGTCAGCGCCGCCCGCCAGAGCGCTCCCCCGGCGTTCGCCTGTGCTGGCGTGCGGCCGGACGAGATCGACATCGCGATGATCTACGACCTGTTCACGATCACCGTGGCTGTCCGCCTGGAAGACCTCGGCTGCAAGAAGGGCGAGGCCGGCCAGTTCGTTGGGGACGGCCACCTCGCCTTCGACAAGCCCGGCCTGACCCTGAACACCGATGGCGGCGGGCTTTCCTCGAACCACCCCGGATGCGCGGGCTCTTCCTCTTGCTGAAGCGATCGCCAGTTGCGCGGCGAGTCCACCTCGCAGGTTGCGCGCGAAGCTCGCCGTGGCCCACGGGAACGGCGGCCTTCTCGGTGGTATCGTGCACACCGGCGGCACGGTCATCCTGGCGGCCGACTGAGCAACCCACCCGGTGCGCCAGCGCCGGTTTCGTTGCATCGACAAGGAAGGACGTATCAATGCCCAATCGACCGCAACCGCATCTTCCCGAGGCCGACACCAGCACTACTGGGACGGCGTGAAGGAAGGCGAGCTTCGCTATCAGACATGCACGCTTGCAACAGCGTCAACTTCTACCCAACCGCGCACTGCCAGAAGTGGCAACCCGAGCCTCACCCCGAACAAGTCCAAGGGCAGGGCACCGTCTACACGTTCTCGGTGGTCATGCAGAACCGCATCCCGGGCTTCCGTGAACTCGGCGCGTACGCCGTTGCCTACGTCGACCTCGATGAGGGCTTCCGGATGCTGACCAACGTGATGGTCGACGGCGACCCCACACAGAACGTGAAGATCGGCCAGCGGGTGAAGGTGGACTTCGAGAAGCAGGACACCGGGGAGTTCCCGATCCCGGTTTTCCGGCCACTCTGAGGCCGGGTAACAAAGGAGAGAGACAGTGGCCCTGAACCCCCAGGCACAGGTTGTGCTCGACATGATGGCGGCTGCCGGATTCCAGCTCGAAGGCGATCCGCAGGCCGTCCGCGACATGATGGCCCTCGCGCCGCGGCCCCAGGGCGAGGACGTTGCCGCGGTCGAAGACCGGACCATCCCGGCGAACGGCGCCGACATCCCGGTGCGCATCTACCGGCCCGGCACGAACGCGGCCGCCAGCCCCGTTCTGGTCTGGTTCCACGGCGGGGGATGGGTCATTGGCTCACTCGACGGCGCGGACTTCGGATGCCGCCTGATGACGAACGCGAGCGGCTGCGTGGTGATCTCGGTCGACTACCGGCTGGCGCCCGAGAGCAAGTTCCCGACCGCCGCCGACGACTGCTACGCGGTAACCAAGTGGGTCTCGGAACATGGCGCCGAGCTCGGCGTTGACGCCAACCGCATCGCCGTCGGTGGCGATAGCGCGGGCGGCAACCTTGCGGCGGTCGTCGCGCTGATGGCACGCGATGCTGGCGGGCCGGCGATCAAGTACCAGGCCCTGGTCTACCCGGTAACTCACCATAACTACGAGACCGCTTCGTACACGGAGAATGCCGAGGGGTATCTGCTCACGAAGTCCTCGATGGTCTGGTTCTGGGGCCACTACCTGCGGACCGAGGACGACGGCCGCCATCACAAGGCGTCCCCAATCCTCCACGAGAGTCTCGCTAATCTCCCCCCGGCGCTGGTCATCACGGCCGAGTACGACCCGCTTCGCGACGAAGGCGAGGCGTATGCGAAGAAGCTGAAGGAAGCCGGCGTGAGCGTCGAAGCGAAGCGCTACGACGGCCAGATCCACGGCTTCTACGCGAACCCGGCCATCGACGACGGCACGGCCGCCGCGCGGCTCGTCGGGGACCGCCTGCGCACGGCGCTGGCTTAACCGCGCCGTGAAGACACTCGCGGCGGTCCTGTTTCCGAACTTCGAGTTGCTCGACTTCGCCGGGCCGCTCGAAATGTTCGGGAACCTCAAGGAACAGGTGCGCGTCCTGACGGTGGCCGAGAAGGCTGGCCCTGTGCTCAGCGTCCAGGGCGTCGCGGTGACTGCGGACCTCTCGTTTGCGGAATGCCGGGCGGCGGACTGGGTGCTGCTGCCAGGTGGCTTCGGCACGTTCCCGGAGGGTGCGAACCCGGCCATGGTGGGGTTCCTCCAGCGCGCGTCCGCGGCTGCCGAGCAGGTAATGACCGTCTGCTCCGGAAGTGGGCTGCTCGCGCGGACCGGGGTGCTGGACGGCCGCAAGGCGACGACCAACAAGGCCTACTTCGCGCAGTGTTCAGGCGAAGGCCCTGCCGTGAACTGGGTGAAGGAGGCGCGCTGGGTTGAAGACGGCAAGTTCGCTACGTCGTCCGGAGTGTCAGCCGGGATCGACATGGCGTTGGCGGTTATCGCGAAGCACTTCGGTGAGCCCGTGGCCGAGCAACTCGCGCTGTTGACCGAGTACGAATGGCACCGGGACCCGGCGTGGGACCCGTTCGCGAAGGCGCACGGACTCGCCGGTTAGGCGGCCATCCGCTTTCGACCGAAGAGATGGGTGAGCTGCTCCATTGGCAGCGGCCTGGAGAAGAAGAACCCCTGGCCGCGGTCGCAGCCCAGCCCGCGTACCGTGTCGACCTGCGCGAGGTTCTCCACGCCTTCGATAGTCACCGTGAGGCCGATGCTCTCAGCGAAAGCGACAACGGCCTGCACGATCGCCGTGTCGCGCCCCTCGATCTCGATGCCCTTCACGAAGGAACGGTCGATCTTCACGGTGTCCACCGGCAGCCGTTTCAGGTAACTCAGGGACGAATACCCGGTACCAAAATCGTCGATCGCAATGCCAACGCCGGCTGCCGCCAGCCGCTCGAGCTTGGTCACGGCGCCGTCACCGTCGGTCATCATCAGGCTCTCCGTCACTTCGAGCTTGAGGTGGCGCGGCGGCAGGCCTGTCTCGGCGAGGACAGCCAGGATTTCGTCGACGATCCTCGGTCGCTCAAGCTGCTTCACCGAGGCGTTGACCGCCACCCTGAAGTTCGGGCTCAGGTCGTACTCGGCGAGCCAGCGGCGTGCGTCGTGGCACGCCTTCCGAAGCACTTCCCGGCCGAGCGCCACGATGAGCCCGGATTCCTCCGCGAGGTCGATGAATTCGCTGGGCATCAGGATGCCTCGCTCCGGGTGCTGCCAGCGGGCGAGCGCTTCCATCTCGGCGAGCTCGCCCGTCGCGAGGTCGATCACCGGCTGGTACCAGACGACGATCTCGCCCGATTCGATTGCGTGGCGGAGGTCGGTCTCAAGGTCCAAGCGGTGGCGCGCGATGTCCTGGAATGAGGAGTCGAAGAGCTGGACGCCGCCTTTGCCACGCCGTTTCGCTTCGTACATCGCGATATCGGCGCGGCGAAGCAGTTCTTCGCCGCCGATAGCCGCGTTGGTTTCGAAGATCAACCCGATGCTGGCATCGACGTAGACGTCTCGATCGCCGATGGAGAAGGGCACTTCAAACGCCTGGGCCAGGGCTTCCATCCGCTGGCGAGCGTCGTCCTCGGACATCGGGTCTTCGAGCAGGATGGTGAACTCGTCGCCGCCCATGCGCGCGATGGTGTCGGCCGGCATGAGGAAGTCTCGCAGCCGCCGCGCGACCGCGACCAGCAGTTGGTCGCCGCTAGCATGACCCAGGCTGTCGTTCACCACTTTGAAGTCGTCCAGGTCCAGGAGCGCGACGGAGACCGCGGCGTTTCGCTTCAGCGCGTGGCCGAGCCGGTCAAGGAAGAGCGTACGGTTGGGAAGGTCGGTCAGGCCGTCATGGAATGCCTGGTGGGCGATCTGGCGCTGCAGGCCGTTGCGTTCGCTCACGTCGATGTACATCGCGCAGATGGTGACGAGCCGGCCGTTCGGGCCGTACTCCGGCGTCGTGCGCAGGAGCGTATCGATGATGTTGCCGTTGCGGGCGACGAGCGTGCGTTCCTCGTCGTTCGCGAGGACGCGCACGCGACGATTGCGCGAGTGCCGCTCGGTTGGATCGAACTGCGAGAGCGGCTTGCCGATGACTTCGCGCCGGGCATAGCCCAGCGTCTCCAGGAACAGTTCGTTGCAATCGACAATCAGCGGCACCGAAGCTTCGAGCCCGACGATGACGTACATGGCGGGCGCCGACTGGAACAGTTGCTGGTAGCGCTGCTCGGCGGCGCGAAGCTGCACCTCGCGGAGCCGGCTGGCGAGCGCCTGCGCGAGCACGGTGGAGAAGAAACCGAAGAACGCCCGATCCGCGTTGCTCAGTGGGACAACACCGTTCGTGGTAAGGGCCAGCCATCCGATGGTTTCCGAGCCGCGGGCAAGCGGCAGGACCGTTATCGGCGCGGGAGCGTCACCTCCTTCGCCGGCTGCGCTGATCGCTTCGAGGGCTGCGTCTGTCGCGGCCTGCTCACCCACCTGGGCCAAGAGCTCGGGCGCGCCGCGGGCGTCCGAGGCCACGAGGACGAATCCGTCGATGGGTGCGGCCTGGCGGACCAGCGCGGAGAGGCGGACGAACATCTCTTGCGGTTCTTCGTCGCCGTCCGGCCAGCGGCAGACTTCGGAGACGAGTTCGCGGCGGGCGGTCTCTTCTCCGGCCACCCTGCGCCGATAGAAAGCACCGAGCCGCCCGGCGATGGTTCGAGCCACTTCGAGCACGATTGCAGTCGATTCCGGGTCGAATTTCCCCTCTGAGCGGCGGGAAACCGAGAGCATGCCAAGGGTTTCGCCTCTCGAAATCAGGGGTGTGGCGAAGGTTGACGTGATGCCGGTGGCTGCCATCTCGCGTGCGGCGCCGGCGGTCGTTTCCGCTGGGACGAACTCGATGCCGTTGGGAAACGAGGCGACAGCGTCGAGGCCAACGTCAATCGATGGCCGCAGCCGCACCGTGGTGTCGCCCACCGGGTCTTCAAAGACCACTCGGATCCACTCGCGGTTGCGTTCGCTCACGATGAGAGCGAGCCGGTCGTAAGCGACCAGCTCCCGTAGGGCGCGGACGCAGGATGCCAGCGCCTCACCAGTCTCGGCTGGTGTGGACGTGGCTTCGAGCGCAGCGGAAAGCTGGCGCAGGAGCCCGGTGCGCTTTTCCCCCGTAGCGTCCATCCCCATGGTTTACGGCATCGGGGGGAGGTTCCGTAGCGGGTGGCTCGTATCAGGCTCCCGAGCCCTGGCCGAGGAACGCTTCACCCCGCGGCGAGAGCCTGTAGCCGGTCCCGAGGCTGATGGTCAGGCCCAGGTTCTTGAGTTTGCGGACATTGAGCTTGAAGGCGAGCAGTTCCTGGTTCATCCGGGGAGCGAGGTCTCCCGCGCGGACAGCGGGATTGGCGGCGATGAGCTGCAGCGTGGCAGTCGTCCAGGGTCCCGAGTCGCTGGCGTTGTCGAGGCGCTTCAGGCGCCTCGCAATGTCCGCCCGGTCGCTCGCGCTCAGGGTGGCCTCGGCCGCGAGCTCATCGCGCGGGTCTGCGTCCGGCGACGCGTGGAAGGCGACGCGATACGTCGGCAGCGACGGTTCGCCGCGAAGGTCTGAGCGGAGGGCTTCGGCGGACGCGTGGCCGGCTCGGACGGCGTCCTGGTCCGTGATTGCGGCGGGGTCTACGACTTCGACCGAATCGACCACCAGCCTGCCCGCCGCCGTGCGGTACGTGTTCCCCGGAACCACCTGCGGGCGCTTCCATCGCCGGAAAGTCAGCGTCACCGAGCCGCTGGCGATGTCGCTGCGGTACTTCGTCTCGAATTGCACCTCAGTACGAGCGCGGCAGCCCCAGTTCGTGCTGCCCGATGAAGTTAAGGACCATCTCGTTGGTGACCGGCGCGATCTTCATGACGCGGACCTCGCGCCAGTAGCGCTCGACGTTGAACTCCTTCGCGTAGCCGAAGCCGCCGTGCACCTGGAGGGCGCGGTCCGCGGCTTCGAAACCCCATTCGGAGGCGAGGTACTTGGCCATGTTCGCCTCCGCTCCGCAGGGCTGGCGGTTGTCGTACAGCCATGAGGCTTTGCGGATGAGCAGTTCGACCGTCTTGAGCTTGGCGTAACTGTCGGCGAGCGGGAACTGGATGCCCTGGTTCTGGCCGATAGGCCGCCCGAAGACGACGCGGTCCTTCGCGTACTGGACCGCTCGGTCGAGGGCGACGCGCCCGGTGCCGAGGGCTTCCGAAGCGACCAGGATGCGCTCCGGGTTCAGGCCGTCGAGGAGGTGGTGGAAGCCGCGACCCACTTCGCCGACCACGTCGCGGGCGTCGACGGGGAGGTCGTCATAGAACACTTCGTTGGAGTCGACGGCGTGGCGGCCGAGCTTCTCGATCTCACGGATGGTGACGTGCGCGGGGTCCAGGTTGGCGAGGAAGAGCGTCATGCCGTCGGTGCGGCGGGCTGCGTCCTCAGCTTTGGTGGTGCGCGCGAGCAGGAGGACCTTCGTCGATTCCTTCGCCTTCGAAGTCCAAACCTTCTGGCCTAATGATGGTGAAGCCGCCGCCGTCACGGCGGGCGAAGGCGCTGATGCTCGGGGTGTTGCCGTTTACGGTAGGCTCCCGGTGACGCCGAAGGCGACGTGGAGGTTACCGGCGGAGGCCTGCGGCAGGATGCGCTGCTTCAGTTCTTCGGTCCCGTGCTTCACGACGGGGTTGAGCCCGAAGATGGTGAGGTGGAGAGCGGTAGCGCCGTTCATCGCCGCGCCGGAAGCGGAGACCTCTTCCAGCAGCACCGAGGCTTCCGTGATGCCCAGACCGGCGCCGCCGTAGGCCTCGGGGATGGCGATGCCGAGCCAGCCGGCATCGGCGAACGCCTTGTAGAAATCCCAGGGGAACTCGTGGGCCATGTCGCAGTGGCGCCAGTAGGCGTCATCGAAGCGGGAGGCGAGGGCTTTGGCCTGGGCGCGGATCTGGGTTTGTGCCTCGGTGGGGGCGAAGTCCATGCGCCGGATTGTACGGGGTACTGGTAATCGTTTCTGGCCTTGTCGCTCAGTCCGCGATCCGCTTACTGCCGTGCGCGGTTCCATTTCGAGGCCTCAGAACACCTCCAGCAGGCCGAACCAGGGGCCGGAAAGAGTGGAGCGGGCTAAACGGTGAGGCGCAGAGAGACTCACGAACCTTTCGATGTGCCGCCAATCGGGGCCGCTCAGTAGATCGTGATGTACGTTTCGCGCGTGGGACCGTCCGGCAAGACCCGCAGCGTTTCTTTCTGCAGATCCGGCTCAAGCCCCATGCCTTCGAGCGGAAGGAGCCCGAGCAGCGGTTCAGCGTCTTCGGGAAGAGCGAGGCACTCGTAGGTTCCCTCGCGACCCATCAGGGCGATCCGCGCATCATCGTGGACAACCACGGGCCGCACGCCAGCGGCTGTCGACGCGAACGCCTTTTTGAGAACAGCCAGCCCCAGCTGATCGACGAGTGATTGCGGGAGGCAGAGCGTGTTTGCCCCCGTATCTACCAGGATCCGGTCAAGGTGGATGCGACGAACCTGAACCTCACGGATAGTCCCGTCGGCGGCGCGAATCTCATCGGCATGGTTGGTGATCGTGATGCTCGCGAAGACCTTGCCTACGTGCCTTGGCCGACCTTGAGGCTGTGTCTGGATCGCCGTCATGTCTCAAGTATACGCGCGAACGGCTCCGCGGAACTGAGCACGCAGGCCATGCCTCAGAACACCTCGAAGAGGTTGAACTTCGGGCCGTCTTTGCAACAGAGCTTGACGCCGTGGTGCTTGGTGAAGATGCCGCAGCCGTAGCACATCCCCCAGCCGCAGGGCATGTTCTCTTCCATCAGGATTTCCGGAAACTGGCGGCGGCCGTTGTTGCGGAGGACGTCGGCGAGGGACTGGAACATGGGGTTCGGGCCGCACGAATAGATTCGGTTGGCCCACTCCTGGTACTTGCCCAGGTGCTGCGTCACGAAGCCTTTGGGGCCCGCTGAGCCGTCCTCGGTGACCACGACGTACTCCACCTCTTTGGGCCATTCGCTCGCCGCGAGGAGGTGGCGTTCGCTGCGGCCGCCCATCATCGCGACCACCTGGTGCCCGGCGCGGATGGCGCGTTCGGCGGTATCGACCAGTGGGGCGATGCCCACGCCGCCGCCGATGAGGAGCAGGTTCGCTGGCGTGTCCGGGAAGGTGAACCCGTTGCCGAGCGGCCCGTAGATACGGACTGCCGCGCCGGGAGGCTGTTCGCTCAGCCAGCGGGTGCCCTTGCCGACGACTGCGTAGAGCAACGCGAAGCGGTCGCCATCGATCTTGTAGTAGCTGAACGCGCGGGCGAACATCGGGTCGGTCCCGTCCGGGCTGCAGTGCACCATCACGAACTGGCCGGCTTCAACGCCGCGCGTGAGCGACGGGCCGTGGAACCAGGTGATGAACGCGCCGTCCCAGGCGCGCTCGGTCGAGATGATGCGGGTCGCTTCGATGTTCACTCGACGTACTCGCGGAGCGTCGCCACCTCGAACTCGGAGGCGGTGACGAGCGCCCTGACGGCCGCGCGTGCCGTGTCGATGGACGTGAAGCAGGGGATTCGCTTCTCGGCGGCGGCACGGCGGATGTGGAAGCCGTCGCGGAGCGAGCCGGTGAAGCGGTTCTCGGAGGTGTTTATCACGCACTGCACCGAGCCGTCCATGATGACGTCGACCACGTTCGGATGGTCGCCGCTGAGGACCTTCGTAACAGGCGTCACCTCGATGTTCAGTGCCTCGACCATCTTGCTGGTGCCCTCGGTGGCGTAGATGCGGTAGCCGGCTTCGTTGAGCTTGTGGATGAGCGGGAGGGCGTCGGCTTTGGTGCGGTCGCTGATGCTGAGGAGGACGCTGGCGCGGGGCTTCAGCGCCATGTCGGCCGCCATGAGTGTCTTGGCGAGCGCCGGTTCGAAGGCGCGATCCACGCCCATGACTTCGCCGGTGCTCTTCATCTCCGGCCCGAGGTAGGTGTCGACGCCGGTGAGCTTGGACATCGAGAAAACCGGCGCCTTGATCGCGACGAGCTTGCGTTCGGGCCAGAGCCCGCCGGGGAACCCCTGGTCCTTGATCTTGCGGCCGAGCATCGCCCCCACCGCGAGCTGGACCATCGGCACGCCCGTGACCTTCGAAAGGAACGGCACCGTGCGGCTCGCGCGGGGGTTCACTTCGAGCACGAACACCCGCGGGCCTTCGCCAGGGACGCGCGGGAGGACCACGTACTGGATGTTGGTCAGGCCGATGGCGCCCATCCCGAGCACGATGCGCTCTGTGTAGTCGACGAGCGTGGCGCGTTCCTCTTCGTCCAGGTGGACGGGCGGGTAGACAGCCATCGAGTCGCCGGAGTGCACGCCGGCTTTCTCGATGTGCTCCATGATGCCGGGGATAAGCACGGTCTCGCCGTCACAGATGGCGTCGACCTCGACTTCGGCGCCGTCGAGGAACTTGTCGATCAGGATTGGCTTGCCCTGCGCGACTTCGGCCGCCTGGGCGACGAAGGTCACAAGTTCCGTGGCATTCTGGACGATTTCCATCGCCCGGCCGCCGAGCACATAGGACGGGCGCACGAGCACGGGATAGCCGATGGTCTGGGCCGTCTTCATCGCCTCTTCGAGCGTGAGGATGGCGGCGCCGGGAGGCTGCGGGATGCCCAGGTCCTGCAGGAAGCGCTCGAACAGGCGGCGGTCTTCGGCGGTGTCGATAGTCTCAGCGCTTGAGCCGATGATCGGCAGCCCGGCGCGGCGCAGCGGCTCGGCCAGGTTGATCGCGGTCTGACCGCCGAACTGGACGATGCTGGCGGGCGGCTCGTCGCCGGAGCCGGTCTCGTTCTCGATGATGTCGCGGACGCCTTCTTCGTCGAGCGGTTCGAAGTAGAGGCGGTCGGAGGTGTCGAAGTCGGTGGAGACGGTTTCCGGGTTCGAGTTCGCCATGATGCTGCGGATGCCGGCATCCTGGAGCGCCCAGGCGGCGTGGACGCTGGCGTAGTCGAACTCGATGCCCTGGCCGATGCGGATGGGGCCGCTGCCGATCACGATCGCAGCGGCGCCGTCGTCGGCGAGGGCTTCGTTTTCGGTCTCGTAGGTGCTGTAGAAGTAGGGCGTGGCGGCGTCGAACTCGGCCGCGCAGGTATCGACCATCTTGTAAACCGGCCGGATGCCCCACTCGTGGCGAAGCGCCCGGATCTGCTCTGGCAGGCGGTCGGCCAGCTGGCCGACCATTTCGTCGCTGAAGCCGAGGCGTTTCGCCTCGCGCAGGAGGTCAGGGTGCAGCGCTTCCGCGAGGAGGCGTTTCTCCATCGTGACGATGTTGTGCAGCCGCTCCGTGAACCAGGGGTCGATGGCGGTCTGCCGGGAGAGGTCGAAGGGCGCGGCGCCGCGGCGCAGGGCCGCCATGACCGCCCAGAGCCGCTCGTCAGTGGCGTGGAGGGGGAACTCACCGCCGCCGCGCCATTCAGGACGCTCCCAGAGGAGGCTGTGCCCGCCGACTTCGAGCGACCGCACCGCCTTGTTCAGCGCCGCTTCGAAGCTGCGGTCGATCGCCATCACCTCACCGGTCGCTTTCATCTGCGTCCCGAGTTGGCGCTCGCCAAGGGCGAACTTGTCGAACGGCCAGCGAGGGATCTTCACGACGCAGTAATCCAGGGCTGGTTCGAAAGCGGCGGTCGTCTTCTGGGTGACTGCGTTCGGGATCTGGTCGAGCGTCTTGCCGCAGGCGATCTTGGCGGCAACGCGGGCGATCGGGTAGCCGGTGGCCTTCGAGGCCAGCGCGGACGAGCGGCTCACGCGCGGGTCCACTTCGATGACGTAGTACGGGAGCGGGGCGTACGGGTCGCCCGGCCAGTCGGTGATGTCTTTCCGCGGGGCGAGCGAGAACTGGACGTTGCAGCCGCCCTCGATGCCGAGCTCGTCGATGATGCGCAGCGCCGCCGAGCGCAGCATCTGGTAGTCCTTGTCACTCAGTGTCTGCGAGGGCGCGACGACGATGGAGTCGCCGGTGTGGACGCCCATCGGGTCGAAGTTCTCCATGTTGCAGATGGTGATGCAGTTGCCGGCGCCATCGCGCATCACCTCGTACTCAACCTCTTTCCAGCCGAGGAGGTTCTTTTCGACGAGGACCCGGGTGATCGGGCTGGCGGCCAGGCCGCTGGCTGCCGTGGCGCGCAAGCTTGCTCCATGGTGAACGCCATGCCTCCGCCGGTGCCCCCGAGGGTGTAGGCGGGCCGGATGACCACGGGCAGCCCGATCTGCTCGGCGGCAGCGATGCACTCATCGAGGGTATGGCAGATCTCGCTTTCGAGGACCGGTTCGCCGAGCTTCGCCAGCATGTCGCGGAAGAGTTCGCGGTCCTCCGCCCGGCGGATGCCTTCGAGCGGTGTGCCGAGCATGCGGACGTTGTACTTCTCGAGGATGCCGACGCGGGCGAGCTCGACCGCGAGGTTCAGCCGGTCTGGCCGCCCATCGTGGGCAGCAGACCCTCCGGGCGCTCACGGGCGATGATGCGTTCGACCACCGGGACGGTGAGGGGTTCGATATAGACCGCGTCGGCGATGTCGAGGTCGGTCATGATCGTGGCCGGGTTGGAGTTGACGAGGATGCTGCGCACCCCCTCTTCGCGCATGGCTTTGCAGGCCTGGGTGCCGGCGTAGTCGAATTCGGCAGCCTGGCCGATGACGATCGGCCCGGAGCCAATGATGAGCACGCTGGCTGGCTTCACGCGGTCCCTCCGTGAGATTGACTGGTTTGGCGAGCGCACCGAAGCGCCGCCCGTGGCGTCGCCGGGCTGGAGTTGTTCGACGTTGTCACCCGTTACCTCCGGCCCGTCCGGCCGGGACGGAATGCGCCGGCAAGGGCACGGCGTACCGGCCGCAGGGCGAAGACGAGCAGGGGCACGGGGCCCGCGAGGAACAGCGGCGGCAGCGCATTGAGGAATATCCACGACTCAAGCCCGCCGATCGCCATGCCCAGGAGCAGCGGCGTGCGGTAGCGGTCCAGCTTGTCCCGGTCGTCCCGGAGCAGCAGGAGCCCGAGCAAGAACGCGAAGATCGCGGAGACAGCGAGCGTGCCGGCGAACGCCCGGGCGAGCGTCGTGCCGACATCCCCCGCGGACAGCGAATCGTCCAGGAAGGTGGCCAGGAAGAAGACGACGGACATCGTGAGCAGCGCCATGCCGACGGCGAAGAGCACGTCAGGCACGGTGGTCGCGGGCCGGCGCGGACGCACGGGAGCGTTGTTCCGGCGCCGGCGCGGCTCCGTCATCGGGCAGCCTCCAAGTACGTGTTCCACCTCAGAGCGGCAGCTCGAAGGTCATGCTTGGGTTCCGCAGCGGCACCATGGCGCCGATCCCGGAGAGGAAGCTGAGCGCCGGTTCGTTGCCATCGGGCAGGCGTCCGCGAATGCGCTTGTAGCCGTTCTCGCGGGCGAATTCGAGGATTGCATCCGCGAGGTCAGTGGCGAGCCCACGGCGGCGATGGTCTGGCAAAACCCAGACGCCGAGCAGGCCCGTGTGGGCTTCCGCCGTGTCGAAATCAAGCGCGCCGAAGGCGACAGGGATGCTGCCGTCATAGGCGACGAAGATGGCGCCGTCTTCGCCGAGGCGCTTGATCCAGCGGCGGACGTAGTCGCCGTCGAACGGGCCCTGGAGCCCCACATTCTCCTGGCCCATCCCGCGAAGGATGGCGGCGACGCCTTCGGCGTCAGTGGTTGTTGCCTTGCGGATTTCGGTTGCGCGAGTCATCGAACCCCTCCACGAACTGTTGCCATCATCCCGACGAAGCGGTCGAAGATGTAGGCGTTATCAAGCGGTCCCGGGCAGGCTTCGGAATGATACTGGATGGTCATCAGCGGTTCGTGCCGGAGCGCGATGCCTTCGACCGTCTGGTCGTTAAGGTTGATATGGCTGACGAAGGCTGAACTGTTCAGTCCCTCGGGGTCTACTGCGTAGCCGTGGTTCTGGGCGGTAATGGTCACTTTGCCCGTGGTCACGTCTTGCACAGGGTGGTTGCCACCGCGGTGGCCGAAGGGCAGCTTGAACGTCCCGGCCCCCAGCGCGCGCGCGGCGACCTGGTGGCCGAGGCAGATGCCGAGGATGGGCGCCTTGCCGATCAGCTTCCCCACTTCGCCGACCATCGCATCGAGCAGGCGCGGGTCGCCCGGGCCGGGCGAGAGGACGATGCCGTCCGGGCTGAGCGCGAGCAGCTCATCGGCGGGCGTGCTTGCCGGGAAGACGCGCACGGAGCAGCCGCGGGCCTCGAGCGAGCGCATGATGTTCCGCTTCACCCCGCCGTCAAGCAGGGCCACCTTGTGGCGGGCCTCTCCGGGCGGCAGGTTCCAGTCGAACACGTGATCGGTTGTGACCGAGTCCACCCAGTTGACATCGTCGTAGCCGGCGAAGCCACGGAGGCGGGCCAGGGCTTCGCTCGCGGTCTCGGTCGTGGTGATGGTGCCGGGCATCACGCCCGACATGCGGATGCGGCGAGTCACAGCACGCGTGTCGACGCCCTCGATGGCGACCACTCCGCGCTCCGTAAGGAAGCCTCCCAGGGTCTGCTGGGAGCGAAGGTGGCTCGCGTAGACCGCTCCCTCGCGGACGATGAGCCCGGTTGGCTGGATGCGGGCAGATTCCTCGACACGGTCGTCGATGCCGTAGTTGCCGATGAGCGGATAGGTGAGGACGAGCAGCTGCCCCGCGTAGGACGGGTCGGTCAGCATCTCCTGGTAGCCGGTCATGGACGTGTTGAAAACGACCTCGCCGTCAGCGAAGCCAGCGGCCCCGATGCTTCGGCCGGGGAAGACTGAGCCGTCGGCGAGGACGAGGAGCGCATCAGACACCGGCAGCCTCCATCTCGAAGGCCAGAGCCCCGTTGAGAATCACGGCGCGGACGCCTCCAGTCAGTTGAACGCTGCGCAGCGGGGAGTTGCGGCCCTTCGACGCGAACCGGTTGGGCTCGACGGTCCACTGATGCACGGGATCGATGACGGTGATGTCAGTCGCCCCGGCGGAGAGTGAGCCGGTAAGCTCGGGGAACCGGAACACCGATGCCGGGCCGCTCGTGAGGGCTCGAATCGTCGCTTCGAGTTCCAGTTCGCCACGGCTCACGAGGGTCATCAGGGAGCCAAGTGCCGTTTCGATGCAACTGATGCCGAACGCCGCGTCGTCGAACTCGCAGAGCTTGTCCTCGATGGCGTGCGGCGCATGGTCGGTCGCGATGGCGTCGATCACTCCGGCGTTCACGCCGGCTACCAGGGCGCGCCGGTCTGCTTCCGTACGGAGCGGCGGGTTGATCTTCGCGTTCGTGTCGTAGGCGGCCTCGGCGCCGCCGCCGAAGACGGCGTCCTCGGTCAGGAAAAGGTGGCTGGGCGTGACTTCGCAGGTGACGGGCAGCCCGCGACGTTTCGCTTCCGCGACCAGTTCGAGCCCGCGCGCGGTGGTCACATGCGCGATGTGGAGGCGCGCACCGGTGGCTTCGCAGAGGGCAAGATTGCGGGCGATAGCGGCCGTTTCGGCCGCCTCGGGCTGACCCGGGAGGCCCAGGCGTTCGCTCACCCGGCCCTCGTTCATCGAGCCGCCGTGGCTGAGCTCGGGGTCGTCGCAGTGCTCGGAGATGGGCAGACCGAGCTCCGCCGCCAGATCCATCGCGTTGCGCATCAAGCGGGCGTTCGCCACCGGGTTGCCGTCGTCGCTGAGCGCGACGCACCCGCCGGCCGCGAGTTCGCCAAGCTCGGCGAGCTCCTTCCCGGCCCGCCCGCGGGTAACGCAGCCGATGGGGAAGACGTGGACGCGGGCGTCGCGCTGGATTCGTTCCTGGAGCGCGCGGAGGACATCCGCGGCGTCAGGCGCGGGGTTGGTATTGGGCATCGCGCAGATGGTGGTGAACCCCCCGCGCAGGGCCGCGAGCGTTTCCGTGGCGATGGTGCCCTTCTGTTCGAAGCCGGGTTCGCGCAGGTGGGTGTGCAGGTCGACGAAGCCGGGCGTGACCAGGCAACCCCGTGCCTCGACGACCCGCGCTCCGGGGGCTTCGATGCCGGGATTGATGCGTTCGACCGCGCCATTCGTGACGAGGACGTCCGAGACCGAATCGAAGCCGGACGCCGGGTCGATGACGCGGCCGCCGCGGATGAGGATGGTTTCGCTCATGCGTGCCTCGCAGTGGCCATCAGATAGAGGATGGCCATCCGCACCGCGACGCCGTTCGCAACCTGTTCTTCGATGACCGAGGCCATCCCGTGGGCTACCTCCGGAGATATCTCGATGCCTTCGTTCATGGGGCCGGGGTGCATGACCAGCGCCCCGGGCTTTGCGAGTGCGAGCCGCCTCGCGCTCACCTGGTATCCGCTGATGTACTCGCGAAGCGACGGTATCAGGCCCTTCTCCTGGCGCTCCTTCTGCATGCGCAGCGCCATGACGATGTCTGCTCCGGCGATGGCCTGGTCCATGTTGGTCGTCACTTCGCAGCGTCCAGCCTCGCTCGCCTGGGCGGCCAGGGTGCGCGGCAGCAGCGTTGCCGGGCCACAGAGTGTGACATCGGCTCCGGAAGCGAGGAGCGTCCAGAGGTTTGACCGCGCGACCCGGCTGTGGAGCACGTCGCCGACGATGACCACTTTCCTCCCCGCGACATCACCCACGTGGCGGCGCATGGTGAACAGGTCCAGCAACGCCTGCGTTGGGTGGGCGTGTGTGCCGTCGCCGCCGTTGATGATGCCCGCGGAGGTGTTGCGCGCGGCGAGGTAGGGCGCGCCCGACTTCCCGTGGCGCATGACCACGAGGTCCGCGCCAATCGCCTCCAGCGTCCGGACGGTGTCGATGAGCGTTTCGCCCTTCTCCACCGAGCTGCCGGAAGCGGTGAGGTTCACCACATCCGCGCCGAGCGCCTTCGCGGCGACTTCGAAGCTCGCTCGCGTGCGGGTCGATTGCTCGTAGAACAGGGTGATGACGGTGACGCCGCGCAGGGTTGCGACTTTGGCCACGGGGCGGCTGCGGACTTCGCGCATGCCCTCGGCTGTGTCCATGACGAGCTGAAGCTCGGATGCGGTCATCGTGTCAGTGTCGAGGAGGTCTTTCCGGGTCCAGGCGGTAGCTTCGGTGGTGATCACCGGGGCTTCTGGGTTTCGAAGCTCAAGCATGCGCGGCCTCCTCCCCGAACACGTACACGGCGTCCTCGCCGTCGACCTCGCGCAAGTGGACGCGGACTTTCTGGACAAGGGCCGTCGGGATGTTCTTCCCCACGAAGTCCGGGCGGATGGGCAGCTCGCGGTGGCCGCGGTCGATGAGGACGGCCAGGCGCACTCGCGCCGGGCGGCCGAAATCCAGCAGCGCGTCCAGTGCCGCGCGGATGCTCCGGCCAGTGAACAGCACATCGTCCACGAGGACCACGGTCGCGCCGTCGATGGAGACGGGTATTTCGCTTGGGCGAATGGGCGGCGGTGCCGAGCGACGGGTCACATCGTCCCGGTACAGGCCGATGTCGAGCGCGCCCACGGGGACGGCCACGCCCTCGAACTCGCGGATGGCTTCGGCCAGCCGGCGGGCGAGGGGGTAGCCGCGCGAGAGCAGGCCGACGATGACGAGGCCGTCCGTGCCCCGGTTGTTCTCGACGATCTCGTGGCCGAGGCGGCGCAGGGTGCGCGCGACCTCATCGGGGCCGAGGTAGGGGGCCGGAGTCATGAAAAACGCCTCCCCCGGAGGACGGGACAGGCGCGCGCAGAGAATCGCTTGCCGGGCATACCGGCGCCTCCTCCCTTGGCAGCCTCACGGGACCACCTTAAAGGGTCTGGATTGAGAATAGCGGCCTCCAAAACGCCGATCAAACCTGGTTAACCGTAACAAGCCCGCCGGTATACTCGCCGGTAGGCCGAACCGTCCCGCCCCCCGGACGGCGGCTATCGCTGGAGCCCTCGTGAGTTCAGTACCAGTCAGCCCAGGCGGCCGCGAGGCCGAGGTTCGCGATCGCATCTTCGCGAGTGCGCTGCGCCACTTTTCACAGAAGGGGTTCGCGGCGACGTCGCTCCGCGAAGTGTCCGAAGACGCCCAGACGACGAAGCCGATGATCTACTACTACTTCGGCTCGAAAGAGGGCCTCTACGCCAGCATCGTCCGCGAGATCCTGGAGGAGATGGCCGCACGCATCCGCGCCCAGTTGCCGGCCGAAGCGCCGGTTGGCGAGCAGGTCATGGCGTTCTGCGAACGCTACCTGGACCACTTTCTCCAGCAGGAAGAGATCATCGCGCTGGTCCTGCGCGAGGTGTTCGGGCTGGGCGGCGTGCCCATGGCCGAGTTCTCCCAGGCGCTGGGCGAACGCGTCCGCCAGCCGCTCGACACGATTCTCGCGCGCGGCATGGAGACGGGCACGCTGCGGCGGGACGGAGTCGCCACCTGCGCGACGGCAGTCACGGGCATCCTCAACATGTTCATCCTTGCGCACGTGTTCGGCGGCGCGGACATCGACAAGGAAGCGCCGCTGCGGCAGGTGAGGTATTACCTGGACGGTCTCTGCGCCAGGTAAATTCTCCGCGTCGCCCCCTCATCTTTACGCTTTGCCGGCCGTTTCTTGATGGTAGGGAGGCGGAGTGTGTCTGACGCGAAGCTGATGGATTACTACGCGGTGCTCAATCTGCCGCCGAAAGCCGACCTTTCGGGCATTGAGAACGCGTACGCGCGTCTGTCCGACGACCTGATGAAGCAGTCGGAAGACGACGAGACGTACCGGCAGGCGATGCAGCGGCTGAACGAGGCCTACGCCGTGCTTTCCAAGCCGGAACTCCGGCGAGACTACGACCGGGCATTCTTCCGGGGCGAGCTTGAGCGCCTGGAGCGCGAGGCGCGGGCGGTCAGGCGGCGGCGGAACATGGCGAGCAACGCGCTGGTTGCGGCGCTCGGGCTGGTGGTGGCGGTGCAGGCTGGCGCGCTCCTGTACCTGGGCGGCGATGCCGTCACCGGGTTGTTCAACGCCATCTTCGGCGTGTTCTTGTAGCTCCTACAGGGATTGGCAGTTGCCGTGGCGGGCCGGCTCCGCGAGGATCGTCGTGGCGCCAATTCGCGCCCGGATTGACGAATGCCGCAGTTTACGAACGTCATTGCGAATGAGGCCGCCCTTCGCGACGTAATCGCCGAGCCGCGAGGGTCAGGCGCATGGGACAAGTCGCTCTCCTTCATCGACCCCCACGCTGCCGCGTTCATCTCGCGCAGCCCGTTCTGCATGATCGCGACGGTCGACGCGGCCGGGCGCATGGACATTTCGCCGAAGGGTGACCCGGCCGGCTTCGTGCGCGTGCTCGATGAGCACACCATCGCGATCCCGGACCGGCCCGGGAACGGCCGCGCCGACACCTTTCGCAACGTGCTCGCCAACCCGCGGATATCGGTGTACTTCATGGTGCCCACGCGCACCGAGAGCCTCCGCATCAACGGCTCCGCGAAGCTGGTCACGGACCAGTGGCTGCTCGATGAGATGTCGGTGAAGGAACGCCCGGCACAGCTCGCGCTGGTCATCAGCGTGGAAGAGGCGTTCTTCCACTGCGCCAAGTGCGTCGTTCGCTCCAACCTCTGGGACGCCGACGGCTGGGTGGATGCTTCGGACCTCGCGCCGCTGGGCACAGTCATGCGCGACCAGCTCAAGCTGGAGGTACCAGCGGAGGCGATCCAGGCGGGATTGGATAAGGACGTTGAGCGGCGGCTCTACTGACTTTTTCGAGGCCAGGAATAGCAACTCAAAGTAACCCCAAGTAGCCTCGCCAGATTCGAATGAGAGGGCTACTTCCGGGCTACCAGAGGCTTCATGTCCGGGCTTAGTCGTGGCCCTTCGAGCCTGACTGTCCCCCGACGCAGCGAAGAGTGATCGGCGGGTGCGGTTCGAGTTCACGATGGGAGCGTGGCAGGACGGCCCATCAGCTCAGATGGGCGAACGGCAGTTACCGTCAGGCGGTGGTTGTCCGCTTGAACTGCTTGCTCAGGCCGAGCCCCTGGTCCTGGTAAGACGAGCCCGCGTTGACGCCGTAAAGCCGCTCCGGGACGGCCAGCATGCGTTCGTACATGAGGCGGCCGATGCGCTGGCCATCCTTGAGGGCGTACGGGATTTCGTGAGAGCGGACCTCGAGGATAGCCCTCGTGCCCTGGAGCTCGCCCGTCCCGAAACCGAAGCCGGGGTCAAAAAAGCCCGCGTAGTGGACGCGGAATTCGCCCATCGCCTGGTCGTACGGGAGCATCTCCGCGGCGTAGGTGGGCGGGACGCGCACGCGCTCCTTCGAGCCAAGGATGTAGAACGCGTCCGGCGTGAGAATGAGCTGGCGTGAGGGCTTCACAGCTTCCCAGAAGTCTTCCGGGTCGTAGTAACCGATGCGTTCGAGGTCGATGACCGGCGCCTCGCTGCGCGCCTTCCAGCCGACGGTGCGGTCTCCGGCACGCCCGGAAATGTCCACCGAGAACCAGATGCCGCTGTCGACGGTGGCCTTCATCGGCTCGCCATGCTCGTCGAAGACGAGCGCTTCTTCGTCCGCCGCCTTGCGGCTGGCGTGAGACGAAACCGAGCGGCCGCGCACGAAGCGCAACTGGTTGAGCCGCGTGCCCGTCTTCACCCGGACGTTGAAGGTCTTCGGAGATACCTCGGCGAAGAGCGGGCCCTGGTAGCCGCGTTCGATAATGTCGAACTGGTCGGCGCGGTCCGTGATCAGGCGGGCGAACACATCGAGACGGCCCGTGGTGCTCTTCGGGTTCGCCTTGGCCAGCAGCCCGCTGCGGTTCGCGAGGTCCAGGTCTTCCAGGAGCGGGATGATGTACACGGCGCCCTTCTGCAGGACCGCGCCATCTTCGAGGTCGATGCGCTGGACCAGCAGGTCTTCCGCGGACTCGAGGACGGTGGTCCCGCGGCCGGGGAGGAAGCTGGCGCGCACCTGGAGCGCGTAGCCGCCCAGCCGAAGGTCGATGCTCGCCGGCTGGAGCTGCGCTTCTTCGATCCCCGACGAAGACGACAGCGTGCCCTCCGCGACGAGCTCTTTGAGGTGCTCGAACGGGAGCACGCCGCGGTCGTGCTCGCGCACTTCGCGGCCCAGCTCGGGGAAGAGTCGTGGTCCGGAGGGGGAGCTCATGCGCCGGCGCAGCCGTAGGCAGATGACATCCCGCGAAGTTTAGGGGTAGCACCGTTCCCGGGCATCAACCGGCGGCGTCCCCTGCCGCGAGTTCCGCGATCTTGCGGGCTTCGCCTTCGGCGTACGGTGTGATCGTTTCGATGACATCCACGCGGCTGTCCAGGCGCTTCTGTAGCCCGCTCATCAGCCCGAGCACACGAAAGATGAGGAGGATGTCGCCGGGGATTTCCGTCACCGGGTTCGCCTGGAGGATGCGCGAGAGGCGTTCGTTGACCTCCGGCATCACGTCCTGGTCGACGTAGGGCTTGTTGTCGGCGCCGCCGTACTCGAAGAACGACCGGCCGAGAGCCACGAGCGACTCCGGGTCGTCGGACTTCGTCTTGAAGCCGATGGCGCGGAAGGCTTCCACCATCGCCACGTCGTCCTGGCCAATGAGCGCCATGATCAGCTTCGCGTAGTTGCGCCGGAACGACTCCGGCAGCTCCTTCGAGAGGCCGAAATCCAGGAAGACGACCACCGGCCCAGGCAGCACGAACAGGTTCCCGGGGTGCGGATCGGCGTGGAAGTAGCCGTGGACCAGGATCTGTTCGCAGTAGGCCTCGGTCATGATGAGCGCGACCTGGTTGGGGTCGATGCCTTCCGCCTCGAGGGCTTCGATGTCCGAGATCTTGGTCGCTTCGATGAACTCGGTGGTCAGGATGCGGCGGCGGGTGGTCTCCCAGTGGACCTTCGGGATCTTGATGTCGCCCCGGTGCGCCAGGTCCGCCGCCACGCGTTCCGAGCTGCGCCCTTCGAGTTCGAAATCGAGCTCGCGCGGCATGTCCTTGTTCATCTCGTTCATGAGCACCCGGAAGTCGAAGTTCTTCTCGATCCGGGCCAGGATCTTGACGAGGATGGCGACGTTTCGGAGGTCGGTCTCGAGGATGCGGTCGATGCCGCGATACTGGACTTTCACGGCGACATCGTGGCCGTCCCGGGTGCGGGCGCGATGGACCTGGGCGAGCGAGGCGGAAGCGATGGGGGCGCGGGTGAAGCCGTCGAACAGTTCGTCCGGGTGCCGGCGGAACTCGCGCTCGAAGACCTGGACCACCTGGCTGAAGGGCCGGGCGGGCACGGAGTCCTGCAGCCTGCTGAGCACCGCGACGTACTCCGTGGGAGCGACGTCGGCGCGGGAGCTGATGAACTGGCAGGTCTTGATCATCATGCCCTCAAGGCGCGTGGCGAGGCCGTAGATGCGCTCGGCGTTGCGCGTGTGGGCGCGGGAGAGGCGGATCTCGCGTTGCCTCGGGGTGAGCTTCTTGTTGCGCTGGATGCGCTTGTAGCTCAGGTAGATGACGAGGAAGGTCCAGCCAACGTCGATGAAGCGGCGGGCGCGGTGGTGCCAGGGCAGGGGCTGCGTGCCCGTGAGTGTATGAGCCATGGCTGGTGATCGTAATTGAATGAGGTTCAGATGCGAAGAAGCCGGGCTTACAGGCCCGGCTCCCTCTTTCGCGTTGTGTCCGTTGCGCCCGCTGGCTTTAGGCCTTGAGGGCGATCCCGTCGACCTTCCAGGCGCCGGCAACGTCCTTCCAGCGCGTGGCGATGGTGCGGGTCTCCGGGCTGCCGTCGGAACCCATGACGAGGTCCACGAGGTGGTCTTCGCCTTCCTGGCCGGTGACATTCACCGTGACCGAGGGCGTGCCGGTGGGCTGCGGTTGGGCAGCCATCTGGCCCTGGAGGGCCATCGCCTGGCCCATGCCGTTGGGGGTGAAGGCCATCATCAGGCCCGCGATGTTCTGGTTCATGAGGTCTTTCGCGAACTGTTCCGCGCTGTCCTTGAGCTCCGCCATTGGTGGTGTTCTCCTTGCGTCCCCGGGGGTGTGGGTCGGGGGCGAGGATAGGGTAGGGTGCGGCCGAACGGTGTCAACTGGTCAGCGGCGTGGTGGCCCGGCTGAATCGCCCGCAATCCAGATGAGCGAGGCGTCACACTCGTTCGAGGGCCGAGTCTTCCACTGCAAGCTGTTTAGAGGCTGAGTCAGTCCAGATCCGCCGAAGACCATCGACGCCCCGGGCGTGAGGATCACGCCGCTCAGCGTCAGCGTCGCGTGACTGGAGTCCCAGCGCGTAGCGATGGCTGGTAAGGCGATGAGGTGCTGCCGACCGTCGGGTGTGACGACGTAGAGACAGCGTCCGTGACCGACGGCAATTTCGCCTTCGATTGCCGCATCGTCGGCGTTCGGTTCTCCCTTGTACGTCGCGAATGAAACCTCACTTGCGCCGCACCCGGCGAGGAGGACCCCGGCGAACGCAAACAGGCACGGTCGAATCATCCCTACTGGATACGCTCATCGTTGGGGAATGGACTCAGAGCCTCGTCAGGAAAGGCTTGTTGCCTCTCGCCATCTCCGCTGAGAGGCCCGCCTGGACACGGTACGGCTGGAAGCGAAGGGCCTCGAAGCCGGCCGGGGACGGTCCCACGGGTTAGCGTTCCTCCGGCAGAAACGCCGAGAACTGGTGCATGAGGTCCGGGCCCTGGCGGAGGTGATGCCCGCCGTCGGCCGGGAGGACGAGCCCGGTGACCCAGCCCGATTCCTCGCTCAGCAGGAAAGCGACCGAATTGGCGATGTCTTCGGTGGTGCCCAACCGCGAGACCGGCATGCGGCGGAGGTACTCCTGGACGGTCTCCTCGTTGCCCACAAGGCCGGCGGCGAGGTCCGTCGGGACAAGGCCGGGCGCGACGGCGTTCACGCGAATACCGTGCTTCCCAAGGTCATCGGCGGCGCAGCGGGTGAGCATGTTCAGGCCCGCCTTGGAGACGCAGTAAGCGGTCATCCAGTGGTGCGTGTGCGTGCCGGCGATGGAGCTGATGCTGACGATGCTGCCCCCGCCAGAGGCGTTCATCAGCTTCGCTTCGGCGCGGATGCAGCGATACGCCCCGGTGAGGTTGGTTTGCATAACACGCTCGAAGTCGTCGGTTGGGCCGTTCAGCACTGATCCAACCGCGCCTGTCCCGGCGGCGTTGACCGCCAGGTGCAACGCGCCGTGGCGCTCCTTCACGGCCGCCAGGGCCGCTTCGACATCGGCGTCTTTCGCCACGTCGCACTGGACGAAGCTGGCGCGCGAACCGAGGAGTTCGACCGCGGCCTGGAGCGGGGCTTCGCGGCGGCCGGCGATGACGACGCTGCCGCCGCCTTCAACGATGGCCGCGGCGCACGCGAAGCCGATGCCGGTGCCGCCACCGGTGACGAATCCAACCTTGTTCGAGAAACGGCCCACGATCTGCCTCCGGCTACGGTTCGCCGGAGTATCGCTCAGTATCCCCGGCTGTCCCAGAGCAGGTCGCCCTTGCCGGCGAGCTTCGCCTGGTAACGAGAAGCGACGAACAGGAGGTCGCTGAGGCGGTTGAGATACGGGATCACGTGAGGGCTCACCTCTTCCTCGCGGGAGAGGGCGATCGTGGCGCGCTCCGCTCGCCGGCAGACGGTGCGGGCGACGTGCAACTGGGCCGCGGTAAGGTCCCCTCCCGGCAGGATGAAGCTGCGCAGCGGCTCGAGCGTCTCGTTCCACTCGTCCATCCACGTCTCGAGGTCTTTGACGTGGTGCTCTTCGATCCCGGGTACGGCAAAGCGCTTCTTGTCCTCTTCGATGATGCACAGGTCTGAGCCGAGATTGAACAGGACCTGCTGGATGACGAAGAACCGCTCCCGCATGGACTCGTGGAGCCCGGCACTCACGGCGACGCCGATGGCGGAGTTCAGCTCGTCGACAGTGCCGTAGGCCTCGATGCGGAGGGAGTCCTTGCGGACGCGCTGGCCGCCACCGAGCGCTGTTGTGCCGTCGTCGCCGGCGCGGGTGTAGACGCGGTTGATATGGACCATGCCGCTATCGTGAGGCACGCGCGCCCAGCCGTCAGCCAGCGGGGATGACGTAGCGGCGGACGGCGGGCGACAATGGCGCCGGCGGGATCACCCCGCGGGGGAACAGGATGTCGAACGAAGAGCAGCGCTGTATCCGGTGCCACGCGGTGTACGCGGGTGCGCCGTATCGTATGGCGGGGCGGGCGTTCTGCTGCCAGAGTTGCTCCGTCGGCTCCGCCTGTGAGCACCAGGGTGTCCACCGCCCCACGAATGTCCGCCGGTACGACACGATGTTCGACCGGTTCCGCCAGGTCGCGCACGAGAACACCCCGTACGAGGTCGGCAAGGCCCCCTCGCACCACTGATCCAAAAGTTTACGAAGCGCGTCGTCATAACAACGCCCGCTCGGATGAGGGTGCTGGCATAGTCGCGTGCGAGGGTTCGGCGCCTCTCCCAGGACAGGTGCTCGACCCGCCGGCCGAAAGACTGGGTGGAGGAGGCGCGCCCGCCCGCGTCCCCCAAAACCCGGCGCCGACCCTCATCTCTTCTCCATTCTGGTGTCACCGCGAGGGAGTCGGTTACGATGGAAATCGTGCCGCAAGAAGAGCGTTTCGAAGTCAACCGTCCCGACGTGGTGGATGAAAGCGTCGACGGCGAAGTGCTGATCGTGCACCTGGGCACCGGCACCTACTACAGCTCCCGCGGCGCCGGCGACAGCGCATGGCAGATGCTTGCGAGCGGCCGGACCGCTGCTGAATCGGCCGGGCCGCTCGGGCAGACCGAGGCCGGGGTGCGGACATTCCTGGACGAGCTCATCGCGGAGGGACTGCTTCGCCCGCGCGACTCGGACCTGGATGCCGCGCCGGAACTAAAGGCCGTCCCAGGCCCGCTCGTCCTCGAGAAATACACCGACATGCAGGAACTCCTGCTCCTGGACCCGATCCACGACGTGGACGACGAAGCCGGCTGGCCGAACGCGCGCGCCGGTGGGGCCTGAGGTGGAGGCCTGGCCCGGCGAGCGACGGGCGTTTGATGACCTCGAAGCCGCCTTCGCACGGGCCGCCGCGGGCCGCACAATCGCCCGCGTGCTGGATGTGGGTGGGCACAAGGTGCGGCTGGAGTTCGCCGGAGACGGGCTTTTCGAGCCGATGTTCCGGCCGTTCGCGCACCTGGAAACAACCGGCGAGCCAGAGATCACCATCAGTTGTTGGGACAGCGAGACCACCGGCGTGGACTTGCCCGACTCAGTCGATTGTGGCGAGGTGGCCACGAAAAGCCTGCCCGCGTTGCAGCGCGACGTCCCGCGGTGCTGGGCGCTTACGCGGCCCGATCCGGGGCTGAGCGCGTACTCGCGGGAGACTTCCCGGGGCTATTACTGGTGGCATGCGGCCAGTGCCCTGACCTATGGGGACCTGGCGGGTGGGCTCCGCGCCATCATCAACTGGTCGATGGCCGAGCGCGGCCTCCACTTTCTTCACACGGCGGCCGTCGCCAGCGATGGCGCCGCCGCGCTCATCGTGGGGCAGAGCGGTTCCGGGAAATCGAGCACCGCGCTCACCTGCCTGCTCGACGGCATGGATTACCTCGGTGACGACCACTGCCTCGTGGACCCCTCCGGGACGCCGGCTGTGCACGCGGTGTATGCCGCCGCCAAGCTGCACACAGGCCAGTTGCAACGCTTCCCGGAACTCGACCAGTACGTGGTCAACCCCGATCGCGACCCCGTCGAGAAGGGTGTCGCCATCCTCTACCCCCAGTTCGCGCGACAGCTTCCCCTGCACCTGCCCGTAGCGGCGTTGCTGGTCCCCGTCATCGGCGAAGCCGTGACGACCCGAATAGAGCCCCTCTCTCGCGGCGCCGCACTGCTGGCGCTCGCGCCGAGTACACTGCTGCAAATGGCCGCCGCCGACCGATCGGGCCTTGGGCCGATGGGCGAACTGGTGCGGCGCGTGCCGTGTTATCGCATTGTCCTTGGCTCGGACCGCCACGCCATCGCGTCAGGAATAGCCGGGCTCCTGGGTCAGGCGCCGGTTGCCCGATGAATCCCCTTGTGTCGGTCATCATCCCGGTGTTCAACGGCGAACGGTTTCTCGCGGAGGCGATTGAGTCAGCGCTGGCCCAGGACTACCACCCGCTTGAGATCGTGGTAGCTGACGACGGTTCGTCGGATGGCTCTGTCGCCGTTGCGCGGTCGTTCCCCCGGGTGACCGTGCTCGAGCTCCCGCATGGAGGCGTCTCCATCGCCCGTAATTCGGCGGTGGCGGCATCGACCGGAGAGTGGCTCGCGTTCCTCGATGCCGACGACCTCTGGTACCCGGAGAAGATCAGCCGCCAGGTGGCCACCGCAGCGCCCAGCCCCAACATCGGCATCGTCCTGTGCGAACAGATGCACCGGTTCGAGTCAGTCCCTTCCTGGTGGGTGTGGCCGACCGAGCCGAAGAGCAAGACCTGCTTCGAACCCAGCGCATGGCTCGTCCGCCGTAGTGTGTTCGATTACGTGGGCGGGTTCGAGCCGGGCCGAGCGCTCGGGGAAGACCTGAACTGGCTTATGCGGGCGTGGAGCATGAACGTGCGCCATCGAGTTGTCCGCGAGACGCTGATGAATCGGCGCATCCACGATGCCAACGTCTCGGCCAAACTCCCCACGGCTGAACTGCAGATGATTGGCCTGATCCGGGAGTCGGTGGCCATCAAGCGGGCGATGCGCGCGGAGGCCCTGGATGCCTGAAGCCCCGCTCGTGTCGGTCGTCATCCCCGTGTTCAACGGCGAGCGTTACCTCCTGGCCGCGCTGGAAAGCGTTGCATGCCAGACGTTTACGCCGCTGGAAGTCATTGTCGTCGACGATGGGTCGACGGATGGGAGCGTGGCAATAGCGAAGCAGTTTCCGCGGTTTCGCCTGATCGTGGCGCCTCACCTTGGCGTCTCCGCCGCGAGGAACCGTGGCGTCGATGCGTCGTCCGGACGGTACATCGCATTCCTGGACGCAGACGACACGTGGTATCCGGACAAGATTGCGGAGCAGGTTGCGCTGGCTGAGCGCGAGCCGCGGCCCGGCCTTGTTACGGTGCTGCAGGACTACCGGTTCGAAGGGCCGGCGCCTGGGTGGTTCCGAGGGCCGACCGATGGGAGCAGCGAACCAGGGTTCATGCCCAGCACCTGGCTCATCCAGCGGGAATGCTGGGACACCGTTGGGCCGTTCGACCCGGCGATGAACCACGCTGAGGACGTCGATTGGCTCGCGCGCGCTCGCGACCTCGGGGTCGAGTTCGGCACCGTGCAGAAGCTCCTAGCGACCCGCCGCATCCACGAGGCGAATGCCAGCGGCGTCGCGCGCGAGTCACGCGAAGGACTTCTCACCGCCCTGCGCGGATCGCTGAACCGCAAACACGGAGCGGTGAGATGAGCGGCGAAGTATCGGTGATTATCCCGGTCTTCAATGGAGAGCGGTTCCTCGGCGAAGCCCTGGACTCAGCCCTGGCCCAGGCGCCGCCGCCTCTCGAAGTCATCGTCGTCGACGATGGTTCAACCGACGGATCGGCGTCCGTGGCGGAATCACGCGCCGGGGTGCGCTGCCTTCGCCTTGACCACGTTGGTGTTTCGGGCGCCCGCAATCACGCAATTGCAGAGGCGCGTGGCGAGTGGATCGCGTTCCTCGATGCCGATGACCGCTGGTTGCCCGGCAAGCTGGCCTGCCAGTTGGAAGCGGCTCGCCTGCGGCCGGAGGTGAGCCTGTTTCTCGGGAGCAAGCGGATCTTCTTCGAGGGCCCCCCGGCGCCCTGGTACGACGGCCCCGGCGAAGGCGAAGAGCTTCCCTCGTACGAGCCGTCAGTCTGGATGGTGAAGCGGTCGGCGTTCGACGCGGCCGGCCTGTTCGATACCGCCATGGCCATCGGCGAGGACACTGATTGGCTGGCGCGGGCCGCGGATGCCGGGTTGCGTTCGCATGTCTGTGAGCAGGTGCTGACGGAACGGCGGATCCACGCGGACAACGCCTCGGGCATCCGTTACGACCGCAAGGGGCTCATGCTGGGCATTCTGCGGGATTCCGTTCGGCGGAAGCGTCCGCTGACTGAGGAATCGAGGTGACCGCCCGCGCGACCGTGTCCGTGGTCATCCCGGCGTACAACGCGGCGACGTTCCTGGGCGAGGCGATCGAGAGCGTGTTCGCGCAGGACGGCCCGGCGCGAGAAGTCATCGTGGTGGACGACGGCTCCACCGATGCGACGGGCGCCGTTGCCGCCACGTTCGCGGGGGTGCGAGTGGTCGCACAGGCCAACGGCGGGATCGCGGCGGCGCGGAACACGGGCCTTCGTGAGGCGTCAGCGCCAGTGGTCGCCTTCCTGGACGCAGACGACATCTGGCCAGCGGGACGGCTGGCCGGTTTGCATGCCGCGCTCACCAGCGAGGTTCACGCGGTCTTCGGCCAGGCGGTGCAGTTCGGAGAAGGCCGGGAGGAGACCGCCCCGCAGCCGGCGCTGCTCGCCGGGACCATGCTGATCCGGCGCGAGGCGGTCGCGCGCATCGGGGACTTCGATGAAGCAGTGAAGATGGGAGAGTTCGTCGACTGGTGGGCGCGCGCGGAAGAAGCCGGCGTCCGTTGGCGGCAGATCCCGGACGTAGTCCTGCGCCGCCGGATCCATGCGACGAACACGGGAATCGTCCAGGCGGCGAACCGCGTGGACTACGCGCGTGTCCTGCGGGCCGCCCTGGAGCGTCGAAGGGGCGCCAAATGAGCGCGCCCGCGCTGCGGCCGCCCAACGCCACGCAACTGGCCGCGATCCAGTGCGCGCTGTTGCCTCCCGAGCTTGCGCTCGAGGCGTGGGCGCACTTGCGCGACCGCTCAGATTCACTCGACAAGACCGACATCGCGACCTTCCGGATGTTGCCGATGGTCTACCGGAACTTGCGCTCGGCCGGGTTGGACGAAGCCGAAATGACGCTGCTCAAGGGCGTCTACCGGCAGTTCTGGCTGAAGGCGCGGATTACCCTCCGCGCCGCCGATGTCTCGCTCCGCCGGCTTCGGGCAGCGGGGATCGAACCGGTCGCGCTCAAAGGCCTGGGGCTGCTGGCGACTGCCTACCCGGAGTCCGCGCTGCGACCGATGCACGACCTGGATTATCTGATCGCTCAGGACGACTTCAAGCGCGCGTTTGAGGTGCTCAGCGCGGCCGGCTGGAAGCCGCTGCGGGGCTCGCGCGAGGGGTATTTCCGGCGGCTCCGCACGTTCCACGCCCTCCCGCTGGTATCGCCGGACGGGCTGGAGCTGGACCTGCACCGGTACATGCTCGAAGAGAATTGCTACCCCGGCGCCGACGCGCGACTCCTGGGAAGGTTGAGGGAAGGCGTGGTGGACGGTCTGCGCGTCACCACCCTTTCGGCGGAAGACCAGGTCCTCAATGCCTGCGTGCACGGCGTGCGCTGGGACCCCGTGCCGCCGCTGCGCTGGGTATTGGACGCCGTGATGGCGATCCGTTCGGCGGGTGACGCGTTCGACTGGGGGTACCTGGAGGGCGAAGCGGCGGAACGCGGGGTCTCGCTGGCGATGGCCGCCGCGCTCAGTTTCGCGCGCGACTTCGAGCCGTCCATACCGGCGGCGACGATCGAGGCGCTGATGCAGGTTCCGCGCGGGCGCCTGGAGCGGTGGGACTTCCGTTTCCAACAGGGCGGGTATTCGGCGCCGGTACAGATTGGACGCTACGTCACGCGCTACTTGCGCCTGTCCTCGCGGCGGAGCGCCTACCGCAAGGTCCGCGAGTTTCCGACCTACCTCGCCGCGATGTGGGAATTGGATAGCGCACGGAGCGTCCCGGCGGAGGGAGTCAAGCGGGTCTGGAAAGCCGTGCGGCGGTGAGCGTTGGTACCGGGGGAGGGATTCGAACCCACACGCCTTGAGGCCGCCGGGTTTAAGCCAGCTGCGTCTGCCATTCCGCCACCCCGGCGACCTAGAAGACTCTACTGGAGGTCGCGGTCCCGCGGTACGCCGTCAGCGCCGGCAGACGCCGCAGAGGCCGTAGAGCTCCAGGCTGTGGCCCTGTAAGGCGAACCCGTGGGCGCGCGCCTGTTCCGCGATGCGAGCGTCGAGCTCGGGGTCGCTGAACTCGGTCAGCGATCCGCAGTTGCGGCAAACCAGGTGGTGGTGGTGTTCGCTCTCGGAGACCTGGTAGCGGGCCGTGCCGTCCTCCAGCGGGACACGGCACATCATGTCCAGTTCCTGGAGCAGTTTGATCGTCCGGAAGACCGTCGCCCGGCCCACCCCGGGCACCTCCGCGAGGAGATCTTCCACCGTGAACGGGCCGGACGCGCTCCCTATCGCCTGGAGCACCGCGCGCCGCGGCGCGGTGGAACGAAAGCCGATGGTCTCGAGGCGGGCGGCCGCCGTGTCCGCGAACGTCACGATCCTATCGTAGCAAAGCACCTTCTGGTTTCGTGGACTCGCGGTGGCGGCCCGCGTCACGCGCTCCAGAGTCCGTCGGCGAAACGCGCCTCGCCGGACTCCTGTAGCACGTCAAGGTGACCCTGGACGGTCGAAATGATCTGCCAGAAGCGGCGGCGCAGTGCGCGCGGGTACATGCGCTCGGCGAGCGCGTACAGCGTCGATGGTCCGATCTCGTGCAGGTCGTGCTTCAGGCGGTCTGTCCGCGTGCGGGCCTGGTCAATGTTCGCGGCGATGACTTCGTGGACGTTGCTAAACGGTTCGCCGTGGCCGGGATAACAGGTGCGCCAGTCCGGCTCGGCTGCGAGCACGGCGAGCGAATCGAGGAAGCGCGGGAGGTTGGAAGCGCTGGCCGTCGTGGTACTGACGGCCGGCGTAGGTGTGATTTCGGGGAGGAGCGTGTCGCCGGAGAACAGCAGCTCTTCCCGTGGTGGATGACGACCAGGTTCCCGGGGTATGGCCGGGGGCGAGTTCCACCGAAAGGCCGCACGGGAGGTCGACGGGGCCGCTCACGGGCGCAGCGGCTGGAACGGCGGATAGCGGAGCGCCGTCGGCCAACGCCCATCGCCCGGCTCGCGCCAGGAGGAGCTGGTGCGCATCTGGTGGGACCACTGCTTGCGCTGCTCCAGCCCGGCCTGGACTTCGGCGACGACGAGCGGCGGCGCGCCGCATGCCGCGACGAAACGCTCCAGGTCGTCGATATCGCGGTCGGTGTGTCCAAGCGTCTGGGCGACATCGGGCTCGCCGGCGAGGACCGGAACGCCGCGGTCCTGCCACCACGCGCCAAGCCCCGCGTGGTCCAGGTGGCCGTGCGTCGCAACCACTATCGATGGCGTCCGGCCATCCAGCGCGTCCAGCAGCGTCTCCCCGCGCCGCGGTAATCCGGCCCGGTATCGATGACGACGAGGCCCGAGGCTTCGACACGAGGTAGACGTTGTTGTAAGCCATCGTGACGCGTTCGACGGAGACCACGGGGCGAGGTACGGAGGCCGCGGCGTTCACCACAGTTCGCGTTCGCCGCCCGCCACCGCGTACCATCCGCCGGTGACAACTGCCGACCGCCTTTCACTCGAAGACGTTGCCCTTATCAAGACCACCGCCGGCCGCCTCGAAGAGAGCATCGAGCGCGTCATCGTTGGCAAGCCGGAGATCGTCCGGCTTGCGCTGGTCGCGCTGTCTGCGAAGGCCACATCCTCCTCGAGGACGTGCCGGGACTGGGGAAGACGACGCTGGCCAAGGCGATCGCGCGGTCGCTGGGGTGCTCGTTCCGGCGCATCCAGTTCACGCCAGACCTGATGCCGGCTGACATCACGGGCATCAATTACTACAACCAGAAGCTGGGCGAGTTCGTGTTCCGAGAGGGGCCGCCTGTCGCCCAGGTGGTGCTCGCGGACGAGATCAACCGGGCAACGCCGCGGACGCAGTCTGCGCTCCTCGAGGCGATGGAAGAGCGGCAACTCACCGTTGAGGGCGTAACGACGCTCCTGCCCCGTCCGTTCCTGGTCGTCGCCACGCAGAACCCGGTAGAACTCGAAGGGAGTTTCCGCTGCCGGAAGCGCAGCTGGACCGCTTCCTGATCCGCCTCAAGCTGGGGTATCCGGGCGAGGACGAGGAGGACGAGATCCTGCGGCGCTTCGAAGGCGATTCGCCGCTGGAGACGTTGCAGCCGGTGATTACCGGCGACGAACTGACGCGGCTGGCGGCGGCGCTCCGCCACCTGCACGTCGACCCATCGGTGCGGCGGTATGCCGTGCAGATTGTCCAGGCCACACGCCAGGACACCGCCTTCGAACTGGGTGCGAGCCCCCGCGGCAGCCTTGCCCTGTTCCGCACGGCGCGCGCGCTCGCGGCGATTTCGGGACGCGACTATGTGTTGCCGGACGATGTGAAGACCATGGCGCCTTTGTGTTGCCCCACCGCCTCATCCTGTCGACGCAGGCGTGGCTGCGCGGCGAAACGCCGACGACCTCCTGGGCGAGGTCCTCGCCGTGCCCGTGCCGATCGAGGGCTAGATGCCGTTCCGCGATTCCTCGATCGTCGTTGGCTTGCTCCCGATCTTCGCCGGCTTCGGCGCGGAGCAGCCGATCATCGGGATCATCGGGACACTCGTGCTCGTGCTGGGCTGGGTGGCGCGGCACTGGAGCAAGCACGTCTTTGACCGCGTCGAACTGAGTCGAGAACCGTCGGAACGCCGGGCGTTCATCGGCGAACAGATCGGCGTGGACTTCACGCTGGTGAACAAGAAGCCGCTGCCGATGCCGTGGTACGAGTGGCGGTTTGCGCTCGGCGAACCGCTCCCCGTCGAGGGCGAAATTCTGGGCGCGGCGGCGGTACCGGGACTGAAGTGGCTGTACCGGCGCGGTTCGTTGGGTTGGTACCAGCAGCACAAATGGCATTTCACGCTCAAGCCGTCCGAACGAGGCTTCCACCAGTTTGGCCCGGCGACCATCAAGTCGGCGGACTTGCTCGGGGCGTTCCCGCGGACGATCGAAGACGAGGGCAAAGAGCACATCGTCGTGTTCCCGGCGGTCCTGCCGCTGGAAGACCTGGCTGCCTTCTCGACCGGCTGTTCGGCGAACGGCGCGGTGGCGACCGGGTATTCGAGGACCCACTGCGGATCGCCGGCATGCGCGAGTACCGCCCCGGCGACCCCTTGAAACGCATCGACTGGAAGGCCACCGCACGGTCCGGAGACCTCCGCTCGCGTGTCTATGAGCCGTCCGCGACCCAGCAGCTCTATCTGATGGTGAACATCGACACGATGGAACACTCCTGGGAGGGGTACCTGAAGGACGAGCTGGAGCGGATTGTGACGGTGACCGCTTCGCTGGCGGCGTGGGCGGCCGGGGCGCGTTACTCCGTAGGTTTGCTCGCGAACGGCGCCTTTCCGGACGCGGACCGCCCGATCCGGCTTCCTCCGTCCCGTTCGCGGGACCAGCTCACGCGGATCCTGGAGTCGCTCGCGGTCATCCAACCGCTGACCCTGGGCGACCTTGCAGGGGCCATCCAGAAGGAGAGCGGCCGCATGCCCGCCGGCTCCACGCTTGTGGTAGTCGCCTCGCTCATGCCGGATGCGCTCGCGGGCGTGCTCGCGCGCCTGCGCGACGAAGGCCACCACGTCTTCGTCATCGCGACGAGCCCACGCGTTCGCGACAACGTGCCGCCCGGGATCGGCATGCGCGAAGTCCGCGGCGCGTTTGCCGGCGAGGCGGTGTTCGCATGATCGCCCGAGTCGCCACCGCTTCCCTGCTCCTCGCCGAAGCGATGGTTGTGGCCTCCTTCGCGGAGTTCCTCGCGGCCTCCTACAGCGGGTCGATGCCGCACGCCGTCGCCGCATGGGCGTTCGCGGTTACCGCCCTTGCCGGGTTCGCCGTCCCGCGCTTTGTCGAGGGGTTCGACCTCCCGGACGGAAGGGCCTACGCCATCACGGGAGCGGTGGGGCTGCTGCTCATTTACGCCCTGACGCGAATCACCGTGGTTGGCGACGTAGCGATCTGGGACCTGGGCTGGATTGGCGACTTCCTGCGCGACTCGCAGGAGGCGGCTCAGCGTGGGGGCCACGCAATCGTCGGGGCCGTCCTTCTGCTGGTGGTTTGGGCGCGGGCCAACCTCCGCGCGGCCGACGACATCGAAATGGAGACGATGCCCCGCCTGGTGACCATCCCGTTCGCGATCACCACCGCTGTCGTCATCCTCGGGGCCATGGGTGACCGGTCGGGCGAGGTGGGGCGCGCGGGCGCCGCCTTCTATGTCTTCGCGGTGCTGGCGCTGGTCTGTTCGCAGCTCTCCTTGAGCGGCGCCACCTACGGAGACATGCGCGCAGGCGGCACCGCCGGGATCCTGCTGGCCGGCACCGCGGCGGTGGCCCTGGCTGCGCTGCTCGTCATCGGCCTCTTCGTGGCCGTGCTTGGGCCGGTCATCGGGCCGCTGATCAGTGCCACCGTGAAGTGGACGCTGACGATCATCCTCACGCCGTTCGCCTGGGCGCTGACCTGGTTCTTTGAATTGATCTTCCGGGGTGCGAGCCCGCTCCCGGACATCCAGCAACAGGTCATCAACCGAAGCCAGGAAGCCGGGCATCCCGACGGCGAGAAGTCGACGGCAACGCGTGTGAGTGCGTTCTTCATGCGGATGGTGGCGCTCACCCTGCTGATCGCGGGGGCGGCGCTGGTTGCCACGGTGTTCGCGCGGATGCGGCGGCGGCAGCGTCAGCGTGAGGACGAGGGCCGTGAAGTCTCGGCAATTGGCGACCTGCGCAGCGACCTGGGTTCGATGTTCCGTTCGCTCTTCAGGCGGCCCCAAACTCGTGCCGCCGGAGAGGCGACCACGGAGACGACCCGGCTCTACCTCGAGGTGCTGGCGAAAGCGGAGTCTCGCGGCCATGCCCGGGAAAGCGGCTCGACTGCGCGGGAGTTCGCGCCGGTACTGCAGGACACGTTCGCCGACCCGGTGACTGATGACATAACGCGAGCATTCGAAGCCGCCCGCTACGCCGGACGCGAGCCGGACGCACGCACCCTGGGCGAACTGCGCCGGCGATGGGAGCGGTAGCCCACACCCGCGGCTCCCTCGCCGGCGCGGCGTCCTTCCGGACGCAGCTCTGTTCCGATCCGCGCGTTATTTCGAGGGGTTTCGGTCTTCCAGGACGACCCAGCCTTCGCCGAAAGACGTGACGACGGGTGCGACGGGTGATGAGTCGGCGCGCATCGCGAATTCGATGTCGGCTTCCAGCCCGAGCCCGCGCAGGATGTGGGCGTGGTGGACACCGCGAGCAGACGAGCTGGTTGCGCGATCTGCATCCCGAGCGACGGCGTCGTCGCCGAGGACTGCATGGGCGCCACGCGGTTCAACGACTGCGCACCGCGGCGGCGGTCGCGAAATCCTCCAGCGAGAAGCGGCTGGCGCCCGCATTTCCGGCGCAAACGATGACGACCGACGAATGCCCGGCGGCGAAGGCCGACGCCGCGGACAGGTTTGCAAGCGACGCGGTGACAGTGACTCCGCGCGAAGCCACGGCGCAGAGCGCCACGGTGCCATTCGAGGTGACGAGCACCGCCTCGCGGCCTTCGAGGTCGAGCGCAGCTGCCTCGACCGGTGAGTTGCCATAGTCGAAGCCTTCGGGCCGCAGCCCCCCTTGTTCGCCGAAGAGCACCACCCCTGGACGGCGCAACGTACGCCCGGCATCAAGGCTTGAGACGGCGGTGAGCCGTGACAGGCCCCGCGCGAAGAGGGTCGCGATGGTGGTCGTCGCGCGGAGAGCGTCGATGACCAGGTAGCAATCGGCCGGCGCCAGGAGGAGTGCCTCCGCAGGAGTCATCGCGATGTCCAGACGTTCGAGCATGCGCGAGAAGCATCCCGGGGGCGGGCGTTTCGCGCACTCCCCGTGCTAAGGTGGAGACTGATGGACAACCGCCCCGTGGGGATGTTCGACTCAGGCGTGGGCGGGCTGAGTGTCCTCAAGGCATTCCGGGAGCTCGCCCCCAACGAGCGCGTCATCTACTTCGCCGACACCGCATGGTTCCCCTACGGGCCGCGCCCGGCGCCCGAAGTCCGCAAGCGTTCCTTCGCCATCACTCACCGCCTGCTCGAAAGCGGCGTCAAGCTGATTGTCGTTGCCTGCAACACCGCTTCAGCGGCGGCCATCGCGGACCTCCGGGAGGCGTTTCCGGTGCCGTTCGTCGGGATGGTGCCCGGGGTGAAGCCGGCCGCGCTGCGCTCGCAATCGGGCCGCGTGGTCATCCTGGCGACGGAAGGGACGCTCGACGGCGAACTGTACGGGCGTGTGGTGGAAGAGTTCGCGCGGGGGACGAGGATTAGCGCGGTCCCCGGCATTGGCCTGGCCGAGCTGGTCGAAGGCGGGAAGCCCGGCACGCCGGAAGCTCGCTCGGCGGTGCGCGAGGCCCTCCGGGCGGAGGTAGCAGCGGGGGCCGACACCGTCGTGCTCGGTTGCACGCACTACCACTTCCTCGCGGGGGACATTCGCGCCGAGTTCCCTCGGCTCACCATTGTCGATACCTCCGAGGCCGTCGCGCGCCGGGCCGTCCAGGTGCTGGACGAAGCCGCCCTCCGGGCGGATCCAGCAGCGCCCGGTGCGCTCGACCTGGTGGTCAGCGGAGACCGGGAAGCGTTCCGCGAGGCCATGGCGCGCCTCGGTTTTGAAGCATCAGCAAAGGAGGCAGTGGCATGACCTTTTTCGCCCGGCTGGAGGCTCGCAGCCGCGAGGTGGACTCACTGGTTTGCGTCGGGCTCGACCCTGACTACAAGAAGACGCCTGTTGACCGTGTGGCGGCGCTCAACAGGGCGATCATCGCCGCGACCGCGCCGTACGCCGCCTGCTTCAAGCCGAACATCGCGTTCTACGAGCAGCACGGGATCCCCGGCCTCAAGGCGCTCGAAGAAACGCTCGCCGCCATCCCGGAGGGCATACCGGTCATCGGTGATGTGAAGCGCGGGGACATGGGCAACACGGCCGAGGCCTACGCGCGGGCGATGTTTGAGCAGTGGAAGTTCGGCGCGGTAACCGTGAACGGCTACCAGGGAAGCGACGCGGTCGCGCCGTTCCTCGCCTACCCGGACAACGCGGTGTTCGTCCTCTGCCGGACGTCGAACCCCGGCTCCCGCGAGTTCCAGGAGCAGCGGCTTGAGAACGGGCGCATGCTCTACCAGCACGTGGCCCTCACCGCGACCATCTGGGGGCCGAACGTGGGGCTGGTCGTCGGCGCCACCGCGCCGGCCGAACTGCGTGATGTCCGGGCGCTGGTCCCCGGCACGCCGCTGCTCGTGCCCGGCGTTGGCACACAGGGCGGCCTGCCGGACGACGTGGTGAAGAGCGCGGGCTATCAGCACGGCAAGATGGTGGTGAACGCCAGCCGCTCGATCATGTACGCCTCGGAGGGCGCGGACTTCGCCGAGGCCGCGGCCAACGCGGCGCGCCAACTGCGCGACGAACTGCGCGCGGCGGCGGCGCTGCCGGCGTGAACCCACCCGAAATCTCCGAAGGGGAGGTGTACCGTATGCGGCGACAGCACCCCTGTGGAGGTTGGGAGTGGAAGGTTCTGCGCACCGGCGCGGATGTGGGCATCGAGTGCACGACCTGCGGCCGGCGCGTGCAGCTGGAGCGGCGGAAGTTCGACTCCCGGATGAAGGCGCGCATCTCGCGTGACGGCTAGGCCCGCGCTCCACGACTTGCCGCTGCTCCCACAGCGTCCGTTCCGGATGCTGAGCTACACGCGGTTTTTCTCACGTGTGGCCCAGAACGCAATCAACTTTGGCCTGGTCCTGCTGATCAACGAGGAGACGGGTAAGGCATTCCTCAGCTCTCTGCTGGTGCTCGCGCTCGTTGTACCGTCGACTGTCGCCGGGATCGTCGCGGGCACCGCCGCCGACGTGCTCCCCAAGCGGTTGCTGGTGTTTTTCGGAGACCTGTTACGGGCTGCGGTTTGCCTCTACTTCCTTCGCAACCACGGAGGCGTCGGTTCGTACTACGCGCTGGCCATCCTGCTGGCGACGGCCACGCAGTTCGCTTCGAGCGCGGAGGGCGCCATCCTGCCCGCGATCGTCGAACGCAGCGCGTACGTGCGTGCGAACGCCATCAGTCACGCGGTCGGCGGCGCCGCGCAACTGGTGGGGCTTGGACTGCTCGCCCCGGTGGTGCTGCGCGTCGTCGATAGTCCGCGGACGCTGTTCGGGATCTGCGCTGCGCTGTTCGCGGTGGCGGCCGTGCAGGCGGTGTTCATCGGGCGGACGACGTCGCTCAAGCGCCTGGAAATCGGTGGCAGCGAACCGTCAGGGCGATGGTGGCTGGCCGGGTGGCGCGCGATGCAGGCCGACCGGCTGGTGATGCGCGCAGCGCTCGAACTGACGCTCATTTCGACCGCGCTGATCATCATCAGCGGCCTTATCCCGAAGTACATCGAAGATGTGCTTGACCTTCCGGTGGATGTGGGGGCGGTGATCCTGACGCCGGCGGCGCTGGGGGTTGTGCTGGGGCTGCGCATCGCCAGCTTCCTTTCCCACCGGGTGCCTCACGCGGTGTTGAGCACGGTGGGGTTCATGAGCTTCACGGTGCTGCTGGCGCTGCTGGCGTTCGTAAACAAGGAAGCGGACTTTCTCGGCGGCTACGGGTTCTTCAGCTGGATCAATGAGGTCAGCATCGGGAAGTTCGACGGCGGGGGCGTAATGGCGATGCTGATCGTCGCGCCGCTCGGGTTTTCGTACGCGCTGGTGAACGTCGCGGCGCAGACGGTGATCGACGACCGCGTGCCGCTACACCTTCGTGGACGGGTGGGAGCCACCCAGGCAGCGATGGCGGCGCTGGCGTCTTCGTTGCCGGTGTTGGCGGCCGGGGCGTTGGGCGACGTGGTCGGTGTCCCGCCGGTGATCGCCGTGGTTGCTATCGCAATTGGCCTGGTCTCGCTGGCGAACCTCCGCCAGCCGCGCGAAAGCGGGCTTTCCGCCCGTGGCTACGTGGGGTGATCCCTTCATTGACTGCCCGATCAGGCCGAACCTATCATCGGTTTCGTGGGGCCACGCGTCCCAGGGAGGCCGGGTTGTGAAAGAGCTGAGCATCGAGAGCATCCGGCTCAGCCTGATGAACTACCAGCGCGTCGTGATCCTTCGCGAGAAGGACAGCGACCGCTATCTGCCGATCTGGATTGGGCCGGCTGAAGCCGACGCGATCGCGGTCCGCCTCCAGGACGTTTCCGTCGCACGGCCGCTGACGCATGACCTGCTTCGCAACCTCATCGAGGAACTGGGCGGCCGCGTCGCCTACATCGTGGTGAACGACCTTTCGAACGACACGTTCTATGCGCGGATTGTCCTGGACGTGAACGGTTCGACCATGGAGATCGATTCGCGGCCTTCCGATGCGATTGCGCTGGCCGTGCGGACGGAGGCCCCGATCTACGTCGAAGACTCCGTCCTGGACCGGGCGGGCGTGGTGCTGGAAGAGGAAGTGGAACACGCGGAAGTGGGCGGCGGCGGGTCTGAGCGGGCGAAACCGGTGGACCCCGCCGAACTCGAGCGGCTGGGCGCCTTCAAGGACTTCATAGAAGGCCTCGATCTCGACGACTTCGATACGCGGAAGGGCTAACTTCAGCGCCTGAAGAGGATTCACGAACCGGGCAGAAAGTGGCCTGAATTCCGCTTGCGCATTCCATCACAATCCACATATGATGCGCAGGGTCTGGAGTCCGGGCGCCCGGGGAGGCGTGCGTGAGCAGTTGGATAGTCCCGTCTGCCTCGCTGCTCGGCGCAGGGTGGTTCTTCGCCACCGCGCTCATCCTCGGAGTGGTCATTGGCCAGTGGGCCGATGGAAAAACCGGTCTTGAGCCCACATTCACTTTGATAGGGATCCTCGTGGGGCTGGCTGTCGCGGCCGTCGGCGGTTATCGAATGCTGCTGCCGTTCATCCGCAAAATCAGCTACACGGACCCAGGACAGGGCTGAGTGAAAGCTTTAACCATCGCCGGTGCAGTCGTCGGAGTGCTCGCATTCCTGGCGGTGGGCCTTTTCATCGCCCAGGGCCCCCAGCCCGAGATTATCGTCCCCGCTGAAAAGCTCACGGCAATTGGGCCGCTCAATATCACGAACACGCTCCTGACCTCATGGGTGGTGATGGCGGTCATCATCATCATCGCCTGGCTCTGCACCCGCTCGATGAAGCTCATCCCGAGCGGCGGCCAGAACTTCCTCGAAGCCGTTATCTCGTTCCTCGTCGGCCAGATCGAAGAGATCGCCGGCGAGAAGAACGGCCGCAAGTTCTTCATGGTGATCGCGACCATCTTCCTGTGGGTCATCATGAACAACTGGTTCGGCCTCCTGCCGTTCTTCAACGCGGTCGGCAAGACCGAGGACGTCAACCACCACATCTTCGAGACCATTGCCGACCAGGAGAAGGACGGCCAGCCGTTCGAGAAGCGCGACAAGTTCGGCGCCTGGTTCATGGAGAACTCCAGCGGCATGACCATCGCGAAGCCGCGAGCGAAGGCCACCGAGTTCGAAATCCAGGCCGGCGACACCGCCGCCGTCGCGACGGACCGCTACATTGTGTTCCTCGCCGAGAAGTTCACCGACTTCGAATCGCACGCCGAGGATGAGCTCGCCGCCCCGACGGAAGAGC
>JAXLXA010000021.1:0-65947 GCA_046328215.1 Dehalococcoidia bacterium | reverse complement strand
CTCCGCCCGCAATCCGATTCCCGGTCGCGCACGCTCGACGACGCTCGCGCGTAGCTGTCTCGCTGGCTCCACGATCCGCTTACTGCCGTGCGCGGTTCCATTTCTCGCCTTTCGCCTCCGCCCAGGAAACCTGTTCGTAACACCGGCGCAATCCCGTCGAAATCGGCCCTGCCTACCCTTTGGCTCGTACGAAGCGGCCCGGCCCGCGTTTTCCACGAAACATGATCTTCATGACGGCCACCGCGGCGTGGCTGGCCTTCACCGTGAAAAGCGTCACAATCTGGGTACCCGCCGCGAACCCATCTGAGGAGCTTGCATGACACCCGAGGAGATCAAGGCATTCTGCGAATCGAATGCCATTCGCTTCGTCGACGTCAAATTCGTCGACCTGTTCGGCCAGTGGCAGCACATCACCCGGCCAATCCACGAACTGAACGACTGGTCCACCTACGAACGCTCCCCGTGGACTGCCGGGTACGGGTTCGACGGCTCCTCCATCCGGGGCTTCCAGAAGATCGAGGAGTCGGACATGCTCCTCATCCCGGACCCGGAAACGGCGCTCATCGACCCGTTCATCCAGTCCCCAACGCTTTCGGTCATCGCGAACGTCGAAGACCCGGTGACGCGCGAGCGCTACACCCGCGACGCCCGCTTCGTGGCCCAGAAGGCCGAGAAGTACGTGAAGGACGCGGGCATCGGCGACACGGTCTACATCGGCCCCGAGCTCGAGTTCTTCATCTTCGACGAGGTGCGCTTCGCCACGGACCAGCACTCCTCGTTTTACTCGGTTGATTCGGACGAAGGTATCTGGAACAGCGGCGCCGAAAGCACGCTCCGCGGCGACCTGAACCAGGGCTACCGCCCGCGCTACAAGGAAGGCTACTTCCCGGTCAGCCCGCACGACACGCAGACCGACATCCGCAACGAGATGGTGGAGATCATGGAGGCCTGCGGCATCCAGATCGAACTCCATCACCACGAAGTTGCGACCGCCGGCCAGGGCGAAATCGACATGCGCTTCGATACGCTCACGAAAATGGGCGACAAGTCGCTGCTCTACAAGTACATCGTGAAGAACGTGGCGAAGCGCCACGGCAAGGTGGCGACGTTCATGCCGAAGCCGCTGTTCCAGGACAACGGTTCGGGCATGCACACTCACCTTTCGATCTGGCAGAACGGGAGCAACCTGTTCGCGGGCGATGAGTACGCGGGCATCTCGAAGATGTGCCTCGCGTACATCGCAGGGATCATCAAGCACGGCAAGGCCCTCATGGCCATCTGCGCGCCGACCACCAACAGCTACAAGCGCCTGGTGCCCGGTTACGAAGCGCCGGTGAACCTGGTGTACTCGGCCCGCAACCGCTCGGCGGCCTGCCGCATCCCGCTGGTGAGCCCGGACCCGCGCCAGAAGCGCGTGGAATTCCGTCCCCCGGATCCGGCCGGCAACCCGTACCTCACCTTCGCTGCCATCTTCATGGCTGGCATGGACGGGATCGTCAACGGCTGGGACCCGGGCGCGCCGCTCGACAAGACCAATCTCTTCGACCTGAGCCCGGAGGACCTGGCGAACATCCCAACGGTCGCCCAGTCGCTCGATGGCTCGCTGAAGGCGCTGGAAGACGACCACGACTTCTTGCTGAAGGGCGGCGTGTTCACGCCGGACCTGATCGAGACGTGGATCGCCTCCAAGTACGAGAACGACGTGGACCCGGTCCGGATGCGCCCGCACCCGTACGAATTCCACCTCTACTTCGACGCCTAAAGCGCGGCGAAACGCAACACAGAACGGGGTGGCCGAATGGCCACCCCGTTTTCGTTGGCATCCGATGGCCACTACAACTAGCACCGACCGTCAGGGGGCCGCACCGGTACTCCCTGCACAGCACGAGAGGCGGAGGCGCACTCTGCCTCCCTTACGGTCGGGGCTATTTGGAGCTGGCAGGCGGGACCCTTCAGCGGGGGGTTGGCCAACCGCTCCTTGCCAGTCGCGGCTCGTCGAGAACACATAGCCCCGACCGTCAGGGAGGCCGCACCGGTACTCCCCTCCACCGCATGAGAGGCCGAGCGGCACTCTTCCTCCCTTACGGTCGGGGCTATTTGACTGGTTGGCGGGGCGTTCGGCGTGCGATTGGCTGGATCGCTATGCCCGCGACGGCTCGCTTCCGCTCGCGGTTCCATGTGGTGCGCCGTCCGCTCATGCTCGCTCGCGGTTCCCTATGCCGGGACTCCGCGTGTTACGGCGAAGTGGCGTAGGCTTCGGCGGGGGCGGTGGCGGCGGGCCGGGTAAGCCGTTCCCAAACCGCGCGAGACGTTCTCGGCCACGTCGTACCCGATGAGCGTAAAACTGCTGCCGATCTTGCCGATCGTGATCCATGCGAACCGCCGGGTGATGCCGGACTGGGTGGGCGGCGCATAGGTTGTGAACGTCAGCTCGCGGCCGTCGCCGGGCAGCGCTTTCAGGCTCGTGATGCTCGGCACGGCATCGACGAACAGTTGTTTCGCCCATCTCGCCACTCACTGTGGCTGCAGAGAGGCTCGCTTTGAGGGCAGCGTCGCGGAGTCGTATCTGGCTGGCACCATCGGCCGTTCCCTCCGCTCACGGAGTCACGGCCCCAGACGCACCAGTACCCGCCGCCCGCCGGGTAGGCTTCGATCCGGTGCGCCGCTGTCCACGAAGTCGTTGTACCACCTGAACAGTTACCGCGGTTCTGCGGGCAAACGAGCCCTAAGCTCGGCGAGTTCGCTCGCGAGAAAAAGCCGTCGCCGCCCCAACGTGGCGAATACCCGGTAGCAACTTCGACGGTGTTCAGCCGCAAGGCGAGAGCATCCTTCCTGTCCTCGATCAGATCTCGCCGTAACTACACCTCGCGCGGGGATTCCGCCTGCTTGACCTGCCAGCCGGGTTTCCCCATCTACGAAACCCCAGGCGTTTCGGCACCATCAGTCCGTTCCCAGAAGTGATCACCGTCTGGCGAGTCGTAGTGGTCGACGCCTTGCCCGTCGTCGACGTGGCGCCGAGCGGGCCGAGCGATGTCCGGCACCTGCAGCGATCAATCGAACTCCAGCTGCTCACCTCGGAAGCGAGGGCCTCAGCCTTCGCAGCGCGCCTTCGTCCAGGTCCAGATAGCGCCCGTGTGCCGAGGGGAGTCGGCACCGGCGTAGGCGTTGGGGACGGCGTTGCTGCTGTGGCGGCTTGCTCGCTCTCAGTCTGGGAGGGCTCAGCCGCGCTGTTCATCAGCGCGAGTCCAAAGGTCGTCCCCACGCCGGCCGCTGCAACCGCCAGCACGGCGGCCGTTGCCGTCACCCACGGCTTGAGCCGACACCACGCCCAACGCCCTGCTCCACCAGCGCGCCTGGCCGTGCCCCCGCGCGTTGTTCTTCCAGGTAGCTTTCGGCCGCGCTCCTCCGGAATTGACGTTGAGCTGGTCCATGAGCTCGCCAAGGATCAGCTCATCTCGTCCTTGCCTTTGATGCTGGCGATTTAGATCCTGCTGATTCTCGCCTGTCGGGCAGCTCGCGCGCGACGAGGCGAATACCTCGCGCTGGCGTGGCGTTAGCCTGTGCGGTGGTTTTACGTCTGCGTCCTATGGCCCGATGTTCGCCCACCCGCCGGTTTGTCCCTAGCCGAGCGTCAAGACATAAGTGAGCGCTACCAAGTACACAAAGTAATCTGACCGTCGTGAGGTCGCACTGCAATCCTCACTGCATGAGAGGCGGAAGCGCACTTCGACTTCCTGACGGTCGGGGCGACCGGTGGCCGGTCGGTGGCGCCACGATCAGAGGCGCTGGCGGCGACCGCGCTCGGCCCGGAGAGCGGCGAACGGTCGTGCTCCGTGTCAGTCGCAGCCTGTCGAGAAAACACACGTAGTCCCGACCGTCAGGAGCCGCACGGCTCCTCGGGGCGTTCGGCGTGGTGTGCTTGCCAACTGCCCTTCTTTGCCAGTCGCGGCTCGTGGCGGGCACACATAGCCCCGACCGTCAGGAAGGCCGCACCGCGACGACCTCCACCGCATGAGAGGCGGAGGGGCACTCTGCCTCCCTTACGGTCGGGGCTATTTTTCCGGGCGGGCCGGTGGCGCTTTCGGCGTGCGGTTGGCTGGATCGCTTTGCGGCGATCCGCTCGCTGCCGCTCGCGGTTCCATGTGGTGCGCCGCTTAGATCAGCTTCTCCGAGTTGAGAATCTGCCGTTCGCCCAGTTCCGTGCAGGCGATCATCTTGCCGAACCACTCCTGGAACCGCGCATCCGCGTACTGGCCCATTTGCTCCTGGCTGTCCGCGGCGAACGCGTTCAGGTCGGCGTGGTCGATTTCGAAGACGACCTGGAACATCGGCCCGGTGAAATCGGTGTACAGCCGCGCGCCGACGACGCCGGATGGCATCGGCATCTGTTCGACGTTTTGGCGCATGAGCGTAGCGAGCGCGTCGCCCTGCCCGTACTTGGCCCTGAATGTGAGTCGTTCCGTGATCATTGGTTGGTTCCTCGTCCCCCGGGGATGTGCGCTGCCAATCTATCGTCGCTGCGCGCCACGACGGTACAACGCCCGTCAAGCGAAACGGCCCCGGAAATGCCGGGGCCGTCGATTTCGTTCGCGCCGTGGGCGCCGGTCAGGCTTGCTTGCGGCTGCTCGCCACGCGGTAGCCGCCCATGGCGAGGGCCCCGGTGATGACGGCGAACGCGGCGAAGAGGACCAGCGGCGAGCCACCGTCGGCTGGGCCGGTGCCGGTGCCCGGCGGCAACGGGGCTGCACCTGGGGCGATCACCGCGCAGGCCACGCGGCCGCCGCTGTTCCCGGTCGGGTCGGTGACCTGGTCGTCTTTCGTGGCGTGCACCACCAGGGCGCTGCCGTCGGCGTCGAAGATGTTGGTCGCTCCACCGGTGATCGAGACGCGGTTCGTCGTGGCAGTGTACGTGTAGGTGCCGTTGGCGGCGGCGGTCAGGCCGGGCAGGTCGCCTTCGTGCGGGCCGGCCGGGTTGTCCAGGCCGTGCTGGTGGTTGGTCAGGTTGATATGGGCGTTGGCCGAGGTGAACGCGGGCCCTTCGCACTTCCCTGTCGCGTGGATGTGGATGCCGTGGTCGCCGGCGGCCAGGCCGTTGCCCGAGACCGTCAGCTGGATGACGCCCTTCGCGTCCTGCGACATCTGGACCGCGCCGATGATGGCGCCGTTGCCGTCTTTCAGGTCGGCGGTGATGGTCTTGACGGCAGTGCCGTCATAGGTGGGGTCAGCTGCGAGCGCTGCTGTGGCGAACAGCGGCACCGCAACCAGGGCGCCGGCGACACCCGCGACGGCAGCCCAACGGCGAAGAGACCTCGGAACCAATGCAATCCCTCCAGATATGCTCGTTCGCGCGCGACTCTACGCCGAAGGAACGCGGGGTGTCATCAGGTTCACGGATTCCCGAGACCAGGACGCGTCCGCCGGCCCAGCTCCTTGCCCTCGGCGTCGAACGCAACGATGACGATCCGGTCGGCCGGAAGCGACGGCCCGAGCTCGAGGAAGGCGTACCGTGTCTGCTGCGGCATACCCTCAGGCGGGTCCGTGAGTTCGAACGTCAGGTCGCGGCCGTCGCCCGGCAAGACCTCGATTCGCGCCACCTGCGCATCAGCCTCGACGACGACTTCGGTTGTCAGCTGGTCGATCGACGCGCTGTAACCGGAGGAGACGCCGAAGACCAGCGGATACGACGGGTGCGCCGGGTCGAAGCCGCACTCCAGGTTTCGCGCGAGCAGGCACCAGGTTCCAGCCTGGGCCTCAAACGCGATCAGCGCGGGCCCATCCGGACGGCCGTTCTGCCGGGCGACGGTGTATTGCGGTCCTTTCGGCTCGCTCATGGCAGCCATCCGGGCGTCCATCGACCTCATCCGGAAGCTGCCGCCTCCGCCGCCGGCCGGCCTGCCCAACGCATCGGTGACGTCAATCGAAAGCGCCTTCACCACTTTCGTCGCCGCTCCATCTTCCACAAGCGCGAGGACGGAGACGTTCACGGGCTGATTGCTATGCGGGTTCTCGTCGTAGGCACTGCCCTGGTAGCGCAGCAGCCAGAGGTTGCGCGGTCTTCCGTCTTCGGGGGCCCAGTAGCGGTCGCCGTCCGGAAAGTCGTAGCGCGCGATATCCGGCAGCCACTCGAATTGCGTGACCACGTAGGAGTCAAGGTCGATCGGCTGCGCGAACTCGGCGTCGTACGAGCCGATGCCAATGTCCGCGCCCACCTCCTGCCGGGCGTGCCGCAGCGCTTCCTCCGGCGTCCAGATGGAGCCCGCGACGGACGGCAGCGGGGCCGCGGTCAACACCGCAATCGCTGGTTGGAGGCTGCCCTCAGCCGGTGGGGGAGCGCCGTCGTTCGTTACCGCGGCGATCGCGGCGATGCCGGCGCCGGCAACAGCGAGGCTCGCCGCAACGCCAGCCACCTTCAGCGTGCCCATCGTCGCGATGCCACGGAGCCACCGCCCAGGGCTCGGCCGGCCATCGCCGGCATGACGCCGCTCGATCAACTCCTCGCGCGACTCGGCACCCAGCTTCCCTAACAGCTCTCTGACATGCCACTTCGCACCCTGAAGGCTTATGCCAAGCCGCTCAGCGATCTCGCCGTTGGTGTGCCCACGCTCGATCAGGCGCAGCACTTCGCGCTGGCGGGGCGTGAGTTGAACGGCATGCTGTGTCCGGTCCATGGCGAGATGATGCACCGCACCGGACGATTCGTCCCTAACCCATGGGAGACATAAGGGCCGCTCTACTTGCCGCCGTCGCCCACGCGGGCCATCTCCAGGCCCTCCAGCCCTTCGTTCCATTCCTCGCGGAACTGCTGGCGGTAGAGCCGCGCGTAGACGCCATCGCGGGCGAGGAGGTCCGCGTGGCGGCCCTGCTCAACGATGCGGCCTTCTTCGAGGACGATGATCACGTCGGCCGCGACGATCGTCGAAAGCCGGTGCGCGATCGCGAGGACGGTGCGCCCCTTCGTGAGGTGCTCCAGCGCCCCCTGGATGGCCCGCTCCGTCTCGCTGTCCACGCTCGAGGTCGCTTCGTCCAGGATCAGGATCGCCGGGTCCTTGAGCAGCGCCCGGGCGATTGCTACCCGCTGCTTTTCGCCGCCGGAAAGGCGGTAGCCGCGCTCGCCGACAACGGTGTCATAGCCGAACGGCAGCTTCGCGATGAAGTCGTGGATGTTCGCCGCGCGGGCCGCGTCTTCAATCTGCTGGTCGGTCGCCTGGGGGGTGCCGTAACGCAGGTTCTCACGGATGGACGCGTGGAAGAGGAACGGCTCCTGGTTCACCATGCCAATCGCGGCTCCCAGGGACTCTATCGTCACGTCTCGGATGTCGTGGCCATCGATAGTGATGCTCCCGCTCCTGACGTCGTACAGCCGCGGCACGAGATAAGCGACCGTGGTTTTCCCCGCGCCGGAATGGCCGACGAGCGCCGCGAACTGCCCGGCCGGCACCTCGAACGTGATGTGCTCCAGCGTCTGCTTCTCTTTCAGGTAGCTGAAGCCCACGTCGTTGAACTTGAGGTCGCCGCGGGGGTGCTCCAGGCGGCGCGCGCCGGGCTTGTCGACGATCTCCTGTTCCATGTCCAGGTAATCGAAGATGCGCTCGAAGAGAGCGAGTGAGCTGAGGACCGTTACCTGCACGTTCAGCAACTGGCTGAACGGCCCGAACAGCCGCGTAAGCAGCGCCCCGAAGGCGACAACCGTGCCCAGCGAAGACTCGCCGCCGATCACCCGGTGGCCGCCGTACCAGTAGACGATGGCGGGCGCGAGCGTGCTGAACATGCCCATCGCCATCATGAAGCCGCGCCCAACCATCGCCCGGCGGACGTTCAGGCTGCGGATCTTCCTGGCGCTCTCTTCGAAGCGGTCGATTTCCGCTTCCTGGCGGCCGAACGTCTTCACCAGCAGAGCGCCGCTCACCGAGAGCGTCTCTTGCATCTGCGCGGTAAGCGAGGCGAGCTCTTCCTGCGATTCGCTGACCAGGTCGCGCTGCATGTTGCCTACGCGCCGGGCGGGGATGATGAAGATCGGCAGGAAGGCGAGGCAGAAGAGCGAGAGCTTCCAGTCCAGGTAGAGCATGAGCGTGAGCGTGGTAGCGCACGTGATGAGGTTGCCCACGACCCCGCCGAGCGTGTCGCTGACCACGCTCTGCACCGCGCCGACATCGTTGTTCACGCGCGAGAGCACTTCGCCCGTGCGCATGGAGGTGAACCAGCGGAGCGACATGCCCGTCAGATGGCGGTAGAGCGTCCGGCGCAGGTCGAACATCACGCTCTGGCCGACGCTCTGGCTCAGGTAGGCCTGCGCCACCCCGGCCACCGAGTTCATGCCAATGAGCGCGAGCATGATGACGATGAGGACGTTCAGCTCCGTGCCGCTGCCGCCGTCCTTGAGGATCGCCTGGTCGATGATGCGCTGCGTGATGTAGGCCGGACCGAGCCCAACCACCGAGGCGAAGACGATGACCGCAATCAGGCCGAAGACCATCGCCCTGTGCGGGCGGTGCAGCGCTATCGCGCGCTTCAACGTGGGCCAGGCGGGGCGCTGAGGCCGCGCCTGCATCCGGCGCTGGCGCTCGGCCCGTTCCTGCAACATTGCCATGCGTGTTCAAGCGTACCGGCGGCCTGCCTGCCGGGATAGCGGACAGGATTGTCGATTGACGATTGGCGATTGGCGATTGCCGATGAATCCCATCTCGAATCCCGGCGTGCCTGAAATCATGAATCGTAAATCGTGAATCGGTAGCCCGGTCGCCTCCCGCCGGAGCGAAATGCCCGGTCCCCAACGCGTCTGAGGCGCGCCGGGCGGCTTCGCGAAGACCCCTCTGACGAACCGCTGGGGCGCCGTTCGCTCGCGCTCTTCCGCGAGCTCGACGCCTTCATGGCCGAAAACCTCGTCCTCCATATCGCGAAGGAGGAGGACGTGCTCTTCCCCGCGCTCCGCGGGTTCGCGGCCGAACTCGACCAGGTGGTCGACGAGATGGTGGAACAACACGACGAAGTGCGCGCCCGGCGGGCGTTCATCGAAATGACCCTGGCGGCGCTGAATCACAGCCACGACGACGTGAACGCGGAACGCGCGGCCCTCGCCTCGCGCCTCGAAGCAGCCGGCGAAACGCCATCGCCTGAGTTGCTCGACGCGCTCTGGGATGGCGTGAAGCGGCTGGACTGGATACTCCAGGGCCACTTCGGCGACGAAGAAGACGACCTCTTCGTGCCGGCGCTGGAACTGCTGGACGAAGCCGCCTGGGCCAGGCTCGATGCGGAGTGCCGGGCTATCGACGGCTGAGGGGTCGGCCGGCGCGGTGTGCGCGGATGGTATACTCGCCATATGTCCCTCGCGACGAAACTGAACTACACGCCGGAAGACTTGCTCTCGATGCCCGACCGGGGGCGTTACGACTTGATCGACGGCCAGCTCGTGGAGCGGAATATGAGCATCGAATCCAGCATGATCGCCGCCATCATCAACGGCCGGCTCGTCGCCCACGTCCTCGCGAACAAGCTCGGGTGGCTCTTCCAGTCAGACGGGGGACTGCAAATCTTCAGCGACAGCCCAAACAAAGTTCGTTTCGGCGACGGCGCATACGTGTCGCGAAGACGGTTGCCAAACCGCCCGGGTCATGGCCACCTCCAAGTCGCTCCGGAACTGGTGATCGAGGTCGTTTCTCCCAACGACGAAGCGGCCGACGTGAACGAGAAGGTCCGCGAATACCTCGCGGCGGGCGTCCTCCTCGTCTGGGTTGTCTATCCCGAGTCACGCTCGATCGACATCTACCGCCCGAGCGCCAGGAACACGCAATTGACCGAGGCCGACGACCTGTCTGGCGAAGACGTCATCCCCGGATTCTCGATGCCCGTCCGCGAGATCTTCGACTTCTAACCTCGCCGACGCTCGGAGTACCGATCGCACGCTCAGCATCCGCCTCCCCGTTCGGCTAGCCGGTCTCCCCGCCGCCCGGGCGGTCACGCGCCGCGCGGACAGTGCGAACCTCGTTGCATCAACCGTTCAAACGGTTCGAAGAGGTCTCATCCATGTCCAACGAAACAAGCGTGCTCGCCCAGGTCTCTGACGGCCTCGCCGCCGCTGTCGAAATCGCGTCCCGCTCCACCGTCGTGGTGAACGCGCGGCGGCGCTTCCCGGCCAGCGGGATCGTCTGGAGCGCTGACGGCGTCATCATCACCTCCGACCACGCCATCGAACGCGACGAGGTTGAGGTCTATCTGCCCGACGGTTCGAAGCACAGTGCCACGATTGCCGGCCGTGACCCGGGCTCGGATGTCGCGGTCCTCAGAATCGCGGCAAGCGGCCTGACGCCGGCGGTCCGCGCGCCCCAGGGTTCCGCGAAAGTCGGCAGCCTCGTCCTTGCGGTTGGCCGTCCCTCCAACGAAGGCCCGATGGCTTCGCTCGGCGTCGTTGGCGGCATCGGCGGACCGTGGCGCACCTTCCGCGGCACCGAAGTCGAAGGCTACCTGCGCTCCGACACCACCTTCTATCCCGGTTTCTCCGGCGGCCCACTGGTCGACGCCGAAGGACGCGTGGTGGGCATGAACAGCTCCCGCCTCGGGCGCGGCTCCGGCCTCACCCTCCCAATTACGGCGCTTGAACGCATCGCCGGGGACCTCCTGAAGGGCGGGAAGGTTCGGCGCGCGTACCTCGGCATCAGCAGCCAACTGGCCAAATTGCCCGGCGCGCTCCAGGCGCTCGCGGGCGGCCGCGAAACCGGCCTGCTCGTTGTTTCTGTCGAGCCCGGCAGCCCGGCCGACACCGCCGGAATGCTCATCGGCGACATCCTCGTCGAGTTCGCGGGCCAGCCCACACCGGACACCGACGCGCTCCACGTCGCAGCTCGGTGCGGCGCGTATCGGCGTGGCCACCCCGGCCTCGGTGCTTCGCGGCGGCGAACTCAAGTCGCTCACCGTGAGCGTCGGCGAGCGCGCGTAGCGGAATCCGAACCGCGCACGGCAGTAAGCGGGTGGCCACTCCCACCCCGCTGCCAGGCGCCGGCCACCGCGCCCCAACTATCCGTGGAGCGGGCGCTTCTGGAGTGACATCCCCACCAGCAGGAGTCCCCATGTCTACCTCTCTTCTCTCGCTCTCCGAGGAGGCGGCGGCGCTCGCCACCTACCTCGACCGTGTCCTCGTCACGGTCCGCAGCAACGCGGGCGGTGGGTCCGGCACCGCCTGGACCGCGGACGGGCTGATCGTGACGAACCACCACGTCGTCCCCGGCGAATCCGCGACCGTGGTGCTCTGTGACGGCTCGGAGCACCCGGCCGAGATCGAAGCCCGGGATGCCGAGCATGACCTCGCGCTCCTCCGCATCGAAGCGGCCCTGACGCCCGCCGTGGCCGGCGATTCACGTGCGATAAGGCCGGGGGCGCTCGTCTTTGCGATCGGCAACCCGTGGGGCCAGCGCGGCACGCTCACCAGCGGCGTCGTGCTCGCTCGCGGCCCGGGGAACGACGAGAACGCGCTGCGCATCCCCGACGTCATCCGCGCGGACCTCCGCCTCGCGCCGGGGAATTCCGGCGGGCCGATGGTCAACGCCCAGGGCGAGGTCGTCGGTATCAACTCGATGATCGCGGGTGGCGTCGCCGTCGCCATCCCGTCGCACACGGTTGTGGAATTCGTCGCGGAGGCGGCAGCCGGCAAACCCGGGTTTCTCGGCATCACGCTCCAGCCGGTGCAGATCCCTCACGCCATCGCGGCGTCCTACCAGGTCGATGATGACGCCGCACTCATGCTGACCGGCGTTGAGCCCGGCAGCCCGGCGGATCAAGCCGGCCTCTTCCCCGGCGACGTGGTGCTTGGTGTTGGGGAGCAGCGCCGCGGTCTTCGCCACCTCGGACCCGCGCTGCACTCGATGAGGGCTGGCCAGCCGCTGGACCTCCACCTCTTGCGCGGGGGCAAGGTGGTCCGAACCCACGCTACCCCCGCCGCGCGCAACTGAGCGAGCACTATCCGAGATCCGACCGTGAGGGAGGCCCGCCGCCCCACCATCACGCAAGCCCATCGCGCAATCGGGAACATCCGAGATCCGACCGTGAGGGAGGCCCGCCGCCGGGCCGACACGCAATGCCCATCGCGTGCGCGGGAACACCCGAGATCCGACCGCAAGGGAGGCCCGCCGCCCCACCAACACGCAATGCCCATCGCGCACGCGGGAACATCCGAGATCCGACCGTGAGGGAGGCGCGCCGCCCGGCCAACACGCAACGCCCATCGCGCTCACGGGCGTTGTCAGCGGAAGGTCGTGCCGGGAGTTGATGCACCCTCGCACGCGAGAGGCCGCGCCTCCCTGACGGTCGGATCTATGAGGAGTTGGCACGATCTATAGGCCGAATGGGCAGGCGAACGGCCCACGAACAATGCGCTACGATCGGGAGACCGATGACTACCACCTTGCTCGAATCCCCGCTCCTCAAAGTCGCCGTCCAGGCCGCGTATCCTTCCGTGCGCGCCGGGCTGCGGGCGATGCTCGCGGCGGCAGCCGGTCTGGAGCTGACCTTCGGCCTCGACGAGCCGGCCGACGTCACCGTCGCCGACATCGAGGAAGGCGCGACCGAAGAGGAGTGGCCGGCCGGGCCCGCGGTCCTGCTCGTCGCCTCACCGGTCGAGTTCGCGCAGGTGCGCATCACCGGTGACACGCCGCGAGCCTACCTCCTCAAGGAAGCCACGGCCGACGAACTGGCGGCAGCGGTCACGGCAGTCGCCCGCGGACTCGTCGTCTTCGACCCTTCGCTGGCCACGCTGGTGGCCAACCGCCCGCACGAACAGCCGCTCCTCCTCGAAGGCACGAAGCTGAGCGACCGCGAGGTTGAAGTGCTCGGCCTGGTCGCCTCCGGTTTGCCGAACAAGGGCATCGCCCGCGAACTCGGAATCAGCGAGCACACGGTGAAGTTCCACGTCGGGACCATCCTCGGCAAGCTCGGCGCGGCCAGCCGGACGGAAGCTGTCACGCTCGCGGTGCGCGGCGGCGTCCTTCCGCTCTGAGCCGCCCCGCGAAGGTTCCGGGACCCGCCGAAAACCTCAGTGTCTCCCCGTCACAGTGGCGAACTACTGCGCGTCGGTGATCCCCGGCACCGGGTAGGCGCTCGCGAACTCCGCCACTTCGTTGCGCACCGCATCGCGGACGCCGTCGCCGTCCGGGTCCTTAAGGACGCGGACAATCCACCGGCCGACGCGGCGCATTTCGCCTTCCTTCATCCCGCGTGACGTGAGCGCCGGGGTACCCATGCGCAGGCCGCTCGTGATGTAGGCCGAGCGCTGGTCCCAGGGGATCGTGTTGCGGTTCGTGATGATGCCCGCGCCCTGGAGCGCGTTCTGCGCCTTGAGCCCGCTGATGTCGACCGAGTTGCAGTCGATCAACAGGAGATGGTTGTCGGTGCCACCGGAAACGAGCCGGACACCGCCGGACTGCAGCTCGTCGGCCAGGGCGGCGGCGTTCGCGACAATCTGCTTCGCATAGACCTTGAACTCGGGCTTGAGCGCCTCGCCGAAGGCAACCGCCTTGGCGGCGATGCTGTGGAGGTGCGGGCCGCCCTGCGTTCCCGGGAAGACGCCGCGGTCAAGCGCGTCGGCGTGCTCCAGCTTCGAAAGCGCGAGCGCGCCGCGTGGGCCCCGGAGCGTCTTGTGCGTCGTCGTCGTGATCACGTCGGCGTGGCCGGCGGGCGTAGCGTGGGCGCCGCCCGCTACCAGGCCGGCGATGTGGGACATGTCCACCATCAGCAGCGCGCCGCATTCGCGCGCGACTTCCCCGAAGGCCGCGAAATCGATGGCACGCGGGTAGGCAGTCGCCCCGGCCACAATGATCTTCGGCTTCGCTTCGTTCGCCAGGCGGCGCACCGCCTCCATGTCGATGGTCTCGCTCTCGCGGTCCACCGTGTAGGGGACGAAGTGGTAGAGGCGGCCGCTGTAGTTGACGGGCGAGCCATGGGTGAGGTGCCCTCCCTGGCTCAGCTCCATACCCATGATCGTGTCGCCGGGGTTCACGAAGGCCTGGTAGACCGCCATGTTCGCCTCGGCGCCGCTCGTCGGCTGCACGTTTGCGTGCTCCACGCCAAAGAGCTGCTTCGCTCGCTCGATCGCCAAATTCTCGAGCTCATCGCTGAACTGGTTGCCGGCGTAATACCGCTTGCCCGGGTAACCCTCGGCGTACTTGTTCGTGAACACCGAACCGGTCGCTTCGAGGACCGCGGCGGACGCATAATTCTCGCTCGCGATCATCTGAGCGAATCGACCTGCCGGCCGCGCTCTTGCTCGATGATCTGCGCGACGGCGGGGTCGAGCCGGGAAAGGACGGACATAGCTGCCTCGTGGGTTCGGTATGGGAGTCCACCAAGAGTACGGGGCGAACGCGGGAGGTGCTATCCGAGCGAGCCGCTTCCCGCTTTCCGCTGCTCACTTGCCGGGCCGCCCACGTATAGTTCGCGGCACCGCCGAAGGAGCTTCGCCAATGAGCATCAGCTGGGACGAAATCGCGCCCGACTTCCATCGAATCACCAGCCGCGTGGTCTGGTGCACAGTCACGACCGTCGACGCAAAGGGCCGGCCGCGCGCCCGAATCCTCCACCCGGTCTGGGATGGCCAGACCGGCTGGATCGCCACCGGGCGCGATTCGTTCAAGGCGAAACACCTCAAGGCGAACCCGTACGTCTCCTGCAGCTACTGGGACCAGAACCACGAACAGGTCTACGCCGAATGCCGCGCCGAATGGGCCGACGACCAGGCGACGAAGGACCGCATCTGGGACCTGGTGAAGAATGCGCCGCCCCCTGTCGGCTACGACCCCGGCCTCTTCTGGAAGGGCGGCCCGACCGACCCGGGTTTCGGCGCACTCAAGCTGGAGCCGTGGCGCGTGGAGGTCTGGTCGTTGCAGGAAATGGTGCAGGGCAAGCCGTCTCGCGTCTGGCGGCCGTAGGCGCTGGTATGCTGGACAGATGAAGACGGGAATCGTGTTTCCTGGTGCGGAAGGGCGGCAACGTCACGTGGGACAAATCCGGACGACAATTCAAGTCGCCAACTCGTTCGATGTCGGCAGACACCGCTACGGAGAGATCGCCGAAGACCAGATTCGCCGAGTCACGCTCGAACGCGTCCTGGTAGATACCGGGGCTACGTTGCTCGCCTTGCCCGCCGGCGTCATCAGCCAGCTCGGCCTGAAGCTCCTCCGTGAAGTCGACATCGAGACAGCTACGGGCTTCACGACCGCCCGTATTTTCGGCGACGTCTCGCTCACTGTAGAAGGACGGACTGCGCCATTCGAGTGCCTCGAAATGCCGGGCGGCGAATCGGTCCTCCTTGGGGTCTTGCCTCTAGAAGCGCTTGGCCTGGAGTTGGACCTTCAGAACCAACGGCTGATTGTGCTTCCGGACCGCGGCCCGGGCACGTACGTGATGGCGCTGTAGGCCAACGCGTCAGTCGTCGAGCACCGAGAACAGGTCTCCAAGCGAGAGCTCGAAGCCAGGGAGGCACTCGGCACGGAGGACATCGGCCGCGCGGCCCTTACGAGCACGACCTTCGAATACCTGCGCCGTGCGCGTGGATGGATCGATGAGCCAGCAGGCCTCGACGCCGCTGGCGCGCAGGAACTCGCACTTGCGTTGCAGCTCCGCGAGCGTCTGGGCCTTCGAGCGGACTTCAACGGCCAGCGTCGGGGGTGCCTGGTGGCCGCGCGGGATACCCGGCTTCCAATACGAAAGATCCGGAAGACGGTAGTTCGGCAGTTTGCCGAGCTTGGCCCGGGCTTCCGGGCCGGTCCGTCCCTTGTGAACCTTCATCCAGATCTTGAGCTGGTAAATCAGCTCGGCAACCAGCTCGACATGCTCTTCTTGCGGCATAGGCTTTTGCAGCACCACCCCGTCGACGTATTCGAGGTACGGCTTCTCCTCCGGCAGGGCGAGGTACTGCTCCGGTGTCATGCGCACGCCGTGGTACCTCGACTGCCAGCGCGGGCGAGTCGGTGGTTTAGCCCGTGGTGCGGCCGGCTGCCGGATTGCCATATCCGAATTGTACGGCCGCGGCGCGGCTCCCGGCATCAGTGTAGCGATATACTTCAACAATGAAGACGGGAATCGTGTTTCCTGGTGCGGAAGGGCGGCAACGTCACGTGGGACAAATCCGGACGACAATCACGCTCGAAAACCGCGACGACCTCGCGCGCGCCCGCTACGGCGACATTTCGGCTGACGATATCCGCGCGGTGACTGTCAGCGACGTGTTGGTGGATACCGGCGCGTCGATCCTGTGTGTGCCGGCCCGGATCATCGAGCGATTGGGGCTCGGATTCGTGCGCGAGGTAGAGACCGATACGGCCACCGGGCCCGTAATCTCGCGGATCTTCGGCGACGTCCGACTCACGGTTGAAGGCAGGAGCGCAACGTTCGAGTGCCTCGAGATGCCGGGAGGGGACGCAGTCCTCCTCGGCGTGATCCCGCTGGAGACGCTCGGGCTGGAGCTGGACCTGCGCAACCAGCGCTTCATCCTGCTGCCGGATTACGGCCCGGAAACGTACATTTCGGCTCTCTGACGTCAGTTCCGGCGCACGCCCAGCGTCACGCGCGTTCCCTCCAGGTCCTGTTCCGCGCCGTGCACACCCGCTGGAGGCGCCGCGGTGATCAGGTCCGTGGTCAGCGTTTCGCCGCGGATATAGTCGCCCTGCGACGCGACGACACGCGCGACTTCGGCATCGCCGCCGACCCATGTCGTGATGCGGTCCGCGAGTTCGAACCCGGCCTCCCGGCGCATGTCCTGGATGCGACGCACCAGTTCACGGGCGAGGCCCTCGTCCGCAAGTTCGGGCGTGATGGCGGTGGTCACGGCGACGGTGTAGCCCGCTTCCTGCGCGGAGGCGAAGCCTTCTGTGTCCTGGGCCTGGAGCAGGATGTCCTCCGCTTCGAGCTCCTTCCCGGCCACCGAAACGGTGCGCCCGCGACGGACCGCTTCGGCGACTTCCGCGGGCACGAGCCCCGCGAGACCCGCGCGGATCACCGCAACTTCCGCGCCGTACTTCTTGCCGAGCACCGGGAGGTTCGGTTTCACGTCGTAGCGGACCACGGCTGTCTCGTCTTCGAGCATCGTCAGCGTCTTCGCGTTCAGCTCTTCGAGCACCAGGTTGGCGTTCTTCCGCAGTGCCGCCGCTTCGTCCGCCGTGCGCGCCTTCACCAGCACTTCGGCAACGGGCTGGCGCACCTTGATCTGCGCCTTCGCACGAGCGGCGCGGCCAAGCGAGCACACGCGCTTCACCAGTTGCGTCTCGGCGTTCAGGCGCTCGTCGATGAGCGAGCCGTCCGCTTCCGGCCAGGTCGCGAGGTGCACGCTGATCGGCGCTGAAGGGTCGTTCGAGACGACGAGGTTCCGGTATAGCTCCTCGGCGACGAAGGGCGTGAACGGCGCGATGAGCTTGGACACCGTGACAAGCGCCGTGTAGAGCGTGTCGTAGGCGCTCTGCTTGTCGTCGTCGCCTTCCGTGGCGCCGCGCCAGAAACGGCGGCGGCTGCGGCGCACGTACCAGTTTGAGAGGTCGTCGACGAAGGCTTCGATCGCCCGCCCGCCGGCCGTCGGGTCATAGCCATCGAGCGCCTCGGTGACCCTCACCACCAGCGAGTTCAGCTCGCTGAGCAGCCAGCGGTCGATCTCGGGCCTCGGGCCCCGGAACTCCGTTCCCGGCGTCCAGCCGTCGATGTTGGCGTAGCTGACGAAGAACGAGTACGTGTTCCAGAGCGTGAGCATGAACCGGCGCAGGCCCTCTTCGACGAGCGCTCCGCTGAACCGCCGCGATGAGCCAGCGGGGCTGGCGGTGTACATGTACCAGCGCGTCGCGTCGGCGCCCTGGGCGTCAAGCACGGTCCAGGGGTCCACGGTGTTGCCGCGGCTCTTGGACATCTTGTTGCCCTTTTCATCGTTGATGTGGCCCAGGCAGATGACGTTCTTGAAGCTGATGCTCTCGGGGATCGCTTCGCTCGCCTTCAGCATCGTCGCCTCGGCATGGAGCGTGTAGAACCAGCCGCGCGTCTGGTCGATCGCCTCGCAGATGAAGTCCGCGGGGAAGTGCTTGAGGAACGCCTCCTCGTTTTCGAACGGGTAATGCCACTGGGCGTAAGGCATGGCGCCGCTGTCGTACCAGGCGTCCGCGACCTCCGGCACCCGCCGGGCGTCGCCACCGCACTGCTCGCACTTCAAGACGATCTCGTCGATGTAGGGCCGGTGGAAGTCGTCCATGGCTTCGGCCTTCGCCGGGTCCTTGGCATGCGCGACGATCTCCGCCTTCGAGCCCATGCACATGACGTGTTCGCAGCTCGTGCACTTCCAGAACGGCAGCGGCGTGCCCCAGTAGCGCTCGCGGCTGAACGCCCAGTCGATGTTGTTCTCCAACCAGTTCCCGAAGCGGCCGGTCTGGATGTGCTCCGGGTACCAGTGGATGCGGCTATTGCCCTCGAGCAGCGACTCCTTCTGCTTCGTCGTGCGGATGTACCAGCTGGGCTTCGCGTAGTAGAGCAGCGGCGTGCCGCAGCGCCAGCAGAACGGGTAGGTGTGCTTGATGGTGCCCTTCTTGAGCATGAGCCCGCGCTCTTCCAGGTCGCGTTCGACATCTTTGTCCGCTTGCTTGGCGAACTTGCCGGCGCCGGGGAGGCCTTCCGCCATCAGCCCGCGCAGGTCGATGGGCTGGACGAAGAGGAGGCCGAAGAGCTTGCCTTCGGCGAAGTCCTCCGCTCCGAAGGCGGGAGCGGTGTGGACAAGGCCGGAACCGTCATCGAGCGACACGTAATCCGCCGCGATGACGCGACGCCCGCCTTCGGTGGATTCGCCCTTGCCCACCGGGCGAAGGTGACCATCTTCGTTGAAGCGCATGATGGCTTGCCCAAGGTCTTCAGGGCGATAGAGCGGCGTGTACGCGAGCCCGACGAGCCCGCGGCCGCGCACCGTGGCCACTTCCTCCGCGGTCTCGCCCAGCACCTTCGGCGCCAGGGCTTTCGCGAGCACGAGGTAATCGGCGTCGTGGCGGTAGATGCCGTACTCCGCCTCTTCGTTCACCGCCAGGGCCACGTTGCCCGGCAGTGTCCACGGCGTCGTCGTCCAGGCTACAAGCCAGACGGTCGAAGGGTTGCCGGGGACCGCCGTGCCGGTCGACCTCGCGAATTCGGCGCCATCGACGGCGAACTTCACGAAGACGCTCGGGTCCGGGGTGTCGTCCTGGTAGCCCTGGCTCACTTCGTGGTCGCTCAAGCTGGTGCCGCAGCGCGGACAGTGCGGCGTCACCCGGTAGTCCTGGTAGACCAGCCCGTGGTCCCACATCTGCTTGAAGATCCACCAGCAGGTCTCGATGTAGTTGTTATGGTAAGTGACGTACGGGTCATCGTAGTCGGCCCAGAAGGCGATGCGCTCGCTCAGGCGGGTCCACTCTTCCACGTAGCGCGAGACCGATTCCTTGCACTTCTGGTTGAAAGCCGCGATGCCGTACTGCTCGATCTCGGGCTTCGACTTGAGGCCCAGTTCCTTCTCGATTTCAAGCTCGACGGGCAGGCCGTGGGTGTCCCAGCCGCCCTTCCGGGGCACGCGGTAGCCGCGCATGGTCTTGTAGCGCGGGATGAGGTCCTTGAACACGCGCGAGAGCACGTGGTGGATGCCGGGGCGGGCGTTCGCGGTGGGGGGGCCTTCGTAGAAGATGAAGAGCCTGTCCTCCGGGCGTTCCTCGATGCTGCGGCGGAAGATGGCGTTCTGCTGCCAGAAGGCGAGCACTTCTTCTTCGAGCTTCGGGAAGCTGACGCGCGTGTCAACCGGTTTGAACATGGTTAATTACCTGCCTCGGAGGGTTCACGGTACAACCAGCCGCTAACCGGCCGGCGTACCGTCAAACGCAATGGATCGCAGCGAGAGAGGCAAACAAAAAGCGCCCATCCCACCAGGGACGAGCGCTGCGGCCCGCGGTACCACCCTGTTTTCCTTCCGGGGAAGGACACTCATGGGGCGCAATCACACCCCTGCCCCTGCTAACGGTGGGCGTCCGTCCGGGTCTACTGGAAGCTCCTGGCTGTTAGCCGTCGGCCGTCAGCAAAGACGGCAAGCGCTAACGGCTAACAGCAAACGGCTTCGTTCGGCCGGAGGCTCGGGAGGGATCTTCTCGCCGTTGTTCCGTGCCCCCTCACACCGTACGGGGCTCGCTGGCCGGAACGCCTGGCGGTACTCGTCTCCGTCACTGCCGCTACCCGCCAGTGAAGCAGTGTGCGAGGCTGCATGTCAATAATGAACGTCCGCGCACTCTTCGCCGCCCTCGCTGTTCCCCTGGTTTTGCTTGCGGCTGCGGCGTGCGGCGGCGACGACGATGTCCAGATCCAGCGCCCCGCGACATCCACGCCGGCGCCGATCGCTCAGACCCCCACGCCGGACGATTCCGACCTTCCCACGGAGTTCCGGGTCGCGTTCATCAACCTGATGAGCCCCATCTCGCTCGACTCGACGAACACCACGACGTCCGACACCTTCGACGCCCGCCTCAACCTCGTCATCGATCAGCTCAGGGAGTTCAAGCCGGACCTTGTCGCGTTCAGCGAAGCCACCAAGACGAACGTGCACGGCAGCGTCGAAGACCGCCTGGTCAAGGAACTGAAGCTGGAATCGGTCTACATCGTGGCGAAACCGTGGTACGTCGGCCTTTCCAAAGATCAGAACGCGGCGATCGCCCAGCAAGTCGGTTTCCAGGAGGGCGAGCTCGTCCTGGTGCGCAGCGACCGCTTCCCCATCCTCGGCTACGAAAAGATGTGGCTGAACCCGCGGACCTCCGAAGCCGAAGGCCCCGGCGCCATCCATGTGAAGGTCAAAGGCCCGCCGTCGGTCGGTGAGATCGATGTCTTCGTTTCGCACCTAACCGGCCCCGACCCGAAGGTCCGCGCCCAGCAGGCCACCTCGTTCGCCCAGTTCATCAAGGCGAAGAAGGGGGCCGGCCCCACCATCGTTGCCGGGGACTTCGGCGATCCGGCGGGCACGCCGACTCAGCAGGCCTTCCTCGACATCGGTCTGAGCGACATCCTGGAGGCGTCCGGCCTGCTGACGTGCTGCCGTGAGAGCGTCGCCGGGGAGCAACCGGTGGTCACCGAGCGGACAGACTACATCCTCAGTTCGCAGTGGATGCCGAGCGCACTCGGGCTCTTCGCCGATCAGCCGAAGAAGCTGGAGGACGGGCAGGTGCTCTACGCCAGCGACCACAACGGCCTCACCGCGTCGTTCCCGATTGGCCCGCCGCCGGGCCCATAGCGCGCAACGTGAAGAAAACTGCTGACGCGGTAGCGCGGGACGGCTAGGATGCGCGCCAACACCCGGGAGGTTGGTCCCTTGGCCATTGCCGCAAACGCAAGCGCTTCGTATCCCGTCAACATCCATGTCGAGCCGCAAACAGAACCACGGAACAAGATGACCGTGGCATTCCGCATCATCCTCGCCATCCCGCACGCGCTGCTGGTCGGTGGCATCTTCGGCGCCGGAGCTATCTTCGCGCGCGGCCAGTGGTGGGGCGGCATCAGCAGCAACGGCGTCCTTGGCGCCGTTGCGACTGTGTGTGCGATCATCTCCTGGTTCGCGATCCTCTTCGCCAACCAGCACCCTGAGGGTCTCCGCAACCTCTGCACGTTCTACCTGCGCTGGAAGGTCCGGGCAGTGGCTTACATGGCGCTATTCCGCGACGACTATCCGCCGTTCGGCGACGCCGACTACCCGGCAACGCTGGACCTGACGATGGCGGAGTTCCCCCGAGACAAGATGTCCGTCGCGCTCCGGATCATCTACATCATCCCGCACGCCGTCGTGCTCTTCTTCCTGGGAATCGCGTGGTTCTTCACCAGCATCGTCGCCTGGATCGCCATCCTGGTCAGCGGTGAGTATCCGCAGGGCCTGTACAACTTCGGTTTGGGCGTGTTCCGTTGGTCTACGCGCGTGGAAGCGTACTTCCTGCTGCTCACTGACCAGTACCCGCCGTTCTCGCTGGAGTAGGTCCCCGAGGGCCGTGAAAGCAGCTCTGGGCTAACCGGCGAAGAGTCACGGCATGCCCTCCTTCACAGTCGGGCCACTGTTGCGTCGAGAGTGGTTCAACCGCCGACGCGGCATGCGGCCATCCGTGCCCCGACTGTGAAGGAGGGTTCGCGCTCGGCCTGCCGCGTTGGTTGGTGGCGGCGCGGGACGTGCCATGGGCAGGGGCCGTGAACGCGGCTCTGGGCTAACCGGCGAAGAGTCACGGCATACCCTCCTTTACAGTCGGGCCACTGTTGCGTCGAGAGTGGTTCAACCGCCGACGCGGCATGCGGCCATCCGTGCCCCCGACTGCGAAGGAGGGTTCGCGCTCGGCCGGCCGCGTTGGTTGGCGGGCGGCGAGGGACGTGCCCTGGGCAGGGGCCGTGGAAGCGGCGCTGGGCTAACCGGCGAAGAGTCAGTTCAGCGGCTGGCGATCGGGGTCTCTCCCCGCGCCAGAGTGGCGATTTCGTCCGCGGTGGGCGAGGGGTACTGGACGCGCGGGTGATAGACGGCGCGAAGGGTTGCCTTGAAGCTCGCCGCCACCACCTGCAGCTCGCGCAGCGTGATGTCGCACTCGTCGAGCTGGCCCTCCGCCAGCCGCTCCGCGAACACGGAATCCACCATCTGGTCCAATCCGCCCGCGCCTTCGTCCTGGCGCGCGCGGGCGACCGCCTCCGAGGAGTCGGCGAGCATGACGATGGCTGCCTCGCGGCTTTGTGGGCGCGGCCCGTCGTAGCGGTAGTCCTTCGGTTCGATGGTCTCGCCCTGCTCCACCGCCTGGCGGTAGAAGAAGGTGACCAGGCGCGTCCCGTGATGCTGCGGAATGAAGTCTCGGACCACGGACGGCAGGCGGTACTTTCGCGCCAGGTCCAGCCCGTTCGTCACGTGCGCGCGGATGATCCGGGCGCTCTCGACGGACGCCATCGCATCGTGTGGGCTCGCCGCGCCGTCGAGCATGTTCTCCACGTAGTTCCCCGGCATCGCCAGCTTGCCGATGTCGTGGTAGTACGCGCCAACGCGCACGAGCAGGGCGTCCGCGCCGATTCGCCCGGCCGCGCGTTCAGCCAGCGCGCCGACGAGCATCGAATGGTGGTAGGTGCCAGGGGCTTCTTCCTGCAACCGGCGCAGCAGCGGGTGTTCGGACTGGGCCAGCTCCATCAGTTGGAGCCGCGTTGTTACGCCGAACACCATCGCCAGCACTACGAAGACGCCCACCGCCAGCACCGCCGAAGCGAGCCCGTGCACCGCGGCGGCCAGCGCGATCCAGCCGAGCTGGACATTCTCTCGGGGAGCCCCGACGAGCCAGAACACCACCATCACGCCACCCGTCGTGCCCGCCACAACCAGTCCCGCGACGGCGAACCGGCTGACGCGGTTCGCCCGGTAGACCACCGCCGCGCCCGCGAGGCCCCCGGCCGTGTACGTGATGCCAAGCTCCAGCGACTGCAGTGACCCAACGTACGAACTCCCGGCGATCTGCGGGGCGGTGCCGCCAACGAACACCGCGAACAGGCCCACCGCCACCGCCACCAGCACCGCCAGCGAGAGATCGGCGAAGCAGGCGGTCACGATCGCGGCGGTCGCCACGGGCAGGCCAAAGGCGAAGAACCGGTCGCTCGTGTCTGGCGTCACCGCCGGGAGGGCGATGCGCGCGCCAATGAGCACCGCCGCCATGGTCACGGCGACGAGCACCATGCGCCGGTTGGCGGGTTCGGTGAACGGTTGGAAGAGGTACGTGTAGATGCCGAGCAGCGCGCCGAGACCGAGCGCCATGAGGATCCCGCCCGCGACGGCGTAGAGGTCGATCCCGTCCTCTATGACGCCGGTGGCCTTCAGCGCCTCGATGTCCTGCGCCGAGATCTCCTGGCCCTCCGTGACGATGACCTGGCCCTGGGAGAACGTCCGGACCACCGGCGGCACTGACTGGCGGGCCTGCTCGCGTTTCGCGTCCGTGGCCGGCTGGTCCACCCGGAACGTCTCGACGGAGAACACCCGCATCACGCCGATAAGCGCGTTCCGCTCGTCGCTGCTGCCGGGCGTGAACTCCTTCACCGTGTCGGCGTACGCGCCCACCGTCTTCTCGATGTCGTCCTTCTTCAGCGGCGCGCTGAGCAGCGTCGCCAGTCCGCTGGAGACCATCTGGCGGAAGGCCACGAGCCGCGTGGGGTCCATGTTCAGGAGCGCGGCGCGTTCGAAGTTCGCCAGCGGTTGCGGCGTCGAGAGGTTCGCGAGTTGGTCCTGCTTCTGCTGCGCCGTCAGGTCCGTCCGCGAGGAAATCGCCCGAACCGAATCGACGAAGCGGGCGGCACGGTCGACCTGTTGGTCGCGCAGGGAGGTGTCCACCGGGAGCGACTCCTCGGGGACCGCCTGGGCGCGCTCGTTCTGCCCGGCCTCGGTCAGGATCTGCGACTCGAACTCCTTCCCGTGCGCCGCCGTGAACGTCCTGGAGGCAACGTCGCCCTCTTTCAGCCCGCGGTCGAACTGGAACAACGGCACGACGAGGGCAACCGTGGCCGCGGCGATGATCAGGCCGAAAAGCGCAGCCGAAGCGCGGTTCACCTGGCGGCTTGCTGGGCGGGTTTGCATGAATGAGCGCAGGATACCAGAGCGGCCCCCGCCCGCCGGTCAAACGCCTAAACGGCCGGCCCTTCGCCGAGGATGTCGTTCAGCGCGGTCAGCCGCTCGATGACCAGGTAGCCGGACCGGTCTTTCGCGCGGTCGGTGCGTTCCAGCAGGACCGCCCGCATGCCTGCCGCGCGCGCCCCCACGATGTCCGTGGCCACCATATCGCCAACGAAGAGCGCGTCCTGGGCCTCAACCTTCAGCTCGGCGAGTGCCCGCAAGAACGGGCCCGGGTTCGGCTTCGCCACGCCAACATCCGCCGATGAGACGAACGCGTCGATGTATCCGGCCAGCCCAAACTCGTTCACCTTCGGTGCGAACAACGCCGACGGGAAGATGGCGTTGGTGACCACGGCCGTCCGGTAGCCGCGGTAGCGCAGCGAAGCGAGCAGCCCCCGCGCGTCGTCGTACACCGCCATGCCGTGCGTGGACTCCTGGAAGAAGAGCCGCGCGCAGGCCTCGACGTCACCAACGCCGACGGCTAGCCCGAGCCACGTGAAGGCTGCGCCGAGCAGCCGGCCCAGGTGTGGCGCGGTCTCGGTTTCGCCCGGCCGGTAGTCCGGCAGTACCGCCTGGAAGGCCCGCTCGAAGTCCGCATCCGAAAGGTCGTACTCCAGCCGCCGGCGAACGTACGCGGCCACCGCCGCTGCCGGAGCACCGAGCACCACGGAATCGTCGCGCACGATGGTGCCGCCCCAGTCGAAGAGCACGGCGCGGATGGCCACCTTCTATGCGCCCAGGAGCCTGCGTACGGTCTCGTTGATCAGGCGGCCGTCAGCGCGGCCGGCGAACTGCTTCGTCAGCACCGGCATCACCTTGCCCATCTCCCTGGGCCCGGAAGCGCCCGTTTCGGCGATAACCTTCGCGGCCGCGGCCTCGATCTCCTCGGCCGAAGCCTGTTGCGGAAGGTACACCTCGAGGATTGCCGCCTCGGCCCGTTCCTTCTCCGCGAGGTCATCGCGTTTCGCCTTTTCGAACTGGTCGATGCTGTCCCGGCGCTGCTTGAGCTGTTTCTGGACGATGCTTAAGACCTCGTCGTCGCTCGCGACGAGCGGGGGGAGTTTGGCCATCTCGGCCAGTTCCTCGTCGCTGGCGCCGGCCGGGGGCGTCCGGATCTCCGCGTTGCGGATCGCGGCGATGAGCATGCGCAGGGCGCTCTTGCGCGTCTCGTCTTTCGCGCGCATCGCGTCAGTGAGGTCCGCCTGGATCTTCTCCTTCAACGTGGCCATCAGTTGGCTCTCCCCGATGAAATGGCGCGGGCCCGGCATGGTAGCCGGGCCCGCGAATTGGTCCTAACTGGGCCCTAGCGCCTGCTGGCTGCGCGGGCTTCGCTGCGGAGTTGCTTCTTGCGGAGCTTCCGCAGGCGGGCAGCTTCCTTCTTCTTGCGCTTCACGCTCGGCTTCTCGTAGTGTTCGCGCCGCCGCGCTTCAGCCAGGATACCGTCCTGCTGGACGCGCTTGTTGAAGCGCTTCAACGCAGCTTCGAACGCTTCGCCATCGCCGACAATGACTTCTGCCAAGAGGGGAGATCACCTCGCCTTCGCGCACGGAATTGCCCGGTATTCGGGCCGCAGGTCTTTCACCATAACACGGATAGGCGATAGGGGTTGGGCAATAGGCGGTAGTGCCGCCCTGCCGCTCGCTCTCGCTCTACCAGCCGTTCCAGGTGGTACTCAACCCAGAGGCCCGGGCGCTGGGTGCGGATGCCGGGGGCCTGGTGGTTGAAGCGGTCCTGCTTCTTGCGGATTTCGCGGGCCAGGTCTTCGTACGAGGCGCGCAGGCGGTCAACGGCGGGAGCGATGCGGACCCAGTCGTCCGCGCCCGCCGCGGCCTGGCAGTACTCCGAATGGTTCCGCTCGATCAGCGCGAGCTTCTCCAGGTCCAGTTCGATCTCGCGGCCCATGCTCAGCCACTCCGGCGTGTAGCCGCCGTTCTCCAGCATCTTGAAGCCGAGCCACTGGTCTCCGGCGTAGGCCTGTTGTTCGCGGGAGAACCCGAGCGGTTTGCCGGCCCCGGGCAGGTTGTTGAACGCGCCCGCCGCCATCGCTTCCTGGATCGCGCCCTCGATCGACTTTTCGATACTCATGGCGGATGCATCGTACCGGATTTCACGAGCGACGGATTCACCACAGAGGCACGAAGAGCACGGAGGGTTTCAGAAAGTCAGGCTGCCGTAGCCAAAGAGCGGAGTCCGCAACGTTGAATGTTGGGTGCTACCCGCCGACGCGCCGGCGCTGGGCGATGGCACAGACGGTGCTGCTGCCGATGGCGCCCTCTTCGTCGTACATGGTGCACTGGCCCACGGCGATGCCGTCGGCCGAGTGGTGCGAGCTCGTCTCGAAGCCTATCCACTCGCCCCGTGGGTAGCGGTGCAAGTAAAGCGTTATGTCTGCGTTGATGAACTCGAGGCCGTTGCTGCCCCAGTTCGCCCCGGGGTTGGACCAGTCAGCGGCCGAAGCTGCGCGGACAAACGGCGTCAGCGGCAAGCCTTCCACGAGCGGCCGGATTTCCCGCATCCAGACCTGGCCCTGCTCCGACCTGCCCGGATCGCGCGAACTGAGCGTGCGCATGTCCCACATTGGTTCCCAGTTCCCAACGCCCGACTGCACCGTCGCCGGGACCTCGTCCGGGTGCTTCACCTGCCAGTCCGGCGGGCTCCAGACGTTCCCCTTGGGGTTCTCCGCCCGCTTCAGCAGCACGGCCGTCCCGCGGGCGTAGCTGGTGCCTTCGGAGAGATATTCAAGTTCGACCACGCGGATGCGGTTGCCATCGCGGATCGCCTTCGTGGTCACCTGGCAAGGCGCGAGCGTGGGCAGCCGGTAGAGGTCGATGGTCAGGCGGGCGCAGTGAAAGTCGTCCCCGCCAAAGCGTACCTCCACCTCGTGCCCGAAAAGCCCGGCCAGCACGCGGGCGTGCAATGAGTTCGGGTCCCACGGCCCGCGTGAGACAGGATGGATGGTGTAGCGGCCCTCGCCCTCCGCCCCCGTAAACGCGTCAGCGCCCATGCGAATCTCCCCCAACGCCGGACATGGAACCGGGGCCACGTGGGCCCCGGCAAAGGTCTAACGAAACTGGCCCGGCCTTAGTCGGCCGAAGGAAGGACCTTGGGCTGGAGAAGCTCCATCGCGCGGCCATCCACGTTGAGGGCGCACGGTCCCGGCTTCACCACCAGCACCTCGATGCCGGTCTGCTCGTCCTTGTAGCGCTTGCCGAGCTGGACGGACTCCATGCCCGAGGTGTCGACGGTCACGGAAGCGTCTTCGGCGCCGCGCATCTGCATCGCGGCGTCGCCGCAACGCAGTTCGCCGCCACCGCCCTTGGTGACGATAAATTCAGCCACGCCGCCCGGGACGACGTATCGCTTTCCAGTCTGTGCTGCTGCCATTCAGGCCCTCTCATCTGTTCTCGGCCCGGCCCCGCCGCCGGGAAAAATGTACGCCGGATGCTACCGAGGAGGTAGTGGCCGGTCAAACGAACAGGGGCCTTTCGGCCCCTGTTTTCCGATTCGGTACGGCCCGCTACTGGACGAACAGCGTAGCGAGCATCGACGGGTGATAGTCGCAGGTGATCTTGAACGTGCCTGCGTCATTGAACGTGATCGTCCGCGTGTCACCCTGCTTGATGTCGGCGCCGTCCTTCTTGCCGTTCGAGGTAATCGTGTGCAAGCCAACGACGGAGTCGAACAGCACCGCGGTGCCCTTGGCGATGGTCACCACGCCCTTGTTGGGGGCTGACGCCGTGCCGTCGGCATTCACCACCCAGTCGTTGGCGTGCGCGTCAATCTTCACGTCCTTGGAGACGGTGGTCGGTGGCGTTATAGCCTCAGTCGTGCCCGAGCCAACGATGTTCGCGAAGACATCCTTGTTGACCGTGTACTGCACGCAGCCGGTGCCCGGGTTCTTCGCATCAGGCGCCTTGGAACCGAATGCGTCGTCCGGGAGGTGCAACTGCAGGCCGATGCGGAGCGTGTCCGTGGGCTTGATGTTGTTCTTCGTGGCCAGGCTCTGGGCAGTCACGTTGCCGTAGCTGTCCGCCACGTCCTGGACCGACTGACCCTTCAGCACGTACTGGTCGATCTGGGGCAACTGGAGGATGACCGCCGCCTGCAGCGAATCCGTCTCCTTCAGGCCGTTCGCCGAAGCCAGCTCCCCGGCCGTCGTCGCATGGCCCGCCGCTACGCCCTGCCAGGTATCCCCGGTCTGGACGACGTACTTCGTGCCCGTGGGCAGCTTGAGGGCCGTCCCAACCGCCACTACCGCGTCAGCGGCGATGCTGTTCTCGGCGGCGAGGTCATCGACCTTGATGCCGTGCTCCGAGGCGATGGTCCCCAGCGTTTGGCCGGACTGGACCACGGCCACCAGCTTCGGCAGCGTCAGCGTGTTCTCGAACGGGAGCTCCTTGTCGCTCGCCAGGCTCGCGTCGAGGTTCTTGTTCAGGCTCTCCAGCTGGCCCACCGAGAGGCCGTGCTGGGTCGCGATGCTGAGCTTCGTATCGCCCGCGGACACCTGGTAGGTTGCCCCGGCCGGGAGCTTCAACTTGTCGCCAGGGAAGAGGCCCGGGATTTCCACGCCGCTCACCTTCAACGAGAACGTGGCCACGCCGCGCTTCTCGCTGAAGGTGTAGTCGAGCCCGTTCAGGTCCGCCAGGACGCGCGGGCCAACGAACTGGGCCTCGGCGATCTTGGTGATCGTCTCGTTGTCTTTGTAGGCGGTGTATGTGTAAGCGGCAGAGCCCTTGAAGGCCGGGATCTTCAGCTCAGAGCCCTGCTTCAGTACTCCATCGACCGGGAGGTTGTTCGCCGCCGCCAGCTCCTTCGGCCCGATGCCGTGCGCCCGGGCGATGCCGCCCAGCGTGTCGCCACCAACCAGCACGGCGACTTCGGCATTGAGGTTGTGGGCGAACTCTTCGGCTTCACCCCACCACTTGTTGGTTTGCTCACCGTCGGCGTTTTCTGCCACGGGATAGACCAGGAAGTCCACGAGGTGCTGTATCTGGATTGCGTTCAGAGAGCCGCCGTTGGTGTTGAGCCATGCCGGCATGAGCGTCCCGGCGCGGCCGCAGTAGAGCGTGCGCTGGAGAAGCGCGCGGTTGGCGGCGAGGAGCAGCGGATCCTGGTCCTGGAACTTCGTGTCCGCGTTCGCGCGGAGTTGCGGGCCAACCCCGCCCTGGCCGGTGTTGCCATGGCAGGTGCGGCAGTTGTTCGCGAACAGGAGCGCGCCGCGTTCGAGCGACTGGTCCTTCGTCCACTGCTGCTGGTCCTCGGCCCGGATCGGAAGGTCAACCGCCGAATAGGCCGCGCATCCCCCAACGAAGAGGAAGAGCAGCGCGACCATCAGCCCGATTTGCTTCTGGGTGTTCAATCGTCCCTCCGCCTACCCGTTGTACGAAACCGCGCGGAGCGGGTTGTCGGCCGCGCCACGGGTAATCTTGCCGGTATTGACCTGGACCGAGCCGTCGGCGTTCACCGTCAGTTCCATCGTGTCCATCGGCCGCGGGGCCGGGCCGAACACGCGGATGCCAGCGCGCGAGTACGTGGACCCGTGGCAGGGACAGCGGAACCAGCCAATGATGCCCGGGAAGTTCACCGTCGCCCCGTTGAATGCGGGGTTCCACGGCACTGAACAGCCGAGATGCGGGCACTTCCAGTAGAGCGCCATCAACCCGCCGGTGGAACCCACGCCGAGGACATCGCCCTCCGCGCCGTTCAGGTTCACCAGCCAGAACTTGCCCTCGCTGATGCGCACCGGCTCCTCGCCCTTCTTCGGGATGCGGCTGGTAGCCACGTTCACCGTGCCACCGAAGCCCTTCGGCCCGCGCAGGTTAAAGAACCCGAGGAACCCGGCGACCATCGAGCCGCCAAAGATCATCACGCCGGCGAAGGCGCTCACGCGCATGAAGGATCGCCGCGCCAGCTTCCGTTGTTCTTGCTGGCGCGCTCGTTCGATTCGGCCGCGCGGGGCGGCGGTTGGTTCTGCTGCCATTAGTGTCCTGGCTCCTGACCGGGGATACCCTCGCTCACTTTCAATTCCCAGGGGAACACCAGCTCCTGGCCCTGACCGCGGAAAGCGGTACCGGTCAGCGTGAGCACCCCGTATGCGGCAACGAATCCACTGAACAGCGCAAGCAGCGCATCGCGGCGGTTCACCACCCACCCGAGCCGCCACATGGTGTAAATCATCAGGCAGGGCAGCCCCACAAGGACCGCAATCGGAATGCCCTGTTCAACGATCCAGCCCGGGAAGTCCAGGTGCTGGAAGGTCGTCGGGCCACCGGAACCCGTCCCGTCGAGGATGCGAAGGTTGAACGGCAGATAGGTGATCGAGCTCGACCATTCCGGCCACGGCAGTTGCGACTGCATGGACCGGACGTTCTCGAGGAACCGGAACCTGTCTCCGCCCGTTATCCCGAACCAGTCGTTCAGCAAGAACGCCACCTTGCCCGAGTCCCAGAGGATGAGCAGCCAGGTCCCGAAGAAACCGACAGCGCCGGCGGCCAGCGTGATCTTGACCGAGCCTTCGGTCTTGAACCACGCGCCCTGGCCCTCGGTATCGCGGTCAAAGTAGGGGAACGCGCCGAGGATGATGAGCCAGACGGTGGGGATGATGATGCCGGCCATGGCCGCATTCATGTGCAGGAGCAGTTCCTGCAGGTTGAGCAGGTACCACGGCGCCTTGGACGGGTTCGGCGTCACGTCGGCGTTCGCCTGGTCCAGCAGCGGGGCGTTGATCACCACGGAGAGGAAGAACAGCGTGATCGTGAAGACCAGCGCCGCAATGAACTCCACGAACACCAGGTCCGGCCAGACCAGGACTTCTTCGTCACGGGCGCGCGCCTGGGGGCGTGCAACGGGCCGGGCGACTACTGCGGTTGCCATACTCTTCCTCTTCTCAGTTCGTCGGTGCGCTTAGAGCGGCCGGGCAAGGCCGCCATCGCGCCGGATTCGCCAGAAGTGCACGGCCATGAAGATGGCGGCGAGCAACGGCAGGCCGATGACGTGGAGCGTGTAGAACCGGATAAGCGAGTCCGGACCGACTTCGAAGCCGCCGAGCAGCCAGAAGCGCGTCTTGGGCCCAAGCACCGGCGCCGAGCCGGCGATGTTCGTGCCAACGGTGATGGCCCAGAACGCCAGCTGGTCCCACGGCAGCAGGTAGCCGGTGAAGCTCAGGAGGAAGGTCAGCACGAGGAGGATGACGCCAACCACCCAGTTGAACTCGCGCGGCGGCTTATACGCGCCCGTGTAGAACACGCGCATCATGTGCATGAACACCAGGATGACCATGGCGTGGGCCATCCAGCGGTGCATGTTCCTCATTAACTGGCCGAACTGCACCGTCGTCGTGATGTTCTGCATGTCCAGGTAGGCCCGTTCCACGCTCGGCACGTAGTAGAACATCAGCAGGATGCCCGTGACCGTGAGGCCGAGGAACATGAAGAACGAGAGCCCACCCAGGCAGTAGGTGTGCGTGATCTTCACGTGGGTGCGGTGGATTCGCGTCGGGTGGAGGTGGAGGAAGACGTTCGTCGCCACCACCAGCATCTGGTTACGTGGCGTGTTCGGGTACCCCGTGCGGAAGATCGACTTCCACACGTAGTTGTGGAACATCTTGTCGTAAATCTTGTCCGCGATCGTCGGCTTGGTGGGTGATTCAACGGCCATTGCGATTTACCTCTGCCACCAGGCGCCGAAGGCAACCATGATCGCGAGGGACACCACGATGGTTATCCCGACGAATACAAGCTCGAGCGTCTCGGCGAAGTCGTGTGGAAGATTTGCAAATTCCAACGAGCCGGCCTCCCCTCTGATTGACCGGGCGCGACAAAACCCGGACCCGCGACTTTGTGAATCGCGTAGCAAGGCGAGTTATACCATCGCCCCAAGAGGCGATCAAACCTGCGCCGAACCTGTTAACCACCTCCGCCCGGATTCGCTCTCGCGCCCATTCCGCGGCCTCTGCCCCGGCCATCGAGCGACCCCTGTTTCGCATCGACTCCTTCAATAGATAGCCTCCACTGGCGCAGCCCGAACGGCGCCGGCGGGCGGTCGCGGATTCCCTGCCCGGACAGCAACCCGCCTCCCGGCGCGCTACACTGCGCGGCGCACCAGGAGGTATTGCCATGGCCCACGCGAACATCAACGGCGTCAGCCTCTTCTACGACGAACACGGCAGCGGCGAGCCCGTGCTTCTCCATCACGGCTACACCGGCTCACATGATGCCTACGACGATGTTGTCCCGCATGTGGCGAAGCGGTACCGCGCGATTCGCATGGACGGCCGCGGCGCCGGCGACAGCGACCGCTCGGCCAAAGGCCACGCCATCGAGCAATACGCCGCCGACGTCATCGGCATGGCTGACCACCTCGGCCTCGACCGGTTCACTTACGTTGGCCACAGCATGGGCGGCGTCATCGGCTTCGAGCTGGGGCTGAGCTACCCGGACCGCCTCAACAAGCTCGTCCTCATCGCACCCGCCCCTGCCGACGGCGTTGCCGTGCCGGTCTCCTTCCGCGAGCGCGCCGCGAAGCTGCACTACGGCAAGGACGCGGGCCGCCTCATCGAAGAGTCGATGATCCTGAGCGCCAAGCCGCGCTCCCGCGAGCTGGTCGAAGCGCGCGTCCAGCGCGGCCTCAGCGTTTCGGATGCCCACTACGAGGAGTCCTGGTCGGCCCTGGAGAGCTACCACAAGGGCGAGCGGCTGGGCGAGATCAAGACGCCCACGCTGATGGTCGCGGGCGCAGCCGACGGCCTTCTCCAGGCCAACCTCGCGGACTTCCAGCGCCTTGGCAATGCCACGCTCCACGTCTTCAGCCGGGTCAGCCACGGCGTGCCCTACGAAATCCCGGACGAATTCAGCGAAGTGCTCCTCGATTTCCTCGCGCACGGCGTGGTCACGGCGATGAGCCTGCAGGTGAAACTGCGCGAAGCAATGGCCCCCGCCTGACCAGCACGACCACATCCGAGAGCCGACCGTAAGGGAGGTGCGGACGCGGACCCGTGCGCACGGCCCCATGCGGTGCACAGAAGACGTGGCCCGCGAGTGTGTGCGGTCAGCGTCGAGCGCTCGTGGCAGATGAACGTCCGCGCCTCCCTGACGGTCGGATCTATGAAATGGGGCGTATCAGGCGAGGCGATTACATCCGAGATCCGACCGTAAGGGAGGCTACGGCCGCGGACCCACACGCAAGGCCCAGACGTTGCACGGAGAACGCGGGCGCGAGTGTGTGCCGTCAGCGTTGGGCGCTCGTGGCAGATGAACTTCCGCGCCTCCCTGACGGTCGGATCTATGAGACGGGGGCGTATCGCGGGGCGATTACATCCGAGATCCGACCGTAAGGGAGGCTGCGACGGCAAACCCCCGCGCACGGCCCCATGCGGTGCACGGAAGACACGGCCCGCGAGTGTGTGCGGTCAACGTTGGGCGCTCGTGGTGGATGAACTTCCGCGCCTCCCTGACGGTCGGATCTATGAGACGGGGCGTGTCGCGAGGCGACCACATCCGAGATCCGACCGTAAGGGAGGCTGCGACGGCAAACCCCCGCGCACGGCCCCATGCGGCACCCGGAAGACGTGACCCGCGAGTGTGTGCGGTCAGCGTTGGGCGCTCGTGGTGGATGAGCGTTCGCGCCTCCCTGACGGTCGGATCTATGAGACGGGGGCGTATCGCGAGGCGATTACATCCGAGATCCGACCGTAAGGGAGGCTGCGACGGCCAAACCCACGCGCACGGCCCCCTGCGGCACCCGGAAGACGTGGCCCGCGCGTGTGTGCGGTCAGCGTTGGGCGCTCGTGGTGGATGAACGTCAGAGCCTCCCTGACGGTCGGATCTATGAGACGGGGCGTATCAGGCGAGGCGATTACATCCGAGATCCGACCGTAAGGGAGGCTGCGGCCGCGGACCCACGCGCGCGGCCCAGACGTTGCACGGAGAATGCGCGGCGCGAGTGTGTGCGCTCAGCGTTGGGCGCTCGTCGTGGATGAGCGTTCGCGCCTCCCTGACGGTCGGATCTGGGTCGGGAAGGGCACGCCCTTATTGACGTTCGCCTTTCGACCGTTTGCTACTATGAACGGCAGTGTCCGCGCAGCCATCTGAGCAAGCCAGAATCGACGATCAGCCCGAAGAGACGGCCGAACCGATGCTGCCCGCGCCCGAGGAAGTCGTCTTTCGCATGCGCCAGGCCATCCTTGATGGTGAGCACTGGTTCGAAGCCCTGCTGGACGGCGTCTCGCGCTGGCGCGTTCCCGAAGAGACCATCGGCAACCGCCATTACCAGTACCTGATCCATGGCGAAGCGTTCGACTGGCTCCTGCTCGCGGAGCGTCTGCTGGACGATGTGCCGGACCTTGTGCCGCCCGCGCAGCGCGAAGCCCTCCTCTGGGAGAACCGCTGGCCAATCGACATCGAGGACCACGAATTCTCGGCTCGGCTCGGGCGCGCGAAGCACAGCGCGCACCTCAACTTCCAGTACGGCGTCCTCGTCGAAGAAGCGCTCCAGCTCTTCGTCGAAGAAGAGATCCACAAGGAAGGCCGCAGCCGCGCCTGGGGCGCCGACCTCCGCGCCGACGAAACGATGTTCCAGCGCGTGTACGGCCACCCCCGCGAGGAGCTCTTCTCCCTCTACTACGAAAGCACCGGCAAGATGCTCCGCCATGACGTGTCCTACGCCGACTGGAAGGCGTTCACCTACTGGCTCTTCAAGTACCGGCTCAAGTGGCAGGACAAGGCCCGGGTCGCCAGCGATACCCGCAAGGGCCTGGCCCAGCTCACCCTCATGGAGTTGCAGGTGAGCGGCCGCCGCAAGGGGGCGAAGCTCGATGAAGCGGACTTCGCCGAGCGTTACGCCTCCGAGCAGCCCGTCCGCGAACGGCGCGCGCCTGTGCTCGCCGGCGAGCTGTAGCGGCCCCGCTCGTACACTGGACATCGTGGCCATCACGCACGAGGAACTGACCCGCGCCTTCGGGTCACGCGGGCGCCAGCTCTGGCTGGTCGGCGGCGCCCTTCGTGATCGCCTCCTCGGCCTCGAAAGCAAGGACATCGACTACGCCACTGACGCCGATCCGGACGAGGTCGAACAGCTCCTGCGTTCCTGCGGCGCCACCATCACCACGGTCGGCAAGCGCTTCGGCACCATCGGCGTGCTCGTCACCACGGGCGACGCCGCCGATTGGAGCGAAATCACCACCTTCCGCGGCGATTCCTATTCCGCCGGTACGCGCTGGCCGGACGTGACCTTCGGGACGAGCATCGAAGAAGACCTCGCCCGCCGTGACTTCACCATCAACGCCCTCGCGCAGGACGCGTTCAGTCAGCGGACGCTGGACCTCTTCGGCGGCGAGGCCGACCTCGCGGCGCGCGTCATCCGCGCGGTCGGCGAGCCGGTGTTGCGCTTTCGCGAGGACCCGCTGCGCATCCTCCGCGGCCTCCGGTTCGCAAGCCAGCTCGAGTTCGAAATCGAAGTGGACACCTTCGCCGCCATGCGCGAGACCGCTGCACTCCTTGCATCCCTCTCGCAGGAACGCATTACCGCCGAGCTCGACAAGCTGCTCCAGGGCGCCGAACCGGCACGCGGGCTGGAGGCCCTGCGCGAGTGTGGCGGGCTCGAGGTCGTGCTCCCGGAGCTGGTGTCGATGGCCGGCTGCGACCAGAACCGCTTCCACCGCTTCGATGTCTGGGGGCACACCATCGCCACGGTGAGCGCGATTGAAGCGCCGCAGGACCGAAGGCGGCTGCGGCGCTGGACAGCCCTCCTGCATGACCTCGGCAAACCGGCCGTCCGCCACGTGAAAGCCAACGGCGAGTGGGGCTTCTACCGCCACGAAACGGTCGGAGCCGAACTGGCGGTGAAACTGTTGGACCGGCTGAAGCTGGGTAAGAGCGAGTCGCTCGCCGTGACCCTCCTCGTCCGCAGGCACATGGACCGCCCGGACCCCTCAGACGCGCGCTCGGTCCGCCGCTTCATGGCAAAAGCGCCCGGGTACTGGCGCGACCTCCTCGCGCTCAAGCGCGCCGACAACGCGAGCCACACCTACGACGACCAAGTCTACCACGACGCACTGGAAGGCGCCTGCGCCCGCATCGAACGCGACGACGCCGACCGTCTGCGCGCCGAAAGCCCCCTCACGGGCGACGACCTCGTCGCCATCTTCGAGCGCGAGCCGGGCCCCTGGATCCGCGTGATCAAGGACCGCTTGAGCGCCATGGTCCTTGACGGCGACCTCACCCCCGGAGACCGCGTGGCCGCGGAACGCATCGCCCGGAGGCTCATGAACCGGGCGTAGCATCTGCGGCACCCGCCGCCATCTGAGCCGCGACTGGTAAGGAGCGGTGGGATGTGGACTCACTCCCGCTGCCGCGCGGGAGCCACCACCGCCGCCATCTGAGCCGCGACTGGTAAGGAGCGGTGGGATGTTGGCCCCGCGCGAACCGCAACGCCACAATGCTCCCGGCTACGCTCCCCGGCTCTGCAACCGCGGGTACCCGCGCCGCGCCTCCTCGGTCAACGAACGTTCGTACGCGCCCAACACCGAGAGCAACACGTCCTCCAGGCGTCCGCGCGTCCACGACCCGGTCTTGCGGTCCGGGCCTGCCGCGTCAACGGCGCCGCCACGCCCGGCGCTGATCGAAACCGCCACGAACCAGCGGCTCGCGCCGGCCCGCCGCTTCTCCGACGCGCTGAACGTCACCAGGCAGCGGTCGGCGAACGCCACGGTGAAGGCTGGTGTCCCATCGCTCAGCCCCGGCGCGGCACTGAGCGCGATGGCCAGGCTGTCGGCGTACACGGTCTTGATGTCCGTGACGGCACTCGCCGCCCACCCGTAAATCGTGGCCAGGAGCCGGAACTGGGATTCGAAGTCATGCGAGGCGGAGAGCTCGCGCAGTTCCCGCCGTTCCAGCCAGGAATCGCGCAGGACCTCCACCCGGTCAACGAAACTCCTGCCTCCCATCGGCACTCCTTCTTCCCTCGCCACGGACCGCGCCGAGTGTCCCGAAACGGTCCACTGGTGGCCCATCAAGCGCCGCGCTGCCGCGAGGCTAACCGCACCCGGTTTCGAACGAATTGCCCATCGGTTACGGCTACATTGCGGCGGGATTTCGAAGCTGTTTCCGCCTCCGTCTGTACCCGCCCAGCCATGGATACGTGCACCGTGGACTCGCCTGCGCGGACGATAGCTGGATGCGGACCGCTGGTGCGTGCAGCCACGGGCGTTCGAGATCGGTACATCGCACCCGCCCATGGCTGGGCGGGTACAGATGGGCCGGACGTGGGGAGCGAGCGCGCGGGCGGGTACAGCTGGGTCGGACGTGGGGAGCGAGCGCCCGGACTCTTCGTTCCGTGTCTGATGGAGCGCGGATGAGCCGGACGTGAGTGCATCCCACCCGCCCGCGGACACCGCCGTCTGTAACCGCCCAGCCAATGGCGGGTGCACCGTGGACTCGCCCCCCCGGCTGAGAGCTGGATGCGGACCGCCGGTGCGTACAGCCACGGGCGTTCGAGACCTGTCCATCCCACCCGCCCGTCGCTGGGCGGGTACAGATGAGTCGGACGCGACGTACGAGCGCGGGGACGCGTACAGATGGGTCGGACGTGGGAGCGAGTGCGCGGACTCTTCGTTCCGTGTCTGATGGAGAGCGGATGAGCCGGACGAGGCGCATTTACGAGCTGCCGTCTGTACCCGCCCAGCCATGGGCGGGTGCACCGCAGGCTCACCTGCGCGGTCGATCGCTGCGCGCCGATCGGCGGCGCGTCTCGCCATGGCTCTGGATGACCGCCGTCTGTGCATGAGCATCCACCCGCCCATGGCTGGGCGGGTACAGATGGGCCGGACGCGGCGTACGAGCGCCCGACTCTTCGTTCACTGTCGGATGGAGCGCGGATGAGCCTGGACGAGGCACATTCACGGGCCGCCGTCTGTACCCGCCCAGCCATGGGCGGGTACGCGGTGGACTCACCTGCGCGGACGAGAGCTGGCTGCGGACCCTGGCGCGTGCAGCCATGGGCGTTCGAGACCGGTACATCCCACCCGCCCATCGCTGGGCGGGTACAGATGGCGGTCGGACGTGACTCGGGCGGCACGACGCTTCCGGATTCCCCATACTGGGCCGGTGGTCACAACGCCCCGGGCGTACTTCATCACGATCCGTACCTACGGAACCTGGCTGTCGGGAGACGCTCGCGGGTCCGTAGACGACGAACACCGTGACTTCGGCGAACCGTTCAAGCCACGCGATGACTCTCGGGCTGGATTCCAACGGCGCTCGATGAAATCGCCGCCCATGATCATCACGCCCGAGATGCGCCCGGTGATTGAGGCGGAAATCGAACGAACATGCGCCTTCCGCGGCTGGGACCTGTTCGCACTCAACGTGCGCTCAAACCACGTCCATCTCGTCCTGTCGGCAAGCACTCCGCCCGAGGCGGTGATGCGAGAGATCAAGGCGTATACGACCCGGTCGCTGCGCAACTACGGGATGACTTCGAGCACCGCAGCGGTCTGGGCTGGGCACGGCAGCACGCGCTACGCCTGGGACGATGCCGCTGCGGAAGCCTGCATCATCTATGTCCGGGACCGGCAGGGCGATGACCTGCCCGGCAGCGGGTGGTGCCGCCGAATAGACGGAAGCTGACTCCTGCGCGGTCACATCAGCATCCGTACCCGCCCATGGCTGGGCGGGTACAGATGGGCCGGACGTCCCGGTCTCCGCTGACACGACGCGCATCGCTGCCTGAAGTCGCTGGCTCCGGCCGGCATGGGTGACGTAGCATGCACCAGTAGTGGTCGAAAAACTGCTCCTGGTTGCCGCCCTCGCGTCGGGCCTTGCCGTCGCAGGCGTGGTGTATTTCGTGGGGCACTCGAAGGCGGCCGCGGGCGGGCTGGGAGTCATCACCGCCTATTTCGTCTTCGGTGAGCTGGGTGACCTGGTCCGGCCGGCCGGAGGCTCCCCCGAGCGCCCGGAGGACGAGCCGCTTTTCGCGAACCCCAGGGTGCGCCGCCGCCTGCTGAGCCTCGCGGCACTCTTCGTTGCCGCCATCCTCGTCGCGGCCGAGTTCATCACCGGCGACCTCGACGTCCAGGACATCCGGGAGTGGATCAGGGACCTGGGCTTCTGGGGCCCGATCCTGCTGATCCTGGTGCTCGCCGTCGCGATGGTGGTCGCGCCCATCCCGAACCCGCCGTTCATGATCGCCGCGGGCATCGCCTGGGGCACGGCGCTGGGCGTGACCTACGCCGTCATCGGCCAGTTGATCGGCTCGATGATCATCTTCTGGTTGTCCCGCCGCTTCGGCCGGAAGCTCATCCCCCGGCTCATCGGGCAGGCCGGCGCTGACCGCGTCGACCGCCTGGCCACGCGCATGGGCCCGCAGCTCGTGTTCTGGTGGCGGATGATGCCCGTCTCGTTCGACTTCGCCGCTTACGCGGCGGGCCTGACCACCATGTCGTTCCGGCTGTTCATCCTGCTGGTGTTCGCGGGCTCAATCCTGCCCACCACCGTCGTCGTCGGCTTCGGGGATTCCTTCGGCAAGAGCTGGGAAGCGGTGGCGGTGACCGGCCTGATCATCCTGACGTCGCTCGTTGTGCTCTCAACCGTGCTGTACCGGACATTCAGAGAAGAACTTGGTCCACCACGCGAGGCCCTGCGGAAGCTCCTCGGCGCGGAGTCGTAGCTCAGGCGCGCTGTGCCTCCGCCGCCGCCGCGATAGCGCAGAGGACGCGGCCAACCGTCGCTGCGTCGTCCGCCGAGAGCTGGTCCGCGAAGTGCTCGTGGACCCCGCGCATGTGCGTGTCCGCGGCATCCCGCAGGCGCGCATCGCCCGCCGGCGTGAGGCAAACCCAGCGCCCACGGCGATCGTCCGCATCCGGCGTCCGCCGCACGAGGCCGAGCGCGCACATCCGGTCCACCAGGCGCGTCAGCCCACTCTTGCTGAGCAGCACGCGGTCGGCCAATTCGGTCATGCGCAGGCGCTGGCCGTCCGCTTCCTGCAGTTGCACCAGCACGTCGTACCAGGCCAGCGAGAGCTTCTTCTCGGCCTGCAGCTCCGATTCGAGCAGCTCGGTCACGCGGGCGTGCGCTTCCAGGAATGCCCGCCAGGCCCGCATCCGCGGATCGCTTTCCATGCCTCGATCATCCGCCTGGTTAGTTGCGGGAGCAACGGTCGAACGGGCTCATTCGTTGGCCCACCCGCGCCGTGCCGCCGCGAGAGGCTTAGAATTCGCGCCAACTTCAACCGCCGGAGTTTCTCCATGCCCGCACTCGATGGTCTGAAGGTCCTCGACCTCACGCAGTACGAAGCCGGCACCAGCTGCACGCAGTACCTCGCCTGGTTCGGCGCCGACGTCTACAAGGTCGAACGCCCGGGCGTCGGCGACCCCGGCCGCCACGTCGCCGGCCAGCAGAGCGACTCCCTGTATTTCCTCAGCTTCAACCACAACAAGAAGAGCGTCGCCATCGCCCTCGATACGCCCGAAGGCCGGGACCTCTTCCTCCAGCTTGTGCCGAAGGTTGACGTGGTCGTGGAGAACTTCACGCTCGGGACGATGGAGAAGCTGGGCCTTGGTTACGACGTCCTCAAGGCGGCGAACCCCGCCGTCATCTACGCAACGATCAAGGGTTTCGGCACCACCGGCCCCCACAGCAGTTTCAAGTGCTTCGACCGGATCGCACAGTCGGCGGGCGGCGCGGCGAGCGTAACCGGGGAATCGGGCGGCCCACCGATGCTCCCCGGCGCCACCTTCGGCGACACCGGCTCCGGCGTGCACTGCGCGCTCGGCATTACCGCTGCCTACATCGAGCGCCTGCGCACGGGCAAGGGCCAGGTGGTGGAGATTGCCATGCAGGAGGTCATCGCCACCTTCATGCGCGAACCGCTCTCCCACCGGCAGTGGAACCCGACGCCGGAAGCGCGGCGAGGGAACCGCACCATCGTCCCCACGGACATGTACCCCTGCAGGGGCGGCGGTCCGAACGACTACCTCTACATCTTCGTGGCCACTTCGCGCATGCTCGACGCGGTCTTCGCCGGCATTGGCAAGCCGGAGCTGCTGGACGACCCTCGCTTCGCCACCGGGCCCGACCGCCGCGCGAACGGCGACGCCCTCTTCGAAGAGATCAAGGAATGGACGCTCCAGCACACCAAGCAGGAGGCGATGGACATCCTCGGCGCCATCGGCGTCCCCTGCAGCGCTATCTACGACACGGACGACCTGTTCAACGACGAGCACCTCAACTCGCGCAACATGATCCGGCAGGTTGAACACCCGGCCCACGGCAGCGTGACGATGCTCGCTCCGCCGATCCACCTCAGTAACTCCGAAGTGGAGATGGTCCGCGCCCCGCTCCTGGGCGAGCACACGGCCGAGGTGCTGGGGAAAGAGCTCGGGTTGGACACCGCCGGGTTCGACGCGCTCGCCGCCAAAGGCGTGGTGGCAAGCGCCAGGTAGCGGCGAACCGCTCAGCCCTGCCCCGCGACGGGTGGCATCGGCGTTGGCCGAGGTCGTAGTGCGCGCGGCCTCCTCCGCGCTCCGGCCGGCAAGGGAGTGCCTGGGGCTGGCCTGTGAACGTTCCGTGGGGTTCGGCCAACCGCTCCTTGCCAGTCGCGGCTCGTGCGCAGCGGAAATAGCCCCGACCGTCAGGGAGGCCGCACCGGAAGCAACTCCGCTGCAGGAGACGCCCAAATGCATTCTCCCTCCCTGACGGTCGGGGCTATCCCGCCAGTGACTGCCCCAACGGGCCAGATTCTCTTCGTTCGGACATCCCGAAACGGAGTGCTTGGAGCTGGCCTGTGAACGTGCGTGGGGTTCGGCCAACCGCTCCTTGCCAGTCGCGGCTCGTGCGCAGCGGAAATAGCCCCGACCGTCAGGGAGGCCGCACCAGCACCAACTCCGCTGTCGGAGAGGCCCAAATGCATTCTCCCTCCCTCACGGTCGGGGCTATCCCGCCAGTGACTGCCACCAATGGGCCAGATTCTCTTCGTTCGGACATCCCGAAACGGAGTGCCTGGGGCTGGCCTGTGAACGTTCGGTAGGGTTCGGCCGGCTGCTCCTTGCCAGTCGCGGCTCGTGCGCAGCGGGATAGCCCCGACCGTCAGGGAGGCCGCACCGGAACCAACTCCGCTGCCGGAGACGTCCAGGCGCATTCTTCCTCCCTCACGGTCGGGGCTATCTCGCCGGAGACTGCCGCCAAGTGGCCAGATTCTCTTCGTTCGCCTCCCCCCGGGTGGCGATGTGGTGAATTTCACAGAAATTTTGGCCAAGGGGGTTGACTTCCTCGCTAAAGTGAACGACTATTCATTCAGTGAATGAACATTCACTCAGTCAGGAGAGAACCCCATGTATCACGAACTGATGAACGCCCGCCTCACCGAACTCGCCGTCTCCGAGACCCGGATCGCCAACCGCATGGCCTGGGAGCAAGTCTCCCGCATCGACCGGTTGGAGCGTGCGCTCAAGATGGCCCGCGGTAAACTGCAGCTTCTGCCGACGCTGACCGTAAAGGCGCACTGAAACCATGGCCCGAGTCTCCGATGCCCACCTTGAAGCACGCCGCCAGAGCATTTTGGACGCTGCGACCAGGGTGTTCGCCCAGAAGGGCATCGCATCGGCGACGATGGCCGAAATCGCCTCTGTAGCTGGCATTTCGCCCGGCGCCATCTACCGCTACTTCGAAAACAAGGATGACCTCGCGCGCGGCTGCATGAACGAGTCCGCCGAGTCCCTTAAGAACGCCTGGTCCAACCCGGAAGCGCTGGAGCTCTCGTTCAATGAGCTTGCGGCGCTAACGTTCGCGGGCATCGCGCTGCCGGAAGAGAACATCGATACCCAGATGTTCCTGGAACAAATGCTCATCGCCGTCCGGGAGGGCGAACACGCGGCGCTGGGCCAGTTCCAGGACGAGACCCGGCGTGTGCGCGAAGGCATCGCCTTCTTGATCAGCCGCGAGTACGGCGAGGACGCAGTCAAGCGCATGGACCTGGAGCGGCTTGGCGAGGCGCTATTCGCCTTCTACTGGGGCGCGCGGCTGCTCAAGCTCTTCGTGCCCGAAACGGACCCCCTCCAACAATACGAACAGATCCACACCATCATGTCGGGTGCGCTCAAGGCCTGACACCGCCGGCTCTCCGAGGCGGCGATTATCGCGGGCCCGGCTGCTCCGTCTCCTCGACGACGGCCTTGAGCCGGCCGAGCGAACCCTCAAGCATCGCATCGAAGGCCGCCAGCCAGTGCCGCGCTGGACTCAGCGCGCCGGGCACCAGGTGGTAGTGGGCTTCGCGCCCGCGGGTCCGCGCCCGGACCATCCCGGCCTCTCGCAACACCCTCACGTGCCGGGAGACCGCCGGACGGGAGACTTCGCCGAAGCGCTCGGCAATTCCCCCGGCGGGCAGGCCGGGGTCGTCGCGCAACAGCTCGAGGATGGCACGACGCATCGGGTGGGCGAGCGCCTCGAACGGGTCGCTACGCTTCGACGATGGCACGGAGACGTTCCAGGTGGCGGGTGTCCCATCCGCCTTCGAACCCGTTGAGGGTTTCTGAGGGCGACTCGCCGGTTACCTCAAACCGGTGATGGAACAGCTCCACGATGGTGCCGCCCATGAACGGCGTCAGGCGAAATGTCATGAGCGATGGCTGCGTCCAGCCATGCCCGAACCAATCGTTCTCCCACGTGACCTCCCGCGGCGGATCGAACACCACGATCCGTCCACCGAATCGGAGCGATCCGTCTCCGGCTCCGGCGTCCGTCTCGACGTAGCCACCCGCCCGCGGCTCGTACGCTACGAGCGAGTGCCCGTGCCCGAACCAGGCGCGCATCCGCTCGAAAGATTCGAACTCCTGCCAGACTCGCTCGGGTGTGGCCCTGATCCACGTAGACCGCCGCACTGCCAGCGGCGAAATCTGAACAGCCATGGGGCGCCTCCAAAGAGTAACGGGGACGTTACGTGAAACGCATTCGTTACACAATACCCAGACTGCATACTGGGCTGCGTCTCCGCAACCAGGCCGGTCCGAATTAGCCGGCCGCCAGGCCCTCGAACAGGTCCGCGAGCGCTCGTTCGCTGATCGGCGCCCGTGCGACTTCGGCGCCGTCCACCACCACCACCGGTATCTCCATGAAGTACCGCCGTTGCAGCGCCTCATCCGAGTCGATGTCAACGGTTGTGACCTGCAGTGGCGTGCGCTTCGAGATCCGCCTGAGCATCGCTTCCGCCTGGTCACAGAGGCCACACCCCTGCTTGCGAAAGAGCGTCACGCGGATCGGTTCGACCGACGGCCGTTCAGGCCGGCGCAGCCACATCACCAGCCGCCTCGTCTTCACCGGGCAGCGGCAGGTCGTGCCACACGCGCTCGGCGTATTCGGGCGTGATCGGCCCCGGCTTGCGGTAGAGGATGCCCGCCGCGATCACCGCGATGCCAAGCAGGATGCCGCTCGTCAACTGCGGCACCGGCACATTGGCGATCGTCTGTTCGTCGAACCGGAAATACGAGAGCCCGAACCGCATGACGCCGTACATGGCCACATAGCTGCAGAACACCCAGCCGGGCACGCGCACGAACCGCCGCATGACCAGCAAGAGCAATGCAAGAATGACGAAATCTCCCAGCAGCTCGTAACCGCCGGCAACCGGATGCACGGCGTACGTGTCGAGCGGCTTCAGCGGCTTGTTCGGGTCCGGGTGGTTGAGCCAGTACTGGTATTGCGGGCTATCCGGGTGGAGGTACTTCACGCCCCACGGAAGGCTCGTCTTGTCGGCCAGGTGCTCGCCGTTGATAAGGTCGCCGAGGCGGCCAATGCCCTGTCCCAGGATCATCCCCGGCGCGGCGGCGTCGAACAGGATGCCGATCGGCCAGCGCTGCCAGAGCGAATAGATCAGGCCACCCAGCACGCCCCCCAAGAGCCCGCCATACAGCGTGATGCCGCCCTCGGTGATGCCGGTGACGATTTTCAGCGGCTCGTCGCCGAACCGGTCCCAGTGCTCGAAAACGAAGAACAGCCTCGCGCCCACGATCGCGCAAGGGACGCCGACGAGGGCCACTTCCTGCGCCACCTCCGGCGGGATGCCGTCCTTCTTCGCCAGCCATACGGAGAGCGACACGCCGCCGATGATGCCCACCGCGGTGAACAACCCGTGCCAGGTCAGCGTGAACGGCCCCAGGTCGGCCATCACCGGGTTGATGTTGATGTTGATGCTCAGGAACGGCAGGAGGGCGAGGACGCTCATCGCAGGCAATCGTACGGGGAACCGCCCATTCGCCATAGCAGCGGGCGCAAAGGGGCATTTCCGCTCGCCGCGCGGGCCGCGCCGCCTGATACTACCCGCATGGCCCGCACCCCCCTCCGCGAACGGTTCGAGGTCGAGCGCCGGCGTTCCGCCTTCCTCTCCTTCCTCCCGGCCGCCGGCATTGGCATCATCGCCAGCGATACCTGGGTGGCGCCGTGGGCGGGGGTCCCCGGCGGGCTCCTCCTGGGCGGGTTCGCCTACGCAATCGTCTGGGGCTATGAATCACTCATGTGGCGGCGACACCATGGCAACTGAATCCGGCCCCGGCGGGCTCTCTCACCTCGATGCCTCCGGCGCGGCGCGGATGGTCGACGTTTCCGAGAAGGCGGACACCACCCGCATCGCAACGGCCGAAGCCGTCGTCCGCATGGAGCCCGCGACGCTCGCCCTCATCCAGCACGGCGGCATGCCCAAGGGCGACGTCGTCGCTACGGCCCGCATCGCCGGGATCATGGCGGCCAAGCGCACGCCGGACCTCATCCCGCTCTGCCACCCGCTGCCCATTACCGGCGTGACCGTGGACCTCGCGCCGGAGGGCGACTCCGCGATGGTCATCCGCGCCACGGTGAAGACCACGGGGAAGACCGGCGTGGAGATGGAAGCGCTCACGGCCGCCTCGGTCGCGGCCCTCACCGTCTACGACATGTGCAAAGCCGTCGAAAAGGGCATGCGTATCGAGTCAGTCCGCCTGCTGGAGAAGCACGGGGGGAAGTCCGGGGATTGGCTGGCTGAGTAATCCGCGTTTGCGATGCCGTACAATAGGCCCATGGTTGTACGGAAAACGTCACGGCGCGAAGCCCGGCTCGATGAAGAGCACGACCGGCTCCTGGAGGAGCAGCTGCGGCGCCGGGACCTCACGTTCTCCGCATGGCTCCGCGAGCAAATTGATCAGGGAGCCGCCGCCGAATCCGAAGCGTTGGCACGCCGGCAGGAGGCGGTTGAGCGGCTCACCTCCATGAACATTGATTTCGGCTGGGATCCCGCAGACCCCGATCCGGCGACGAGGCTCCTCGACGAGGCCTACGAGGCTCGCTGGAGAGACGCCGATCCACTTGGCTGAGTCCGCGTTTCTTGACGCGAACATCAGCATGTTCGCCGCGGGCGCCGATCATCCGCTGCGGATGCCGTGCGCCAGTATCCTCCGCGAGGTCGCTGTCCGCCCCGCGAGTGTGTACTCCAGCGCCGAGGTGCTCCAGGAGATCCTCCATGTGTACTCCCGCAGAGGGATGCCGGAACGCGCTCGGCAGCTTATCCACCAACTGCGAGAACTTCTGGGGCCACAGCTTCAACCGGTGACTCCGGAAGATGTGTACTGGTGCCTCGACAACGACGTGCCCGGGCCGCTGCAAGCTCGTGACCGCCTACATCTTGCCGTTATGTCCCGACTCGGCATCAGGAGTATCATTTCAACCGACAGGGCCTTCGCCAATGTCCCCTGGGTTCGCCGCCTCGCACCGGAAGACCTCTCCGAGTGGCGCGAGAGCATCTTCGGGCCTGTCTGAGCCGGACCGGGTTTAGCGTCCTGGAAGGATCTTCACGCGCCGGAGCGGCTCCTTGCCCGAGCTGGTGCTGTCCAGGTTGTAGCGCGTCGCCAATTGGTGCTGCACCCGCCGCACGTAGCTGTTCGCGGGCGGCAGCTCCACCGGGCGCCCCTCGTCGATGACCTTCGCAATCGCGTCCTCCGTTTCGCGGAAGACATCGACCATGGGGTCGCGGCGTGGCGCGCGCCCGCCGTCGCCTGAGCCGTTCGGCCTGAACTGCGCGAGCACCTGTTCCAACTGGAACTGGCTGTTGCTCTTCACCACGTACATCGGCAGGTTGCGTTCCTCAGCGTCGCGGAGGGCTGCGGGTTTCGAACGGTAGTAGCTGCGCATGGTCAGGACGATGTCGGCCGCGCCAACGTCTTCCACCAGTTCGGCCGGCAGCCCCGTGCTGCGAATGGCCCCTTCGAGGCGTGAGCGGGGGATGCCGTACGGGTAGATGTGGAGCACCCGGCCAGCGGCGGTGCGGGCAGGGGCCGCAGGCATCTCCGGGGCTGGTTCGAACATCTCCGCGTCGCGGTGATCACGCACGTGTCCGCCGCCGCGCTGGCGGGCTTCGCCGAAGGCCGGGGCCATCGGCGGCGCCCCACCGGAAAGCAGGCCCGAGGTTGTGCGGGCGCCCTCCCGCTCGGAGTCATCCACGATTTCGAGGCGGCCGCTCGCGCCGAGCTGGCGCGTTTCCGGGTTCGCCAGGTAGCCGCGCAGCATCGCATCCACCGTGTCGGCGACGTTCTTGTGGACGGCCACGCGCTTCCAGCTCTCGATTTCGATGACGATGTCGAACGTTGGCGGCGCTTTCCGTTCGAGGATCGACTTCTGCGTGCCCCGGCGCCGCGCTTCTTCGTCTCCCAGCGTGACCGACTGGATGCCGCCGATGAGGTCAGCGAGCGTCGGGTTGAGCATCAGGTTCTCGAGCGAAGTGCCGTGCGCCGTGCCCACGAGCTGGACGCCGCGCTCGGCGATGGTGCGCGCCGCCTGCGCTTCCAACTCGGTGCCGATCTCGTCGATGACGATGACTTCGGGCATGTGGTTCTCGACCGCTTCGATCATCACCGCGTGCTGCGCGAGCGGGGTCGCCACCTGCATGCGGCGCGAACCGCCAATCGCCGGGTGGGGCACGTCGCCGTCGCCGCCGATCTCGTTCGAGGTGTCGACGATGATCACGCGCTTGTTCGCGTCGTCAGCGAGCACGCGCGCCACCTCCCGGAGCATGGTGGTCTTGCCCACGCCGGGCTTGCCGAGGAAGAGGATGCTCTGGCCGCTAAGCACGAGGTCTTCGATGACGCGGATGGTGCCGTAGACGGCGCGGCCCACCCGGCAGGTGAGACCCACGATCTTGCCGCGCCTGTTGCGGATGCAACTGATGCGGTGAAGCGTGCGCTCGATGCCGGCCCGATTGTCGTCGCCGAAGTCGCCGATGTGCTCGATGACGAACTGGAGGTCGTCCTCGGTCACTTCTTCGTGCGAGAGGACCACTTCGCGGCCCGGGTAGCGCGCTTCGGGCAACCGCCCGAGGTCCATCACGACTTCGAGCAGGTCGGTGCGCCGCTCCGGGGCATGCAGCGACTCGACGATACGCGGCGGGAGCGCGTCGAGAAGCAGGTCGAGGTCGTCGGTGACGATCTGTTCGCTGGGGAAGGCGGATGAAGCGAGTTGAGACACGGCTTATTGCGGTAGCGCCACTGATTCAGCGACTGCGACCGGCACGACCTCCTTCATGGGGTTGAGCAACGCGAGGCGTCTCGCGCACATGAGCCGCGTACCGAGGGCCGTATAGCCCCGTTCGTTCGCGGCAGCTTCGATTGGAAACTGGTGCTCGGCGACGACGAGCGTGCCATGGCGCCCGGCGTGCGACTCCACCAGGTCCAACGTGGCCTCGACGGCGGCGCCGTCGGGGTCGTCCACCAGCAGGTGGCATTCGCGGTCTCCGATGCCGACCCAGGCGGCAAGGCCCCCGGGGCTCTCAAGGACGAATTCGCGGTCGCACTCGTACGAGTCGAGCACGGCACGCCAGTCCTGCTGCGTCGGCGCCTCGTGCCGGCGCACCATTTCCGGGACCGCCCGGCAGTAGAGGCGGAAGATGCCGTGCCGGTCGGCGCGGGAGGCCGGCCGAAAAGGCGTCTCCGCGAGATGCTTGCCGCCCCGGACCGCGTAGAGGTGCTCCAGCCGGTAGGCGAAGAAGCCGCCCTTGCGCAGGGCCTCGGCGTGCAGGCTGCCTTCGGCGTAGCGCATGTAGACCGTCCGTCCCCCACGCGAGGCGACGTCGTTCGACACACCGGCGCAGAGGGCGACGACCGTGTCGTCATCCTTTGGCCGCGCAAGGCGGAGCGAGACGACTTCCCAGCCGGCGCCGCCCGAGAGCTCGCGGGCGACGCCCACCCCGCGGTAGGTCAGCCCCCGGCGCACGCCCAGCACCGAGGTGCGTGGCACGCGCGGCAGGTGCGTCAGGCCCGTCGCCGCCAACCCGCTGGAGACGAGCAGGTTTTCCGCGCCGCGGGTGGCGATGACTTCGGTGTTCAACCTGCCGAGCTGCGGCCAGAGGGTGGCGGCGTCGATCGGGCTGAGGGGGTCGGCGCGAAGTTCACTCATGGCGAGACCCCCGCGGGCACGCCGATGGTCAGGAAGAGCTCGTGCAGGCGCGTATCGCCCGTCAGTTCCGGGTGGAACGAGGTGGCGAGCAGGTTGCCCTCACGGGCGGCGACGATCGTGCCATCTTCGAGCCGGCAAATGGCGCGGGCATTGCCCGCCACGGACTGGATGAGGGGCGCGCGGATGAACACGGCGTGGAACGGCGGCCCCTGGAGGCCTTCGACGGTGAGGGCCGCTTCGAAGCTATCGACCTGGCGGCCGAAGGCATTGCGGTGGACCGAGATGTCCATCGTCTCGATGCCGGGCCGGTCCAGGTTGTCCACGCGCCTGGCGAGGAGGATAGCCCCCGCGCAGGTGCCCCAAACCGGCTTGCCGCTGGCGCAGAAGTCTCGCAGGGGTTGCTGGAAGCCATTGCTCAGGATGAGGCGCGCGATGGTGGTGCTTTCGCCGCCGGGGATGATGAGCGCGTCGATCGCCCCGAGCTGTTCCACCTTGCGGATCTCCGAGACATGGTGGCCCATCCGCTCGAGCATCTCGCGGTGTTCGCGGAAGTCACCCTGGAGAGCGAGCACTCCGACCGTCATCGGCCGGCGCCCGTTGGAAGACATTGTCATGGTCCTGAAGCCCTGGAAGGCAGGGCGCATGGAGTTCCCGAGAACTGGAGAGGGTGAGCCAGACGGAATCGACCCAACTGCAACAGTGAGCGAGCACCCTGAAGAAGTGCCTCCAGTGTAGCGCATGCTGGAAGGCCCGTGAGTAGCCGGACGTTAACGTTGGATCACAGCTTTGAGGGGTGCGGCGGGAGGCCGGAGAGTCAATCTGATTGATCCCTCCGGCCTTATGTTGACCATCCGCGATCTACTCCAGGCGGGCGAGCCAGGGGTGACCGGGGATGACCGCGTGGATGGTTTCCCGCAGCCAGTCCCGTTGGCCCGCGCCGAGGTGCGGGGCCAGCGCTTCGAAGTCCCGTTCGTCATGCGGGCGCGGCTTCAGGTCGGTCCGCTGCCAGTAGGCCGTGGCCTTGTAGAAGAGCAGGACCTCCGGGACCGCCATCGGGATCCCCCACGGCGATTCCGCGACGCACTCCTCCCAGGCCCGCGTGATCCCCGTCTCGGCGTGGAGAATCCAGTCGCCGCCCGTGCGTTCGTTGATGATGATCTCGACGTTCTTGTCGTCGGGTAGTTGGTTGTAGGGCGGCGTCACCCACTTCATGAGGTTGGCCGGGCTTTCGGCGTCTGCAGCGCGGGCGTGCACGTGGGCCGGCAGTTCCAGCCTGCGGCCGGCCCACAGCTCGGTCGTCGGGCCAGGGTCGAGTGCGTCGTGGGCAACCATGTCCCAATCGGCGAACTGCTTGAACGCCAGCTCCTGCTGATCGTCGAACACCATCACATCGATGTCGACGTGGCTCCGCGTGACGGCGCCCAACCAGGCGTCGACGGCCCAGCCGCCGCAGATGAGCCACTCGCCGGGATAGCTAGACATGAGATCGACGACCGGCGCGAGGGGCGCGGGTACGTCCGAGCGAGATGAAGAAGACACGAAGGGTTTCACTCCAGCATGCGCATGGCATGGCGAACTGGCCCCGAAGGGCGCTGGAGCAAGGCGCTGCCGGGAGCGAGTCTGCCCGTTAGCGGAGAGACACGGTCCGGCTGGCGCGAGGGCGGGCGGTGATAGTCATTGAAAGCGGCCCTCCGTGGAATGTACGGCAGACAGTACCGCGCCCGCGGACAGAGGGAAAGAACGAAAGAAAGTGAGACTTGAGAGCCGCGAATCGGACCGTTTACGCCACGGTGCCGTTCAGCCAGCGGATGATGTCCGCCGTCACTTCGTCCCGGTTCGTCTCGTTCAGCATCTCGTGCCGCCCGTCCTTGTAGTAGAGCGTGTCGATCTGCTTGACGCCGGCTTCGTTCCAGATGCGCTGAAGTTCGTAGAGGCCTTCCATGTCGCGGTTGATCGGGTCTTTGGTCCCGGCGACGAAGAGGCAGGGCAGGTCGCGGCGAATCCGCTCCAGGCGGGCCGGGTCGGTGAGGCGCGAGGCGTCGGCGCGGCCACTGCGCTGCGATGTCCGCGTTTCGAAGCCGCACATCGGGTCGGCGATGTATTTGTCCACTTCGTCCGGGTCACGGCTGAGCCACTCGTAGGCCGTGCGCGCGGGCTCGAAGGCGGCGTTCGGCGCGAACGGCGCCGGTGGGTCGCCTTCGCGCCGCCCCATCCGGGCGCTCGACCCGGAAAGAACCAGGCCGTCGATTTCAGTTGAGGCCTCGGGCGCCAGCTGCTGGGCCGCGGCCGAGCCCATGCTGTGCCCGAAGAGAATGACCGGGAGGCCGGGGTGAGCCTGCTTCGCGAGCCGCACGAACTGCCCAATGTCGGCTACGAGCGTCCCAGCCGCCTTCGCCGAAGTCGCCCAGGCCTTCTGGGCCCGGTGACTCGCCGTGGCCGCGGTGGTCCAGCGACCAGACCTCGAACCCGGCCGCGTTCAGGGCGCGAGCAAACCGACCGTAGCGCAGCGAGTGCTCGGCGGCGCCGTGCGCGATGACCACGACTGCCTTCGGCCCCGGCCGTTCCCAGACGAAGTTCTGGAGCGAGAAGCCGTCGACATCGCTGGTGAAGCGGAAGGTGCGATCTGCCTCGATGTATCCGAGCGTCATCGCGCGGGCACTCCTTCTGTCACGATGACCCCGGCGGCCACGAGGCGGTCGAGGTCGGCGCGCATACCGATGTCGCCGAGGATGCTTGCGGCGTCAGCCCCCGGGATCGGCGCCGGGCGGCCCGGCACCGTGGGCGTCCGCGAGAGCCGCGGCGACGGCCCGATCGTGGTCACCGGGCCCTGGCCGTCGTGGTCGCGCGTAATGCTCAGGCCGTGACTCTGCGCCCAGGGGTCGTCCATCAGCGTGCGGATGTCCGAAACAATGGGGTAGGCGCCCGCGCCGAGGGCGTTGAGGCGCTCCACGCAGTCCGCGACCGACTCCGGTTCGAAGGTTCCTTCGAGTTCGGCTTCCGAAGCCTCGGCCAGCCATGTGCCATGGTCGCCTTCGAGCTGGTCCGCACGGGCGGCGAGGAAGAACCAGCCATCCTTCGCCCGGTAGGAGCGGTTGAGCCTCCCGCCGCCAATGGCCCGCTGCCCGCGCGGCTCGTCCCACTCCTTCCCGGCGTATTCCTGGAGGTAGAGCGACTGGAGCATGGTCGCGGTGTAGGCGAGCGCGGTGTCGACGTGCTGGCCCTGGCCGGTCTTCTTGCGGTGGAGCAACGCGAGCGCCACGCCGTACGCGCCCATGAAGCCGGTGCCGTAGTCGTTCACGGCAAAGGGCGCGAGCGTCGGCCGGCCATCGCCGCCGTAGCGCTCCTGCATGCCGGACGCAGCCTGCGCGATCTGTTCGTGGCCGGGCCGGTTCGCCCACGGCCCTACCTGCCCGTACGTGTTCAACGAGGCGTAGACGATCTCCGGCTTGCGTGCCTTCACCGCTTCGTAGCCCACCCCGAGCCGCTCCGCCACGCCGCGCCGGAAGTTCTGGACCACCACGTCGGCCTGGTCGACGAGCTTCCAGAAGATCTCGAGGCCCTCGGCGGTCTTCAGGTCCATGAGGAGGCTGCGCTTCCCGCGGTTGATATCGGTATGGAAGATCACGCCATCCCGGTGGGGGCTGTCGATGCGCACGACGTCGGCGCCGAATTCAGCGAGTGTGCGCCCACAGGTTGGCCCCGCAAGGACGATGCAGAGGTCCACAACCTTGATGCCATCCAGGGCCGAGCGCATCGTCTCGGCAACCGAAGCCGCCGCGCCCGCCGGTTTCGACGCCGCGGCTTCGCGCAGCAGCTCCAGGCGGTGCTGGTCCGGCGCGGGACGCGGGCCGCGGATCGCGCCCGGCGTGAGCGACATGCGGACGTTGACGCCCGGCCCGCGCACGGACCCGAGTTGCGGGTCCTCCGAATCGACGACGATCTTCGAACCCAGCGCGTGCTCGTTTTCCAGCCACTCAGCACTGGTGCGGCAGACGGAGCCCTCGGTGCCGACCTGTTCGCAGAAGGCCTCCCACTCTTTCGCGGTCTTCGTCTTGAATAGCGCCTCGGTCTTCTGGCGAATCTCGTCGAGCGATGCGCCGGAGTCCGGCTTGAGCCAGTCGCCGCCGGCCGCTGTTATGAAGTCCGGCGCGTTCTTGTTGCCGGCGTGGTACATGAACCAGCGGCCGTCCTTGCACTCGAACTGGCGCGTGACGCCCATCATCCGCGCCAGCCGGGCCATGTCGCCCGACGTGTCCGAGTTGTGCACCCGCTGCCCCCGGTAGCCAATCGCGGCGTAGGTCGCATCGAACAGCGGGACCTCGACGATCTGGCCGAGGCCATCGCGTTCGCGCGCGTTCAGCGCCATGGCGATCGAGACAGCGGCGAGGAAGGCCGCGTACGAGCTGGAAAACGGAAGCGGCGTGTAGATGGGATCGTCCGTCTCCGGGTGGGGCGGATAGGTGGCGGTGGCCGCCCCGATGACGCCCTCCCACGCGCGCAGCCCGGCACGCGGGTCATCGCTGGCGAAACCGGGCAGCGAGCAGTAGATCAGCCGGGGGTTCGCCGCCGTCATCGCCTCTGCGCCCAGCCCGAGGCGTTCCATCACGCCCGGCCGGAAGTTCTCGACCACGATGTCCGCGCCCGCGACCAGGTTCCGCGCGATTTCCAGATCCGAGGTGTCTATCAAGTCCAGGACAATGGACCGCTTTCCGCGGTTGTAGGTCGCATTCGCCGGGGTGTCGAAGCGCGTGCCGCCGGGCGGTTCGATGCGGACGACGTCGGCGCCCTGGTCGGCGAGGAACATCGCCGCCATTGGGCCTGCGATGTACTGCCCAAAGTCGATGACGCGGATTCCTTCGAGTGCACCCGGCATGACGCGAACCTCCAGCCCCGTGGGGACGCTGGAGTGTATTCGCGCCCGGCGAAATCCGCCAAGGAGGGGCGCAAGGGCACTAGGTCATCCGCGGGCGCGGACGCGAGCTACACGCACATCCGCCGGACCACTTCGAACATCAGCTCGCAGCCCATGTTCAGGTTGTCGATGGTCAGGAACTCGTTGTTGCCGTGGAACCCCGCCGACTCTTCCGGGCTGAGCAGGCAGGGGATGAAGCCGTAGGCCGGGATGCCGCGCGCCCGCAGGAAGCGGTTGTCGGTGGCGCCCACCGTCATCGCTGGCACCACGACCGCGTCCTCCATGGCTTCCTTGATCACGTCGTTGATTGTCCAGAACAGCTCGGTGTCCCAGTTCGCCGGCTGGGGAAGCCCACTCGCCACCACACGCGTCAGCTCCACTTTGATCCGGGGGTCATCGATGTAGGCTTCGACTTCCGAGCGCCACTCCTCCGGGTCCTTGCCCGGGAGCAGGCGGCAATCGCAGAAGGCTTCGCTCTTCGCGGGGATGACGTTCACCTTGATGCCGCTCTTCACGATGGTGACGTTGAGCGTGTTCACGAAGGCGGCGTACAGCGCGGGCGAGCGGCGGATCTGCTCTTCCACCGCCGCTTTGTCCGTGGAGAGCGCCGGCATCAGGCCCGCATCGGCCAGCCGCTCCAGGTAGGCGACGGTGTCCGGCGTGTAGGTGATGCCGCGGTCCCAGTCGTGCAGCTTCACCAGCGCCCGCATCAGGTGGATGGCCGAGTTGTCGGCGTGCGGCCGGCTGCCGTGACCCGGCGTGCCGACCGCGGTCAGCTTCAGTCCGCCGCCGCCGAACTTCTCATTGGTGGCGATGTTGAACATCCGCGCGGGCTTCCCGGCGAAGCGGGAGACGCCTGACCCGCCCTCAGAAAGCTCGAATTCGACGTCGACAACATCGGGGCGGTGTTCACACAGCCAGGCCATGCCGAGCCCGGAACCCGCTTCTTCATCCGGGACGGCGCAGAGGACGACATCGCGCTTCAAGCTCACACCCTGGCGCTTCAGCAGCACGAAGGCGATGAGCTGCATCACCCCGCAGCCTTTCATGTCCACCGCGCCGCGCCCGTAAACGCGCCCATCCTTGACCACGCCTTCGAACGCCGGCATGTCCCAGTACTGCGCCTCCACCGGCACTACGTCCGTGTGGTTGCAGAGCATGATCGGCCGCTTCGAACCGTCGCCGCGCAGTTTCGCCACAAGCACCTCGCGGTTTGGCGCCGTTTCGATGTACTCGGTCTCGATGCCCTCCGCTTCGCACAACGCCCCGAGGAAGCGAGCCGCCGGCTTCTCGTTCCCCGGCGGGTTCGAGGTGTCGATCTGGAGGTAGCGCACGAAGATGTCGAGCGCTTCGCGATGGATGGCCGGCCAATCGATGGTCATAGTTCCGAGTTCCGAGTTCCGAGTTCCGAGTTCCGCGAATCCTACGCGCTCGAACTGTCCTGGGCCTGACGATCGCGATGGAGCGTCACTTCCTGGCGGCTGCGCGCCATTACCGTGTGAACTCCCCGCGCCGTCCGGCGCTGACAGGAAACCGCACCTATGTTGACCACGACCTCGCTCTTTCTCGCCCAGCGGTTCTACGGCTACCACCCGTTCGCCGCGTTCCTCTTCTATCTCCTCTTCGCGTCGGTTTGCGTTGGCATTCTCCTTGCCGTCGCGAATTCGCGCGGCCGCTCCAGCCTGTGGTCGTTGTTCGGGGTCTGGCTGCTGCCGGGCCTTCTCATCGGCCTGCTCGTGCTCATCGCCCTGCCCGCGAACACCGAACCACCCGCGCAAAACGCCGCTTAACCAGCTTCGCTGCTGAAGCGCCTTCGCAAGCCCGCCCCGCAACGCTGTTGCCTTTTCGAAACCTCCTCCGCGGCAAGCTCAACGCGAGCGATGCCACCGAGGAGGTTTCGGCATGAGCACGGCAACTGAACCCACCATGACCGGCGTTGACCGCATCGTCAGCTCCGGCCTGGACGTCTACACCATCGACAACAAGCGCCTCGGCCGCGTGAAGGAAACCACCGCCACGCACTTCAAGGTCGATGCCCGCTTCCGCCGCGACTACTGGCTCACGAAGGCGCGCATCGTGTGCCTCGATGACCGCTGCATCGGCATGCACTTCCGCAAGGACGAGCTGGACCTCTACCGGATGAGCGACCCATACGGCCTGGAATTCGCCAACCGGACCTTCGAACGGCCGAAGCCCGCCCGCGACAGGATCGTCGACCCGGATGTGCGCGGCGGCTTCCCGCTCTAAATCGAGACGCCTCCCTCTCCACCGCGAAGGTCCGGTCCTTATAGGCCGGGCCTTCGCACGTGGAGCGCCGCGAATCCCCAATCCCTGGATCCGGCCGGCAGGGAGGGACGCCCTCACCCCTCAAACCCTAGATCCGACCGTCAGGGAGGGACGCGCTCACCCCTCGGCATACAGATGCTTTCCCCACACCTCATCTGGCGACCTGCGACCGCGAACGCCTCGGGATTCCGCCGGCCGGCTACCTCCGGACCAACCCCTTTGCGTCCGCGGCTTCAATCACCTGCAACACGTTCGTCGCCGCTCCCTTGCGGATGCTGTCGGTCACCGTCCAGAAGGTGATGCCCCCCGCGAGCGAGGTGTCCCCACGCAACCGCCCGACAAGCACATCGTCTGTACCGACCACATCCATGGGCGTCGGGTACTGTTCCGCGCCGGGGTCGTCCACGAGCCGCACGCCGTTCGCCGTCGCGATCAGGTCGCGGGCTTCGGGGGCGCTCAACGGCCGTTCGAACTCCGCCCACACGTTCATCGCGTGGCCGAAGAACGTCGGCACCCGCACACAGGTCGCGCTGATGGCAATGTCCGGCGCGTGCAGGATCTTGCGCGTCTCGTTCGCCATCTTGATCTCTTCCTTGGTGTAGCCGTCCTCGGCGAAGAGGTCGATCTGAGGGACGGCGTTGAAGGCGATCTCGCGCTTCTGGGTGCCGCTCGGCTCATGCCGCCCGTCGAGCGCCGCCGCGGATTCCGTGCGCAGTCCTTCGACCGCGGCGCTGCCGGCGCCCGCCACGGCCTGGTACGTGCTCACGACGATGCGCTTGAGCGGGTTCACGCGATGGATCGGCGCCAGGGCCATCACCATCGGCGTTGTCGTGCAGTTGGGCTGGCTGACAATGCCTTTGTGCCAGGACAGGTCGTCCGCGTTGATTTCGGGGATGACCAGCGGCACCTCCGGGTCCATGCGGTACGCGCTCGAATCATCGAGCACGAAGCTGCCGTTCGCCGCCGCGATGGGAGCGAATTGCTTCGAAGCCGCGCCCGAGGCCGACAGGAACACGATGTCGTCGTCGCGCCTGAAGCTGGACTCGGACGTCTCTTCGATCGTGATCATCTGTCCGCGGAAATCGACCGTCTTACCGGCGGAACGGGCAGTCGCAAGGAGGCGCAGGCGCTTCACCGGGGTCTTCCGCTCCTCCAGCAACTTGAGGAACTCACGGCCGACAATGCCGGCGCCACCGACCACGGTGATGTTGTAGGCGTCCACAGGGCGCACTCCAGGGGAGAGGGTAACGGTTATGGTAGCCCGGAGAGCGGCATAGGGTCACCGTGCCGGGCCGATCCGGGAAGGAACTTCGGCCCCTTGGAGCGATCTCAACGTGCCCCCAATGCTCCACCCTGAACCGTGGAGGCTACCCATGAAACGCGGAATCAACGTCGTCACTCTCGAAGCGGTCCATGGCATGGGCATCCGTGCAACGGTGCCTGTCGCCGGGCTCCCTGAGTTCTTCCAGAAGTCGTTCGCGAGGCTCCAGGAGTACCTCGATCGCAAGGGCGCGAAGTACTCCGGCGCGCCGTTCGCCGTCTACTACAGCCAGCCAACGTCGACTGTAGACGTGGAACTGGTCTTCCCGGTGGTGTTCGACGTGCTCGAAAACCTGCCAGCCGAAGCGGACATCTACCCGGTCGACCTCCCCGGCGGCGAAGCCGTCGAGTACGTCTATTTCGGCCCGTATGACGGCATGGCGCCGGCCTACGGCGAAGTGTTCCAGTGGCTCGGCGAGCACGGGAAGGTCCCGGGTGGCCCGCCCCGCGAGGTCTACCTCTCCGAGCCGGAGGGCGACCCGGCAACCTGGGAAACGCACATCGTGCAGCCGTTCACGAACGCCGCCTGACGAGATCCGGCGCAAAGCAGGCCGCGGGATGACTGTCCCGCGGCCTTCCCTCTTTCAACGCCCCATCGTGTACTCTCGTTTCGATGACCGGCGCCTACATTGTTGATGGCACCCGCACGCCCTGGGGCAAGTTCGGCGGGGCGCTGAAAGAACACACGGCGGCCGAGCTCGGCGCGCTCCTCATCTCGCGGCTCATCGAACGTAACAGCCTGGATCCGGCGCTCGTAGACAACGTGGTCATCGGGCAGGTGCTGCAGGCCGGCGCCGGGCAGCTCCCCAGCCGCCAGGCGCTCATCGCCGGCGGGTTGCCGCCCAGCACGCCGAGCACCCTCGTAAACAAAGTCTGCGGCAGCGGCATGCGCGCCGTCGTCATGGCTGACCAGCTCATCCGCCTGGCAGAGGCGGACGTGGTGGTGGCGGGCGGCATGGAGTCCATGAGCAACGCCCCCTACTACGACACCAGCACCCGCTGGGGCGCCCGCATGGGCAACAAGACGCTCGTCGACGGCATGGTCCACGACGGGCTCTGGTGCGCCTTCGACGATGTCCATATGGCAAACCAGGCCGATGTGATGTCGGCCAACCGCGAAGTCTCGCGCACAGAAATGGACGCGTGGAGCGTCCTCAGCCAGAAGCGCTGGGGCGCCGCGCAGTCGTCCGGGTATTTCGAACGCGAAATCACGCCGGTGCCGAACAAGCGCGACCCGAACCACGTGGCGCTCGCGAAAGACGAAGGCCCGCACCCGAACTCGACAGTCGAACGGCTCGCCCGCATCCCAACGGTCTGGGGCACGAAGGCGATAACGGCCGGCAACGCCCCCGGAGTGACAGATGGCGCCGCGATGCTGATCGTCGCCGGCGAAGCCGCCGCTGCGAAGCTCGCCACCAAGCCGCTGGCCCGCATCGTCGCGACCGCGGAGTCCGCAACGCGGCCGGGCGACTTCCCGGTGGCCTCGGCCTACGCTATCAAGAAGCTCCTCGCGAAGGCGAACCTCTCGATTGACGACATCGGCGTGCTTGAAGTGAACGAGGCGTTCGCCTGTGTCCCGCTCATCTGCAGCCAGGAGCTGGGCTGGGACCCGGAGCGTGTGAACCGCAAAGGCGGCTCCGTCGCGATGGGCCACCCCATCGGCGCGAGCGGCGCTCGCCTGGTCATGACCGCCGCCTACCAGCTTCAGGAAACCGGCGAGCGCTACGCCATCGCCGCCATCTGCTCCGGCACGGGGCAAGGGGACGCGGTGCTGCTGGAGCGGGTGTAGAAGAACGTTCCACCACAAAGGCACAAAGAACACAGAGGAGACTCAAGGACGAGCGGAACCGTGAGTCGCGGCGCTGCGCAGTCCCCGCTTGCGCGCCGGGCCCCTTGGTGCCCTCTGCGTCTTTGTGGCTAACCGTCACAAGCTCGGGTGCTTCGGCTCCAGCCCCATCCTGATCCGCCCCCAGGTCTCGGCCTCGAAGTCCCAGTGGAAGTTCGGTTGGGAGGCGATCGCGTGAGCGTCCCGCCAGCGACGTTGTTGTTCGCCCGCGGTGTCGAGCGCGTGCGCCCCGGAGACCTGGTAGAGCCGGTCAATCGCCCGGTAGCAGAGGTTCACCGCGTAGGCGGTGTCGCGGCGCATGCGCGAGCGCGTCTCCGTTGGGATGCGGCCGGTGTCCGCATAGGCGTCGAGTTCGTCGTAGCACCGTTCGAGCAGCATGCCGGCGAGGTCAACCTCAAGCGCGGACTCAGCCACCCGTTGCTGCGTTCCGGCGTGGTCTGACTGCTTCACTCGCGCGTACGTGAACGTCCGCGCGGGCGCCGCTGCGACGAACGCGTCCAGGTAGGCAAGCGCGTTGCCGATGGCGGCCGGCGCGAAGATCGAGGTCGTGACCTGCGTCGTGCCCGCGCCGTGGTTCCGCGTCGGCCCGGTGACGAACGGTTCGGTCGCCCCGCGCCAGACCCAGCTCGCGCCGTCGATGCTGCGGTGGGCGGGAATGAAGACGTCGTTGGCGACATAGTCGGTGCTCCCCGTGCCGGCGAGGCCAACGGCGTGCCAGGTATCGAGGATTTCCACCGATGCCGTGGGGATCAGGAAGCCGCGCACCGGCCCCTCCGCGGTGACCGCGCTCGCGCTGATATACGTCGTCGCGTGCACCCCGCTGGCGAAGCTCCAGCGCCCGCTGACGCGCCAGCCCCCTTCGACCTCCACCGCCCGGCCGGAGGGCACGCCGGTTGTCCCGACGAGGACATCGGGGTTCGGCAGGCAGAGCTCGTCCTGCGTTTGCTTCGGGTAGCGGGCGAGGGTCATCGCCTGGCTCATCCAGGTCGCCGCGCACCAGCCAGTCGAAGCGCAGCCCCGCGCCAGTTCGCGGACGACGTGCGCGAACGTCCGGTAGCTCTGGTCGAACCCGCCGTAGCACTCAGGCCGGAGGACCCGTGCCAGTCCGGCCGCCTTGAAGCCGGCGACAGTGGCCTCGGGGATGCGCCGGAGTTGTTCGGCTTCCGCCGCGCGAGCCGGCAGCTCGGCGGCAAGGGTCGCGGCGCGCGCTACAAGTTCGACGTGCATGTCCGCCATCGCGAACCTCCCCGGGGAGCCGGTCGCGGGAGTCTACGCCGCGGCGTGGGCGGCCTCCAGCCGTGCCCGAGTGCGCTATCCTTCGCGGGCGCCAGGAGGGTGACGGTTGGCAGCCAACGAGATCTGTTTCCTCAGTGTCCGGGAGATGGCGCGGATGTTGAGAGAGCGCGAACTCTCCGCGCGCGAGGTCATGGAAGCCCACCTCGCGCAAATCGCCCGCGTGAATCCCAAGGTCAACGCCATCGTCACGCTCACGGCTGACGAGGCGATGCGCGACGCGGCCCGCGCGGACGAGGAGATTGTCCACAGCGACGATATTCGCTATTTCCATGGCGTGCCCGTGGTCCACAAAGACCTCTTCGATACGGCGGGCGTTCGCACGACCTACGGCTCACCGATCTACGCCGACCACGTCCCGGGCATCAGCAGCCTCACCGTGCGCCGGTTGAAGGAGCACGGTGCGATCAGCGTCGGCAAGTCCAACACCCCCGAGTTCGGCCTCGGCTCGCAGACGTTCAACTCCGTGTTCGGCGCAACCCTGAATCCCTGGGACCTGACGAAGACCTGCGGCGGGAGTTCCGGTGGCGCGGCGGTGGCGCTCGCCTGCGGCATGGTGCCCATCGCCGACGGATCGGACATGGGCGGCTCGCTTCGGAACCCGGCGAACTTCAACGGCGTGGTCGGCCTTCGCCCGTCGCCCGGCCGCGTTCCCGGTCCGCCCGGTTCATGGTCCGCCCTGAGCGTCGCCGGCCCCATGGCCAGGTCGGTGGACGACGTGAGCCTCTTGCTCTACTGCCTGGCCGGCTCGGACAAGGCGTCGCCGATTTCGATCTCCGACGAGACCTATGACTACGGCGACCAGCGACCGCTCCGCGCCACGGAGTTCCCTGGTGTGCCCGTAGCATTCAGCGCTGACTTTGGTGGCCTGCCCATGGAGCCCGCGATACGCCGCGCTATCGAGGCGACCCGCCCGCTGTTCGCGTCGTTTGGTTGCGAAATGTATGACACGGCGCCCAACCTCGAGCCCGCGTACGAGGCCTTCCAGACACTCCGGGCGCTGAACCTCGCCCAGCTTTACGGTGACCTCCTCGATGGACATCGCGACCAGTTGAAGGACACGGCGGTCTGGAACATCGAGAAAGGGTTGAAGCTGACCGGGGCCGAAATCGCGCGCGCCGAGAACCTCCGCGCCGAAGTGTTCCGACGGATGAACGACTTCATGCTGGAGTACGAGTTTCTCATCCTGCCGGTCAACCAGGTGGGGCCGTTCCCGGTGGAAACGCCCTACCGAGATCGACGGCGTGCATATGGAGGACGTACATCGACTGATGAAGTCCTGCTTCTTCATCACGATGACCGGTCACCCCGCGATTTCCGTCCTCAGTGGTTTCACGCCTTGAGCGGCTTCCGGTAGGGGTCCAAATTGTCGGGCGCGCTACCGGCACGAGGTTGAGTTGCTGCACTTTGCGCACAATACTGAACAGGCGGCAGCGCTGGGGCGTCTCACTTTACCGGTGGCCAAAAGACTCCGCGAGGCGCCCCGCCCCATAGATCCGACCGTCAGGAGGCGCGGTTTTTCCATCCGCCACAAGCGCCCAACGTTGACCGCACACACTGCGCCCCCGTGCTCCTCTCAGGCACCGCATGGGCCGGGTTTGCCGTCGCAGCCTCCCCTTACGGTCGGACTTCGGATGGAATCGCCTCGCGATACGCCCCGTCTCATAGATCCGACCGTCGAGGCGCGGACGTCTATCCCACCACGAGCGCCCAACGCTGACCGCACACACGCGCGGGCCACGGCCCCGGGTGCCGCAGGGGGCCGTGCGCGCGGGTTTGCCGTCGTTTCCCTACGGTCGGATCTGGATGTAATCGCCTCGCGATACGCCCCCGCCCCATAGATCCGACCGAGGCGCGAACGTCATCCACCACGAGCGCCCAACGCTGACCGCACACACTGCGGGTCACGTCTTCCGGGTGCCGCATGGGGCCGCAGGTTTGCCGTCGCAGCCTCTACGGTCGACCTTGATGTGGTCGCCGCGGACACGCCCTGTCTCATAGATCCGACCGCCTGCAGGCGGTGCCCATCCATCACGAGCGCCCAACGTTGACCGCACCACCACTCGCGGGCCGTGTCTTCCGTGCACCGCATGGGGCCGTGCGCGGGGGTTTGCCGTCGCAGCCTCCCTTGCCCGGTCGGATCTCGGATGTAATCGCCCCGCGATACGCCCGTCTCATAGATCCGACCGGTCAGGAGGCGCGGAAGTTCATCTGCCACGAGCGCCCAACGCTGGACGGTGAATACCCGCCCGCGTTCTCCACCGCCTGGGCCTTGCGCGGGTCTGCGGTTTCAGCCTTCCCATACCGGATCTCGGATGTAATCGCCTCAACGATACGCCCCATTTATAGATCCGACCGTCAGGGAGGCGCGGAAGTTTATCCACCACGATGCTCAACGCTGACCGCACACACTCGCGGGCTGTCTTCCGTGCACCGCATGGGGCCGTGCGCGGGGGTTTGCCGTCGCAGCCTCCCTGACGGTCGGATCTCGGATGTGGTCGCCCGCCGCTCTACGACAACTTCTTGGCCATGTCGACGATGGTCTCCTCGCCGCGCGGGTGCTTGTACCTGTCGGTGACCACGTAGCCAAGGCGTTCGTAAAGCTGGATGTTCTTCGGCAGGAGCGTGCGCACGCCAATGCGGGCTTCGGGCGCCCCGAGCGATGCGCCGCGCTGTTCGAGCGCGGTCATCATGAGGGCGCCGATCCCTCGACCCCGAAACCCCGGGAGCACCGACAGCCGGCCGATGTACACGTGGTCGTCTCGCATCTCGAAGCGCCCGGAGCCGACGATCTGGCCACCGCACATCGCGAGCACCGCGCCGCCCGCGGCAATGTGCGCGGCGGTGTCATCGATCGTTTCGGACATGGCGCTGGATGGCACCGTGAGCACGCCGTCGTACTCGCGGAACGCGGCAAGCATGAGTTCGCGCACCTCCGCGGCGCGCTCCGGCCCAACGAATTCGATGACGACCTCAGCGTTCATCGAGGTGGGGGGCGTACAGCTCGCGCAGGCGGGCGGCGATGAGGTCAACGCCTTTGAATTCGCCAGAGGCGACGGCGAGGACGAGGCTGTACATGTCATCCTCGGCGAAGCTCCCGCGGACTCCATTGAGGAGAAGAAAGGTGTTCGTCGCCACGAATGCCGCGCGTTTGTTGCCGTCGAGAAACGGGTGCCCAATGGCAATGGACTCCAAGAGCGCAGCAGCCTTCTCAGCAAGCGAACGATACGCATCATCTCCGAAGACAGAGGCCTGGGGACGCATGCCCGCGGCTTCGAGCTTCTCAGGCGAGATCACGACGGCGGACTTTCCGTCATCGAGCATAAGTTCATGGTGGAGCCGGACTAGCTGCTCATACGCGAGGTAGCGGATGGTCACTCCGCGAGACGCATCAAGAGGTGTCGATTGGCATCGATAGACTCGCGCACTGCGGCGAGGAATTCCGGATCATCCGGATCCCCTTGCTTGAGTCGCGTCACTTGGCCCTCAATAAGCTTCTCGATAGAGAGGTGTTCCGTCTCTGCCTTCTCAGCGAGCCAAAGATAGAGACCGTCGGGGATGGAGATCGTGACGCTAACCATGCGATCACTATAGCAAACCGCCCCGCCCGTCCCTTCAGCCCATAGCGCCCTCCCGCCCTAGCATTGCCCCCATGGCGGAACCCGGCCCCGCCGACGCCGAAACAACCACGCCACCAACAGCCCGCTCCGGGGGCCTCGCCATCGCCGCCGCCATCGTGGCGTTTGGCTTCATCGGCTCACGGCTGCTGGGCATCGTCCGCACGGTCGCCATCGCCGGCGCGTTCGGCGCCAGCCCGGATGTCGACGCCTACAACATCGCCTTCCGCGTCCCGGACCTGATCTTCCAGGTGCTCGCAGGCGCCACTCTCGGCAGCGCCTTCATCCCCGTCTTCGCCCGCCTCTACCGGCGCGAGGGCGAAGATGCCGCCTGGCGGCTCGCCAGCCACGTCATCAACATCGTCACGGCAGCCACGGCGGTGCTCTGCGTCATCGCCTTCATCTTCGCCCCGCTGCTGGTGCCCCTCCTCGCGCCCGGCCTGGGCAAAGACATCGGCCGCCACGACGAACTGACCGGCGAAGCCGTCACGCTCACCCGGATCATGCTCCTCTCGCCCCTGCTGTTCGCGGTCAGCGGCATGGTCACCGGCATCCTCAACGGGCGCCAGCGGTTCCTCCTCCCGGCGCTCTCGCCCATGCTCTACAACCTCGCGATCATCTTCGGCGCCGTCTTCCTGGCTGACCGCTGGGGCGTGAAGGGCCTCG
>JAXLXA010000020.1:0-67041 GCA_046328215.1 Dehalococcoidia bacterium | reverse complement strand
GATGGGCGGGAAGCTGGACGTGGCCGTCCTCACCGGCGCGGAAATCGACCGCTTCGGCAATATCAACACGCTCCTGATGGGGGACCCGGCGAAGCCGACAACCCGCCTGCCTGGCACCGGCGGCAACACCGACGCAGCCTGCCTCGCGCCGCGGGTGGTCGTCCTCATGTCCCAGGAGCCGCGGCGGTTCGTGGAGCGCGTCTCGTTCATCACCAGCCCCGGCTACATCGACGGCCCGGGCGCCCGCCGCCGTGCCGGACTCGACCCCCAGGGGCCGAACCTGGTGGTCAGCACGATGGGCGTGTTCGGGTTCGATACGCCGGACGGCGGCGAAACCGGCTCATGCGAGCTGACGCTCCTGAAGACGCTCCCCGGCTTCAGCGCCGACGTTATCCAGGCGATGATCCCCTGGCCTTTGAGGGTCGCGCCCGATCTCGTGGAATGCGAACCCCCAACACCGCGAGAGCTCGAACTCGTCCGCGCGCTCGATCCCGGCCCGATCTACCTCCGTGAAGGCCGCTACTGAGGCACTTGCACGCACCGGGACCAGGCGCCGAGCCTCGCCCAATCCGCGAGCTGGCGATCCCAGGGCCTGTGCACCGCCGAACGCGCTGCCGGATGGTAGACGGCCGCCAGCCGGGCCCCGCGCCAGGCGACTGGCGGCTGCCCCGCATGGGAGACCGTCAAGCCGTGCCGTTCGATCCGGTTCAGAGACGCCAGCGCCACCGCGCCCATGCCCACCACGAGCTGTGGATTCACGACCTCGATCGTGGCGCGAAGCCAGCTCGCGCAGTTCGCCGTTTCGATAGCGGCCGGCCGGCGGTTGCGCCCGCTGGCGTCCAGGGGCAGGCAGAGCACGGCGTTGGTCACGAACACTCGCTCCCGCGCGAACCCGGCCGCGCCCAGCAGCGCTTCGAACCGGCGTCCGGCGGTGTCGCCGCTGAACGGGACGCCGGTGCGGCCCGCGCCGAACCGCCCCGGCGCCTCGCCCACGACGAGCACCGTTGCGCCCGCCGGTCCGTTGGCCGGCGAGAGCACGGGCGGGCAGCCCATGCCGGGGCAGCGCGCGCATTGGCGGACGCTTGCGAAAAGGCGGCCGAGTTCGGGTACCATCCGCCCACCTTCTCCGAGGTGATTCCCCTGGACTTCCGTGTCGTTACCACCGGGCTTCGATTCCCCGAAGGCCCCCTCGAGCTTCCGAACGGCGACCTCCTGGTCGTCGAAATCGCCGCCGGCTGCCTGGCGCGCATCACGCCCTCGGGCGAGAAGTCCCTCTTCGCCACCACCGGCGGCGGCCCCAACGGCGCCGCTATCGGCCCCGATGGCGCGATTTATGTCTGCCAGAACGGTGGGTTCCACTGGACCGAACGCCCCCTGCCTGACGGCACGACCGGGCTCTTTCCCGGCGAACAACCCGAAGACTACATCGGCGGCCAGATCCAGCGCGTCAGCCCCGACGGCTCGGAAGTCACGACCCTCTACAACAACTGCGACGGCGAACGCCTGAAGGGCCCGAACGACATCGTCTTCGATGCCGAGGGCAACTTCTACTTCACCGACCACGGTAAGACCCGCCCACGCGACCGCGACCGCACCGGCGTCTTCTACGCCTCGCCGGACGGCAAGATGATCAAAGAGGTCATCTTCCCGATGGAAGGCCCGAACGGCATCGGTCTCAGCCCGGACGGCAAGACGCTCTACGTGGCGGAAACGCCGACCGGGCGCCTTTACGCGTTCGACCTGGTTGGCCCCGGCCAGGTGGGCATGCGTCGCGTGGTCGCCACCGTGCCGGGCGCGCCGCCGTTCAACTTCGCTATGTGCGATTCGCTCGTGGTCGACGCAGAAGGCAACGTCATCGTCGCGACGCTCGTGAATGGCGGCCTCACCTCCATCTCGCCCTCGGGCGAAACGACGCACTACCCCTGCCCGGACGTGTTGACGACGAACGCCTGCTTCGCCGGGCCTGGCCTGCGCACCCTTTACGCGACCCTGAGCACGACCGGGAAGCTCATCGCGTTCGACAACTGGCCGACTGCGGGCCTGAAGCTCAACTTCTGACCCCCAGTGTTAGCTGGCGGCCCTACACCAGCGCCGCCAGCTTCGCCGGGGCCACCACGCGGTAGGCCTCGCGGACAATCTGCGTGACCTCCGTCCAGTCCGTCTCGCCCGCATCCAGCCGCACCCCCACCCATCCCCGATGCCCCACGTAGGGCGGCCGGAAGTACCGTTCTGGGTCAGAGCCAATGAGCGCATCCTGCGCCGAAAGGGGCGGCGCACCAGAACCCCAGCGGTCCGCCGTGGTGGTTCGTTGAGAACATCACGAAGGTCTTCTTGTCCCGAACGAACCAGGTTGGCTCGCCGTAGCTGAGGCGCTCGGTGGTCTCCGGCAGCGCGAGGCAGATGGCCCGCACCCGCCCGGCCAATGCATCCGCGGATTGCGCGGCTTCGTCTCTCATGATTTCCCCCGAATTCCACCAGCGAGACTCGCCCTGACCTGACCGAGCCGCCACCGGCTGCCGTCATTATCTCTGGGCACGTGCTGCCCGGGGGAGGCGCCGGTGGCGGTTTCGATTGCGGTCCCGGACCTGGGTTCCGGGTTGGCCGGCGGCATTGTCGCCGAATGGTACGTCGACGACGGCGCCGTCGTGGATGCGGGCGAGCTCATCTGCCGTGTCGAGAGCGCCTTCCTGGCCATCGAACTGGAGGCCGGCAGCGCGGGATTCCTCCACCACCGGACGCCGCTGGGAGCACTTCCCGAGGCCGATACCGTCCTCGCAGTCATCCTCGCGCCTGGCGAAGTCCCACCCGACGACGCTCCGCTCGAACGCACTGGGTCCGGCGTGACCACGGCCGACGAACCATCCCCGGACGAGCCATCCGCACAGGCCGGAGTGCCGTTGCCCGAGTTCGAAGAGGCATTGGTGGAGGCAATCGTTGTCCCGTTCCCGAAGAAATTCGCGGGCACGGCTGGGCGCGCGTGGGACAGCGTCCCCGGCGACGCGGTCGCGTTCGACAGCTCGCTCTTCGGCGAAAGCGAACACGACCGAGCACGTTCGCTGGAAGAGCCCGGCGGCTCGATCCCCGGCCTGCCGCTCTGGGACCCGGAAGAAGCCAGGAACGAACGCGACGAACCCGAACGCCGCTTCAACCGGATCCGCGATGAAGCTGCCGCGGGCGCCCAGGTCCTGACGATGACCATGGTCGTCGACCTCACCGAGGCCGACCGCATGCGCGGCGCCTTCGATCGCGAGTGGGGCGCCGAGGGCCCATCGCCGATGGTGGAGGACGTGGTCTTCCGGGCGATTGCGCGGGCGCTGGAGGACACGCCCTTCGCGGGCGGCGCCGGGGCGATGCTCGTGGCCACAACGGAGTGCGACCTGGCCTTCGCCGTGCGCGAACCCGCCTCGCGATCGTTCCGCGACGGGGTGAAGGCCCGCGCGGGCGGCGGCGACGAAGCGTTCGAATCCGCGGCCTGGCTGTTCGTCTCACTCGCCGCGCTCGGCGTCTCCTCGGCCACGCCCCGGCTCGAGCCCGGGCGCCACATGTCGTTCGCCCTGGGCGCGAAAGACACTTCGAACCGCGCGTCGCTGAAAGTCGCCTACGACAGCTCGTGTTGGAGCGAAGGATCCGCCGCCCGCTTGCTCGCGCGCGTCCGCGACATCCTCGACCTTCCGTATGCGATGCTGACATGAAGAAAGGCGCGCGACCGATGGAGGACCACCGCCGCGAAGTCGCGGTTTACGACCTGGGCACCACCTCCTACGAGGAGGTGCACCGGCTCCAGCAGCGCCTGCAGACGCAGCGCCGCGAAGGCTCCGGCCAGGACACCCTGCTGCTCACGGAGCACCGGCCGGTCTTTACCCTCGGCCGCAGCCACCCCGAGCCGGACCTCCGCGTCGCGGCTGACACCGTGCACCAGTACGGCATCGAGATCGTCCAGACCGAGCGCGGCGGCGACATCACCTACCACGGCCCCGGCCAGCTGGTCGCCTACGGGATCATCGACCTGAAGGCCTGGGACCTCGGCATCATCGACTACGTGAGCGGCCTCGAAGAGATCGTGATGGGCGTGCTCGCTGACTGGGGCCTGCGCGGCGAGCGCAACGAAGCGGGCCGCGGCGTCTGGGTCGATGGGCGCAAGATCGCCTCCATCGGGCTGAATGTCCGCCGCTGGATCACCATGCACGGCATCGCTTTGAACATCGACCCGGACATGAGCCACTGGGAACTCATCAACGCGTGCGGCATGCCGGACGCCGAGATCACCAGCATGGCCACGGAGGTCGGCCGGCAGGTCGCGTTCCAGGAAGTGCTCGAAGCGTTCGTCTTCCACTTCGGACGCGTTTTCGAAGCCCGGCCGCAGATGGTCGCCGTGCCCGGCCGCGATGCCGGGCGTGCGTGACTCCATTCACAGACGCGGCGGTTACCTTCCGCCAGACTGAAGGGGATACGGCACCAGGAGCGGCGTTGGAGCACCGGACCCCCTCCCGGAGCCTCCCGCCCTCCCGCCGTTGTTCTCCCGCTCCTATGCCTTCGTTGCCGGGTCTCCATCGACCGCGGCAGCCAGTTTCGGCACGAGCTGATCGATCACGTACGGCAGGCTCAGCACCGAGATCAGCGCAAGCCCACCCGCCAGCGTCGCGTCTTCAATGAAGATGTCCCGGCCCTGGCGGACCGCGTTGAGCTGCTTATAGACCGGATTCGATTCGATCTTCTGGCGCGCGCCGGGCGCGCCCAGTTCCCACAACAGCACGTCGCGATCGAGCAGCTTCACCTGCTCCTCGCTCACCTTCACGAAAAAGCTCTCGCCCTGCAGCTCCTCCGGGATGACGAACCCGAGTGAGGTGAGGATGCCGACGCGCGTGCTGGTCACACCCTCGGCGTAATACCCGCCTGCCTCCAGGATGCCCGCGTAGGCCGCCGTCTTCCCCTTGAACTGCGGATGCGCATCGCGCGCCTTCGCGAACTTCTCTTCGATGCCGGCAATTAGCCGCTCGGCCTCCGCCGACTTTCCGAGCGCCTTGCCGACCGTTCGCGTCATCTCGTCCCACGGCGTCTGGTAATCGTCGTACTCGCCCGATTGCGCCACCGTCGGCGCGATCTTCGCGAGCCGGTTGTATTCCTCTTGCGTCAGCCCCGAATACACCGCGAGGATCACGTCCGGCTTCAGCGACACGATCTTCTCGAAGTCGAATTCGAACGGCGCCAGTGTCTCCGGCTTGCCGTCGCCCAGAGCCTGCTGTGCCCAGGGCCACACGCCGTACGGCTGGCCCTCGGAATACTCGTCGGCGGCCAGCCCCACCGGCACGACCCCGAGGGCCAGCACCGGGTCGTGGTCGACATACCCGAGCGTCACTACTCGCTTGGGCGAAGGCGGAACCCTCGTCGTCCCGTACTTGTGCTCGATGACCGCCCCGCCTGTCTCGCCGCCGTCGTTGTCACCGTTGCCGCACGAAACTCCCGCGGCCAGCAGCCCAAGCGCCGGCAACGACGACAGCAATCTCCGGCGCGTGATATCAGTCATCGGGTCGAGCACAGGCGTGGTCGAAAGGTCGCGTGGGGGCATGAGATTCTCCGGTCAGAGGTGTGGGGCGCGGCGGGAGGGGCGTGACAGAGATTCGTCACTACTTTCCTGTCCGCGAAGGTATACCTAACTTCTATCCCGAATCGGCTTCCCCGTCCAGCCTCCTCCTCGCCTGCTTCGCCCGGCATCGCGCTACACTGGGCTCCGATGGCGATGACCTACGAGCTCTGGCGGCTGGTGGAAGTGAAAGACGAGTCCCGCAGCACGTGGGAACTGGTCGGCCGCTTCCCCAACGTGAAACGCGCCCGCATGCGCATCCACGAACTCGCCGGCAACAGCATCGTCAGCCCGGAAGAGACGACCTACTGGTTCGAAGACAGCCACGGCCACACCCAGACCTTCCGCATCGAAGCGGTCGCTGTGCCTTCCGGTTAACCGCCAAGAACGCCAGGGCGCATAGAAACGAACGCGGAGTCGCAGAGGGCGCCGAGCGTAGAGCGAGCAGTGTCGCTCGGGCGACCGATCCTCGTAACCAGGATCATCTCTGCGATCTCTGCGCCTCCGCGTTCTATCCGGACGGTCTACCCGCCGTAGCTCTCGATCGCCTCGTCGCTGAACTCCGCGTTGGAGTACACGCGCTGCACGTCTTCCAGGTCCTCCAGCGCCTCGATCAGGCGCAGCACCTGGTGGGCCGCCTTCTCTTCCAGTTCCACGGTCATCTTCGGGACGAGGGCGAAGTCCGCGTTTTCGACTTCGAGGCCGTTCGATTCGAGCGCTTTGCGCACCGGTTCCAGGCTCGAAGGGTCGGTTTTCACCTCAACCTGGTCATCCTGGACATCCACGTCTTCGGCGCCGGCGTCGATCGCGATCAGGGCGAGGTCATCCGGATCCTTGCCGTTGACCGGGATGGTGATGAGGCCCTTGGCTTCGAACTGCCACGCGACGGAGCCGTTTTCGCCGAGGTTTCCGCCGCCGCGCGAGAACTGGTGGCGAATCTCCGCGACTGTGCGGTTCCGGTTGTCGGTCAGTGTGGCGACGATGATGGCGGTCCCGCCCGGGCCGTAGCCCTCGTACTGGATTTCGTCGAGCTGTTCGCCTTCGCCGCCGCCGGTGCCCTTGGCGATGGCGCGGTCGATGTTGTCGTTCGGCATGTTCTGCGCTTTGGCGCGCTGGATGGCGAGCCGGAGTTTGAAGTTCATCCCCGGGTCGCCGCCGCCCTGCTTCGCAGCCTGGATGATTTCGCGGCTGAGCTTGGTGAAGATGGCGCCCCGCTTCGCGTCGTTCGCGCCCTTTTGCCGTTTGATCGTGGACCATTTGGAGTGGCCGGACATAGGTCTCTCCCGAAAGGATGAATCGAGTGTCGTGTGTTTTACGAGTGTACGAGCCAGCGTCCAGATGGGCGAAACTCAGCCCGCGCTCGGGTGCACCGCGGGTTCATATCCGGCCGCAAACGTAATCGCGAACGACGGCGGCGTCAGCAGCGTGACCGCGCCGTCGCCATCCGTTCGTTCGGGCGTCCCATAGCCTTCGAAGGACCACTGCAAGAGCCTCCCGCGCCAGAGCAGCTTCGGGACGCCGGGTTCCGCGTCCGTCGTCACGAAGACCCCATCCGGAAGCGTGGAGAGCCGCACGCGCGAGGTGCGCTGCTTCCACGTCTTCGGGTCCACCCGCTCCCGGTGCGCGATCTGGTCAACGTGGGAGATGGTCTTCAGCTTCTGGCCCGGGCCAAGGTGCGCCCGCGACCAGGCCTCAATGAACCGGTTGGCGTCCGGCCGGCGGCACTCCATGCACGGCCGGTGCCCGGCGGCGAACGCCGTCGCTTCGTCCAGGAAGAACAGCTCGGTGTAGAGACCGGGAGCCATCAGCTCCGGCCTCCGGCGCCCTTTGAACTCCAGCAGGCAGCAAATCCAGCGGTCGCTCGCCCACGGCCGCCCGTGGAGTCGCTTCTCCCGGTGGAAGCAGCCGCCACGGTTGCCGAACATGGTCCCCCGCGTGGGAACAGCGTGTATCTTCCCGAACGGGTCCACGCGGTTTTGCAGGGTCATCAGATTGCTCTCACGCCATCGACCACCAATCCCGCGGCAACGGCAACGAGCGCCGCGCCGGTCAAGCGGGCAACGCCGTCAATGGCCGCCTGGTAACGGCCGGCGCGAGCGAACAGGAGCGCACTCGCCGCCGCCACAATGACGGCAGCAGCGGCGATGGTCTTCCCGGCGCCGTCGTCCGCGCCGTAGCTGATGGCGGCGGCCACCGCGGCCGGCGTCGCGATCACTGGCAGGCCGAGAGGAAAGAGCGCCGCCCCACGTCCCTCCCACGGTCCCTGGTGCGCCGCCGCGCCCTGCCAGACCGCGAGCGCGCCGCTGACCAGCAACACCACCCCCGCGCCCACCCGGAACGTCTCCGGTTCGACGCCCAGGCCGTCCAGGATGGGCTCCGCGAGCCCGGCGGCGGCTGCGAGGACGGCCAACCCGAAGAGCGCGCCGCCAGCGATGAGCTCTCCGGCCAGCGCGCGGCCGCGCGGTTGGGGCGCGCCCGCCACGGCAGCCGGGTTCACCGCGGCAAAAAAGTAGAATGCGAGTTGCAGAAATTCGGTCACGGCGTTTTCCGTTCATCGAGGATGGGCGCGGCGTTGAGCAGCGCCGAGAGCGCGTGTTGCTGGTCGTCCATGCGCGTCACGTCGTTTGTGAACCACGCGCCGCTCGTGCGTTCGAGGTTGGCCGTCTTTGCCGCCGCCGCAGGCGAAACCTGCCGCGCGGCGAGCATGCCCGCGCCGCACGCCACGCGCTCGGCGATCTTTGGCGCCATGTCGGCCATGCGCGGGTCGGTGCTGGCGAGCGTGTAGAGCGAATTCAGGCCCTCCACCCAGGTGCCCATCCCCGCCGCCCGGGCCTGCCGCCCGTGGAGCAGCTTCGAGAACCAGTTGTCCCGCCGCTGCGATTCCACCCGCACCAGGAACCCGAACCGTTCCGCCAGCGTCCGCGCGTAGGCGATGTTGTTGTCCGAAGGCGGCCAGGTCGCCATTTCGCCAAGGCCATACGCCGCCCACTGGTCGGCCCAGGGCGGGAACTTCTGCTGTTCGTAGGCGTCACGTTCGAACGAGAGGTAATCCGCGGTCTTGCGGGCGTACGTGTCCCAGCCTTCGCCGGGGAAGAAGCGGTGCATGAGCGTCAGGCCCCAGAACGCCTCGCCGGTGGCGTACTTCGAACGTTCATCCGGGAACGGCCGGCCGGCATCCACGTCCCAGAAGTTCAGGAACGAACCGTCCGGCTGCTGGAGTGCGAGCAGGCCGCGGGCGACCTGCCGGGAGAGGTCGTCGTAGCGCGTCTCGCCCGTCGCCAGGCGGCGCTGCATGAGGCCGTCCAGCATCAGCGCGCTCGCGCCCAACTGGACCGGGCCGGGCTCCACCACAAACGCGACCCAGTCAGCGTGCCGGTAGAGGTTGTCGATCATGTACTGCATGCCGCGGTCGGCCGTGGGCAACACGCTCAGGTCGCCTGTTGCAGCCGCGAGCTGGTAGAGCGACATCGTGACGCCGGCGTGCCGGACGATGTTGTAGCCGCCCGGCTCGCTGTCGCTGCCGCGGTTGTACTCGTAGACGTAGGTGCCGTCGTCGAACTGCGCCGCCTGGATCCATTCAGCGGACTGGTGCGCCGCAACGAGCGCGGTAGCTGGAGCGACCGCCGGGCACTGGTGCGGCATCAGGACCGTGGTGCGAATGACGGCAGCGCCCACCAGCCAGACCGACAATGTCAGCAGCATCCCCCGGCGCATGGGGCCGAACGATACGGGAGCGGCGGAAACACGTGCAAAGGGGACGGGAGCGGCACCGAATCCGGCGTTGTTAGCGACGGGTAGGCGTGACTTCAGACTGACCGAGATCGAGGTCGGAGCGCTCCGCCGCCCCGCCGGGTGGCGTGAATTCGATTCGCCCGGACGGCGGGTCCCACTCCAGCCTCGTAACCTCGATTTGGAGACGCTGCGAGACCCCGTCGTCGAGCTCGATGCGCATCACCACCATCCGAGTCTCGTCCACCCAGTAGCGGGCCGTGCCCTGGCGCGTCTCTTCAGCGCCGGAAGACGACGATGAGATCGGCGATTGCTCGACCACCACGACATCGCGGCCGAGGACTTTGTCTGTGCCCACAGTTCGGACGTCCGTGGTGAACGACGACATCGTCCGGAGCTCGGCCATGAACTCATCGACCGTCTTCGCCGCGCCATACCATGGCCCGATCAGCGCCCCGAAGCTCCACGGCCGCACGCGCATCGTCACACCGTCTGGGACGGGCTGGATCGGGCTCCGGGAGTAGGTGTTCGTCTCGTGGCGGTAGTACCACTGCTCCTGGCCGTCATAGACGATGACGTCGGTGCCGGCTTCGGCGGCGGGTTCGAGCGTTTCCAACTCGACGCGCGCTTCGTCGCGGCTGAGTTGCAGCCAGCGCACCTCCGTTCGCCGGTGAACGGTGGCCGGCGTCACGCCCGCCGGCTGCGCGCCAATCGACGGGGAGGCATCGTCCATGTCGAGAGTGGCTTCGAGGTAGAAGGGCGGGAGGGCGCTGTCTCGCGAAGAGCCGTTGCGATTGAGCGTCCAGGCGGCGACCACTGTGATCGCGGCGGCCACGCCAAGCGCGCCGAGCCATGTCGCGGGTCTCCGAAGCTGATCGTTCACGCGCATCTTGTCGTTATCGTGGCCGTTTGGCTGCCGGCTGTCAGTGAGCGGGGAAGCTCAGGGCGCCGCTGGCCGCAGAGTCTTCGCCATCGCCCTGACCTCCGTCTCGGTCAGACCGTTTGCGGTCAGCAGGATGGCGATCGTCCCATCGGACCAGGCGAAGTACACCTTCCCGCCGCGACCAAAGAGGTACCCGGCGTGTCCCGCCACGGACATCCTGGAACCAAGGCTGACGTTCGGCGGAAGGGGGCCGGTGCGACGCCGCTGCTCGATTTCCACAGTCGCGTCGGTGGCTCCGTTCGGGTGGCCAAGCTTGTTCGTGATCACGCGATAGCCATCGTTCTGAGGCTCATACCCGCCGCCGGTGGATTCGAGGCCGGTTGGCGCCGTGAAGACATAGAAGCCGGGGATGCCCCGCCCATCGCGGTTGCGTTCGAAGAACTCGTTCACAGCGGATGGATCGGCGGGTTTTGGGCTCTGGTACGGAGTAGGGGTCGCCGCACCTTTTGGCGGCTTCAGCTGGAAGATGTCCGCCGGGGCCTCCTCGTTTCGGGCGAACCGCGTGACGACGCTTTCGGACGCTGTCGTGCCGTCGTTCCCTTCGGTGGTCTGCTTCATCACGAACATCGAGCCGGGCTCGATCCACATCCGGCCAGTGCCCCCGGAGGTTTGGTGTTCGCCGTTGCCCCACGTGGGACCGAACTCGATGACTTCGACCGGGACACCGAGGACGGTGTCGTGGCCCGCCAGCCGGGCCCACTGCTCGATGTCTCCCGAACTCCGATTCATGTTCCGCACGAGTGTGTCCACGTCAGGGGCGTTGTCGCTCACGCTGAATCCGACACCGTGGACGTTCGGAGGGCCGCTGCGGTCGAAGAACCCGGGCGGCACGATTTCGATGCTCAGCGTGTTGTCCTGGCCGTTGTAGTTGAAGAAGCGGATCCCGTCAGCGGCCGTAATCGTCACCGACGGCGTGAGCGTTACCTTCGTCGTGGTGGTTTGGATGCGGAAGTGGGCCGCGTTCTGGTGCCAGACCTTGAACGCGCCCTGGTCCGCTTCGTCCAGGGAATCGAGTACCCAGTTCGCGCCCTCGTGCCGCTCGAAGTAGGTACCCTCGAAGTAGTAGTCGACCGTCACCGTCTTGTCGTCGTCGCCCGCGCTGGAGAGTACGAAGAGGAGCAGCGGCGCGCCCACGCCGGCGAGCACGACGACCTTCGAGATGGGGCTGGAGAGCCAGCGAAACGTCACCGCCGCGCCCAGGACGCGGCGCAGGCGCGCCGCCGGCCGGGACCGCCAGCGCCAGTACTCCGCGGCCTCTCGCGCGAGGCGAACCCGAGCTTCGTCAGGATCTCGCCCACGTTCCACTTCGCGCCGTCGAGCGTCATGCCGAGCGCTTCGCCGATCTCCGCATTCGTCTTTCCGTCCGCGACAAGCGCGAGGACCTCGCGCTGGCGCGCGCGTTGAGCAACCGTTCGACTTTGCCCGCGAAAGCAAACTGCTGCGCTGTCCCGGCCATCCCCGGGAATCGTCTACCCGGCGGTACGGGAAGTCACTACTCGATGCCCGGCAGCACGAGGCCGAAACTTGAACAGCGGCCCCAGGTTTTACGTTCTCGCAACACCGAAATTGCCCGCGTTTATGCCGGGGTTTACGAAGAGCCGGTAGCGTCGAGGACGTGGCTGTCCTGAATCGAACGCAGACACCCCCGCGTGCCCTCTTGCGCACGCCGCCAGACTTTGGCCTGAGTGTCATCGTCACGGCGATCCTGGGCGGCGTCGTCCTGCTGCTCATCGCCTGCGCCGCCACCGTCCCGACGCGCGGCCCACAGGGCGAATCGCACGCGCCGGAGAGCACGAACACCTACATCGAGTTCCAGGCGCCAGCCGCCCAGCCCTCGACGATCCTGCCGCAGCGGTAGCACCTACGGGCTCATCGTCAGGCTCTCCGCTACCTTGAGCACCTCGTCCGCGGAAACACCCACCCCTTCCATGTGCACCAGCCGGCCGTCAGGCTCCCGCCAGTCCAGGACCACGAGCGCCGGGGTATCCGTGAGGAAGGCGGTCACCCCGCGCAGCGGGATCGGAGCACCCTGGCGCATGCCTTCCGGCATCGCGACGAGGTCCGTCCGCTGCTGCAGCAGGATGTGCGTCCCGTTCCGTGCCGGCGTCCCCGGGGTGTGCTGGTTCTCCCAGAACTGCTCCTGCGACATCAGGATCTGTTCGCTCATCATCCCCGCGCGCCCCATCGCCCGGATCGCGAGCTCAGGCACCGGCCACGGTTGGTAGGTGGGCGCGAGGACCGGTTCGAAATTGGGCAGCCTCACGTTGGAGAAGTCGACGGGCGTCGGCGTCGGTAGTGCCGCGGCCGTGCGTGGCAGTTGGACCACGCTCCGCGCGAACGGCGCCCGGGTCAACGTGGTCAGCTCGATGGTCGTGCTGTCAGATTCGTTCTTGACGATCACCATCTCGGAGGTGTCCAGCCACATCGTGCCGGAGGCATAGGTGATGACGGCCGTGTCACGTGTCCCGACCCGCTCGTAACCCGTCACCTGCGCCGGTACCTTTCCGTCGCCCCAGGACGACAGCCAGGTAAGCAGCTCCTGGAGTGAGGCCTGTTCGATAGGACCCACGAGCACGACATCCTTCGGGCGCGGCAGCTTCACGCCGTTCGAGAACGCCGGGTCGATGCGCAGGTTCCCACCATCCGGCGAGTACGAGTACAACGTCGACCCGTTGAGCACGCTGGACTGGTGCTGCGTTTCGATGGCCGGCCAGACCTTGTCCCATTCCCACCGCGCCTGCGTTTCGTCGTAGTGCCACCAGCGGAAGACGTAGTCGGCGGGATGTTCGGGGTCCGCGCGATGGGCCGTGGCTTCCACGTAGAAGCTATCGGCCGGGACCGCGGCCGGCGCCTCCTGGCCTCCGCCCGTGACGGCGACGACGACGGCCGCGGCGCCAACCATCCCGGCGGCGGAACCGGCAGCCCACTTGAACGCGGGCAGGCCGATGGCGGCGCGAAAGAGCCGGCGGAGGGGTTGCGCCCACCCCTGCCGCCAGCGCCAGTACTCCGCGGCCTCCTCTCGCGAGGAGAGGCCGAGCTTCGAGAGGATTTCGCTGACGTGCCATTTCGCGCCGTCCAGGCTGATGCCAAGCATTTCGGCGATTTCGCGGTTGGTGTGCCCGCGTTCGATGAGCCCGAGGATCTCGCGCTGGCGGTCGTTGAGTTCCCGTTCGCGCGGGCGGGCTTCTTCGAACCGCGAGGTTGCTGCTGTGCCGTTCCACATGCCGCCAACCTATTCCTGCGCGCGGGGCTCGTCACTACCCGTGCCGTTACATAAGAGAGCCGAAAGTAAAGTGCGCCCTACTCGTCCTCTGATTCGCCGGCGCCCAGGAGAAGCCGTGCGAGCGGGAAGGCCACGATGAACGCAACCGCCGCAACGGCCCCGAGGATGACCATCTCGCGGCTATCCGTGATCAAGCCGAACACGGCAAGGACCACGGCGCAGAGGGCGAGGACCAGCGGCGCCGCGCTGCCCAGCGGGAGGATCGGCCGCCGCATCAGTCTCCCAGGACCACGAGGTCCTTCTCCTCGATGACATCCCAGTCCTGGCCGCGGAGCGGCTGCATTTCGCCCTTGCGGTAGGCCTCGTAGATGCGGAAGAGCACCTCTTTGTGGGGGCGCACCCGGCCGATGGGGCAGGCGGCCCAGTCCTTCTCGCTTTCGTCGCAGTAGCCCAGCCGGTGTTCTCCGCACTTCGGCTGGAGGTAGCGGCCGAGCTCCGGCGTCACCTTCATCACCTCCGAGCGCATCAGCGCGGCCACTTTGCGGAATTCCCACTGCGCCCTCGTGCAGAGCCGCAGGTCACAGATGTGGAGCAGGCTCTGGAAGTTCACGGTGATCTTGAAGTTCGTGTTCGTGGCGTTGGGCAGCAAGAAGCGCGCGTCTTCGGCCGGCACGCCCGCGGCCACCATCTCTTCGTACAGCTCGCCGACGCGGTCGAAGAGGTCGTCCATCTTGTCCTGCATGCCGGCCTTGCGGACGGTTTCGGGCACGGTGTAGGGAAACTCGCCCTCTTTGTAGGTCACGTAGCGCTGGCTCTGCTGTTCGAACGAAATCCCAACGCGATGCCGCACGAACTGATGGCTGAAGGCTCGCGACACGCCGGAGATGCCGAACTCGTAGCTCACCTGCTCCAGCGGGCTCGCGTGGCCCGTCTTGAGGCGCTCCTCGATGAAGCTCGTCATCTCCTCGCGGGTGATCCGGTCGTCGCCGATGCGTTTCGCCACCTGCTGGGGGGTCAACTGGCTGTAGCACGTGCGATACGCCATGTAGAGCGACCGCAACGGGTCTTCGGAGTGCGAGAGGAGGGTGACCTGGATTGCCATCGATGCCAGCCGGGGGCAGATTCGCGCGCCAGCGCGGATCGCCATTGTCGCACAAACAATTGCTAAGCTGGGCTAGCGGTTTGCGATCTGAACCGTCCGCCGCGCGCTATGTCTCGGTTGCCGCGAGCGCGGCGGGCGCCGTCACGGCCCCGGCGGCCGGCATCCTCCGGAAGCGGCTCGGCAGCGCTGCAGAGGTCATCCAGTGGCGGGAAGAACTGGCGGCCCAGGTCAGAAAGCACGTACAGCGGCGCCGGCGGGTACCCCTGGTCGATAGTGCGCTCGATGAGTCCCGCGGCCTGCAGGTCCTTGAGCGCGATCGCGAGCGCCCGGGCGGTAATGCCGGGCAGGGCCGACCTGGCCTCGTTGTACCTCCGGGCGCCGCGCCCAAGCGCCGTCAGGACGAGCATCGGCCACTTCTTGAGCGCGACCTGGACCATCCCGGTTTCGCCCACCAGCGCGACCATGGGCAGGCACTTCGCGCCGACGCGCAGCCCGAGGGGCGTGAGGGCGTAGACGGTGCGTTTGCCGGGGTGTTGCCGTTCCACTACGCCGTTCGCTTCCAGCTTCGCGAGCGTGTCGGCCAGGGTATCGCGGCTTGCTGCCAGCCGGTTCGACATCGAGGCGAAGGTGAGTGGGCCGTCGCGGTAAAGCGTCGCCACGATGGGGACGGACCAGCGGTGGTGAAAGAGCCGGATAGCCGGTGCGAGGGAGATGGAGCTGCCTCTTGACGCGGGAATACAGCAAGTATACTTTTCCTGCACACCTGCCGCCGTCTCGCGTATGGTCGCGCCGCTCCGGCCCTACTGCAAACGAGCCCCGGCGCCCCTGCAACTACCAGGCTGCGGGATTCAGGCAGGCAGGCCCACAATCAGCTGCCGGGCACTCCCGGCCCTCGGAGGCAACCCATGGCGAAGAACGTCGTCCTGTTCGTTGGCACGAAGAAGGGGCTCTTTCTCGCGGAAGCGTCCCCAGACCGGCAGGCGTGGGGCATCCGCGGCCCGTTCTGCGATGCCTGGCCCGTGAATCACGCCGCCTACGACGACAAGACGGGCACGATTTTCGCCGCCGGACTGAACGCCTGGTTCGGCCCGGCGGTGTGGAAGAGCACGGACCTCGGCAAGACCTGGACGCATTCGAGCGAAGGCCTGACATACGGCGAAGGCGCCGACCCGCTGACCGCGGTCTGGCTGATCAAGCCCGCTGGCGACGTCATCTACGCCGGCGTGGAGCCGGCCGGGCTGTTCAAGAGCCTGGACGGCGGCGAAACCTGGCAGCACGTCGAAGGGCTCCGCAACCACCCTTCGCGGCCGCACTGGCAGCCCGGCGGCGGCGGGTTGATGGTCCACACGATGGAAGTCGACCCGCGCGACCCCAACCACCTCTACGTCGGCATCTCGGTCGCGGGCGTGTTCGAATCGAAGGATGGCGGCGCGAGCTGGGCGCCGCGGAACGAGGGCATCGACTTCGACTTCCCGGTTGAGTACGAGGGCATCGCCAACTGCGCGCACCACTTCGAGCTCGACCGGCAGGATCCTGACGTCCTCTTCCAACAGAGCCATGCCGGCATGTTCGTTTCGAAGGATGCGGGGGCGAACTGGACTCGCGTGGAGACTGGCCTCCCGTCGAACTTCGGCTTCCCGGCGGTCGCGCACCCGCACCGCACGGGCACGTATTACATCGCGCCGCTGAACGGGGCCGAGAAGGGACGGTTCATGCCGGAAGCCGCGACGGCGGTGTACCGGACGGACGACTTCGGCGAATCGTGGCGCGCACTGCGCGATGGGTTGCCGCAGGATGGCGCCTACTTCGGCGTGCTTCGCCAGGCGATGACCGCGGACAGCCTGGAGCCGGCCGGCCTCTACGCCGGGAGCAGCACCGGCCACCTCTTCGCCAGCGCCGACGAGGGTGAGTCCTGGAGCGAGGTAGCCAGCTACTTCCCCAGCATCTCCTCGGTCGAAGCGGCCGTCATCGACGCCTGATGCCACGCGTCGTTTTGCCGGACTCGCTCGTGCGGCTTTTCCCCGGCGCCGAACGCCGGCTCCAGCTCGAAGCCGACACGGTGGCGGCGACGCTGGACCGCCTGAACGACCGCTGGCCGGGGATGCGCGACCGGCTGGTTGACGGGCGGCCGGCGATCCGCCGCCACATCGTCATCTTTGTCAACGGGGAACGGGCGGAGCTGGTCACACCCGTCACCGAGACGGACGAGGTTTATGTAATGCCGGCAATGTCCGGCGGGTAACGGTTCGCACCTCGGCGAACCGCCGGTTACACTGAACCCGCAACCGAAGGGGAGTAGCCCCGCTTGTACGACATCGACAGACTCCTGCTCCCGGCAGGCGGTGTCGTAGCTCCCATGGGGAGTGGGCGAGACTTCGGCCAGCACACACCGTGTGCCGGCCGAGGTCGTCCTCTTAGCCGGCACGCGAAAGGCTTCGCGATGTCGGCTTTTGTTCTCTCCGCGGCACTGATCTTTGTGGCGGAATTGGGCGACAAGTCCCAACTGGTGGCGCTCTGGTTTGCCACGCGGCACAAGTGGTGGCTCGTCCTGGCGGGTGTCACCGTCGCCACGCTGGTGGTCCATCTCGGCTCGGTCGCCATCGGCCACGCGTTCGATGAGTTGCTGCCGGAACAGAGTGCTCCTGTTCGCCGTTGGGCTGTCGTTCTTCTTCTTGCGCTCTGGAGCATCCGTGGAGACAAGATCGACGAGGAGCATGGCCCGGCACGGAAGGGCAAGGCCTTCGGCGCATTCGGCGTCATCACCGCTTCGTTTTTTATGTCAGAACTTGGAGACAAGACGCAGCTCGCAACCGTCTCACTCGCCGGGCGGGACGCGAACATCGTTGGTGTGGTTGGGTTTCACCGTCGGCATGGTCGCCGCTGACGCTGTGGCCATTGCCGTGGGGAGAGTGGCCGGAAAGCGGCTTCCGCAGCGGGCGATTGCCTACGGTGCGGCCGGTCTCTTCGTGATATTCGGCGTGATCGCGGTGGTCAGCGCATTCCGCGCCTGAGGCCTCGAAACCTTCACTCCACGAGCCGTTTGAGCAGCGCGCGGATCTTTGGCGTGGCTTCGAGCGCAGAGCGGAGCGCGGCGATGTCGGTCTCGCTCAAGAGCAGCGGGTCGCGCATGAACGCCCCGCGGTGGTTGTACGAACAGAAGCGCAGCAGCACGGTCCCGGCCGCCTCGCCTTCCGTGAACTCGAGCAACTGGATCGTGGGCTCGTGAAACTCACCCGAGTACGTTGCCTCTTCCGCGACAACGCCGCTGCCGAAATGGAGTGAGAACTTTCGCGGAACCTTGCGGGCCACGGGCGGCCTCCCGGCGAGATCCCTCGTGTCTACTCCAACGCTCCCGCCACGACAAGCGCGGCGATCTCGTCGTCGCTCATCCCCAGGATGTCCTTGAGGACGAGCTCGTTGTGCTGGCCGAGCGTCGGGGCGGGCTGGAGCGCAGCCGGCGGGCTTTCCGAGAGCCGGAAGCGCGGCGCTTCCACCAGCACGCGGCCGATCTCCGGCTGTTCGACCATGACGAAGTGCCCGCGCGCGGCGAGTTGCGCATCCGCCAGCACGTCGGCGGCGTTGCTCACGCGGTGAGCCGGCACGTTCGCCGCCTGCAGCGTGGCTTCCACCTCGGCCGCGCTGCGTTCGCGCGTCCACTCTTCGATCATCGCTCCGAGCATGTCGCGGCGGGCGTAGCGCCGCGCGAACTGGGCGAAGCGGTCGTCCTCGATCCACGCTTCGCGCCCCATCGCGGCGCAGAGGGCCCGCCACTGCGCGTCGTTCTCGGCGACGATGGCCACCCACTCATCCTCGCCCGCGCAGCGGAACACACCGTGCGGCGCCGCCTCTTCGGAGTTGTTGCCATCGCGCGTGCGCAGCCGCTCGTTGACGGTGAAGTCGAGCAGCGCGGGCGCCAGGAAGTGGAGGGAGGCCTCGGTCTGCGCGAGGTCGACATGTTGGCCCTGGCCGGTGCGCGCGCGGTGATCGAGTGCGGCGAGAATGCTCGCCGCCACGTACTTCGGCGCGATGTAGTCGGTATAGGCGAGGAACGGCCCGGCCGGCGGGCGGTCCGGCCACCCGGTGAGGTCATGGAACCCGGAAAGCGCCGCGCCCATCGTCCCGTAGCCAGCAAGCCCGGCCTGGGGCCCCGTCCCGCCGTTCAGGCAAGTGCTGACCATGATGACGCCTGGGCTACGGGCGCGGAGCGTGTCGTAGTCCAATCCCCAGGCTTTCATTGCGCCGGGCGCGAAGTTCTCCACAACAACGTCGGCCCACTCGGCGAGGCGCAAGGCGGCGGCGCGCCCCTCGGGCCTGGCCAGGTCCAGCGTGATGCTCAGCTTCCCGACGTTGACGTTGCAGAAGTTCGCCGAGCGTTCGGGCCCCACGACGCCATCTTTGTAGGGCTGCCCCGTGCGCAGCGCATCGAGGAACTTCGTGCTTTCGACTTTGACAACGGTGGCGCCCCAGTCGGCAAGGATGCGGGTGGCCGCCGGGGCTGCGTACACCCACGAGAAGTCGCAGACCCGGAGCCCTTCGAGCGGCGGGCGCGCGGGCGCCACCGGCGTGGCGACCCTGGTCCGGGCTGGCAGGTGCTCCGCCAGTACCTCGGCCGTGTGTTCTCCGCGAAGCGGCGGGCGCCTGCGGTAGGCGATGGGTGAGGCGCTGAAGCGCGCGAATGGGCCGGGGAATGTCGCCAGTTGGTTCGCCACGGGGTGCGCCAGCCGTTGCCAGTAATCGCGCGCCTGGAGCTGGGGCGAAGCAAGCGTATCCGCCGCGGTGGCGACCGGGACGATGAGGACGTGGCGATCGAAGGACCCCTGGAAGAGCTCGTCCTTCGTGTGCGCGCGCGTGAACTGTTCGATCGCCTGCATGACGCGGAGGAACTCGGATACCGGTTCCTGGCCACCCGTCAGCAGTTGGACGTACGAGACCCAGTCCTTGTCTCGCGTGGCCTCGTCGACGACACCCTCTTCGTGCATCCACTCGAACAGCCGGCGGGTGAACTGCCCGAGCACGGTGCCGAAGAGCAGCGTGATGTTCACGTACCCGTCCCGGCAGGGGTAGACGAAGCGCACGAAGAGCGGCCCGAACTTCAGGCCGCCACCCACCCGGCCGAGCGGGAAATCGCCCCAGGCCGGGGCAAGAATGACCGACTGCGTGGCCATCATCGCGGCCGCCTGCGCGGCGACATCCACATGCTGGCCGCGTCCCGTCTCCTGCCGGGCATGGAGCGCAACGAGCGTGGCGACGGCGGCTTCGGCGCCCGCGTGGAGGAACGCCTGGGGCACGGCCGGCGCCACCGGCGCGCGGTCCTCGTCGCCGGTCAGGAAGTGAGCGCCGGAAGAAGCCCAGACGGTCAGGTCGGTGGCCGCCCAGTTCGCCTTCGGCCCAGTGGCGCCGAACGGGCTGATCGATGTGACGACGATGCCGGGGTTCGCTGCCGCAAGCTGTTCGTAGCCGGCGCCCAGGGCGGTCAGGCGCCCGGGAGGCAACGATTCGATGACCGCGTCCGCTCCGGCTGCCAGCTCCATGAACGTAGCGCGGCCGCCGGGCGAGGCGAGGTCCAGCTCGATGCTGCGCTTGTTGCGCGCGTAGGCCCACCATGCCAACGAGTGCTCGCGGTCCGGCTCGTCGTGACGAAACGGCCCCATGTCCCTGAGCGGCGAACCACCCGGGGGCTCGACCGCGATGACGTCGGCGCCGAGGTCAGCCAGTATCGCCCCGCAGATCGCCGAGGTGTTGGTCGTCAGGTCAAGCACCCGGTAAGCGGAGAGCATGCACCGGTTCCGTCAACAGTTTGCCGGGAGTTTAGCAATTTACGAGCAATCGTTGTCACGCGACAGAAAACTGTCGCGGTCTGGCTCCTGGGCCCGCGCCAGGAATGCGTACCACTCGTCAATGTTCGCGCAGGCGCGCTTGCTACCCGTGAGATACTCCCGATACCACGGCGCCGTCTGTACCTGGCGGACGCCCGCCCGGCTCTCCAGCCCGCCTGCCCACCGCTCAAACTGCCGGGGTAGGGGCAGGGCGATAGCCGCGCGCAACAGCGATGCAACGGGCCGGCGGGTTGGCCGGCGGAACCCGCTCCCTTGCGCCGCGAGGAATTCAGGCGCCTGGCGCCAGAGCGTTACCGCAGCCTCGCCGCTATTCCTCGCGTTGTTCAAAACCGTGTCGACTGTCTTGGAGACGGTCTGAACGGCGGCTGCCTCCCCGCGCAAAGCGCAGCGGGACGCCCGCGCGCTCTGCCCGAAAACCGAACTCGAGATCCTCGATCCGCCGCAGGTCGGCTCTGAACCCTCCGAGCGACCGGAAGACCTGGGCGGGTACGGCGAGGTTCCCGCTGCAGCACGCCCGAAAGACAGGACGTCGCCGTCGGCGCGGCGTTCAAACTCTCGCCAGAATCCGTCGCCGCGGCGGACCATTCCGTTTGCTTTCCAGGTGGTCCTGATCATTCCCACGAGGATCGCGCCGGGGAAGTTCCGCGCCGCTGTCAGGAGCGCCGCGCACCACGAGGGATCGACCTTCATGTCGTCGTCGAGGAACGCGATGAGGGGAGCGCTCGCAGCCAGTGCGCCGGCGTTTCGGGCGGCGCCGGCGCCTCGATTTGGCTGTTCGATCACATGCAGCGGAAACGGCCAGTGACGGCTTGCCACGATGCGGCTCGAGCCGTCGCTGGAGCCATCCAGCACGACGATGACTTCGAAGTGCGCGGCTTCGCAGGCCTGCCCAGCCAGCGAGCCGAGAAGCACGAGCAGCTCCTCTGCACGGTTGTAACTGGGAATGACGACGGAAAGATCCATCGGGATCGAGGACATCTACTTGAGGAGGCCGCGCTCCTGGAGTGCCTTCTTCATCGTGCTGCCGATGTCGGCTGGCGAATCGGAGACCCGCGCTCCAGCGGCCGCGAGCGCGGCCTTCTTGTTCTCCGCCTTGCCGTCTTCGCCTGAGATGATGGCGCCGGCATGGCCCATGCGGCGGCCGGGAGGGGCGGTGGCCCCGGCGATGAAGGCAACCACGGGCTTTTTCACGTTTGCCTTGATGTATGCGGCGGCTTCTTGTTCCGCCGAGCCACCGATTTCGCCCACCATCACGATCGCGTCCGTGTCCGGGTCCTCGTTCAGCATCCGGATGGCTTCGACCTGGCGGGTCCCGATGATCGGGTCGCCGCCCACGCCAATGCAGGTGCTCTGGCCGATGCCCTCGTTCGTGAGCTGGGCCACCACTTCGTAGACGAGCGTCCCCGAGCGGCTGACGACGCCAACGCGGCCGGCGAGGAAGACGTCGCCGGGCATGATGCCCACGCGGGTCTTCGTGCTGGGGGTGATGACGCCGGGGCAGTTCGGGCCGATCAAGATGCTCGACGAACCCTGGAGGGCGGCCTTCACCTTGACCATGTCCATCACCGGGATGCCTTCAGTGATGCAGACGATGAGCGGGACCCTGGCAGCCGCCGCTTCGAGGATCGCGTCCGCGGCGAAGGGCGCCGGGACGAAGATGATGCTCACGTTGGCCTGGGCTTCGCGCACCGCCTGGTCAACCGTGGTGAAGATCGGCACGCCGTCCTGTTGTTCCCCGCCACGCTTGGGATGGATAGCGGCGACGACGTTCGTCCCGTAGGCGATGGAGCGGCGCATGTGGTTCGCGCCCTCTGTCCCGATGCCCTGGACCATCAGGCGGGTGTTTGCGTCAACGAGCACGGCCATGTGGCGAATTCCGTAAGCTGCGATTTCCGGTTTCCGGTTCGGCGAGCGGCCGCGGTGGGTTCGGATGCCCGGTGGAAGAGGATACAGAAGCCGCCGGTTAGTGTCTGGCGCCGACCGGATGCGCGAGTCCCGGAGCGAGGGAGCACGGTGCGGGCGTCATCTGGAGACGACGTGGATGACGCCGCGCATGCCGTACTCCTCGTGGCCGGGCAGGTGGCAGATGAAGGCGTAGTCGCCGGCTTTCTCGAAGCTGACCACGGTGGTCCTGGTTTCGAACGCGCGGAGGGAGACTTCGGTCGGGACCTGGTCGTGGTAGGGCTCCGCGCCGGTGCGATGGCGGGCGTGGGTTGCTTCGTCGCCGACGATCCATTCGTGGCCGATGGGGTCCTGGTTGGCGAGCGTCAGGCTCACCGGTTCGCCCGCGCGGACGGTCAGTTCGGTGGTGGTGAATTTCGAAAAGTGGATGCCGATGGTTGCCGACATCACCGGTGTCTCGGAAGCGCCGCCGGCGGCGAGGGCCACCGCCGCGGCCACGAAGACCGCGGCGATGAGCGCCAGGGCGATGCCTCGCGCGGCCCAGATCACTGCCGCAAGCCCCGGCGGGCCTGCCAGCGCAGCGCGAGGATGAATCCAGCCAGCAGGACACCCGGGATCAGGAGCACGAGAAGCAACCCGCGGCCCGGCGAATCGCTTTCGGCCAGCGAGGATGCCGGGAGCGCGGGCGTTTCGAAGCCGGCCGCCACGCGGGAGGGCGCGTCCTTGCCGTCGGCATCGACGGCGAGGTCGTACTGAAGGTCCTTCACGCTCGCGTTGACGCCGACTTTGGTGAGCCAGGCTGCTTCGGGCACCCAGCTCATACCCTTGTCCGAGCGCAGGTCCGAAAGGAGCAGATCCGAGGCGGCGGCGCTGTACTCACGGGTCAGTCCGTTGCGGAGGCCCGGGAGGATGCGCGGCTTCTGGTCGGTCAGGAGGTAGACGTCGGCCTGGACGGTGTCCGTGGGCTGCTTGCCGAGGCCGAGGATGCGCAGCGGTACCCACGGGTTGTCGGTCGGGATGGTGAGGTGGACCGGCGTGCCGTCGCCGGCGCCCTGGCCGCGCGCCTTCGCGGCATCGCCGTCGAACACCGCTGCGAGGAAGATGGGGCTGCGCTCGGCGTAGAAGTCGAGCACTTCGGGCGCGTCGGGCGAGAGACGGAAGCCGTGCTCCTCCGCCCATTGCGCGACGCTCGGTCCGCCGCCACGGAGGACGGTAAGGTCCAGGGCGTCGATGCGCTTTTCAAGGAGGACTTCGGCGCCCCCGGCGGCTTTGGGCGCGGCCGCGGAGACCGCGTCGGCGGCGAAGAGCAACCGTGGCTCGGTTTCGCGGACCAGGCGCTGGAGGGTCCAGTCGCCGCCGCGTTCGACGTTCGAGGGGATGCCGGGGAGCGGAATGAGGGTCCCGAACTCGCCGCCGCCGGCGCCCTGGAATTCGAACGAGGTGACGTAGTGTTCCTCGCCGTTATGGTAAGCGGCGAGCGTGGTGGTCCGGCCAAGGTTGACGTTGCCGTTCGAACCAATCAGGCCGGCACAGGCGGCGGCATCATTGGTCGAACCGAGCAGGCTGGTGGCGCCGATGACGAGGGCGCCGGCAAGCGAAAAGAACATCGTCCGCATGCTCTGACTCCATGGGGAAGTTCCCATGGCAGGGAAAACGCCGGGACACGCCAGTTTGTTCCCGTCAGCTATCGCGCCACTGCGGGTCGCGTTTTTCGAACCAGGCGCTGCGGGCCTCGGTGGCGTCCGCCGTCTGGCTGGCGAGAGCCTGGTTGCGGTTCTCAAGCTTCAGCGCCGTTTCGAGGGGGATGCCGTTGACCGTCTCGTTGAGGACCTGCTTGGTCAGCCGCAGGCCCATCGGGCTGGCTTTGCGGACGATGCCTTCGGCGATGGCCATGGCCGTGGGCACGAGTTCCTCTTGCGGGACGACCTTCGTGATCAGCCCCATCTCCTTCGCCTCCGCGGCATCGATGATACGGCCGGAGTAGAGCATGTCGGCGGCATGGGCGGAGCCGAGGATCTTCGGGAGGAAGTACGACGAGCCGACATCCGCGCCGCCAAGGCCGAGGTTGAGATAGGAGCAGGCGAAGCGGGCGTGTTCGGTGCCGATGCGCATGTCCGAAGCGATGGCGATGCTGAGCCCGCCACCGGTGGCGGGGCCGTTCACGGCGGCGATGATCGGCTGCGGGCAACTGCGCATCTTCATGGTCAGTTCCGCGATGTCTTCCTGGAAAGCCATCAGGTTCTGCACCGGCCCGGCGCCCGGCTGCCACGCCCCCTCGTTGCCGGAGGCCTTGAGGTCCAGCCCGGCGCAGAAGCCGCGCCCGGTGCCAGTCACCACGATGACGCGCGTGGCAAAGTCGCGCTGACGCTCATCGAAGAAGGCGCGCAGCCCCTTGAGCATGGCGAAGTCAATCGAGTTCAGCCGCTCGGGGCGGTTGAGGGTAAGCAGGCCGATCGGCCCGCGGGTTTCGAAGTGCAGAGGGCTGTCCATGGGGCGAATCTTACGCGCCGTTGCTGCCGACGAGATGGATATCGAGGTACGGGTGCGCCGCAAGGAGCTTCTCGCCGAGCGTCCGTCCCACCGCGAGGCGAGGGCGGCGAGGCTGGATGAGCGTGACGTGGACGATGTTGTGGTCGTGGATGAGACGCGACAGCTCGCTCACAACGTCTGTACCGGGGATCTCCTTGAGCGTGGCGTTGAGGTCCTGAGCGACGGTGAGGATGTGGATCATCCCGGCCTGGCGCTGGAGCGCCGTTGGAAAGGCCGCGAACAGTTCGCCGTTGAACGAGTGCGCCAGCCGCCATGCCCGCCTGAGCGCTCGCTCGGCCGCATCCGTGTTGTCGAGCAGGACAAGGACGCGTTCGGCGGTCTCCCAACCGCGAAGGCCGTGCTCGTGCATGTAGTCGGTGAGCTGGTCCTCCACGTCGCTGGTCACCCTGCGCAGGGCGAGGTCGCGAAGGGCCGACAGGTTGCCGGGCTGGAAGAAGCTGTCGAGCGCGCGCGCGGCCTGCTCGGCGGGATAGATGTTGCCGTGGCGCATGCGCGAGCGGAGCGCCTCGGGCGAAATGTCCACGATCTCCATTTCGTCCGCTTCGTCGACCACCGCGTCCGGGACGGTCTCCCGGACCTTGACCCCGGTTATGCCGGCGACAACGTCGTTCAGGCTCTCCAGGTGCTGGATGTTCACGGTGGTGATGACGGTGATGCCCGCTTCGAGCACCTCCTCGACATCCTGCCAGCGCTTCTCGTGCTTGGAGCCCGGAACGTTGGTGTGAGCCAACTCGTCGATGAGCGCGACCTGCGGGCGCCGCTTGATCAGCGCCTCGGTGTCCATCTCTTCGACGGCCACGCCCTGGTAGTCGATCTTCCGGCGGGGAACGATTTCCAGGCCCTCCGCTGCTTCCAGGGTAAGAGGCCGGCCATGCGTTTCCACATAGCCGACGACGACATCGGCGCCGCGGGCCTTCCGGCGGTGGCCTTCCTGCAACATGGCGTACGTCTTGCCAACGCCGGGAGCAGCGCCGAGGTAGATTCGGAGCCGGCCACGGCCGGCCGCCCGCTCCGCGCGCTGTGCCACGCGGAGAATGGCGTCAGGGTCGGGCCGGAAGTCGCCGGGGCTGGTCATGGTGCGGCCGGGTACTGCGCTGTCGAGGGCGATGTTCAACTTCAGCACGTTTACGCGCGGCTGTCCGATGAACCCGAGAAAGGCCGATTCCGTGTAGCGGTCCACGAGCGCGCGGATTTCCGGCTCGCTCACCCCGCGCGCCTGAGCAACGCGGGCTACCTGGAGGCGAGCGGTCGCCGGGGTGATGTGCGGGTCCAGGCCGCTTCCCGAAGCAGTCACGGCGTCCGCGGGCAGCGCCGTTCCATCGGTCAGCCCGTTCTCCTCGCGGAACCCGGCCACACGCTGCTGAATGCCCGCAAACGACTCGTCCACGTCCGCGGTTGCCGGGTCGTCGGCCACGCCTTCGATGAACTTCGAGCTTGCCGGTCCCAGGTTCGAACCGCTGGAGCTGGCGGCGTCGTTGCCCGCTCCTGCCGCCGACGGCCGCCCGTGGAAGTAGCCGGCGCCGCTGAAGGTCTGGCCCACCAGGCTCGAACCGACCGTGACGCCGTCGACCTTCAGCATGCTCCCGTTCGCCTGGCGGTTGAACGCGAGCTGAGCGACGCCTGTGACCGCAAGCGGGTAGGCCACGGACGTGAGCATGAGCAGCAGCAGGGTCACTCCGAGGAGCGGCCGAAGCTCTTTGCGGGCGTTATTCAGTACGGATTCCATCTCTTGTTACCTCACGCCAACCGGAACAGGTTGACCAGCACGTCGATGAGTTTGATGCCGGCGAACGGAGCGACGATGCCCCCGACGCCGTAGATGAGCGCGTTCCGCGCGAGGAGCGGCCCGGCCCCAATTGGCCGGTAGGCGACGCCGCGCAGCGCGAGGGGCACGAGGGCGATGATGATCAGCGCATTGAAGATGATGGCGGAAAGGATCGCGCTCTCCGGGCTCTCCAGCCGCATCACGTTCATCCTGTGGAGCGCCGGGTAGGAGACGACGAAGGCGGCGGGCAGAATAGCGAAGTACTTCGCCACGTCATTCGCGATGCTGAACGTGGTGAGCGCGCCACGCGTCATCAGCAACTGCTTGCCGATGCCGACTATCTCGATCAGCTTCGTGGGGTCGCTGTCCAGGTCAACCATGTTGCCGGCCTCTTTGGCCGCCTGCGTGCCGCTGTTCATGGCCACGCCAACGTCGGCCTGGGCGAGCGCGGGCGCGTCGTTCGTGCCGTCGCCGGTCATGGCGACGAGGCGGCCCTGGGCCTGCTCCTCGCGGATGCGGGCGATCTTGTCTTCCGGCTTCGCCTGGGCGATGAAGTCGTCAACGCCCGCTTCCCTGGCGATGGTCGCGGCGGTGAGCGGGTTGTCGCCGGTGACCATGATGGTGCGAATGCCCATCTTGCGGAGTTCTTCGAAGCGGGCGGCGATGCCCGGCTTCACGGTGTCCTTGAGGTAGATCAGGCCGAGCACGTGCCCGTCTTCCACCACGCCCAGCGGCGTCCCGCCTTCACTGGAGATGCGCTGGACCGCGGCGTCGTAGCCGGCGGGCGCGGGTTTGCCCGTGCTGGCGATAACAGCGTCGGCGGCGCCCTTCATCACGGCCCGGTCCCCACGGCGCACGCCGCTCATCCGCGTCTCCGCCGCGAACGGTACGAACTCCCAGCCGGTGAGGTCGGCGGTAGCCACCAGGTTCCCGAAACCCTGGGACCTGGCAAGGTCGATGACGGACTTGCCTTCCGGGGTTTCGTCGAGCACCGAGGAACGGACGGCGGCGCTGATCAACTGCCCGGCTTCGTGGCCTTCGATCGGGATGAACTCAGCCGCGAGCCGGTTGCCGAACGTGATCGTGCCGGTCTTGTCGAGGAGAAGGGTGTCGACGTCGCCCGCGGCCTCGACTGCGCGGCCCGACATCGCCAGCACGTTGCGCTGCACGAGGCGGTCCATCCCCGCGATGCCAATCGCCGAAAGCAGGCCGCCGATCGTGGTCGGGATGAGGCAGACCAGCAGCGAGACGAGGACGACGATCGAAATCAGCTGGCCGGCGTAGTTCGCGAACGGCTGAAGCGTGACCGTGACCATCAGGAAGATGAAGGTTAGCCCGGCAAGCAGGATGTTGAGCGCGATTTCGTTCGGCGTTTTCTGGCGGGCGGCGCCTTCGACCAGCGAGATCATGCGGTCCAGGAACGTCTCGCCCGGGTTCGCGGTGATGCGGATGCGGAGCTGGTCGCTGACCACAGTGGTGCCGCCGGTGACGGAGCTGCGGATGTCGGTGCCGGGCTCTTTCAGCACTGGGGCCGACTCCCCGGTGATCGCAGCCTCGTTCACGTAGGCCACGCCTTCGACCACGTCGCCGTCGCCAGGGATGAGCTCGCCGTTCAGGACGAGGACGAGGTCGCCTTTGCGCAGGTCCGACGACGAGACTGTTTCTTCGCCGCCGGCCGGCTTCAGGCGGCGCGCGGTGGTCTGTGTGCGCGTCTTGCGAAGCGTCTCCGCCTGCGCTTTGCCGCGCCCCTCCGCGATGGCTTCGGCGAAGTTCGCGAAGAGCACCGTGAACCAGAGCCAGACCGAGATCTGCAGTTCGAACCGCAGCGTGTCGAACGGTTCGCCGTTCACAAGGTCACGCACGTAGAGCACGGAAGTGAGCAGGGCGCCGATCTCGACGATCAGCATGATGGGGTTGGTGTAGAGCGTTGCGGGGTTCAGTTTCCTGAATGCATCACCGACCGCTCGGGCAACGATTTCGCGCGTCCAGACGTTCGCCTTTTTGCGCTTTTCGACGGGGATGACAGCCATTGCTTCGTTGTCCTTTCGCTCAGGAGAGGAGGCCGTCGCGCATCATGAAATGCTCGACGATTGGGCCCAGGGAGAGGGCGGGGAAGAAGGTGAGGAGCCCGACGATGACGATGACGCCGAAGAGCAGGCCGCCAAAGACCAGGCCATCGGTCGGGAACGTCCCCGGCCCCGGCGCAACGCGCTTCTTTGCGACCATCGCGCCCGCAATCACCATCACCGGGACGATGAACAGGAAGCGGCCGACGAGCATGCAGACGCCGATGCCAAGGTTGTAGAAGGTGCCGTTCGCCCCAAGCCCCGCGAACGCGGAGCCGTTGTTGGCGGCGCCCGACGTGAAGGCGTAGAGGACCTCGGAGAATCCGTGAGGACCGCCGTTGTTCGTTGTATCGGTGCCGAACGCGTTCACGACGCCGACGGCGGTCCAGGTGAGCAACACCAGCGAGAACGCGAGCAGGCTGAGCATGACCGCCTTCATCTCGCGCGCTTCGATCTTCTTCCCGAGGTACTCCGGCGTCCGGCCGACCATGAGCCCGGCGATGAACACCGCCAGGATCATGTAGATGACCATGCCGTACATGCCCGAACCGACGCCACCGAAGATGACTTCGCCCGTCAGCATGTTCACGAGCGGCACCAGGCCACCGAGCGGCGTGTAGGAGTCGTGCATGCTGTTGACCGAGCCGTTGGAGGCGAGCGTTGTGGTGTCAGCCCAGAGCGTCGACTGGCCGATGCCGAAGCGGACTTCCTTGCCTTCCATGTTGCCGCCCGGTTGGCCGTCGCCGGACTGCTGTGTCACGCCGTTGTCAGCCAGGACGGGGTTGCCGGATTGCTCGGCGACATTGGCCACGACCGCCATGATCAGCAGCCAACTGGTCATCACGCCGAGGATGACCCAGCCGTGCTTCGTGGAGCCGACCATCTTGCCGTACATGTAAACGAGGCCGGCAGGAATGACGAGGATGGCGAGCATTTCGAACAGGTTGGACCAGGCCGTGGGGTTCTCGAACGGCACCGCCGAATTCGCGTTGAAGAACCCGCCACCGTTGGTGCCGAGCTGCTTGATGGCGATCTGCGAGGCGGCGGGCCCCATCGCGAAGACCTGTTCCGCGCCCTCGAGCGTGGTCACTGACTTATAGGACGAGAGGTTCTGGATCACGCCCTGTGAGACCAGGAAGACGGCGAACACGAACGACAGCGGCAGCAGGATGTACAGCGTGCTCCGCACCAGGTCCACCCAGAAGTTGCCGAGCGTGCTTGCCGAATGGCGGCTGAGCCCGCGGATGAGCGCGACCAGCACCGCCATGCCGACGGCCGCCGAGACGAAGTTCTGGAACGTCAGCCCGACCATCTGCGAGAAGTAGCTCATCGTGCTCTCGCCGCCGTAGCTCTGCCAGTTCGTGTTCGTCACGAAGCTGACGGACGTGTTGAAGGCGAGGCTCGGCTTGAGGCCGGGCAGGTCCTGCGGGTTCATGGGCAGATGGCCCTGCAGGCGCAGGATGAGGTAGAGCAGCAGGAAGCCGGCGGCGTTGAAGCCGAGGCAGGTGAAGAGATACCCCCGCCAGCCCTGCTCGCGCGTCTCGTCGATGCCGGAGACCCGGTAGATCGCGGACTCGACGGGCCGGATGACCGGGTGCAGGAAAGTCCTCCGGCCCTCGTAGATCGCCGTCATGAACAGGCCAAGCGGCTTCGCAAGCGCGACCAGGATGGCCACGTAGACGATGAGGTAGGCGGTGTCGTTGAGCGTCATGTCGATCACCGTTCAGAGGTCTTCCGGACGGAAGAGGCAATAGAGGACGTAGGCGCCGATGAAGACGCTGATGATGAGACCGACCAGGTTTTCGCCGTCCACTCGTTAGATCCTCCTGAGGAACTCGGCGGTGAGGACGAAGAAGGCGAAGGCCCCAATCCCCACGGCGAGAAATGCGACGTCAGGCATGTGACTGTTCCCCCTGTGTGACTTCTTCCACCAGGCGCTGCAACGCGCCGATGGGAAATGGCTTGGTGAGGACCCCAGCCGGTTTGAATTCGGCGACCCGTGAGGGCGCCAGCGGCGAGGCTGAGAAGACGATGACCGGGACGCGTTCGCGGTCGCGGCTGGACATCCGCCGCAACAGTTCCCAGCCCGTGATGTCCGGCAGCGAAACGTCGAGGAGCATCACGTCCGGCACTTCTTCGGTCAGCGCCAGCAATCCGTCGACGCCGGTCGTGACAACGCGGACTTCGTGCTGGTGGGCGCGCAGGGCGCGGGAGAGGACTTCGGCAATCGGAGCTTCGTCATCTACGAGCAGTACCCGGCTCATGACGGTGTGCCCTCCCAATCGGTGATCTTCAGGCAAGATGCTGCGCGATTCATGGGGCGGCAGGGCCAACTTCCTCGGACCGTTCTTCCATCCTGAAGACCACGTAGAACGGCCCGTGCTGCGGGCCGCGCAGTTGCGAGACCCCCCAGCCGTGCGTCATGTGCGACCGGATCCCGGCGAGGCAGGCCTCGGCGGTCCGGTACGATTCCTCGGTGTAGCTGAGATGAATGACCATGCGTCCATGGTCGCCGTTCGCGCGTGCGGACGGAGACTGGCGCCGCAGGCCGGTGTGTCCGGAAAGCGTCAGGAATTCCCGGCGGGCAGCGCTCCATCAGGCTCCTATTCTTGCGCACCCTCAACCCGGAGCCAGGCGGCCTGGTTAAAGGCGCGCGACGGCTCCGGCAACAGAGGGGGACGGACCTGCGCCGCCGCTTACGGGCTGACTGTGAACCGGCTGCTGTCGCTGCGGCCGAAGGTCTCGGGGAAATACGCCTCCTCAGCGTGCGCGGGGGCGACGAAGAAGTCGCCCGGGGTGGTTGCGCGCGCGTAGTAGGTGTATTCGTACACGCCCTTCGGAAGGTCGGTGGCGATGAGGACGGTGCGGTCATCGCGCGTCTCGGTGAACTGCCAGGGGTCCCAGTACCAATGGAACCACGGAGCGACGTAGCCGCCCTGGCGGGCCTCTGCGGCCTTGCGCCGCTCCTCCTCGAGCTGCGCTTTCAGGGCCGGGTCGATGGTCTGGAGGCGCGTATCGATAGGCTCCAGGCCAGCGGGCAGGAGGTCTTCGATCGTCACGTAGTGGCGGTCAGCCGGGACCATGACGGTGAGCTTGACGCGGACCGTGTCACCCAGCTTCGCGCCCGTGACGGTCGTCTCCGGGGCGTCAAGCAGCGAGTACTGGTGGCTGATGGCGAACCCGCGGTTGAGGGCTTCAACCTCTTTCGCGGGCGTGAAGTAGCGCAGGTTGAGGGCGTAGTAGAGCCGGCCGGGCAGTTCGAAGTCGCGCAGGAAGGAGAGGACGCTCGTGCCGCCAGCCTCGAAGCTGGTCAGCGGGATCGACGTCTTCGCGTCCTTCAAGGGCTGCCCGGGCTTCACCAGCCCGGAGAGGATCTTCGCGTCGTCCAGGCGGACCTCGTAGCTGAAGTTGCCCGACAGTTCGCCCGTCTGGACCGCGTAGGCGGTGAGGCTGGCGATGCTCATCGCGCGCTCCACCGGGGTCGCCCAACCCTGGGCCGAGCGGGCCACTACCAACCAGCGGACGGACTGCGCGAAGAGCGGCTGTTCGGGCTGGACGCGGGCCAGGGCAAGCCCGACGAGCGCCGTGGTGGCGGTGTTCGTCATGAACGAGCCGCGGACGGGGGTGTCCTCCCAGTGGTTGCCGTTGGCGCTGGGGATGCTCGCGGCCGCGATGTCGTTCAGGAGGGCGCGCACCTGGCCGTCGCCCGCTTCAGCGCCGGAATCAGCGAGGGCGAGGATGAGGTAGGCCCTTCCCCAGTTGGTGAGCTGCGACCGGTACTGTTCGAAGAGCGCGCGCGACGCGGTGATCGCCCCGCCGCCTTCGCCGGAGCCGGCGGCGATGGCAGCCAGCATCATCGCCTTCTGGTTCGGGTCCACGGGGTTGAGGACGTCAGCCGTCCGGTTGATGTACGCGGACAGATAGCTGTTGGCGCGTTCCAGCCCGCTGGCGTCGAAGGTGCGGCCGTCGTGGCGCGCTTCCCCGAGCGCCGACAGCACGAACGCGGTGACGTACGGGTCAGAGGTGCAGAGGGGCTGGTTGCACCACGGCCAACCGCCGTCCGGGCGCTGGGCCGAAACGAGTCCGGCGAGGTCCGTCTCGATCGTGCCGTCCCGGCGGTTGTCCTGGCCCGCCGACTTTTCTGCCCGGGCGACGCCGATGGTCGCGATGAGGCGGCTCGCGCGGTAGACGTTGTTCTCGAGCGGCTGCGGAATGAGCGCCGCCAGCTCCTCGGCCATCGAACCCGCAAGCGCGGACTGGACCTGCACGTCGAGCCGGCCGTTCTTGAGGATGGCGAAGGGTGGCAGGTAGATGGCTTCCAGCGCCGGCTCGCCGGTGACGATGCCGCCCGTGGCGGTCGTCTCGGGGGTGACATCCAGGAAGATGGGGAGCTCGTTACTGACGGCATCCTTCAGCCCGCCTCCGGAAGCCTCGAAGGTCACCTTCGCGGCGCCATCGGCCGTCACGTTCGCGGGCCAGGAGAGGAGAGCTGACTCGCCCGGGCCGACGGTGACTTTCCTGGCCGCGGACTCGGTCAGTTCGACACCCTCGGCCTTGATAGTCACGGTGAGGTCGACGGCCTTTGCCGTCGCGTTGCGCACCAGGGTGCGAAGTTCGACGGCGTCGCCGACGCGGAGGAAGCGGGGGAGGGCGGGCCGGAGGAGGAGCGGCTGGGTGGAGACGAGCTCGTTCTCGCCCTCTCCGACCATCGTGTCGCCGCTGACGGCGCGGACCTGCATGCGCCACGTCGTCAGGTTGTCCGGCATCTTCACCTCGACGGAAGCCATGCCGTCGTCGTTCGTGACCACCTGGGCGTTCCAGTAGGCGGAGTTGCGGAAGTCCTGGCGGAGGCGGCCGTCTTCCAGGCCGCCGCCACCCTTGCCCTGGCCGGGCGGCTCGGCGATGACATCGTTGGCGCGGTCCACCGAGATGGCCATGGATGACGCGGTGAACACGCCGAGGCCGCGTTCGAACCAGAACGCGAGCAGGCCGTCCGGCCCGCGTTCTTGCTCCAGCGCGAGGAGCGCCTTGTCCACGACGGAGACGGACAGCTCGGCCTTGACCCCTCGGCCCGCGGAATCGGTGACCTTGATGTCGTACTTCACCGTCTCTCCGGGCTGGGCCCGGTCACGGTCGGGACGGATCGAGACATTGAGGTGGCGGGTGCTGGTTGAGACGCTGAGCGCCGCGTAGCCAACCTTGTAGCGCGGGACCGGGTCTTCGGCCGTCGGCGGCCGGTAGAGCACCGTCGAAACGTAGACGTTCGGCAGCGAGCGGTCGGTGATCGGGATGGAGAGCCTCTCGCTGTTCGTGGGGAACGAGCGGAGTTCGCGCGTGATGATCTTGCCGCGTTCCACCGTCACGAGCCCGGTGGCGCCTTCGAACGGCGCGGGCACCAGGATCTGGGCGGTGTCGCCCACTTCGTACGAATCCTTGTCGGCGACCAGCGCGATGGAGTCGTCGTTGGTGATGCGCCAGCTGGCGTAGGCCTTGCCGCCGACCCAGAGGTAGGTGGCCGAGCGCGCCGTGCGTCCTCGTGCATCCGTAACCTCGGCGACGATGCGGAGCGTGCCCGTCGCCGCCGGCGTATAGCTGACCGAGGCAGCGCCGTCGGCGCCGGACACGGCCTGGAGCGTGGAAACCAGCGTGTCGACCGGCTCGCTCTGGTAGCGGCGGGCGCCCTCCGCGGTCTGCTGCTTGGTGGTAACCCACTTCCGTTGATAGACACGGACGGAAATCGCCTGGTTTGCCGCGGGCTTGCCATCGGTGTCGACTGCCACGAGGTCGATTTCGGCGGGTTCGCCGGCGCTTGCGACATACTCCCTCGGGCGGACGCCGGCGATGACGGACGCGGGGAAGACGGTGACCCCCGTGCTCGATGCCACGGCCTGGGCGTTGGCGTCGGTGACGGTGGCGGAGATGGTGGACTGCTGGGAACCCTCGGCGGCCTGCAGCGCGGCCGGGACGGAAACGTGGGCCACTCCGTCGGCGCCGGTGACGCCCGTCCCGGAGGCGCGGACCGGCTTCTCGCTGACGGCGGTGCGCCAGTAGTCGTAATCCGAGAATGAGTACCGTTCGAAGCCCTCGACTCCCGGCGTGAACGGCGTGGCCATCACGGACCAATCGACGCCCGCCCCGCTGACCGCGCCGCCGAAGTAGAAGTTCGCCCCAACCGAAAGGTCGATCGTCTCGCCGTTGATGTAGGCGTCCTGGCCGGTGGAGACGTCGACCTGGAACTCGGGCTTGCGAAACTCGGCAACCAGGAAGCTGTTACCGGCTACGGGCGAATAGCGGCCGTTTTGGTCGCCGCGCATCTGGATGCTGACCGAGTAGTCGCCGACGGGCGCATCGCTGGGAAGCACGAAGCTGCCGGCGAAGGTGCCGAACTCGCCCGTGTGGAGTTGCTCGCGTTTCACCTCCTGGCCGCGCGAGTTGAGGATCACGAAGTCGAGCGGTGGATCGGCCGGAGGCAGCGAGTACTGGGCATCGTCGTCCGCGCGGACGATGCCCTTGTAGTCCACCGTCTCGCCGGGGCGATAGATGGGACGGTCCGTGTACATCTGGCCCACCCACTGACGGGCGTAAAAATCGACGGGCAGATTGAGCTGGTAGGGGGCGGCGCCCTGCTGCCATTCGGTCGAAACCACGCCGAACCGGTCGCCCTGGCGCAGGGTGAGGATGTAGCTGCGTCTGAGGTCGAATTGGCCGAGGCGGGGGACGGGCACGGAGAACACGGCCACGCCGTCGGCGCCAGTGGTGGCGCTGGCCGGCGTGATTTCGGCGCCGCTCGCCGAGATGGTCGCCCCGGCGACTGGTTGGCCCGTGTCGTGGTCAACGGCCCAGGCCAGCAGTTGGTCGTTCGAGACCTTGGTGACGATTTCGGTATCGACCACGGCGAAGGCAAGCCAGGACGCAAAGGTCCCGCCGGTGGTCACGTAGTAGTAGCCCTTCGGCAGCGGGCCACCGCCAGAGAGCGAGGTGCTGCCGAGCAGGATCTCGTTGAGCGCGCTATCCACCGGGACGGTCCACGTGCGCAGCGGAGCCTGCGACGGGGCCCACGAAGGCGACCAGCCGCCGTACGGCCCGAGGAGCAACGTGGCCTCGGAGTCGGTCAGCGGGTACAGCCTGAAATTGACCTGGGAGCTGTTGGTCGAATGGAAGTAGAGCGTCGGCTCGGCGGAGGCCGAGTACGTGCCAGTGGACCCGTAACCCGGCAACGCCAGCGTGACCGAAGACGGCAGCGCGCCCGTGGTGAAGGAGAACGTGAATCCCCCCATCACCTGGCCGTAGCGGTCCTTGGCGCCGGGCGCCAGGGTCACCGTGTACGACTTCGAAGGTTGGAGCGGGACGCCAACGTACAGTTGGAGGTTGTAGAGGTTCGTATTTATGTCATCTATCGAGATGCCGCTGACCGACACCTTGCCTTCGAGTGACTCCTCGTCCATCGGGTTGCTGAAGTTGAAGAAGACGCCGTAACGGTTGGCCGCCGATTCGCCGTTTGCCGGCTGCGTGGAAGAGACAACGGGCAGGCCGACGGTTTTGAACGTCGAAGTCCGCGCTGCCGCCGTCTGGCCGCCGTTCGCGCCGCTGAGGCCAGGGGCAACCATCACGGTATAGGTCGCCAGGTACTCAAGCCGCCGCGAGGGAGTGAACGTCGCGACCGTATGCCCCGCATCCCAGGCCACAGCGCCGGGCACGCTGGAGCCATCCGGCGCCCGGAGCGTGATGCCGGTGGCAGCGGAATCGGCCATCGGCTGGTTGAAGGCGACGGCGACCGGCTGGACCGGGCTCGCAAACTCGGTGTTGTTGTCGGGAGAGACGCTCGCCACGGCAGGGCTGACCGTGGTGAAGCTCCACGCGAAATCCTCTTTGAGGACGCCGTCGGCGGCCGAGGAGAGGCCCTTCGGCACCGTCACCCGGTAGGTCGTGTAGGGGGCAAGCGCCTTCGGTACGAAGCGGTAGATCGAGGTGTTGAGCCACTCGCCGGCGCCTTCGAGTGGTGGGTCAAAGGCCAGCACCGGGGCATTGTCCCGGCCCGCGAGGGTGGTCAGCGGCGCCACGGAACGGCTGAACTGCACGAGAATCGGCGCTTCGAGGGGCACTTCCGTGTCGCTGTCGCCGGGGATGGCCTGCTGCACGGTGAGGAGGCCGGTTACGCGGAACGTGCGGCGGACTTCCTGGGTCAGGCCGGTTTCCGGGCGCGGCGGCACCGTCACGGTGTATTCCCCGCCGCGCAGGAGGCCGGGGAAGTCCGGCTGAAAAATGACGGTGCGCTCGCTGAGCCAGGCGTAGGTGCCCGAGACCTGGGGTTCGAGGCGGACCAGGTGGTCGGCCGTCCGGTCATCGGGCGGGCTGGCGAAGGTCACGCGGACGGGCGCGAGGCGCGGCACATCCTCGCCGGCCGGGCTGAGCGCGAAGCCCGGCGGATCGACATAGGCGGGACCGCCGTCGCCGCGCGAACCCCACCAAACAAGCCCACCGAGCAGGGCAACCGCGGCAATCGCGGCCGCCCCGGCGGCGGCGCGCTTGAGCGGCGTATCGAGGTGGTCGCGAAGCCAGCGTTTCTGCCGTTGCCAGGGAGTCAGGGGAAATTCGGTCATCTCGGTTTCACCTCGAACGTGCTGGAAGTGGTCGTTTGGACGCCCTCGGCGTAGAGCGCCGTCGCTTCGACCTCGTAGTGGCCGGGACGAAGGGGGTAGACCAGGCGGGCATCGGCGCCGGGCGCCGTCCCGGCAACGACGCCGTTGACCCGGAACGTGATTTCTTGCGCGCCCGGCCCGGCAGTCGCCCGGAGCATGACCTCCTGGGACGTGAGCTCCGGCGCGAGGTAGAGGGTGCTGCCGCTCGCCGGCGAGACGATCCGCACGCTGTTCTCCGCCGCCGCGCGCTGCTCGCCGGCCAGCGGCAAACCGGCATCCAGCGCCCACGCGCGCGCCGCCGGGGGAGGTGCGATCGCCAGCTCGCCGTCCGGCCGGCGGACGTAGTACGACTCCACCTGCCGCGGGACGGTGCCGGCTACGAAGAGTTCGCGCACGGGATACGGGCAGTCCGGGCCGGGCAGCAACCCGATGGGCGAGCAGACGGTGGCTTCGACGATGCCGGCGGGCCGCTGGGGCCAGGACGGCGTACGCGTCGAGGCCGTTGCGAGCATGACATCGCGCCAGATCGGGCCGGCGCCGTCGACCCCGGAGACATCCCGCATGGCCGACCCGTCGGCGTTACCCACCCATACGCCCACCGCGAAGTTCGCGGTATAGCCGAGCGTCCAGTTGTCGCGGAAGCCAGTGGTGGTGCCCGTCTTCACGGCGGAGGTGAATGGCAGATCGAATGGCGTGACCTGGCCGAAGCCCGGTACGCGCGCGTCCCGGTCCGAAAGGATGTCCGAGAGCAGGTACGCGTGGTCCGCCCGGAGGACGCGGGCGGGCAAAGCTGGCGGCCGTTCGTAGAGCACGCGGCCGGCGCTATCGCGGACCCTGGTGACCGCGAACGGCCGGGTCAGTTCGCCACCCGCGGCCAGCGCCGCGTACGCGCCGGTGAGATCCAGGAGCCGGACTTCGCCGCCGCCCAGCGTCAGGGAAAGGCCGTAGCGTTCGGCATCTGTCAGCCCCAGGCCGAAGGCGTTCGCGGTGCGAAGGAACCGATCGATGCCCACCTGTTCGAGCGTGGCGACCGCCGGGATGTTGAGCGAAGAACCGAGCGCCGTACGGAGGGAGACCACCCCGCGATACCGCCGGTCGAAGTCCTGGGGCTCGTAACGCTCCTCTCCATCGATGAACGTCGTCGGCACATCGAGCAGCGGCGTGGCCGGCGTCAACCCGAGTTCGAATGCGGCGCCGTACAGGAAAGGCTTGAGGGCCGAACCGGGCTGGCGCGGAGTCACCGCGAGGTTGATATCGCCGCTGGTGCTCCCGACCATCGCGAGGATGCTGCCGGTCGCGGGGTCGACCACCACCACGGCCGCGTTCGTGACGTTGCGGTCCCGCAGTTTCTCCAACTGCTGGCGGGCAAGCCGCTCCGCCTCCACTTGAAGGCCGGCGTCGAGCGTGGTTTCGATGATCAGCCCGCGTACGCCCGCGAGGTCCGGGCGGAGTGACGCCAGCTCCTGGCGGGCGTAGGCGACGAATTGGGCGCCGATGGCCGGTTCGAGCGCGGGGAGTGCCGCGAGAGGCTCCGACGCCGCCGCTTCAGCCGCCTCGCGCGTAATCTTGCCGTCGTCCGCGAACCGTTCGAGGACATAGTCGCGACGGGCCGCTGCCGCAGGCGAATCGGCATCCTGGTACGCCGACGGGAGCTGGGGCAGACCGGCGAGGAAGGCGGCACGGGCGAGGTCCAGGTTCGCGGCGCTGACGCCGAAGTACACCCGCGCCGCGGCTTCGATGCCGTACGCGCCCCGGCCGTAGTACACCTCGTTGAGGTACAGCTCGAGGATTTCGTCCTTGGACCGGTGCGCTTCGAGCTGGAGCGCGATCAGCGATTCACGGGCCTTTCGCAGCGGAAGCGGTCCTCCTCCGCCATCCAGGTACAACCGCCTGGCGAGCTGCTGCGTGATCGTTGAAGCTCCCGAATGCTCGCTGCGGAACCAAATGGCGGCCCGCGCCATCGCGATCGGGTCGACGCCGGGGTGCGTTTCGAAACGCTGGTCTTCGGCGGCGATTGTGGCGTCCCGCATCACGGGGGCGACGTCTCCGAGGGCAACCGGGATGCGGAATCCTTCGGCGCCGTCCCGTTGCAACACGACGCCGTTCGCATCGAGGACGACCGTTCCCGGCACGCTCAGCTTCGATTCCGGGGAGTCGAAGGGAGCGGCGCAGGCGTAAAGCCACAGCCCGGCAACTGACGCGGCGAAGGCGCTCAACATCGCGCTGGCTATTCGATGGCGGCGGACAAAGCCCTTCACAAGCGCCCCTCGGCGATATGACGCCGGAGCGGCCGGATTAGTTCCCCGAAGGGCGCGCCGTCGCGCACGCAGCCCCCGAAGAACGGCGGATCGCCGGCTTCATCCATGGTAACGCCCACGGCCAGGCCGCCGCGGAGCTGCCGCGGGACGGGTCACGGTTGCCTGTGGATTCCGTTGCTTCTGTGACAGAGGCTCAACCGCGACGGACTCGAACGCTGGCCGTCACCGTGCGAGAAGTCGCGGCGCGTCGGCGTCGGGTCATGCTTCCGAGGCTTCAAGCTCGTCCAGCGGGACCTGGAACGGCAGCGGGTGGGCGAAGGCGCCTGGAACGCCAGCTCCTGGTCCTCTGCCGGTTGGTCCTGATTCGCGCAACCTGAATCCGCTTCACCGGCCAACGCCCCTTCCCCGGGCGTTGGCCGCGTTGCCAGTACGCTATGGATTGTGACGGCCCCTGCTACCAGGGCCGCCCGCTCTACTTCGGAGCCTCCGCGAGTTCGTAGTCGCACCGCACCCAGCGGTCCACCGGGACCGGTTGCCATTCCGCCGCGAGGTGCTGGAGGTGGCCGTAGCCGCCGGCAAAGGCGATCCACTTCACCATCCCCGGCTCCAGTTCGTTCGCGCCACTCCAATCCTTGTACTGGAAACCAGCCCAACCGTTGTACGAGACGATCTGGCCAGGTTTCACCGACGGAGACACCTTCGCCCGGACCTCGAACGATGCGAGGTCGTTGAAGATCCGGATCGGGTCGTCGTCGCCGATGCCGCGAGCGGCGGCGTCATCCGGGTTGATTTCGGCGAAGGGCTCGCCCCTGTGCGTGCCAAGGATGATTTCGTTCGCCTGGTTCATCGTGTGGATGCTCCAGCGGTTGTGGCCGGAGGTCATGCCGATGGGGTAGTTGCCGCCCATGTTCGGGTTGGGCTTGTAGACCGGCAGTTCTTCGTGCGCTTCCAAGAACCAGTCGTGGTCGATGTAGAACTGGGCACGGCGCGCGTAGGTGGGGAACGGGTCGCCTGCCTCCGTGTGGTCTCGGAAGGGGACGTGGGTCTTGTTCGGCGACAGTGGCGAGGCCTGCGAAAGCCCCATGGGGGCGAGGCCCCAGTCGATGAAGCGGACGTGGCCCTTCTCCCGCATGGTGCGCAGGTTCGTGCCCATCGGGATCGTGCCCGCCAGCGCCGAGTCACGGATGATCTCGTCGTAGCGTGAGTCTTCGCTATCGAAGTAGCCATTCAGCGAATACACGCGTTCGAGCTCGTCGTAGCGGCGTGGGACTCCGTTGCTGCCCGTGTAGCTCTCCAACCCGCGCGAATCCGCGACCTCGGCGATCTTCTTGATGAGGTTCTGGAAGATCGTCCACTCGGGCAGAGCGTCGCCCGGCGGTTGTGCGGCCCTGTCGCCAAGCGTCAGGTTCATGACGTGCGGGGTCGGCATGCCGAAAGTGATCTTCTCGTAGTGCTGGGCCACAGGCAGGAAGTAGTCGGCGTAGAGCGCCGTCTGGCTCATCCGGAAGTCCAGCGTGACGATAGTGCGCAGCTTCGGCCACAGCGTGGGGAGGAGCGCTTTCTTGCCCCCGCGGGTACGGCGGATCGTATTTCCGCCGCACTCGATGAAGACACGGGGCGGATTCTCGGGGCGAGGGTTGTCGAGCCCTTTCCACCAGCCTTTCTCCAGGGCCTCGTTGAAATAGTCGTCGAATCCGCGCGCCAGCGACTCGTCGCCCCACTCGCGCGTGTTCCAGCGCTCCTTGTAGCCGGCCTGCCAGTACCACCAGAAGGCCGGCGGCGAGGACGATCCTCCGCCGGTCAGCGTCTCGTTGGTGCGGTTGATGCCGCCGCGCTCCTGTCCCGCCATCTGCTTGCCGATCTCGCGAACAGCGATCTCGGTCGTGGCTGTAGGGTCCATCTTCTTGTAGGCCGCCACGGCCGCGTCGCGGGCCGCCAGTACGATTTCGCTGTTTGCGGCGCCCGGGCCTGGCTTTGCCATGGCGATCGCCTGGCCGTCGTTCATGGCCGCCGCCCAGCAGCGGATGCCCGTGCCATGCCGGCCCCAGTTGCCGCTCGCGGCGAGGACCAGGCACATCACCCGCTCGATCAGGTCACCGTGGTAGAACTTGCAGGCGTTGTAGCCGAGCATGATGTTCGTGCGCTTCGTCGCGATTTTGCGGGCAAGCATCCGGATCGTGTCCGGGTGCACGCCGGTGATCGCCTGCTGTTTTTCCGGCGTGTATTGGTCATCGAGCTGCTTCTTCAGCAAGGCGAACGCAGGCGTCACCTGCACCGTGGACCCGTCGGCGAGCTTCACGTCGAACACGCCTTCCAGGGCAATATCCGTGCTCTTCAAGAGCATGTTGCCGCGGTCAGCCAGCTTCAGGCCCTTTCCGGGCACCCACTGGAACATTTGATCCGAGCGCCCCTGGCCGTCGACATCGATCTGACGCAGGTACTTCTTCGTATCAAGCCGGACCAGGTAGCCAAGGTCCGTCTGCTCTTTCAGGAACTGCCAGTGGGCGATGTTCTCCTCGATCATCACCTGCACGAGGGCAAGCCCAAACGCCGGGTCAGATGCTCCGTTGATAGGCACCTGGAAGTCCGCATGCGTATGGGACGCGTTGATATCCGGCGAGATGTTGACGATCTCCGCGCCGTTGTATCGCGCTTCCGCCAGGAAGTGGTACAGCGAGATCCGCGTGAACACCGGGTTCATGTGCCAGAACAGGATGAGCTCGGACTTGAACCAGTCGTCCGCCGAGGAGGTCGGGCTGAATTTCCCGAACGTCTCGTAGAGGCCGATGGAGAAGTCGTTGAACGACCCCTGGAGGTCGAGTATGTGCGAGCCTACGACGGAGCGGAAGCGCCCCGATCCCAGCCCGCCGCCGCCCTCGGGCGTGCCCTCTTGCACGATAGACGCTGACCCCTCGTTCTCGATCGCATCCACCATCGATTCGGCAATTTCGGTGAGCGCCTGGTCCCACGAGACGCGCTCCCACTTTCCTTCGCCACGTTCTCCGGCGCGCTTCAACGGATACTGGACGCGGTCTGCTCCGTAGAGCGAAACGCTCCAAGAGGCGCCCTTCTGGCAGCCCATGGGGTTGTAGTCGGGTACGCCTTCCTCGACTGTCGCGATCGATCCGGACTGCTCCTCGCGGACAACCTTGCCGTCCTTCACATAGACGCGCACCGGGCAGTCTCCAGGGTAGCAGTCGACGCAGTGGGTGCCCCAGTGGACGGAGTCCCAATCCCACTTGTCGCGGTACGAACTCGTCGCAGTACTACTGACAGACTCTCCAACAGGTACCACCATGACTTTGCCTCCACTGAGAATGCTCGAACGCTTTGGTCGGGCGCATCAAATGTTCTTGGTGTGATCCTCTAACCGGTCACTGTTCAACGAACTTCTTTGCCTTCGCGGTTCCCTACACGAGGATGCTCGGATTCATGGCGACGCCGTTGTGGATGAAGAAACTGCGGACGATGTTGGCCTCATCCCGGCTGCCGGACGCGAGTTCGAACCTATCGATTTCGTCGATGTACTTCCGGCGTGCCTTCGTCCTCAAGGTGAATACTTCGCGGTCTTTCCCCGGCTTGAGGCAGTCGTCGATCATCTCGTCCGGTGTCAGTCCTAGCGAATTGCAGAAGACAGCGAGAGTCTCCACCAGGTTTTCGGTCACGGATGAGCGCCCCCAGAGGCCCAGCCTGCTGGCCATCCAGCGGTGCACGGATTCGGAGCTTCGCACCAGCCCTTCGTCGATCTCAGCCATTTTGCCCTCTCCTTACTCGATGGGAAGACCCAGCATCCGCGAGATCGCTCGAACCTCTCGGTCGCGCCAGGGGACCGGCGCCGGAGCCTGGATCAGGCCGGCTTCGGCCAGCTTCGCAGTGACCTTCGGATCGCGGACAAAGGGCTCGGTGGTGTTCTGTTCGAAGAACATCCCTTCGAAAGGTGGCCGCGGCTCCTGTCCCGCCGCCTGCGCAGATTCCGCCGGGTAACCCAAGAACATCATCGAGACGGGCTCCCAGGTGTCGGGGACACGAAGGACCGCTTTCGCGCCCGCCTCGTTGATTGGCGCGAGTGAGACCGCGAGGCCTTCGTCGATGGCGGCGAGGAGCCCCTGTGCCATCGCCAGGCCGGCATCGGCGTTGCCCCCGCGCTGTGGCCCGGCGTCCAGCCCCGGAGTCAGAACCTCGGGAAGCACAACCTGCTGGACGTAGCGATGGCTCCAGCCGTGAGGAGGCCCCAGGGCACCGATCCCGACGAGCGCGCCGGACGCGACGGTAGGCCATTTCTGGTCCTGTACCGCCACCCGGCGCGCATCCATGTCGTAGTACCAGAAGATGTACACCGGCGCCGTATCGACGAGCGCCGCCGAGAAGGGCGTCTTGAGCGCCTCCCGTTCGTCCTCGGTGAGGCTATCGCGGTAGGTGACGATGGCCTTAGAGAAGGCGGTGTTTACGGCTCGCGATGCCAGCCGTCCGGCCTCGAGAATGACCTGGACTTTCGGCCGCTCGACCGGGCGCCAGGGCAGGAAGTACTGAAACGACCGTTGACTGCCCACAGCTCGCATGAATTCCATGTCTTCCTCCTCAGTCCGGCAGGCCGAACTTCCGCGCAAGCCCGCGAACTTCGTCCATCCGCCAGGGCAGCGGCGCTCCCGGCTGGATCATTCCGGCCGAGCGGAGCTGTTCAACAACAGCCGGTTCGCGGTAGAAACTGTTGCCGTAACGCAGCTCGAAGAAGTCTTCTTCGAACGGTTCGCGGGGCCGCTGGCCGCCAGCCTCAACGGATTCGCCGTGGTATCCCAGCAGCATCGGGCTGGAACTCGTCCAGGAATCGGGAATGCCGAGCGTGGACTTGGCTATCACGGGACTGACGCTGGAGAGTTGCGCTGCGAGGCCCTGGTCGAAAGCAGCGAGAAGCGCGTATTCCTGGGCAATCCCGATCGCCGTCCGCGCAAGGCGCATCGCTTCACGCGAAGCCACGCTGGGCTGCCCGTCGGCCCCTGGGGGTCCGACCGGGACGCGATCGGGGTCGTCGATCAGTGCGCGAAGGTACGGAGTCGCCTCCCGTGGCACGAAGTCGCCCGTCCAGCCATGGCTCCTGTTCAGCACTCCCGCAGCCATGAGCTCGCGGAAGGTGTCTCCGCTGGCGGCGCTCTCAAGGGCGTCGAGGTCCGCGTAAAAGAAGACGTACACCGGCGCCAAATCGAGCTGGGTCGTGGTCGTCGGCGTCTTGAGGGCGGCAAGCTGTTCGGGGAGAAGGCGATCCCGGTGCACTACCAGGATGCGGAGGAAATCGACCTCAAGCATTCGTGGCGAGCGGTAGACGGCCTCGAGGATGGCCTGGATCTTTTCCCGCTCAACTTCCCGCCAGGGATCGAAGAAGCGTATCGATCGGCGCAGGCCGACCACCGATTTGTACTCCATCTGCTCCTCCAGTAGGCCGATGCGACCTAGCGCTTGAAGACGAGGATGTTCACGCCGCCGATCCCCGCGTTGTGGATGAGCCCGACCTTCGCCTTGCCCTCTTTCACCTGGCGGGCGCCGGCTTCGCCAGTCAACTGGCGGAAGATCTCGGTCACCATTGCCGCGCCAGTGGCGCCAATCGGGTGCCCACGGGAGATCAGGCCGCCATCGGTGTTGATGGGAATGTCGCCGTCGATCTCGGTACGGCCCTCCCAGACCGCGCGCGCGCCTTCGCCCTTAGGCACGAGTCCCAGGCCTTCGGCCATGAAGATCTCACCGGGGCTGAAAGCGTCATGCACCTGGGTCACGTCGACATCCGATGGACCGATGCCGGCGCGGGCGTAGGCGATGGCCGCGAGCCGTTCGACCTCACTATTGCCGGTCTCGGCGTCGGCCTCGCCGTCTTTCTTCTCGTAGCGGCCGGAACCGGTGGCCCAACCGGCAACCGTCATCTGGCGCTTCGCCGAGTATTTGACCGCCTTGTCCGCCGCGCAGATCACCACGGCGGCGGCGCCATCGGTCGTCGGGGAGCACTGAAGGAGCGTGATCGGGTCCGCGATCATGCGCGAGGCCATGACCTCCTCAAGCGTGGTCTCTTTCTGGTACTGCGCGTAGGGATTGAGCGCGCCCGCCTTGTGCGACTTCACCGAGACCTGCGCGAACATCTCGGGCTTCGCGCCGTAATCGGACATGTACTTCTGCGCTTGCAGCGCGTAGGCCGCCGGCATCACGGCGAGCCCCATGACGGACTGGAAGCTCGTCCCTTCCGAGATCTGCAGCATCCCGCGCTGCATCTTCTCGAAGCCCACGACGAGAGCCGTGTCGTAGATGCCGTGCGCGACTGAGAGGTACGCCTCGCGGAACGCGCTGGTCGAGCTGCCGCAGGCCATTTCGATGTTGATGACCGGGATGCCCGTTTGCCCCATCTCGCTCACCACGCTCAGACCGGCGCCCATGCCGGCGAGCACCCGGCCAACGTACGCAACTTCGATGTCGGGGAAAGGGACTCCCGAATCGTCGAGGGCGTTCTTGATCGCCTCACGTCCCAGGTCCTGGAGGCTCTTGTCCGGGAAGCGGCCGAAGCGATGGAGCCCGGCGCCAAGCACAACTACGTCACGCATTTCTGTTCACCGTTCCTGCTGGTCGATTGGGCGGGCCATGAACGAGACGACAGTATTGCCCGCCTCGTCCTCCTTCAGTCTGCGTACGAGCAGTTCCGCGCGTCCGCCGATGCCGACGCCGCGGACATCCTCCGCCGGGACGACCGTCTGCACGCTCGGTCCGTTGTCGATCCGGACGCGGACGATGGCGTATGGCGGCTCCATGACCGAGTTCGGCGGCTGCTGGCGGACGATGGTGAACGTCTCAATCGTGCCCATGCTGGGGAACTCGACGTCTTCCATGTCTCCCGAGCTGCAGGCAGCGCAGAACACGCGCCGCGGGAAAAACGCCTCGCCGCAGTTGCGGCAGCGGTCACCGAGCAATCCGGCTGGCGAGTCGAGCCGTCCGGGCGTGCGGAACATGCCCTCGCGCAGGGGGACCAGGGTCCGTTCTCTCGTTGCTTCGCTTGTCAAACTCGTTCCTCCTCGAACGCTTGTTTTTCGAACCCGGTCAGCGACTATTCCCTGACTCTCTCGTACCGCTCTCCGTTGAACGTGATCCAGTCGCCGCGGTCCGAGGTCTGACCTCGAACGTCGAGCTCCGTGCGGTAGATGTTCAATTCCTCTTCTGTCGGCGGGGCAAGGACTTCGATCGTGTCCGCAAGGCGCGGCTTGGAGTCACACTCTTCGAGCACCTCGCTCACGCTCGTCCAGGCGGACACGGCAATGAGGCGGAGACACCGGTTCTCGTCGTAGTCGTACATCGCCGCGGGTGTCACCACTCGCCACGGCCCCGTATCCGCCGGCAGGCCCGCCCGCTCCCTGGCGCCCTCGCTACCGTCGAGAAAGCCCGGGGACGAGATGAAATCGACGCGTTCGACGAACTTTCGTCGCTGTTGATCGGTCATCAAGATGGTGCGCCAGCACATGCCGGCGATGGAGTCCGCGCCACCGGGGCCGCCAAAACGCCGGCCGGCATCGGGGTATTCCCCGAGGAACGTCGAGTTGATGTTCCCGTGCTTGTCGACCTGCAACGTGTTGAGGATCCCGTAGTCGAACAGCCCAAGCGCGGCATAATCCTGGGCAGTGCTCATCGTTCCCCACTGCAACGCGCGGTATCCGGGCCGGGCGCTCACCATCGTCTGGATCGGGTCGAAGGGGAGGAGCGGTTGAGGCGCGACAACGCCGTCTTCGGTCATGTACATGGCGCCCGGCGCGTATCCCATCCGCTGAGCGAGGAGCACCGAGTACATCGGGCCTCCGCCGCCGGCCACCCAATACGTCCGGTTGTCTTCGATCAGCCGCGCCACGTAGCAAGCCTCGGCCTCGCGTTCGTTGAACAGCGTCGCTGCGGTCATGCCCGGTAACCCTCCCGAATCACTTCGCGACTTTGCAGGTCGGCGAGCCGGGCGATGCCCACACGTTGCTCAAGCATTTCCGTCTCGCTGGCAACGCTGTACACCCACTTGTCGAGGTAGGCATCAACCTGGTCCCTCGCCATCGCTCCGAAGACTTCGGTGATGTGGTCGGCGTCGGATGCGTAAACGCCCTGGCAGCTTCCGGGGTAGGCGCCGTACGGCGCCGGCACAACGGCATCGACGGCAAGCCAGGGAATCGAGGTCAGGCCCGGATTCTGCCGGATCTCCTCGGTATCGATGATCCGCTCGGCGGAAACGATGACTTTGCGCGAGGCCAGCGCCGTTTCGACATGGGCGATTCCAGTGCCGAAGACACGGGCGTTGCCATAGATGTCCGCCTCGTGGACGTGGATGATGCCGACATCCGGGTTCAGCGCCGGGAGAACTACGGTGGGTTTCCCCGTGAACGGATCGCTGATGGTCTCAGCCGCCGAATACCTGTACCCGTCGGTTCCGCCGAACGAGCGGGTCTGCACGAAGCTTGTCCCCTGCGCACCCGCGCGCAGGCGCAACGTCATGCCGGCGTTGCTGTATTCGTAGAACTTCAGCCGCTCTTCCCGCAGCGCGCGGCTGAACAACGGCCCACGGGAGCCGAAGTAGCCTACGTCGGCACGCGATGCGCAGCCGCCCGCCACCAGGAGCCCAAGCGCAACGTAAGTGAACTTCGCGCCAACCCAGAGGTCGCGCTTTCGCTGGCGGATGATCTCTCGGAGAAGCGCCGAAGGTCCGCGCTGGAGGTAGTTGCAGTCGTAAACCAGGTAGTCTCCGTCCGCCACGAAGCGCGCAACGGCTTCCTGGCCAGTCATCACTTTCGAAATCAGCGCGCGCTGCTTGTTGTCCCGCACATAGGCGCGAAACGCGTCCGGGTCGGGCCGGAGATACTCGATTCCCCGCTCGCTCGTCACGGACCTGGGAGCTGCTGGAGCCGTCATACCGCCACCTCAGTGGGCCGTGGCCACGGCTCCGCTTTCGCGAAGAAACGCCAGCAGCTGGTCGACTTGCGCCGAAACCGGCCCGTCAAGCCGGCTCGACGACCGCTTCTGATCGGGACCACCGGCGAGGATGTAGGCGAGACGCTCGCGCGCGGCGACCTTCTGGGGCGGGTTGATGATGCGCGTAGTGTTCGGGCGGGGCCCCTGGAGGCGGACCAGGGACAGCGAGGCCGCCGGGAGACTGATGCCCAGGTCTGCGACGGTCAGAGCGGTGATCGGAGCGCGCGCGGCTTTCGTGCGGGCAACCACGGACGGGTAGCGCGGTTCGCAGAGGCTCGGCTCCACTCCCAGAACGGCTGGACCGGTGAGCTCCAAGATGTGGCGCCGGCCTCCGGGGATCCTTCGCGTAATCTGGAGCGGATTGCTGCCGCCAATCGCAATGACATCGCTAATCACGGGCATCCCGAGGGCTTCGGCGATGACAGCCGGTACCGCGCCCGACCCCGAGTCAGACGAACGTGCCCCGCAGATGACGAGGTCAATCGGCGCGCGAGCAATTGCCGCGGCCAGGAGCCGGCCGGCGCGAATACTGCCGCCAAGCCCCCCATCGGCGGGCTCTATCCTGACGGCTTCGTCGCCACCAAGGGCAAGCGCGGAGCGCAGGCCAGCGTCCGCATCCGGCGCAGCCACAGTGAAAACGCTCGCATGGCCCGATGTCTGTTCCTTCAGGCGGACGGCCGCTTCGCACGCCACCATGTCGACGGGATCGACCATGTGGACGAGCCCGGGGCTTTCCAACGAAAGCCCTGCCGCGGTCGCCTGGAGCGGGAACTCCGGGTCAGGCACCCACTTGATGCATACGGCGATCCTCATCGCGCTAGCCCCCCCGTCCCTTTGAACCGTTGGCCGGCAGTCTCTCGATGAGCGCCGGCACGACCTCGTGCAGGTCGGCTATGACGGCCAGGTCGGCGACCTTCAGGATCGGTGCCCGGGCATCGGTATTGATGGCAACGACCTTGCCCGCCGAACGGATTCCGGCGATGTGTTGCGGCGCGCCGGAGATGCCGAAGGCGAGGTAGACGCGCGGCGAAATAGACTTGCCGGTAAGGCCAACCTGGCGGCTCGAAGGGAGCCAACCACGGTCTACCGCCACCCGGCTGGCCGCCACGGTGCCGCCGAGTCTCTCCGCCAGTTCCGCTAGCAGCGTGAAACCTGCCTTGTTACCGACACCGGCTCCTCCGGCAACAACGACCTCAGCGTCCAGCACGTCCATCTCGTCCGCCGACGGTGCGACTTCGCTCAGGATGGTCACACCCGGCGGGTTGTCTGCCGTGGTCGTTTCGAGGACGACCACCTCCGCGGAGGCGGCGGAGCTGGCGCTGGGAAGACAGAACGCACCCGGTTCTGTGGTGACGACCACCGGCCCGGAACGGTCCCATGCGAACACCGCAAAGCCACGCCCCGAAAGGCAGGGCCTGCCAAACTGCACCGCTCCGTCTCGCTCGGCGATGTATGTGCAGCCGCTCACAAGTTCACTCTGCATCCGGCCGGAGACGACGCCCGCAGCCTCTCGCCCGCCTGCCGTTGCGGGAGTCACCACCGCGAGCGGCTGGCAGCGCTGGATGGCCGCCCAGGCCGCCTCGCTTTGCCTGGCACCGGGACGAGATTCGAACACCCTGCGCACTCCCCGCGCGCCGAGCAGCGTGTGGATCGGACCGGTAACGCCGCCGATAGCTGCGTCGACGCCCACATTGAGGGCCTCGGCAATCGTTCGGGCCGCACCGACGGCTTCAAGGCTGGCCGTCGATATTTCGCCGCCGGCGCCACCTTCGAGGACGGCAAGCACTCCGGCTTTTGATTGGAGACTGTCGGTCACGACCGCACCACCTGGTTCAGCTTCTGCATGACGCCAAGGGCATCCACGATGGCCCCAGACATGTCGCGGGGAGCAACACAATCGCCGGCCGCGAAGACCGTGATTCCACGCTCTTCCAGCTCGTCGACGAGGTCATCGACGGCCGCGCTGCCATAGGACGTGATGAGGGCCTCCGCTTCGATGGCGCCGGCTTCCCGGGTGTAGATGTTGACCGTCTGGACACCCGCCTCTGTGACACCATTGACTTCAGTGAGCGGCTGGAAGCGGACCCCTTTTGCGAGGACGCGCCGGTAGGCCAGCTCCGATGTGTAGAAGTCCTGGTTCATGCAGGGCTCCAGCGCGGGCGATACGACCGTTACTGCGTGTCCTTTATCGACGAGTGCTTCAGCGACCGCCATCCCGCGCGCGCCACGGTCGACTTCGGCCATTGCGATGACGACGCGCGGCCCAAGCGCGGGGCAATCGCCATCGAGGACATCGCGGATGTCCGCCACAGTGTGACCATTGGTCGCTTTCATCCACGGAGGACGCACGGCAGTCGCTCCGGTGGCCACAATCACGGCATCGGGGTTGAAACCGATGACGGCATCGGCGGTCGCCTCCTTGCCCAGGACGAGCTCGATGCCCCACGCGTCCATCTGCCGTTCATAGAAGGCGACGGTCTCCGCGAATCGGCTTCGTTGCGGCATGGCGGCCGCAAGATTCACCTGCCCGCCGACTGCGGTGCCCCGCTCCCAAATCGTGACCTCGAATCCGCGCATCCGCGCCAGCCGTGCCGACTCCAGCCCGGCAAGGCCCGCGCCAATGACCAGCAGCCGCTTGCCCGCGCCGTCCGGGCGGGACTTGAGCGAGTCCACTTCCGCGGGCGCCGGGTTGAGGATGCAATAGGGCGTGAGCAGGTCGAGTCCGGAGCAGGATTGGTTGCACCCCACGCAGCGCCTCAGCTCACTCACGCGGCCCTGGGCCACTTTGGCCGGCAACTGGGGGTCGGCGAGGAGCGCGCGGGTCATGCCCGCGAGCTCGATCCCGCCGCCTGCCAGCAGCGATTCGGCCGCGTCAGGGTCGGTCAGCAGGCCGTTGTAGAGGACCGGCAGGCCCGACGCCTCATGGATAGCTCGCGCGGTTCCGGCGCCCACGCCTTCAGCGGCAGAACTGTCGGGAAGGAGTGCCGGCACCAAACTGACGTAGTCAACGACGCCGGCCTTCGCCAGCTGTCCCGCGATGACAGGGAGGTCGGCATCGGTGATCCCCGGCTCGATGTACGGGTCAGCGCTCAGGCGCACACCGAGAGCCAGGGAGGGGCCAATCGCCTCTCGCACGGCGGTGAGCACCTCGACCACCGCCCGGCACCGGTTCTCAAGGCTCCCGCCGTACTCGTCGGTACGGCTGTTCACCTTCGGCGAGAGGAACTCCGAGAGCAGGAACCCCTGTGCAGCGTCAACTTCCACGCCATCGAACGTTGCCTCTTTCAGGCGGCTGGCCGCGGCCGCGAAGCAACCGACGATCGTGCGGACATCGTCACGAGTCATCGCATAGGCGATCGCTCCCCCGCCTGCCGGCACGTGGACGCCCATCGGCGCGCGGACCTCGGACGGCGCCCAAAGGGGCAGGTTCCGGTAACCGGTGGCGCCGAGGAGGCCCGCGTGCCAGAGATGCCCGAAAACCCTGGAGCCGGCATCGTGAATCGCGTCCGCAACGCCGCGGTACGGTTCGACGACGCGGTCGGTGGTGTTCTCGATGGTGCGGGGATTGGGCGTGCTCGTGGGGTGGACACTCTGCGGTTCGGTCACCATCAGGCCTACACCGCCGCGAGCGAGAGCCCCCCAGTAGTTCGCAAGATCGGGCGTTGGGCAGTTGGCGTTGTCGTCGAGCCCACCGTAAGCAGGCCCGGGAGCATTGAAGACGATCCGGTTGCGAAGCTCGACCGGGCCGAGCTTGAAGGTGGAAAGGAGCTGGTTGGCCATCGTCATATCCCCTAGAGCTCGCGCCCGACGCGATTCCCGTCGCGCGTGGCGAAGATGACCCGGCGCGGGGCGACCGCATCCCCTACGAGGTGGAGTTCCCCAACCTTGCCGCCCAGTTCGTCGTACAACCGCCGATTGGCCGCCCCACCGAGAGCCACCACCACGTCATCGATTTCGGTCGTCCACTCCTCGCCGCTGTACAGGTTGTACAGCGTGACGGTGCTCCCCCTGACATTCCGGGCCCACGAAAGCGGCGTCAGCTTCACGCCCTTGGACAGCAAGATTGGGTAGAGCGTGACGATCGTGTTGTGCTCGATTTCCTGGCCGGCGAACCGCCTGCGCGAAACCACCTCCACCTGCTTCCCGGCTTCTACCAAATAGTCAGCGGTGCTGAGCCCCTGCTGGTGATTCTCGTCGGCAAGGACGAGGACGCGGTCGCCAATCGAATCCAGGCGGTCATAAACGTCGCGGACTTCGTGGACGCGCGCCGATTCGAGCCCGGGAATGTCCTTCGGATAGGCCGCGAGGGAGCCGGTCGCGATGACGACCGCGTCAGGCTGTTCCTGCAGGATGCTTTCGGGAGTCGCCTCGACTCCCAACCGTACATCTACCCCGAGCCGCTGCATTTCGGCCGCGTAATACCTGACCGGCTCGGCCAGGTCGATTCTGAGCGGCGCCTTCGCGGCGATACTGACGAGCCCCCCGAGGGTTTCGTTCTTCTCGAGCACGGTCACTATGTGCCCACGCTCGGCCGCGACGCGGGCGGTCTCAAGTCCAGCGACGCCGCCACCAACGACCGTGACTCGCTTCTTGCGCGGGGCGGGGGTGAGGACGGTTTCGCGCTCGAAGCCGATCTGCGGATTCACGATGCAGCCGAGTCCGAGGGAGAGGCCCAGGTAACCTCTCCCCCAGCAGCCTTCGTTGCAGGCGGTGCACTTCCGGATCTCCTGGACGCGGCCTTCCCGCGCCTTGTTGCCGAACGCCGGGTCGGCGATGATCGCCCTGTTCATCGCGACCATATCCGCACAGCCGCTGGCGATGATGTCTTCCGCCTGCTGCGGGTCGTTGATGCGCCCGACCGCCATCACCGGGATGTCGACGACATCCTTGATGGCCGCGGCGACATGGACGAATGCGCCGAGCGGGAAGTACATCGGCGCGATGATCGTTTCCATGCTGTGGTAGTTGCCGACGCTTATGTCGAGATAGTCCAGTTGTCCCGATGCCGCGATCGGGGCGAGTATCCGTTGGGACTCCTCGATCGTCAGGCCGCCGTCCACGAATTCGTCCGCGCTGAACCGCATCCCAACGGTGTAGTCACTCCCGACCGCGGAGCGCACCGCCGCCACGACTTCGTCGACGAAGCGCGCGCGATTTTCGATATTGCCGCCGTACTCATCGTCTCGATGGTTCGTATAGGCCGATGCGAACTCGGTAATCAGGTAACCGTGGGCGCCATGGATTTCAATTGCATCGCAGCCCGCTTCTTTGACCTGCTTCGCGCCGAAGGCGTACGCCTCGATCATCTCCTCGATTTCCGCGCGCCTCATAGCGTGCGCGGTGCGCCACTCGCGCGGCGTGGCGTGTGCCGAGGGCGCCCACGTTGGCTTTCCCGTCGCGCCGCCAGCCTGGGCGCCGCCGTGCCAGAGTTGCACCACGAAATGAGACCCGTGGCGGCGAATCGCCTCGGCGGCCTTTCCGTAGAGCTCGGTGAACCGCGGATTGGCGAAGGGCACCGCGCCGGCGCCCGTGGATGCGTGCACCGGAGTCACGCCCGTAGCGACCATCCCGGTCCCACCGGCGGCCTTGGCCTCCCAGTAAGCGATGAGTTGATCCGTCGGAAGTCCGAAGCGATCCGTGAACCCCGGGGCATGCGGCGGGCTGTAGATGCGGTTCTGGACGGTTAGCCGGCCGATCTTGAGGGGCGAGAACAGATTCGGAAAGAACTCGGATGGCACGTCAGCGGCCCCCTACGGTGCGCTTTCAGGCCACTGCCGCTGTCTGGGGCGAACGGTACCTGCGGCCTCGACATCTACTCGCGACCCATGCCCCACTCATATGATCCCGATCATAGCCGCCTCAATTCCTGCCATCGATTATTCCGTTTGTTGTCGCGGCCAACTGCCCGGCTCTCGCCTGACCGGCTTCCCATGCTCCCTCCGCCACGGCAACCATCTGCAACGGGAGGTTTAGCGATGAGCGACACCAATTACTGGACACGATGGTCCGAGCGGCGACTGAGCAGGCGCCAGGCGCTCACCGCGGCGGGGACCGCCGGCCTTGGTAGCTCCGCGCTCGCCCTCGTTGGATGCGGTGGCGACGACAACAACGACACCAACTCCAGCTCCTCGCCTGAGTCCACGGCCGGGACTTCCGGAACCAGCGCTCCGACCCCGCCCAAGGATCTCTCGAAGCTCTCTCTCTCTGACTTTCGCTCGCTCTACTCGGGCTCCCGGCTCAAGGACCTGGCGGGACAGAAGAACGGCCCCGTGTCAGGTGGCACGTTCCGGTTCGCGAGCCGCACGCCGGTCACCTGGGACCCGCTGAGCGCGGGTGCGTCCGTCCTTTCGTCCTATCAGTTCTCCCACAACCAGCTCCTCCAGTTCCGGGTCCACGACTACGTGAAGAACCCGAACGTCATGGAGGTTGACGCGGTCCTGGCTGAGACCATGCCCGAACAGCCCGACGAACTCACCTACGTCTTCCACCTCCGCAAAGGCGTGAAGTTCCAGGATGTGGCTCCCGTAAGTGGGAGGGAGCTGACTGCCGACGACATCGTCTACGCGATCGAGCTCTACAAAAAGGCTCCGGTCCAGGGGCCAACCTACGAAGACGTGGACTCAGTCACGAAAGTCGACAACTACACGGTCAAGTTGAAGATGCGGAAACCGGCCGCGTACTTCCTCAACTCGGTAGTCATCCCGTTCCACTGGATCTTCTCACGAGAGCAGCAACAAAGCTCCGACGGTCTCGTAAAGACACCCATCGGCACCGGCGCGTTCCTCTTCGAATCTTCGGAAAACCTGGCCGGATACAAATTCAAGAAGAACCCGAACTACTTCCGCAAAGACGAGCGGACCGGAAAGCAGTTGCCCTACCTGGACCGCATCGAAGCTACGTACTACCCAAGCGTCGCTCAGTCGATCGCGGCGTTCCGCGCCAATGAGTTTGACCACGTGTACCCACAGAACTTCGAGACCTGGCTCGATGTGATGAAGACGAACCCGGAGTCCGTCACCCAGGTCACGACTCCTCCTCCGAGCTTCCAGCCATACATCGCGATGCGCCTGGACAAAGACCCGTTCAAGGACGAACGGGTGCGGCGGGCGCTGTCGCTGCTCATCGACCGCGACGGGATCATCACCAGCCTCGCCGGCGGGATGGCCGGGTATGGCTATGGCCAGGACTGGACCTACCTCGGGAGCGAGTATCCGTTCGAGCCCTCCAAGCTCGGTTCCTGGGTGAAATACGACCCGAAGCAAGCGAAGCAGCTGCTAGACGCGGCCGGCGTGAAAGACCTGGAACTGGAGTTCTTGATGGGCAGCTTCGCCGGCTTCAACTTCGATGTCTGGAACACGGTTGCCGGCATGTGGCAACAGACCGCGGGGATCAAGACGAAGATCAACGCCCCCCAGGACTCGGCGACATGGCAGAAGCAGTTCTTCGGCGGTACCTACACGGACCTGATGGGCATCGGCTACGTAGGCCCAGGGTGGGACCCGGACACGTTCACCTACCAGGCCATGCACTCGAAGTCACCGAAGAACTACTTCAAGATCAACGACCCGAAAGTCGACGAGCTTTCCCTGAAACAGCGCGAGACGATGAACGTCGATGAGCGCAAGAAAATCATCGTCGAACTGATGAACTACGACCTTGAACGAGTGACACGCCTGTGGACGGTCGCTCCGTACAAGATAAACGTCCGCAAACCGAACTTCTTCAACCTGACGGATACGGAAGCCGCCTGGAACCCGATTGGCTGGGGTTCGTCGGCATTCGACTTCGCCTGGAAGTCCTGAACAGGCGGGCGATTCCGGCAACATGCGCCACCTGTCTCGGCTAATGAGGTGCATTTGTGCGTGACTACATCGTTCGGCGAGTCCTGGCCGCGGCTGTCGTCGTCGTAATCGTCAGCGTCGTCGTGTTCATCATGATGCACCTCCTGCCCGGCGACGCGCTTCTGACCAAGCTCGGCGACACGGGCCGTATCCCGCCAGCCAAGATGGAGGAACTGCGCTCGCAAATGGGGATCGACGACCCGTTGGTCGTTCAGTACGTCCGCTGGGTTGGCGACGTGTTCGATGGGAGCATGGGCGAATCACTGATCTTCGATGGTCAATCGGTGAGTGGGCGCATCTCCGAGGCGCTCCCGGTCACGTTCGAACTGAGTGTGCTGGGCTTTGCGGTCGCGCTCATCATCGGGGTCCCGGTCGGCCTGCTTTCCGCGGTCTACCACGATGGCCCAATTGACTACATGCTCCGCGCCTTTGCCCTCATGGGGCTCTCGATCCCGTCGTTCTTGCTCGGCTTGTTCGTCATCGTTTACGGGACGCTCTACCTGGGGTACGCCCCGCCACGGCAGTTCGTCCGGCTCTTCGATGATCCGTGGGCGAACATTCGGCAGTTGTGGATCCCGGCGCTGGTCCTGGGGTACGGCCTCTCCGCGAGCATCATGCGCATGACCCGGTCGACGGTGCTGGAAGCACTCAGGGATGACTACGCAAGGACCGCACGTTCAAAAGGGCTACGTGAGCGGACGGTGGTGATTCGCCACGTGCTGCGCAACGCGCTCGTTCCGGTGGTAACACTCGTCGGGAACCAGGCCGCATTCGTCTTTAGTGGAGCGCTCATCCTGGAAGTCCTGTTTGGGCTGCCGGGCATGGGGCAACTGACCTACACCGCGATTCTTCAACGTGACTACACCCAGGTCCAGGGGAACGCGCTCATCGTCGCGACGATTGTTGTAGCGGTTAATCTCGCCGTGGATCTCTCCTACGGCCTCATCGATCCACGCATCCGCTATGCGTAAAGGGGCCAGGCATGACCATCGCTGAAGAACTGCGTGTTTCGGCCAATACCCGGTGGGCAACGGGTTGGCGCGTACCCATTCGCTTTGCAAGGCGAAAGCCGCTCCCTGCTGCCGCCGGCGCCATCGTCCTGGCGGTCTGCCTGCTGGCCGTCTTCGCGCCAATCGTCGCACCGTACGGCCCGAACGACATCGTCTTGACAGACCGCCTCAAGGGACCCGGGAGCAGCCACTGGTTGGGGACGGACCAGTTTGGGCGTGACGTATTCACCCGCATCCTCTTCGGAGCGCGCGTGTCACTTGCGGCTGGCCTCGGGGCCACCGCGATCGGCACAGGAATCGGCGTCGTCGTTGGGCTCGTGTCGGGCTACGTCGGCGGCTTTGTCGACCTCTGCGCCCAGCGAGTCATGGACGCGATCATGTCGCTGCCGCCGATCATCCTCCTGATGGTGCTTGCCACGGTGTTGAGTCCGAGCCTTCGGAACGTGGTGCTGGCCATCTCGATCCTCATCATGCCCGGAGCCGCACGGGTTGTTCGTGGCGCCACGCTGACCACCAAGGAGATGACCTACGTGGAAGCGGCCAGGGCGATGGGCGCTTCGCCGATGCGCATTGTCTTCAGGCATGTCCTCCCCAATGTGGTGGCGCCGATCATCGTGATCGGCTCAATCACCGTTGGGTCAGTGATCATCATCGAGGCGGCGTTGGGCTTCCTGGGGCTGAGTGTCGCACCACCTGCGGCGACGTGGGGGAACATGCTCAATGTTGGCGCTCAGTCATATATGGAACGGGCCCCATGGCTGGCCCTCGCGCCGGGCGTCGCAATCGCACTCACCGTCTTCTCGATCAACCTCCTGGGAGATGGACTGAGAGACGACCTCGACCCGCGCTTGCGGGGGCGATAGACACCGAGAGTACCAATGAGGCGGACGAGCCTCAATCACCGCAGGCACTGCAGGGCAGTCCTGTTGTCACAGAAGGATAACCCGAAGGGATGCTGTTGGGCTTTGAACCACGCGGTGAAGGGACGAGGGATTCGAACGGTGCCGTCCCCGGCGCTGCGGAGCCCACGATGTCCAGCTCTCTAGGCGCGGAGAGGGTCAGTCTCTCGTACGTTCGTAGCCGCAGAACCTGCGGGCATTGAACTGGTGCGAGACTGCCGCAGGCAAGGTCTGATCAGGTCCGAAGACATGCGAGACAGTCAGGGACGGGCGGAACTGTGTAAACAATTGGGGAATGCGCTCGTGCTTGCGGAGCGTGGAGTGAGCGAGGGGCGCTCAGTGAGGCGGACCTCCGAATCGTCCAAGACAAGGCACGAGCCAGCACCGATGTGCTTCGCCGAGTGATCGAGGCTGGGATTGAGCAGGGACAATTCATGCCCGGAAGCCCGGGTGTACTTGCTCGGCTCTGCCTCAGCACCGTTCTGCAAACCGCCCGCTGGTTCCAGCCGGGAGGATCCCTGAGTCACGACGAGCTGGCCTACACCGTCACGCAGTTCGTGCTCAAGGGTGTTGCCAAGCAGCCACCAAAGCCTCTGCTATCGACCGAGTCGCCATAGGGGTTGCCCGCCAAGCCCGACAACTGGAAGGTAAGACGTGCCGAAAAGGCATCGACCCTTTCCCAGTGCGCAACCCTAAGCCAACGGCCGCTGGACTCACTTCACCAACTGCCTCGGAGAGAACTGTTCGTGCGCCGCCTTCGCCGCGCGAACCCCACCAGACAAGACCGCCGAGCAGGGCGACCGCGGCAATCGCGGCCCGCGGCGGACCCAGCGCGCCTCGGCCTCGACCCATGCGCTGCTCGATGGGCGGATGTGGTAGACCGTGCGGACGGTTGCCCGGTACGGCGCGACGAACGTGCGTGTCGCGCCCTCGTCGTAGGCGATCCAGGCGAGGAGGATGGCGAGGATTGGGGACGGCGCTGCAGGGGCGTGAGGAGCGAGGCTTCGCGTCCACCACGCCGCCGCGTGACCGCGCCGGTAACCGCTGCGTTGTACGTCAGCGCCAGGCCGAACCCGAATGCGAGCAGGAAACTGATAGCGGCGTCCGTCGGAACAGCTCATGGCGAGGCAGAAGATGGGGCCTGCGGCGGGCCGTCTGACTAAAGGAGGATGGGGGCCGCGCCGCCACCACCCAACAGCCGTGCGGTACCCTATCCCGCCCGGGCCATGTTTGCAAGCTATAACGAGCATCTTCCTGGCGCGAGCTGTGTCATCGCGGCGGGAGGCGGCAGTTGAACGTGGTCCCCCGAAGGCGAGCATGCGTCACTCCCGGCGCGCGGGTATCCTGAATCCGGGCCTGTAGCTCAGCGGTAGAGCAGTGGACTTTTAATCCATTGGTCGAGAGTTCGAATCTCTCCGGGCCTACCAAGTACACACTGGCGCCACGCTTCGCGTGTGGCGCCGAGCGGCCAACACCGGTTCGTCGCCGCGGCGATGCAGTGGGCCGTGGTCAGGCCTGGAGGGCGCGGCGGGCCGCTTCGACGAGGCCTTCCGCGAGGCTCGGGTGCCAGTAGGTCATCGCGGCGAGGTCGTCGATGGTCGCTTCGGTGGCCATGACGGTCGCCGCGATGTTGATGATTTCGGCGGCGCCCGGGCCGACCACGTGGACGCCGAGCACTTCGCCCAGTTCCCGTTCGGCGACGACTTTCACGACGCCCTCCCGCGCCCCCAGGGTGACCGCGCGCGCGTTGTAGGAAAGGTCGAAGACGCCGGCGGCGCACTGGTAGCCGCGCTCCTTCGCGGCGGCTTCGGTCAGGCCGATCCAGCCGATTTCGGGCGCCGTGTGGAGGATGTGTGGCACCCGGCTGAGCCGCGTGCGGGCGGCGCCTCCACTGGCGTTGGCGCCGGCCACCTCGCCCATGTGGGCGGCGGCGCTGCTGAGCATCACCTGCCCGGTCACGTCACCGGCGGCGAAGACGTCAGGGTTCGTCGTCCGGCAGGATGCGTCGACACGAATCCCGGCAGCGTCGGCTTCCACGCCAGCGACGCCGAGGTTGAGCGTCTCGAAGTACGGTTTGCGGGGGTCGGCCGCGACGACGATATCCGCTGGCACCGAGTCCGTGCCGCGCGAGTGGGTGACGACGCACGAGCTGCCTTCGCCGCGGACCTGCGCCCCGTCGAACAGGCGTATGCCGGCGGACCGAAGCATGCCAACGGCAATCTCGGCGATGTCCGTGTCGAGCGCGGGGAGGAGGCGCGACTGAGGGGTCGCGAGGGCGACGTCGCTCCCTGCCGCGGCGAGCAGGAAGGCGTATTCGAGCGCGAACGCGGTGTCGGCCGGGCCTGACCCGAGAATCAGCGCTGAGCCTGGGGTCGAGGCCAGCGATTGCACGCCATCGGCGGTGAGCACGCGTTCCGGCGGGATGCCGGGGATGACGGGAGGTTCCCAGCGCGTGCCCGTGGCAATAATGACGGCCTCGGCTTCGATTTCCTGCCTACCGCTGGCGGCCAGGACCTCCAACTGGTGGCTCCCCGTGAATGCGGCCCGGCCGCTGATCAGGCTGACTTTTCGCATCCGAAGAGACGCGGAGATGCCCTGCGCGAGCCGTCCGACCAGCGCGTCCTTGCGGGCCACGGCGCGCCCGAAATTGAACGCCTCTCCGGCAGAGATCACGCCGTGGAGGGCGAGGTCTTGCGCTTCGAGGTGCCCGGTCGCCGCCGAGAGAAGGATTTCGGTCGGGATGCAGGTGTGGTGGACGCAGGCGCCACCGACCGCTTCAGCTTCGACCAGGGCGACCGAAGCACCGCGGTCAGCGGCGGCGAGGGCCGCGGAGTAGCCCGCCGGGCCTCCACCGATGACAACGACACCGAAGCCGGCCATCAGACGAGCAACCGGTAGGGCGATTCGAGCAGTTCGCGCACGGTGGCAAGGAATGCGGCGCCGGGCGCGCCGTCCACGGCCCGGTGGTCGATGGTCAGGCTGAGGGTCATTTCCGAAGAGCGCACGGGGCGGTCTGCCTCCCAACGGACCGCATCGTGGATCCGGCCGACGCCGAGGATGGCGACGTTCGGCGGGTTGATGACTGGCGTAAAGAAGTCGACCCCTGCCATCCCCAGGGCGGTGACCGAAAAGCTGCCGCCTGCCATCTCATCGAGGCCGAGCTTCCCTTCGCGGGCAGCGGCGGCCAGCCGCGACGACTCCATCGCGAGTTCCCGCAGCGGCAAGGCGTCCGCGTTGCGAATGACCGGGACCACGAGGCCCTCGTCGAGCGCGACGGCCATGCCCACGTGGACCTCGTCGAGGAGTTCGATGCCGCGTTCCGTGATGGTGGCGTTCAGGCGCGGGTGCCGCCGCAGGGCTTTGGCGACGGCTTTGATCGCGAGGTCGGTATAGCCGGGCCCACTTGACGCCGTCCGCTGACCACTCTTCCACGAGGGCGGAACGCGGCCGCGTGAGTTCGTCGGCATTCACCTGCATGGCCATGAGCGGGCTGGGCCATTTCCTGGAGGCTGGCGTGCATGCGTTCGGCGATGACCTTGCGCATCCCCGCAGCGGGACCACCTGCCCTGAGTCACCCAGCATGGGTGCCGGCGACCGGCGGCGAAGCTGGAGCCGGCTGGTCCGGGACGAACGCCTCGACGTCTTCCTTGGTCACGCAGCCGCGCGGGGCCGGTGCCAATGACGCGGGTGATGTCGACGCCGAGTTGTTCCGCCAGCCGCCGGGCGAGCGGCGATGCCCGCACTTCGACGGGAGCGGAGGCCGCTGAGCTGAGCGGCCGCCGTATCGCGTGCCGCGAGGACATCTGCTTCGGTGACCCGGCCGCCCGGGCCGGTTCCGGCGACCGTGCTGATGTCGAGGCCGCGCTCCGCCGCTAGCCGCCTGGCTGCGGGCGAAGCCGGTGTCCGGCCGCCTTCGCGGGGGCGCCCGGCGGCGGCGGCGGTGCGCCGGGTTGCGCGCTCGTGGTGCTGGCCGCGGGCAACTTCAGGGACGCCGGCTGGCAGCGCCTCGCCCTCGGCGAGGATGAACGCGACGGTCACGCCGGGTGCCCGAGGGGTGGTCCCCTCGGGGACGAGCTGGCGCAGGATGCCGGAGGCTTCGGCTTCGACTTCGAACTCGATCTTCTCGGTTTCGAAGGCGGTGGGCCGTTCGCCGGCGGTCACCGGGGCGCCGTCCGCCACTCGCCGCTCGGCGACGGTGCCCTCGGTCATGGCGGTCATGCACAGCTTCGGGATGAGGACTTCAGTTGCCATGGTGTTCCTCGAGGGCGCCCTCGTTGGCGAAGGCCTCGGCGGGCGGCCGGGGCCATGGTCCGTTCGATATCAGCGTGCTCCCACGGGCCATCACGGACGACGCAGCGGACGGTAGCCCGCTGGCCGGGGAGAGCCGCCGCTCGCCGTTCGCCATCGAAAGCGGGCGCGGCCGCTTCGAGCGCGACGGGTTCTCCGGCAGCGACCACTCCAGTCGCGACGCCACGAGGACCAGCATAGAGGCCCGGCGCGATAGGGGCGCGGACCGCGCGGCCTCCTCGCCCGGCCAGCACAAAGGCCACCGTCCACCTCTCCGGGCAGCGGGTGGAGCAGGCCGCCCAATGCTGAGGAGGCCGACCGCGGCCGGCTCGGCGGGCGAGACGAGCGGCGCGCAGCCGGAGAGGGGTCCCAGATGGCCTTTGCCCCCGTGAACTCCTCGTTCAGGAGGGCGACATCGATGAGGGCGAGGTCGTCCGCTTCGCCCTCAATCTCGACGTGGAGCGTCTTGGCACAGCGCGCCACCTGGGCGAGGAACCAGCCGTTCCGCCGCAACCAGACCCGCGGCGGCGCCGGCGAGCGTGCCTTCGATCATCGCGGGAAGACGTTATTCGTGCCCGTGGAGACGGCGACGAGGGCATATCTGCTCCAGCCCAGCGCGGCGGCGCGGTTGGTGCCATCACCCCGAGGGTGAGCACGGCGGCGCAGCCGGGTCGCGCATTCGCCCGGCGGTGCGCCGCGTGTCCAGGGCGCTGCCGGTGATGAGCGAGCTGTCAACCGGGTGGAAGCGAGCCTCGCTGTCCAGCCCGTCGAACGCGCTCTCCGCGATGCGGTGGGTGTCGGGCGTAGTGAAACTCGGCGGCGCCGGCAGCCAACGCGCCGAGGACGGCCCGCCTGACGATGTTCCGCTTCTCCTGGTTGTCGAACACCGAGGCGGCCGAGACGAGCCGCCGGATGTCCTTCCCGGACGCCGGATTGGCGATGATGCCGATCGGGCCGCCGGCCATCAACCGGCCTTGCCCACCAGGCGCCGCACTTCGGCGACAATCGTGTCCGCGTTGGGGAGGTACAACTTTTCCAGCGGCGGGCTAAAAGGCACGGGAGAGAAGGGCGCCCCCACGCGGCCCACCGGCGCATCGAGGTAGTCGAACGCTTCCTCCTGGATCTGGGCGGCGAACTCGGCGCCGATGCCGCCAAAGCGGACCGCCTCGTGCGCGACCAGCGCGCGGTGCGTCTTCTTCACCGAGTTCACGACCGTTTCGGAGTCGAACGGCTGCAGTGTCCGCGGATCGATCACTTCGACGTCGATGCCGTCGCTCGCGAGACGCTCCGCCGCGACCAGGCTTTCGGCGACCATGCGGCCGATGGCGACGATGGTGAAGTTCGTCCCGGGGCGGACGACGTGGGCCTGCCCGAGCGGGATTTCGTAGAGCTCCTCCGGGACGTGGGCGCGCATGCCGAGGATGGTTTTGACGTTCACGACCATCACCGGGTTGTCGTCGCGCACGGCCGCGACCATCAGGCCCTTCGCTTCGTACGGGCCGGAGGGCATGACGACCTTCAGGCCGGGGACATGGCAGAACCATGCCTCGAGGCTCTGGCTGTGCTGCGCCGCCATGCCCGTGCCGCCGCCGGCCATCGTCTGGATGGTCAGGGGCAGCGTCGCCTTGCCGCCAAACATGTACTTCATCTTGGCGACCTGGTTGACGATCTCGTCCATGCAGACGCCCATGAAGTCCATGAACATGACTTCGATAATGGGCCGCAGACCCGTGGCCGCGGCGCCGAGGCCGAGGCCCATCAGGCCCGATTCGGCGATCGGCGTATCGACCACGCGCTCGGGGCCGAATTCATTGAGGAGCCCGCGGCTGGTGCCGAACACGCCGCCGTAGAGGGCAACGTCCTCTCCCGCGAGGAAGATGTCCGGGTCGGCGCGCATGAGCTGGGTGATCGCTTCGTTGATCGCCTGGACATAGGCGAGTTCGCGTTTGGCTGGCGCTTCAACAGTGGTCATGTTCGATCCTCCCCGCTCAACTCGCCGTGGCCGTGTAGACGTCTTGCAGCAGCGCGTCCGGTTCCGGGAAGGGGCTGGCCTCCGCGAAGGCGATCGCGTCCATGACTTCGGCCAGCACCGCTTCGCGGACGCCGGCGGCCTCTTCGGCCGAGAGCGCGCCAAGTTCCGCCAGCCGCGCCTCGAAGAGCGGCAGCGGGTCGCGGGCTCGCCACTCGACCACTTCCGAGTCGTCCCGATAGACCACACCCATGCCGCGGACGCCGACGTGGTCATAGAAACGGTAGGTCTTGCATTCGAGCAGCGTGGGGCCCTCGCCGCGGCGCGCGCGTGCGATCGCTTCGCCGGCGGCCTCGTAGACGGCCATCACGTCCATGCCATCGACGACCACTCCGGGCATGCCGTAGCCGCTCGCGCGTTCGGCGATGTCGTGGATGGCCTGGTGACGTTCCTGGCGGGTGAATTCGCCGAACCCGTTGTTCTCGCAGACGAAGACGACCGGCAGGCGGTAGAGCGCGGCCATGTTCGCCGCTTCGTGGAAGGTGCCCTCGTTGCTCGCGCCATCGCCGAAGAAGCAACAGGTGACGTTGCGCGTCTTCCGGTACTTGTTCGAGAAGGCCGCGCCGATGGCGATCGGCGGGCCCGCGCCGACGATGCCGTTGGCGCCGAGCATCCCGAGGTCAAGGTCCGAAATGTGCATGCTGCCGCCCTTGCCGTGGCAGTAACCTGTGGCGCGGCCGTAGAGCTCGGCGTACATCTGCTTGAAGTCGCCGCCTTTGGCCACCAGGTGGCCATGGCCGCGGTGCGTGCTGGTGATCTGGTCTTCGTTGGAAAGGTGCAGCATCACGCCCGCCGCCACGGCTTCCTCGCCGACATAGAGGTGGAGCGCGCCGGGGACTTTCCCCGCTTCCTGCAGCTTTCCCGCCTGTTCTTCGAACGTCCGGATGCGCACCATGCGGCGGTGCAGTTCGAGCAGCGTTTCTCGACTGAGGTCCATAGGAACTTCCTGCGGCAGAAGCTGGGCGCATCTTAGTACAGTCGCCGCCGCGTGTGGCGCAAAGCGAAGGACGGGTTCGCCCTCCGGCGCCCTTTTTCGTCCGCTGCACCGGGCGGCTCTTGACCTCCAGCCACCACGTGACATTTGTCACATCACAGACTATCCACCGACGGTCAGCATCGCACTCGAGGTAGCAAGCAGTGTCGCGCGCAGTGGGTGCTGGGACCACCATGCAGGCAGCACAGGCAGATACACGCGTATCCGTCGCGCTGCGGAAGTGTGCCCTCGTTTCCGGCCTTGACGATACCGAAGTGGCGTCAATCGCCGCTCGAACTTCGATCCAGCGGGTCGGGGCTAACCGGCGCCTGTTCGAAGAGGGCGAAGATTGCCGCGGACTGTGGATTGTGACCGCGGGCCGGGTTCGCCTGCTTCACCTGATGGCGGACGGCCGTCAGCACGCCGTTGGCTTCCACGCGCCCACCACACCACTCGACCTCGGCGCCGCCCTCGACGGCCGGCCATATATGACCACGGCTGTGACCCTGGTCGAATCCGAAGTGGTGCTGGTGCCGAAACCGCTCCTCAACGAGCTCGCCCGCGACTACCCGGTGACGATTCGCAACGCGATCACCCAGCTCTGCCTGGAAGTTCGCCAGCGCGACATCACGGCGGCGATCGCCGCGCTCAAAGACGCCCGCGGCCGCATCGGCTGTAGCCTGCTCCAGCTCGCCCGCCAGTTCGGGATCTCTGAAAACTCGACCATCCGGATCGCCTACCCCTTCACGCGCCAGCACATCGCCGACCGCTCGGGCGTTACTGTCGAGACGGCGATCCGGGTGATGTCGGAGATGCAGCAACAGGGAATCATCTCCACGGACAACCAGATCATCACGATCCATGACCTGAAGAACATCCGGGAGTCGATCAACTGCGAAGGCTGCCAGTTCGAGTGCTCCGTATTCGCCGACCGGGCGCGATAGCACCTCTCGGGAAGGCTCCGGCCGAACCTCGCGGTATGACGGCGGTCATGTAGCGGCTCTCCGTTTTCGTGCCACGCTCGCCCTCGCGCCGGGGTCCGGAACGCACGGTTCCGGCCGCGCGCGTTTCGCTGGCGCCGAGGCCCCGGCAAGAGGAGGAGTCCCCCCATGACCACCACCCAACTGATCGGGAGCGACCTCCCCGTTCTCAGCGAGTCCTACCGTTCCCGCTGGTCCTGGGACGAAGTCCGCTGGGCATCGCACTGCATCGACTGTTATCCCGGCAACTGCCCAATGCGCGTCTACGTGAAAGACGGCAAGGTGGTGCGCGAGGAATCGGCGGCCACCTTCCCGACGTATGAGCCGGGCGTGCCGGACATGAACCCCATGGGCTGCCAGAAGGGCGTCGCCTGGTCCGTCATGGCCAGAGGCGAAGAACGCGTCCTCTATCCGCTCAAGCGGGTCGGCGAGCGTGGCTCGGGGCGTTGGGAGCGGGTGA
>JAXLXA010000002.1:0-374652 GCA_046328215.1 Dehalococcoidia bacterium | reverse complement strand
GAAATCACCCGGCAGCCGGACAGCAAACGAGCAGGGCGCTTGCCCTGCTCGCCTGGATGGTGCTGGTAGCGCATAGGGGATTCGAACCCCTGATCTCCGCCTTGAGAGGGCGATGTCCTGGGCCACTAGACGAATGCGCCGTACCGCTCAGGATAGCTAAGGAGAGGCCCAGCGGGCAAGGTTCGGGCCGCCCCGCAGGCATCACTGCCGGAGGTTTGGTCGCGGTGGTCGTTGCCGCGGCACTGGTCACGGCATGCGACTCCGGGTCGAAGAAGCCACCCGCGACCGGCCCGTTGACGCCGGAACTGAGCGCTGTGATGGACCAGGTCTCGGCGCTACGAGGATTGCCGGCGGCGAAAGACGTGCGAGCCGGCACGATCACGCAGGAACAGGTCCCGGCGGCGTTGGAAGCTACGTTGACGGGCGCCGACGAGGAATCGTTCGCGCACCTCACCACGCTGTACCGGCTACTCGGCCATCTCGGCCCGAACGAGTACTACAAGGGCGCCTACCTGGCATTCGCCGGCGGCAACGTTATCGGGTTCTATTCGCCGAAACAAAAGGCGCTGTATGTGGTGACCGCCGACGGAAAGCCGGTCGAATTCTCGTCCCTCGAGATCCTCGAGCGGTCGACGATTGCCCACGAGCTGACCCACGCTCTCCAAGACCACAGCTTCGATGTCCAGTCACTCCTCGAAAAGACGAGGGGCGACCTGGATTGGTCGCTGGCACTAACCTCCGTCATCGAAGGCGACGCTGTGAACATCGAGGGAACCTGGCGGCGCGACCACACGCTCCAGCCGGTGGCGCCAAGAGTCATGCTCGCATCGCTTACCCAGACTCAGTCGACGCCAGTTTCCATCGAGCGAGAGTTCCGCTTCCCATACACGAACGGCGCCGAATGGGTGAGCATCGTGCGGACGCAGCGCGGCAACGACGCGATCGACGCCGTGCTCAATGGGCGCCGGCTCACGACGGCTGAGATTATCCATCCGGACCTTTACGACGCCGGCTTCACGCCCGACCGCGTTACCGTGCCGGACCTCACGAAGGCATTGGGAAACGGCTGGAAACACGAATCTGGCGGCGCCTTCGGCGAGTTCCAGCTTCGCAACTACCTCCAACTTGAACTCACCGCGCTACCCGCGACACAGGCCGCTACCGGCTGGCGTGGTGACCGTTATGACGTGTACACGAAGGGAAACGACGCTGTCGCTGCGTTCCACATCCGCTTCGCGTCCGCGGAGGAAGCCCAGGGCTTCGCCTCGGCCCAGGGCGCGTTCTTCGACGCAGCAAAGGCAACGGTGACCGACAACGACGGGCGATGGGTTGCGGTCTTCCCCGACGGGCGCACGACGATTCGCGCCGGCACGTCCGGGCCGGATGTGGTCTTTGTCATCGGGGCGAACCGCAAAGTCGCCGAAGCCGCGTTCGCGGCACTGGCCGGCGGCTAAACCGGGCGGCAATCGTCGCAGGGCTCGAATCCGGCTTCGAGTGCATCGTCGGCTGATCTGAAGCCCTTGAGGTTCGCGGGATCGCTTTCGTCGAGGCCGGTGCATGCGGGAAGGCAGAAGGCCATCGAATCGAACTGCCCTACAAACCGCGGAGCGTGCTGGATCCAATCGAGGCGCCGTTCGGTCATCCCCTCCATTTCGAGCACGCTGTACTTCACGTCGGGGCCGCCGGCCGAGTACTTGCCCAGGCTCCAGTCCGTGTGGACCACACGGTGGCAGGGCACGATGAACGGCACCGGGTTGTGTGCCAGCGTGGTGCCCGCGGCCCGCACGGCGCCCGCGTTTCCGGCTTCCCGGGCGACCCAGGCGTACGGCCGGATCCCGCCCTTGGGAATGCGAGAGGTCGCCCGCAACACTGCTTGTTGGAATGCCGTCATTTCACCGAGGAACGCAATGTCGCTGCCCCGCTTGCGTCCGGCGAACACCTGCTCCGCGGCGGTCCGCATGCGCTTTGAGTCGCCGTGCTGCGGGGCGAACCCGAGTTCGTACTTCGCGCGGAGTTCGTAACGCCGCATATCGTTATCAACGAGGTGCACGAGCTGCTCGTCATGGACGACGCGAATCGTCCCCACCGGAAGGTCGAGGTCGAACCACCAGAGGTTTTCGGTGGCGCGAGCCTGCCGCCCGCGAAGCTCCCCGCGCAGACGGTCCGCGAAGCCAGGATTCGCCTCGGCGCGGACTTCCGCGAGGATGTCGTCGCTCAAGGCGCCTGGATCGAGGTCTTTCGTCTCAGCCATCGTGTTCATACCCCGCTTCGATGAGCAGCTCGCGCAGCCGGTTGACCGCACGATAGGTGAGCTGCTTTACGGCCGCCTCACTCTTGTCCAGTTCGTCCGCTACCTGTCTGACGCTCCATTCGTGGCCGAAACGGAGGACAACCACGCGGCGCTGCACTTCTGGCAGTTGCCGTACCGCGGTGTGCACGACTCCGCGTCGCTCGGCGCGTTCCAGCTCGAAGGTGACCGGCTCGTCTACTGCCTCGTCGTGGTCCATGAGCGGGATCTCCCGTCCTGCGCGGCGGCCCTTGTCGCGCGCGAGGTTGCGCACGATGGTGAAGAGCCACGCCTCGAAGGGCCTCCCGCGCGACTCGTAGCGATTCAGGTTCGCGAGGGCGCGCCGGTAACACTCAGACGTAAGGTCTTCCGCGCCGGGGTGGTTCCCCGCAAGCGAATACGCGAAGCGGTAGACCGCCGGCTGCGTCCGGTCGTAGAGCGTCGCAAAGGCGTCGGGCGAACTCCTGGCCGCCAGGATCAGGGCCGTCTCATCCATACACAGAAAGACTAACGACGACGGTGGCGGTTGGTAACGCAACACGAGGCAGGTATTCTTCGCAGTCCGAGCCGAGGAGACTGCCGTGACTCAAGCCGCATCGACCGCCGCCATCGAATCCCGCTACCCGCGCAGCGCGGGGTCCGGCGACGCCGCTTTTGAATTGCGCCTCATGGGCCGCGCTGACGCCGATGCAATGGTCCAGTTCGCGCGCTCTTTGCCGCCGGACGACCTGCTGTTTCTGCGCCGCAACATTACCGACCCGGCGGCGGTGGAGGGCTGGATCGACAACATCGAGGCTGGCTCCGCCGTCGTCGTGCTGGCGCTTTCTGGCGGGCAACTCGCCGGCTACGCATCCCTGAACCTCAACCTGGCGAACTGGATGCGCCACCTCGGCGAACTGCGCTTGCTGACCGGCACCGGCTACCGCGGCGTCGGCCTCGGACGCATCCTGGCGAGCGAGATCTACGCGGTGTCCCGGCTGCTCGGCCTTCGGAAACTGAGCGCGCAAATGACACTCGACCAGGCGGGCGCCCGAGCCACCTTCGAACGCCTTGGCTTTCGGCCCGAGGCCCTGCTGACGGATTGGGTGATGGACGCGAAGGGCCGAACCCGCGACCTCCTCGTGATGGCCTACGACCTCGAAGGGCTGACTGACACGGTCGACGCGTGAGCGACGAAGGCGCCAACTGGAACCTCCTCCCGCTCTACCTGGACTCCGTCGTCTATCCAGAAGGGCATCCGCGCTTCGGCGAAGTCGGCCCTGTCTACGCGTTTCTCCTCGAATCCGATGAGTACCTCGTCCTCGTGGACACGGGCATCGGGCCGCCGCACCCCGTCATCGATCGGATCTACCAGCCTACCCGCCGCGACCTGCCGACTGCGCTCGCGCAGAACAACGGCATCGCCCTCGACGACATCTCGGCGGTGATCCTCACGCACCTGCACTTCGACCACGCCGGTGGCGCCCAGCTCTTCCCCGGCACGCCGCTCTACACGCAGCGGACGGAGTGGGAAGCAGCGCAGGCGCCGAAGTACACCGTCCCCGAGTTCCTGGACTTCCCCGGTGCGAACTTCGTCATGCTCGACGGCGAAGTCGAACTGGCGCCCGGCCTCCGCCTGATCCCAACTCCCGGCCACACGCCCGGTCATCAGATCGTCGTCCTCGAAACCCCCGGTGGCCGCATGGTCATCGCCGGCCAGGCCGTGGAGTTGGCGGCTGAATACCGACGAATGTTGTTAGGCAAGTTGGAGATGACCGCAAGCGCGCGAACCATCGCGGAGCTGGCGGCCGAGCGGGTCTGGTTCAGCCACGACCACGAGACGTGGGCAGCGACTTCGAAACCATCAACCCCCAAATCCAGTTAGGCCAAACGCTCGCTCCACCTCCACCTGACAGCCTCCAAAATCCTCGAAGGACACGCGCACGTCGGACGTTGGCCAATACGCCACGAGTTCCCCCCGGGCAGGATTCTCGGGGACAAACGCGTAGCCCTTTGCACGCAGGCAGCTTGCAATGAGCAAGCGGGCAGACGAGAGTTCAGCGTCCGACGGTGCACGATATTGCGCCCAGAGGGAATCAACCACGGAAAGTTCTTGGTCATAGCATGACCCCACAATTTGGCTCACCGCTGCGTTGTCTAAGTCAGAGAAGGAAAAGGCTACGTCGATTCGGCGATCGGGCGTGATAGTTTTGGAGACGATTCGCGCCCCATGACCTTGGAGACAACTCTCGTACTCGGCGGACGCTCGCTCGTAGTCTAACCAGTCAACAACTCCGTCTTCGATGTACTGACGCTGGCCCTCAGGAACGGCCATCGCACTCGAAGGATCACCCGCCACGTCTATTCCGGCGCGGGAAGCTTGCGATAGATGTCCACTGGCGGCAAGCGCAATGGCCACGGCGCCAGCGCCGATTAGGCCAACAAAGACCGACGTCTTTAGCACGCGAGCGGGTTTCATTTGCAACTCCTCTAGCTGCCACGGCACCCTGGTTATGGCCAGAGCGACGACTTCTCGATGGCACACGGGCAGGTCCCGCCTGCATCGCATGTGCTGTGCCATCCAATGGAGGCCGTCGTGTTCGGATGGCCGTTAAGCGACGCGAGGATAAAAATGGGATAGTTCGCCCACCCCGGACAGCCGGGGTAATAGACCCCACCGTCCAGCCACCAACAACCTAACTTGTAACCCACACTGCCAGTCTTGGGATCGGGTCTCCGCCCACGGCGAGGTGGAACCCATGCCCGTCTGCCCGAGTGCCCAGCACCCTGAACTCCAGAATGGATATGGATTCGTTTGCCCAGCCTCGACTCGACCCAAACCAAGGGCGCCAATCGCTACGACAAGGACCAAGAACGGGATCAGTCGCTCCTTCATCGCGGACCTCCGACTGAGGTGGGTACATCTTGCGTGTTCGCCAGCGCTCACATCTCGGTACTACGCGTCACGGGCCGGGAACATCACGTGCCCTAATCCGCACCCCACCCTGGTCTGCACACCAAGTCAGCCAATCTTCAGCGTAAAGTTGCCAGAAGCGACCAACCCCTCGAACATCGGTTTCACCAGTGATCTCTTTCAGTTGGCGCACGATGCTTCTTACGCCAGAGTACGTAATTCCGAGTTCATCTGCGATCTGAGCCTCTGTTGCCAGCGCCGCCAGGCGCGCTGCCACCCTCACGCGCGGGGGAGTCAGTCGCTCGAAGATCTCGTCAGTGCCGTGCACCTGGCCGCCTCCAGCGCCGCACGGTTTCCGACAGTTAACTCTCTTTCACAAGGGATATCAATGGCCCACGTCGGTCAGGCCGTCGCCAGCGCCGCCGCCTTCAACCCCTCGAACGCTGCCTCCACGTGCCGCGCGATAACGCCCACATCAGGCACCAGGTCCGGGTCGCCGACGAGGCCCCAGTAGAGCACACCGTTGTAGCTCGTGAGGCAGACGTTCATGCCGAGGCCCATGCTCAGGGGGACCAGCGGGTAATGCGCCTCGACCTTGCGTCCGGCGAGGTAAAGCGGGATCTGCGGACCGGGGACGTTGGTGCAGATCAGGTTGAAAAGCGGCTGGGCATTCGGCACGAAGCTGCCGGCGACGGCCTGCAGGAACGGCGGTACCTGTTCGGACAGCTTCGAGAGCACGGCAAAGCCGCCCGCCTGGTTCGCGCCTTTGAGCCGGTCCATCCCGCCGATGACCGACCTGTGGCGCTCCGCGTGGTCTTCGATGCCAACGGGAAGCGGCGCAATCAACATCGACACCTGGTTCCCAAGCGCCGACTTGTCCGTTTCGCTGCGGACGTTCACGGGCACCATCGCGCGCAGTTCAACGCCTGCGGTGTTTTGGCCGATGCCCCGGAGGTAGGCGCCAAGTCCGCCCGACAGCGCGGTCAGCACAACGTCATTGATCGTCCCACCGAGCACTCCGCGGATGCCGCGGATCTCGCCGAAAGGCATCGCCACATAGGCATAGTTCCGCTTCGCTCCGACGGGCCGGTTGAACGGTGTGCTCGGGGCGGGGCGCAGCAGTTGTGGCGCTGCCGAGGTCATCGCGCCCACCACCGCCTTCCAATCGTTCGCCTGCTGCTGTGGGTCGAGCGTCCAGCGCAGGGCGTCCGCGAGCCGGCCTGCGGACTCCTGGGCCGCGTCGCGCCAGGCCGCCTGGGCGCGTTCGAACGGCGTCGGCTCAGGCTCGGGCTCGAACGCGGTCTCAGCGTCTGGTTCGACGTCCCGCTGGAGGTCGCAGATAGCGGTGAGCAGCTCGATGCCCGAGACGCCATCGACCATGCAGTGATGGACCAGCGAAGTGACGGCGCTGCCGCCGCCGGGAAGACCCTGGATGAGGATCATCTTCCAGAGTGGACGGTCGCGCGGGAGCATTTGGCCGTGCAGTTTCGCGATGGCGTCCAGCAGGTCGGCCTCGGAGGAGCCGGGCGGCAACGTCACCTCGTCGATGTGCCGGCCTGTGTCGAACTTCGCGTCGTGCTCCCAGCGGGGGTGCGCAACATTGAGACTGTCGAACGCAGCGAACTGGCGGTAGCGAGGGATGCGGTTGAGGCGCGAGGAGATGTGCGAAACCAGTGTCTCGCGGTCCAGTGGCTCATCAAGGACGAGGGTCGACCCGATGTGCAGCGGCAACGACGGCTTCTCGAAATAGAGGAAGCTCGCGTCCATCGCGGTCATCCGGCTGCGAAGGCTGGTAGCAGGCATTCGGGTTCTCCCGCGGAGGTCTCAGGTTCCGCCTAATCGCGCCTAGCATAGAACCTGTCGATTATTTGCATAGGGGGACGAGGTGACGCTCTGCGGTTGGCACGAACTCGTAATGTTAAGTTGCGAGTTACAAGCGCCACCTGTAGCGTTCCGCCGGTAAGGTCGGTTGTACTTACCGGGCGGAAAGAAGGGGGACGAATGTGAGTACAGCGCAGTATTCGTTTACCACGGCTGCCGCCGACCCGTTCGCCGAAGATCCGTCGCTCCAGGTCTCGATGACGCCGATCTGGCGCGAGGCGATGTTCCCGCTCGACTGGATGTCTCTCCGCACCTCACCCGTTTATTACGGGTGTGGCGTACCGCAGGGCCAGGGCGAACCCGTCGTTGTCGTCCCAGGCTTCCTTGCCAGCGATGTCTCGTTGATGGAGCTCTACTGGTGGCTCGCACGAGTCGGCTACAAGCCCTACTTCTCGAACATCGGCCGCAACGCCGACTGCCCGGATCACATCGCCGGACTCCTGCTCGAAACCATCAAGCGCGCCCATCGCGAAACGGGCCAGCGCGTCCGCATCATCGGCCACAGCCTGGGCGGCATGCTGGGCCGCAGCGTGGCGCTGGATTACCCCGAGTACGTCAGCCTCGTCATCTCCATGGGCTCGCCCTTCCGCGACGCCGTGAAGGCGCACCCGGTACTGATTTCAGCCACAGCGGCGCTCCGCGGAGCCCACGGCCGGCCCATCGCCCAGAACGTGAAGCCCTCCTGCTTCAGCGGCCACTGCACCTGCGCATTCGTCAAAAACATGATCGCCCCCGAAGAGTACGAAGTCGCCCACTACGCCATCTATTCGAAGAACGATGGCGTGGTGGAGTGGGAAAACTGCATGGAAGAAGACCCGAAGCTGAACGATGAGGTGAACTGCACCCACATCGGCATGGCCTTCCACCCCGGCGTCTACCGCGTGCTCGGGCAGCGGCTGCGCCAGGCGGGCGCGGAGCACCACGCAGGTTAGACTCTATTGTCCTCGGCAGCGCGAAAGAGCGTCCCAAGAACCCCAAGATCCCAGCAAACGTTGATGACCTTGCACTCAGGGAATGGGCGCGCCTCCGGGGCCGTAACCGAGCTTCGCTCCAACGTCCAACGAGCAAGCCACGAATGCCTTTAGGCCAGCGCAACCACCGTCACCGTCCCGGCATCCCCGTTTACCTCGATCAGCGCGCCGTCCGGGATGCGCCGCGTCGCGTCAGTCGCCGAGACAACGCAGGGGATGCCCAGTTCGCGGCTGACGATAATCGCGTGGCTCAGTGCCGCCCCCACGTCCACCACTACGCCGGCAGCCGGCACAAACAGCGGTGTCCAGGCGGGGTCCGTCATCGGCGCAACGAGGATGTCGCCCGGCTCCAGGATCGTTGGGTCAGACGGCTCGAGGACCACCCGCGCGCGTCCACGGGACACACCCGGGCAGCCCGGCATGCCGCTGATGACTTCGCCCTCCGCAATCGCCACGACCGTGCGTTCGTTCTTCTTCTTCCATTCGGTATTTGGCGGAGGGGTACCGTTGATGATGAACGGCGGCTCCAGGCTGAGCAGCCACTCGTAGTGCGCTTTGCGTTCGGCCACGAGGCCTCGCAGCCCAGTCAGCTTCCCGGCTGCAAGTGCCTTCAGTTCGTCCTGGAAGAGGAAGCAGATGTCTGAAGGCGTATCGAGTTCGCCGCGTGCCACTGCCCGCCGGCCGATTTCCCAGACGGCCATCCGCGTCTCTTCAATCACCCTGATGATGTTCGTCTTCGAGCGTTCCCGGCCGGGCACGAATATCGCCGCGCTGGCGATGCCCGCACGGAACGTGGCAAGCGTCTCCGCGTCTCCCGAGAGCACCGCTTCCACTTCCGCCTGCACGGCCTTGCGGTCGGCTTCGCGCGCAGCGTTCTGGCGCTTCGGCGAAGCCGAGTCCTCGGCCAGGCGCATCCGGTCGATGGCGGCCAGGGCAACATCCGGGTTGGTCTCCCAGGTCTCAGAAAGAATGTCCCACTCATTCGGTCCGCGTGAGCCGTACTCGGCAAGGAACTCGTCCAGCGCGGCCAGGAACGTGCGGGCGTCAACGTCGTTGGATGCGCGCAGGCGCCCGATTAAACCATGAGGGCCGGCGTCGAACAGCGCGGTGAGCCCAGCCGAGGCGCGAACCTGGCGGCTCAGGTCCCACATCGCGTACGACGGCGCCGCCGAGTCCACGCCGCCGAAGCCGCTGATTAGCCGCATGGCAGCTTCCGGCTTGCCGATGGCCGCGCAGATCGCGCCAATCGTCCCCGGCCCGATGGACGCGGCACCGCTCTGGTTGATGTGCTGATTGAACAGGCGGCGGCACATCGGTCGCAGGCTGACGGCGTAGTCCAACAGTTCGGCGGCGGTCATGGAAGTGAATTGCGGCCGCGCCGCCCGTATCCTGCGCGCCTCGAGGCGGTCCGCCTCCAGTTCATCCTGCTCCATGGAACCCATGACCCAGCCCAACCACTTCGTCATAGTCTCAGTCGTTGCCGGGTTCTCATGCCAGGGTTCGAAGATGTAGGGCGGCACTTCCGGGTGGTCTCCGAAGTAGGCGGCGTCTATCGCCGCCGCGGACATGCCTGGTGTCCGCTCCCCCCAGACGCGGATCCAGGTCGCGCAGAGATATCCGTAGCCCCCGAACAGGCCCAGCCAGTCGCCCTGGTTCGGGTCCGGGTCGAGTTCCTCTCGACCCACGCCGAGCCGCTCGATAGCGCAGTCAGTCCAACCGGCGATGGTTCCGCCGCTCCCGAACACCAGGTCCCAGCCGGCTGGGCTGGGCGGCTCGGGGATGACTTCGCCCACGTTCGCGCGCGTCCAGAAGGGCGTCTTGGGGTTGAACGTCCGGTCGGGGATCCAGCGGGTTTCGGTCATGAGTCAGCCTCGGGTTCGAATACGCCGCAAGCGGCGCGGCGCATTCAAGACGGAAGGCGGAGCGAAGTCAATGCCGAAAACCAAAGGCCCGGTCGTGAGACCGGGCCCTCGTTCGGACCACCGCTACTCAGTCCTCAGGTGCTGTGCACTAGCGACTGCTTACGCGGTCGCCTTTTCCTTCTTGGCGGTCTTGGCGGCGGCGGGCTGCATGGCTTCGAAGCCCTTCTTCACCATGTCGGTCATCGGGTTGGCGGTGGCCCAGGTGCGGGCGACTTCGACGGCGGCCTTGGCGGTGTCCTGGTTGGCCTTCACCAGCTTCTCAACGGTCTCGCGGGCTTCGCCGCTGGCGCCGAGGGCTTCGCTGTAGGCGGACTGGGTGAAGGCGAGGGCACGGCCCTGCGCGGCGGTCGTGGCTTCGAGGACGGCGGTGTAGAACTGGCCGAGGTCGCTCGGTTCGGCGGCAAGCTTGCGGCCGAGTTCGAGGGCTTCGCGCTGGCCCTTAGCAACGTCGGTGGCGAGCTGCTTGCTCACCTTGATGCCGCGGTCGTTGGCCTTGGCCACGGCGTCGACCAGGAGGTCGTAGCTGGCGATGAGGCTGTCGTAGTACTTCTGGACGTATTCGTTCGAGGCCATGGTAGGTTCCTTCTCTTTGGGTTGAGCACGTTCTGCGCTCCAGCTAGATGCAAAGTACACATAGCTGCACGACTTGTCAACACTTTGCTGCTAAGTGCATAATGCATGTATCGAAGGAGTCACCCGGACCTTGGCTGAAGACACCCCCGACCTCAAACCTCGCCTTCACGGCGAAATGCTCTCTACGAGCCTCCTCGCGTTCCTCAAAGGATGGAACGCGTACGGCTATCAACTCGCGCAGAAGCTCGCGGCGGCCGGCCTGCCCGAATCCGACAGCGGCACCGTTTACCGCACGCTACGCCAACTGGAAAAGTCCGGGATGGTCTCCTCGTTCTGGGACACGTCCGAGAGCGGTCCCGCGCGGCGCATGTACACACTGACGAAGGCCGGTGAACTGTTTCTCAGCGGCTGGATAGACGTACTGCAGAACTACCAGAAGATCCTGACCGGCGCGCTCTCCGGCTTCATGCCCCCCGCTGACGATGACTCTGGTGACGCGGACGAAACCGCAGCCAGCTAGACTACGCGACCAACCCGCCCAGGAGGCACTTTCCCGCATGGCAGACCAGGCCAACGTCGATCCTCTCGCCCTCTGGCGAGACTGGGTAGCAAACTCCGAACGCCAGTGGAATGGCTTCCTTAATAATGCGATGGCTACCGACGAGTTCAGCCAGACTATGGGCCGCATGATGGACGTCTACTTGAATGTCCAGAAGCAGATGAACGAAGTGATGGGCCGCTACCTGCAGGTCATCAACGTACCCACGCGGAATGACGTGATGGCCATCGGCGAACGGCTCTCGCAGATCGAAGACCGCCTGGTGTCCATCGAAGACGCGCTGATGGCGGCGAGACGCGCCGGCCCGGCCGCCGAAACGGTCCCTCCGGCGAGTGGCGCCGCTGCCACTGTACGGCCGCCGCGGACGAAGAAACCGGCCAAGTCTTAATCGAGCCTTCATCCACCGTTGACACCGCGGTAAATGCGCGGCGTCATGGTGATCGAAAGCCGGGTAGCATGCTCGGCTACACTTCGTCTTTGGCCCATCCCGGCAGGAGGTTCGAATGACTGCACCAGCCCAGGAACTCACAGTCGAGCAGCGCGTCCGCCAGGAAATCGAACGGACGATTCAGCGCAGCATCAAGGGCCTCGAGTACATCTCCACAGGTGACCCCGCTGTCGGTCTGACCCCGAAGGACACCCTTTTCCAAAAGGGCACGCTCAAGCTCTACCACTACCGGCCGCAGTCAGATGAGGTCTACCGAGTACCGGTATTGCTCGTGATGTCGCTGGTCAGCAAGCCGTACATCCTCGACCTCACACCCGGCCAGAGCCTCGTCGAGTTCCTCGTGAAGAAGGGATTCGACGTCTACATGATCGATTGGGGCGTGCCTCGCGCCGAAGACGCGCGCCTGCGCCTCGAAGACTACGTGCTCGACTTCATTCCCGACTGCGCCGAACGGGTCATGCGTGACAGCGGCGAAGACGAACTCTCGATCGTTGGCTATTGCATGGGCGGCCAGCTCTCGACCATGTACGCCTCGCTCCACCCGGACGGACCGCTGAAGAACCTTGCCTGCTTCACCACTCCGGTGGACGCCAACGGGATGACGCTGTTCCGCCAGTGGACTGACAAACGCTATTTCGACGTCGACCGCGTGGTCGATACGCTCGGGAACGTGCCGCCGGAGCTGCTGTACGCATCGTTCGACATGCTCAAGCCGGCCGCTCGCGTGGCCAAGAACATCACGCTCTGGGACAACCTCTGGAACGACGAGTTCGTGAAGTCCTACCGGATGTTCGACCGCTGGGCGGCGGACCAGATCCCATTCCCTGGCGAGACCTTCCGGCAGGTCACCAAGGACATGATGTGGGACAACAAGATGATCAAGAACGAGATGGAAATCGGCGGGAAGCGGGTCGATCTTGGCAACATCAAGGTCCCGTTCCTTCACGTCGTCGCTGAACACGACCACATCGTGCCCTACGAGGCGGCGAAGCCCCTGGTGCCGATGGTTGGCAGCGAGGACAAGAGGGAAGTGATGCTGAAGGGCGGCCACGTCAGCCTTGTTGCAGGCGGGAACGCAATTTATCGTCTGTGGCCACAGCTCGATTCATGGCTTGGAGAGCGCTCCGTATGACCGTCGACGCGCGCAGCTACCCCGTGACCCATAAGGCGGGCAACAAAGACGTCACGCTCAGGCTGATGACGACCGCGGACAAGCCCGGCATTCTCGCCTTCGCCCGCGCCCTCCCCGAGCACGACCTGCTCTTCCTCCGTCGCGACATCACCGAAGACGCCGCCGTCGACGACTGGGTGAACGAGATGAAGTCGGGCGAAATTGTCACCATCCTCGCGGAATACAAGGGCGACATCGTTGGCTACGCCACGATCCACCGCAGCCTGCTGCGCTGGACGGCGCACGTCGCGGAGCTGCGCGTCATGGTGGCGGAGTCGATGCGCGGCGCCGGCCTCGGCCGCGTGCTGACGCAGGAAGCGTTCGCGAACGCACTCGCCGGCGGGATCGAGAAGATGGTCGCCCAGATGACGCTGGACCAGAAGGGTGCGATCGCCACCTTCGAGGGTCTCGGGTTCCGTCCGGAAGCCCTCCTCCGCGACCAGGTGAAGGACCGCCAGGGCAACAAGCACGACTTGCTCGTCCTCAGCCACGAAGTGGCGAAGTTCGAGGCGCAACGTGCCGCCTACGGCGTGAACCAGGCGTTCGAATAGGTTCAACCGCGCGGCGGAGGGACACCTAACCCTCTGCAAATCTTCCGAGCCAGGGTGTCCTTAATCTCGTTGTGCCGGGGAATGGCTTCCTGGCCACCTGAGGGGCCTCGCCACCAGGAGTGACTTCGGCCCGCGCGGTGCAAGTGACAGTCGTTCGCGATCAAGTGACGGATCAAGTTGACGCGCTTCACGCCACGATGGTCACGACAGCGTGTTGTGCCCTGTCCGAGGCGCCGCTCGCGCCCTCTTCGCGCATGAACTCCAATGCGTCCTCGATGGCGGACTTGAGGTCATCGAGGGTCTCCTCAACCGTCTCGCCTTGTCCATTGGCGCCCGGTACTTCGAGGCAGTAGGCCCAAAACCCGCCTTCCTCCGCTGGTTCGACGATCGCCGTGAATTCGTTCTTCACGGAGCCCGCTCCGAAAGGTACTCGAGCATGAACTGAATGCTCGACATCAGGTCCGCTCGCGCCTCTTCCTGGGTGCGCCCCTGCCCTACCGTGCCGGGAATCTCAGGGCAGCTCGCCGCCCACCAGCCGTCGTCGCCCAGCTCAAAGATCGCCGTGAATTCGTTCTTCACAACCCGATCATAGCAAACGCCAAACGCGTCCGGCGCGCTGGCTACTTCGTGGCCCAGGCCTCGATCCGCCGCAGGCCTTCCTCCATCCGGTCGTCCGGAGTGGTGACGCTGAGGCGGATGTAGCCTTCGCCGTTCAGGCCGTAGCCGCGCCCGGGAGTGACCACCACGCCGGTCTCGTCGATGAGGCGCGCCGCGTAATCGGCGCTCGTCACACCGTCCGGGAGCTTCGCCCAGACGTAAAGCGAGGCCTTCGGGGTGTCGACCTCGAGGCCGGCCTTCCGCAGCACTTCCACCATGCGGTCACGCCGCCGCTGGTAAATCGCGTTGTGCTCGTCGATGCAGTCCTGCGGGCCGTAGACCGCTTCGATCGCCATCTTCTGGATCGCCTGCGGGATGCCGCTATCGATGTTCGACTTCACGCGCATCAGGGCATCGACCATCTGCGGGTTTCCGACGATCATCCCGATTCGCCAGCCGGTCATGTTGTAGATCTTCGACCAGGAGTTGAACTCGACCGCCACGTCCCGCGCGCCCGGCACCTGGAAGATGCTGATCGGCTTGTAGCCGTCGTAGGCCACGTCGCAGTACGGGTTGTCGTGCAGGATCGCGACGTCGTGCCTCTTCGCCCAGGCAACCGCCCGCTCGAAGAAGTCGAAGTCGGCGACGGCCCCGGTTGGGTTGTTCGGGTAGTTGAGCCAGATCACCTTCGCCTTGTCGGCGACATCGTTCGGGATCCTGTCGAAGTCCGGCTTCCAGCCGCCTTCCCGCGTGCAGTCGAGCTTGTAACTCGTGCCGCCGGCGAACATCGTGCCGACTTCGTACACCGGATAACCGGGGTCCGGCACCAGCGCGATGTCGCCGGGGTCGATGAAACAGAGGGCGATATGCCCAATGCCTTCCTTCGAACCGATCAGCGGCAACGTTTCCTTCTGCGGGTCGAACTTCACCTCGAAGCGGCGTTCGTACCAGTCAGAGATCGACTGGCGCAGTTCCGGCAGCCCCTCGGATTCCGGGTAGCGGTGGTTCACCGGCTCTTCGGCGGCCGCATGCAGCGCATCGAGGATGTTTCGGGGCGTCGGCAGGTCCGGGTCGCCGATACCGAAGGTAACGATGTCCACGCCTTCGGCGCGCTTCGCTGCGATCTTCTTCGAGATTTCGGCAAACAGGTACGGAGGCAGCGCCTCGACACGCTTCGCGAGCTTCATGATGCGGATCCTGTGGTTCGGGTGGCGCGGTGCGGCCGTGAGGGCTCACCGGGCGAGTGGCACCGATCCTACCATCAACCCGCCGCCCGGCCACCTTCGCGGCCGAGGCACGCCCACATCTCGTCCTTCGAACCGAACTTCACCCGCGGCCGGGCGCACGCTTCCCCGGCGGCCAGCTCCGCCGCGTCAATCGCGCACCAGTCGCCGAAACTCGTGAAGTCGACGCCCCGGCTGCGCAATAGAGCGTCGACCGACTCCGGAGTCTCCGCAACCGGCGACCAGGTGGCCCCGGCGGCCGCGTCCTGCAACATCGCGGTGACAGATTCGACTGCGTCTGGTTTGTTCGTACCGATGACGCCCGAGGGTCCGCGCTTGATCCAGCCCGCCACGTACTCGCCCGGGACGGGGGCATCGGTTTCCGGGTGGGTTACGCGGCCCTGCTTGTTCGAGATGACTCCCCAGCGCTCCTGGAACGGGACTCCAGGTAGCGCGACGCCTCGATAGCCAACCGAGCGGAACACGAGCCCGGCCGGCAGTGTTTCGGTCTCGCCGGTGGGCTCGGCCGCAATCGCGCCGCTATCGGACCGGCGCAGCACGTTGCGCACCAGCCTCATCGCCCCCACGCCGCCACGGCCGTCGTCAACCAGTTCGACCGGTGAGACGAGGAAGCGAAGATGTAGCCGCTTCTCGCGGCCCGCGGGCGGGCGAGCGGCATACTCGCCAATCATCTCCACCTTCCTGGCAAGCATCCGGTCGTTCGCGGCTTCGACTTCCTGGCGGCTCACCTCGTCGAGCGCGGCCTCGCCAGGCTTGATCAGCACATCAGCGACTTCGAGCTCGCCGAGTTCCTTCAGCTCGGGATTCGTGAACGCGGCCTGGGCGGGCCCGCGCCGGCCAAGCAGATAGACGTCCTTCACCTTGCTGCGGCTCAGTGCCTCCACGGCGTACTCCGGCATGTCGGTGCGCAGCAGTTCTTCGCGCGACAGGCAAAGGATCCGGGCGACATCGATGGCGACGTTGCCCACCCCGACGATGGCGACTGACGCCTGCCGGAGGTCGAACGTGAGGTGGCAGTAATCCGGGTGCCCGTTGTACCAGGCCACGAAGGCGGTTGCCGGGTGGCTGCGCGCCAGGTCCTCGCCCGGGATTCCCATGCGCCGGTCGGTCTGCGCTCCGGTGGTGAAGATGACGTCGTGGTAGTGCTTGCGCAGGTCGTCCACCGTCAGGTCGCGCCCGAATTCCACATTGCCGAAGAAGCGGAAGCCCGGCGCCGCAGCCGTCTGCGCGAAAGCCTTCGTGACCGTCTTGATCTTGAGATGATCCGGCGCGACCCCATGCCGCACCAACCCGAACGGCGTGAGCAGACGGTCGAACATGTCGACGGAGACCGGGATGTCAGATTGCTTGAGGAGCGCGTCCGCGGCGTAGAACCCGGCGGGGCCGGCGCCGACGATGGCGACTCGGAGCGGGCCGTTGCCCGCGTTCCATCCCACTCAGGACTCCATCAGCCGGGTTTCGAGCGTTGCCGCCACGCCCCGGAATTCGTTCAGTTGGGCCTTCACCAGGTCGCCGATAGTCACCATTCCTACGAGGACATCGCCGTCGACGATGGGCATGTGGCGGAAGCGCTCGGCGGTCATCGTCCGGAGCACGCTGTCCACGTCGTCGCCGGAGGTGCCGCACACCACCGGGAACGTCATCACATCGGAAACGTGGTGTTCGAGCGTGGCCGGGTCCGTCGAAAGCTGGCGGATGATGTCGCGTTCGCTGAGGATGCCGGAAGGCGCGCCGGTACCCGAAGTAACAACGAGCGCGCCGATATTGTTCGCCGCCAGCGACGCCACCGCCTCCTCGACCAGCGCTTCCGCCCGGATCGTGAACACCCTGTTGCCCTTCGCGGCGAGGACTGCCGACACCTTCATACGCGAATACTCCTGAAACCTTGAGGACATTGTGGCATGCACGTGTCCGCGGACATCGCCCACCAGCGTGAGATTCAGGGATCGAAAGGGAAGGGATAGGGAGTTTCGGGCGGCCGTCCGGGCGGTTTAGTCAGGCCACTCGGTGTCGAAAACGCGCACAGCCGGGCCGGTCTTGAACACGGAGCCCTTCCCGTCCCATTCGAGCACCAGGTCACCGCCCGGCATGTGGTCGACGATCCGATCGCCAGTCAACCCTCGCATCCGCGAGGCCGCGCACACCGCGCTGGCACTGGTGCCGGAGGCGAGGGTAATACCCGTACCGCGCTCCCACACGCGGTGGTTCACTTCGTGCTGGTTCAGCACTTGGACCACCTGGAAGTTCGTCCGCCGCGGGAACAGCGGGTGGTTCTCGACCTGCGGCCCGATGCGCTCCAGCGGGAATGTGGCCGGGTCGTGGTCGATGTAGTGAATCGCGTGGGGGTTGCCCATGCTCACCAGCGTGAGCTTCAGGTCCATGCCATCGACGACGAGCGGTAGATCGACCACCGGGCCGTCACCTTCGACGTTCGCGGGAAGGGAAGCCGGTGCGAAGTTGGGCGGCCCCATATCGACACGCGCAGCAGTAATGACCCCATCTTCGCGGAACAGTTGAAGGATTTTGATGCCGCCCAGCGTCTCAACGGACACGTTGTCTGCGTCCTTCGGCAGGAACCCTTCCTCAACCGCGAACTTCACCAGGCAGCGGATGCCGTTGCCGCACATCTCGGCCTCGGAACCATCGGCGTTCCACATGCGCATCCGCATATCCGCCACGTCGGACTTGAGCCCGATGATCAGCCCGTCCGCGCCAATCCCGAAGTGGCGGTCGCTCATCTTCAGTGCGAGCTCACCCCAGTCTCGCTCGCGGTCAGGGAGGGCGTAGATGTAGTCATTCCCGGCCCCGTGCATCTTCGTAACGCGCATGAAAACAGCTTACCATCCGGCGGCCGAGTAACCACAAAGACACAGAGGACACGAAGAATGTCTCGACTCAACGAGCTTTCCCGTGAGGTGATTGGCGCCGCGATCGAGGTTCATAGGACGCTGGGACCGGGATTCCTGGAGTCTGTGTATGAATCCGCGCTCGTCTTCGAGCTTCAGACCCGCGGCATCCCGGTACAACGACAGGGAGTCGTGGAGATCGGCTACAAGGGACAAGCTGTTGGGGAAAGCCGGCTCGACTTGCTGGTGGATCGAGTGCTGGTCGTTGAGCTCAAAGCGGTGGAGTCGCTAACGCCCCTTCATGAAGCACAAGTCTTGTCCTACCTGAAGGCACTCGACTTGCATCTCGGCCTGCTCATGAACTTCAACTCCACCAACCTCGCGCGCACGATCCGGAGGCTGGTCTACGGCGCGCCACCCGAGGTCGACCCGGGCGCCTGATCTCCAAGCCTCTCTGTGACCTCTGTGCCTTTGTGGTTTGTGGGCTACCGGTTCTCGCCCCGGATCACGTTGGTGCACGCCCCCGTGAAGATGTTCGCCTGCAGGTCGATGTCGTCCGCGTCGCGGACCCAGGTGATGCGTGTGTCCTCGCGGCGAAACCACTGGTCCTGGCTGCGGATCAGGCGGTGCGTCGCGACCTTCGTGCGTTCCTTGGCCTCATCCAGCGTGAGTTCGCCGTTGAGATAGGCCACCGTTTCACCGTATCCAATCGACGACATTGCTGGGCAGCCCGCCGGTACACCCGCCGCGAGCAGGCTGCGCACTTCGTCGACAAGCCCACCGTCGAACATCGCGTCCACCCGCCTATCGACCCGCGGGTAGAGCACGTCGCGCGGAAGGTCGATCCCGAACAGGAGGAACTCGAAGTCGGGGGTGCCCTTCGACTGCCACTCGCTCATCGTCCGGCCGCTCTTTTCGTAGACCTCGATAGCGCGAATCACCCGGCGCACGTTCCGGTGGTCGATGCGCGCGGCCGCTGCCGGATCGACCATCGCGAGCCGCGAGGCTAGCGCTTCGTGCCCGTGTTCTGCGGCGAACGCCTCCAGCTCCACTCGAAGTGCCTCATCCGGCGCCACGTCCGGCACCTGCCAGGCCTCTAGCAGACTCCAGACGTACTGGCCCGTACCACCGACCAGCCAGGCGAACGCGTTTCTCGCCCAGATGGCGTTCAGCGTCTTCTTCGCCTGCTGTTGGTAGAGTGCCAGGCTGTACCCGTCCGCCGGTTCAGCCACGTCGTAGAGGTGGTGCCGCGCCTTCCGGCGGTCTTCCGGGCTCGGCTTGGCCGTGCCGATGTCCATGCCGCGGTACACCTGGCGGCTGTCGGCGTTCACGATCTCGCCGCCGAGGCGCTGCGTCAGTTCAAGCGCAATTGCGGACTTCCCGGTCCCGGTCGCGCCAACAATGGCTACCGACCGCCTTAGCATGGCGGCACGCTAGCATTCTTTTCAACGCAGAGGCGCAGAGGCGCAGAAGCAGGTGAAGAAGCCCGCTGGAAAGCAAGAAAGACTGACGCTGACGCTCGACGTTCAGCGGGCGAACCCTCTCGCCAAGAACTCAGCGCCTCTGCGTCTCTGCGTTCCACCGTGCGACTACTTCGCAGCGGCGCAGATCAACGCGAATTGGTCCGCTTTCAGTGATGCGCCGCCAACCAGCGCGCCGTCGATGTCCGCCTGGGAGAGCAGTTCAGCGGCGTTTTCAGCATTCACGCTGCCGCCGTACTGGATGCGAATGGCGTCGGCGTGCACCGGGCTGATCTCCCGCAGCACGCCGCGGATGTACGCGCACGCCTCTTGCGCCACCTCGGGAGTGGCCGTTTCGCCGGTCCCGATCGCCCAAACCGGTTCGTAGGCAACGGTCACGCGCGGCGACATCGTCAGGCCGCTAAGGCCCGCGCGAAGCTGGCGGTAGAGCACCTTTTCGGTAAGCCCGTCCTTTCGCTCCTGAAGGAGTTCGCCGACGCAGACGATGGGGTCGAGCCTCGATGCCAGCACCGCCGCCACCTTGCGGTTCACCCAATCGTCCGTCTCGCCGAAAAACTGGCGCCGCTCGCTGTGCCCGATGATGACGTACTGGCAGTAGTCCTCGAGCATCGACACGCTGACTTCGCCGGTGAAGGCGCCCTTCGCTTCCCAGTACACATCCTGCGCGGCGAGGCCAACCTGCGAGCCCTTCAGCGCTTCCCGGACCGCGCCGAGATGCGGGAAGGGCACGCCAATCGCAACGTCACAGGCCGCACTCCTGGTACTCTCGACAACGCCGTTCGCCAGCCCGACCGCCTCAGACTCGGACGTGTTCATCTTCCAGTTGCCGGCAACGAACGGCTTTCGCATCAGAGTCTCCTAACGTCGCTTCTTCTTCGGGGTGGCGGGCACGGGTGTTACCGCGAACCGCTCGGCCAGCTTCGCGGGATTTCGGACGCTCAGCGCGAGCCGGCTCGCTCGCACCCGCCACAGCCGGGGGATAAGCCAGACGCGGACGGGCTGTTTGAGCGTGACCTCGACAACCGGGCCCCAGGCAGCCACCAGCGCCACGTCTCCCCGGAAGCCGGTGCGCACCCCCAGCCCGCCCCAGATCGGCCAGTCACGAAGCCGTGCGCCGGTCACGTCGCGCGTGTCGATCACGGTGTCGACGAAGCCGGCGAACCGGATACGCATCCGGTCCTGCGAGATCGCGACGAACGATGTCGGGAGCCGCAGGGCAACACCGAACAGCCAGATGAAAATCATGGCGAAGAAAGCGGCCAGCAGGACGAGCCACTTCGGCCCATCGTCCACATACGCCTTGAGGACCACCACACCCGCAATCGCTATAGCCCCGGCCGCGATCGACACGATCAGTTGTAGCCCGCGAATGCCGCGAAATCCGAACAACAACGGCGCCGGGCCGGGCTCGGTGGTCTTTTCGGTCGCCATCAGGCGTCCATCAACGCGGCGACGCCCGGCAGTTCGCGGCCTTCCAGCATTTCGAGCGATGCGCCTCCGCCTGTGGAAACGTGCGTAAACCGCTCCTGCAGGCCGGTTTGCGCCACAACTGCCGCGGTCTCCCCGCCACCCACGACCGTCGTCGCGTGGAGGTTGGCGATGGCGCGGGCAAGGTCGAACGACCCGTGCGAGAACTTCTCCATCTCGAAGACACCCATCGGGCCGTTCCAGACCACTGCCTTCGCCCTTTGCAGTGCCGCGGCGTACTCCTTCACGGTCTTCGGGCCGATGTCGAGCACCATATAGCCGCGCGGTATTTCGGAGACCGGCCGCTCCAACGCTTCCGCGTCTTCCGCAAACTTGCTCGCGGCTATCACGTCCACCGGCAGATGGACCTCGACTCCGCCCGCTTTCGCCCGCGCGAGGATACCCTTCGCCGCCTCGACCTGCTCGTCTTCGACCAGCGACATCTGGACGTTCACGCCGGTCGCCTTCAGAAACGTGTTGGCCATCCCGCCGCCCAGGAGGAGCATGTCGATTTTCGGCAGCAGGTGGTCGATTGCCGGGATCTTCGTGCTCACCTTCGCCCCACCGACCACCGCCGCGAACGGCTTCGGCGGGTTCGCGACCAGCGCGCTGAGGTAGCGCACTTCCTTCTCCATCAAGAGCCCCGCGACCGACGGCAAGAAGTGCGTCACGCCCTCGGTCGAAGCATGCGCGCGGTGGGCCGCCCCAAAGGCGTCGTCCACGAACACATCCGCGAGGCTGGCCAACTGTTCGGCGAAGACCGGGTCGTCCTTCTCTTCCTCAGGGTGAAAGCGCAGGTTCTCCAGCAGCAGGACGTGGTTGCCCATCGCCGCCACGGCATCTTGCGCGACCGGTCCAACACAGTCGGCCGCGAACAGCACATCCTGGCCGAGCAGGTTCGACATTCGCCCGGCAACCGGCTCCAACGAGAGTGAAGGGTCGAACCCCTTCGGCCGCCCGAGGTGGGAGCACACGATGACCTTCGCGCCCTTGCCGAGGAGGTACTCGATCGTCGGCAGCGATTCCTTGATGCGTGTGTCGTCCGTGACCTGGCCGTTGTCCAGCGGCACGTTGAGGTCTGCGCGGACGAGGACGCGCTTCCCCGCGATGTCGATGTCGCGGACGGTCATTTTGCCGATTCCCTCGCTCACGAGGAGCTCGCTGCGCCGATGCCGCGACGTTCGACTTTCGCGAGCTTGTCGCGGCGGCGGCTGTGGTTCCCGCCTTCCGGCGTAGCCGAAAGGAACGCGGTCAGGCACTCGTCGGCGATCGCCCGGCCGATCTCCCACGCGCCCAGGGCGAGCACGTTCGCGTCGGTGTGCTGGCGCGCGCGTTGAGCGCCCCAGTGGGTGTGGCACAGCGCCGCGCGGGCGCCCGGCACCTTATTCGCGACGATGCTGACGCCAACGCCGTTGCTGCAGATGACAACGCCCAGGTCGACCTCGCCCGCCACCGTCGCGCGTGCGACCGGCTCCGCGAAGTCCGGGTAGTCCACGCTGTCCGCGGCGTAAGCGCCGAAGTCGACGGCCTCGTGGCCGAGCGATTTCGCCGTCTCGATAAGGTGTTGCTTGAGTTCGAAACCGGCGTGGTCCGCGCCAAAACCAACCTTCACGATCGTACGCTCCTCACAACCTGGATTTGGGCCAAGCCCAGTATACGAGCGACCGTTGCGCGGTCTATCGCGCCCTCCCGCAGGATCCGCGCTTCGTCGCCCGAGACGTCGATGACGGTCGAATCCAACCCCTGCGCCGTCGGGCCGCCGTCGATGGCGACCGCGCATGACTCGCCAACCTGCGCGATGGCATCCGCGCAGGTGGTCGGGCTTTCGCCGCCGGAGACATTCGCGCTCGATGCCGCAACGGGCCCGCCGAGCGCATCTAGCACGTCCAGCGTCACGTCGACCGGTGCCATCCGGAAGCCAACGGTGCGTCCGCCGCTCAAAGCGGGCGAATCCCAACCGTCTTTCGCCGGCACCACGATGGTCCAGGCCCCGGGCCCCAGCGCGTCCACGAGCCTCCGCGCCGCCCCATTGACCACCGTGTACTTCGCGATGAGCGCTGCGTCCCGCCCAAAGAGCAGTTGCAACGGGAAATCCGGCGCCCGCCGCTTCGCTTCGTAGATTCTGCGCACTGCCGCATCGTCCCGCACATCAGCGACAATGCCATACACAGTGTCCGTCGGCAGGATGACAAGCTTCCCAGCGGCCAGCGCCTCCGCGGCCGCGGTAACTCCCTCGGTCCCGGCGCCAAAGTCCCTCAACACTCACCGTCCCTCACGTCCCTGGCATCAGATGCACGATCCAACACCTGGCGTCCTTTGCGGCCTTGGCGGTTACCTCGCCCGTCCCGAATTCGTAGACCCCCGAATCCCGGCTTCCAACCTCAAAAACTTGGCGGAGTTGGCGGCCTTGGCGGTTACCTCGCCCGTCCCGAATTCGTAGACCAAAGTCTACAATTTCGCTAGCCTTGCGTATGGGTACCGCGCAACCGATGACCGACGCCTTCGACGCCGCACATAACGCCGCACCAGACCCCGCCAAAGGCCACGAAACCATCGTCGTGCTCGACTTCGGAGCACAGTACTCGATGCTGATCGCGCGCCGCGTGCGCGAACAAAACACCTACTGCGAGCTCATCCCCTGGGACTCCCCCGCCGAGCGGATCGCCGGCCTCGATGTCCGCGGGTTCATCTTCTCCGGCGGCCCATCGTCGGTTTACGACGAAGACGCGCCAATCGCACCGCAATGGGTCTACGACTCCGGCAAGCCGATCCTCGGCATTTGTTATGGAATGCAGCTCCTGGCCCACCAGCTCGGCGGCAAGGTCGGCCCCGGCACGGAGCGCGAATTCGGCCCTGCGTCGATAACCCGCGCGACGCACACCCCGCTCCTCGAAGGCCTGCCTGACTCGGTCGAAGTCTGGATGAGCCATGGCGACCGGCTGGAGGCGCTGCCCCCGGGGTTCGTCTCGATCGCGCACTCCGGCAACTCGCCCTACGCCGTCATGGCTGACCCCTCGCGCGGCTACTACGGGCTCCAGTTTCACCCGGAAGTGGTGCACACGCCGCGCGGCAAGGACATGCTGCGCAACTTCGTCCGCGATGTCTGTCACTGCGAAGGGACCTGGACGGCCGGCAACTTCATCGATGAAACCGTCGCCGCCATCCGCGCCCAGGTGGGCACGGGCCGCGTGATCTGCGGCCTCTCGGGCGGCGTCGATAGCGCCGTCGCCGCCGCGCTGGTCCACCGCGCAATCGGCGACCAGTTGACCTGCATCTTCGTGGACAACGGCCTGCTTCGCTCCGGCGAAGCCGAAGAAGTGGTGACCACCTTCCGGCGCAACATGCACATCAACCTCGTGCACGTCGAAGCCGAAGACAAGTTCCTCGCCCAACTCGCGGAAGTGACCAACCCCGAGACGAAGCGCATCCGCATCGGCAACACCTTCGTCCGCATCTTCGAACACGAGTCGCGCGCCATCGAAGATGCCCGTTTCCTCTGCCAGGGCACGCTCTACCCGGACGTCATCGAGAGCGGTTCGCATGGCAAGGGCGCGCATACCATCAAGACTCACCACAACGTCGGCGGACTGCCCGCGGACATGAAGCTCGGCCTCGTTGAGCCGCTCCGCTACCTCTTCAAGGACGAAGTCAGGCGCATCGGCGAAGCCCTCGGCCTGCCCGATGAGATGGTCTGGCGCCACCCGTTCCCCGGCCCCGGCCTGGCCATCCGCTGCATCGGCGAAGTGACGAAGGAGAAGCTCGACATCCTCCGCCGCGCCGACCTGATCGTAATGGACGAAATCCGCGAAGCCGGCCTCTACCGCGACATCTGGCAAACCTTCGCCGTCATGACCGACACAAAGACCGTGGGCGTCCAGGGTGACTATCGAACCTACGGTTACGCCGTCGCGATCCGCGCTGTGGTCGCGGACGACGCCATGACGGCGGACTGGGCGCGGCTCCCGCACGAACTGCTCGCGCGCATGTCCAACCGCATCGTGAACGAGGTGCACGGCATCAACCGCGTCGTCTACGACATCACCCCGAAGCCGCCCGGGACGATCGAATGGGAGTAGCCAACTGATGGGAGCCCGAGTCCTCCTCGCCGGGTCCGGCGGGCGCGAACACGCGACCGCCTGGAAGCTGCTGCAGTCCCCCCACGTCGAACAGGTCTTCGTCGCGCCGGGAAATGGCGGCACGGGGCTTATTGCCACCAATCTGCCGCACAAATCGACCGACATTGATGGCATCGTCGCCGCCGCCCTCGCGAACAGGGTCGATTTCTACCTCGCCAGCAGCGACGACCCGCAGCCGCTCGGCCTGGTCGACCGGCTGCAAGCGGAGGGCATCCTCTGCTACGGCCCTTCCGCCGCCGCCGCCCGGATCGAAGGCAGCAAGGCCTGGGCGAAGGGCTTCATGGCCCGGCACCACATCCCCACCGCTTCCGGAGAGTCGTTTTCAAGCTTCTCCGCGGCACAGACGTTCATCCAATCCCTGCCGGAGGGGAAGCTCTGGGTGAAAGCATCCGGCCTCGCCGCGGGCAAGGGCGCCGTTGGCTGTGACACGCGGGAAATCGCCCTCGAAGCCGCCCGCGAGATGCTCATCGACCGCCAGTTCGGGACATCAAGTGAGACAATCGTCATCGAACGGGACATGGAGGGCTGGGAAACCAGCGCCCACGCCTTCTGCGACGGCACGACGGCCGTCCTCTGGCCGTTTTCGACGGACTACAAGCGCGCTCTGGACGGCGGGCAGGGCTTGAACACTGGTGGCATGGGAGCTTATTCGCCCAGCGCCGGTGTCAGCGACCAGCTCGCCGCCGACATCAAGCGCATCGTTGTCGACCCCCTGCTGCGGGGCATGGCCGCCGAGAGCCACCCGTACAACGGCTCGCTCTACCCCGGCCTCATGATCACCGGCGAAGGCCCGAAGATCGTCGAATACAACGCCCGCTCAGGGGACCCGGAGACCCAGGTGCTGCTGCCCCGCCTCGAATCCGACCTGTTCGAAGTCACCCGCGCGGCCGCGCAAGGCAAACTGCACACCGTGGATGTGCGCTGGTCGTCGAGACCGGCCGTTGGCGTAGTCATCGCCAGCCGCGGATACCCGGAGACTTTCGAAACCGGTTTCACCATCAAAGGCCTGGACGCCGTGGACGACGGCATCCTCGTCTTCCACATGGGGACGCGAGCCGTGGATGGCGGCTTCGTCACCTCCGGCGGGCGCGTCTGCACGGTGGTCGCGACCGGCGGCACCATCGCCGAAGCCCGCGAGCGCGCCTACGACAACGCCCGCCGCATCACGTTCGAGAACGCTTACTACCGAACCGACATCGCCCTGGAGGCTGTTTGATGGCGAACCCCCTGGTCTCGATCCTCGTTGGCTCGGCGAATGACGAATCTCACCTCGAACCCACGAAGAAGGTCCTGACTGACCTTGGGATACCTTTCGTCTTCAAAGTCGCCTCGGCGCACCGCAATCCGGAGCGCGTCCGCGAAATAGCGCTTCGAGCGGAGAGCGACGGCATCGAAGTCTTCATCTGCGCCGCCGGCGGCGCCGCCGCGCTTCCCGGAGCCGTTTCCGCGCTGACCACGCTCCCCGTTATCGGCGTCCCGCTTGCATCGAGCGAGATCCCCGGCGGCATCGACGCCGTCTACGGCGTCCTCCAGATGCCCCCCGGCGTGCCCGTCGCTGCTGTCGCGGTGGGCGGCTGGGGCGCGCGCAACGCGGCCTACTTCGCTGCTTCCATACTCGCCCTCAAGCACCCGGACATCCGCGAGGCCTACAAGTCCTTCCGGGACAAGCAGTCCCAGGGCTAACGCCAGGAACCAGTGTCGGTCATTGCACCATGCGTTCGCCTCCCGCAACGCATAAGCTGCGTCCGTGCCCGCTCTGCCCGGCCGCGAAGCAGACCTGCGCCAGCTCGCCGCGCTCTGGCGTGACGCGCAGGAAGGCCGCGGGCGCATCGCAGTCGTCCTTGCCGAACCCGGTGGCGGCAAATCCGCGCTCCTCGAAGCGTTCGCTGACACCTTCCAACCTGGCGACCGCATCCTCTGGGGCACCTGCGCCGACGGCGATGGCGGTTTGCCGTACTGGCCGTGGCTGAACGCGTTCGGCGCCGCAGAAGCGACTGCCTTGCTGGAACACAGTGGGAGCGAAGCGGACCGATTCGAGCAATTCCACGCGGCAGCGAACGCGATCCTCACTCTCGGACCCACGCTCATCGTCATCGACGACCTTCACTGGGCGGACGGCGCGTCGTTGCAGTTCCTCGAGTTCTTCGCGCCGTTCATACGCCGCTCGTCCATCCTCCTGGTGGTTGCCTCACGCCCGGAACCGCGGGCGCCGGTCCAGGCCGTCCTCGGAACGCTCATCCGCCGGAACGCGGTGCGCCTCGAACTGCGCCCACTGACGCTGTCCGAGGTCGCGGTACTGCTGGAGCCTGGCGCCGCCGACCTCGCGCGGGAAGTCGCGCGGCTCTCGGGCGGGAATCCGCTCCTGGCTACCGAGTACGCGCGCCATCTCCAGACGGGCGGCGATGCCACGCGGCCGCCCTCCTCGTTCGCCTCACTCGTCCAGGCTGAGCTCCGCTGGTTGACGCCGGGCGCGCAACGTCTCGCCGCGGTTTGCTCCCTTATCGATGGCCTGATCTACCCGGAGATGGTGCTCGCCGCGGCGCAGACCAGCGCCGAGACCCTCGACGAACTGTTCGCGGCGTCGCTGCTCCTTAAGCGCACCGGTCGCTGGCGCCACGATGCCCTCCGCGAAGCGACGCGAGACGCCCTTCCCCCTTCCGAGCGGCACGGCTACGAAGCCGCGCTCGCCGAAGCCTGCGCCCGAGCAGGCGACGAATCCGGCGTCGCCGTGCACGGCTGCCGTGCCGGCGCGGCATGGGATCCGGCGAAAGCGCATGCCACGGCGCTCGCGCAGGCACGGCGCTGGGCAGCCCGCTACTCGCTCGAATTCGCCGAGGGCTACGTTGATCTCGCCCGTTCGGTGCGGCGCCTGGTGCAGCTCGCGCCGGCTGAGCGGCTGGAGATTGAAGTCTTCGAGGGAGAGTTGCTCACGCAGCTCCATCGGGGCGACGCAGCCCGCGCGGCCCTGCGAGAGGCCGCCGAGTTGTCCCGAAGCCTCGGCCGGCCGGACATACTTGCTCAGGTAGCGCTGAGCTTCGGGCTTGGACACGAACACGGATATGCGCGCGACCCCGAGGTCATAGCGCTGTTGAAGGAAGCGCTGGAAGGCCTGCCGGACGCCGATCACGCGTCCCGCGCCAAGCTTCTCGCCCGCCTGGCCTGGCAGTCGCTCGGACCGCGCGAAGTCACGGCACGCCGCCAGTTCGCCGAGGATTCGGTCCGGGAAGCGCGGATGGCCGAGGATCCCGCTGCCCTCGCTGCCGCTCTGCTCGCGCTCTGTTGGGGACTTGCCGCTCCAGAAGACCTCGCGCGCCGGCGCGCCGCCGCGGACGAAGCAACCCTCGCCGCCGAGGACGCCCGCGATGTCGATCTCCAGCTCGGCGCGCTTTTTCGCCAGTTCCTGACCACCCTCGAACTGGGCGACATCCCCGCCGCGCGGCGCGCCGCCGCTGACTTCGACACCATTACCGAGCGATGCCCGCTGCCCTACCACCGCTGGAACGCCTACCTGTTCAACGCCACGCTCGCCCTCATCGCCGGTGACGTTGACCGCGCGCAGGCCGTTGCGGACCAGATCGACCCGGCTTCCACCGGCCAGCCGATGCAGGCGGAAGTCATGCTCTGCGCCCTCGTTGGCCACATCAACGCCCAGCGCGGCGGCGAAGCTGCCGTCCGGGGCGCGCGCTTGCTGTTCGAAGAACTCGAACGCTACATGGGCGCTGGTTGGCTCCTTCGTCCCCGCGCCGTGGTTGATACCGACATTGAGGCGGCACGCGACTTGCTCGTGGACGCCGTGGCGCGGCTGCTGGCGGCTCCCGTAGACGAAGACCGTCTCGCGTTCCTCTCCCTTCTCGCCGAGGCCGCCATCCTCTGCGGCGCGAAGGAGGAGTGCGTAACACTGTTCGAGGCACTGTTGCCGTTCGCCAGCCACTGGGTCGTCATCGCCAACGGCGCTGGCTGCCGCGGGCCCGTGGCCGCGTTCCTGGCCGGGACCGCGCGGGTGGGCGGGCTCGAAGCGGAAGCCCGCCAGTTCGAAGCATCCGCCCGCGCCGACATCGCCCGGAACGACGCCCCCGGGATGCTCGTCTGGCTGGACCTTGAGCCGCGAGTACGGCAGCCGCGCGCCGAAAGTGCCCCGGGCGGACTCTCCCCTCGCGAAGCCGAAGTCCTCGCCCTGGTCGCGCGTGGCCACTCGAACCAGGAGATTGCGGACGCGCTCGTGCTCAGCGTCCGCACGGTCCACCGCCACGTCGAGAACGTCTACGGCCGGTTGGGCATCCACAACCGCGCCGAGGCCGCGCTGAAGGCGGTGGAACTTGGCCTCATAGCGCCCCGCGACGTTCGCGCCCCCGCTGGGTAGCGGTACCCATTCTCGTCGCGCCCTACTGAATGGGTATCTGTGCGGATTCGGGCGGCGCCGCTGGCCGCCATTCTTCCTCCAGCACGGCGGTTTGCCGCCCCCGGAGGAAGAAGACCATGACCGCACCCACTCTCGAACGCCCAACCAGCCAGCCAGGCCCGCGATTCATCGCCGCGGCGGAGGAACTCGTCCCGCTGCTCAAGAGCCAGGCCCGCGCCATCGAAGAGGCGCGCGAGCTGACGCCTGCCGTCCTCTCCGCGCTTCACGAGCGCGGCCTGCTCCAGGCCATCCTTTCGCCCGCCCGCGGTGAAGGTGATTTCACCATCACGGACGCGATGAGCGTCCTCGAAACGCTCGCCACCGGCGATGCGTCCACCGCCTGGGACACGATGGCCGCAATGGGCGGCGGCATCATCAGCGCCTTCCTGCCGAAGGACCCGTTCACGTCTCCGACCGACTGCGCGGCAACGGCCGTCGGTCGCCTGGGCAAGGCCACGGCCGTCGAAGGCGGCTACCTCGTCGATGCGAAGTGGCCGTTCCTTAGCGGCTCGCCGCACGCCACCTGGATTGGCGGCCTCTGCATCGTCCACGACGGCGAGCAGCCGCGCTTCATGGCCGAGGGGGAGCCGCACGTCATCATGCCGCTCATCCGCAAGGAACGTGTCCAACTGCTCGGCAACTGGGACGCGACCGGTCTGAAGGGCACTGGCAGCCAGGAAGCTGAAGTCCACGGCGTCTTCGTGCCGCATGACGAAGTCGCCGACTTCATGAACGGCCCGCGCCCCGGTCTGCCGCTGCTCTACAGCATCCACGAAGACGCGGTCGCGCCGCTCGTGGCCGCCGCCGTGCTGGTGGGCGTTGGCCGGGCAGCAGTCGAGGAGTTCCGATCCCTCCAGGCATCCCGGCTGCACCAGTCCGGCGTGATGGGTTCGCAGGCGCCGCTGCCTGCAGGTAGCCCTGGCTGAGTGCGAAGGCAGGCTCGAACTCGCCCGCGCCGGGATTTACGCAGTCGCCAGTGCCATCGACGCGAAGCATGCGTCCGGCCAGCCAGCCGGCCCGGAAGACACCCCACGGACCTCTCTCGCCGCGACCGCGGCCGCTGAGCTCACCATCGAAGTGGTCTCAAAGCTGTATCGGGCCGCCGGAAGCAGCGCCGTCTTCACCGGTTCCGTGCTGGACCGCGCTCTCCGTGACGCATTCACGCTCGGCGCCCACCGGATGCTTCAGCGGGAGAACTACCTGATTCACGGCGCCGGCCGCTTCAGCTAAAGCACCAGCACCGTTGAAGACGACGGAGGGGAGGACGGTCAAGTCCTCCCCTTTGTCCGTGGCCTGAGCGGCAGGGGCGCGGTAGGGTTTGTGAAATCCTTCTCGAACTCAGGACTCCAAATGCGCCTCTCGCACTTCTCTTTGCCCCAACCCCTCGGCTTCACCGGCGGTGCGCTGTCATGGTGAGCCTCGACGAACGCCTCGAAGCTGTCTACCTCAACGTCGTCCGCCGCAACCCGGCTGAAGCCGAGTTCCACCAGGCCGTGCGCGAGGTGCTCGAATCACTCGCCCCGGTGCTGGCCAAGCGCCCCGAACTCGTGGACCACAAGATCATCGAGCGCATCTGCGAGCCCGAGCGCCAGGTCATCTTCCGCGTCCCCTGGCAGGACGACTCAGGCGAGATCCAGGTCAACCGCGGCTTTCGCGTGCAGTTCAACAGCGCCCTCGGGCCGTACAAAGGCGGCCTCCGCTTCCATCCTTCCGTTTACCTCGGGATCATCAAGTTCCTTGGCTTCGAACAGATCTTCAAGAACGCTCTCACCGGCCTCCCCATTGGCGGTGGCAAAGGCGGCGCCGATTTCGACCCCAAGGGCAAGTCAGACAACGAGATCATGCGCTTCTGCCAGAGCTTCATGCTCGAACTGCACCGCTACGTGGGTGAGTACCAGGATGTGCCGGCCGGGGACATCGGCGTCGGTGGGCGCGAAATCGGCTACCTCTTCGGCATGTACAAGCGGATCACCAACCAGTACGAGTCGGGCGTCATCACCGGGAAGGGCCTCGGCTGGGGCGGCTCCCTGGTCCGCACCGAGGCCACCGGTTACGGCGCGGTGTATTTCGCCCGCGAGATGCTCGCCGTCCGCGGCCAGGAGCTCGCCGGCAAGACCTCCCTCGTCTCCGGCTCCGGCAACGTCGCCATTTACACCATCCAGAAGCTCGAACAGCTCGGCGCGAAGGTCGTCGCCTGCTCCGACTCCGACGGCGTGATCCACGACGAAAACGGGATCGACCTGGCGCTCCTGAAAGAAATCAAGGAGGTCGAACGCGCACGCATCCAGGAGTACAGCGAGCGCAAAAAGGACAGCCGCTACATCCCGCACGGGCGCATCTGGGAGATCCCCTGCGATATCGCGTTCCCTTCGGCGACGCAGAACGAATTGAACGGCAAGGACGCCGCGGCGCTCATCAAGAACGGCTGCGTCGCCGTGATCGAGGGCGCGAACATGCCCTCGACGCCCGAAGCGGCGCGTGCATTCGCCGAAGCCGGCGTCGCCTTTGGCCTCGGCAAGGCGGCCAACGCCGGTGGCGTGGCCACCTCCGCCCTCGAAATGCAGCAGAACGCCAGCCGCGATTCGTGGTCGTTCGACTACACCGAGCAGCGGCTCGCGAACATCATGCGAGAGATCCACCGCACCGTGTACGAGACCGCGGAAGAGTACGGCTCGCCCGGCAACTACGTGCTCGGCGCGAATATCGCTGGCTTCCTGCGCGTTGCCGACGCAATGCTCGCCTTCGGAGTGGTCTAGCCGGGAAGGCGGGGCTAAAGCCCCGCCTTCCTAGCGACCCAGACCTGCTCGTTGCCATACGCCGGCGGTGACCGGTGGTAGTCGGAGTACTCCTCGATCTGTTCGAAGCCGGCCAACTCCAGCAGGTAGCGCATTTCGTGGCGATAGGTCCAGCGCATGCGCAGGACCTCCTTCTCCCGCCTCACGACGCCCTTCGGTCCGCGCTCGGTGAACCGCCATGTCTCTTCGAACACCTGGCGGAGCGGAACGTTGGTGCGTCCGGCGACATCGATGCGCACGACGTTCAGCGTTTCCGGGTGGATGACCTCGTTCAGGCGCGCCCACTTTCGCGACTTCTTCCCGGGCTCCAGCCGGCCGAGAAGTGGATCGAACAAGTCGATAGACACCGTCCCACCCGGCGCCAGGTGGTGATGAATTCGTTCCAGGCACCGCCGTTGCGCTTCCGGCGTATCCAGCATCAAGAACGACCTGAAGGCGACGAAGATCAGCCCGAACTGCCCGTCGAGCGTGAAATCGGTCATGTCCCCGCGGACGAGCGTCACCCGTGCGCGCACGTCTTTCGCCTCCCGCTTCAATTGCCGCGTCGCCTCAGCGAGCATGGCTTCTGAGAGGTCCAGCCCGGTCACTTCGATGCCGTCGCGCGCGAGTGGCGCCAGCAGTCGCCCTGTCCCGCAACCAAGCTCGAGCGTTGGGCCGGGAGCGGCCCTCGCGAGGTCCAGGTAGAACGCCGCGTCGCCTTCCACAACCGGCAGAGACGCCGTCCGCGCGGCATAAATCTCGACGTTCAGGCGGCGGCGGCTGTAGAAGCGGTCGGGCATGCTGCGAAGTCTACCCGCGGCGCTCGATCTTGCTGTCCCGAGCGTCCGCTTCCCGGTACCATGGTGCGGTGATCCCCCGATACTCCCGCCCCGAAATGGCCGCCGTTTGGAGCGACCAGAACAAGTTCCAGCGCTGGCTCGATGTCGAAGTCGCCGCCTGCGAGGCCTGGGCAGAACTCGGCCAGATCCCGGCCGAAGCCGCCGCCAAAATCCGCCGCGACGCAAGCTTCGACGTCGACAAGATTAACGAGTACATCCGGATCACCCACCACGATGTCACCGCGTTCCTCCGCTCCGTCCAGGAGACGCTCGGCGAGGAAAGTCGTTATGTGCACTTTGGTCTCACATCGTCGGATGTCTGGGACAGCGCCACTGGCCTCCAGCTCCGCGACGCCTGTGACCTGCTCCTCAAGGGCGTCGACGGCCTCTCGGCGGTACTCGAGCGCCAGGCCAAAGCGCATCGAAACACGCTCTGCACCGGCCGCACGCACGGCGTCCACGCGGAACCCACGACCTTCGGCCTGAAGCTCGCCGTCTGGGTCGATGAGATGCGCCGAAACCGGAAGCGCCTCGAACAGGCCCGTGAAGCGGTGGCCGTTGGCGCGATCTCCGGCACGGTCGGGACTCACGCGTCCGTCCCGCCCGAACTCGAAGAGATCGTCTGTAAGAAGCTCGGTCTCGGCATCGAAGCCGCCAGCACGCAGATCATCCAGCGCGACCGCCACGCCCAGTTTGTCACCACCCTCGCCCTCATCGGTGGCTCGCTGGAGAAGTTCGCAACCGAGATCCGCGGGCTCCAGAAGACCGAAGTCCGCGAAGCCGAAGAACCGTTCGACGAAGGCCAGACCGGCTCCAGCTCGATGCCGCACAAGCGCAACCCCGAGCTCTGCGAACGCGTCACTGGCCTCGCGCGTGTCCTCCGCGGCTACGCCCTCACCTCCATGGAGAACATCGCGCTCTGGCACGAACGCGACATCTCGCACTCTTCTACCGAACGGATCGTCCTCCCGGACGCGACGCTCGTGCTGGACTACGCGCTCTCGATCTTCACCGGCGTCATGGACCGGCTCACGGTATTCCCTGAGCACATGAAAGAGAACCTGGAGCGCTCTTACGGCCTCGTGTTCTCGCAGCGTGTGCTCCTCGCCCTCATCGAAACCGGAATGAGCCGCGGCGACGCCTACGTTATCGTCCAGCGCAACGCGATGAAGGCCTGGAACGGCCGCACCCAGTTCTTCGACCTCCTGATGGCCGACCCGGACGTTACCTCGCGCCTCTCCGAGAGCGAACTGCGAGGCCTCTTCGACTACCAGTTCTACCTCGCGAACATCGGCGCGACCTTCGAGCGCCTCGGCCTGTGAACGAAGAAGCCAGCCCGCCGCCGGCACCGGTGATTGAGCCGGTGAAGAAGCCGGACGCGACCTGGCTGCGCGCCCTCGGCGTCATGCGCCGCAACCCGCGCGAGACGCTCTTCCCCATCGCCGTGACGCAGCTTCCCTTCGCAGTAATCACCGCCGTTGTCTTCTACTATCTGTTCAGCAGCCGCTATCCGGACGCGAAATTCGACACGTTCGACTGGATCAATACCGCGCCGAACGGCGTCCGCCTCACGATGGTCATTGTCGGTGCCGCGCAGTCTCTGTTCTCACTCGTCGGCGCCGGCGGGACGATGGTTTCGGTGGCGGCCCTCATCCGCGGCAAACCCATCTCGCTCGCGAATGCCCTCGATCCGGCCTTCACCCGGATGGGCGGGCTGCTTCTCATCGGCGCGCTCTTCTACGGGATCGTCGTCGTCAGCGCGATTGGTATCGTCGTCATGCTCTACTTCCTGGTGCGCTGGGGGCTCGCGCTCCAGGTCTATATGCTCGAAGGCAAATCCATCGGTGGCTCGCTCGCAGAAAGCTGGCGGATGCTGCGTGGACGGATGTGGGCGTTCTTCGCTCTCTTGTTGGCGACGATCCCGTTCGCGCTGGCCCTGCTCATTGGCGTTAGCGTGGTCATGGCGATTGCCTTCGCGCCCTTCGGCGCCGAGCCAGGCCGGAGTCTCGACCTTGTGTTCCAGTCCGTCGCCATCTTCGCCGTGGGCGTGACGCTCGTCCCCGCCGGCGCCTACCTGGCCACCACCACCACCCTGTTCTACCTCTCCGCGAAGGAACCTCAACCATGACTGCCGTCCTTCTCGAGTCCACCCTGCCGAACCGCACCTACCGCGGCAAAGTCCGCGATACCTACGACCTCGGCGACAAGATGCTCATCATCGCCACGGACCGCATCTCCGCCGCCGACGTCGTCCTGCCCGCGGGCATTCCGGAGAAGGGCCGCATCCTCACTCAACTGTCCGCCTGGTGGTTCGAACGGATGAAGGAAGTGGTCCCGAACCACTTCATCGCCGTCATCACCGAGGCGAACACGGACCTCGTGCCATTCCCGCTCGGCCCCGAGTACTACGGCCGGTCGATGCTCGTCCGCAAGGCGGACCGCATCAAGGCGGAATGCATCGCCCGCGGCTACATCACCGGCTCCGGCTGGAAGGATTACCAGCGCACGGGCGCCGTTTGCGGCATCCCGCTGCCCGAAGGTCTGCGCGAATCCGAGCGCCTCCCTGAGCCCATCTTCACCCCGAGCACCAAGCCCGACGTCGGCCACGACGAGAACATCTCCTACGAACAGCTAGAAGAGCTCGTCGGCGAAGAAGCCGCCAACGCGATGAAGATCCGCACCCTCGCGGTCTACAACTACGCGCACGCCGTCGCCCTTGAACGCGGCATCATCATCGCCGACACCAAGCTCGAATTCGGGTACTGGAACGAAGAGGTGATCCTCATCGATGAGGTGCTCACGCCGGACAGCAGCCGCTTCTGGCCGGCCGACCAGTACCGTCCCGGTGGCTCCCAGCCGTCCTTCGACAAGCAGCCGGTGCGCGACTGGCTTTCGAAGAGCGGTTGGAAGGAAGGCACTCCGCTGCCTGACGTCCCCAACGAAGTGGTGTCCGCGACCACGGAGCGTTACCGCACCGCCTACCGCATGCTCACCGGCCAGGAGCTCCCGGCCTAACGCCAGTCAGAGGCGCGGGCGGAAGACCGCGCTCCTCCCGAAGCGAGCCACCATCTCAACCCGACAGGACATCTCGATGAGCAAGAAAAAAGACAAGAAGAAGCCCCAGAAGAAGCACGTCGCAGCGAGCCCCGCCAGCAAGCCCGGTACCTTCCTCGCCCGCGTTTATGTCTCACTGAAACCGACGGTGAACGACCCCGAAGGCATCACCATCGGCAGCGCGCTCGGCTCGCTCGGCTTCGGCTCGGTCACAGGTGTGCGTTCTGGACGCTACTTCCAGGTCACGCTCAACGCGGCTGACCCGAAAGAGGCGGCCACCCAGGTGGACCAGATGTGCAGCCGCCTCCTGGCCAACCCGGTCATCGAGACGTACTCGTTCGACCTGGCAAAGGCGTAGATGCCGGCATTCGGACTTGCGCGCTGAGCAAGTCCGCGGCGATGACACCTTCGGAACCACGCGCGCGGAGGACGCCATGGACGACCGGGTAACACTGGAAAAGGTCGAGCAGGGCCGGATCGCGGTCGTCTCGATGGCGCGGCCCCGTTACCGCAACCCCCTGAGCGCGCAGATGATGGCTGCCCTCGAAGAAGCCTTCGATGCCGCGGCAGGCGACCCCGAGGTGCGCGTCATCATCCTCCGCGGCGACGGGCCGGTGTTCTCCGCCGGGCACGACCTCGGCTCGCCCGATGCGCGCGAATCTCAGACCGAACGCGACCACGAAAGCATGGCCCGGCGTTACGGCCGGACGATGGGGATGGACATCGAGCCGCACCTGCGCTTCCGTTCGATCCCCAAGCCAACCGTCGCAATGGTCCATGGCGCCTGCATCTACGCCTCATGGATGCTCGCCTCGGCGATGGACGTGGTCTTCGCCGCTGAGTCGACAAAGTTCCTGGCCACCAACTTCGCGTATTTCACAGTGCCCTGGGACCTGGGCGCCCGCCGCGCCAAGCACCTGCTCTTCGAGGGCCGCTTCATCTCCGCAGCCGAAGCGGCGGAGTACGGCTTCGTCCAGGCCGTCTATCCCGATGCGCAGTTGGAAGAGGAGACGCTCGCCTATGCCCGGCGGGTGGCCGAAAACGACCCCTTCCAGCTCCGCATGATCAAGCACTCCATCAACCAGATGCAGGAGGTGCAGGGCTTCACCGCGCACATCATGTCGTCCTACTCAGATCGCATGGTCCGCGCGGCAAACACCGAGACGCCGATCACGCAGGAGGGCAACGAGCCGGGCAAGCGGCGCCTCTACGTCAGCGTCGAACGCGCGAGGGCGCGTGACCAGGAGCGAAGCTGAACCCTACCCCGGCTTAACCACTGGCCCCGGGTCCACCGCGAAATACACCTCGCAGGCCCGCCGTGCCGCCCCGGGCTCGAGCGTCGCCGGACGCTTCACGAAGCGCGACTCCTCGATGATGAGCTGGAGCACATCGCGCGGGTGGCAACTGCGGAAGTTCCCGTTGCTCGCGCGCCGCACCAATTCCACCGCGGCCTCCACGCCTGCCGGCTGCGCATCCACGCCCATGGCGTCAGCGAACCGCCGGAAGATTTCGGCCATCTGCTCTGGCGTCGGTTCCGGGATGCGGATCTTGTAGGGGATGCGGCGGAGGTGGGCCTCCTCCAGCATCGTCCGTGGCTCCAGGTTGGTGCTGAAGACGATGGTCGAGCGGAACGGGAACGTGATCCGTTCGCCGGTGACCAGCGCCATCGTGTCCTCGCCGCGTTCCAGGGCCGCAATCCAGCGGTTGAGCAGCGCGTGAGGCGAAACCTGCTGCCGCCCGAAGTCGTCGATAGCGAGCAAGCCGCCGTGGGCCTTCACGTGGGGCGGCGCCTGGTGGTAACCCAGCGCCGGGTCGTACGAAAGGTCGAGGTCTTCGTGGCGCAATTCGCCGCCGACGAACACGAACGGGCGGCGGATGCGAAGCCAGCGCCGGTCGAACTGCGAGGTCGCGTCCGCCGTGTCGTCGCCTTCCACTGGCTGGTGCACCAGGTCATCGTAGAGCCGGATGATGTGGCCGCTGACGTACACGGCCATCGGCATCAGGGTGACACCCTGGATGGCTTCACTGGTCAATTCGAGGATCGTCGTCTTGCCGTTGCCGGGGGCGCCCCAGAGCATCGCCGGGCGGCCGGAAGTCAGCGCCAGGCAAACCTTCGCGACAACGTCCCGGGCGAGCACGAGCTGCTGCAGCGCGCGGGCCAGCCGCACCGGGTCCGGCGCGCCAATGTCCGTGTCCCGTTCGAGGATGCGGAAGTAGTCCTGGATCGGCACCGGCACCGGCCCGACGTACTTGCTGCGGCCGAAGGCGTTCTCCGCCTCGTGCATGCCGAGCTCGGTCAGGCGGTACTGCCATTCGGTTTCGAGCCGGCCCGACGCCGACGTGGTCTCCACCAGCCGCTGCCGCCGAAGCTCGTCCAGCGCCTCGCGGGCAACGCCGGGGCTGACGCGCATTGAGTTCGCCACGCCCACCGGGCTCGGCACGGTGATGCGATAGAGCGTCTTGAGCGCGAGGTCCTCGATGAACCGCTCCGGCAAGCCGAGTTCGTGGACGTGGTCCGGCGCTTCGGGAAGCAACGGCAGCGCGCGCAGATGCGCGGGCGCCGGGCGCGGTGCATTCCGAGGCTCTTCGGGAAAGTCTTGCTGCATCGCCAGGTTTCCAGTCGTCTGGGGGTACGCCTGCTCCATGTCACCTTCCCGCAGCCTGGCCCGAAACCCGGGTCCCGAGTGCGAAGCTCTACATGGAATGTCGGCATTCGCTGCTTTCTGCCCAGATCAGTCCGGTGCATAGCTCCATACGTCCCGGTGACATCGCGGTGAACTACCGGTGTCAGCGCTCCTGGATCGCGGCCATCCCGGAGTTCGCAACGCTTCCTTCCGTACCCTCGTTTGCCGTCTCGCGCTCGAATTGGAACCGCCCCTCGGCATCCCAGAGCAGCCACCATTCACGCCGCGATTCCATGCGCGTGAACGCCTGGCCGTCGCGCAATACGCGTGCCACGGGGTCGAACCCGGACCGGCTAAAACAGCGTGCGGCACGTTCGTTCCACTCCAACACGTGGAGGTAGACCACGCGCAACGGCCGGTTATTCCAGATCCAGCGAAGGAAGACCGTGACGGCCTCGCGTCCGAGTCCGGCGCCGCGGTTGTCGTCATCGCCGATCGTCACCCCGAGTTCGGCTGACTCGCCGCCGCGGCCGAAGTTGTAGAGCATGATCGTGCCGATGTGCCGCCCATCGTTCGTCTCGATGGCGAACTGTTCCCGGTCGTTCACTCCGTAACTGAGTTCGTACGCCACCAGGTCGAGGAACTTCTGGAATGGCTCCGTCACGGCAGCGCGGCCGTTGTAGCGGGCCGTTTCCGGGTCCGCCCGCCAGCGGTACTCGTCCGCCGCGTCACTCTTGCGCCGCAGCCTGATGCGCACGTGAGGGCCAGCCGCCAGCACGAATGCCTCGTGCTCGCGGCGCTCCGTCATGCCTCGATTGGCTCCCCGAGTTTCCGCGCCGCTTCCACCACCAGGTTCTTTTCGCCGTCATAGGTGAGCATCGCCACCGCCTCCGAGGCCCTGATCCACTTCACGTCGTCGAACTCGTGGTCGTGGTTCGCCACGTCGCCGCCGATTGGCTGCATCAGCCAGTGATGGACTTCCTTGTGGTAGCGGACGCCATTCGCGGTGAACCAGTACTCGATCGTGCCTAACCGTTCGCCGAGTTGGACGTCCAGTCCGGTCTCCTCGCGCACCTCGCGCAACGCGGTCTCCTCGATCAGTTCGTCCGCGTCCGGCGTGCCCTTGGGCAGCCCCCAGACGCGGTCAGACCGCCGCCCGCAGACCACTACTTCCACACCTTCGCGCGGGTCCTTTCGCCACACCACACCACCGGCCGAAACGGCCCGCTGGATCGGCAACCTTCGGCTCATTCGTCCTCATCCTCGTCACGCCGCGACCCCTGCAGGTCGCCGAAGCTGCGAAACATGCCCTCTTCCGCGGCCGCCGCGAGGGCGTTCTCAATGGCCTCCTCGAAACCTTCCGGGGCTTCGGGGGCGAAAGCTTTCAGCAACTCGATGGCGTCTTCTCCACCAATTTCGCCAATCGCTTCAACCACGGCAAGCACGAGCTCCGGGTCTTCGTCGTTCAGCAGCTCCCCGAGTGGCTCGATCAGCAATTCCGAACCGAGATTCCCGGCCGCGACAACAGCCTCGAAGCGCATCTCCTCGTTCCCGGAGGCGAATTCATCCTCCAGGTACTCTTCCCAGCGGGTCAGCCCTGAGTATCCCATCGCCCGGATGGCCGACAGCCGGAGCGGTTCGTCGGCGCCCTCGTACGCATCGAGGATCGCCTCCTGCGCCCACTCCTCCGCGATCGGCCCGATGCTCTCGACCGCTTTCGCCCGCACGTCGACATCCGCGTCGTTCAACGCCCTCCGCAACGCCGCGACTACCAGGTCACCTGTGCGGGCGGGGAGTTTGTCTTGGACGAAAGCCTCGACGAAATGCTGGAGCCCGCCCGCCGCGGCAGCCCTGACCCCCGGCCCGTCGTCGTCCGTGGCCAGCCGCGCCAGCGCCTCCGCCACGTCCGTGTCGCCGGATTCCCAGAGGAGTGCCACTGCCCGCTCGCGCACCTCGGGATCGCCGTCGCTCAAGCTCGCTTTCGCGAGGGCGTCGAACTGCAGGTCAACGTTCACGTCGGCAAGTTCCAGCGCGCGTTCGAGCAGCGTCGCGCGCGTTGCCACCGGGATGCCCGGCCAGTTCTCGCGCACCGTCCTGGCGTCGTTTCGACTCAGGTCGGAGAAAGCGCTGTACTCGGCATCGACAAGGTCCCGCCCCTCGTGAAGGCCGTCGAGCAAGCGCTGAAGCGTACCTTCCACCATGCCATCGATCGTAGCATCAGCCGGGCCAACCGGCCTCGGACTTCAACGGCCGCGAGAGCAGCCCGGCCATCGCCTCCGGGACCGTCTGGTACCCACCCACGACTCCCGCAACCGTCGCGCAAATGGGGAGTTCAACGTTGAGGCGCGATCCAAACTCGAGGACAACGCGAGCAGTGAGCGCTCCCTCGACCGTTTCCCCAATTCGAGCCTTCGCCTCTTCCGGCGTCACGCCTCTACCAAGAAGCTCCCCAAACCTCCGGTTCCGGCTGAGAGGCGAGAAGCATGTCGCTGCGAGGTCACCCACGCCAGCAAGACCCTGGAATGTGAGCGGGTTCGCTCCCATGGCTACGCCCAGTCGGGTCATCTCCGCCAAACCGCGCGTAAGAATGGTTGAAACGGCGTTTGCGCCGAAATCCATGCCCCAGGCGGCCCCGGCGGCGATGGCTATCACGTTCTTGAGTGCGCCCGCCATTTCCACCCCGACCACGTCGTCCGACGTATAGACGCGGAACGTGCCGCTGCTCAACGCCACCTGCCACGGGATCGAAACAGCGGTTGAGCCCGCGGCCACCACAGCTGCCGCCGGCAGCCCGCTAACTATCTCGTGTGCGAGATTTGGCCCCGAGATGACCCCGATCTTCTCTCGACGCCAGCCCAGTTCTTCAAGGACCTTGCTGAGAGGTCGTCCGGTGCCGGGGTTTTGATGCTCCACACCCTTCGCTGCGATTAGCACTGGAGTGTTGCGGTCGGCTCGAAGGGCCTGCACCGTCGACCGAATCGACCGCGCAGGCACTGCCAAGACAATCCCGTTCACTGGCCGCTGGATTGGGGCAGACTGCACCTCTATGTCCGACGGCAAAAGCAGTTCAGGAAGCCGAGCAATGCCGTGGGTCCGCGATACCTCTTCAGCCTCGGACTCAGTACGAGTGACCACAAGCACGTCATTTCCGTTGCGTTGCAGCAGCCACGCCAGCGTCAGCCCCCACGACGTCGCCCCAACGACCGCGAAGCGGCCCACTGGCCTAGCCCGTGGCGGGGCGGTTGCCGCCCTGCCCGATTTTCGGCTCGGTCCCAGCGCGCAGGCGCTGGATATTCGGGATGTGCTTGTACTCCACCAGCAGCGTCGCGAAGGCCGCGAACACGAAGTAGATCGGCTCCGTCCAGCCGAGGATCGCCGCGATGCCGAGCAGTGCCGCGCAGACGGGCACACCCACGACCGACATCACAGAGACGTAGCGCGTGGCGATCACCAGCAGCGCGCCGATCACCGGGAACCCGAGTGAAAGCAGGGGCGCGAGCCCAAGCACCCCGCCGTACGTGCTCGCTACCCCGCGGCCGCCCCGGAACCCGGCGAACACCGGCCAGATGTGCCCAACGACCGCCGCGCACGCTCCAGCGACCGCTGCGCCATCGTTGTCGAAGGCGTACCGGCCAACCAGCGCAGGCACCGCGCCCTTCGCGATATCCAGGATCATCACCAGCGCCGCGGGGATCTTCCCCGCCGTTCGCAGCACGTTCGTGGTGCCCGTCTTGCCGCTCCCAGATTCGCGGATGTCACGCCGCAACCAGATGTAACCGACGATGAGCCCCCACGGCAGGGAGCCCATCACATACCCAAGGCAAACGGTAACGGCGTAGTCGATCACGACCGCGCATCATCCTCGCTTCGCGCCCTGAAGACCAGTTTTATGGCCGTCCCCTCGAAATCGGCGGCCTCCCGGATGGACCGTTCCAGGTACCGCCGGTAGCTGAAGTGCACGAGCTTCGGGTCGTTCACGAAGAGGATGAACACCGGCGGGTCGATGTCCGCTTGCGTCGCAAAGAACAACTTGAAGCGCTTGTTCTGCACGAGCGGCGGCACATGCTCGCGAATGGCCTTGTTCAGCAGCGAATTCAGCTCCGCCGTCGAAAGCCGCCGCCGGCGCGCTTCGCGGGCATGCTGCACCAGTTCCAACAGTTCGTGCACACCTTTGCCTTCAAGCGCGGAGATGAACGCGACCATCGCCCAGGGGGCGAACTTCACCCGCCCGCGCATCTGGGACTCGGCCCACGCGCGTCGCGCCTCCGGGTCGTCCCAGAGGTCGGTCTTGTTGACCGCGATGATCAGCCCTTTGAGGTGCTCCATCGGCACGCCGGCGATGTGCATGTCCTGCGAAGTGACCCCTTCGGTGCCATCGACCACCAGCACCGCAACGTGACACCGCTCGACCGCCGAGGTCGTCCGCATCACGGAGTGCAACTCGACGCCCTTACCGAGCTTGCCCGGCCGCCGGATGCCCGCCGTGTCGATGAGCAGGAACGAGCCTTCGGCGGTATCGACCTCGCTGTCGATCGCGTCCCGAGTGGTCCCGGCAACGTCGCTGACGATGACCCGCTGCTGCCCGAGGATCGCATTCACCAGCATGGATTTGCCCACGTTCGGCCGGCCAATGATCGCCACGCGTGTCCGGTCCGACTCGACGAGCGTGGTATCCTGCGGAAGCAGCTTCACCACCTCGTCCAGCATCACCCCGACGTTGATGTCGTGCATCGCGGAAATCGGCAGCGGCTCGCCGAGCCCCAGCGACGACGCCTCCGCGAGGCCGATGAGCTCGCGCCGTTCGTTGTCCGCCTTGGTCGCGACCACGATGGTTGGGCGCTGCGCCCGGCGGACCACGTCGGCCATGTCGTAATCGCTGGCCGTCAGCCCGTCTCGCGCGTCCACGCAGAACAGCACTGCCGCCGCGCCGCTCATCGCGGTCTTGATCTGTTCGATGATCAGCGGCGCGTAGACGTTTTCCGCGTCCGTTTCGTACCCGCCCGTGTCAATCAGCCGAAAGCGGACATCCATCCACTCGACATCGGCTTCGACACGGTCTCGCGTAGTCCCCGGCTCGTCTTCGACGATCGCGCGGCGCTCCCCGAACACGCGGTTGAAGAGGGACGACTTCCCGACGTTCGGGCGCCCCACGATGACAACGCGGGGCAGCGCATCACTGGCAGCACTCATGGCGTCGTCAGGGTAATTTGAATCGGGCTTGGCTGCTCGGCTTTGACGCCCTGGCTCGCAAGGTTCGCCGGCACCGTCACCGTCACCGGATAGCTCGACGTGCCCGCAACCGCGCCGGCGAGCGAAACCTTCGCCGTGATCTGACCCGGCTGGATCGTATCGAGCAGCGTGAGCGGCCCGGTCAGTTGCACGGTCACCCGCAGCGCGCCAGAAACCAGCAACCCCGGCGGTTGCCCTTCGACGGTTGGCGCGACCTGGATGGTGTACGTCCCGCAGGCGGCGCCGGTGGTCCCGGCCGCGCAGTCAATCGGCTTCACCTGCACGATCACGGTCACCGTCCGCCGGTCCAGCGAGAGGTTCGCCGGCGCGTCGATGTTCTGCAGCCTCCGGATCTCTCCGGTAGCGTTCGTGATCTGCAGTGCCTCCGTCGAAAGCTGCGTCAGCGTCGCCATCCGGTCCGCCGGCCCCGAGACAAAGATGGCCGACGGCTCCACGCTGATGCTCGTGATGCGATAGCCGGGCGCCGGCTGCCCCGAAAGCACGGGCATGACCGGCAACGTCCGCTGCACGAAGTCTTGCCGCACCGACAGCGTGACCTTCCCGCGGTTCGGCGTGATAGACACGTCCACCGGAGCCCCGGTTATGGAGTGCGCGACCAGTTCGTTGTCCACGACGGTCGTCCCGTCGCGCTGGTTGCTCAGGTTCACGTCAAGGTTCACTGACGCGATCGTGGCAAGGTCCGCCTGCAGTCCGCGCACCGTCACCTGCGGCGGTTCGATCTTGATGTCGTCTTCCACGAAACCGGCGGGAAGCTGGCCAATCCGCGTCACCACCACGTCGAACTGCCGCTCGACCACCGGTTCGACCGACACCGGCAGCGTCGGTGGGTTCACCGAGAGGATGCGGATGCCGTCCTTCCCCGTAACCTTCACCTGGCGCTCCTGGGGGACGCCCGGGGTGATGCCTTTCACGTCCACCGTCGCGTTGAAGTCGGCCTGGGAGAGCTTCTGAAGGTCGGCTTCCCGGCCCTCCACCCGCACGCCTACGGTGAATGTCGATGTTGGTATGAACTGGTCAGCGTTGATCGCCTCGACCGGGATGACGCGGGTGCAGTCTTCCGGGAAGCACTTCTGGATGCGCGGGTTCTCAACATCCTGGATGACGAACCAGATACCGAACGCCGCCACCAGGCTGAACGCGGCCATCCCGCGGTGGTGGAACAGGCTGGCCAGTGAGGCTCGGATGATCCCCACCACCACGCGGGGCCACGGCGCGCGGCTGTTCCCTTCGAACCGCGTCATACCGGCGCCTGCCCATTCCGCGCGGCCGTCGCCACGCCAGGCTCAAGCACCCACTCGAGCACGGCCTTCAGCCGCCGCTCGTCCGGCACGTGCGTGAGCCGCCCGTGCAGTGCCACGCTGATATCGCCGGTTTCTTCGCTCACCACCACCGTCAGCGCGTCCGTGTTTTCCGTGATGCCGATGGCGGCGCGGTGCCGCGTTCCCAGGTTCCGCTCCAGCGCCGGCAAGTCGGCAGCCAGCGGCAGGATGCACCCGGCCGCCACGACGCGCTCTTCGCGCAGGACCACCGCCATGTCATGCAACGGCGAGTTCGGGTAGAAGATGCCCGCAAGCAACTCGGGCGACACCTTCGCGTCTACCGGGATGCCGGTGTCGATAACGTCCTGGAGGCCGGTTTCGCGCTCCAGCACGAACAGCCCCCCGTGCCGCTCCGCCGACATCCGCCCCGCCGCTTTTACCACGGAATCGATCACGTCTTCGTACTTCGCCGCGCCGAAATACCCGCTCAGGCCCGTGCGCCCCAGGCGATCCAGCGACCGCCGCAGCTCCGGCTGGAAGATGATCGCCGCGGCGATGAGGAGAGCGGTCACGGAGTTCTGGACAAGGAAGTTCACGACCGTCAGGTCCAGCATCCGCCCCAGGACCACAAAAATCAGAACGAAGGCGAGCGCCCCGCGCAGTTGGGTCATCGCCCGGGTGCCACTGAGGATGCGCAGCGCCGCATAGATCACCGTCGCAATCAACAGGACGTCGATCGCGCTGGTCCAATCGAACTGCGACAAGATTTCGCGGGCGTGTTGCGTATCGAACATTGAAAGACCGCCCGCGCGGCGGGCCTTTACATTCTACGCTGAGCTTCGCTCAGCAGAGGAAAGAAGGTGAGAGTGAGAAGGAAAGAAGGCCGTTAGCCCCTGACGGGCCTACGGGCGCCGCGCCGGGAACGCGATTCACCCTCAGAGCGGCGCTGGACGCGCCACTCTTTCGTTCTCACCTCTCACCGTCTTTCGTTCTTAACTCACCGCCGTGTCACGCCCGAGCAGGAACGCCACAACCGCCGCCTGCGCCCAGACCCGGTTCTCTGCCTGGTCGAAGACGATCGACTGCGCGCTCTCCATCGCCTCATCCGTGATCTCCTCCCCGCGATGCGCGGGCAGGTCGTGCATGACGAAGGCGCCCTTCGCGGCGATGTCGATCAGCGTGTGGTTCAACTGGTACCCGGCGAAGGCAATACGGCGGCGCTCCGCTTCGCGCTCCTGCCCCATCGAAGTCCAAACATCGGTATAGAGCGCCTGGGCGCCCTCGGAGGCCTCGCGGGGGTCGTTCACCAGGGTCAGCTTGCCGCCCGTGCTCACCGCCCGCTGGCTCGCCTCCGAAATCACGTCTTCGGGCAGGCCATAGCCCTTCGGCGCGGCCATGCGCATGTCCATGCCCAGCGCCGTCGCCGTGAGCACGAGGCTCGCCGCCACGTTGTTCCCGTCGCCGATGAAGGCGATGGAGAAGCCCTTCAGGCTCCCCACCTTCTCTTGCAGGGTCACCAGGTCAGCCAGTGCCTGGCACGGGTGTTCTTCGTTGGTCAGCGCGTTCACGACCGGGATCTCCGAGAACTCCGCGTATTCCTGGACGATCTCCTGTCCGAACGTCCTCACCGCGACGACATCGACGTACCGGGCGAGCACCCGCGAAACGTCCTTGATCGCCTCCCGTTCGCCGAGGCCGACTTCCTGGGGCGCGAGGTAGATGGTTTCGCCGCCAAGATGGCGCATGGCCACCTGGAAGCTGACACGGGTACGCAACGACGGCTTCTCGAAGAGCAAGGCGAGCTGACGGTTCGCCAGGACGGGCTGGGGCTTTCGCTTCAGCCTCAAGGCGAGGTCGAGCAGGTGGCTGGTCTCGGCGGGCGTTATGTCCGCGGAGGAAAGAAGATGCCGTGCGTTATGGTGCATCGCGAGAGTATAGCAATGCCTTCGGCTTCAACCTTTAGACGGAATCAGCGCCCAACTGTGAACAATTCCCTATGCGCTCCCACGTATCCCCTGCCGTAATTCCACACAGGAGCACAACCGTGGCCGAGCACACCATCCTCAAACCCCGCTGGGAACGAAAATTCGCCGAAGGCAAGATGTTCGAACGCCTCGAATGTGACCGCTGCCGGGCCAAGTTCAACTTCGGCCAGAGCACCCGCGTTTCCCGCGTCCCACGCTGCCCCGCCTGTGGAAGCCTCGCCTCCCACCCCCGCGCCGCTTAGCGTCACAAACCGCCAAGACGCCAAGTGTTCTTCTGGGCACTGCCGGGGCGTCCCGGAACTCCCTGGCGCTCTTGGCGTCTTGGCGGTTCCCCCGTTCGCCCGTTTCCCGGGGCTTTGCTACGCTGATTGTTCGCACAGGGGTGTAGCTCAGCTGGTAGAGCAGTGGCCTCCAAATCCACCGGTCGCGGGTTCGAATCCTGCCGCCCCTGCCAATACGAATCGGTATCGCCGGTCTTTTGACCCTCATGCGGCTTGCCGCAGGCCCGGCGCGGTTCGTACCATTTGCGTTCTGGGCCCAGGTGGTGGAACGGCAGACACGCTGTCTTGAGGGGGCAGTGTCCTTTTGGGCGTGTGAGTTCAAATCTCACCCTGGGCACCATACTTTGTAGTCACGGCGCCATGGCCAAGTGGTAAGGCAGAGCTCTGCAAAAGCTCCACCGCCGGTTCGAATCCGACTGGCGCCTCCAACCTCACACAAAGGCTCCCCACGCGGGAGCCTTTTGCGTTACATCCGCCGCCTACGCACGCAGTACTGAGATTGGCTGGCGCCACTCTCCGGGGCGGCAGTTGTCCTGGCTGACGCGTGTCTGTCCTGCGAAGCACCGCAGGCGCGCCTGGCTTGCCTGCTCGATTGTGCCTTGCGTACGCGCGGATCTACGTGGCATCGCCGGCCATCGTCCTTTCGTTCTCACGTCTCACCGCTCTTTCCTTCTCACCGTCGCACCTTCTTTCCTCTCGCGGCGTACAGTCCGGCCACCAGTTCCCAGGAGGTCACCATGAACGTCCGCCGCGTTGTCACCGGCAAAACGCCCGAGGGCAAATCCGTCTTCGTCAGCGATACCGTCGTCGAGCCCATCACGCCGCTGCTCACGCCCGGCGCCGAGTTCCACAACATCTGGGGCAGCGACACCATCCCCCAGCTTCCTCAAGACGGCACGCTGCCGCCATTTTCCGCCTGGTTCCCGCCGGCTGGCGGATACCGCTTCGGCTTCTTCAGCGTGGCCCCGGCCAACGCCGGCCCACCCCAGGTAACGGACATGGGCGCGGCCATCGCCGACTTCGAGGCGAAGCTGCCAGGGCTGATGGGCCACATGGAGCCCGGCGCGCCCGGGATGCACACAACCAACACCATCGACGTCGAATACGTCATCTCCGGCGAAGTCTGGCTCGAACTCGACGACGGCGCGGAGGTCCGCCTCGGCCCCGGCGACACCATCGTCCAGAACGGCACCCGCCACGCCTGGCGCAACAAAGGCAACGTGCCGTGCGTGATGGCGCTGCTTCTGATTGGTGCGCAAACCCCGTAGTTGCGGGGCTTGTCCCCGCTCGGCGCCACGCGCCCAACGGACGTCCGTCGAACAGACGAACCCCCGTGGCCTTGACAACCGAGCTTCCACCACTACTATGCAATGCATGGTAGCTGAAACTCAGCGCAGCCAGATGCTGAAAGGCCTGCTCGATCCCTGCGTATTGGCGGTGATCGGTTCGCGAGAGGCGTACGGATACGAAATCGTCGCACGACTGGCGGCTGCCGGACTCGGTGATGTCGCCGAAGGCAGCGTTTACCCAGCGCTGACCCGGCTCGAACGCTCGGGGATGCTCATCTCCGAACGCCGGCCGAGCGATTCGGGGCCACCGCGGAAGTACCACCACCTGACCAGGGAAGGGCGGGAGTATCTCGACGCGTGGCGCGCCGAGTGGGCGGCGTTGGCGCAGTCCGTCGATTCGGTGCTTCGGGCATCCACCCCCGGGGCCGCCAAGGAGACCGCGTAAATGAAGCTCTGGCGACTGAATGTCTCCTGGCAACCGCCTGCCATTTCCGACGAACAACACCTGGCCCGGCTCTATCGCAAGCTCCGCAGGTTCGGCGTCCCAAGTTCCGCCGCGAAGGTGACAATCGACGACTTGCGCGGAGACATGGTGGAGGCAGGCTCGCTCGCCGCTCTGACTGGCGCCGACCTGGACCGATTCGCGGCGGACGTGGCGCGAGAACACGGCCGAGCGCCCGTTCCCGGACGCCACTGGCTCATCGTCCCTCTCATGGCCGCGCCAATGCTGCTGGTGGCCTTCCTGACCTACGTCTTTGTTGCGGGCGGCGGTCCCGCCATCGGCCTGGACTATCACAAGGTCCAGTTCATCGAGCATGAGACGGTGCAGTTCGACGGAGGCGGCCGCACGACCGAAGTCGAATCGAGCTTCGATGAATGGTTGCCGTTAGTCGCCTACTTCGCCGGTACGGCGCTGGGCGTTGGTGGAGGGTTTGGCCTGGCGGCCCTCGGCCTCCTCATCGCGCGCGACCGCTGCATCGGCCCCACCCTGCGCCGCTGTCTTGTCACGTTGCCCCTCGGCGGCGTCATCGGCGTCCTCACCGCGGTCGGCATCGGAGCCTCGACAAACTACAGCGACGCGCCCCACGTCATCCTTGTCGAAGTCTTCGCCGTCTGCGTTTTTGGAGGGCTGGCGATCGTCGTTGCACGGGAGTGGGCGCGCCGCCTCCCGCGGCGTAACGTCTCACGCGCTCAGACGGCCGTCCTGCCCCGCCTGGTGTAATAGCCCCCCGGCTCCCACCTGACGCCTACTTCCTGACGGCTTACCATCCACTCGCCGCAACTCCACATCAGGAGCAGCCACATGCCTGGACTTCGTGGCGAAGCCGCAATCGTCGGCGTCGCTGAATTCGCGCCCATGCGCAAGCCTGAGAAGCTCTGGATGGGCCTCGAAGCCTATTCCGAGCTCGCCCGCATGGCCCTCGATGACGCCGGACTGACAATCCGCGATGTCGATGCCGTCCTCACCGGGAACAACCTGCAAGAAGCGCAGATGTTCATCCCGGCCACGCTCATCGAGTACCTCGGCATCGAGTCCCACTTCTCCGAGATCGTGGACCTCGGCGGCGCGTCCGGCGCCGGGCTCGTGCTCCGCGCGGCCATGGCCATCGAAATGGGCCTCTGCGAGACCGCCCTCTGCATGCTCTATACCCAGGCCCACCACCGGAACCCGAAGGCGCCGCCGATGAACTTCGCGCGCGACTGGGGCGGAGGCGTCTGGGGCTCGCCGCAGGCCGAGTTCGAAATCCCCTTCGGCGCGGTCCAGGGCACCTACGGTTACGCGATGATCGCCAACCGCTACGCGCACGAATTCGGCCTCAGCGACGAGCAGCGCGCGAAGGTGGCGGTGGACCAGCGCACGAACGCCCTCGCGAACCCCAGTGCCGTCTTCCGCAACACGCCCATCACCACTGAAGACGTGCTCAATTCTCCGATGATCTGCAGCCCGCTGCGCATGCTCGAGATCGTGATGCCCTGCATGGGCGGCGCAGCCGTCGTCGTCACCTCGAAAGAGAAGGCCGCGAAGACGAAGAACCGCCCGGTCTACGTCGTCGGCGGCGGCGAAAACACCACCCACCGCTCCGTGACGTACGAGCCCGACTTCACCCACTCACCGATCAAGTCCGCCGCGGACCGCGCCTGGGCGATGACCGACCTGAAACCGAAGGACATCGACCTCGCTTCGCTCTACGACTGCTACACCATCACGGTCCTGCTCACGCTGGAGGACACGGGCTTCTGCCCCAAGGGCGAGGCCGGCCGCTTCGTCATGGAGCACGACCTGACGTACAAGGGCGACTTCCCGATGAACACCCACGGCGGCCAGCTTTCGTTCGGCCAGTCAGGCATCGCGGGCGGCATGTCGCACGTTACCGAGGCCGCCTGGCAGATCCAGGGCCGCGCCGGCGAACGCCAGTTGCGCAAGTGCGACACCGCTTTCGTGAACGGCAACGGCGGCATCATGAGCGAGCAGGTCTCGATCATCTTGAGGGGAGCGTAACCATGACCACCTACCGGCCGAACCCATCGCCGATCCCCAACCCCATCCCAACCTCCGAGCCGTTCTGGGCGGGCACGAAACAGCACAAGCTGATGCTCCAGCGCTGCCCGAGCGGCCACGTCTTCTACTACGCCCGCACCCACTGCCCGGAATGCCTCTCGCGCGACCTGGAATGGGTGGAAGCCAGTGGCCGCGGCGCGCTCTACAGCTTCACCATCTGCGAGCGCGCCCAATCGCCCGATTTCGAACCGGACGTGCCCTACGTGGTCGCTGCCATCGCCCTCGAAGAAGGCCCGCGCATGACCAGCCTCCTCGTCGAAACACCGCCGGACCAGGTCCGCTGCGACATGCCGGTGGAGGTCGTCTGGCAAGACGTCAGCGACGAAGTCGCCATGCCGTATTTCCGGGGGCGGTAGCTGGAGTCGCGGGGCTCTGCCCCCGCTTCCCCACAACCACGCCCCGCGCCAGCCGTCGAGGTACTCCACCCACCACGACCATCCGAACCGCGCACGGCAGTAAGCGGGTGGCCGCCCACACCACGAACGCCATCCGTGGCCCAACCGAAAGGGCGGGTCGACGTCAGTATCCGAACCGCGCACGGCAGTAAGCGGGTGGCCAACTCACACCCATGCCGCGCGCCAGCCTTCCCGACGGCCCGGCGAGACTCCTTGCTCGCGCAACACCACACATTCGACGGCCCTCGCGACCCCGAAGGGGCTGCCGGCAGCCAGGGCACAGCCGGGCCCGCGTTAGCCCAGCTCGATGAGCACGTCGCCTTCGCGCACCTGGTCCCGCTCGCGCACGTTCACCGCCTTCACGGCGCCGGCGGCTGGGGCCGAAATCCGGTGCTCCATCTTCATCGCCTCAAGCACCAGCAGCAACTGGCCCGCCTCCACGGTGTCACCCTCGGTGACACGGACGGCCGCGATCGAGCCGGGCAGCGGGGCGGTGATAGCGGTCGAGCCTTCGGCGGCGGCATGCGCGCGGCGGGGGAGGGGCGGGGGCGGTACCACATAGATGTCATGACGAACTGAAACGGACACTGGGTGCGGTGGTTGGTCGTTGACGAACGTGCGGAGAGCTCCTTCCGGGCCCTCGACCTCAACCGACTCGTCGAGTTTGCGAACCTTGAACTGGTGTTCCACTCCTTCAAGCCACGCGGTCCCGTAGTGCGCGGCTGGAGGAACAAGCTCCGACCATTGTCCGTTCCGCTTCCGCACTCTCGGGCGAGGAGTTCCGCCTAGAGCTACCTCGACAAACCTTGTCTCGATACCGTCACAGAGCCAGATTCCGGCGCGACCTGCGCCCAACCCTCCGATGATCCCCGTTTTGTCGCCAGCGGCGAACGTCGCAGCCGCGGCGATCCAGTCCGCATTCAAGCGGCGCCCAGACTGAAGGAGCAGGGGAAGTTGTGCCTCCAGCCAGTCGATCGTCGCATGTCCGGCCTTGAAATCCGCACTCCGCGCTATGGCCTTAAGGAGGCCGAGATTTGATCTGGGGCCTAGCAAGTCGTCGCTCCCGATGACTTGGGCCGCGTGCGCCACCGCTTCTTCGCGATCCGCGCCCGGGAATATCCGCTTGGCGATTAATGAGTCGTACTGCATCGGCACGTCGTCGCCTTCTTCGTAGCCCGAGTCGAACCGCGATGCGTCGCCCCAGAGCACCTGAATGCGTCCACTGCTCGGCTTGAACCCGTCCCACGGGTCCTCCGCATTGATGCGGAATTCGATGGCGTGGCCGGAGAAGGTGACTTCCTCCTGGGTCATCGGGAGTGGTTCGCCGGCAGCGATGCGGAGCTGGAGCTCGACGAGGTCGAGGCCGGTGACCATCTCCGTAACGGGGTGTTCGACCTGGAGGCGGGGATTCACTTCGAGGAAGTACACCTCACCCCCTGCCCCCTCTCCATCTGCGGATGGAGAGGGGGTGGAGACGAGGAATTCGAACGTGCCGGCGTTGACGTACCCAATCGCCCCAGCGAGCGTCAGGGCGTAGCCGGTGAGCCGTTCGCGGAGGGCGGCATCCACGACCGGGCTCGGCGTCTCCTCGATGAGCTTCTGGTGCCTTCGCTGGACCGAACAGTCGCGTTCGCCGAGGTGAATGACGCTTCCCTGCGCATCCGCGAGCACCTGCACTTCCACGTGGTGCGCGTTCGTCACCAGCTTCTCGAGGAGCAGTCCCCGGTCCCCGAACGCGGCGAGGGCTTCGCGGCGGGCACTCTCAATGGCCTCGGGCAACCCGTCGGCGCTGAACACCTCGCGCATCCCGCGCCCACCGCCGCCGCCGCGGGCCTTCAGCATTACGGGGTACCCGATGCGGGCGGCCTCGCGGACCAGGGTCTCTTCGTCGTCGTCGCCATCCCAGCCGGGGACGACGGGCACACCGTTGGAGACGGCGAGCTGGCGCGCCGCGGCTTTGTCGCCCATGCCGCGCAGCACCTCGGGCGGCGGCCCAACGAAGACGATTCCCTCGGCGGCGCAGCGTTCGGCAAAGTCGGCGCGTTCGCTGAGGAAGCCGTAGCCGGGGTGAATCGCCTCGCAGCCCTCCGACTTCGCCGCCGCTATCACTGCATCGATATCGAGGTAGCTCTCAGCGGCGGAATAGCCTTCGAGCAGCACCCACGCGTCCGCCGAACGCACGGCCAGGCTGCGCCGGTCCGGGATCGAAGCCACCACCACCGAACGTATCCCCATGTTCCGCAACGTCTTGCAGATACGGACCGCGATTTCGCCACGGTTGGCCACGAGGACGCTCTTGAACATGCGGCGCATTCAACCACACGGCGGGCAGAGGCGCAGGGGTCAGGTTAGGTCAGGCTGTGGCAGGCTTCGGCTCATCGTCCGGCGCCAGCACTTCGTCCTCACGCTCCGGGAGGCCGGTCCCCCCGTCTCGCCGGTCGAGGTAGTAGTCGAGCACCACGCGCCCGGCGGCCGCCGCCGGCAACGCCAGCAACACCCCCGCAATGCCCATCAGTTCGCCGCCCACAAGCACCGCCATCAATACCACCAGCGCCGGCAGGTTGAGTGTCTGGCCGTAGATCTTCGGCACCAGGAACCGGTCTTCGAACTGCTGGTAGACCAGCAGCGCGGCCAGCACGACCACCGCCTGCGTCGGCGATTCCTGGAACGCCGCGACCACCGCCGGCACGATCGCGATGAACGCGCCCACCAGCGGGATGATGTCCGCGAACGCCGCCAGCACCCCGAAAGCCACCGCATTCGGCACCTGCATGGCCAGTAACACCGCCGTGGTGAACAACCCGATGATGAGCGAGGTGATCAGCTGTCCCCGGACGTACCCACCAACAACCCGGCTCAGCGCGTTGAGGAAGTGCTGCGCGTCGGGTTCCCGTCCTTTCGGCACGAATCGGAACAGGAATGTCCTCAGCCGGCGGGTGTCCACCAGCAGGTACGCCGTGAGCACCGCCACCGTGAACCCCGAGATCACGCCCACGGCCACGCGCTGCCCGAAGTCGACCGCCTGGCTACCGGAAATGATTTCGTCCCACTTGATCTCTGCGGCGCGCTCCGGCAGGTCCCAGCGCTCGGTGTCGAAGCCGAAGTTCTGCATGAACTGCTCGAAGTCACTGGCGTACTGCGGGAGGTTCGAACGCAGGTCGCGGAATTCGTCGAACATCGCCGGCGCGACGATCGCCACCACGCTGCCGAGGCCGGCGAACACCGTCAGGAGGATCAGCAGCACCGCGACTATTCGGTTGACGCCGCGCCGCACCAACCATTCGACGTAGGGCAGCAGCGCGGCCATGAAAATGAACGCCGTCACCACCAGCAAGAGCACTGGCCACAGCCGGACGAGCGCCCAGAGGGTGAGGAGAGCCGCCCCAAGGGCGACGAGACCGCGGTACGAGACTTCAACCTTTAGCATGATGAAAACCGGGCCCGCCAGGGCGTAGCGTATGTCGCGGGAAGCGCGCGGCACAACAGGAGGCTCCCATGTTCAGGGACATCGATGCGTTTCTCCGTTACTTCGAAGGCGTAAACAAGCGCGCCATGCGCGACATCGCCGCGCTCCCGCCCGCCGCCGATGGCTGGAAACCATCCTCGGGCGAAGGAGAAAAAGCCTGGGGCATCAACACCCTCGTCGGGCATATGTGCGGCTCACGCCTCTACTTCGCAAGCGCCTATTGCGGCACCGGCTGGGTCAGTCCGCGGCCCCCCGATGTCTCCAGCCGCGAAAAGTGGGTCCCCGCCCTGCAGTCCAGCTTCGACGAATTCAAGGCGAAGCTCTCCGGCACTCCGAATGAGTGGCTCGACAGACGCGTGGACATGATTGACTCGCCCGGCGCCACCCTCCCCGGCTGGCGCATCCTCCTGATGATGATGGAGCACGACATCCACCATCGCAGCCAGATCGACACGTACGCCGGCCTCAACGGCTGGGACCCGCCGCAAATCTACAACCGCAGCGCCGAAACCATCGGCACCCTCCAGGATGCCCAGCGCGCGAAGCATGGGGTCGAAGGGCCGAGTCACCCGCTGTAGTTGCGGGGCTTGTCCCCGCTCGGCGCCATGCGCCCAATCACCGTCACCCGCCACGCAACGAACCTCTACACTCCCGCCCATGCGCTATGGCCGGCCAATTCGACTCTCGCCCGAGGCCTACGCGAATTCAGACAACATCTTCCACACAGTGATCCGCACCCATCCTGAAGTTGGCATCCTTCCATCGGCCGTCCGGAACCCCATCTGGGACTCCCTACTCGCGGAAGTTCCGCTCGGCCTGGTGACCCTCCACGCGGCAGTCCTCATGCCTGACCATATCCACCTCATCGTCGCGCCCGCGAACCTCGACCTCGTCGGCTGGATCGCCCGCTGGAAGTCCCTCTCGACTCGGGCTGCCTGGACGGCCAACCACCGCGGGACGGTGTGGCAACGACGCTTCTACGACCGCGCGTTGCGCGGCGAAGAGGAGTTCGGGATCGCATGGGCATACGTGCTGCGGAACCCGGTCGATGCGGGACTCGTGGAGGAAGAGGATGAGTGGCCGCACCGTTTCACAGGCCGAACGAGCAACGATCCGTTGGGCGCCTAGCGCCGAGCGGGGACAAGCCCCGCAACTACGTCCCAGCCGCCCCTGTCACCAAACGTCCACCTGAAACCGTGTAAGACTCTCCTCGCACCCCGGTCTCCTCTCCAGCAAACCCTTCCTGAGGAGAACCAATCCGTGAAGCTCAGCATCCATCTCGCCGCATCCGCCGCCGGACTCGCACTGCTGGCCGCCGCCCTTCCCGCCGGCGCCTTCGCGAAAAGCCCTGGCGTCCCGGCTGCCCCAACGGCCCAACTCGCCGTCAAACCTCCCGTCGTCATCGCCCAGGACGCCGGCGCCGACAAACCGAAGGTTGAAGGCTGGCAGACCGGCGCAGGCGAGATCTCGGACCAGAGCTGCCAGAACTTCGCCGACCGCATCGACGAAGAACTGGATGCTGCCGGCGAAGACGCCGACAACGGCGACTACGAAGGCATGAACCACCACTTCGAGAACGCGGACGCATGGGAATCGATGGCAACTGACTTCGGCTGCGCCATCAAATACCCCGCCTGACCCACCAAATCAGAGCCACGCGACAGAGCCGCGTCCGGGAGGACGCGAAAGCGGCCCGCCGAAAGGCGGGCCGCTTCGTATAGTTTCGTCTCGCAGTGTCAGTCGCTGCTGAACGGCAACTCCCCTTCCACCCGCCGCCCCTGGCTCGCGTGGAACTGGCGGATGCGCTCCGGCTCCGGGTCATGGACCGTGGTCGTCTTCGTCCCGCGCACCATCGCGATCCGCCCGGTCCGCGAAAGCTCGCGGATGCCGTACGGCTCGCACATCTTCACGAGTCCGTCGATCTTGTCCTCGTCGCCTACCACCTGGAGGATGATCGAGTTCGTGGCGATGTCGACCACGTCCGCGCGGAACACATTGGCGATGTCCAGCAGCTCGTGGCGGTTCACGTTGTTGCAGCGCACCTTAATCATGGCCAGTTCGCGCGCCACCATGTCTTCCTTGCTCAGGTCCGTCACCTTGACGACGTCGATCAGCTTGTAGAGCTGCTTCTCCACCTGATCGATCGGTGCGCTGGAACCATCGACCACGATGGTCATGCGGCTCAGGCCCTCGGCCTCGCTGTGGCCCACCGTGAGCGATTCGATGTTGAACCCGCGCCGCCGAAACAGGCTCGAAACCCGCATCAGCACGCCCGGCTTGTCTTCCACGATGGCGACCACCGTGTGGTGGCCCGCCCGGTCCTTCACCATGCCGTTCACTGCGGGGTTCATCGGGCAAGCTCCTCGGCCGGGGCCTCAATCGTCTCCGAAAGCGCGGCGCCCGCCGGCACCATCGGCCACACGTTCTCTTCCTGGTCGATCTGGAAGTCCAGGAGGATGGGTCCCTTGTGCGCGCGAGCCTCGCGGATGGCGCTGGCGACCTCGCTCTTCGTCTCCACGCGCAGGCCACGGATGCCGTACGCGTCCGCCAGCTTCACGAAGTCCGGCTGCGTCATCGCCACTGAGACCAGGTTCTTGTCGTAGAAGAGCTGCTGCCACTGGCGGACCATGCCCAGGTAGCCATTGTTGAAGATGGCGATCTTCACCGGCAGCCCCTCGTCGATGAGCACCGCCATTTCCTGCAGCGTCATCTGGAAGCCGCCGTCGCCGCAGATTGCCCAGGTCTCCGCTTCCGGGCAGGCAACCTGCGCGCCAATGGCGGCAGGCAGTTCGAAACCCATCGTCCCGAGGCCGCCCGACGTGATGAGCTGCCGCGGCCGCTTGTAGAAGTAATGCTGCCCGGCCCACATCTGGTGCTGGCCCACGCCGGTGACGATGTTCGCGTCACCGTTCGTCTCTTCGTACAGCGTCCGGACGACGTATTGGGGCAGCATCCGCCGGCTCTCGCGGATGTGCAGGCTGGGATGCTCTTCGCGCTGCTGGTCTATCCAGCGAATCCAGTGCGGGTGCTTCGTCTCGTTCACCTGCTCGGCCAGCCGCGGAAGCACGTTGTGCGCGCTCCCAACAATCGGCACGGCTGTCGGGAAGTTCTTCCCGATTTCCGCCGGGTCGATGTCGATGTGCACGATTTTGACGCCGGGGTTGAAGTCCTTGAAGCGCCCCATCGCCCGGTCGTCGAAGCGCATACCGACGCCGATGACGAGGTCAGCCTTATCCGCGGCCATGTTCGCATAGAACATCCCGTGCATGCCCAGCCAGCCGTAGCTCAGCGGGTGCGACTCCGGGAACGCGCCGATGCCGAGGAAGGTCGTCAGGACCGGGATACCGGCTTTTTCGGCGAGCTCGACCAGCGCCGCCTGCGCGTCGCTCCAGATAACGCCGTGGCCGGCGATGATGATCGGCCGCTCCGCCTGGTCGATGAGTTCGGCAGCGCGGCGAATCATCCCGGCGTGGCCCTCCACGGTGGGCTTGTAGCCGCGGATGTTGATCTGCTCGGGCCAGTCGTACTCCGCCGTCTCTTGGAACACGTCCTTCGGGATGTCGACGAGCACCGGCCCCGGGCGGCCGGTCCTGCAGATGTGCGCTGCTTCGCGCACGGTCAGGGGGATCTCTTCCGGCCGCATGACCAGGTAATTGTGCTTTGTGATCGAATGGGTGATGCCCGTGATGTCGGCTTCCTGGAAGCCGTCCTTGCCCAGGAGCGAGCGCGCAACGTTGCCCGTCAGCGCGAACACGGGAGTCGAGTCCATCCAGCTCGTGCAGATGCCCGTCACCAGGTTCGTTGCGCCCGGGCCGCTGGTACCGAGGCAGGTACCCATGCGCCCGCTGGCCCGCGCGTACCCGTCGGCCATGTGCGCGGCCGCCTGTTCGTGCCGGACAAGGATGTGGCGAATGCCCGGAAACTGCGGGAGTGTGTCGTAAAGCGGGAGGACAACGCCACCGGGGTACCCGAAGATCGTGTCCACACCTTCGCGCTGGAGCCCGTCCAGCACCATCTGTGCGCCAGTCATGCGCGCCATAGAACCAGGACCTTTCCCGCGGCAGCCATGGTTTCCGGCGTTGCCCCCGGTAAGGGGTATCCGGCGCCCGCCACGCCATTCGGTCGTGGCTTCCTCCCGTCCCTCATGGAGGCGGCGGAAGGATTGAGGCGAGGAGGGTTGGCTGGTAGGCCGATTTCCCTCCGGCGTAAAACCGCAGTCCCAGTAGAGTACGACATCGTTACGTCCACAGAAAAGCCGCCACACCGCAAAACACCCGCCACACCCGGCCAAGGCGAACGCAATCCCTCGCGGACCCAATCCGAGGCGCGCACGCAGTAAGCGCTGCGATGTCACTCCCACCACCGCCGCAAAACGTCCGCCACACCCGGCCGAGGCGAAAGCAATCCCTCGCGGACCCAATCCGAGGCGCGCACGCAGTAAGCGCTGCAATGCCACTCCCACCACCGCCGCAAAACGCACCGACGGGAGAGGGAAAGCCCACAAGCCGTGGCCCGACTGGCAAGAAACACGCACTTGCCGCGTTGGTTGGTGGCGCCGAGGTCCCGCGCTCGGTCGAAGAGCGTGGAGGCGGCGCTGGGCTACGGGTAGAGAGTCACCGCATACCCTCCTTTACAGTCGGGCCACAGTTGGGTCGGCGCGTGGATCGGCTCCCCTCCCCCAATCCGAAGCGCGCACGCAGCAAGCGCTGCAATGCCACTCCCACCACCACCGCAAAACGCCCACCCACCGGCCAATCTCCCGCTCCCCCAAGCCTGGAGCGGGGACCAGAGGGTGAGAGCCTACGGGTCCACCACGAACGTCCCCACCATGTCGTGAATCGTGCAGAGGAAGAAGTAACTCCCCGCCGCGCTCGCCGTGAACGTCTGGGGGGCGGTGCACGGCCCCGTACAGGTGTCGCCGTGCGGCAACCCCGGAAGGCTAAACGTCAGGTTGTGCTGGACTCCCGCGTCATCGTTCTGCAGCGTCGCCGTCACGGATGCTCCGGCCGGGACGTGCACCGACGTCTTGTCGAACTGCGTGTTGAACGCCCGGAACGTCAGCGAAACCGCCGAAGCCCGCGGCGGTGACGTCGGTTGCGGCGCGGCCGTGCTCGCCGGCGTGGCTGGCGCGATTGTCGCCCCACTGGTCGCCGGGACGGTCGTCGCGGCCGGCGTGACGGTCGAAGCGGCGCTCGCCACACGCGATGCTCCCGAAGCCACGGCGGTTGGCGCCGCCGGTGAAGCAGGCGCGGTAGCGGTTGCCACGTTCGACTCAGCGCCCGCGGTCGCCGCCGGCTTCGTTTCGTCCCCACCGCACGCCGCCGAAATCGACGCCAACCCAAGCAGCCCGGCGGCAACGCCCCGCAAGAACGCCCTGGACTCCACCATCACACCCCCGAGGAAATGGACGAGGTGGCCGGAATCCGGCCACCTCGTCAAGGTGCGTTAATGCGCCAACCGGCGTCAGGAACCTCGGCGCCGCGAGAGTACCATGACCGTCGAACCGCCCGCCGCTACCAGCAACAACACGCCGGCGGCGAGCTCGAAGTTCGCCGTTGTCGTCCGCGCGTTCACCGAATCACCGGTGTTCGGCGGGAGGGGCGCGAGCGTCGTCGCCGGGATCTGTGCCCGCACCATGCCCGCCGGGTTCTCCGTGGAGTGCACGTTGACGTACAGCTCGCCCTTCGCCAGCGCGTCAGTGAAGCCCTTCCAGTTGTCCTTGAGCGGCCCCACCAGGTTCGTCACCGTCAGCGTGCCCGTCGGGTGAATGGCTCCGACCGCCGGGTCGCTGGGGCCGAAGAGGAACGCGACCACCGGGCCGTTGGAGCCTTTCGCGCCCTGGTGAATGTGCGCCTGGGTGATGTTCGGGCCCACGGCGCTCAGGTCGAACTCCAGCTTGCCGTCAGTCAGGACCGCATTGAACGAACCCGTGGCGTTGGCCGTGACCGCCGGGTTTTCCTCCGCGCCGCTCAGCGTGATCGGCTTAATCGTCGCCGACGGCGCTGTCTGCGCCGCGGTGACCGTGGCCGATGCAAGGACGAGGGCCGCGCCAGCGACGGCCGCTGCCAGGATGGCGGCGAAGGCCCCCCGCCTTCGCCAGGACGAGACCAGTGTCATGAACGCTACTCCTCCAGCTTTGCCCGGGGCCGATCAGTCGCATGCGGCAGTTCAGTCCCGGATGAAGGCTTTACGAAGAAGACATCCCTGAGAGATTCATGAGAAACCCGTCGCCGGACGCCAGGCCCTACCCCGGCTTCCGGGCGGTCACGCTCGCCGAAGCGATGCCCCTCCCGCCCGCGTACTCCGCCGCCACCGAGACCACATCGACGAACCCGGCTCCGCGGACCTTCTCGAGGTAGTCCGTCTCCTCCAGCGCACCGCTGATGCATCCCGCCCACTGCTCCATATCGTCCTTGATCCCGTGGGGCACGGGCCGCGTCCAGACAATGTCCGAAACCTGCAGGCGCCCGCCGGGCTTCAGCACCCGGAACGCCTCGCGGAACACCTGGTCCTTATCCGGCGAAAGGTTGATCACGCAGTTCGAAATGATCGCGTCCACCGTGTCTTCGCCGACGGGCAAAGCTTCGATCTGTCCGTGGCGAAACTCCACGTTCGTGGCGCCCACCTTCGCGAGGTTGCGGTTCGCCAGCGCAATCATCTCCGGCGTCATGTCCACGCCGATGACCCGCCCCGTCTCGCCGACCATCTTCGCCGCCAGGAAGCAGTCGATGCCACCGCCCGACCCAAGGTCCAGCACCGTCTCGCCCGCCCGCAACTCGGAAATCGCCGTCGGGTTTCCACAGCCGAACGCCACGTCCGTTACCGTCGCCGGAAGGTCCGCAATGTCCGCATCGCGGTACATCTCGGCGATCCGGGTGACCTGGACTTCGCTGGAATCGTCGGTCCCGCAGCAGCTATTCGACGCCTCGTCGGCCGCCGGGCCGCAACACGATGCCGCCGCCGGCGCCGGGGTGCAACAACCGGCCTCAGCCACCATCGGGAGCGGAAGGTCGTCCGCCTCCAGTACCGGGCGCACCCGCGCCCCATAGGATTGGGCCACCTCCTCACGGATCTGGTCACCGGTTCGCGTCGTCATCTCAGTCCTCCTCATCGTATTTTTACGATGTCTCGTGTATCGTAAAAAACCGATGGTTGTCTCGTCAACCCGCTTTCGCTGACAATATGCATCATGAAGGAAATCGAAGGGCTCACCAACGAAGAAGAGCGCGCCGCCGCCGTCTTCCGCGCCCTCGGAAACCCCGCTCGTGTCCGCATCATCCGTGAGCTCGCCCAACGCAAGGCCTGTGCGACCAGCGATTTTGTCGAGCTGTTGCCCCTCGCTCAGTCCACCGTCTCCCAGCACCTGAAGGTCCTCAAGGAAGCCGGCGTGATCCAGGGCACGATCGAAGGCGGCGACCAGTGCTACTGCCTCGAACCGGACACCGTCCGTTGGCTCTCCAACTTCACCTACGACATCTGCTGCCCGGACGGCGAAGCCTGCGAGCCCGGCCAGGACAGCCCCTGCTAGAGATCGACCTTCACCACTTCATTCTCCCGGCAACCGCACCACCGGCACGAGCCATCCATTTCGCGGTCCGGATGCCGCACTTCCACCGTGACAGACTCTCCGCGCGGCCTGCCAGCCTTGTCGAGTTCGGCCCCAGCCCACGACTTCAACGCGAACAGGTCAAACGTCTCAACGGCGTTGCAGACGAAGCGCAGATCGGCCATCAAGCGGTCGCCTCGACCCCGAGGTTGCTCAGCAGCACGCGCACGCGCGATGCGATGTCGTCCCTGATCCGCCGCACCACCTCGATCGGTTCGCCGGCCGGGTCCTGGACGTCCCAGTCCACGTACTTCTTCCCCGGATAGATTGGGCACGCATCGCCGCAGCCCATCGTGATCACTACTTCGGCGGCTCGCACGAAGTCGTCCGTGAGCGGCTTCGGGAACTCCTGCGAAAGGTCCATCCCCAGCTCAGCCATCGCTTCCACCACCCGCGGGTTGATCTCGGACGCGGGCGCCGAACCGGCCGAACGCACGCGCACGCGCCCGCCGCCCAGCTGCGCCGTGAGCACGGCCGCCATCTGCGAACGCCCCGCATTGTGGACGCACACGAAAAGCACCTCCGGATGTTCTTTGGTCACGATCCTCCCTCCTTCCGGGCGCCTGGTTCCCGCAAGAACTCATAGACGAGCGCCGCTACCACCGCCCCGGCAATCGGCCCCACCCAGTAGACCCAGTGCGCGTCCCACACGCTCGCCGCCACTGCTGGCCCGAAGCTCCGAGCCGGGTTCATCGAAGCCCCCGCCACGGGCCCCCAGCCCGTCGCCGCGAAACCGACGTAGCCACCGATGGCGACCGCCGCCATCTCGTCCTGCGCCCGCGAATCCGTCGCGACCGAGAAGACCACGAAGCTCAGGAAGAACGTCAGGATCAGCTCGGACCAGAGTGCGGCGTCAGTGCCGCCGATGTGCGGAGTGGTCGCCCCCGCGTCGCCCGCCGAGCCCACGATAGCCACGATGGCGAGCCCCGCCAGCACCGCGCCCACCACTTGCGCCGCGATATATCCGGCCGCCCGCGCGGGCGTGATGCGCCGCACCGCCAGCATCGCCAGCGTGATCGCCGGGTTGATGTGGCAGCCCGAAATGTGCCCGATGGCGAAGATCATCGCCATCACGATCAGCCCGAAGCTCATCCCCACACCCACCGTGCCCACTGCCCCGCCCGTGGCCGCATCCACCGCCGATGCGCCCGGCCCCGCGAACACCAGCGCGAACGTCCCCAGCAGTTCCGCCACATACGGCGGTGCAACAGCGCGCCACTCCTTCATCGAAAAAAGACGATACGGGCCACCACACTAACGGTCTGTTAACGCCTCTGCCCTCACTGGCGCCGGATCCGAGGCGCGCACGCAGTAAGCGCTGCGATGCCACTCCCACCACCGCCGCGAAACGCGCGCACCTCCCGGCTTCAACTCGGCCCGGCGCCGAGACGAAGGCCGGGATTCCCGCTTGCTTCCCTATGCTGGCCAGTGTCCCGGCATCTCGCACCTTCACTCCTCGCGCGCCCCCTCCAGCAACCCCCGCGCCGCCTCCTTCTCCGCCCCGCCGGCGCCGCCCAGCATCGCCGCGACTTCCTCTACCCGCGCTTCACCGTCCACCACCGCTACCTCGGACCACGTCCGCGCTCCATCCGATCGCTTCGAAACCACGAAATGCCGCTCCCCGTACGCCGCCACCTGGGGCAAGTGCGTGACGCACAACACCTGGTGCCGCGAGGCCAGCCGCCGCAGCGCCTGCCCCACCACCGCACCGGTCCGCCCACCAACCCCCTCGTCCACCTCATCCAGCACGACCAGCCGGCTCACAGGCTCGTCTTCGCCCGCCGAAGGGGCAGTTGCGGGGCCTGTCCCGGCTCGGCGCGATGCGCCCAACGGCTGCTGAGGAGTCAGGGACAACGCCGTCGTCAGCGCCAGCAGGAACCGCGACGTCTCGCCGCCGCTTGCCACCGCCGAAAGCGCCCGCGGACTCTCGCCGGGGTTGAACGACACGAGGAACTCCACCCGATCCACGCCCGTCTCGCCAAACGCAACGGGGTGTCCCTCGGCAGTCGGCCCTTCGCCCGCGATCTCGCTCGTTGTTATGACAATTTCGTAGTCCGGCAGCGAAACCAGTGGCCCCGCCACGTCGTCTTCGCAGGCGAACCCAACGCTCAGCACCGCGCCGCCCATCGCCAGCGCCTCCAGCTCGCCCGCAATCGCCCGCACGAGGTCCCCCGCCGCGCCGCGACGCGCCCGGCTCAGCCCCTGTGCCTGCTCCGAAAGCCGCCCTAGCAACTCAGCCTCCTTCGCCAGCAAACCCTCGAGCGATGCCCCCGCGCCGGTCAGCGCTTCCAGTTGCTTCGAAGCCCGCGCGCCGTACGCCAGCACCTCCTCCACCGTCTCGCCGTACTTCCGCATCAGCCGCGCCAGCCGGTCCAGGCGTTCGCCCACCACCTCCAGCCGCTCCGGTCCTTCCCGGAAGGACTCCTCCACGCCGTCCCGGTACCGCCGAAGCGCCCGCGAAAGCTCGCCGGCCGTCTCCTCCAGCGTCACGGTCAGCGCCGAAACCTCCGTCGCGCCCGGGTCGCGGCTGGCGAGGTCACCGGTCGCACGCACGGCCTCACCCAGCCCGGTCGACTCCAGCGCTTCCAGCGCCACGGCCACGTCTTCCAGCAGCCGCCCCGCGTTCGAAAGCACGCTCTGCTCGCGCCGAAGCTCCGCGTCTTCGCCCGGCCGCAAGCCTGCCGCTTCGATCTCCTCGACCTCGAACCGCAGTTGCTCCACCTGCCGCTCGCGTTCGCGCGCATCGCTCGAAAGCGACTGCAGCCGCCGCCGCGTCTCCCGCAGCTCCCGGACGGTCACGGAGACCGCCTCGCGCTGCTTCGCAAGCCCGGCGAATTCGTCCAGCACCGCCAGTTGCACCGCCGGCTTCAGGATCGCCAGTTGCTCGGACTGCCCGTGGATGTCCACGAACCCCTCGGCCAGCGCCCGAAGTTCGTCCACCGTCGCCGCCGCGTCGTCGATTCGCGCCGACGTCCGCCCGCTCTGCGCGATGCTTCGTTCCAGCACCCTGACCGTTTCGCCGAACCGCACCTGCGCGCGCACCACCGCCCGTTCGGCGCCCGTCGCGATCACTTCGCGCCCGCGCCGCGCCCCGAACACGAAGGCGAGCGCATCCACCACCAGCGACTTGCCCGCGCCCGTTTCGCCGGTGAACACCGTGAGGCCCGGCCCGGGCTCTATCGTCACGGACCGCGCCACCGCGAAATCGGTTATGTGAATTCGCTCAAGCACCCGGGCTCATCGCGCTCGAAAGCTGCGTGTCCAGCCGTTCCGCCAGGTCCGAATAGAACGTCTGCGGGTCCTTGAAGCGCACAAACCGCGTCATGTACTCGCTCTGCCGCACCGTCACCCGCACGCCGCTCGAAACCGGCAACTCTTCCTGCCCGTCGATGCTCACGATCGCCCCGCTGTCGCTCGTCACTTCCAGGTCCACCGTCGATTCCGGCTGCAGCACGAGGCTGCGCGCGAGCGCCAGGTGGGCCGAAACCGGCGTCATTACCAGGTGGTGCTCAGTCGGCGCCATGATTGGCCCGCCCGCGCTGAGCGAATACCCCGTGCTCCCTGTCGGCGTCGAAACGATGATCCCGTCGCAGCGATAGTTCGCCAGCCGCGCCCCGTCGACGCGCACATCCACGTAGATCGGCCGGCCCGGCGAACTCCGGCTCACCACGATGTCGTTCAGCCCGTGCGACCGCGTCTTTCGCCCCGCCGGGTCCAACACATCGCAGCGCACCATGATCCGCTCCTCGATCCGCCAGTCCTCCGCCACGATCCGCTCCACCTGCTGAAAACAGTCCCGCGGCGACATATCGGTCAGGAACCCCAGCCGCCCCATATTGATCCCCAGCAGCGGCGTCGCCCGAGGCACGATAATCCGCGCCGCCCGCAACACCGTCCCATCGCCCCCGATGCACGCGACCAGCCCGGCTTCGTCCAGCTCCTTCGGCGGCGGCTCAACCCATGCCTCCGCCACCGTCGACTTCACCCCCGCCCGCTCCAACTCCCGCCCAAGCTGCGCCGCAAACGCCGCCGCACCCTCATTCCGAGGCGCATGGAACACCACCACCGACTTCAGCACCACGCCCATCCCAAACCACGAACGACGAACAACGAACGACGCCCTGCAAAACACGCGGCGCCAGGCCGGGCGTCCTTCGAAGTTCGTCGTCCGTCGTTCCTGCTCAATCCGTTGTTCCTTCCCTTCGCGTCGTTCGAAGTTCGTCGTTCGTCGTTTCCGGCCCCGAAGGGGTCGCAACATGAACCAAGAACTCCCTGTTCCCATCGCCTCCGCGAATTGGAGACGCAATCATGCCATACACCGCCCACCCCTCGCCCACCAACCACCCCACAAACTCCTCCCGCACCCGCGACAACACCGCCTCGTCCTTGATCACCCCACCCCGCGGCACATCCTTCGGCCCAGCCTCGAACTGCGGCTTCAGCAACACCACCCCCTCCGTCCCCGCCCCGAGCCGCAACGCCACGCTCGGCAAGACCTTCCGCAGCGAGATGAACGAGAGGTCAGCGCAGAAGAACGAGATTGACGATTCACGATTCACGATTTGCGATTCTCCGTCGCCCGCCTCTCTCATCACCCCGCCGACTTTCGCCTTTTGCCTTTTGCCTTTTGCCTCGTCGTCGCCCAAATCGTGAATCGTGAATCGTGAATCGTAAATAGAGAGCTCGGGGAGGTCTCGTGCATTCGTCTGCTCCAGCAGACGAACGCGCGGGTCTTCCCGGAGCCGTTGATGCAACTGCGCCCGCCCCACATCCACCGCAATCACCCCCGCCGCCCCGTGCTGCAGCAGACAATCCGTGAACCCACCCGTCGAAGCCCCCAGGTCCAGGCACACCCGCCCCGAAACATCGATCCCGAACCCCTCCAGCGCCCCCTGGAGCTTCAAACCCCCGCGCGACACATACCGCTCGGGCTCGGTCACCTCCAGCTCCGCCTCCGAATCCACCACCTGCGAAGCCTTGACGAACGTCGTAGTGCCCGACTTCACCCGCCCGGCCGAAACCAACCGCTGAGCAGCCTCCCGCGACTCCACCAGCCCCCGCCGCACAAGCTCCAAATCAACACGCGCCTTCGCCACCCGCGAAGTCTAATTCCTCACGCCTAACGCCTGACCTCTGGCCCCTACAAACCGCTGCGCAGCCTCGCGAGACTCCGCGAGCCCGCGAGATAGCATCAACACATCAGCCCGAACTTTCGCCACCCGCGGAGTCTAATTCCTAACCCCTGATGCCTACCCCCTAGAACCAACCAGAGAAAGTGGGCGTTGGTTCACCGGTCGAAACGTGTGACCAGCACTCCCCCTCGCCCGCGACGATAGGAGTCGGGAGAGGGGGCGGGGGGTGAGGGCACGGTCGCCGCCGTGCAACGCCAACTTCCTCGAGTGACCCGGCGGGATGAGGGCAGACCTACCGCCAACGTTGTCGGCCAACTACGCCTGAATCGCCAGTTCCGCCCTGAGCTCGTCAAACCACTGAACCAGCCCCAGGTACCAGGCCAACCCCACCGGCATCGCAGCCTCGTCCATCATGAATCCGGCGGTGTGGGCAACCGGCCGTTCGTTATCGCTGGTGCCAGGAACACCAGACCCGAGCGAGGCGAACGCTCCCGGGACCTTCTCCATGTACCGCGAGAAATCCTCCGCACCCATGACCAGGGGCGCGGTCCGATCAACCGCGTCCAGCCCAAGCGCGCGCTCCGCGGCCCGTGCGGCCAGCTCTGCCATGCCGGGATCGTTGGATGTCACCGGGTAGCCCCAGACGTACTCCATGGAGAATGTCCCACCCCAGGAGCCGGTCACGCCCCTGGTAACGGACTCGATTTCGTCATGCAGCGAGCGGCGAACCTTGTCGTTAAACGCCCGGACAGTGCCTGTCAGCCGCGCCGTATCGGGGATCACGTTCTCCTTCGTCCCCGCCTGAAGCGTCCCTATCGTAATGACAGCCGGTTCCAGGGGGTCGATTCGCCTGCTAACGATTTGGTGCAGCGACGACACAAGCTGGGCAGCCATCTGGACCGGGTCAATCGACCGGTGCGGTTGCGCGCCGTGAGCGCCCTTGCCGCTTATCTCAATTCGAAACGTATCGCTCGATGCCGCCCGAGGACCCGGCGCTATCGCGATCCTTCCCGTGTCGAACCTCGTCGCCTGGTGCAGCCCGAACGCAGCATCGACGCCTTCGAGACACCCGGCCTCGATCATCTCGATCGCGCCCCCGGGCGGATACTCTTCCGCGTGCTGGAACAGGAACACGACTCGACCGGGAACGTCTTCCTGGACCGACTTGAGAGCCCGTGCTGCGGCAAGAAGGATGGCCGTATGGGCATCGTGACCACAGGCGTGCATCACCCCCGGGTTATCGGACCGGAACGCGAGAGTGTTCGCTTCTTGAACTGGCAACGCATCGGTATCTGCCCTCAAAGCGACCGTCGAGCCAGGCTTGCCTCCTTCCAACACCGCCCAGAGGCCGGTGCCGCCGGAGCCCACACCGGTGCGGGGCGAATAGCCCGCTTCAGTGAGGACGCTTTCAATCAGCTTCGCGGTCTCGTGTTCCTTGAAGCTGAGCTCTGGATGCTGGTGAATCTGCCGCCTGGTCGCAGTCAGAAATTCGCGTTGAGCGTCGACAAGCTCCCAGACTCGTTTTGGTTCCACAGTTCACCCCTCGGCAAAGTTCGATGCGGCAAGGCAAGGCACTGAGAACTAAGGGCCGCGTCAGGAGAGAATGAACTCTCGCAATAGTGCGAAGGCTTTCTCCGGCTGGTCTCGCCACGGGCCGTGGCCGCAATCGGAGAATCGTTCGAAGCGGACGATGTCCTGCGGGAGCGCCGCGGCGATATCCTCCTGGCACTCAATCGGGCAGATCGGATCGTCTTCACCGCCCATGACGAGTGTTGGACATTGCACTGCCGATAGCCCGGGGAGCAGATTGAAACTCCGGCCCTCTCCCGAGGGACCGTCGAAATGCATCAGCACTTTCGTCGACCGGATTGTCCCCTGGAATGCAGGTCTAGGACGCTGATTGTATAGAGGCATTGCTCTTTCCCCCCATGCCTCTATCAGCTCCGGATTCAACCCTTCCTCATGCCACGTGCGGGCCATTTCACCGATTTCTGGTCCTCCGCGCTGTGTGAACAACTCAATCATTCGGTTCTTTCGATCGGCATTTCCGCGCGTGGAAGAAATGATCAGTTTCCCGGCATGTCCCGGATGTCTCGCGGCGTAGGACATGGCGACGAATCCGCCAAAGGAATTACCGAAGACGATCGGCTTCTCAATCTCAAGCGCCTCACAGAAGCCCTTCACGTCATCTCCCCACTGGGCAAGGCTCCATCGGGACGGATCGCCTCGGTCGCTCCTACCGTTTCCTCGATGATCGAGGTAAATGACCTGCGCAATGTCGGTGAGTCCCGAGAACGCAGGCTTGTAGCCGGAGTGATCGAGACCAGGTCCGCCGTGCAAAAGGAGCAGGGTTGGTTTCTCCTTCATCACCCCGCCGTCGGGGACGAATCTGGCTCCTTCTACGTCGAAGAACAACCGCACGCCGTTAACTTCAACTCGCATACGGCTTACCTGCCTACGAGATAGCGCGCACTGTACGCCTCCGAACAGAACGCGTCAACAGAGCCTCACCCAAAACTGCCAACACCCCCTTCCACCTCCACCCCACCATCCGCCACCCTCCACCCATGACCCCACGCCAAGCTCCGGACCGCCGCTCCGTCTCCTTCCCGGGAAGGACCCCAAGAACGCAGAACGCGGTGGGAACGCGGTCAACAACGCGGTGGAACGCGATGGAACGCGGTGAAAACGTGAAAACAAACTCCACCGCCCAGGCCACTCCCACCGCCACCCGATCGCTCGGCTCGCTCCTCGCCCCGCTCACTACCATCCGCTCAAGCGATCCCTACGCACCATCACCCCAATCGCTACTACCACCCAAAGCGAAACCATAGCGTTGACTAGCGATCCACAAGCAAAACTGTTTCCACGCCACTCCTCGCCCACAGCGCGGGAGAGCGGTCAGGGATGAGGGCCTACCGCCACGCGACACCTCCATCCGAACGGCGCACGGCAGTAAGCGGGTGCCCCAACCCACACCACCGCCACGCGACAGCCTCCCCCTTCGACGCTCGTGGTTCGCAATCCCAATCCACAATCCGAAATCAACAATCCCTAATCGCCGCCCTCTCCCCTCGCCCGCAGCGGCGGGAGAGGGGCCGGGGGTGAGGGTCCACGCGACAGCCTCCGCCCTTCGAAGTCCTGCCGTCCCTCACCGTCAATCGGCAATCGTCAATCGACAATCCCCAATCGTGAATCGTGAATCGTGAATCGTGAATAAACGCCCTCCAACACCGCCGCCCCCCGCAGCACCATCCCCTCATTCCACGCCGCCCCCGCCAGCTGCACCGACATCGGCAACCCCTCGCTGTTCAGCCCGCACGGCAGCGTTATCGCCGGTACACCACCGATGTTGAACGGCATCGTCATCCCCGCGAACACCGCCCCCGTCGAAACCCGGACGCCGTCCACCTCCACTTCCTCTTCGCCAATCTTCGAAGCCGGCCGCATCATCCCCGGCGTCACCATCAGGTCCACTTGCTGGAACGCCCGGCGCATCCCCTCCCGGATGTCGTAGACGGCCCGGTACGCGTCGGCCAGCCCCTTCGTATCCGGCAGTGGCAGCGAAAGCGTCGCCTGGAGGTCCGCGCCATACTCGTCTTTGCGGCTCGGGAACCACGGCGCGTGGTAGGCCTCGCTCTCCGCCAGGCACACGGCCCATGCCTGGTTCGTCTGCGACCGCGTGAACCCGGGGTCGAAGTCGTCGACGATCTTGGCGCCAAGACCCCGCAACGTTTCGATGACACCCTCGACGGCCACCCGCACCTCGGCGTCCAGCAACCCGAAGAACTGCTCCCGCGGCACCCCAATGCGCAGGCCCTGCACCCCGCGCTCGAGCCCCTCGCGGTAGTCAGGCACCGGCACGGGCACGGTCGCAAAGTCATCCACGTCGTACCCGGCGATCGCCTGCAGCATGATGGCCGCGTCTTCCACGCACTTCACAATCGGCCCCGGGTGGTCGAACTGCCAGGACATCGGCAGAACGCCGGCCTTCGAAGCGCGCCCCCAGGTCGGCTTCAGGCCAACGCACCCGCACAGCGCCGCCGGTATCCGGATCGAACCGCCGGTGTCCGTCCCCAGCGTGCCCGCGGCCATGCGAGCCGCAATCGCCGCGCCACTCCCGCCGCTCGACCCGCCCGGGATGCGCTCGAGGTCCCAGGGGTTGTGCGTCGCACCGGTGTGGGGGTTGTTCGTCGTCGTCCCCCACGCAAACTCGTGCGTGTTTGTCTTGCCGAGCAGCACGGCGCCGGCCTCGGCCAGCTTCCGCGCCGCCGTCGAATCCCTCTCGGGCACACGCCCGCTCAGGATCTTCGAACCACCCGCCGTCTCGATGCCGGCCGTGTCGTACAGGTCCTTCAGGCCGATCGGGATGCCATGCAGCGGGCCGCGGTACTCCCCGGCCGCGATAGCCTTCTCCGCGGCCGCCGCGTCCGACCTTGCCCGTCCGGCAGTCACCGTCACATAGGCATTGATCGAAGGGTTGTGTCGGTCGATCCGCGCCAGGTATGCCTCGGTCAGCTCAACGGGCGAAACCTCGCGCCGCCGGATGCGCTCGGCGGCTTCGGCGATGGTCAGCTTGGTCAGGTCATCGGTCATGCGCAGAATACTAATCACTCAGTACCCCGAGCGTGAGCGAGGCCTGGGCGAACGACGAACACCGAACGACGCCAGGCGAGAAGTACAACGCCATGCTCAGCGTCCTTCGAAGTTCGTCGTTCGTAGTCCAATGCCGGGCCTCGGGCCTCACGCCTCGGGCCTCACACCTATTTCCTCTATTGACGCTATGTACAGCAGCCGACACAGTTACGGAGCAATGTCGCACTCCGCCATCCTGACCGCGCTCCTCGCCACGGCCGCCGCTGCTGCCGCTGCGCATGCGCGCGGGCAAAACTGGCGGTCGTAAGCAGACACGGCTAAACGCACATTCGAAGGACCGCCCCCGTGGCGGTCTTTCTTTGAGGGAGAGGCTACCTGGGGGAGACAGGAGAGCCCACATGACCACCACCGTGAGTACCGGTTCGGAACGGTTCATCTCACGAAGGATGCAGGCGGTCCCGCCCAGCGGGATTCGCAAGTTCTTCGACCTCCTGAGCACCATCGAAGACGTCATCTCCCTCGGCGTGGGCGAACCGGATTACGTCACCCCCGAGCCCATCTCCCGCGCCGCCATCGAAAGCATCGAGCGGGGCGACACGCACTACACCTCCAACTACGGCCTCCTCGAACTGCGCGAGAAGCTCGCCGCGCACCTCGAACGGCTCTACGGCGTGCGCTATGACCCGCGCACCGAGATTGTGATCACCAGCGGTTCGTCCGAAGCCTTCGACATCGCCCTCCGCGCTCTCCTGGACCCCGGCGACGAAGTGCTCTGCGCGGACCCCTGCTACGTCGCTTACCTTCCGGCCACGTTGATGGCCGGCGGGAGCTTCGTCCCCGTGCCCACCTATGCCGCCAACGACTTCCGCCTGCTTCCGCACGACATCGAGGCCGCCATCACGCCGCGCACGAAGGCCATCCTGCTCGGTTACCCGTCGAACCCCACCGGGGCCACCATGGGCCGCGAGGACCTGGTCGCCGTCGGCGAAGTCGCCCGCAAACACGACCTCGCCGTCATCAGCGATGAGCTGTACGACCGCATGACCTACGTCGGCCAGCACACCTGCTTCGCCGCGCTTCCGGGCATGGGCGGCCGCACGGTGTTGCTCGGCGGTTTCAGCAAGGCCTACGCGATGACCGGCTGGCGGCTGGGCTGGGTGGCCGCGCCGGCGCCGCTGGCGGAAGCCGTCATGAAAGTGCACCAGTACGTGATGATGTCCGCCCCGACGGCCTCGCAATACGCCGCCGTGGCAGCCCTGGACCAGGGCGAAACGTTCGTCGCGGAGATGGTGGCCGAATACGACCGTCGCAGGCGGCTCATCGTCGACGGATTCCGCGCGATTGGCCTGCCGACGTTCGAACCGAAGGGTGCGTTCTACGCCTTCCCTGACGTATCCGTCACCGGCCTGGACAGCGTCTCCTTCAGCGAGCGCCTGCTCGCCGAGGAGCGCGTCGCGGTCGTTCCCGGCAGCGCATTCGGCGCGTGCGGCGAAGGGTTTGTCCGCGCCTGCTACGCCAGCGGCTACGAGCAGATTGAGCGCGCCCTCGAACGCATCGGGCGGTTCGTCCAGAGGAACCGCCGTGACTGAGCGAACACGCGTTGCCAACAGCCTGTACACCCGCCTGACCCGGAACTGGGTATTCTGGGAAGGAAGTGGCATACGAATCTTCTAAGGGGAGGAAGTTCATGAGTGCCAGTACGCCGGAAGTTGCGGATGACATGCCGCCGGGGGTCGCGCCGTCGTTCGGCGACCTGCCGGACGCACCGTTCGAACACACGCCGGAGCGGATCGTCCTCTCCAGCGAAGAGCACAGCCATCTCCTCGGTTCCGGGCCGCTCGCGTACCTCAGCGGTCCATTCAGCTCAGACCCTTTCGGCGTCGGCTACCTGAGCCTCCACGAAACCGAAACGACGGGCGAAGTGCGCGTCCATGCCGATCTCAGCCGCACCGGCAGCCCGGCCATCCACCTGGACGCCCACGTCCGCGAGACCTGGGTGGCTCGGGCAGCGAACGCCGGCGAAGGCCCTTCAGCGACGGTGCGCGTCGTGAAAGAACTGTTCCGGCTGTCCGAAATCCCGCGCCAATCGACGGTCACCGTGCAGGTTGATACCGCACTCTGAACCGGGTTCTTTCGTAGCCTTTCCAAAGCTGTGATAGATAGCAAGCCAAGCGTGAATCAAATCTTGTAATCAAAACAGACCCTGCCTACGATTCCGGCCCATCGAGGGCGTATCGCCCGAGGGAGGGGATCGTGACAGTTGGGTTTCACCGGTTCGTGGGAGCCGGACTTCTCGGGGGTTGTGCCGTATTCGCGCTGCTTGCCGGCGCGTGTGGTGGCGGCGGCGGAGGCAACGACAAGGTCGATATTTCGAACGTGACGGTTGATGGCGGCAAACAGAACGCCGGCCAGGCTTCCGCGGAGCAGATCATCGAAGTGAAAGACGGTTCCTTCGATCCCGCGCAGGTCACAATCAAAGCCGGTACCAAGGTCATCTGGAAGTGGACGTCCTCCACCTCCTGCTCGTTGCTGATGGGTGGGACCTCAGCGCCAGAGCAGTCTTCTGGGACGTACGAACGTCTCTTCTCTTCCGGCGGTTCAACCTTCTCGTACCAGTGCGCCGGCAAACCAGACATGGTGGGCAAGATCACGGTCGAATAAGTTCAGCGGATCTCGAGTTCGCCGCCGGCCTTCTCGATATCCCGTTGCAGGGCCCTCGCCGCGGAGACCGGGACGGTCTGCCCAAGCGAGGGCCTCTGACCGTGCTTCGCCGAGTCCGTCAGGTCTTTCGCTGCTTTCAAGTCGAGATTGAAGTGCGCGCGAAGGACCTTGATGACCGCAATCTGGTTGTCGCCCACGCGCGCAAGGTAGACCGCGACGCTGTTGCGTGAATCGAGTGCTTCCTCGTTGCGGGCCGACCGCGCATCAGCGAGCGCATCGAGATTCCCGGCGAGCTCACCGGCCTGCTGCCGAATCGACGGTGAGCGGGGAGACTGGGCAGGCACACTCCGCGGTCGCGGACGCGCCGTCGATGGAGTCATCTTGAACATCGCCAGCGCGAACACGGCCACGCCCGCCACAGCAATCGCGGCCGGGTCGGTAACGCCGCGGTCGCCGGCCAGGTAAAACGCCGACGCACCGGCGGCGATAGCGAGCAGTAGCAAGAGCGAACGCATTTGCGAGGGACCCCCATGGCCTGAAGTCGAGATGGTAGCGTCTTCGCGCCCGCGCCGGCCGCGGCCGGATCTCGGTCAGGCTGCAGCGCTGGTAGGCAAGCACACGCGGCATGGCCGCAAATGACCCGGCAACTCCGCGCTGCCTGCGACAACGTAGTCAGTCAACCGCTGCGCGTTCGAACAACCGGCCGTGTGGTATGTCGTCGACTTACGCGACGTGCCGAAGATGAAACGTTCGATGGGGATTGGGCGCGCTGCTCCGACGACCCTGAAGAGCCGTTCCCGCACTTCCGCCGAAGCAAGCCCGCGCTCGCGGACAGCTAACCGCCTGTCGATCTGGTCTGGCGGCTCACCAAGCCGAGACGCGAGCGCTCGCAAGCTCAGGCTCGCCACCGACCGTGGGCGCAGGAGCGTGAGCGGGCGGCCCTCCTGGGTCGAACGGGGCATGGCCGGGTCGTAAGGGACCTCCCAGATCTTCTCGCGCCCGAGCACCTCTGCCGCGTCGCCCGCGGAGAACGCCGCGACTGGATCAGTGTGGTTCGCCAGGACCAGCGTCCGTTCTCGCGCGGCTCCTTCGTACGCCATGTTCGCCTGGAGCAACGCGGCGTTTCGCAGGCTCCCGAATTCGAGCGTGGTCGTGAGCAGGGTAAGGTCCGCCGTGTTGAACGCGGTGACCACGAGGTCATCGAGAGTGCATGGCGTATCCACGAGAACGAAGTCGAACGACTGAGCCGCGAACTGGAGCAGGGCCTCAAGGTCGGAGGGGTTCGTCGCCACGCGTTCCGAGAAGCGCTGCGGGGCCCCCAGCAGATACGCGCCCGATTCATGAATCGATAGGATCCGCCTGAACGAATCGAACTCGAACCGGGACTGATCTCGGGCCGCCCGTGCGGTCGAGTAGTTCGTGTTGATATCCAGAAGAAGCCCGGCGTCGCCGAAGTCCGGGTCGAGGTCGATGAGCAAGACCGAACCGTGATGCTCTTTGGCCAGCGTGCTCGCGAGGTTCACCGAGACGGTTGTCTTTCCGATGCCCCCTTTTGGGCCGGCCACCGTCACAACCGTCCCGGACGGTCGAATGTGCCGCGGCGCGTGCGCCTGGATGACCGCAAGGATGTTGCGCACTTCGGCCAGCGAGGCCGGCTCATCAAGCAAGTAGCGCGCCCCGGCCCGGAGAGCCTGCTGATACGCCGCATTGGTCGCCTCGCCCGAGTAACCCACGATGACGGCTTTAGGGGCTGTCGCGGCGAGCACCTCCACCGCTTTCATCGCCCGTGGCAGTGGTTCCTCAAACGCGATGAACACGTACTCCGGTTGCGCTGAGGCTACGGCCGGCGCCGCTGAAACACCGAGCGGCACTTCCGCAACCACCGCAACGCCGGCCGCACGTAGCCATTCCATCAGGCGTACGCGACGTTCCTGGACGTCGTCCACGAGCACTGCACGCGCTTGTTCTGCTGTCATTGCCTCGCTCTCACCGGTTGACCGTGTGTGAGGGACTGGACGATCCGGGATCGCCAGCATGTTTAGAATCGCCAACTTTCGCTCGTTGACGAGGTTTACGCAGAAGAAGATATTTGAGTTTGAGGAATTATGTCGGCCGCCGGAATCCGCCGTTGAAACCAAACCGGGCCTGAACAGGTGAGTGGTCGGGGTGCCGCGATTCGAACGCGGGACCTCTTGTACCCCATACAAGTGCGCTACCAGGCTGCGCTACACCCCGATGACCGTGCCGCTGCGGGCTCGATCCAATCTACGGATTGGGCGGCGCGGGGTCAAAGCGTTTCGCCCCATGTGGCGCCGAAACCCGCTCGCACGCGAACGCCGAGGTCAGTCCGGCACTTCGACTTCGATGCCCACCGGACAGTGGTCCGAGCCCAGGATCTCCTGCTGGATGAACGCCCGCCGGATTCTCGGCAGCACCTGCTCGCTCACCATCACGTAATCGATGCGCCAGCCAATGTTGCGCGCGCGGCGCTCACGCCAGGCATCCCAGTAACTGTATTGCTCGCCCTGGTCCGGGTGGAAGTGACGAAAGGTGTCCGTGTAGCCGTCAGCAAGGATGCGGTCGATCCACGCCCGCTCTTCAGGCAGGAAGCCGGTGCCCTTCAGCGCTTCGTCTGGCCGGGCCACGTCGATCTCGTGGTGGGCAACGTTGAAATCGCCCATGAAGATCACGTTCTTGCCCTGGCCCCGAAGGCCGTTCACGTGCTCCAGGAACGCGCTATAGAAGTCCAGTTTGTATTGCATTCGCTCCACGCCACGGCCCGCATTTGGGAAATAGGCGGTGAGTACGGTAAACTCTGGGTAGTCGGCCTGGATGACGCGTCCTTCGGAATCGAATTGTTCGAGACCCAGGCCGATGCGGACTTCGAGCGGTTCCTGTTTCGAAAGCAAGATCGCGCCGCTGTACCCCGCCCGCTGGGCCGGGTGCCACCAGCTGCGATAGCCGAGAGCCGTCCAGGGCTCATCGGGCACTTGATCCGGAATGGCCTTTACTTCCTGGAACCCGACGATGTCGGGCCGGGATGTCGCCAGCCAATCGCCGAGGTAGCCGGCTTTGATGGTGGCGCGCAGGCCATTGACGTTCCAGGAGCAGATCGTGACGGTGCTCATCGCCGTGGAACGGTGAGCCACGCGCGCCGGTGACGCAACCGCGCACCGCCGGGCGTCTTCGTGAGACGGCCGTCATGCCAGGGGTCCGTAACAAGCCTGCAAACAGAGGGCGGTAGGCTGCAGGCAACGAATTGCAGGAAGTGCGCAATCCGCCGTAGGGAAATCCTTATCGGTCTGTTCATCAAACCTGCCGATACTACAAACGAGAAAGTTAGAAAGAGGAATCACATGACCGCATGTCCTCGCTGCGATGCCCGCTTCACGGGCGCGCCGGACATCGAGCGGCAGTGGATCGAGCGGCACGTCAGCCGCCACGGCGCGACGCGCCTGGCGCCCGCCGGCGAAGAGCCGGCCCGCGACATCCGCAAGCTCAACACCGCCGCCTGAGCAGGCGCAGCAACTGAGACCGCGAAGGCCCTCCCCGATTGGGAGGGCCTTCTGCTTACCCGCTGACTACCCTGGCGATGACGACGGCAGCCGAGGCGCCGAGCGTCACGACGACGTACTCCGCCGCAGTCGCGATGTCGAGGTCCCGGTCGAGGATGTGGTGCACCACGCCGGTGGCCAGGTAAAAACCGATCAGGAGCAGTGCCCCGGCCAGTAGCCCATCCAGTGGATAGAAATAGAGCGCGAGCCGGAATTCGCCCAGGGTGACGCCGATGGCGAGGCTGACGAGCAGGCTGCTCAGGCCCAGGAGGCGGCTCTCGCGGAACAGTTCCATCGCCAGCAACGCGCTGACCGAGGCGATGAACAGGCCCGCGAACGGGAGGTCGAAGTCACGGCTGTAAATCACGGTGAAGAAGGCGAAGGCCGTGACGTAGGTGACGACGGCCATGAACAGCCGGAAAGGACCGAACAACCGGCCATCGAAATCGACAGTCTGGAATTCGCCGAACGCGACGAGCCCGGCTGCCACACCCGCGGCGATGGCTGCGGGCTGGCGCGCGTATCCGTCGATGGCGTGGTCAATGAAGAGGCCGCTCCCGAGGACGAAGAGCGCCGGCAGGAAGGTGTACACCGCCGAGTCCAGCGGCCGAAGGTTCAGCCAGTGAGGATGGGCCTTCACCAGGCCGTCCGTGCCAAGGGCGGCGAGGACGGTGGTCAGCACCAGGATCCACGGTTGCTCCGGGCGGATCGACACGTACGCACCGAGCCCCAGGGCGGCCATGCCCCCCAGCAGCACGGTCCGCGCCGTTATGTTCGCCGCGGAAGGGCTTCGACCGAACGGTGCGGTGGCCGTGGTCACTCCTGCGCGAACGAAGGCGTTTCGAGCCCGTAGAGCTCCGCGCCGTTGCGCCACCACAGGCGCTCGCGCTCGTCCTCGGTCAGGCCAAGCTGGTCATAGATGACCTCGAAGCGGTCAATGTGCTCCCGGATTTCGTCCATCCCGCAGTCGCTCCCGAAGATCAGCTTCTCGTGGCCGAATTCGCCCTGGCTGTTCGCAGCGAGCAGCTTCCGGTCCACCATGTGCCGCTCGATGGTTTCACCACCGCTCATGTCGAAGTACACGTTGTGCCGCCAGCGGGCGACCGAGGTGGCGTAGTCATAGTTGCCCTGGTTGCCGAGGTGCGCGCCGATGATCTTGAGTTTGGGGAACCGGTTCGCAATCGAATCCAGGTGCAACGGCGACATGCGGATGGCTGTGGCGTTGCGCGGCGGCGTCCGGTCCTGCATCGCCATCATCCGCTGGTAGGCCTGTGCTGCGGCCGCATCTCGGCGTGGGTGCGTGATCGAATAGTCCAGCCCGCCGCCGATGACCCCCATGTGGTACAGGACGGGCATGTTCAGGTCCTGGGCCTTCGCGTACGTGGGCAGGTAGTCCGGTTCGTCGTACGGCCGCTGGACGCCGATGAGCTTGAGGCCCCGATAGCCCATTTCGTACAGGCGCTGCACCGCCTCGCCGTCGATCTCCTCCGGGTCAACCACCGCGACTGGAATGAAGAGCTCGCGGTACTTTTCGGCAAGCTCCATGCCGCGCTCGTACGAAGGGCCAAAACGGCCGCCCGTGAGCAAGCACGCCTTGGTTACACCGGCCGAATTGAGCCGCTCCACGAGGCGGTCGAGCATGGGAGCGGGGTCTTCGTCCGGGTTTTCCCAGTTTCGCGGGAAGTGGACGTGGATATCGAAGATCTTCATGCGGCCTGCCGGACAAAGGACTGTTCCCCGAGTCTAGCCCAACAGGGGAGCCATGGGCGAAGCGCAGGGAAGGAATCGGTCAGAGACGGGCCCGGAGTCCTGAGCGGTCTAATCCCGCCGCGACTTCCGCCCGCCCAGCATGCCGAGGAACGGCGAGCCCGCGCCAAGCAGGAACCCGAACTGGTACCAGCCGCCGTCGCGGCCGGTGTTGTAGACGGGGTACCGCTCCCAGGCGTCGAAAATGTGGACCACCAGCAGCGGCCACGCCGAGATGCCGTTCCACAGTCCCCAGAGAAAGTCTTCCATCCCGAATTACCGTCTTCCTCGAAGCGTTATCCCACTTTCACCCTTTGGCTTTAGCCTTTCAAGCGGCCCCGGTAGGGTGGAGTGGTGCGCTCTCGCCCCTTCATCGCCCTCTACGTCGCCGTCTTCGTGGCGACGATGGGCATCTCGATGGTCTCGCCCCTCCTGCCGGTCTACGCCGAAGAGCTGGGAGCTTCTGGCGCCTGGCTGGGGCTGACCTTCTCTGCCTTCGCCTTCGCACAGGCGCTCATCAGCCCGTTTGTGGGCCGTCTTTCGGACCGTTACGGCCGGAAGCCGTTCATCATCACGGGCCTCTGCGTCTACTTCATCGCGGCGCTCGGGTACCTCACGGCGCAGACGTTCTACCAGGTGATCGCCTTCCGGATGTTCAGCGGTCTCGGCACCAGCCTCATCTTTTCGGTGTCGTACGCGTACATCGGTGACATGACGCCGAAAGGCCAGGAAGGCCGCTGGCTCGGCGTCTTCGCGACCGCGGACATTGTGGGCTTCGGCACCGGCCCGTTGCTGGCAGGCGCCCTGCGCGAGTTCATCGGGTTTCGCTCGGTGTTCGTCGCGATGGCGTTGATGATGGCCCTGAGCGCCACGATCCTGCTCTGGTGGCTCCCCCGCCACAGCCCCGCGGAAGTTGCGAAGCGCGCCCGCGCCGTGACTGCCGGCGCTATCCAACAGACAACGCCGTTCGCCACGGCCCTGCGCGACCGTCTGGTGCTGGCGGTGACCGCGCAACAGGGGTTCCTGCAGCTGGCGTTCGGTTCGACGTTCGCGTTCCTGGCCGTGCGGCTGGAGGACGACCTCGGTGTCGCGCCGTTCATGGTCGGCGTCGCCTTCGCCACCCAGGACATCACGGGCGGGCTTGCCCAGCCGCTATTTGGCCGCCTGGCCGACCGCTACGACCGGCGGCTGCTGGTCGCCGTGGGCTTGACCCTGAACGCGATGCTCCTGGCGAGCATCGGAGTTGTGCCCTTCTACTGGCTCATGATCCTCGTCTTGCTCGCGTCCGGGGCCACGGGCGCGATTTCGCAGACGGCGTCAGGCGCCATCCGAGTCGTAGCCGGCCGAAGAGTCGGCATGGCCACGGTCTCTGGCATCGGTTCATCAGCCGGCGGGCTCGGGATCATCATCGGCTCCGTCGTTTCAGGCTTTATTGTCGAAGCGGAAGGCCTCGCGGCGGGCTTCGCGTTCGGCGGCGTGATGATGCTCATCGGCACGGCCGTGTTCATGGTCCTCACGCGCGGGGTTGAGACGTCCGAGCAGGCGCTCAGCCGCAGCGGTGAGTTCGCTGAAGCCGCCGGGGGTCAGTAGGCCCTGGCCATCGACAAGCTTGCCACCCGGATTCGATGATCACCGCGTGACCCTTCCACTCCTCGACACGAACGACCCCGCGGAAGTCCCGCGCCCCGGCGCGGCACTGGTGGAGGTTGCGGTCAACACGCAACAGCCGGCCCGCACGCCGTTCACCTACAGCGTGCCCGATGGTCACTCGCTCGAACCAGGACATGCCGTGTTCGTGCCCTTCGGGCCGCGCATCCTTCAGGGCATCGTCGTCGCCACCACGGACTCGACCACGTTGCAGGCGGTCCGACCCGTCGCAGCCATAGCCGACCCGGATCCCGTCCTGGACGCTGCGCACATCGCGCTCGCGCGCTGGCTGGCGGAGGAGTACTTCGCGCCGCTCTGGGACTGCATCGCCTGCTGCCTACCGTCCGGTTACGGACAGAAGCCGGTCACGATGGTTTCGCCGGTTGATGTCCCCGCCCTGTTACCTATCTATCCCAAGGACCAGCGCATCCTCCAGTACATCGCGGGGCACGGACGGGTTTCGCTGGAAGAGATGCGCGAGCACGTCGGCCCGGTCAGCCTCACGTTGCTTGAGCGCATGCAGCGGGACGGGCAACTGACGGTCGCGCAGGGGCTCGCGCGCCCGAGCGGGCGGCCGAGGTTCGAGCGCCGCGTTGGGCTTTCGGCCGAGCCGGACGCGGCGCGGGCACATGCCGCCGCCCTGCTCGGACTGAACCCGAAATCCGTGGAGGCGCGCGTCCTCCAGCACCTGCTCCTTCACCCGGATGTGACCCTGACGGAGGTCCGGGAGCTTGGGGCGAACCCGCCACACCTCGCGCGGCTCGAAGCGGCGGGCATGCTTCGTCAATTTGAACAACGCGTCGAGCGCGACCCGTTGGCGGACTACCGGTTCGTCCAGAAACCACCGGCCCAACTCAGCGACGATCAACAGGCCGCGGCCGACGCCTGTTGGGCCAACCCCGGCACGACGTTGATCCACGGCGTCACCGGTTCAGGGAAGACGGAGGTCTACCTCGAAGTCGTCCGGCGGACGCTGGAGGAAGGGCGCGGCGCGATCGTGCTCGTTCCGGAGATCGCGCTGACGCCGCAGGCCATCCGCCGCTACGGCGAGCGTTTCGGTGGAACGCTCACGGTGTTGCACTCGCAGCTCTCCCAGGGGGAGTTGTTCGACCAGTGGTTCCGCATCCAGCGAGGCGACGCCCGGCTCGTCGTCGGATCGCGTAGCGCAGTCTTCGCGCCCGTCAAAGACCTCGGCCTCGTGGTCCTCGACGAGGAGCACGAGTGGAGCTACAAACAGGTCGACCCGCAACCTCGCTACCACGCGCGGGAGGCGGCGGAACGGCTCTGCGCGCTTACGGGGGCGCGGCTCATCCTGGGCAGCGCCACCCCGGACATCGTCACCTACCACCGCAGTGAGCTGGGTTCGATCCAGCGCGTGGAGCTGGGCCAGCGCCTGGCGCCCCTGGCGGGCGGAGGCATCGGCGAGGGGCGGCTGCCGAACGTTGAAATCGTGGACATGCGCGAAGAGCTGCGGGGAGGGAACCGTAGCGTGTTCTCACGCCCGTTGCGGCGGGCGATCCACGCCGCGCTTGGCGCCGGAGAGCAAACCATCCTGTTTGTGAACCGGCGCGGGTCCGCGCGCTTCCTGCTTTGCCGCGACTGCGGCTATTTGCCGCTGTGCCCGTCGTGCGCGGTGGCGATGAGCCTGGATGTCCAGAGCCCGCTCCACCAGATGCTGACCTGCCACCACTGCGGGCGATCGCGTCGGCTGGAGGAACGCTGCCCGAAGTGCGATGGCCCGCGTTACCGCCCGTTCGGCGTCGGCACCCAGCGCATTGAGCAAGAGGCGAAGGCGTACTTCCAGCACGCCCGCGTGGCCCGCTGGGACAGCGACGTTTCCCGCCAGAAGGGCAGTCACGAACGGATGGTGCAGGCGCTGGAAGCGCACGAAATCGACATCCTTGTGGGGACGCAAATGCTGGCGAAGGGCCTCGACCTGCCAGAAATGACCGTCGTTGGTGTGGTGGACGCGGATGTCGGGTTGAGCCTGCCGGATTACCACGCCCAGGAGCGCACGTTCCAGCTTCTTTCACAGGTGGCGGGGCGCGCCGGGCGGCGCGAAAAGCCGGGCTGGGTGTACATCCAGACGTACGAGCCGGAGGCAGCGCCTATCGTCGCCGCGGCGACCCACCAGTTCCGGCCGTTCTACGAGGAGGAGATAGCGCACCGCCGGCGGGCCGGGTACCCGCCGTTCAACCGGCTGGTACGCCTTACCTACCGGCACGGCAAGCAGGAACACGCCCTCGAGGAGGCATCGCGGGTTGCCACCGAATTACGACTCGCGCGCGACACGGCCGGCCGGGCCGAACCAGACATCCTGGGCCCCACTCCCGCCTATATCCCGCGCATCCGGGGCGAGTACCGGTACCAGTTGCTGATGCGCGGGCGGGCGCCATCAAGGTTGCTCGATGGCATCCGTCTCGGCGAGAACTGGCACGTCGACGTGGACCCTGCCAGCCTCATCTAACGCTCAGGCACTGCGCTCCGCGGGCGTTGCCACCTCTCCGCGGTTTCCGTGCGGGCGGCGCAGCCAGCTTCGCCACCCGCCTTCGCGGCCACCGGTGATGTCGCGCCGTTCCAACGCAACCATCGCCAGCAACACCAGTCCCACCGACACGGCTAGGAGGAGTCCGGCGCGCCACAGCTCGTAGTCGCCCACCAACGGCTTGGAGGCATCGGACCAGTAGAACGGGGTGAGCTTTCGAAGCTCGGTAAGCGAATCCACCATCAAGCCGAGCGTGAAGACCACGTAGGCGCCCACGGCGCCGGCTGTACAGACCGCTACCGCCATTGCACGCGTGGGCAGGGCCGCGCCGAGCAACATGCCGAGCGCTGCGAACAAGAAGAGCAGGGGCAGTGTGCACACCATCGCCGCGAGCGTACGGACCGGACTGAGATCCATGTCCACGAAGAGCTGGCCGAGCAGGATCCCGGGATATCCAGCGAGCATCGCGACGCTGATGGCCCCGGCAATACCGAGGGCTTTCTCAAGGATCACCCTGCGGCGACGGATGGGGTGCGAGAGCAACAGTTCCAGCGTCCCCGCGGACTCCTCGCCGGCCGTGGCGGCAGTGCCGGCCACCACCGCGAAGATGACGAGCGTGATTGGCACCGCGGTGAAGAACTCGGTGGCCATGTAGCCGGCGGGCGTCGCATATGACCCGGCCGCCCCGGCGAAGTTCTGCATGTACTCCGGCAACTCGGTGTTCTCGAACGAGGAACGGATGGACGGATAGAGCAGCACGTACATCAGCGCGAGCCCGAAGCTGAGCAGGCCGCCACCGATGGCCGTGACCCTGGAATCGCGGAATGCCTTGCGCGCGAGGACGAACTGGCTCACCGGACAGCCTCCTTTTCGTAGAACCGCACCAGGATCTCGTCGAGCGTGGCCTGTTCGGTGCGCAGGTCGATCACGTGATACGGGGCCAGCGCCTTGAGGAGCGGGTCAACTTCGCCCTGCAGTTCGAATTCGAGCGTGGATGCTTCCCGGCGGACTTCACGGAGCCCCGCCCGCTCGAACACCTCACGCGGGGGCGCGGCGGAAGCGAAGCTCACCTCCACATGGCGCCGCGAGCGGGCCTTGAGCGTGGCCACTGGCTCGACGGCCACCAGCCGTCCCTCACGAAGGACGCCCACACGCTCGCAGGTAACCTCGACTTCGCTCATGACGTGGGAGGAGAAGAAGACCGTGGCGCCACGCGCCGCTTCGCGCCGCAGGAGATCCCAGACCACGCGCTGCACCAGCGGATCAAGTCCAGATGTTGGCTCATCAAGGAGCAGCACTTCGGGCGCACCGATGAGCGCGATCAGCACGCCCAGCTTCTGCCGGTTGCCCTTCGAGAGGTTCGCGGCCTTCTTGCCGAGGTCGAGCTCCAGCTCGTTGGCGATGCCGCGAACACGGGTCATATCGACCTTGCCGTCGCGCAGTCCGGCGAAGAACGCAACGGTCTGATGGCCGGTGAGGCCGGGGTAGAGTCGCAGTTCGCCGGGCAAGTAGCCGGTGCGCCTTCGCACTTCCACGGTGTCCCGCTGGCAATCGAACCCGAGGAGAGACGCCCGACCGCTCGTGGGCCGGACGAGGTCCAGCAGCAGCCGGATGGTCGTGCTCTTGCCTGCGCCATTCGGCCCGAGGAAGCCGAATATCTCACCTCGCTCGATGCGCAGGTCCAGGTGGTCCAGGGCGGTGTGCGTTTCGAACACGCGCGTGAGCCCGATGGTTTCGATCGCGGGGGCAGCCATGCGTTCATGGTATCCGCCCCCGGGCCCGCGGTGACGGCCAGACGGGCAGCCATCCGCAGTCCGGCGGGCCAACAACCTCTCCCGGGGGCCATGCTCCGCACGACGCGGGACGCCTACTTCACACTGCGACGCGCAGCGTGACTTGCGTTATGCCGCTGCAAGGCCTCGTCCGGCAAGCTCGATCGCAACGAGGTGGCGATGACGCGTTCAACGCAGCGGCAGCCCCTTTCCCCGCGAGATTTCGCAACGCAGTCCCGTGAGATCGAGGCTGAGCTCTCGCTCGTGCGGGAAGTGCGCGACCTCTGGGTCCGGCAGGATCGACGTATCGGCAAAGATCGGACGTTGGACTTCCAGCGCCAGATCGCCCGCCTTGAGGGCGACCTGGACGGGCTGCGGCGGGCGCGACGCACGGAGAGCAAGCGGACTGGCGGTCCGGCAGCGGGCGCCCACGGGACGGTGGGTCAGCCCTGGCGAGGCTGACCCGGCCACTGGCGCCGCCAGAGGTAGGCAAGCGCGCCCGTGGCGACTCCTACGTTGAGCGACTCAACCCGCGGGTCCATTGGCAACGCCACGCGAAAGTCGCTCTCCTGCAGGAGGAGGTGGCTGACGCCTTCGCCCTCGCTTCCCATGACAAGCGCGGTCTTCGCCGGCCAGTCGAACGCTGTCGCCGGCTGGGCGCCTTCGCCGGCGTCCGCCGCAACCACCCAGTAGTTGGCTTCCTTCAGCGTCCGCAGTGCCATCGCCAAGTTCTGTGGCGCGGCAACCGGGGCGACGAAGCTCAGCCCCGCGCTGGCCCGATGCACGCCCGGGGTCAACTGCGCCCCTCGCCGTAAGGGGAGCACGATAGCGGACACCCCAACCGCGACCGCGGTCCGAAGCACGGCTCCCAGGTTCTGGGGGTCGGTCACGCCATCGAGGACGAGGATCAGCGACGCCTCGCCGGCGCTCCGCACCACCTGCCGAAGGTCCACCGTCTCGATGTCCCGGAGCCGGACCAGCACGCCCTGGTGCACGCCGTCACCCGTGAGCTGATCGAGCCGGAAGGTGTCGACCGACTGCACGGGGATGCCGTCAGCTTCCGCCCGGGCGACGAGTTCCAGGACGCGCTCGTTCCTGGTGTCACCGAAATACAGCAGTGACTTCGCGTACCCCGCCTGCATCGCCATCGCGCATGCGTTGATGCCGAACGCGAGGTCGCCCGGGGTGGAGTTGGGTTTGGGGCGTTGGCGGGGCACCGCGAAATGTTCGCATCCCAGGCCGCGATTGTCGCCGGGCTTGCGGCACCCCAGAATGCCGCGCGTGATTCGAATCTCCTGTGCCTTCGCGACCTCAATGACCACCCCGGACCACGTCGTGGCAGCCGAACAGCTTGGGTACCACCGCGCGTGGCTGTACGACTCACCCGCGCTGTACCCCGACGTGTGGGCCTCCCTGGCCCTGTCCGCGATACGCACCAGCCGTATCGGTCTGGGTCCGGGCGTGCTCATCCCGAGCCTTCGCCACCCGATGGTCAACGCCGCCGCCATCGGTATGCTGAGCGAGCTTGCGCCCGGCCGGCTGGCGGTCGCCATCGGCTCCGGGTTCACCGGGCGGATGACAATGGGCCAGAAGCCACTCTCCTGGAAGTTCGTACGCCACTACGTCGAGACCCTCCAGGCACTCTTGCGCGGCGAAGCGGTCGAGTGGGAGGGCGGGCTGATCCAGATGATGCATCCCGAGGGATTCGGGCCGGCGCGCCCAATCGAGGTGCCGATGATCCTTGGCGTTGGCGGGCCGAAGGGCGCCGCCGCGGCCGCGGAACTGGCCGGCGGGATATTCGTCTCCGGGATGCCACCGGGACCAGTGCCGGCTGGCTCGATGTGCGTCCAGCTCGCCTTCGGCACCGTGCTCGGGGATGACGAAGACGCTGGTTCTGAGCGCGCCCTGGCTGCCGCGGGCCACGGCGCCGGCGTGGCGCTCCACGCGATGTGGGAGCGCGGCGCCGACTTCTCGCGATTCCCGGGAGGGCCCGAGTGGATCGCGGAAATCGAATCTTTGCCGCCCGCCGAACGGCGCCTCGCTGTGCACGACCGGCACCTCATCGCCCTCACAGAGCGTGATGCGAAGGTGGTGAATGGCCCATTGCTGCGCCAGTTCGGCCTCGCCCGCACGAGGGCTGAGTGGCGGCAGCAACTGGCCAGGCTGGAAGCAGCGGGGATAACCGAAATCGCCTACCAGCCGGCCGGGCCGGACATCCCCGGCGAATTACGGCGCTTCGCGGAGGCCGCGGGGATCTAAACCCGCGCCCAGTTGTTCGTGGTGAAGATGTCCTCATCCCAGGGGCTTCGTTCGCCCAGGTCCAGGCGGAAGCCGGCGACCGCCCCGATCATGGCGGCGTTGTCCGTGCAGAACTTCGGCGGAGGGATGCGCACTGGCACCGGGCAGCGGCGGTGCAGCTCATCGCGCAGGCGCTGGTTCGCTGCCACCCCACCCGCGACAAGCACGTTCCGTGCCCCGAGTTCGCGAGCGAGCCGGGACGTCTTGCCGGCGAGAACATCGACGACCGCTTCCTGGAACTCCCAGGCGAGGTTCTCCTTCGTGTGCTTCTCTTCGCGGACGGCGTGGAGTGCGGCTGTCTTGAGGCCGCTGAAACTGAAGTCGTAGGTGCCGTGCATCCAGGCACGCGGGAGTGACACCGCGCTCGGACCGCCTTCGAGGGCTGCTTTGGCGACATAGGGCCCGCCCGGGAAGGGAAGGCCAAGCAGCCGGCCCACCTTGTCAAAGGCCTCGCCCGCGGCGTCGTCGCGGGTGCCGCCAAGGCGCTGATACTCGCCGTGGCTGCGCATGAAGACCAGGTCGGTATGGCCGCCCGAAACCACGAGGCAGAGCGCGGGAAACTCGGGCTCTGGGCCCTCAACCAACCAGTTCGCGTAGATGTGCCCTTCGAGATGGTTGATCCCGATGAACGGAAGATCGCGTCCGAAGGCGATTGCCTTGGCCGCGTTGTAACCGACGAGGAGAGACCCCGCCAGCCCGGGCCCCTTCGTCCCTGCTACCGCGTCGATGTCGTCCAGCGTGACGCCGGCGGATTCCAGCGCCTCGCGTACCACGGGGACGATGTTGCGCAGGTGCTGCCGGCTGGCCACCTCCGGTACGACCCCGCCGTACTTCGCGTGCAGGTCCACCTGCGAAGCGACAACCGAGGAGCGCGGCGCCCGGCCGTCTTCCACAACAGCCGCCGCGGTCTCGTCGCAGGACGACTCAATTGCAAGGACTTTCACAAAGCAAGCGTAGCGCGGCGCGGATGCTCCGGCGAGGGTTGTTCGCTTCAGCCAAACCTTCGCCCCACTCCCCGGAGACTGCTACCATCGCTCGCAGACGGGCGCTCCCCACGCGCCCTCTGGAGGGCAGCGGTTCGTTATGGACCAGGAAGTGAAGCCGTGGGTACGGCTCGCACTCATCTTCCCCGGCCAGGGATCGCAGCACGTTGGCATGGGACACCGGCTTGCCCAGGTTTCGAAGGCCGCCCGCGATGTTTTCAAGCGAGCCGATGACGTGCTCGACCGCAATCTTTCGAGACTCTGCTGGGAAGGCCCGGCGGACGAACTCGAATCAACCGCCAACCAGCAGCCAGCCTCATTCGTCACGTCTGTCGCATGGCTGGAAGCGCTCAAAGAGCGCTGGGCCGCGCTCGACCGCAAACTCGAGCCGTTCCTCTTCGCGGGCCATTCGATGGGCGAGTTCACGGCCGCCGTTGCAGCCGAGAGTCTCTCCTTCGACGAAGGACTGCAGCTCGTCGCCGAACGCGGCAGGCTGATGGACATCGCCGGCACGGAAAACCCCGGCGGCATGGCCTCGATTCTCGGGTTGCCCGAGGAGAAGGTGCTCGAAATCTGCGCTGAAGCATCCGCGGAAGGTTACGTCGGCCTCGCGAATGCGAATTGCGACGGTCAGAGCGTTATCTCGGGGTACCTCAAGCCGCTCAAGGTCGCGATGGACCTGGCTGAAAAGGCGAAGGCCCGCCGCGTTGTGCGCCTCCCGATCAGCATAGGCTCGCACTCTCCCCTCATGGCCAAAGCGAGCGACGGGATGAGCGCGCTCCTCCAGAAGATGCACATCAAAGACCCGCAACACCCGCTCGTTGGAAACGTGAACGCCGACTTGCTCGAAACCGGCGCCGAAGTCGGCAGCGAACTGCGTGAACAGCTCACGCACGGCGTCCGCTGGCAGAAAACGATCGAGTCGATGCGCGACCACGGGGCCGACATGTTCCTCGAAGTCGGCCCGGGAAACGTGCTCACCAAGCTCGTGCGCCGCATCGACTACAACGTGAATAGCATCGCCATCAGCGATGACTACGACGGGATGCTGAGCGACCGCTGGCACCTCGTCGAGGCGGCGGCCCAATGAGCCGCCGAGTCGTGGTTACCGGAGTTGGCGCGGTCACCGCTGTGGGGCATACGGCGGAAGAGACCTGGCAAGCGATGCTGGACGGCCGCAGCGGCATCGGCCCAATCAGCCTGTTCGACCCCGAGCCCTATCCAGTGCGCATCCAGGCGGAAGTCAAAGGCTTCGAGCTGGGCGACCGCGTGGACGCGAAGCAGCAGCGCTACATGAACCGCAGCGTGACCTTCGGCGTTGGCGCCGCGATTGACGCCCTGGCCGACAGCGGCTTCCAGATCACCGAAGACAACGCCGACATGGTTGGCGTGATCTTTGGCTCGGGTGCCGGTGGAACGGACATGATCCTCGAGTACCAGGACATCCTGGACACGAAAGGTCCGCGGCGGGTCACGCCATTCCTGGTCGCGAATTTCATTCCGGATGCGGCCAGCGGCCACATCGCCATACACACCGGTGCGCGCGGCCCGAACTTCGCTCCGGTCAGCGCCTGCGCCACCGGCGCGACTTCCATCGGCGAAGCGTTCGAGACTATTCGCCGAGGCGACGCTGACACGGTCATCGCCGGCAGCGCCGAGGCGGTGCTGCTCCCGCTGTACCACGCCACCTGGTGCTCCATGCGAGCGCTGGCTGGAGACAACGAACACCCAACGAAGGCATTGAAGCCGTTCGACCTGAACCGCGATGGGTTCATCGCCGGCGAAGGCGCTTGCTCCATGATCCTCGAAGACTACGACCAGGCGAAGGGGCGCGGGGCGAAGATCTACTGCGAGGTGGTCGGCTACGGCTCTTCGAACGACGCCTATGACATGATCGCGCTTCACGAGACCGGTCGCGGGCTCAAGCGCGCGGTCAACGCCGCCATCCGCAAGGCCGGGATCGACCCCTCCGAGATCAACTACATCAATCCGCACGGCAGTGCCACGCCAGCCAACGACAGGGTCGAGACGATGGTCTTCAAGGAGGTCATGGGCGCCGCCGCGTATAAGGCAGCCATCTCCTCCGTGAAGCCGATCACCGGCCACTGCATGGGAGCGAGCGGGTCAGTGGAGGCGCTCGCCTGCGTCATGGCGATCCGTGACCAGAAGGTCGCGCCGACGATTAACTACGCGACGCCGGACCCGGAATGCGACCTCGACTACGTCCCGAATGTCGCGCGCTCGATGCCGGTGAACTTCTCGATGTCGACATCGGTGGGCCTTGGCGGGCACAACTCCGCCGTCATCTTCAAGAAGGCGAACTAACCCTGGGGAGAAACCTGTGACCCGAGCTGTAGTGACCGGGCTGGGGGCGATCACGCCGATCGGCCTGACCGCCCATGACTTCTGGGAGAACCTCGTCAACGGTGTCTCCGGCGCCAGCACAATCACCCGCTTCGATACCACCGGCATGCCAGTGACCATCGCCACCGAGGTCAAAGGCTTCGAAGCCGGGAACTACATGGACTCCAAGGGGGCGCGGCGCATGTCGCGCTTTGCGCAGTTCGCCGTAGCAGCCGCGCAACTCGCCGCCACCGACGCCGGGCTGACCCTGAAGGACGAGGAGCGCCGCCGGGCCGCCTCGGCGATCGCCACCGGCTCGGGCGGCGCCATCGACACGATGGACGAGGAACTGGTCCTCCACGAGCGAGGCCCGGCCCGGGTCAGCCCGTTCTACATCCCGATCATGGCCCCGAACATGGGCGCCTGCCAGGTCTCGATGCACCTTGGCCTGCGCGGCCCCGCCCTCGCCAGCGTTGCTGCCTGCGCGAGCGGTTTGTACTCCTTCATGGAAGCAAAACAGCTCATCGCCTCAGGCCGGGCCGATGTGGTCCTCGCGGGCGGGACGGAAGCGGCGCTCCACCCGCTGCCGATCGCCGCGCTGGCCAACATGAAAGCGCTCAGCCGCCGCAACGACGAGCCAACCCGCGCCAGCAGGCCCTTCGACCGTGACCGGGACGGGTTCGTCTTCGGCGAAGGCGCCGTGGTCATGGTGGTCGAATCCGAAGCTCGGGCGACCGCCCGCAAGGCCCGCATCTACGCCGAGCTCGCCGGTGGCGGCCTGAGCTGCGACGCCTTCCACATCACCGCGCCACTGGAAGATGGCTCCGGCGCGCAGGACGCCATGGTCGAGGCGCTGCGGGATTCCGGCATGCGGCCGGAAGACATGGACTACATCGCCGCGCACGGCACGGGCACGCCACTGAACGACGTTTCGGAGACGCGCGCCGTCAGGGCGGCCTTCGGAGACCACGCCTACAAGCTGGCGCTCAGCTCCCCGAAGTCGATGGTAGGCCACCTGCTGGGCGGCGCCGGGGCGGTGGGGGCGCTCACCGCGGTGCTGGCCGTCCACCATGACGTGGTCCCACCGACAATCAACCTGGAGAACCCGGACCCGGAGTGCGACCTCGACTACACGCCGCTCAAGGCCCGCAACCGGGAAGTCCGCGCGGCCGCGGCGAACGGGTTCGGCTTCGGCGGCCAGAACGGCTCCGTGATCTTCCGCAAGTACCGGGCGTAACCTACGCTGGCCGCGCTCAACCTACCGGATGGGAAGCTCGCTTCACCGGTACCACCCCGAATCCGCCGCTGGAGGCAACCCACCCATGGCTACAGTCTTTGAACGCGTCCGCGAAGTCGTTGTCCGGCAACTGAAAGTCGATGCCGCCGAAGTGAAACCCGAAGCGAGCCTCGTAGACGACCTCCGCGCCGACTCGCTCGACATTGTGGACCTCACGATCGCCATCGAAGAAGAATTCGCGGAAGACGCCGAATTCGAGATCCGCGACGAAGACGCCGAAAACATCCGCACCATCCAGGACATCCTCGACTTCCTCGCCCAACAAGGCCTGGAATAGCCGCAGCAAACGCAGAGACGCAGAGGGCGCGGAGTGGATCGGGATCAGGCGAACGAGCTGAGCGGCAGTGTCATCGGCGCCGCGATCGAGGTTCACCGTGTCCTCGGGCCTGGATTCTTGGAATCGGCATACGAACAGGCGATGTGCATCGAGCTAAGGGAACGAGGAATACCTTTTCAGAGCCAGGTGGCGGTTGAACTCGGCTACAAGGGCCATGCGGTTGGCCAGAGCCGGTTGGATCTGCTCGTGGCCGGAAAGCTGGTCGTCGAGCTCAAAGCGGTAGAGCGCCTAACTCCTCTCCATGAACAACAACTGCTTTCCTATTTGAAATCCACAGGCCACTCGCTCGGGTTGCTCATCAACTTCAACGTTTCTGCGCTCCGCCAGGGAGTCCGGCGGGTTGTCAACGGGCTCAGTGAATGAAGCTCCGCGCCTCTGCGCCTCTGCGTTCCTAACTCCCGGCGAGGGAGCGCAGGCGTGACACGATGGCCGGCAGTGTTTCGAGGACGCGGTCGATGTCCGAGGAGGTTGTCGCCGCACCCACTGTGAGGCGCAGGGAGGCGTGGGCGAGGTCGGAGTCGATGCCCATGGCCGTGAGGACGTGGCTGGGTTCGAGGGCGCCAGTGGTGCAGGCGCTCCCGCTGCTGGCGGCGATGTCCGCCATGTCGAGCGCGAGCAGCACGCTCTCGCCTTCCACGTTCCGGAAGCAGCAACTGAAGTTGTTCGAGAGTCGCCGCTCCGGCTCTACCGGGCCGGTGATCACCGTGTCCGGGATCCGCTCCGGCAGCTCGTACAGCAGGCGATCGCGCAGCAGCCGTGAGTGCGCGTTGCGCTGCTCGAACTCGTCCCAGGCCAACTGCATCGCCGCCGCCAGGCCAACGATCCCCGCAACGTTCTCCGTGCCCGCCCGTCGCTCTTTCTCCTGGCTGCCGCCGAGAAGCATCGGCTGCCAGGGCGTGCGGTTCTTGATGTAGAGCAAGCCCACGCCCTTCGGGCCGTAGAGCTTGTGCCCGGCGATGCTGAGGAGGTCCACCCCGAGCTTCGAAGGCGTGATGTCGATTGCCCCCGCACCCTGCACCGCATCGGTGTGGATGACCACACGTGAGTTCCTCGCTTTCGCGACCCGGCTGATATCGGCGATCGGCTGGATGGTCCCGACTTCATTGTTCGCCGCCATCACAGAGACAACGGTGGTTTCGGGTTCGATGGCCGCTTCCAGCGCGGCCAGGTCAACGAGGCCGGTCTCGTCGACGGGCAGATACGTGGCGCGGAAGCCCTCACGTTCCAGCTGCTCGACCGTGTGCAGGACCGCGTGATGCTCGATCGCGCTGGTGATGATGTGGTTGCCACGTCCCCGCTCTCGCTGAGCGAATGCGGCCCCCCGGATCGCCGCGTTGTCGGATTCGGTCCCGCCGCCCGTGAAGACGATTTCCTTCGGCGTGGCGCCGAGGAGGTCGGCGCAAACCTTGCGGGCGGAATCGAGGGCCCGGCGGGCTTCCTGACCTTCAAGGTAAATGGAAGAGGGATTGCCCCAGAACTTCGTCCACATCGGAAGCATCGCCTCGATGACGCGCGGGTCGGGCGGTGTCGTCGCGGCGTGATCCAGGTAAATGCGTCCCATGGAACAAGCGTAGCCAGAACTGAAAGCCGCGGCCACAACGGTTAACCTCCTCTCGTTGCGCGGTGGTGCTATACTCATCGCGGCAACACTTGCGAGAGGTGGGCTGAGAGGCCCGCTTTTTTATTGGAGCTATGAAGAACGAACTGCTGCTGGCCCTGAGCGCCCTCGCCGCCGAGAAGAACCTGCCACGTGACGTGGTCTTCGAGGCTGTCGAGGCGGCGCTGACTTCGGCTTTCCGCCGTGAAGGCGATAACGCCCCGAATATCAACGTCAAGATCGATCCCATCGGTGGGGACATCCGTGCGTATCGCCAGATGGTCGTCGTCGAAGAGGTCGAAGAGCCGAACGTCGAAATGACCATCGCTGAAGCGCGCAAATGGAAGCCGGACGCCCGCGAGGGCGATGTCCTGGACTTCGAAGAGCAGCTCCCGCCGAACGCCGGCCGCATCGCCGCGCAAACCGCGAAGCAGGTTGTCCTTCAGCGCCTTCGCGAAGCAGAACGCGACGCCATCTACGACGAGTACATCGACAAAGAAGGCGAACTGCTCGTTGGCACGGTGCAGCGTGTCGAATCGCGCCAGATGATCATCGAGCTTGGACGGGGCACGGAAGCCGTGCTTCCGTTCACCGAGCAGGTACGCAACGAGCATCTTCGCCCCGGCCAGCGTGTGAAAGTGCTCGTCCTCGAAGTGATGAAGGCCGTCAAAGGCCCACAGATCGTGGTCAGCCGAGCGCACCGCAACCTGCTTCGCCGCCTGTTCGAGATGGAAGTGCCCGAGATCAAAGCCGGTACGGTCGAAATCAAGAGCATCGCGCGCGAGGGCGGGCACCGCAGCAAGGTCGCGGTGCATGCCCGCAACGCCAACATCGATCCGATCGGCGCGTGCGTGGGCATGCGCGGCAGCCGCATCCAGAACATCGTCAACGAACTCGCCGGCGAGCGGATCGACGTCATCAAGTGGGACCCGGACGCGGCGAACTTCGTCTCCAACGCGCTCAGCCCCGCCCAGGTGCTGGAAGTCGAAATCGATGAAGACGAGCACCTGGCGTCGGTCGTCGTGCCTGACCGCATGCTTTCGCTGGCGATCGGCAAGGAAGGGCAGAACGCCCGCCTGGCGGCCAAGCTGACTGGCTGGCGGATCAACATCGCAAGCCAGGCGGCGAAGGACCGCGCCGAAGCCGGCGAACCGGCCGAGGTCATGGAATTCGAGCCGTTCGCCCCGGGCGAAACACCGGACATCGATATCATCCAGGAAGCCGAAGAAGTGGCCGCGGCCGCGGAAGAGCAGGCCCTTCCGGAGACTCCGCTCGTGGCAGCCGCCACCACTGCCGAAGCCGCCCCGGCGACGAAGCCCGCCGAGCCCGAGGAAGAGGACATCTCCTTCGCCTCCGTGGTCGACCGGATGGCTGTGCCGCGCGGTGAGGACCGGGAGTCGGAAGACTACGGTGAGGACGAAGACGAAGAGTACGAGATCCCGACGACGGTAACGTCCGAAAGCCGGCCTTCGGCCATCCGCTTCGGCGAGGACCTCCTCGGCCGCCAGCGAGCGCAGGAAGAAGAGGCCGCAAAGGCCAAGCCGGCGGCTCGCAAAGGGCGTCGCCCGTCGCGCTTCTCCGAAGAGGAAGAAGACGACATGGACGACATCGAGTACTCCGGGCGCATCCACTGAGGGAGGCCCGCGCCATGAGTGCGCCCGGACAGCGCCTTCGACCGGCCCCGCAACGTACCTGCATTGGGTGCCGCGTGGAACAGGGCAAGCGCACGTTCATTCGCATCGTGCGCACCCCTGAGGGGCGCGTGGCCGTGGACGAGACCGGCCGGGCCAACGGTCGGGGCGCGTATCTCCACCCAATCCGGACGTGTTGGGTGAAAGCGCTGAAAGGCGCTACCATTAAAAGCGCACTTAAAGTATCCCCGGCTCTCGAGGACATCGAGGCGCTACGCGCCTTCGGGATGACGTTGCCGGTAGAAGAAAGCGAAATCTTATGACGGCTAAACCATCCTCCCAGGCAGTCGCTCTCCCGCGGGCGCTCACGGTGAAAGAGCTGGCTGACCTTGTCGGCACTTCTCCGATCGAGGTCATCAAGCGGCTCATGACCAACGGCGTCATGGCCAATCAGAACCAGACGATCGACTACAACACCGCCGCCATCGTTGCGCTGGAACTGGGCTTCGAACCCGAGGAAATTGCCGAGCCGGAGCCGACGATTGCTCCCGCGGCGATCGAAGAAGAAGACACCGTCGACGACCCGGAAACGCTCAAGCCGCGGCCACCCGTTGTGACCATCCTCGGGCACGTCGACCACGGCAAGACGAGCCTCCTCGACCGAATCCGTAAGACGAAGGTCGCGGCGGGCGAAGCGGGCGGCATCACCCAGCACATCGGGGCCTACCAGGTCGAGATGGACGGCAAGAAGATTACGTTCATCGATACCCCCGGCCACGCCGCGTTCACGGCAATGCGCGCGCGCGGCGCCCAGGTCACCGACATCGCCATCCTCGTCGTCGCCGCGGACGACGGCGTCATGCCGCAGACCATCGAAGCCATCAACCACGCGCTCGCCGCCGGCGTCCCCATCATCGTCGCGATCAACAAGATCGATGTGCCGGCCGCGAACCCGGACCGCGTGAAACAGCAGCTCACCGAGCACAACCTCGTGGTCGAGGAGTACGGCGGCGACGTGATTGCCGTGCCGGTCTCCGCCGCCCGTGGTGATGGCATCGACGACCTGTTGGAGTCGATCAACCTGGTTGCCGAAGTCGGCGAACTGAAGGCGAACCCGGACAGGGCCGCTTCCGCGGTCGTCATCGAGGCCGAGCTCGACTCCAGCCGTGGGCCGATCGCCACCATCCTCGTCCAGGCCGGCACGCTTCACCAGGGCGACGCCGTGGTGGTCGGCGAAACCAGCGGCAAGATCAAGGCGATGTTCGATGACAAGGGAGGCCGGGTGAAAGCTGCCGGCCCTTCGACGCCGGTGGTCATCATGGGCCTCGAAACCGTTCCCGAAGCCGGCGAGCGCATCCGCGCGGTGGCCGACGAACGTCTCGCCCGGCAAATCGTCGAAAGCCGCCGCCGCGAGCGTGAGGCCGAGGAACAGCAGGACCACGCCCACGTCAACCTGGACACGCTGTTCAACGAGATCAGCGCGGGCAAGCTCAAGGAACTGATCATCATCCTCAAAGCGGACGTGCGCGGCAGCGCCGAAGCGCTCAAGGCCTCGCTTGAACGCCTGAGCAACGACGAGGTGAAGATCAAGATCATTCACTCCGCCACCGGCCCCGTGAGCGACTCGGACGTCATGCTTGCCGAGGCTTCGAACGGCATCATCATCGCGTTCAACACCAAGGTTGACCCGTCCGCCAAGAAGCGCAGCGAGGTCTCGGGCGTCGAAGTCCGTTCCTACAACATCATTTACCAGGTGCTGGAGGACATCGATAAGGCGCTCCAGGGCATGCTCGAACCGGTCTACACCAGCGTCGTGGACGGCCACGCCGAAGTGCGGCAGGTTTTCAAGTCCAGCCGCCTGGGTGGCATCGCCGGCTGCTTCGTCACCGACGGGACGTTGCGGCGCGGTTCCAACGTCCGCGTGATTCGCGGCAAAGACGAGATCGCGAAGACCCGCTGCGAGGGCCTCAAGCGCTTCCAGGATGACGTCCGGGAAGTGCAAACCGGCTACGAATGCGGCGTCGTGTTGTCGAATTTCGACAAGTTCCAGGAAGCCGATGTGATCGAGTTCTTCCACGAGGAACGCGTCAGCTAACGAACCCGGCGGGAGTTGCTTCCGCCGCCGGCCCGGGAGGGCCGCCGCCATGTCCCTCCGCACCACCCGCGTCAACGAATTGCTGCGCGCCGAAATCAGCGACCTCATCCTGCGTGAGGTGAAGGATCCGCGCGTGGGCGAAGGCATGGTGACGATCACCGAGATCCGGGTCTCGCCTGACCTTCGCCACGCGACCGTCTTCGTGTCTCACCTGGGCACCGATGAAGAGCGCAAACACGCGCTCGAGGGTCTTCAGCACGCGGCGCCCTTCATGCATCGCGAGCTCGTCCACCGCCTGAAGATGCGCGCCGTGCCCGAGTTGGTCTTCCGCTTCGATCCGTCCATTGAGCGCGGGGCGCGCCTGTCCGATCTAATTCGCAAGGTGAGCGCCGAACATCGTGAGCGCTCGCAGGACTGACAGCGGGCTCGACGGCATCCTGGCCATCGACAAGCCGGCCGGGTGGACGAGCCACGACATTGTGGCGAAGGTCCGCGGCATCGTCCGCCAGCGCCGGATCGGCCACACCGGCACGTTGGACCCCATGGCGACGGGGCTCCTCGTCCTCTGCCTCGGTCAGGGGACACGGCTGGTCGAATACATGACCGGGCACGACAAGCGCTACACCGGTCAGGTCACCCTCGGTGTCGCCACCACCACCGACGATGCCGAAGGCGAAGTCATCGCGTCGCGCCCCGCGCCAGAGCTTTCGGCGGAGCGGCTCGAGGCCGCGCTTGAGGCGTTTCGTGGCCCGATCTTGCAACGCCCACCGGCCTTCAGCGCGCTCAAGATCGAGGGGCGGCGAGCCTATGACCTGGCCCGCAAGGGCGAGGTTCCCGAGCTGCAACCACGGCCGGTGACGGTCCGAAGCTTCGTGGCCCGCCAGGCGCCCGGGGGGTTGCTGGAGATCGAAGTCGATTGTTCGGCCGGGACGTATGTCCGGAGCCTGGCACGCGACCTGGGTGAAGCACTCGGGTGTGGCGCGCACCTTTCGGCGCTCCGGCGGGCCCGCGTTGGCAGCTTGAACGTCGAGGACGCGACCACCCTCGAGGGGCTGCAGGCAGCGGTCTCAGGCGGCCGCCTCGACGAGTTGCTGCTGCCTATCGACGAAGGCGTGGCGTCGATGGATGCGGTCATTCTCAGTCCGGATGGAGCTGCCGCACTTTCAAACGGTGGGGCCTGGGCGGCCGGAAATGCTCTCGTTCGGCCATCCGAGTGCTCGCGCGTCTACGATCTCGGCGGCGAGTTCTCGGCTGTCGCGTCCGTGTCGACTTTGGGAGAGATCCGGCCTCTGAAGGTCTTCCAGCGTGGAAAATCTGCCAAACTCTAGTGTTATGTCGATTACAGACTCGATTTTACTATTGACACCCTGCGGACAGACTCCGATTATGCCTGAGGACACGGCGAACCTGCGCATTCGCGTAGACACTCTAACAATTCGCCGTATTGCCCGACCCGCGGGCGCAACGAAGGAGGATTCATGGAAGCCTACTGCCTCAAGTGCAGGGTCAAGCGGGAGATGAAGAACCCGAAGGCCATCACAATGAAGAACGGCAAGCCGGCAACCGAGGGCTCATGCCCTGTCTGCAGCACCAGGATGTTCAAGATCGGGAAAGCTTGATCGTTCCGCGCTGCTAACCGAGCACACGTGAAAAAGGGTCCCACAGCGGGGACCCTTTTTCGTGTCATCCACGCATCGCATCGCTGGCGTGGATCGAGACGACCGCCTGGTGTCTACCCCCCGTTGAGCAAGGCAATCGCCTGCGCGTGCACCAACCCGTTGGTCGCGACCACTGAGTCTCCCACACCGGGCGTCCCGTCCCATTGGGAGAAGCCGCCGCCGGCTTCGGTGATGATGGGATAGAGGGCGGCCGCGTCCCAGAGGTTCATGATCGGGTCGAGCATGATCTCGGCCCTGCCCGCCGCCACCATCAAGTAGCCGTAGCAGTCGCCCCACGCCCGCGAGAGGCCACATTGGGCGGCGAGACGCGAGAGCCCGTCCGCGCGACCCTGGAGCATCCGCGTCACGCTCGTCATCGAGAGCGTTGCGTCACTGAGTTCGGACACAGACGAAACGCGGGTAGGTTCACCATTCAGGAACGCACCTACGCCGGTCGCGCCAGACGCGGTCTCACCAACCGCGTGGCAGGCAATCACGCCGACCACGGGTACGCCATCCCGCTCCAGCGCGATCAGCGTCCCGAAGAGCGGCACGTGATGGATGAACGACTTGGTCCCATCGATCGGGTCCAGGATCCAGCGATGCCGTCCGTCGCCCGGTGTCTCCGGGAACTCCTCGCCGAGCACGCCGTGAGACGGGCACTCGCGCCGAAGAAACTCCCGTATCGCAAGTTCCGCGTTCCTGTCCGCGATCGTCACCGGCGTGTTGTCGGACTTGAGCTCGACAGAGGTGCCCGCGTTGTAGAGCGGCATGATGACCTCGCCGGCGACGAGCGCTGCGCGGCGGGCGATCTCCAGTAGATCCTTCAGCTCACTCATCAGCGCGCCGCGTCACCCTTCCGGTACTCCGCGGTCAGGTCATCGAGACGCTGCTTGAGTTCGGCGGGCATGACCGTGTCGGCGGCCTTGATGGTGTCGTCGAGTTGTTCGGGCCGGCTCGCCCCGATGATTGGCGCCGTGATGGCCGGGTTGGCCATCACCCACGCGACCGCCATCTGGGGGAGGCTCATGCCTGCCTCCTGGGCGATCGGCCGCAACTGCTCAACCGTCTCGAACATGCCCTCGTGCCAGTACCGGTCCTGGTAGCGTTCAGCAGCCGAGCCAAGCGTGAAGCGCGAGCCCTCTTCCGGGCCTGCGCCCGGGTTGTGTTTGCCGCTCAGCAGCCCGCCGGCAATGGGGTTGTAGGGGATGACGCCCACGCCCTCCTCGCGGCACAGCGGCAACAGCTCCCGTTCGATTTCCCGGAAGAGCATGTTGTACCGGGGCTGCACGCAATCGAACCGCACGATGCCAAGCGCCTCGCTCCGCCCAATCGCCCGCGCCAACTGGTACGCCATGAAATTCGAACACCCCACGTAGCGCACTTTCCCCGCGCGGACGATGTCCTCCAACGCCCGCATCGTCTCGTCGATGGGCGTCTCGGGGTCAGGCCCGTGGAGCTGGTAGAGGTCGATGTACTCCGTGTTCAGCCGCTTCAGCGAAGCGTCGACAGCATCGAGGATGTGCTTGCGCGAGTTCCCCTGGTCCCAGCGGCTCGGGCCTGTCCGGCCGAAACACTTGGTGGCGAGGATGACCCGGTCACGCCGGCCCTGCAGCCAACGGCCGACGAACTCCTCGGTCCTGCCCTGGTGTCCGGCGGGGGCGCCGAGGGGATACACGTCGGCGGTGTCCCAGAAGGTCACGCCAGCGTCGAACGCCTTGTCCATGATCGCGGTCGAGGTCTTCTCGTCGCACTGGAATCCGAAGGTCATGGTCCCAAGGCAAAGACGGGAAACCTGGAGGCCGGTGCGGCCCAGGCGGGTGTATTTCATGCGAGGCTCCGGGTTCGGGTGTGCCGCGATTATAGTCCGCAGGCTGTGCGGCCGGTTAGTCGTTCGCCGGACGCACGAGGGGGATCGGCGCGTTGTCCGCCGTTTCTCCTGAATCGCCGCCGTCAGCCGGCCCCGGTGGCTCCGAGGGAACTTCCTCCAGGTAGCGGCAGTACTTGCAGGCTTCCTGCGACCCGACGAACGCCAGCGCGAAATGCGTGAACCCGCGCCCGCAGTCATCCACTCGCCGGGAACGGACGCGAGCCGTGCGCACACGCGGGGTTTTCGCCGGCCTCGCAGCCTTCGGCTGTTTCGGCTTGGGGATGCCGGCCGCGATCCCGCGGCGCTCCTTCGCGGCAAAGCCTGAGTTCACGAAGAAGATGATCAGCGGTACGAGGAAAACCACGAGAAATGTCAGCGCGGAGGCCATCGTTTCGCCATTCTCCTCGATTCCTTGCTACGCGAGCGCGCCCTCGACGCGCAGCTCGCGCAATGACTCCCGCCAGCCTTCGACCGTCTGGGCGATATCCGCGTCCGTGTGGACGGAGCTGGTCATCCCCGCCGCGCCGAAAAGGTGCGAGCCGTGGTTCGCCATGGCCAGCTGCAGCAGCCGCGACCGTTCCCCCGGCATCCCCTCCGAAAGGAGCTGCCAGGGGAGGTCGTGCGGGTCGTAGTCCTGGGCTTCCGGCACCTGGGTACCCGCAACAAGCACCTTGAACTCGCTCGACTGGCCGTAGACGAAGCCCGGGATGCCAAGCTCGCAGAGCACACCGTTCATCCCGGCGCGCAGCTGAGCCGCCAGTTCGTTCGCGCGTTTCTGGTGCCTTCCATCGGCGATTTCGCGGAGGCAGGCCGTGCCGGCAGCCGCGGAAAGCGGGTTCGCGTTAAAGGTGCCGGGGTGGCCAACCTTCGCGGCCTTCGCGCCCGGGTCCGGGAAACGGAGGTGCTCCATCACGGCTCGGCTCCCGGCGACGGCGCCGCCCGGGAACCCGCCCGCGAGGATCTTCGCCAGGGTCGTAAGGTCAGGTCGCACGCCTTCCACTTCCTGGACGCCACCGGGCGCCCAGCGAAAGCCCGTGACCACCTCGTCCATGATGAAGACGATGCCTTCATCGCGGCAGAAGCTCTGCAGTTCCTGGAGGAAGCCTCGTGGGACGGGCAGTTGCCCGCTCGACGCTCCCGCCGACTCGATGATGATTGCTCCAATGTCGCCCCTTCGCGCGACTGTCTCGCGAACCTGCGCCATATCGAGGTCAAGCACCGACACCGAGTCCAGCGTCGCCTGGGGAACGCCCGCCGGTGCCCCCGCAGAGTACTTGGAGTTCGCAACCACGTAGTCATGCCAGCCGTGGAAGTGCCGGTCGAACTTAATCACGCCCGGCTTACCGGTGTACGTCCGGGCCAGCCGCAGAGCCATCAGGGTCGCCTCGGTGCCCGAACTCGTGAAACGCACGACCTCGGCGGAGGGGACGATGCGCACGACCTCTTCGGCCCATTCGATCTCTTTCTCCTGGCTGGCGCCGTAGTGGGTGCCCTTCAGGAGCTGCGCCTGCGCAGCCTCGGTCACAACGGGGTAGTTGTGGCCGAGCAAGAGCGCCCCGTGGCCCATGACGTAATCGATCAGCTCATGGCCGTCCACATCCCACTTTCGCGAGCCGGACGCGCGGTCGGCGTAGAGGGGAAACGGACGCATGAAGCGGCTGTCGTGGGTGACGCCGCTCGGCAGGACCTTCGAAGCTCGCTCGTAGAGCCTCGCGGAACCGGGATTGCGGTCGATGTAGGTCTGTTCAATCGTCACGTGCGCCCTCCGGCCACGATGATAGCCCAAGCGGTGTCACCTTTTTCGAAGTGGCTCGCCTGATAGAGTGCTTGATCGCGTGGCCGACCAATCCATCCTCCAGCCGGGCAACCTCCTCATGGTCCAGGAACGCGAGCGTTTTCTCGCTGGCTTCCTCCGCCGCGCCGGCCTCCACTCGCTCGATGAAACGCGCGTTTTCGAAGCGGGTTGCTCCACCGGCTACAACCTCCGCCTGATGGTCCAGTGGGGCGGCCGCCCGGAAAACATGGCCGGCATCGACCTCGACCCGGCGGCTGTGGATTACTGCAAGGCTCACGCGTCCGAGATCCGCGTCCACTCTGGGAGCGCTGACGCGATCGCGGAGCCTGACGAGTCGTTTGACCTCGCGTTCGCGTTCACCTTGTTCAGCTCGGTCCCTGACGAAGAGGTCAGCGCTGGAATCGCGCGGGAACTGGCACGCATCGTCCGGCCGGGCGGCTTCATCATCGTCTACGACATGCGCCGCCGGAGCCCGGGCAACCGCAACGTCCATCCCATTTCGGCTGAGGACATCCGGCGATGGTTCCCGCGGGCACCCATGCGGGTCAGGACGATTACGCTGGCCCCTCCCATCGCGCGGCGGGCCGGCCGGTGGGCGCCATGGATGTACGCGCCTCTTTCCAAGATCCCCTTCCTCCGGACCCACGCCATGTACCTGTTACGGCGTCCGACGACAGCGCTGGAAACCTGAGCGGCCGCTGCGATACTTCGCGGCGTAACCGCGCCTTCCCGCGGTCTTCTCGCTTCCCGATAGACAAGCCCCGGCTTCGTGCGTGAGAGTTGAACGAGGCGATAGGTGCTATCAGCAATTTCGCCGTGACCCAAGCGAAATCTATGGTAGTCTAGGAACAGACTATGGCTGAATATGACGTCGCGATCATCGGAGGCGGCCCAGGCGGCTACGTCGCTGCCATCCGTGCGGCACAACTTGGCAAATCGGTCGTCCTCTTCGAAAAAGATCGCGTTGGCGGCCTCTGTCTCAACTGGGGATGCATCCCCAGTAAGGCGCTCCTCAAGAACGCGGACGTTGTGAACCTGGTCCGTGAAGCTGAGACCTGGGGCATCCGTGGCGTCGAAAAAGCAGAATTCGACCTGGGCGCCGCTATCGACCGCTCCCGCGCCGTTGTCGACAAGGTCGTCGGCGGGGTTGAAGGCCTCCTCCGCGACAACGGCGTGACGACGGTTACGGGCGCGGCCTCGCTGAAAGACACGCGGACGGTCCGCTGCAACGGCGAGGACTACCGGGCCAGGGCCATCATCATCGCCACCGGCGCATCCACGCGGATGCTCCCCGGCCTCAAGGCCGACGGGAAGGTCGTCCTCACCAGCCGGGAAGCCCTGGACCGCCGCGACATCCCGAAGCGGGCCGTGATCATCGGTGCCGGCCCCATCGGCGTGGAGTTCGCCCACCTCTGGCGCAGCTACGGTTCCGAAGTCACCGTCGTCGAGTTGCTGGACACGCTCGTCCCGCTCGAAGACCCGGACGCGGGGCGCGCGCTCAAGCGAGCGTTCGAGCAACGCGGGATCACCTGCCTGGTGAAAACCCGCTTCGAGGGCCTGGACCTGAAGGACGGCGGAGCGACCGTCCGCGTCAAATCTGAAGAAGGCGAGCATTCCCTCGAAGCGGATGCCGTGCTCGTCGCGGTGGGTTTCGTCCCCCACACGGAAGGGCTGAACCTTGAAGGCGCGGGAGTGGTCACCCAGCGCGGCTTCATCACCATCGACGACACGATGCAGACCAACGTGCCGGGCATTTACGCCATCGGCGACGTCACCGGGAAGCTCATGCTCGCCCACGTCGCCATGCAGCAAGGGGTAGCCGCCACCGAGCACATCGCCGGTAAACCGGTCCCCACGCTCGACTACGTGCAGATGCCGCGCGCCACTTTCTGCCAGCCCAACGTCGGCTCCATCGGTTACACGGAGCAGGCGGCGAAGGACGCAGGCTTCAAGGTGAAGACTGGCCGGTTCCCGCTCACAGCCCTGGGAAAATCGGTCGCCGTCGGGCACACGGAAGGCTTCGTGAAAGTCGTCGCGGATGAGCCGACGGGCCAGGTGCTCGGGATCCACATGGTCGGCTACGACATCAACGATTTGCTCGGCGAGGCAACCATGGTTGCGCTCCTCGAAGCCACAACGATCGAGGTCGGGTTCGCCGTCCACACCCATCCGACACTCGCGGAAGCCATCAAGGAGGCGGCCCTCGCCGTCGATGGCGAAGCGATCCACATCGCCCGGCGCCGAGCAGGGGCGCCACCAACCCAAGGAGCCGCTGCCCGGTGACCACAGAGACCACAGCCGCCGAGAAGCTCGGCGCAGAGCAGCTCGGGATGTTCCTCTACCAGATGATGCTGATCCGGCGTTTCGAGGAGAAGTGCGGGGAGCTCTACACAAAGGGCAAGATCCGCGGCTTCCTGCACCTCTACACCGGCCAGGAAGCCTGTGCCGTCGGGATGATGGCGGCACTGGCGGAGCGCGACAAAGTGGTTACGCACTACCGCGACCATGGGCACGCCCTCGCCCGCGGACTGGACCCGAACCGGGTGATGGCCGAGCTCTACGGCAAAGCGACCGGCGTGAGCGGCGGCCGCGGCGGTTCGATGCACCTCTACGACGTAACCAAGGGCTTCCTCGGCGGCTATGCCATCGTCGCGGCGCATCTGCCGCTCGCGGTCGGCCTCGGGCTGGCCGCCACGATGAAGAAGGAAGATTCGGTCGCCCTCTGCGTCTTCGGCGATGGCTCAGTCGGCGAAGGCGAGTTCCACGAGTCCCTGAACATGTCGGTCCTCTGGAAGACGCCCACGATCTTCTTCTGCGAGAACAACCTGTACGGCATGGGCGTGCCGTTCAAGGAGTCGCTCTCTACCGATATCCCGAAGCTCGCCCAGGCCTACAACATGCCCGCTGTCTCGGTCGACGGCATGGACGTCATCGCGGTCTACGAAGCGATGAAGGAAGCGGTCGCGCACTCGCGTTCCGGCGAAGGGCCCTACTTCGTCGAAGCCATGACCTATCGCTACCGCGGCCACTCCATGGCCGACCCCGAGCTCTACCGCTTGAAAGACGAAGTCGAACAGTATCGCAAGCGCGACTGCATCGAACGCCTGAAGTCCACCATGCAGGCGGCGGGACAGCTCGACGAGGACCGCTTCCGCGAGATGACCGAGCGCGTCGAACAGGTGGTGAACGACGCCGTGGAGTTCAGCGAGAACAGCCCGCAACCCGGGCTCGACACGCTCTACGACCACCTCACGAAGGAGCCGTCCAATGGCTGAGATGCGCATGCGCGACGCCCTTCGCGAAGCCCTCCGCGAGGAGATGATCCGCGACGACCGCGTTTTCCTCATGGGCGAAGATATCGGCGCCTACGGAGGCTCGTACGCCGTCACCAAGGGCCTGTTGGAGGAGTTCGGTGACGAACGCGTGAGGGACACGCCGATCGCCGAGTCCGGCATGGTCGGCATTGGCATCGGCGCGGCCATGGCCGGCCTCCACCCGATGGTCGAGATGATGACCATCAATTTCAGCTTCCTCGCGCTCGACCAGATCGTGAACAGCGCCGCCAAGCTCTACCACATGTCCAACGGACAGATAAACGTGCCGATGGTGGTGCGCATGGCGAGCGGCGGTGGCTCGCAGCTCGCGGCCACCCACAGCCACTCGCTTGAAGGCCTCTACGCGCACTTCCCCGGCCTCAAAGTCGTCTGCCCATCCAACGCCGCCGATGCGAAGGGGTTGCTCAAGCGCGCCTTCCGCGATGAGAACACCGTCATCTTCATCGAGCACACCGCGAACTACGCGCTCAAAGGCGAAGTCCCGGACGACCCTGACTACCTGGTCGAATTCGGTGTCGCCAACGTCCTGCGCGAAGGCAGCGATGTCACGATCGTTGGCTACAGCGGCAGCGTCCACCAGGCGATGCGCGCCGCCGACATGCTCGAAGCGCAGGAAGAGATCAGCGCCGAGGTCATCGACCTTCGCACGCTGCGCCCGCTCGACATGGAGACCGTCATCAAGTCGGTCAAGAAGACCAATCGCGCGGTCATCGTCGAAGATGACTGGCTCTTCGGCGGATTCGGCGGCGAACTGAGCGCCCAGATCATGGAGCGCGCCTTCGACTGGCTCGATGCGCCGGTCGCGCGCGTCAGCTGCAAAGACGTGCCGCTGCCCTACAATCGAAATTTGGAGTTCGCCGCGCTGCCTTCGGAAGAAGATGTGGTCGAAGCAGTCCTCCGCATGTTCAAGGAGTAGCTCGTGGCCATCGAAGTAACCATGCCGCAGATGGGCGCCGACATGACCGAAGGCACTATCGTGAAGTGGCTCAAAGGCGTCGGTGAATCCGTGAGCCGAGGCGAGATGATCGCCGAAATCGAGACGGACAAGGCCAACGTCGAACTCGAAGCCTTCGAATCCGGCACCATCCTCAAGCTCGTCGCGAACGAAGGCGAAGTCGTGCCCGTGGGCGAGGTCATCGCCCTGCTCGGTGAGCCGAACGAAGCCGCTCCGGAGGTCGATCGCAAGCCGCCCGCGGTCACACCCGCGAAGCGCGAAATCGAACCAGAGGTGAAGGCCGCGGGGCCCGCCCCGGCTGCTGCGCCAGCCGCAACGACGGTCTCCGCGCCTACGCCGCCGGTTGCGCCTGCACCGACGGAAGACGGTCGCCTTCGCATTTCTCCGGTAGCACGCAAGATCGCCAGCGATGCCGGACTCGACTACCGCGCGGTCAGGGGCACCGGCCCGGATGGCCGCATCCTGCGCAAGGACGTCGAGTCGGCGATTGCGGCCGGCTCCGCCCAGCCGGTAGCCGCCGCACCAAAGCTCGAACCGGCAGCTCCGGCCGCCGCCACGTCAAGGATTGCCGCACCGGCGCCCACGGCTGGGCTCAGCAAAATGCGCCAGGCCATCGCCCGCCGCATGACCCAATCGAAGACCACCGCGCCTCACTACTACCTCACGCTCGACATCGACATGACCGCGGCCCTCGAGTTCCGCTCGCAAATCAACGCGAACGCCACCGACGAGCAGCGCGTCAGCATCAACGACCTCATCGTGAAGGCCTGTGCGATCGCCATCGAACGGCACCCGAGGTTCAACGCGGAATTCCACGATACAGGCCTGACCATGCACGACCGTATCAACGTCTGCATCGGGATCGCGCTCGACGACGGCCTGATCGCCCCGGCGGTGCTGGATTGCCAGTCGAAGTCGCTCGGCCGTATCGCCATCGAGACCAAGGACCTGGTCAACCGGGCGAAATCCGGCCACCTCAAGGCCGACGAGTACAGCGAAGGCACCTTTACTATCACAAATCTCGGCGCCTACGGCGTCGAGACGCTCATCGGCATCATCAACCCGCCGCAAGCCGCCATTCTCGGCGTGGGTTCGGTGATGCCGAAGCCGGTGGTGAAGGACAACGCGGTCGTCGTCCGTCAGGTGATGAAGGTCGCGCTCAGCGCCGACCACCGCGTAACCGACGGCGCCGAAGGGGCCGTCTTCATAAAGGAGATCCAGAACCTGCTGGAGGCTCCGGCCGCGCTGGCGCTATAGGGTGCTGAGTGACCGCGCAACGGGTCGTCCTCCATGAATGATGCGAAAGAACAGCGCGAATTGTCGATCTTCAGATCGTTCTTGGAGTGTTGCGGCCTCGATCTCGACCCAGGAGCGATTTCTCAGCCGAAGCCTCCGGAGCCGGACATCCTGTGCTGCACTACATCCGGCACTTGGATTGCCTTCGAGCTCGTGGAGCTCGTCGACGAAAGCATCAAGCGCAATCTCGCCATTGCGTTTGATGAGATTCCAGTGGAGCTTCAACGCGCGGTCGCGCAACTAGAGCCTGAACAGCGTCGGCACTTTCAAACCAAGTATCAGGACCGGAACGTTGGCGTGCAGGTCGACGACGATCTTTCGGCGTCGCTCCGCAAACGACTGCCAAATACGATCGTGAAAATCCTTCTCGACGACCGATACGTTCCGGACGGTGACGGAGTCCTCCATCGAGCAGGACACCCGAACTTCCCGCCTGGTTTGCGTTACATCCACTTGACGCCTACCTATTCCGAACTCGGCCCCACCTTCGACCAAGTCGCCTACGGTTCTTATGCTGATCAATCCTCGAAGTGGCTGAGAAGAAAGTTGGACGCTAGAACTTATAGCTCCGCGCATGCGATGGAGTTGCTGGCCTACTACGAGGACGGCTTCGCGCCGAATGACCTCCAGATTCAGGAGCTTGGGGAGCTCATCACCAGCCTGATCAGCCAGAGCCATTTTGAGCGCGTCTGGCTCTTCGACCGGCCCAAAGGTCGTGTTCTCGGCCACTGGTCCCGGCCTCCTGAGTGAGAGTGCGCTGGGCCCGGGGCAACCGCTCCATGTCTGTCGCGGCTCGTAACTTAACTCAGCGGAACTCCAGCGGCACCGGAGGGTTCGCCAGCGGCTTCGCGGCTATCGCGAGGAGCAGCATGATGCTGTCGTCGCCGGCGATGCGGTTTTCGTGAAGGTGGCGGCAGGTCTTGCAGCGGTGGATCAGCATCCATTCGCCGCCCTGGGCAACAAAGACGGCAAGCGGCTCCATCGGCCCGCCGCAGTCTGACTTGCGGTCGCCAGGGAAGTTGTCCACGTGGCGGCTCCAGAGGCATTGCGGGCAGTGGTTGCGCTGGGTGGTGCCGAATGACAGCGAATCGACCTGCTGTTTGCAGTGGACGCAGCGGAATGACTCATCGGCCATGGTGTGCCAACCTCGCGCTCACCGGAGCCTCTTGCCCATGACGTAGAACGGGTAGCCGCCAAGGGTGAACGCCATCTCGGCCAGCTCCTCGAAGCCCAGCCGGCGGTACAGCCGGTGCGCCTCGCTGTCGGTGCGCGTGCTCAGCACGCAGGTGGATTCGTGGCGGCCGCCGAGCAGGCGATCGATCAGCTCAGCGCCGATCCCGAGCCCTTGCGTGGCGGGGTGTACGGCGATTTCCACCAGTTCATACGAGTCGCCAAGCCAGGTGGTTGCGGCAGGCTGCTGGAGCTCCCGGACAACGGTGTCGTGCCACCACTGCCCGTCCGAACCGTGGTAACCGTACGCCATGCCCACCACGCGCTCCGGGCCGGCGGTCGCCACCAGGAAGGTGAAGCCCGGCCGGAACGCATGGGTATCGCGAATGCGCTGGCGAATCTCCGCCCCGCGGTCGGGGTCGCTGTAGGGCGGACGGCTGAACGCTTCGCCATACACGGCGATGGCCCCCTCAAAGAGGGGGCCACTCGCTGGGACGCTGGAGATGCTCCACTCCATCGCTTTCGGACTAGCCTCGATACTGGACTTTGCCGCCAACTTTGTCCTTGTTCAGGCGCTTGTTGAGGTGGAGGCCCTCGAGCAGGAATTCCGCTGCCGCCGCGACCTCCGCCGGTGAACGCCCGGCGCCTGCTTTGTCGACAGCTTCCTTCATGCCGTCGACCGAAGCGACGAGGCGGGTGTACTCGCTGCTCGGTGTCATATCGCCGACTTCCACGGCGGCACCAGACTTGAACTTGTTGACGACCAGTTCGAGCTCACCGAGGTTGTAGTAGCGGTTGAACACGGCCACCACGGCGCCCTGGATGAGCTTGTCGATGATCTGGTCCTCGCGGCCTTCTTCCACCGTTTCGAATTCGACCTTGCCCGTGAGCGCCGGGATGACGTACGGCAGGTCACTGACGCGCGGGACCACTTCGTCTTCGCCGGTGATGACGGCGCGGCGAAGCGCGTTCGCGAGCATCGACTCGTAGTTCGCGATGCTCGCGCGGACGCTGACGCCGGACCGCTGGTTCACATCGGGGCTGCGCCGGGCGAGCCGGCTGATCTCCGCGATGATCTCCTTCATGTAGGCGGGGACGGTGACCTTGAAGTCGCCGGGCACCGGGTGGTGTTCCGCTTCCATGATGCCGATCTCGTGCTCGATCCGCGTCGGGTAGTGGGTGCGAATCTGGGCGCCGTAGCGGTCCTTGAGCGGGGTGATGATGCGGCCGCGGTTGGTGTAGTCCTCCGGGTTCGCACTTGCGACGACGAAGACGTCGAGGGGCAGGCGGATGCGATAGCCGCGGATCTGCACGTCTCGCTCTTCCATGATGTTGAGGAGGCCGACCTGGATGCGTTCCGCAAGGTCCGGCAGTTCGTTGATACAGAAGATGCCGCGGTTGGTCCGCGGGATCAGGCCGTAGTGAATCGTGAGCTCGTCACCCAGGTAACGGCCCTCGGCCACCTTGATGGGGTCAACTTCGCCGATGAGGTCCGCGATCGTGATGTCGGGCGTCGCGAGCTTCTCACCGTACCGGTTCTCGCGGGGGACCCACGAAAGCTCAGCGTTGTCGCCGCTTTCCGCGATGATGTCCCGGCCCGCGCGGGTGATCGGGTCATAGGGGTCTTCGAGAATCTCCGTGCCGGCGAGCGACGGGATGTACTCATCCAGCAGCGAGGTAAGCGAGCGGATGATGCGGGACTTCGCCTGGCCGCGTTCGCCGAGGAAGATGATGTCCTGGCCCGCGAGGATTGCGTTGACGATATGCGGGATGACCGTCTCTTCGTAGCCGAAGATGCCGGGGAAGATGTCTTCACCGCCACGGATCTTCGCAATCAGGTTCTTGCGCATCTCTTCGCGCACCGGCAGCACTTTGTAGCCGGCGGCTTTGAGTTCGCCAACTGTCCTTGGCCGTTCGAGTGTTGTCACAGAAGCCACTCCTCTAGTTTTCCGGCGCGGCGCCGGAGAGCCGAGGGGAGGGCGTCGCGTCCACACAGACACTGACCCGGATCCCGGACACCGCCGCTCGGGCGGTGCGCCCTCCCGAGGGAGGAAGGGCCTCTGCCTCGGATCATAGGTACCCCCCATGGGGTGTCAACCGACCCTTCTACCGGGTGAAAGCCACCCTTACGGGTTCCACCCAATGCGCCTCCTGGTTCACCCGCTCGATACCCATGGGGAACGCCAGACGAGGATTGCGCCTGCCATGGCTGAAGCAGCCCAAGACCTGCACCCGGACGAACCCGATAACATCGTCGCCCTTCCCGGCGCCGATGCGCCGATCGGCGTGAAGCGCAAGGCCGAAGGTGGGCTTTCGCTCCACTTCACGTTCGACATCCCCAAACTGCCCAACCTCACCCGGGTCACGGACTGGACTCACCAGCAGATGATCAACGGCGGGCTGATCGTGGTAGTCGCGCTGCTCGCCGGCTGGACGATCTACCAGGCGAAGTTCGCCCCCGCGGAAAGTCCGGCCGTCGAGGCGAAGGCCGAAGAACCCGCCAACCTCAGGCCCAACGTCGCGACCACCTTCAACGCCGATGTCAACAACCCGGTCATCGGCGCGGAGACCTACGTCGACAAACTGGCTTCGGTGATCGGCGATGTGACCATCGGGAAGCAGGTGTTCGTCGCGCCATTCGCCAGCATCCGTGGGGATGAAGGTCAGCCAATCGTCGTTGGCGACGGTTCCAACGTGCAGGACGGCGTTGTCATCCACGCACTCGAGACGACGGAGGACGGCAAAGCGATCGAGAAGAACCTCGTGACCGTGAGCGGGAAGAAGTACGCCGTCTACGTTGGCAAGGGAGTTTCGCTGGCGCACCAATCCCAGGTGCATGGCCCGGCAGCGGTGGGCGACCACACGTTTGTTGGCATGCAGGCGTTGGTCTTCAAGTCGGTGATTGGCAAGAACGTCGTCATCGAACCGGGCGCTAAAGTGATCGGGGTGACCATCGCGGAGAAGCGGTACGTGCCGGCAGGTTCCACGATCACAACCCAGGCGCAGGCTGATGCCCTCCCCGAGATCACGCCGGATTACGCGTTCGCGACGCTGAACGATGGCGTCCTGCATGTGAACGAACAGTTCGCCGACGCCTACCTGAAGCTCGAAGAAGCCGGCCCGACCGGCGAGACGGCGGCGGAGCCAAAGTCCGGACATTAGCCCGCCTGGTCGCCGATTCGTTACACGGCCGAAATCCGCTGGAAACGCGCGCCGCCAACACTGGGTCCCAGGAGGTGGCGCACATGCCCGCTCAGCGTGCCATCCGGATCCACATGCCCGACCGACCGGGAGCGCTTTCGGCGATCAGCTCAGCGCTTGCCGCACACCAGGTGGACATCGTCCGGCTGGACGTGGTTTCCCACGAGGGAGCGACGGTCGTTGATGACCTCGTGCTGGCGGCGGCGAGCCAGGACGACATCGGGCGAGCCATCGGGAGCTTCTACCCGGAAGTGAGCGTCCGCATATTCGACGAAGTAACCGGGGACCCGGCTCGCCAGATGGGGTCGAGCCTCGGCGCGGTGGCCTCAGGCAGGGGAGTGGAGAACGCCCGCGAGGCACTGCTGCAAGGCGCGCTGCGCATAGCCCGCGCTGACGACGCAGTCCTTCTCCGCGCGGCACCCGGCGGAGGATTCGAGCCCATGAGCGCGACGGGCGCAGCGCCAGACATTGCCGGCTCCGAACCGTTCGCGGGGCGTTGGGTACTGGAGCGGCGCGCGGCGGCAGCGTTCCCCGTTTCCGGCGGATGGGCGCCGCAAGCGTTCCAGCATGCTCTCGCGGCATCCTGGGTTGCCATCGCCCCGGCCGGAGGGCTGGACCTGCTGGTGGCCTCGCGCCGCCTGAACATCCCGTTCTACTTAGGCGAACTGGAGCGGTTGGCGACGTTCGCCGAAGCCGCGAGCGCGATCATGGCGGCGCTTGGCGATCGGCCGTCATTCGCCGCTTTACCTGCGATGACGGGCACGGCGCAGCCGCCCCGCGCTGTTACGCTCGCGGGACGGCTGCCGATTGCCTGATGAGATGGTGTTGTAGGGCTTAGTAGCGGCCGCGCCCGCCACCGCCGCGGTTTCCACCGCCGCCGTAGCCACCGCCACCACCGCCGCCGTACCCGCCGGAGCGGGGCGCGGGCTGGAAGCAGTCCCGGCAGTAGACCGGGCGATCGCCACGGGGTTCGAACGGGACCTGGGCGGTCTTGCCGCAGGATGCGCAGACTGCGCTGAACATTTCGCGGCGGGCGCCAAAGCCACCGCCGCCACCACCGCCGCCGCCGGACTCACGACGAGCGCCGCGGCAGTTCGGGCAGCGGCGGGGTTCGTTGGTGAAGCCCTTGGACTGGTGAAATTCCTGTTCGCCCGCGGTGAACGTGAACGAGTTCCCGCAATCGGAACAGGTGAGAGTTTTGTCGGTGAACGGCATCGACGACCTCCAGAATGGGAATGGGTTCGTCGATTCGTTCGAAGCCAGGAGAACGGAAAAGCCCTAAAGGGGACCGAAGAACGAGGAAACCTGTAACCAGACTAGCAGAGAACGGCCGCCCGGCAAGGCCACCCCGTCACATCCGGTGCTCGCGAAGCCAGGAATCCACCGGCTCCCGGCGTCCCGGTGGCAGTCCGCGAAGCATGTCAACCGTGTGCGCGGGGTCATGCGCGGTCCACAGCTCCAGGTACCGCACGTAGCTCGTGTCGTTGCCTCGGAAGTTGAAACTGGCCCAGAGCACGTCGTCCGGCATTGCCGCCACTGCCCTCCACAGTCGTTCACGGTGCACCGCAGCCTCCGCCAGCAACTCCTCCAAAGTCGCGGCCGCCCGGTCGTCAACCATCGCCTGGTTCCACACGTCGATGTCGAAGGGCGTCCCATCCGGGTTGGCCGCGCGGAAGCGCTCCTTGCGGCCGGCGTGTTCGAACCAGTCCGCGACGTAGATGTCGATCGACGCGAGATGGGCCACGTAGTCCTGGACGCGCCACGGCGTGCCAGGCACTGGCGCCTGCAACTCGTCCTGCGGAAGTGATCGGCAAAACGCCTCGTAGATGGACCGGTTCGTGTTCGCCCGCTCGATAACCGCAGCAACTCTCGATTCCACCATGCACTGCCCCCGTTGCGCGGCAATCTACAGCCGCACGCACCCTTCGACCACGGCCGCGCACTGGAGCATCTCGGGGATGACCAGGTACTCCTCTTTCGTATGCTGGTTGTACCCGCCGCGGCCGATAACGACGCTGGCGATGCCCTTGCCCCGGAACACGTTGCCGTCCGTGCCGCCGCCAACCGGGTGCGGGTCCGGCCTGTAGCCGAGCCTCTCCAGGACCGGGAAGAGCAGCTTCACCGCCGGGTCATCCGGTGTGAGCGAGTAGCCGGGGTAGGCCTGGCCGAACTTCGCGTCGATCGTCGCTTCGGGGTGGGCGCCGCGCACTTCATCAACGTGCTTTTTCGCGTTGGTCATCAGCGTTTCGAGCTTCTCCTCGACCATGCTGCGCATTTCACCCTGGATGAGCGTGTAGTCCGGCACCGCATTGCGCACGAGCCCGCCCTGGACCTTGCCGACATTCCCGGTGGTCTCGCTGTCGCACCGCCCCTGCGGGAGGCCCACGATGATCTCGGCGGCGATGGAAATTGCCGGCACGCCCTTCTCCGGTTCGAGCCCGGCGTGGGCCGACTTCCCGTGGACCTCGATGTCGTACGTGCTGTGGTAAGGCGCCTGCCCTTGGATGCTGGACGGCGGCCCGCCACTATCGATGACGATGGCGACCTTTGCGGAAATCCGGCTGTAGTCCATGTTCGTCGCGCCCACCAGCCCAACCTCCTCGCCCCGGCTGATGGCAACCTCGATCGTCCGCGTCTCAGCCCCGTCTTCAATCGCCGACTGGATGACCTCCAGGATGACCGCGCAACCCGCCTTGTTGTCCGCGCCAAGGATGGTTGTCCCGTCGCTGCGGATGATGTCGGGGCCGTCCCAGGTTGGCGTGATCCCACGTCCCGGCTCGACGGTGTCCATGTGGGCCGACAGCAGGATCGCCTCGCCCGAGCCTTCGCGCCGGCCGATCACGTTCCCGGCGCCGTCCTGGACGGCTTCGAGGCCAAGCGCCTGGAGGCGGTGTTCGAGTTCGGCGGCGATGGCGTCTTCGTCGCCCGAGGGAGAGTCGATGGCGACGAGTTCGAGGAAGGTCTGCACGAGGCGGTCACGGTTAATCACGGGGCAACCGTGCCACAAAGCGTCCGGGCATCCAAGTCCCGATTCTCGTTAACGCGCGGTTCACGAGAATCGGCGATACTGTTCGCATGACACTAACTATCACAAATCGCGAGCTGCGGCTCGAAGTCGCCCACAACGTCCGGCATATGGGCGGCTACCGGACGCGCGACGGCCGGACCACCTCGAACTCCATCGTCCGCTCAGCAGGCCTGCACCGCCTGACCGATCACGGCATGCGGACGCTGGCGGACAGCGGCGTGACGACCATTGTGGACCTTCGCTCCACGGTTGAACGAGAACGGGACGTCACGCCCGACCCAAGCGCGGTCGGATTGCGCCACGTCTTCGCGCCGGTGTTCGAACAGGACCAATCACCGGTGGGCCAGGCTTCCGAGGAGTTCCCGGGATACGCGGTGGTTTACCGGCGCATGCTGGAAACCGGTCGAAACGCCTACCGCGCGCTGTTCGAAGTCATCGCTGACAGCGACGGCGGCGTTCTCTTCCACTGCGCCGCAGGCAAGGACCGCACCGGGGTCGCCGCCGCGCTGATGCTGGGCCTCGTTGGTGTGGAGGACGAGACGATCGTGGAGGACTACGCGATTTCGGCGGCGCTGCTGGAACCGCTGATGCAGGACTGGCTGCCGAAGATGGCGGAACGCGGCATCAGCGAGGAGCGCGGCCGCAAGCTGCTCGCCTCGCCGCCGGAGGACATGCGGGACACCCTGCGGCACATCGAGAGCACGTACGGCGGGGCAGCCGGCTACCTGGAAAGCGTTGGCGTGAGCACGGCCACGATGTCGGCGGCGAAGGCTCGCCTTACCGGCTGACCTGCGCGGGCATGCCGACGACGGTCATTGGCCGCGGCCGCGCGGCTACGAGGGCCGTCCGGGCGCAGACGAACGCCGTGAGGCCGAGCGCCAGCATGGTGAGCAGGCCGGCGAGGCCCATCAGCCCCTGCCCGACCGCGCCGGGCGAAGACTCGGTCAGGGCGGGAAGGACGCGGAGCGGCCACGCGGCCATGCTGACCACGAACGCCGCCGTCAGCGCATTAATAGAGGGGATGCGCCCGACCGCGAACCGCTCGAGGACGATGTGCGCCATCCCGATCATGAGCGGGAGCATGAAGCCGAGCAGGAACAGGTGCCTGATGGCGCCGGCCTGGTAGAGGGTCAGGTCGAGCGAGGGCACGAGGCCGGTTGCCAGCATGGCCACACCGTAGGCAACGGCGCCAACCCAGCTCACGGGCAGCAGCCACTCGTACCGCCGGCGGCGCGGGCGGTGGGCGTCGAGGACGCCGAGCCACCAGGTGAGCGCGAGCAGGGCGGCGCCGAGCGCGATGTCGCCCGCGCGGACAAGGAGCGAGACGCCGGGAAGGAAGCCGGCGTCCTGACCGGCGAGCCAGGCCAGGGTCCCGCCGTTAACGAGCACGAGGAGGGTCACCTGTTGGCGGGCGGTGAGGCCGCGCAGGCCGAGGTGGCCGGCCATCGCGCGGGGGGCAACGGCAAGGATGACTTGCAGGACGAACCCGCGCAGGAAGGCTTCGGCGACGGCGTGGGATTCGGCCGGGAGGGAGACGCCGCTTTCCCAGCGCAGTGAGAGCGCGAACGTCAGCACCGCCGCGAAGGCGAGCCAGACAGACGACAACCAGAAGAACCACGGCTGAGGGTCCAGCTTCAGGCTGTGCGGCGGGCGCACCCGGCAGACTTGCCAGGCGAAGACGCCCGCGGCCGCGACGAGCAGGGCTGCGCCGGCCGGGCCGAGCAACTCCATCTGCGCATGCCATACCTGGGCGGCGGCCATTAGGAGCGAGCCGGCGAGAAGCCCCGCGGGCACTCCCGCGCGCACGCGCACCGGGAACATCGGGCGGCCGTTCATGCGGACGAGGAATTCGAACGAGAGCGTGACGATGAAGACGGCGGCGAAGCCCCAGAGCTGGAGCCGGCCATGCGCCTGGACCGCTTCGGTCCAGTGGCTGGCGCCGTAACCGTCCTGGGTTGCCGCGAGGGTGCCGAGCACCAGTCCGGCGGAAACCGCGGTCAGCGCCGACGCCGCCATCCAGGCCGCAAACAGCCACGGGAGCTGCGGCGGGCGCACCCGGCGCACCGCCGTAATGGGCAAGGCAATATCACTCGTCCCCGGTCGCATCGTTCAGCACTCTAGAGAAGGAAGCTTCGCCCGGGATGTGACATTAGTCCGGGCATGGACTCGCGGACGCTGACGCGAAGCTGTTGCTTAGCCGGCCGCGACCGCGGCACTGCTGCCGGTTTCGATGCCGATGCCGTCCAGCATGCTGTGGATGCGGCGCGCAGTGGTGATGATGCGGCCCGCGTCTTCCTGGACGGCCTGCTTGCCGTCGCAGAGCGCCTCGGCGGGGTTGTTGTGGATGTCGAACTCGATGCCCTGGGAGCCCGCGGCGACGAAGGCGTAGGTCATGCGCTCGACGAGCTTGCGGTCGCCGCCGCTGTGGCTCGGGTCCGCGATGAGGGGCAGGTGGGACCGCATCCGCACGAGCGGGATCATGCCGGTGTCGGCACCGAAGCGAGTTTCGCTTTCGAAGCTCTTGATACCGCGATAGCAGAGGATGACGTTCCGGTTGCCTGAGCCGGCCACCCGGCCTTCGCGGTCGATGCCGGACATGATGTAGGCGGCGGCGCAGAGCCACTCGTTCAGGTCGTTGCCGAAACCGTGCTTCAGGACGACCGGGTTGTCGATGCGCGAGAGCTCTTCGAGGAGGGGCGAGTACTGGGCGCTGCGCGCGCCGACCTGGATGACGTCGATGCCCGCCTTGAGGAAGGCATCGAGGTGCCGGAGGTCGATCAGCTCGGAGACGGTTGGGAGGCCGGTCGCCTGCTTCATGGCCGCCGCGATCTCGAGGCCCTTCTGCAGTTCGAGACCGCGATAGTCGTAGGGACTGGTGCGGGACTTGTCGACGAAGGCGCGGAGCACGTCGACGCCGGCCTCTTTGGCCATCATCGCGGAATCGATGGCCTGCCGTTCGGTCTCGATGGCGCAGGGGCCGCCGAAGAAGGTGAGGTGCGGCCCGCCGGCCTTCACTCCGGGCGCGATCTCGACGATCGAGTCGTCTTTGTGGAAGTTGCGGCTGGCGTCCTTGTACTTCTCGGTGATGCGAATGACGCGGTCGACCCCGGGGAGCTCGAGGATGCGGCCCTCGTCGACGACGGAGGCGATGCCTTTCACGCCAATGACAGTGGTGCCGGAGACGATGGTCTCGCAGCGGAGGCCGTAGTCGTTCGTGATCCGGTTGATGACGCGCTCGACCTGGTCGATAGAGGCCCCGGGGGCCATGTGGATGATCATGTTGGCGATGCTCGGGTTGTTATGTTGGGAGAGACAGTGTGTGGGACGGGTGGCTTAGGGGCGATGAGGGGATTGGGGATTTTAGATTTCGGATTTTGGATTGGGTCGCGGCGACGAGGGCCCATCCCCGTGAAGTTGGCCCTGGCGCGACGTAGCGGCGCCGGGAACCGCTGGCGAGACTTCTTCGTTTGCGCAACGCAAAATTGGCTTCTCGAAGAAGTGGTAAGAAGTGACGCTGAATCTGATGCACTGACTTCTTGCAACACTACTTGCGACTTCTTGGCCAGTTCTTGCGTGACTCCTTGTTGGCTTCTTGTAGCGCGGCCAGCTCCGAGACCAGCCGATGGCAGCAGGCAAGGCAGAACGACCGGGATGAACGCGAAGAGGCGGAAGAACCGGCGGGCAGTCATTGACACACCTTCGCCGGGGAATGACGCAGCGCAAAGGGGAGGTTGGCTCTCATCTACGCTTTTTTCCAGCACCAGGATAACCAGGCCGTGGAGTGCGCCGGCGCACCACATGGCCGGCGCGTTGTGTAGGATCGGCGAGACCACGCTCATGAGGCACTTCCATGTTCGAGACCGTCAATTACTCCGTCGCTGACCACGTTGGTTCCATCCAGCTCAACCGGCCGGAGCGGCACAACGCCCTGAGCTACGACCTGGTGCGCGACATCGACGCGGCGTTCGATGCCGCCGAGGACGACCCGGAGGTGCGCGTCATTGTGCTTTCGGGCGCGGGGAAGTCGTTCTGCTCCGGGTGGGACCGCGGGCACAGCCCGTACCTGACGGCGCCGGAGGGTGGCTGGAATATGGGCGAGGCGCTGGACCGGCTGGGCGACATCGAGGCGCGCTACCTCCGTATCTGGAACTGCCCCAAGCCGACCATCGCGAAGGTGCACGGGCACGCCATCGCGGCCGGGTGCTACATGCAGATGCTGTGCGACATCTCGGTGGCGGCGGAGGACGCGACGCTCGGCCACCCGGTCTCGCAGGGCGGGGCGACGAGTATGCCGCTCTGGCAGGTGCTGCTGGGGCCGAAGATGGCGCGCTACCTGCTCTTCACTGGCCGCACGGTGGACGGACGGCGCGCGGAAGAGATCGGTCTGGTGTCGCTGGCGGCCCCGTCCGCCGAACTGGACGCCACGGTCGCGCGCATCGCCGCCGAGATTGCCGGCGCCGACCGCGCGTCGATGCGCGTGGCCAAGGAGTCCTGGAACGTGGACCTGGAGATGATGGGCGTGGGGGCGATGTTCCGCTACCACGGGCAGTTGAACGGGTTGCAGCGGCTGCGGCGGTAGGGCCTACCCACGAAACTGATATACGCATTTTACAAACCGCTCATTGCGATCCCTTGCATGAGTGGTAGGGTCTTCGCGAGCACGCGGGAGCGAGTCTCTCTCTCTCTCATCAAAACGGAGGCGGCAACGATGAATCAAGGAGACCAACTACATCTGGCCCCGCACCTGCGCGAGGTCGCTCGCATGCTGGCCGACCGGAAATTCAATCCGGAGATTGCCAGGGAACTGAGTGTTACGCGACATACGGTGGAGAAGTGCGTAAGCGAACTCAAGCAGGTCCTCGGGGCGAGTGATCGAGCCGAGTTGGCGGAGATGTGCGAGAACTTGGGGAGCTTTCTCCCCTAGCCCCGCAAAGACTCGAAGGCGTTTCATGGATGGCGTTCACCGGCCTGCGAGGACGAAGCAAATGAACGTCTCAGAATGGATCAGAAAGGGTCCCTATCCACGTCTGCTCGTAATGAGTGTGGTCGTCGCGTACATACTTATGGGCTGCGCCTCCGGCAATGATGCCGCTGATCCCGACAGCGGTTGGGTTGTTCAGCTCATCGCCGGAAACGGGACGTTGCTCGACGGTAAGGTCGCGGCCGAACCCGGATTCAAGGACGGGCCCGCATCTGAAGCTAGCTTTGACCGCCCATTGGGCCTCGCAGTGGATTCGGAGGGAAACGTATTCATCGCGGACTCCGGAAACCACCGGATTCGCAAGTTGACCCGCGATGGGCAGGTGGAAACGGTGGCTGGTTCGGGTGACGAGGGCGCGTTGGACGGACCGGCGTTAGAGGCATCCTTCCGCACCCCAGTCGATGTATCCATCGGCCCAGATGGCGCGCTCTACGTAGCGGATGCGAAAGCAGGACAAATTCGGAGGATTGCAGACGGTGAAGTCCGAACCGTCGCCGGCATCGATGTTGTTGGTTGCCGGGATGCGCTTGCTCGACGAAAGACGGATCCCGCGGCGCCCATTCCCGAAGGGTGCCCGGAGGTCCCGGGGCAAGCGACCTACAGAGACGGTCCCGCTCTGACCGCGCTCTTCAATCAACCGTCGTCAGTCGCGGCGGCGCGAGACGGAACCCTCTTCGTTGCCGACAGTTCGAATCAGGTCATTCGGACGATCGATCCTGCGGGCAACGTGGCGACGTATGCAGGACAACCGGGTAGGCCGGGAACGGCGGACGGATCGCTCACCGAAGCGCAGTTCTTCTTCCCGGTGGATCTCGAGATCGACAAGGACGGGAGTCTCTGGTTCACCGAGGGGAGCCGACTTCGAATGGTCGAGGGAGATCAAATCATCACAGTTGCCGGGTCTCGGGAAGAAGGCATGGCGGCCGCCGGGTTCGCGGACGGGCCAGCACGCAGCGCGAGGTTCAACTCCGTGAGCGGGATCGCGCTCCTTCCCGGCGGTTCGATCGTGTTGGCGGACGCTGGGAACCAACGCATCCGGCTGGTCTCGGCGGGCAGAGACGTGTCGACCATCGCAGGCCACGGAGGGCAGGGGATGGAGCTGGGCGCCGGAGAGGTAGCGCAGTTCAGTCTGCCGTCGGGAATCGGCCTGCTTCCGGACGGTTCTTTCGTACTGAGCGACCACAACCTCAACCGGATATTCCTCATCGAAAGGTCATCAGCAAAATGAGTACTCGCCTGATCGCCCGGACCGTTCTGAGCATAGTTGGAACGGTCTCGATGGTCCTCGCCGTGGGCCTCCCTTACCGCTCCACTTCGGCAGCGGCAACCTGGGTCGAAGTTCGCGCACCGTTCAACGGGTACTGGGATCGTTGGGGATGGTCTCCGCCATCCACTCACAATGCTTATGGTGCGGACTGGGCCACTGACTACTACCAAGTTCCGAACGCAAACGGGTACTGGTATCCCGTCTCCAGTGGTGGAGACTCAGTGTCGACAAGAGTGTCGAACATCTACAACAACTGCGGCGGGGCCTCGTGGACCTACGCTGGTATCAGCTACAACTTCGAAGTAACGAACGGAAGCGGGACGTTGGGCTATTTCCAGTGGGCGCACGTTTACCCGACCGGCTCAGGGTTCTCTTGGTGGGCCAGCGTGCCCTACGGAACCTTCATCGGGTACACCTATTCGGTGGGGGAAGGTCACGGGGTGCTGGGACGTGGACAACGACAACGGAGTCCATTGGCACATCGCTGGCTACAACAACTCGGCCTACTCGTGCTACGCGCCGAACACCACCGGCTCGTCTCTGACTGCTGCCACGAGCCTGCTGGGGGCGGTAGGCGCCAACGCAACTGGTTACGGCCAGTCGTGTTGGTAGGATTGAGGTCGCGTTCGCCTAGAGAACGGCGAAAGTGCGACGATCATGTCGAACGGCGCTGAGGGGTGTTCTCGGATTTGCTGCCTCGAACTCCCATCCCAGAGAGACCTTGGGTGCTTCCCGCTCACCCCCGCGTCAGCACCACCACCGGGATGACGCGCGTCGTTTTCTGCTCGTACATGGTGGAAGGCGGTAGCCTCACCCCCGGCCCCTCTCCATGCGATGGAGAGGGGAGTTTGGCGCGCCAGCGGCCGGATTGGAGGGTGAGATGGCAGTCCCTGGGCTGGACTGGTTGAGGGCGCGATTGGACACGGCGGACGCGGTTTCCGGTGGATACCAGGCGGATATGGGCCACCCGGTGATGGGCGCTGCGGGGGTTCGCCATGCGGCGCTGTCTTCGTGCTCGCGTGGCTGCCGGCGGGGGTGCCGCCGCTGGTCTGGGCGGGCTTGCGGCGAGCCTGGCGGAGGCGGCTCTAAGCGTTTCTGGGATGCTTTATGCCGTGCCCTGCACTGTCCTTGACGACGGGTGTACGGTGGTTACGGGCGGTGGAGCGGGGGGCTCCAGCCACCAGAGGATGGAGCAGTGACTGAATCCGAGGAACTCATTCCCCAACGGTTGGCGCCGGTGGCCCGGTTGCTGGGCGAAGGCAAAGAAAACGACGAGATCGCGAAAACGCTCGGCTACTCCCAACACACCATTGAGAATTACATTAGCGAGCTAAAAGAGCTGCTCGGTGCGCGCGGGAGGACAGACCTGGCATTCAAGTGCATGAAACTGAGGAGTTAGCTCCCTAGGTTACTGAGCTGGCAATGATTATTCTCTCAGGTGAGGAGGATACAATGTTGCACGTCTTGAAGCGCTCGCCAGTCACCTCTGCCCTGGCCCTGACCATCGTGTTGGGTGCGGCAATTGGAACGTTCACAGCAGTGTTCAGTTCCACGGAGGTCTCTGGAAAAGACTTCGCCTATCGAGGACACGCTGAACCGCCACCGCCGTTACCAGCTTTGAGCGGGCATGTCGTGAAGGTCACGGAACAGGTCACGAGAGGTCCCAAAGAGAAAGGGTTCGAAGGTGGCGACAGCTGGGTTACGGAAACCCTGGCGGAGATCGACCAGAACGGTCTGATGGCCCGTTTCAGGAGCGTCACGACCGGCACAGACGGCAAACTCCGACAGGATCAGCTCTACGAATTCGGCACGGAGGTCGTCAACAGTTGGAACTGGATGGGCACCGGCCAATCGTGCTCTGAGACTCTTGCCGTGGGGGACATTGGATCCGGTATTCCGACAGTCGAGACAGACTCACTTGTCAGTCGCGGGTTCAGGCTCGTACGTGACGTTGACGGAACTCAGACGTGGCAAGCGGACGGGCCGGCGGTGTCCGGGTATGAGTCCACCGTTCAGGAGGTCTTCGTCGACAGCGGCAACCGCTACGACCTGGGATCCGAGTTGACTGGCACCGCATCCGACGGTTCGACCGAGCTGATCTACTCGCGGCACGTGAGCATCGACGAGTCGGCCTCGCCGCTCGGGGATCCGTTCACGATCGAACCGCTGGGACCCTGCCCCGGCCACAAACCCGACGGCAACGTTCAGAGGAGGCTTTAGTTAGATGCGACAGGAAGTGAAACGCTCTGAAATGGCTCATACCGACGCAGAAGTAGTTCAGCGGCGATGCGACTGACAGGGGGCGACGAGCGGCCTCTCGATCACCCCCGCGTCAGCACCACCACCGGGATCACCCGCGTCGTCTTCTGCTGGTACTCGGTGAAAGCGGGCATCATTTCGGCTTGAGCGTTGTAGAGGCGGGTGCGCTCGGGCTCTTCGGCCACCGCCGCCTTCGCCTTGAACGTGTCCTTGCCCACTTCGAGCGTGACGTCAGGGTTGGCGACGATGTTGTGGTACCAGGCCGGGTGCTTCGGCGCGCCGCCCATGCTGGCGATGATGACGTAGCGATCGCCATCCTTGCTGTAGACCAGCGGAGTGGTGCCTTCGTTGCCGGATTTCGCGCCCTTCGTAGTGAGCAGCAGCAGGTTGCGGCCCTTGAACGGGCCGAAGGTCTCGCCGCCGTTTTCGCGGAATTCCTTGATGATGCCGAGGTTGAAGTCGTTCTGGGGCATGGGAGTAGTCCTTAGAGGTTAGTTGGTAGGCGTCAGGGCCGTTGGCCGGTAGCCGTTAGGGAGATTCTGGCGAGGCGGACGCAATCTCGCCAGTTGGACGTTCGGGCAGGGTTCGGGCCGGCGGCGCGAACGGCGAACGGCGAACGGCTTCACCGCCAACGGCCAACAGCTAACAGCCAACGGCTAACAGCGAACGCCTGATGACTCTGCCGCCTCGCGCCTGCTACCATCATCTCCAGCGTTAAGAGGGCGACCGGCGCCCGGCAACCTGGTTAAGCCTCCAAGGTGCCAAGACGACGCGGTCCTTCCCTCGCCTGACGGCTCCGGAAGGACAACAAAAGGCGGGTCCCTTCCGCGGAAGGGCTCGCCCCTCGCTGCAGAGGGGCACTCACGCGATGAGCGTTGCCACCCCTCACCGGAGCCGCGAGGGGTTTTCTTTGCCCGCGGACATTCGAACGGAAGGACTCACATGCCGGAACGGAAACTGCTCACCTCGGAGTCGGTCACGGAAGGCCACCCGGACAAGATGTGCGACCAGATCTCGGACGCGGTGCTCGATTCGCTGCTGGCGCAGGACCCGATGTCACGCGTGGCCTGCGAAACGGCGACGACGAACGGGCTCGTGCTGGTCATGGGCGAAATCACGACGAACGGCTACGCCGACATCCCGAAGCTCGTGCGCGAGACCGTGCTCGACATCGGCTACGACTCGTCGCTGAAGGGTTTCGACGGCGCGACCTGCGGCGTGATGGCCGCGATCAGCGGCCAGTCGCCTGACATTGCCCAGGGCGTGAACGCCAGCGACCCGCTGGAAACCGGCGCCGGCGACCAGGGCATGATGATGGGCTTCGCCTGCAACGAAACCCCGGAGCGCATGCCACTGACGATCTCGCTGGCCCACCGCCTGACGCGGAAGCTCGCGGAGGTGCGCAAGAGCGGCGAACTCGCGTGGGTCTGGCCTGATGGCAAGTCGCAGGTCACCGTCGAATACGACGAGAACTGGAAACCGATCCGCGTCGATACCGTCGTCATCTCTACCCAGCACAGCCCTGATGTTGAGGACCAGGAGTACATCCAGACGCAGGTGACGAAGCATGTGATCCGCCCGGTGGTGGGCGAAATCCTCGCCGAGGAAGCGAAGATCCACGTGAACCCCACCGGACGCTTCGTGATCGGCGGGCCCCGCGGCGACGCCGGCCTGACCGGGCGCAAGATCATCGTGGACACGTACGGCGGTGTGGGGCGGCACGGCGGTGGCGCCTTCAGCGGCAAAGACCCGACGAAAGTGGACCGTTCGGGCGCGTACGCGGCGCGCTGGGTCGCGAAGAACATCGTCGAAGCCGGGCTGGCGACGCGCTGCGAGTTCATGCTCTCGTACGCCATCGGCGTGGCGCAGCCCACATCGATCGGCATCGAAACGTTCGGGACCGGCGTAGTTGAGGACGCGGCGATCCTGGCGGCGGTGCGGAAGCACTTCGACCTCCGGCCGGGCGCGATCATCCACGACCTGGACTTGCGGCGGCCGATCTACCGGCAGACCGCGGCGTACGGGCACTTCGGCCGGAACGACCTGGGCCTGCCCTGGGAAGACACGTCCCGCGCCGCTGACCTGCGCACAACGGCGGGCCGTTAGAGACTCCGGGCGTGGATGCCATTCTCCTCGTTGGCGGGCAGGGCACGCGCCTTCGGCCGCTGACCGCCTCGCGCCATAAGAGCCTCGTGCCGCTGCTCAACCGGCCGGCAATCGACTACCTGTTCGACTGGCTGGAGCGGTCCGGCATGCGGCGGGTGATCCTCGCGCTGGGCCAGCGGAACGAGGACCTCGCGGAGGCCTACCCGGCCGGCCGGCGGGGCGGCCTGGACGTGCTCCCCATCATCGAACGCGAGCGGCTCGAATCAGGCGGCGCCATCCGCTACGCCGTCCAGACTGCCGGGGTCAGCGAGCGCTTCGTAGTCGTGAACGGCGACGTGTATGTCGATTTCGACTTCCGGGCGGCGCTGAAGGCGCACATCGAGCGCGAGGCGGTGTTGACCATGGCGCTGAAGCCGATGGCGGACGTCTCTGCGTATGGCGTTGCAGTGTGCGACGAGAGCGGCGTTATTACCGGCTTCGTGGAAAAGCCTCCGCCAGGCACCGCGCCGAGCAACCTGGTGAACGCGGGCGTCTGGATCTTCGAACCCGGGCTGGTGGACGAAATCCCGCCCGGGGCCGTGCGAGTGGAAGAGACACTGTTCCCCTCGCTGGTCGCGCGGCGGCGGACGGTGCTGGGATTCCAGTTCGACGGCATGTGGGCCGACCTCGGGACATCGGCGCGCTACCTGGCGGCTTCGAAGGCGCTGCTGGGGTTTCGGAACGAGATTGCGCCCGGCGCGCGGCTCTCCGCGACGGCGAACGTGACCGGCACAGCCGTCGGCGCGGGCTCGCAAATCGCCATGGGGGCGACCGTGCAGGACTCGATCATCTGGGAGAGCGTGACCGTGGGGGCGGGGGCGCAGATCAGCAATTCCATCCTTGCGGACGGCGTGAACATTGGCGCCGGCGCGGTGCTGAACGGTGTCGTCGCGGGGAAGGGGGCCTTCGTGGGGGCCGGAGTGACGGCGCCCGCGGGCACGGCGCTTGAACCGGGCGCCCGCTATGATGGTGGGCAATGACGGAGAACCCGGTCCACTTCGGAACTGACGGCTGGCGGGCAATCATCGCCGAGACGTTCACGTTCGAGAACGTCATGGCCTGCGCCCAGGCGACCGCGGACCACTTCACCGAAACCTACGGCAAAGCACGACCCGTCGTGGTCGGGTATGACACCCGGTTCCTTTCGGACGAGTTCGCGCTGGCCGTAGCCCGGGTGATGGCGGGGAACGGCTTCCGCGTCCAACTGGCGGACCGCCCCGCGCCGACGCCGGCGCTGAGCTACCGCATCATCGAGACCCAGGCTTGCGGCGGCGTGATCGTCACAAGCTCGCACAACCCGTTCCGCTGGAATGGCATCAAGGTGAAGCCGCACTACGGCGGGAGCGCGAGCCCCGAAATCGTCGCGGACATCGAGCGCCGGGTGCCGGCGATCCTCGAGACGGCGGGGAGCGTGAAGCTCGCGCCGGCGGGTTCCGGCGACATCGAGCGTTTCGACCCGATCCCCGGGTACCTCGAAACGCTGAGCACGAAGGTGGACCTGCCGCGACTGCGGGCATCCGGGCTTCGCGTCGCGGTCGATCCGATGTACGGCGCCGGCATGGGGCTGTTCGAACAATTGCTTTCCGGCGGCCGGACGACGGTGACGGAGATTCACGGCGAACGGAACCCGGCGTTCCCGGGCATCCGCGCGCCAGAACCGATCGACGCGAACCTCGGCGAGTTCATGCTGCTGATGTCGACGAAGCGGTACGACATCGGTATCGCCAACGACGGCGATGCCGACCGCGTGGGCCTGGTCGACGAACAGGGGAATTATGTTGACCAGCTTCGCGCGTTCGCGCTGCTGGTGAACTACCTCCTGGGCGAGCGGAACCTGCGCGGGCCGATCGTGAAGTCCGTTACGACCACGAACATGGCGGCCATCCTGGCGAAGCACTACGGCGTGGACCTCTACGAAACGCCGGTGGGGTTCAAGCATATCGGCCCGCTCATGATGGAAAAGGACGCGCTGATCGGTGGCGAAGAGAGCGGCGGCTACGGCTTCCGCGGCCACCTGCCCGAGCGCGACGGCATCCTCGCGGGGCTGTACCTGCTGGATTACGCGGCAGCGACGGGCAAACCGCCCTCCGAGCTCATGCGGCGCGTGTTCGACATCACCGGTGAGCACTACTACGAACGGATCGACATCGACCTGGAGCCGGGTTCGAACGAGCGGTTCAAGGCCGTTCTCGATGCCGCCCATCCACCCGAGATTGCCGGGCGCCCGGTACGGTCTTCCGACAGGGTGGATGGCTGGCGGTTCTTCATTGACGAAGGCTGGCTGCTGTTCAGGCTCTCGGGTACCGAACCGCTCCTGCGCATCTACACCGAAGTGAATTCGAGCGGGCTGGTGAGGCAGGTTCTCGACGCCGGGAAGCGGATCGCCGGATTGTCGGCGTGACCTTGCTCGATTCGCCCAACAGCTACGCGTTAGACGCATCCGGGATGTTCGAACACATCGAGCGCCTGGGGACGGAGCTCGAGCTCGCGTGGGCGGCGCACGGGCAGACCCCGGTCGTTGGCTTGCGACCAACGTCGCTCACGCTCGCGGGCATGGGAGGCTCGGCTTCGGCGGCGGATTACTTCGCCGGGATGGTCGAGCGCCGTGCATCGATCCCGCTGAGCGTGGTGCGGGACTACCACCTGCCGGGCCACGTTGGCCCGGGTTCGCTGGTTGCGGTCGTTTCGTACTCAGGCACGACGGATGAGGCGATTTCGTGTTACGAGGAAGCCCTGCGGCGCGGCGCGAGCACATTCGCCGTGACTTCCGGAGGGGAGCTTGCGGATCTGGCCCGGAAGCATGGCCAGCCGGTTTGCGTGATCGACTACGACGCGCCGCCGCGAGCCGCGCTCGCGCACACGCTCGCCCCGCTGCTGGCGCTCGCGCCGGCAGCCGGCGCGGCGGGCTTCGCGGCAGCGGCTATTCGAGATGCTGCCGAAGCGCACCGGTCGCGCGTCCGGGCCGAGCTCGGGAGGACCGTTCCCGCGGTTTCGAACCCGGCCAAACAGGCTGCGAAGGACCTCGCCACCGGCGGCATCCCGGTCATCTTCGGGGCAGAACACCTGGCCGCGGTTGGACGTCGCGCGAAGAACCAGTTTGCTGAAAACGCCAAGGCACTCGCCGTCTTCGAAGAGATGCCGGAAGCCAGCCACAACACCGTGGTCTCGCTGGAGGAAGCCGGGCCGCCGCAGGTGGGTCTGGCGTTCGATTCTCCGTTGCTGGACGTGGGGAACCGGCGGCGGATCGAGATCACGGCCAGGCTGTTCGCCGAGCGGTCGTTCCCGTTCCACTGCTACCAGTTGAGCGGCCAGTCCCTGCTGGCGGACATGTTCGAGGCCACGGCGTTCGTGGACTTTGCCTCGTGCTACCTCGCGATGCTGCGCGGCATCGACCCTACGCCGACGCCGAACCTGACCCGGGTGCGGGCGGAGGCCGCGGCTGCCGAGGCCGTCTGAGGTATACTCGGACGCATGACAAGGCTGGAGTCGGTGCTCGCACAAGCGCTCGAATTGAGCGAAGACGACCGCGAAATCCTGCTGATTCACGTTGGGCTGAGCCTCGAAGAGCAAAGGTATGACCGGTGGTCGGACCCGGCGTTGATTGCCGAACTCGACCGTCGGGCGCGCGAAGCCGACGAGCATCCGGAGATTCTGATGGACTGGAAGAAAGCCGAGAAGTTCATCTTCGGTGGCCCGACGCCGACGCCGAACCTGACCCCGGTGCGGGCGGGGGCCACGGCTGCGGAGGCCGTCTGAGGTATACTCGGACGCATGACAAGGCTGGAATCGGTGCTCGCACAAGCGCTCGAATTGAGCGAGGACGACCGCGAAATCCTGCTGATTCACGTCCATGAGAGCCTTCCGGAGTCGAAGGATCCCTGGGCTGATCCTGCCTTCATCGCGGAGCTTGACCGCGAGTCGAAGTATGCAGACGAGCACCCGGAGTCCGTTCTTGAGTGGGAAGACGCGAAGAAGGAGATCTTCGAGGGACTCCTCGACCGGTGAGGGTGGTCCTTTCGACGGTGGCGCGCCGGCATGCTCGAAGTGCCGCACTGGCCTACGCGGATCGCGCGCCGGGAACCATCGAAGGGTTCCAAATCCGCTTCGAAGAGGCGATCACGCAACTCTCAGACTTTCCAGAAAGCGGTCAGCGAGTGAGCGGCACGGGCTACCTTCGGCTGAGCCTGCAGCCTTACCCGTATTCGCTGGTCTATCAGCTTCGTGGCCGCAACGTGCGGATTCTCGCTGTGCCACACGACCATCAATCAAGGACATCATGGTTCCGAAGCCGCTAACAGAAGGTGGCCCGATCGCCGAGGGCCGCTTACAGCCGCTCGATCCACTCATGCCCCGGAGCCGTCATCGTGAGCCACCCCGCCAGCGAGGACCGCTGGGCCTCCGCGAGAAGCGGCAAGCATTCGTCGAAGTCTTGTTGGTCTTTTTCGCGCAGTCCTTTTGCCTTGAACAGGAGCTGAAGTTCGGGCACAAGGTAGCGCACACCATCCTTCTCCCACGTCGCCGCGTTCATTGGCAGGCGGATGCGTTCGTCCCGGCGACAGACAAACTCCTCCGGGCCGCCCGGGTTCAGCATGAGCTGGAACCGCCACGCATCCCCGGCTGAACCGCGGGCCCAGATGTCATGGACGTGTGGCGGGAGCACTTCATCGATTGGCCATGGCCGCAAGGTGCCCGGAGGGTCGGCGGCGTGGAGGTCCCACGCAGCCAGGTGCTGACGGGCAAGCAGGTGGTCCGTCGCGAACACACTGATGTCGATGTCGTCATGCTCCCGGCGGCCGGAGCCGGCGAAGGCGTCGATGGCATAGCCGCCGGCGATCCACCACGGCTCTGGGAAGTCCCTGAAGAGGCCAACCACGGCATCGAGCGGAAGGTGGTCCCATGTGCCCCAGGGAGTCTGTTTCACCTTCATCCTCCGCAGTGCACCTCAATCCAAAATCCGCAATCCAGAATTGCCTAGGTGCCTTCCTGCCAGCTGGTGAGGTAGCGCTGCTGCTCTTCGGTCAGGTAGTCGATGCTGACCCCCATGGCGTGAAGCTTGAGGCGGGCGATCTCCTGGTCAACGTCGTGCGGGATTTCGTAGACGGTCTTTTCGAGCCTGGCGTGGTTGATGGCGATCCACTCGGCGCCAAGGGCCTGGTTCGCGAACGACATATCCATGACGGCGGCGGGATGGCCTTCGGCGGCGGCCAGGTTCACGAGCCGCCCTTCGCCGAGGAGGTAGAGCTTCCGCCCGTCCTGCAGGCGGTACTCATCGACTGAATCGCGGACGCGCTTCTTCCCCTCGCTGAGGGCCGCCAGGGCTTTCAGGTTGATTTCGCTGTCGAAGTGGCCGGAGTTGGCCATGATGGCGCCGTCCTTCATCGACTCCAGGTGGGCGCGGTCGATGACGTTGCAGTCGCCGGTGAGGGTCACGAAGAAGTCGCCCTGGTGGGCGGCCTCGGCCATAGGCATCACCCGGAAGCCGTCCATGACCGCTTCGAGCGCTTTCACCGGGTCGACTTCGGTGACGATGACCTGGGCGCCCATGCCGCGAGCGCGCGAGGCAACGCCGCGCCCGCACCAGCCGTAACCGGCGACGACGAAGGTCTTGCCGGCGAGGAGCACGTTGGTTGCGCGGATGATGCCGTCGACCGTGCTCTGGCCCGTGCCGTAGCGATTGTCGAAGAGGTGCTTGGTGTCCGCCTCGTTGATGGCGACGATGGGATAGCCGAGCGCGCCGTCGGCGGCCATGGCGCGAAGGCGGATGACGCCGGTTGTCGTCTCTTCGGTCCCGCCGACGACGCCGGGAAGGAGGTCTCGCCGGTCCTTGTGGAGGACGGCCACGACATCCGCGCCGTCGTCCATCGTGAGCTGCGGGCCGTGTTCGAGGGCCTGGTGAATGTGCTTGTAGTAGGTGTCGTTGTCTTCGCCGCAGATGGCGAACGTGGGGATGCGGTACTCGTTGACCAGTGCGGCGGCCACGTCGTCCTGGGTGGAGAGCGGATTGCTGGCGGTGATGCGGAGGTCGGCGCCGCCGTCACGCAGGGTGATCGCGAGGTTCGCCGTTTCAGTGGTGACGTGCAGGCAGGCGGTCATGCGGATGCCCTGGAGCGGCTTCTCTCGCTGGAAACGCTCCCGGATGAGGCGGAGGACCGGCATTTCGCGCGCGGCCCATTCAATTCGGCGGACACCTTCGGGCGCCAACGCGTGGTTGGCGATATCGCTGGGGACAGACACGTGTGGGCTTCTCCTGGAGGCGAGGGCGGCAGTTCGGCCCCGCCGAAATCGCGATTAGTCGTGAAGCGTCACGAAGCTGCCATCATACTTGCGTCCCCGGATTGCGGCACGAATCCTTCGAATCGACGAGCCGAGGCCGGAGGGATCGCGCCTCGCCGCGCTCGCTTCGACCAACTGGCAGACCTCTCGGTAGCCAAGCCGCGCGTAGGCGGCGACCGCCGGGGTGTTGTTCGGGTCCACGGTGAGCACGACGTGGTCGCAGTATTCGAGGAGCGCTTCGGTGACTGCGCTGGTGGTGGCCGTTGCGTAGCCCTTGCCGCGGTACTCCGGGTGCGTGAACACGTTGCCCACTACCGCTACGCCCTCCTGGCGGGAAACGACGTGAGTGCCGGCGATAGCGACGAGGCGGCCTTCTTCGACCACCCCGCGATAGACGCCGCTATCGATGTGCTCGGGAATGTAGTAGCTCGGGCCGCCTTCGCTGCCGTAGAGCACGTTCACCTTGCGAATGTCGATGCCGCTCAGCACAGCGGTGGGCTGGTGTGTGATGGGCACGAACTGGTCACGGGTGACCGCCATTCGGATCATGGGCTGCTGGTTGGCCAGCCGGAAGTAACGCCGTAGCGTCTCCAGGTGTTGCGGCTGGCAGGTCGCGTACGTCTGCGCCGTCCCCGGATGGATCGAAAGGATAGCGGAGACGGCGTCGGGGTCACCAAGGACGAAGGTCGCGTCGCCGAGGCCGCCGCGGCTGTGGAGCACGAGGCCGGTGCCGGTGGTGCCGCGCGCGTAAAACCAGCGAGTGCGCGGGAAGAGCGCGGGTTCGAGCTGCCCGAGGGCGTAGGCGGTGTATTCCACGCGCGGCGCGAGGATCGAGCGGATCGTGCCGATGTCAGCGACCGGCTGGACAACGTAATCGAGCCGTTGCCGCGCCACACCCTGCCACCGCACTTCGCGCTCGGCCATCTCAGGCATCCACCTCGAAGTGCGTCATTGCCCGGAACTCCCGGTATCGCGCCTCCACTTCTTCCCGCGTGAGGAAGAGCAGTCGCGACGGGCCGAAACCCTCGACTTGAAACGACGCCACAGTAGAACCATAGATCATGGCCCGGCGAATCTCACGGGGAGTGACCTCGGCGACGGTGTCGAGGTAGCCGATGAAGCCGCCAGCGAAGGCGTCGCCGGCGCCGGTGGGGTCAACCACTTCTTCGAGCGGATACCCAGGAGCGACGAAGTAGTCCTGAGCGCTCACGAAAGCGGCGCCGAATTCGCCGAGTTTCACAATCACGCCGCGTGCGCCGCCTTCGAGGAGTTTCCGCCCGGCGCGGGCGATGCTGGGGGTGCCGGCAAGTTCACGCGCCTCACTATCATTAATCGATACGAAGTCGGCGGCGGCCATGGCTCTCACAAATTCGTCGCGCGCGGTGTCGATGTAGAACTTGATGGTGTCGACCATCGTCACGCGGGCGTTCGGCATGGCGGCGATGAGGTCGCGCTGGACCTCGGGAAGGGCAGCGGCGAGAAACGCGGACCGCGAGGATTCCCAGCCCGCGGGAAGGACCGGGCTCCAGCCGTCGTTCACGCCAAGGATCGTCTCCACCGAGTCGCGGCTGTTCAGGTCGTAGTGGTAGCGGCCATGCCAGCGGCTGGTCAGCCCGCCCGGGATCGTTTCGAGGCCGGCGAGGTCGATCGGGAACGGCTCGAAGGCGCGGCGATGCTCGTCCGGGAAGTCTTCGCCGACGGCAGCGAGGAGACGGACGTCGGTGAAGAGGGACGCGGCGAGGGCGGCGGCCGTGGCCGACCCGCCGAGGACGTTCTGCTGTTCAGCGAACGGGGTTTCGATGTGGTCCACGGCGACCCAGCCGGTAACGAGGGCAGTCATCAGGCGCCCCCGAGCCGCCTCGCGAGGATGGGGCCGAGGCGTTCGCGGCTCTCCGGTCCGATGATGCCGGGGCTGGTGACGAGGGCCGCGTCGAGCGCCGTTGAGCAGGCGCAATCGGAGCGCGCGGGCAGCGTGGCCAGCAGCTTGCGGACGACGGACTGGCTGACGGCGACGTTCTGGCGAAGGGTTTCGAAAACCATCTGCGCGTCGACGGTCTCGTGGCCGTCGTGCCAGGTGTCGTAGTCGGTCACGGCGGCGAGCATGGCGTAGCAAATCTCAGCCTCGCGGGCGAGCTTCGCCTCCGGGAGGGCGGTCATGCCGATGAGGTCGGCGCGCCATTCGCGGTGGAGGTCGCTTTCGGCGCGCGTGCTGAAGGCGGGGCCTTCCATGACCACGTACACGCCGTCGCGGTGGACATGCGCATCAACTTCTTCGGCGGCCTGCCGGGCTGCGATGCGGAGCGTGGAGCAGAAAGGCTCGGCGAAGGAGATGTGGGCGACCACGCCGTTGCCGAAGAAGGTGTTCGGGCGCATGCCGGTGGTCCGGTCAATGAGCTGGTGCGGGGTGACGATGTGGCCGGGCCGGTAATCCTGGCGAAGGCTGCCGACGGCAGAAACGGCGAGGATGCGTTCGACGCCCAGCTGCTTCAGGGCCCAGATGTTCGCTCGCTGTGGAAGCTCGGAAGGAAGGAGCGTGTGCCCCCGGCCGTGCCTTGAGAGGAACGCGACCCGGACGCCGTCGAGGGTGCCGATGCGAAACATGTCGCTGGGGGCGCCAAACGGCGTGGAGACGGTGACCTCTTCTATAGCCGAGAGTCCGGGCATTTCATAGAACCCGGACCCACCGATGATTGCGAGCTGAATTGGCTGCGTCACTGGGGCGAAGTCTACAAGCTGGATGCGTTATGGCATTTCCAACAGGTCGGCGAGGGAGCGGCTGTAGGGCGGCCGGGCGACGCCTGCTTCGGTGATGATTGCGGTGATGAGCCCTGCGGGAGTGACGTCGAAGGCGGGGTTGTAGGCTTCGAGGCCGTCCGGCGCCCAGCGGACTTCGCCCCAGCCGCCCACTTCCCGGCCATCGCGAAACTCGATCGGGATGGCCGCCCCCGAGGGGCAGGCGGGGTCGATAGTGGTCCGAGGGGCGGCGATGTAGAACGGGACGGCGTGGCGCGCCGCGACCGCGGCCAAGCCGTACGTGCCGACCTTGTTGGCCGAATCGCCGTTGGTGGCGATGCGGTCCGCGCCGGTGATGACGGCCTGCACGGCTCCGGACGCGATGAGGCTGGCGGCGGCGGTGTCCGGGACCAGGGTGGCGGGGATGCCGAGACGGCGCAGTTCCCAGGCAGTCAGGCGGGCGCCCTGGAGCAGGGGACGGGTTTCGGTGGCGTAGCAACGCGCGAGGCTGCCGCGCTCCCACGCCATGCGGATAACACCGAGCGCGGTGCCGATGCCGCCGGTAGCGAGCGCGCCGGTGTTGCAATGCGTCAGGACCGCGGCGCCGGGAGCGAGCAAATCCGCCCCGGCCTGGCCGAGCAGACGGTCCTCTTCCCGGCGGCGGGCGAGGTAGGCTTCCGCGAACCGCCAGAGCGCCGCCGCCCGCTCGCCTTCGTTGATGGCCAGCGCGTGGGCGAGCGCCTTTTCGGCGCCCGTGCGGAGTTCAACGGCGGTTGGTCGGATTGCGCCGATCCTGTGCGCGGAAGCCCTCAGCGTTGAGCCGGCTGTGCCGAGCGTTTCGGCGGCGATGGCCAGGGCGCCGGCTCCCATGACGCCGAGCAAGGGCGCCCCGCGGATGGCGAGCGTACGGACGGCGTCTTCCACATCGTCCAGGCTACGCAACTCGCGGTAACGCTCGGCGGCGGGCAACGTGGTCTGATCGAGGATGGTGACGAGCGGCGGGGCGAAGGCGATGGGCACGATGTCCACCGGCCGATTTTACGAGCCGGCGGCCCTTGCCGGGGTCGCGGCCTTAATCGAAGACTCGAGGTGGCCGAGGTCCTTCCGCAGGTTCTGGCGGCGTTTCGGATCGACGCCCTTCAGCACATCGACGACGTGCTCGCGCAGGGACTCGGAAACGCTATCGACCAGCTGGCGGCCCGAATCGGTGAGCTCCAGGCGCACGGCGCGGCGGTCGCCCAGGTCTCGCTGGCGGACGATGTGGCCCGCCCGTTCGAGGCGGTCGAGGACGCCGGTCACCGTCTGGGACTGCTGTGAAAGGTAATCCGCGACGAGGTGGGGCTGGGGGCGGTCAAACGACTGTATGGCAAGAAGCGTGACGGCCTGGATGAACGTGATGTCGTGTTCGCGGCCGAGGCGCTGGTCGAGCTCCCGGACAGCCGCGTTGGTGGTTCGGTAAAGTCCTGTGACAAGGGCGAGATCGGTCACGTGCTCCACTGACATGGGCGGATCGTACACCGGCAATTGAGTAGAAATGGGTAATCGCCTACTTGAAAAGCGAACTGCAACGCTTTTGCAAGAAAAACCCCGGTGGCGTGGCTCAGGCGTAGGTGAGCAGCGACCGGACGGTGTATTTCTTGAGCCGCTCGCGGCCGGCCAGGGCCTCAAGTTCGATGACGAACGCGCAGCCCGCGACCACTCCACCGAGTAACTCGACGAGCTTCGCGGCCGCGAGAGCGGTGCCACCGGTGGCCAGCAGGTCATCGACGATGAGGGCGCGGTCGCCGCTGGCAAGAGCGTCCTCGTGGATGTCGAGCCGGCTCTCGCCGTACTCGAGCGAGTACTCGACCGACATCCTCGCCGCGGGCAGCTTGCCCGGCTTCCGGACGGGAACGAAAGGAAGGCCGAGCCGGTCCGCCAGGGGAACGCCGAAGATGAACCCCCGCGACTCGATGCCGACGATGCAATCGGGGTTCGTCTCCTTCGCGACGGCGGTGAGGGCTTCCAGGGTGTAACGGAGGCCGGCCGGGTTCGCGAGGAGTGGCGTGATGTCGCGAAAGAGGATGCCCGGCTGGGGGAAGTCGGGCACGTCTCGAATGAGCGCTTTCAGGTCCATCGGCCGCATTGTATCCGCCATTTCCGCTAGCCCGGAGCCCTTCCCGGGAAGGGCGACGTGGTTGGCCGGACGGCCCCGGGCGAGGTGCGTTCGGACCGGAAGCACCTCTGATTTGGTTTCCCAGGCCGGGAGGAGGAGGTGCGGGCTTTGCGTCCTTCCGGACGCAGCTCTGATTTGGTCGCCTAGGCCGCGAGGAAACCGAGCGGGTCCCAGCGCTGCCCGAGGAGCGCATCGGACGGCACGCCCAGCCAGCGTTCGATGACGGTGGCGTACACACGCCGGAAGTCGGTGGTGTAGGGCACATTGCCCTCGTCCACGAGGGCGGCCAGGTTGGGCGCGTCACCGTAGAGCCCCTTCTGGACGGCGTTGCCGAGGGCGAAACAGACACTGGCGGCGCCGTGGTCCGTACCGCCGTTGGCGTTCTCGGCGACGCGCCGGCCGAATTCGCTCCAGGTGAGGACGACGACATCGTCGGCTTTACCGTGGGCCTGCAGGTCCTGGTAGAAGGCGGTCAGTCCGCCGTCCAGGGTCTCCATCAGGTCCTGGTGTTCAGTGAGTTCGTTGTTGTGGGTGTCGAAACCGCCGAGCGTCGCGTGGCCAACGCGCATGCCCAGGTCGCCGGTGATCGCCTCGGCGAGGACGGAGAGGCCGGCGGCGAAGGACGTATCGGGGTATTCGACAGCGGGCTTGTAGGTTTTCGCGGCGTCCTGGAGCATCTTCGAGCTGGAGACGGCGCTGTCGGCCGTGGTTTCGAGGAGCACCCCATACGGGGAACTCGCGGGGTACTGCTCGTACAGCTTGAGCATGGTGGCCGTGCGCGCCTCGGTGGGCGCCGCGAGCTTCCCGCTGACTTTCACGCCGTAATCCGTCGGGTCTTTGACGGACGGGACGGCGATTTTCGGCGTGCGCATCTCGTCCGGCGTGGCATTGCCGATGTTGAAGCCCAGGAACGGGTCGTGTTGTTGGCTCTCCAACTGCTCCAGCGTGCGCCCGAGCCAACCGTTGTCCAGGTTCATCGCAGGGTCGCCCGCCTGCCAGATCGCCGAGGACTTGAAGTGGCTGTAGTTCTGGTTCGGGTAGCCGACGCCGCGGATCACGGCGAGCTTGCCGCCATCCCAGAGACCTTTCAGGCCGGGCAGTGCCGGGTGCAGGCCAAAGCCCTCGGCGAGCGGGAGCACGGCGTCTTCGGCGATGCCGATCGTCTTGCGGGACGAGCGGTAGACCGGGTCAGAGGCCGGGACGAGCGTGTTTATCCCATCGTTGCCGCCGGCAAGCTGGACGATGACAAGGATCTTCTTGTTGTTGGGGTCCGCCACGTAGGCGCTGTTCTGGGCAGCGAATGCGACGGCCCCCTTGAGCAGCGACTGAGCGGTGGTCCCGATGCTGACGAGGGCGACGCCGCCCTTAACGAAGTCTCTTCGAGAAAGCATGGCGAAGGTTCTCCTAGATCAACTGGTATTCAGGGCTGCACAGCACGAGGTACGCGACGGCGGCGGCGCGGTCCTGGGGGTTGGAGATTGACGCGGCGTAATCGGTGATGGCCTGGCGCGAATCCTCGCTGACGTTGCCGTCGACGAGGCGGTCCAGCGCGCCGTTCACCATGTCACCCGCGTTGGCGTAACCGGCGAGGGCGGGCACAGGGCCCGGCCGGTTGCCTTTGCGCAAGAACGCGTCGGTGAAGTTCACGCGCCCGAAGAAGGTGCCGCTCGACAGCCAGACCTCACCGCCGGGCCAGCCGGCGACGTTCGGAGGCTCGAAAAGGCGCTGGTCCATCGCCGCGGCCGTTTGTTCGAGCTGGAGGAAGTCCGCTTCGAGTTCGAGGCCGCGAACGGCGCCGACCATGAACTCGATGGGGCTGCGGACGAGGCTCCGGTAGGCGCGCATCGAGTAGAACTCGTCGCTGACGAGGATGGCGCGGACGACCGCCCTGGTGTCGTGTCCGGAGGCGTTCCAGACATCGACGAGCCGCGCGACCGTGGCGTCATCCGGGTTGCGGTAGGCGAACTGGCTGAACAGCCGCCTGGTGATGAACCGGGCCGTCGCGGGCTGCTCCATGATGATGCCGACGATGTCGGTCCCGTCGAAGTTCCCGGTCTTGCCGAGGAACGTCTTGGAGCCATTGTCGTGCTGGCCGGGGGCGAACCGCCAGGCAGGTTCGTAGGCCGCGAACATCTGGTTCAACCATTCGTCGCGCTCCTTTTCGGAGAGGCCCGCCGGCGGCTGTTCGCGGTTGGGCGGCGTGAGCCGCCACCCGGTGAAGGCGCGAGCGCTCTGCCGGACATCGTCCTCGGTGTAGTTGCCCTCGCCCATCGAGAACAGCTCCATCAGCTCGCGCGGGTAGTTCTCGTTCGGGTGGTCCTTCGATGACTCGACCGTGTTGAGGTACGTCATCATCGCCGGGTCCTTGCTCACGGCCTGGAGCAAGTCGTCGTAACGGCCGAGGGCGTGGGCGCGGTAGAGATCGTTCTGCGTCACCATCCACTTCGCGCGCTGGGGGCCGATCTGGCTGAGTTGCGAGGTCAGCAGCCCGTGCCAGATGTACGTCATCCGCTCTTCCAGCGGGCGGGCGGTGTAGGACATGCGGGTGAGCCACCAGCGCTGGATGTCACGGATCTGCGGCGGCCGCTTTCCATCGAGGCCGCGGCCGGGCGTGGTCAGGTTGAACTGGGCGGCTTCGATGCGAGCATTGAGGGCGCCGTTGTCCACACTTTCGAAGCCCAAAAGGCGGTCGGCGGCATCTTCGCGGCTGAGCGCCGCGAATTCGTCAATCTGCGCTTTCGAACCGCCCCATGCGGCGCGGCGCAGGAGGTGCGCGGCGCGCATCCGCGGGTCTTCGATTGGGCGAGCGAGCTCTTCGGCGGCGGTCTTCGTGGCGTCGGCACTCAGACCGGGAAGGACCGTCTTGTTGCCATCGGAATCGGCGTTGGTCTGGGATGCGAGGCCGACAACGGCGACAGCCGTCCCGCCGGCCGCTACCGCGGCGACCCCGCCGAGGAGCGCGCGCCGGCTGGCTTTTCGATGCAGAAGGCCCGGTCGGGGCGTGGCGTTGGGTTCGTCCATGGATACTCTCCAGGCGGCTCCTGAAGGAGCTTCTGGCATGGTATGGCCTGGGCGGACGGAAAGGTGACGCACATCCGCGCCTCATGAAAACAGATTGTGAAAGGACTCCTGCCGATTCCTTACAGAGCGCCCTCATACTCTCGGGGCACTTCCGGCGCCTGGCGCGCCATATACGAAGGAGATGAAACTGGTGGCTGGCACCCGGCGAGGCTTCAGCAGAGAACGGCACACGGCGCTCAAGGCGACGGTGGCCGGCGTCTCTCTCGCGGGGTTCGCCGTTGCCTGGGCCGGCTTTGCCGGAGCGCATCCCCCGGCGCCCGCGGAAGCGGAAGTCATCGCCGCTGACGCCACCATCGACCTGCTTGCGTCGAGCCCTGCTTCCCCCTCGCCCGCCGCGACGGTGCCAGCCGTCACGGCAACGATAGTCCCCGCCACCGCGACAATGTCGCCAACCCTCGCTGCCTCGCCGTCGGCGCCGGCTGCGACGCGCCAGTCTCAGGCGCCCATCGCCACTTCGACGCCGGTACCCGCCGTTCCCACCCAACCGGCGCCATTGACTCCTACCCAGCCACTCCCCACCGCCACAACGGCCCCCAAAGTCGACCCAACGCCCACACCGACGCGCGCGGCGAAGCGAACGAGGGCTTCGTAGTGAGCTGGAAGCTCTCGGCGGTTGTTGGGCTTGGCCTCGTGTTGGGCATCCTGGCCGGGCGCGTCTTCCAGGACGACCAGACCGGGACCGCCTCGTGGGACGGGCTGCGGGCCGCGGGGTTCGCGGCGTACCTGCTGCTGTGGGTCGGCCTGGTCACGGGGATGGCGGTGCACATGCGCTACCGCCCCGGGCCGCTGGCGATGACCTGGCTGCTCGAAACGCACCGCATCGCCTCCGCGCTCAGCCTTTCATTCGTGGCGGGGCACATCGCGGGGCTCCTCGTCGACCCGACGATCGCCTTTTCGCCGCTGGACATCGCCACCGGGTTGAGCAGTTCGTACCGGCCGGTGCAGGTTGCGCTCGGCTCGCTGGCGACGTGGCTCAGCATCGTTGTGCTGGGTTCGACGGCGCTGGCGGGCCGGATGCCGTACGCATCCTGGCGAAACCTGCACTACCTCAGCTTCCCCGCGTACTTCCTCGCGCTCCTGCACGGAGTAACCAGCGGCACCGACGCGAGCGCGCCCATCTCGCTGGTGGTCTACGCCTCGACGGCTTCGTTCGTGGCGGCGATGGTGGTGGCGCGGCTGTTCGGGCGCGGCTGGGTGACGGCCGGCGGCACGGCAGGTCCGCCGATCTGACGGTGTTGGGCGAAACGGCCCGCTCCTGCCATACTCCGCTCGTACTACACACCCGTTGGAGGCTGAGCGTGGAGTTCGTGTTCACCCCGGAGCAGGAGAATTTCCGAGAGCGCGTCCGCACATTCATCAAGGACAACTGGGCTCCGCCGCCGCCGACCGCCCGGCCTGGTGACGACACCACCAACGAAGCCGAGCGCGAATACGAGAAGCGCCTCGCGAAAAATGGCTGGCTGACGATGGCCTGGCCGAAGGAATACGGCGGCCTCGCCGCGAACCACATGGAACAGCTCATCTTCCGCGAAGAGAGCGGTTTCGCCGGCGCGCCCGGCGGAGGCGGCCAAGGCATCAGCATGGTTGGCCCGTGCCTGATGGTGCACGGCAGCGAAGACCAGAAGCGCGAACACCTGCCCAAAATCGCCAGCGGCGAGGTGCACTGGGGGCAGGGATTCAGCGAGCCCGGGTCCGGCTCGGACCTGGCTTCGTTGCAGACCCGCGCGGTCCGTGATGGCGACGACTTCGTCATCAACGGCCAGAAGATCTGGACGTCCGGGGCGCACCACGCCGACTGGTTCCACGTGCTCACGCGGACGGCGCCGGACGCGCCGAAGCACCGGGGGATTTCGTATTTCCTGGTCGATGCCAAAGCAGCCGGGATTACGGTGCGGCCGCTGATCAACATGCTCGGCGACCACGAGTTCAACGAAGTCTTCTTCGAAGACGTGCGGGTGCCCGCCGCAAACATGATGGGCGAGGAGAACCGGGGCTGGTACGTGGCCACCACGCTGCTCGACTTCGAGCGGTCAGGCGTGAACTGGTCCGCCTCGGGGCGGCGGCAGGTGGAAGACCTCACTGCGTACGCGAAGCAGACCCACGGCCCGAAGGGCCGCCTGATCGACAACCCTGACCTGCGCTACGGGCTCGCGAACCTGCGCTGCGAGGTGGAAGTCAGCAGGCTGCTGAGCTACCAGGTGGTGTGGATGCAGAGCCAGGGGAAGGTGCCGAACTACGAGGCTTCGATGTCGAAGGCATTCGGCAGCGAGCTCGGGCAGCGGGTGGCGAACTTCGGCATGCGGATGATTGGCCTTGGTTCCCAGCGCATCGACGCGAACGATCCGGCGGCGCCGTTGCGCGGCGCCTTCGGGCGGGCGTACATGCGCACGGTGCCGGGCACCATCGCCGCGGGCACGAGCGAGGTGCAGCGCAACATCATCGCAACGCGGGGCCTGGGGTTGCCGCGCGGGTAAGGACGGCGGGACCGCCGCTAAACCTCCAGGCCCAAACCCCGTAGGAACGCTTCGCTGTTCGGTTCGCGGCCGAGGAAGTCGCGGACGAGTTGGTCGCCGTCGACCGTGCCGCCGCGTTCGAGGATGGTGCGGCGGTAGTGGAGGCCGGTGTCCGTGTCCATCGGGCTCGTCGCCTCGAACTTCGTGTACATGTCGTCGCCGAAGACTTGCGACCAGAGGTAGCCGTAGTAGCCGGCGTCGTAGCCGAAGAGGTGGCCGAAGCCGCTCTGGAAGTGCGTGCTCGGGGTGTACGGGAACCCGGTGATGCCGTGCAGCGCTTCGAGCATGGCTGTGGTGTCGCCGTCGAACTCCGGCGAGTGGTAGGCGAGGTCCAGCGTGGCGAAGAAGAGCTGGCGCAGCGTCATGATGCCGGAGTCGAGCTGTTTGGCCGCGATCATCGAGTCGATGAGGGTCTGCGGCAGCCGTTCGCCCGTTTCGTAGTGGCGCGCGAACGACGAGAGGACGTCCGGCTCCCAGCACCAGTGCTCCAGCATCTGGCTCGGCGCTTCGACGAAGTCGCGTTCGGTCTGGGTGCCGCTGAACCGCCCGCGTTCGGCCCGCGTCAGGGTCTGGTGCATGATGTGGCCGAACTCGTGGAAGAACGTGTCCACCTCGCTGTGGCGGAGGAGCGAGGGCTGGGTGGACGACGGCTTCGTGAAGTTCGCGACGATGGAGCTGACCGGGTGCTGGTAGCTGCCGTCCGGGAGGCGCCGGCCCCGGCGTAGCGTGAACGCGGCGGCGTGGCCGTACTTGTTCGGGCGCGGGAAGAGGTCCATGTAGAAGCGGGCGAAGGGCGCGCCACCGGCTGCCTCAGAGATGTCGTAGGCGAGCACGTCCGGGTGCCAGCGCGGCGCGCCCGGGGCCTCGGTGAACTTCACGCCGAGGATGTGCTGGTAGACGCCGAACAGCCCCTCGAGCACCGCATCCAACGGGAAGTACTTCGCGACCTCGAAGTCGTCGACCGCGTACTTCGTCTTGAGCAGCTCGTTGTGGTAGTACCGCCAGTCCCAGATGTTGACCGTCTCAACGCCGCGGTCCTTCGCGAGGTCGCGCATCTGCTGCAGGTCTTCGCCTGCCTTGAGGGTGACCTTGCCGCGCAGGTCACGGAGGAAGGTGGAAACGGCCTCACGCGTCTTCGCCATGCGGGTCTCGGTGCGGTAGGCGGCCCAGGAGTCGTAGCCGAGCATGGTCGCGATCTCGTGGCGGACCTTGATGGCGTCTTCGAGGATACGGACGTTCTCCTCGCCGCCCTTGCGCTGGTCCTTTTCGAACAGCTGGCGGCGGAGCTCGCCATCCGGGCAGTTGGCCATGAACGGCTGAATCTCTGGGTTGTCGAGACTCACTTTGTAGCGGGTTTCGCCACCTTCCTCGACCGTCCCGAGGCTCTCAATCCACGCCTCGGGCATGGCCGAAAGCTGCTCGCGGCTGACGACGATGAAGTCCTCGTACTCGTCGATGTTCTTGCGGAACTGGACGTCGAGCTCGACCAGGCGGTCGAAGAGCTCGCGGACGCGGGCACGCTCGGCAGCGGGGAGGTCGAAACCGTTGCGGCGGTAGTCGCGCAGTTCGAATTCGAGCCAGCGCTTCTCTTCGCCGGCCAGGTTCTTCGCTTCATCGGTCGCGGCGAACTCCTTGATCGCCTGGTAGAGGTCCTCGCGGAAACTGAGCGCGACCATGTACTTATCGAGCTTCTCGTCCCACTCACGGGCGGCGGCGCGCAGGGCGTCATCGGCGGTGACGTACGCCATGAAGGCGTGCTGGCCGGAAGCCGCGGCGACCAGGTCCGACGCCTCCTCCAGCGGCAGCATCGAGTTCGCGAACGTGCGCGACCCGGCGGAGTTGCCCACGACATCCGCGATGATGCGGTCGCAGCCGTCCATGGCCCGCTGGCAGGCGGCGGCGATCTCTTCGGGCGTCAGAGATTCGAAGTCGACGAGGTCAAGGGATGCGGACATGCGGCGCTCTCCGGAACGGGTGGTGTGGGGATGGTAACGGGTGGGGTGCGCTCGGGGGTGATTGACCCGGCTCCCGGAGCGTGCCAACTACTCCGTCGCATCGGGCCGGCGAAAGCCAGCCAGTCGCCTTAGTAAGGTTCGGAGGTCCACGGCCATCTCGTCTGCCCGGAGTTCGTCAACGATTCCGCCGGGCGAGATAGAGATGCCGAACTCGTTTTGAATGCGGTCGTTGAGGCGGGCCAAGGCGGACTTCCCAGCGACGAGCTCCAGCTTCCGCGCCGGCCAATCGGCCTCCAAGCGGGCCACAGCGGTGCGGTGCGCTGTCGTCCGGTCGATTCCCGAGCCTCGTCGCCTTTCCCACTCGATTGCAGCCTCAACGACCTGCGCCTGCGTATCGATCCGAAGTGATTCAGCGATTTGCTCAAGCACCCCCGGCACGTCGAACGAGACGATCGAGTCAGAGTTCGCTTTCCGCCTTTCGCGCTCGATGAGACGACCCAAGGTGCCAGGCTGGAGAAGATAGTTCTCGATCTCCTTGCGTGCATGGATGTGGACAAAGTCGAATCCATCCCTAAGGTAGCGAACTAAGTCTTCAATCTCCTCAGGAGATCTGTAGTCACGGTCGAGCGCGATGCCGAAAAGTATCCGTTCGCCTAACGCGTCTCGAATTCCACGAGCGATCGCGCGGGCTTCTTTCGGGCGGTGACCGCCCAATGGAACGGCGGCAAACAGAACCGGCGTCGCCAAACCCTCGGGTGCGACCTTCGGAATTAGACGACCGAAAATCCGAGTGTCGTCTCCTTCGAAGAAGACGACGCGTTCGTATCGAGCTATGGAAGTGAGTTGTAGGTTTCGACTTGATCCGAGCGCGTCAAGCGCCGGCTGGGCACCCTGTTTCGACGTGAGTCGCTTTGCCGACCGCTGGCTCCTGTCCACTAGCAGAATACCGCTCGGTTCGGCCTCGGAGAGAATCTCGGTCGAATGGGTCGCGACGACGATTTGGGGCCCCAGGCCCGAGATAAGCCGAAACGCCCGACGTTGAAGATCAGGGTGTAGATAGGTCTCCGGCTCGTCGACGACGAAGAGATCGCAGTCCTTCGATCGCACGATGTGGGTGAGCAACTGGCACCAGATTTGAAATCCGAACCCAGCCCAATATATCTCTCTCGTCATCCTGTCTTCTAGGCAAAACATCGCCAAGGTACTCTTGTTGAGATCTGCCATCTCAGGAAACTGAATGTCCATACCCGGCCAAGTGCTAACGAGCAGCTGCCTGAACTCCTCGAACTCAGGCTCATGCCTTCGCCAGTAGCTTCGGAAGTTCCTCGAGGCGCGATGTGTCGCGATATTTCGTTCCACCGTTCGTTCCTCGACCAGTTCTTCGTTATGTTCCACTGGCCCCAACACTGGGACGACTCCAAGCTTGATTTCGAACAGTCGCCGGAATGTCGCCGTGTCTCTAGGGCTGACTGGCGTGTCGCCCAATTGTGCAAGCAGAGCGCAGCCACCATCCATGGGAAACCACAGGTGGAGGAAGTTGCCGTTTGATAAGGCGAATGTGACCGTAGCGGCTTCGTCGGAAAGGTCGGTGTGTGCGTTTTCGAGCGAGATGGGAATCACTTCAGTCGGGAGCCAGTACCCATGGGAGAGGCCGAAGGGCCCGCCGACGCGCGTGGGCAGCCGAGCCGAGGCCGTACGTATGCCTGCAGCAAGCGCGCGGAAGCTACCAATGATAGTGGACTTGCCCGAGTTGTTTGGTCCGCAAAGGACGTTCACATCGTCCAGGGAAACTGAGTAGTCACCCAGCCCCTTGAAATTGCGGAAGGCGATCCGCCGAATAGTCAGTGAGTTCGCGACCGCGGCCATTTCCGCCGATTGTAGAACATCAGTGCTACGTACAGCCATCGCGCGGGCGCTCAATCACGTTGTCGACCGTTTCCCGTATGATGCGCGACCACCAGAACTCGGAGAGTTGAAGGAGAGCCTTCCATGGCACAGCTTACCGGCGCGCAGATCGTCGCCAGGTCCCTGAAGCAGCAGGGCGTCGAGTACATGTTCGGGATCGTCGGCATCCCGGTTATCCCCATCGCCGTCCATGCCCAACGCGAAGGCATCAAGTTCTTCGGCTTCCGCAACGAGCAGGCCGCGAGCTACGCCGCCGCCGCCGTCGGTTACCTCACCGGGCGGCCGGGCGTCTGCCTCGCTGTCTCCGGACCGGGCATGATCCACGGCATCGCGGGCATGGCGAACGCGTGGTCCAACTGCTGGCCGATGCTCCTCATCGGCGGCGCGAACGACAGCTACCAGAACGGCCAGGGCGCCTTCCAGGAGGCCCCGCAGATCGAGACCGCGCGCCCCTATGCGAAGTACGCCGCCCGCCCGGACAGCGTGAAGCGCCTGCCGTTCTACGTTGAGCAGGCCGTCCGCTCGACCATCTACGGCCGCCCCGGCGCCGCCTACCTGGACCTCCCCGGCGACATCATCACCGGCTCGGTCGAAGAGGAAGAGCTCGAGTTCCCGGCCCGCTGCCCGGAGCCGCCGCGCACCCAGGCCCCGCAGGACGCAATTGACGCCGCCATGGCCGCGCTGAAGTCCGCCGAGCGGCCGCTGGTCATCGTCGGTAAGGGCGCCGCCTACTCCCGCGCCGAAGACGAAGTGCGACAGTTCCTCGAAGCGACGCAGCTCCCGTACCTCGCCTCGCCGATGGGCAAGGGCGTGATGCCGGACGACCACCCGCTCTCCATCGCGCCGGCCCGCTCGCAGGCCCTCCTCGGCGCCGACCTTATCCTCCTGATGGGCGCCCGCCTGAACTGGATGATGCACTTCGGCCAGCCGCCGCGCTTCGACCCCAAGGTCCGCGTCATCCAGATGGACATCAACCCCGAGGAAATCGGGACGAACATCCCGACGGAAGTCGCGCTCGTGGGTGACGCGAAGGCGATCACGGGGCAGCTCAACGCCCACCTCAAGTCCTCGCCCTGGCAGTACCCGAGCGAGACCACCTGGTGGACGGGGCTGAAGAAGAAGATCGACGAGAACGCGGCCCAGGTCACCGAGTACATGGCCGACGACTCGACGCCGATGAACTACTACCGCGTTTACAAGGACGTGCGCGACTTCATCCCGAACGATGCCATCATCCAGAACGAAGGCGCGAGCACGATGGACATCGGCCGCACGCTGATGCCGAACTTCCTGCCGCGCCACCGCCTCGATGCGGGCTCGTTCGGCACGATGGGCGTCGGCCTTGGCCAGGCCATCGCCGCGGCGGCGGTGCACCCGGAAAAGAAGGTGTTCTGCATCGAAGGCGACTCGGCGTTCGGCTTCAGCGGCATGGAAGTCGAGACGGCGGCCCGCTACGGCCTCAACAACCTCACCTTCATCATCATCAATAACAACGGCGTCGGCGGCGGCCCCGACGAACTGGTGCCGGACCCGCTGAAGATCCCACCTTCGGCGTACACCCCGAAGGCCCACTACGAAAAGATGGCCGAGATCTACGGCGGCCAGGGATTCTTCGTCACAGAACCGGACCAGCTCCGGCCGGCACTCGAAGCCGCCACCAAGTCGGACAAGCCGGCAATCGTCAACATCATGATCAGCGCGCGAGCGCAGCGGAAGCCGCAGCAGTTCGCCTGGCTCACGCGCTAACCGACGCCTGAGACGCTTCAGGACAGCGAGAGGCCCCGCCAAAACGCGGGGCCTCTTGCGTTTGTGACACGACAAGGGCTGTCGCGATCAGGCACGATGCTCCAGCGCCGAACGGCGAGGAGGTCAACGCATGGCCACGTGGGCTGAGTTCGAACGAGAGGCGCCAGCGTTAGCCGCGCTCTGCTTCCAGCGGTTCCGCGCGACGGAGCTGATGATGCTCGGCACTATCCGCAAGAACGGTTACCCGCGCATCAGCCCAACGGAATGGACGCTGTACGAAGGCGCGCTCGTGCTCGGCGGCATCTGGCAGGCGAAAAAGGCGCTCGACCTGCTGCGCGACCCGCGCTGCACGCTGCACAGCACCACTACCAACAAGAGCGGCAAAGAAGGCGACGCCAAGCTCTGGGGCCGCGCGGTCCCGATGCCGGAAGACCAGCAGGCTCCCTACTGGGACCACATCTTCGAGGAGATTGGTTTCCGCCCGGACGGCCCGGCGCACGTTTTCACGATCGACCTGGAGTCAGCCGCCTACCTCGTTTTCCGCGAGGACGAAGGCATGAAAAGCCTGCTCTGGCCCGGCGACGGACAGTGGAACGTCACCAGGCACTGAGTTAGCGGTTCGCCCAATAACCCGGACGTTGCTTCGCATGGGCGACCGCGAGATTCGAACCTCCGAGGACTCAACGCGATAGATCAGCGCATAAGGGACCGAGCGAAGCGCGAGGCGGCGCGTCCCGGCAATGTACGGCCGTCCTGCCAGGGGAAAATCACTCAGCGTTGCGATCGCGGCATCCAGTTCGTCCTGGAATTGCTGCGGCGAATTGGGATCCCGGTCGACGTACCAGAACTTGGCCGGGCGCACCTCCCGGCGGCCGCAGCGTGGAAGCGGACGTTCATTCCTGAATCGGGTTCATTAAGTCGCGACGCACTTCTTCCCACTCGACAAGTTCAACTTCCCCCCGCTCCAGCTCGTCCACGCGCCGCTTGATTTCGGCTTCCCACGCTGCGTCATAACCCGGGTCTCTCTCTTCGCCGAGGCTCGCCTCGAGGCGCAGGGCGAGCATCTGGCGCTCGTCTTCATCCAGCTCCAGCGCCTGTGACAAGACGGATTCGAACTTCGTCACGCGGAAACCTCTGCGGGACTCTCGAAGATGAACTTCATCGCGTCGTCCCACTCGATGAGTTCGACTTCGCCGCGCTCGAGCTCTTCCACGCGCCGCTTGATCTCCGCTTCCCATGCGGCGTCATAGCCCGGCTCTTTCGCCTCGCCCAGGCTCGCCTCCAGACGCAATGCGAGCAGCTGCCGCTCTTCCTCGTCCAGCTCCAGCGCCTGTGACAAGACGGATTCGAACTTCGTCACCGCATCATCCTAACAAATGGAGGCCGCGTGCCGGATACTCGTTTGGCGCATGGCGCCCGGCGGAGACGAGCCCGCAACTACGCCGGGTCCCGCCACATCAGCCAGATCTTCGGCCCGCCGTTCGGCACCACCAGCTCTTCGGTGACCTTGAAGCCGTTCCGTTCGTAGAGCGGCAGGTTCTTCTCCTTCGAGCTTTCGAGGTAGGCCGGGACGCGCTCTTTGTCGCAGCGCGCCAGGACGGGGGCCATGAGCTGCGTGCCGATGCCGTGCCCCTGGAGGTCCGGTTCGACACCGAGCGCGAGCAGGTAGTAGTGCGGCTCGTGGGGGTGCTTCTTTTCGATGGCGTTCAGGCCACCCATGATGGCCGGGACGCGCCGCCAGGTTGCCGTGCGCACCATGGCTGGGAGCAGCATCACCTGCTGCAGCATCCCCATCTTCCACTTGCCCGGCGCCGACCAGTAGGCGCCGCCCTGGAGGGCGTCCGTCGTGTAAAGCTCGCCGCCGGGGGCGGTGATGCGGTAGGCCACGTCCATGAAGTCGTAGATGCGGCGTGCGCGGCGCTTGTCCTGGGCGGCGAACCAGTTGGCGATGGGGTCATCGTCGAAGGCGCGCGCCATGGCGGCGGTGAGCTGCTTGCGGTCGGCGGCCGTTACCTTGCGGACGGTGGCCGCGATGGGTTCGCGGCTGCGGGTGGGTGCTTCGGTGGTCATCGTGCTTCGTGCCTCCGGTGGGGAGAGTACGACAGCGGCGCAAGGGGTACCGAGTGCCGAGTACCCGGAGGCCTCCGTAGTCGCGGAGCTCCGTCTCCGCTGGGCCCGGCAGGGCCGGTGGGATGTTGTGGCGGCGAGCACCGAGTACCGAGTACCAGGTACCGGGTACCCGGTGGCGGCGGACGTTTGTTTACAGGCGGGGCACGGAAACTGGTGCGGTGATCGTGGACGCATGCGGTAGACTCAGCGACCGTGGATGCGACTGATTTTGTGGCGAAGTGGCGGAAGGCTTCGCTGCAAAACGAGATGCAGGTGTACGCCGATCATCTCGATGACCTGTGCCGGCTGGCGAACCATCCGACGCGGCTGGAGTTCGACCCTGGCGGGGAGCGGTTCGCCATCCAGAAGTCCGTGACGAAGCTTGGCGGGAGCACCGGCGCGGCCGACGCATGGTTCCGCGGGCACTTTGCGATTGAGTACAAGGGCAAAGGCGGGAACCTGGAAGAGGCGTATCGCCAGCTCCTGGAATACCGGGACAACCTGGAGAATCCGCCCCTGCTGATCGTGTCGGACCTCGACCGGATCGTCATCCGGACGAATTACACCGGGCGGACGACGCGAAAGATCGAGCTATCGATTGACTCGTTTGCGAGCGGCGAGAAGGTGGGCGACACGGGCCTGACCGCGGTGGAAGTCATCCGCAAATGCTTCCACGAGCCGCTGGCGCTGGTGCCGGAGGAGACCACCGCGAAGCTGACGGAGAAGGTGGCGACGCAGTTCCAGGCCGTTGCAGTGAGTCTGCGCGACCGGTGGGGCCATTCCGACATGGCCGTCGCGAGGTTCCTGACCAAGCTGGTGTTCTGCATGTTCGCGAGCGATGTCGATTTGTTGCCGCGCAACATCATTTCCGAAGTCATCGACAGGAACAGAAATACCTCCGCGGCGGTTGCCTCCGCGCTCAGCAGGCTGTTCGTGGCGATGAACGTGGGGGGCGATTTCGGGTCAGGACCGTTGCGCCATTTCAACGGTGGACTCTTCGCCGATCCGGTAGCCCTGGAAATCGACTCCGACAGCCTGGACGCCATCCGCGCGGCGGACCAGGAGAACTGGGCCGATGTGGAGCCCTCGATTTTCGGGACGCTCTTCGAGCGGATCATTGATGAGAAGCAGCGGCGGGCGCTGGGGAAGCACTACACCTCGCGCGAGGACATCGAGCTCCTGATCGAGCCGGTCATCATGTGGCCGCTGCTGCGGGAGTGGGGCGGAGAGTCCGCGATAGATGGGGAACCGAACGGCGGCCTGAGACGGGAACTGGAGGACTCGCTCTCCTTCAACAAACACGACGCGAAGCGGCGCGAGGACGCGCACGCGACGCTCCAGGCGTTCATCGACCGGCTGGGCGCGGTGCGGGTGCTGGACCCGGCGTGCGGGTCTGGCAACTTCCTCTACATCGCGCTGGAGAAGCTGCGGGCGCTGGAGCACGAAGCGATCAAGTTCGGGCTGGCCTGGGACCTGCCGAAGTTGCAGCGGAAGGTGCACCCGAGGCAGCTGTTTGGGATTGAGAAGAATGAGTACGCGCACCAGTTGGCGAGCACGGTAGTGTGGATCGGGTACCTGCAATCGAAGCGGCGGCAGGGCGACTACAGCGTCGATGACCCGGTGCTGGAGCCGCTGGACAACATCCAGTTGCGGGACGCCATTTTGGACGAACACGCCGAAGGCGAGGCCTCTTGGCCCGAAGCAGACTTCGTGGTTGGCAATCCCCCGTTTCTTGGCGGGAAGCGGCTCCGCCGGGAACTGGGCGGCGAGTACGTGGACGCGTTGTTCAAGGTGTGGGACAAGCGCGTGCGCCGCGAGGCAGACCTGTGCTGTTACTGGTTTGAGAAAGCGCGGGCGCAGATTGAAGCTGGGAACTTGAAGCGGGCGGGCTTGCTGGCAACGCAAGCCATCCGCGGCGGCGCGAACCGGGATGTCCTCAAACGCATCAAGGAGAGCGGCGACATCTTCTTCGCGGTGGATGACCGGGAATGGATGCTCGATGGGGCGGCGGTCCAGGTCTCGATGGTGGGATTCGACGACGGCAGCGAGACGCGGCGGGTGCTGCTGGAGCACTACGAAACACGCGAAGGCAGCGGCAAGGGCCAGCGGCGGAAGACGCGATTCCACGAGCGTCGGCCAGAAGGGATCAATTCCGACCTGACAGCGCAGACCGACTCCACTTCCGCAGCGCGGCTGCGGGAAAACGCCGGGATCTCCTTCATGGGGGACACCAAGGTCGGGCCATTCGAAATCCCCGAGCCGTTTGCCAGGGAATTGCTGGCGAAGCCCAACCCGCACGGGAAACCCAACAGCGATGTCGTCCGGCCGTGGGCGAACGGCCTCGATATCACGCGGCGTCCGCGAAAAATGTGGATCGTCGACTTTCCGCCGGGAACTTCGGAGGTTGAGGCGGCGAAATACGAGGCGCCGTTTGCCTACATCGACCGTTGGGTGAAGAAGGAACGGGCCGGAAATGCCCGAAGGGTGTACGCAGAGCGGTGGTGGATCCACGCCGAGGCGAGGCCCGAGATGCGGAGAGCGCTTGCTCCCAAAGCAAGAGGTCTCGTGACTCCGAATCTGACCAAGTACCGGTTCTTTGTCTGGCTGACAGCGGAGGTGTTGCCGGACCACCAACTGATTGTTTTCGCGCGGGATGACGACTACTTCTTTGGCGTGCTGCAGTCGCACGCGCATGAGGTCTGGGCGCGGGCCACAGGCACCCAGTTGCGAGAGGCTGAGTCCGGGTTTCGCTACACGCCGACGACCTGTTTCGAGACGTTCCCGCTGCCGTGGGCGCCGGGGAAGGAGCCAACGGATGACCTGCGGTACCTCGCCATCGCCGACGCGGCGCGAGAGCTGAACGAGTTCCGGGAGACCTGGCTCAACCCACCGGCGAACGCGGACGGGTCGCCGGCGCTTTCGGAGGAGGAGTTGAAGAAGCGGACGCTCACGAACCTCTACAACGAGCGGCCGGCGTGGCTGGCGAACGCCCACGAGAAGCTGGACCGGGCGGTGTTCGCGGCGTACGGGTGGGAGTACCCGCTGGAGGACCAGGAGATCTTGTCGCGGTTGCTGGCGGAGAACCTGCGGCGGGCGGCGCTCCCGTAGAGAGGAAAGAGGAAACCCAGCTACCCGGTACTCGGCACTCGGCACTGCCACCCGCCCCTTCCACCTCCACCACTCCCCACCCCACCCTCCAGGCATGGGCACCCCCAACCACCACCACCTCGAAACTTATCCCGCACCCCCACTTCAGAGCCGCGTCCGGGAGGACGCAGATCCCTGGAGCACCCACCCGGCGGAGTCACTTCAGAGCCGCGTCCGGGAGGACGCGTACGGGCCAACAGGTACCGAGTCCCACTCCCAACAGGTGCCAACAGATCACCAACAGGTGCCCGAAGTGGTAATCGAAGAGGTAGTCCAACAGGTGCCAACTGGTCAGCAAGAGGTCACGCACGCCGAATCTAATTCCACCACTTCCCACCACTTGAAGAGGTCAAAAAATGCGAAGCGCAAAACAAGCAAACAGGTAAACCCTGCCGCACCCGCGCCTGGGCCACCTCCAGCGGCTACTGCGTCTACCACGACCCCGACTACGCTGAGACCCTCCGCGAAATCCGTGGCCCGACCGTCAGGGAGGGTGGGCCGCCAAACCCACACGAACCGCCCCGCGCCAGCCAACCATGCCACCAACAACATCCCACCGGCCCCACCGGGTACCGAGTACCGGGTACCTGGTACTCAGCACCGTCGCCTTTTGCCTTTCCCCTCCCTACCATTACGCCCATGCCTTCGACACCTTCGTTCAACCCGCCCACCCGCATCCTCATGGGGCCCGGCCCGAGCGGCGCGCATCCTCGCGTGCTCAAGGCGATGACGGCGCCCATCCTCGGCCACCTGGACCCCGAGTTCCTGAAGATCATGGACGAGTGCAACGACATGCTGCGCACGGTCATGGGCACGTCAAACCGGATTACGCTGGCGACACCGGGGACGGGGACGAGCGGCATGGAAGCCGCCGTGATGAACCTGGTGGAACCCGGCGACAACGTGGTCATCGGGATTTGCGGGTACTTCGGCGAACGCATCGCGGTGATGGCCGAGCGGGCCGGCGGGAAGGTGACGCGGGTGCAGGCGCCCTGGGGTTCGCCGACCGACCTGGCCGGCGTCGAAGCGGCCGTGAAGGCCGCCGGCAACGTGAAGCTGATCGGCCTCGTCCACGCCGAGACGTCGACTGGCGTGCAGACGCCGGTGGAGCCGTTCGCGAAGCTGGCGAAGGAGTCGGGAGCGTTGCTGCTGGTGGACTGCGTGACGTCGCTCGGCGGGGTTCCGGTGACGGTCGACGCGTGGGGCGCGGACGCGGTGTATTCCGGGACGCAGAAGTGCTTGAGCGCGCCTCCGGGGATGGCGCCGCTGACCATGTCGCCGGCGGCGTGGGACGCGATCAAGGCGCGCGAAGTGCCGTGCAACAGCTGGTACCTGGACCTCTCGCTCCTGGAGGCGTACTGGGACGAACGGCGGGCGTACCACCACACGGCGCCGATTTCGATGGTGTACGCGCTGCACGAGGCGCTCGCGCTGGTGCTGGACGAAGGCATCGAAAACCGCTGGGCGCGCCACGAAAAGAACGGCCGGGCACTCCAGTCCGGGCTGGAGGCGATGGGGCTGGCGCTGCACGCGGACGCCGGCTACCGGCTGCCGGTGCTGACGACGGTGCGCATCCCGGAGGGCGTGAGCGACGCCGAGGTGCGCGGGGCGCTGCTCAAGCGGCAGGGCATCGAATTCGGCGGCGGCCTGGGCGACCTGCGCGGCAAGGTGTGGCGCATCGGGCTCATGGGCGAATCCTGCAACGCGGGGAACGTGCTGCTCGCGCTGCGGAGCCTGGGGAACATCCTCCGCGAGCAGGGCTTCAAAGCCGACGTGCGCGCGGGGGTCGAGGCGGCGGCGGCGGGACTCGCGTAAACGCCGAACGACGAACTTCGAACGACGCCCCTGCGAAGCGTCTTCTGTTCGACTTGGCGTCCTTCGAAGTTCGTCGGTCGTCGGTCTGGGTCGGGCGGCGGACAGCGGTGGGTGGTAGAGTCAGGCCACTAGCATCCTTCCCGGGAAGGATGAGCCACCTGGAGAACGTTTCTTGGATTTCCGACTTTCCGCTGAGCATCAGGCTTTCCAGGACGAAGTAAACAGCTTCGTCGCCAACCTTCCGGAGCAGAACGAAGACGACTTCGACGCTCAGGTGCACCAGGGCCTGGTGGACCGCGGCTGGATCACGCTGGCCTGGCCGAAGGAGTACGGCGGGCTGGGCGCGACGCCGATGCAGCAGATGGTGTTCAACGAGATCATGGGCTACAAGCGCATCCGCGCATCGAGCATGGGCACGATGTGGGTCGGGCCGTCGCTGATGATCTACGGCACGGACGAGCAGAAGGAGCGCTGGCTGCCGAAGATCGCCACCGGCGAGGACGTCTGGTGCACGCTGTATTCGGAGCCGGGCGCGGGCAGTGACCTGGCGGCGCTGCAGACGCGGGCGACGCGCGACGGCGACGAATACGTGGTCAGCGGGCAGAAGATCTGGACCTCCGGCGCGCACCGCTCGAACTGGGGCTGGCTGGCCGCGCGGACGGACCCGAACGCGCCGAAGCACCGCGGCATCTCGATGTTCTGCCTGCGCATGGACAGCCCGGGCATCCAGATCCGTCCGCTGGTGAACATGACCGGCAACCACGAGTTCAACGAGGTGTTCTTCGATAACGTCCGCATCCCGGCCGAGCAGCGGGTGGGCGAGGAGAACCGCGGCTGGTATGCGCTGGCGGTGGCGCTGGACTTCGAACGGTCGTCGATTGGCTCGACTTCGGGAGCGCGGCGCAACCTGGACGACTTCATCGCGCTCATTAAGGACGGCACGGCAAAGCTGAACGAGCAGACGAAAGCGCGGCTAGTGGACTGCGTGGTGGCTTCGCAGGTGCTCCGGTTCCTTGGCTACCGCATCGCGGCGGAGCAGGAAAAGACCGGCACGGCACCGACGCTGCTCGCGCAGATGGCCAAGCTGTGCGCGATGGAGCTGAACCAGAAGGTCACCTCGATGACGATGCAGGTGCTGGGGATGCATTCGCAGGCGCACCCCCTGACCTCTGTCCACGAGACGTACTCGCAGGCGTACCTGCGGTCCGTGGCGAACACGATCGAAGGCGGCACGAGCGAGATCCAGCGGAACGTGATCGCGACGCGCGGGCTGGGGATGCCGCGGGGCTAACGTCGGACGACGAACTCCGAACGACGCTGAGCGAAACGGGAAGTCTTCGCCGAGCGACCTCCGTAGTTCGTCGTTCGTCGTCCCGGGTTGGGAGGAGCCGCGCCGGGCTGTACCCTGAACCCATGTGTGGGCGATTTACGCTGACGAAGGCGGAGCGGGCGCAGGTTGAAGATGAGATGGGCCTGTCCCGGGGTTCGTTGAGCCCCGGGTACCAGCCGCGGTTCAATATCGCCCCCACGGACGAGCATTTCATCGTGCGCCAGCGGTTCGAAGAGCGAGAAGTTGTCCCCGCGAAGTGGGGGCTCATCAACCATTGGACGAAACCGGGGACGCGGCCGGCGCCGCAAATCAACGCGCGCGCCGAGGGCATCGACCGGCGGCCGGCGTTCCGCGACGCGTTCACGAGCCGCCGTTGCCTGGTGCCCGCGGACGGCTTCTTCGAATGGACCGGCACGAAGGCGGACCGCAAACCTATCTGGTTCCACCGGCCGAGTGGCGAGATGTTCTGGTTCGCCGGACTGTATGAGTCCTGGAACCCGACTGAGGACACCCGCCAGCGGACGTTCACGATTGTCACGACGACGGCGAACCACGTGGTCGAACCGATCCATGACCGGATGCCGGTGATCCTGACCGAAGCAGAAGCGGACGAGTGGCTGAATCCGTCGGGGACGCCGAAGCACCTGCTTGAGCTGCTCAAACCTGCAGCCGACGACTACCTGGTGGCGCGCCGGGTTTCGCCGCTCGTCAACAGCGTGAAGAATGACTCACGGGAGCTGATCGAGCCGGTGGAAGGCGAGACTCTGGCTTTACCGCTCGACGTTTGAGGCCGAAGCGAATACTGGAGAGTGCTGCTAGGATCGGCCTGCGTTGCATCTCGGGATGCCTTGAAGGTCCGCTCTCCTTGCGACTCCCGAACGAACGCCGCGCCCCGGGGGGATGCCAGTCCCTGCCGGGGCTTCTTCGTGACTCGAAGGGCTGGCGTCGAACGGGCCACCGGGCATCGGCGGTCGACGGTGGGCGCGCCCCAACGTGGCACGTGAACAGGCCAATCGCCGCACGGCCGGGCTGAACCAGGCGGGCAGTTTCGTGGTTTAGCGGGTAGCGGTGAAGGTGCCTTCGATCACCACGGCGGCGGAGCCGCCAACTTCGACCCGTGCGTCGTCGCAGCGGAACGAGCCCTCGATACGCTTGTCGTCGGCCTGCGTATAGGTCACGGTGCAGGGCTTGTCGGAGTTGCCGGTCCTCACGCTCGTCTTTCCGTCATAGACCGACGCGGCGAATGGTTGGAATTCCTTCGAAATAGAGACCGATATGGTCTTCACATCATCGGCGAAGATCAGCCGCGTGGTGTTCCGGTCGGAGCTGGAGGTCGTGAGGAGCTTGCCCGTGAGGGTGAGAGTGGCGCCACCAGTGACGGTGACCTGTGCCTCTCCGGCGGCCCACTTCCCGGCCGTGAACGAGGGGACTCCGCCGGCAGGCGTGGCCGTAGCCGAGGGTGTCCGCGCCTGCGTTGGGGCGGTGGTGCCAGTTGCCTCCGTGGTCGCGGTGTCATCGTCCCCGGCGCCTGGATCGTCATCGCCACCCGATGAGCACGCGACCGCAAGCATGGCGAAGGACGCGACCAGGAGCCTCGTCAGGTTCGAAACTGCAATGCTGGGTGCCATGGCCGGGACTCTAGCACGGGAGTCGTGTTTCGAATGCGAGGCATATCACAGTGGACGTGGTAGGGTGCCGAGCGTGGTGGGGATGAGGCGGCTGGGAGGCGACGTGGGAAGTGGGCTGGTACCCCCGGCAGGAATCGAACCTGCGCACATGGTTTAGGAAACCACTGCTCTATCCGCTGAGCTACGGGGGCACGCGTCTTTCGCCACACCGAACCTGCGTACAGCGGTGTAGTGCCGGTGTCGACCAGTCATGCCACCTGCGCAGCGCTGTTACTGCAGATGCCCACGGAGAGGACCGGCGACCGTGTCACGAGCTACCAGATCCAGCCGTCGGCCGGCACTGAAAGACAGGTAGGGAGTCTACCAGACCGTCCTTAAGGACCACCTCTTCAGCCAGCCTGGCGCCCGCGTGAATGCCCTGACGGCCCCGTAAGCAGCCGCATCTCACCTCGATCACGATGACCACCGCGAAGCCCGAGGCTGCCTGGATTGCCCTGCCCTGTTACAGCCTTAAAGAGACTCGCCGCCACCCCTTGTCATCCTCGACACACGTGTCACTGAGTTCCCGGTTCGATAGGCCCGCTCTATACCCGGATAGAGGTTTCCACGTCGTGACTTTCGTCACATTAGCCATCAGAGGAAGCGCGGACTGTGGCTTTATCGGGTTCTGGATCGGGAAGGTCCAGTAAAGGGACGTGGGCCAACCCGGGCCCGCAAGGAGGAATCCAATGACCTGGGGTTCGCGGCTCAACAAGGGCATCGTACTCGCCGCCATCGCCGTCCTCGGCCTGGCACTCGGCGCTTGCGCCAGTGACGACGACGACGCCGGTGGCGAAGCCACTGTCGGTAACATCAACGTGGCGACGCAGCCGGGCGGCGCCGCCGCCAGCGGGGGCACCATCACGGTCGTCATGACCGACAACAAGTACACCCCGAACAAGATCGAAGTGGAGGCCGGCAAGGAGATCACCTTCGTCGCGAAGAACCAGGGTGCCGCCGTCCACAACATGAAGATCCTCTCCTCGAAGACGGAGGGCAAGGACTTCGCGAGCGATGCACTCGTGAACCCGGAGAAGGAAAGCAAGTTCACCGTCACTTTCACCAAGAAGGGCACGGTGAAATTCCAGTGCGATTACCACCTGCCTGACATGGCCGGTGAAATCGTCGTCAAGTAAGGGACAGCAGTTGCCGCAGTTGCCGCATGCGCTCCTGCGCTCGCAGGAACACCGTGGGAACCTCGCCGGCCGGGGGGCTGGCGCCAAAGAGAGAGGACGACAATGCCAATCACGCGAAGAGAGCTGATCACAGGCGCCGCGGCAGGCGCGGGGGGGCTCGTCATTGGAGGGGTCGCTGGCAGCCTTCTTGCCGGCGACGGCGACGGAGGGGGCGGCTCATCCGGCCTCTCCGGACAGGCAAACAAGGTTGCGACCGAACGTGGGCTGAAGCCAGAAGACGTGACCCGTGCGGTAAAGGTTTTCGTACCGCCGGGCGAACACAAGGATGAGTTCTTCCTCTTCAGCTCCGGCGGCCACTCCGGACAAATCCTCGTCATCGGCGTGCCATCCATGCGGCTACTGAAGGTCATCGGTGTGTTCTCTCCCGAACCGTGGCAGGGCCACGGCTACGGAGCAGACTCCTCCGACACCGTCATCCGTGAGGGCACCGACTCGCGGAACAAGCCGGTTTCGGCCGCGCGGGGACCGTTGACCTGGGGCGACACCCACCACCCCGCCCTGAGCGAAACCAAGGGCGAGTACGACGGCCGCTGGGTCTACGTCAACGACCGGGCCAACGGCCGGATCGCGATGGTTGACCTTCGGGACTTCAAGACGAAGCAGATCCTCGATGTCCCGAACCTCGACAGTTCACACGGCGGCGTCTTCTGCACTCCCAACTCGGAGTACGTGCACATCTCCACGATGTCGCCGACGCTGGTCGATACGTCCAAGGCCGAAGGTGCGCTGGCCAGCTTCAAAGACTCCTTCCGCGGTTACTCGACCTTCCTGAAGATCGACGAGAAGACCGGCCGGATGGACCTGTCGAAGAGCTTCCAGATCGAACTTCCGCCTTACACCCAGGACCTCGCCGACTCGGGCAAGCTCGCCAGCGACGGATGGGTGTTCATCAACTCCTATAACTCCGAAATGGCCACTGGCGGCAACCTGACCGGCGGCAAACCCCTTGAAGTTGGCGCCTCCGCCAATGACTTCGACTTCCTCCACATCATCAACTGGAAGAAGGCCGAACAGATCGCCGGCACCAAGTCGAAGACGGTGAAGGGGATGCGAGTGATCCCCCTCGATGTGGCTGTTTCCGAGGGCATCCTCTATCTCGCCCCGGAACCGAAGAGCCCCCACGGTGTCGATGTCGCGCCCAACGGCGTCTACATCTCCGTCGGTGGCAAGCTCGATCCCCATGTGACCATCTACTCGATCGAGAAGATCTTGAACGCCATCAAGAACAACGAGATCGAAAAGAAGGACGAGTTCGGAATTCCCGTCCTCAAGCTCGATTCCGTGGTTGCGGGTCGCGTGGAGGTGGGCCTTGGGCCGCTACACACGCAGTACGACGCGGAAGGACACGGGTACATCAGCCTGTTCCTCGACAGCGCCGTGGCCAAGTTCAGCCTTGGGGAGCCGTACTTCTCCGGCGACAAAGCCTTCAAACTCGTCGACAAGCTGCCCGTGCAGTACAACATCGGCCACCTGGTCTCAATGGAAGGTGACACGGTCAAGCCCGCGGGCAAGTACCTGGTCGCTTTGAACAAGTGGTCAATCGACCGATTCCCCGTGGTCGGGACGCTCAAGCCCCAGAACTTCCAACTGGTGGACCTGACCGGCGAGAAGATGGAAGTGCTCTACGACATGCCTATCGGCATTGGCGAGCCGCACTACGTCCAGGCGATCCGCGCGGACCGCATCAAGGCCTGGGAGGTTTACCCCCCGGGGACCAACCCGCTGACGATGGAGAAGGACCCCAACGCCATCGCGGATGGCGGTGAGAAGATCCAGCGGAACGGCAACACCCTGGAAGTCTGGGCTTCGGTAAAGCGAAGCCAGTTCAAGCCGGACGTCATCAACGCGAAGCGCGGTGAGAAGATCATCCTCCACCTCACCAACGTTGAGACAACGCCGGACGCCACACACGGCTTCTCGATTCCGCGGTACAACGTGAATGTGAGCCTGGACCCTGGGGAGGCCGCAACCGTCGAGTTTGAAGCGGACGCCCAGGGGACGTTCGCCTACTACTGCACCGAGTTCTGCTCCGCGCTCCACCTGGAGATGCAGGGTTGGCTCGTCGTCAGCTAACGCCCTCCGGCGGCGGTGGCAATTGCCATCGCCGCCGGCAACACAGCCAACCCCGGAAGGAGTCCCGATGTTGACGAGGCGACGGTTCCTTTCCCTTCTAGCGGGCGGCGGAGCCCTTGTGGCGGCGGGCGGCGGCCTCTACACCCTCCTCCCCGGCGAAAAACAGCTGAGTGGCGACCCGCAGATCCGGTACGGCAAGGAGGCTTGCACACAGTGCGGGATGGTCATCTCCGATGATCGGTTCGCAGCGGCGATACGCGAATCGAGCTCTCGTGAATACCACTTCGACGACACGGGCTGCATGGTTGTGTACGCCCGCCAGAGCCCGCCCCCGGCAGGCGCTGCCTACTATGTGCGGGACTTCGCGGTTGGCGGGTGGCTGGACGCCCCCTCCGGATCCTACGTCCACTCTCCTGGCATCAAGAGCCCGATGTCCTACGACGTCGCCGCGTTCTCGTCACCGTCAGTCGCCTCGGAGTTCGCCAAGACGAGCGCGGCCGTTCCGAGCAGCTGGGCGCAGTTGATGTCCAGCCTCGAGAAACGAGGCTAGCCGATGGATGCCACTGCTTCCCACCACGACTCGTTGCCCGCCGGTCCACGCGGCTTCCTCCGCCTGGAGGTCAGCACGTGGTCAGTCTGCGCGGGCATTGCGGCGATTCTTGTCGTTTCAGCGTTCTTCCTGCCCCTCTGGCGGATGACGCTCCAGGCGCCTCAGTACCCCAACGACCTCCAGCTGACCGCCTATGGGACCACCATGAAGGGCGACCTTCACGAAATAAACAGCCTCAATCACTACGCGGGCGTGAAGGCAATCGATCCCGGCAATGTGTTCGAGTTCAAGCTCTTTCCATTCATGCTCTTCGGGCTGGTTGCACTGATCGGTCTCGCGGCCGTCACGACGGGGAGACTGGTGCGTGCGGCGGTCATCATTGCGGCGTGGGGGTTGCCGTTAGGGTTCCTGGTCGACCTCCAGTACTGGCTTTACAACTTCGGCCATAACCTCCAGTTGGAGGCCCCTCTCTATCCCGGGCCATTCACCCCCCGGGTGTTGGGGAGGACGAAGGTCGTCAACTTCCACAGCGAGTGCATGGTGACGTGGGGTTGGTGGGCGCTTCTCGCAGCTGCCCTGCTCCTCACCATCGGCCCGTTCCTCGTCCGCTTCCTGCGTGACAGCTGGCAGAACACCGGAGCAACGCGTGCTGTCACCGCGGCGAGCGTATTCACGGTGTTCGCGGTCGTTGGACTGGTGGGCGACACTCCGCCCGCCAGCGCCGCCGCGGAAGGCTCGCTCCGCGAACTCATCGCCGGGGCGCCGGCGGGATCGACGGTCACCGTCCCTGCAGGCCACTATCGAGGGGCGATCGTCATCGACAAACCACTGACCCTCGTGGGCGTCGGGTGGCCCATTATCGACGGAGAAGGTACCGGCGATGTGGTACGGATAACCGCGGAGAACGTCACTCTCCGCGGTTTTGTGATCCAGGAATCGGCACGAGAAGTCTCCGACGAACCATCCGGCGTTCGCGTCCTCGCAGACCACGCGGTCATCGAAGGAAACCGGCTGCGCAACGTGCTTTACGGTATCGCCCTGCATGAGAGCGACGGGCACAGAGTCCTCGGAAACGACATCGAGAGCTTCCGGGAATTCCCTCCAGAGCGCCGAGGGCACGCGCTGTACCTGTATTACACGCGGGACAACATCCTGGCCGGCAACGTCATCTCGTACGCCAAAGACGGCATCTTCATCAACTTCTCCGAGCGCAACCAGGTGTTGGACAACCGGGTCACGGACCTGCGCTACGGGGTCCACTTCATGTACGCCGACTCGAATTACATCGCCGGCAACGTGTTCCGGGACAACCTCACCGGCGGCTCGGTCATGTATTCGAAGGACCTCAAATTCGAGCACAACGAGTTTGCGTACAGCCGGTCGCCCGCCTCTGGCTACGGTCTCCTGTTCAAGGACGTGGATGACGTCGAGCTCGCCGGCAACAGCATCCACCACAACCAGCTCGGCCTCACCATGGAGGGCGCGCCGATCACGCCCGGGAAGTTCGTGGTGCTCAGGGACAACCTCATTGGCTTCAACAACGTTGCCCTCTATTTCTCTACAACGGTGGGGGCCAGCATCGGCGGCAACACGTTCGTCGGCAACCTCCGCCAGGTGGAGACCAAAGGCGGAAACCTCGAGCACCACAACGCCTGGGAAATCGATGGCCGCGGCAACTATTGGGACGACTACCGCGGATACGACGCCGACGGCGACGGCACCGGGGATATCGCCTACGTGTACCGTGCCGCCTATGGTGAGCTCATGCAGCGCAACGATGGGCTCCAGGCGTTCAACTACACCCCCGCACAGATGGCGATCGACCTCGCTTCGAAGTGGTTCCCGGTCTATCGCGAAGCACCCTGGATCACCGACGAGCATCCCTTGATGTCACCAACCCAACGGCTCGGCGCTTCTGATGACGTGTCTCTGACCGATGCGGTCCTCCCTCTCGCCCTCCTCACCCTCCTCCCGGTGGCTGCGCTCGGCTTTGCCCAACGCGCCAGGAAGGCATGGTGAGCGAGGTGTTGACGGTCGCGTCCGTTACCAAGCGCTACGGCAAGACGGCAGTCCTCGACAACGTCTCGCTGACCGTCGGGGAGGGCTCGGTCACCGCGTTGGTAGGCGAGAATGGCGCAGGCAAAAGCACTCTCATCAAGTGCGCCGTCGGCCTCAGCCGTTTCGAAGGTCAGATTCGGGTCGGTGGCATGGATGTCGCGCGTGACGGCAAACGTGCGCGACGCCTCATCGGCTATCTGCCGCAGATCCCGGCGTTCCACCCGGATATGACTGTCTGGGAGACGGCGTTGTTCTACGCCGGCCTCAAAGGCGTCGCCGACACCGCAGCCCGCTCCCTCATCGAACGTGTGGGCCTTGCCGAACACGCCGGCAAGCCGGCAGGTGCGCTCTCGGGTGGAATGCGCCAGCGCCTCGGACTTGCCATCGCGTTGCTCGGCGACCCGCCACTGCTGCTCCTCGATGAGCCGGCCGCGAGCCTCGACACGCGGGCGCGTCTCGACCTTCGTGAACTCGTGAAAGGGCAACGCCAGGCTGGCAAAGCGATCCTCCTCTCTACCCACTGGGTCGAGGACGTCCCCTACATCGCTGACACCGCCCTGGTCCTTCGGGATGGCAAGACCGTCTTCCAGGGGCCGGCGACTGAGCTAGGAGCGGCCGGGGTCTCCGGCAGCCGCCTGTTCTTGCGGCTCAACGGCCACAGCCCGGAAGCCGTGAGGCTGTTGCAGGCGACTTCGGGAACGGCCGACATCTCGCAGACCGGGGACTGGGTCGTGCTCACGTGCGTGGCCGAGGAGAAGGCGCGGGTTGTCGAAGCGCTCGTCCATGCTGGTATCTCCATCCTCGATTTCCGCGTCGAAGAAGCATCGTTCGACGCCCCCGCCCAGGTGAAGCCGGAGAACGTGCTATGACCGCTACGCTGCTCATCTCGCGCAAAGAACTCCGCGATGCGATCCGCAGCCGGTGGCTCCTCGCGTTCGCGCTCACGTTCGCCGCTCTCGCGTTGGTGATATCACGCGTCCAGTCCGATGCGGGAGGCATTGGCGACCAGGGGTTCAACCGGACCACCGCGGGTCTCATCAACCTCTGTCTCCTGCTCGTGCCTCTACTGTCCCTGCTCCTCGGCGCCGGGGCCATTGCTGGAGAACGCGAACGCGGGACGCTTTCCACGCTACTGTCTCAGCCGATCAGTTCCACCAATCTGCTGATCGGGAAGTACATCGGTCTCGCGGTCGCCATCTGGTGCGCTCTTGCGGGGGGGTTCGGTGTCGCCGGCCTCCTCGTGTCGCTGTTCGAACCGATGACAGACGTGGGTCACTACCTGCTCTTCGTCGGACTCTCCGCGGCACTCGCCTGTGCCATGCTCAGCACAGGGATACTCGTTTCGGTGCTTGCCGAAAGCCGGGCGAAAGCGCTCGGGGTGGCGATCCTCCTGTGGTTCTTCTTCGTCCTTGCCTACGACCTCGGCGCCATCGCCTTCGCGCTGGCGGTGTCGTCGTCCGGGCGCGCCCTCACCGCAGTCGCCTTGCTGAATCCAGTCGAGTCGGTTCGCCTTCTCGCCGTGATGAGCATCGAGCCGGATCTTGAAGTCCTCGGCCCGCTTGGCTCATACCTGAGCGAGACGCTGGGCACCAGGGGCAGCACGGGGCTGTTGGCGGCTGCAGTTGCCGCCTGGACTGCCGTCCCGCTCGCGATCGCCGCCCGAGTTCTCTCCCGCCAGGACGCCTGACCCAGGACCGGCTCTGCCGTCATCGGCGCGTCGAGAGCACCGTCGAACCGCCAACCTCTTGTTGCCCGCTCAGCGGCTCCGGGTGAGGAGCTACAGCTAGTACAGCACGTTCTCGGACAGCAGTTCAGTAATCGTCTCGATTGGCGTGCCGAGTTCTTCGACGAGGACTTCGAGGGTGTGTTCGTCCCAGAGTGGCGCGCGTTGCAGGGGGAGGCGCGCGCCGTCCCAGAGGATGGGCTCTTCCTGGACGGTCGCCGTGAGGCCGCCGGGGAGGTCGATGGCGCGATAGTCACGGTTCATCGCGGCGTCGCGGCCGAGGAGTTCGGCGAGGTCTTCGACGGGAGCGGCCGGGACGCCGGCACGCTGAAGTTCGGAAGCGGCTTCCCAGTTCTCCCGGTTCCGTGTCCAGTCAGCGAGGCGGGCTTCGATGTCATCGATGTCCTCCAGGCGGCGGGCAACGTCCGGCGGGCCAGTAAGCCCGGTGACACCGCAGAGACGCGCCCAGTCCGCGTCGTCCCGGCAAGCGATGGCGACCCAACGGTCTTCGCCGGAGGCCGGGTACACGCCGTGCGGCGCCATGCGCGGCGAGCGGTTGCCATTCCGTTCCGGCTCTGGCCCGCCGTTGAGGAAGTGCAGCAGCTCGGTGTCGAGCATGTGCACGGAGGCTTCGTACTGGGAGAGCTCCAGGTATTGGCCTTCGCCTGTGCGGTTTCGCTGGTGGATCGCGGCCATGATGGCGGTGGCCGCGAAATAGGGGACGGTGAAGTCTGTGTGGAGCGTGCCGATGCCGATGGGCTCGCGGCCCGGGAAACCGGTGAGGGCACCGATGCCGCACATTGCGACGATGCCGCTGCCGTAGGAGCGCCAGCCCATGTGCGGGCCGCTTATCCCCATGACGCCGAGGTTCGCGATGATGATGCCCGGCTTCACCCCGCGGAGCGCCTGGTAACCGAGACCCCAGCGATCCAACCGGTCCGGCGTGTAGTTGGAGGTGACCACGTCCGCGGTGGCGGCAAGCTTGAGCGCGAGCTCGATGCCTTCCGGGGTGTTGAGGTTCAGGCAGATCGCGCGCTTGTTCACGTTGGCGTCGTTGAACTGGCCGTTCGTGTTCCAGCTCACCTGCCCGGGCGGCTGGACGCCGATGCCGCGGATGGGATCGAGCCGGTAGGCGGATTCGACCTTGATGACGTCCGCGCCGAGCTCAGCGAGCAGGCGGGTGGTGAGGGGACCGGCGATGGCCCAGCAGAAATCGAGGATGCGGACGCCGGAGAGTGGCTGTCGGCGCGGGGCAGGGGGCGAAGATATCGGAGGCTTAAAGGCGCGTTCGAGGGGGGATTCGAGCAATCCCGCGTTGTGCTGGCCGAGCGACGGGGCCGGGCTGGAAGGTGCGCGCCAGGCGTTCGAACGGAACGACGAGCGAAACGTCCGAAGGTTGGTGCCGAGGGCGGGATGCTCGACTTCTTCGAAGAACCCGCGATCGCGCAGGTGCACGTCATTCGTGAGGTCTTCAACGGTGTTGACCGGGAGCACGAGAAGCCCGCGTTCCTGGCCGGCGGCGATGGCCTCCGGGCGCGTGTAACCGGCGAGGAGGCGCCGCGTGTACGCGGACATTTCGAGGGCGTGCGTGGCCCGGTACATCGAGTCAGCCCAGTCTTCGCTGGCCAGGTCCGCCGTGCCGAGGCGGGATTCGATCCACTCGGCGTATCGTGGCCAGTTCGGCGGATGGATCGTGAACGAAACCCAGAGGCCGTCGCCAGTCTGATAGATGGTGAAGGTGGAGAGCGGCGCGTGGCGGGTGGGCACGCGGCCGTGCCACGTGAAGATGTTGGCGTTCGCTGTCTGGATGGTGGTGAAGTTCACCGCCTCCTGCATGCTGATAACGATACGTCCCGGCGCCTGCGCGCTCCGCCGGCGCTCGAGAACGAGGGCAACGGCGGCCTCGGCGGCGGCGAGCGAGGCCTGCTTGTAGGCGAGGTCTCCCTTGGGGTGGTTCGGCGGGTCTTCGGGGTAGCCGCCGAGGACGAGCAAGCCGCCAGCGGCCGTGCCGATCAGGTCCGTGGCGACCTCGCCGGGCGCGTCACGGCGAAAGACAACCTCGACGATCCCCGGACAGTCGTCCCCATGGGCTTCCAACGAATCGAACAGCTCGCGAATCTCCCGGCGGTTCGCAAGGGGTCCGATGACCACGTCGCAGCCTCGGGCAAGGCGTTCGACCGTTCGCCAGGTCTCAGGGGCGTCGAAGTCGAGGGCGACGCTTTCTTTGCCGGCGTTGTAGAGGAGGTGCGCGAAGCCACGTTCGAGGCCCGGCTGGTCATTGAGGAAGGGGCCTCGTGAGCGCACGGCATCGCCGCGGCTGTCCTCCACGCGGATGACCCGCGCACCAAGTTCGGCCAACAGCCGCGCGCCGAAGACCGTTGCCTCGTCCGAGAGGTCGAGCACGGTAACGTCAGCGAGCGGGAGCGAGCCATCAGGCACAGGCGGACTCCGTTCCGGTTACCAGGTGTCGACGTTGGCGCGTTTCTTGTGCTGGCGGGGGGCTGGAGGAGGCACCGTGCGCAGTCCGTTCGCGATCCAGAAGCGCGTATCGGCCGGGTCGATCACGTCATCGACCTGGAAGGACACCCCCTGGTGGATCGCGCGGCTGCGTTCGTAGGCGCGCGCGACCAGCGTTTCGTACCGGTCGAGCCGTTCTTTCGGGTCCGCGATGTCCGCCAGTTCGTTGCGGAAGCCGAGTTTCACTTGGCCTTCGAGGCCCATGCCGCCGAATTCGGCCGTCGGCCAAGCGACGGCGAAGAACGGGTCTTTGAAGCTGCCACCGGTCATCGCCTGCGCCCCGAGCCCGTACGCCTTGCGCAGGACAACCGTAAACAGCGGGATGGTCAGGTTGGCCCCGGTGACGAACAGCCGGCTGCAGTGCCGGACGAGCGCGGTCTTTTCGACTTCGGGGCCGACCATCATGCCCGGCGTGTCACACAGGACGAGCAGGGGGATGTCGAACGCGTCAAGGAGCTGCATGAAGCGCGCGGCTTTGTCCGAGCCGTCACTGTCGATCGCTCCGGCGAGGAAGGCCGGATTGTTCGCGATGATGCCCATCGGGCGGCCTTCGATGCGAATGAAGCCGGTCACCATGCCGAGGCCGTAGTGGCGGCGAAGCTCCAGGAACGAGCCGGTATCGGCCAGCGTTTCGATAACCTGGCGCACGTCGTAGATGCGGAGGCGGTTTTCGGGGACGCAATTGCGGAGGTGACGCTGGTCCGCGCACTCCCAGGCAGCAACGGGCCCCTGGAAGTAGGAGAGATACTGTTTCGCGACCTTTACAGCCTCGGCTTCATCGGCGACGGCGACATCGACGACGCCGTTGGGGACCTGGACCGACATCGGGCCGACTTCTTCCGGGAGGAAGACGCCGAGGTTGCCACCTTCAATCATCGCCGGGCCGCCCATGCCGATGTTCGAATCCTCGGTGGCGATGATCACGTCGCAACAACCGAGGAGGGCGGCGTTGCCGGCAAAGCAGCGGCCGGAATTGATGCCGATGACCGGCACGGTACCGCTGAGCCGGGCCATGGTTGAGAACGTGGGGGTATCGAGCGGGCGCCCGCCGAAGAATTCGCCGCCACCACCGCCGCTGACGCTGGAGCCCCCGGTGCGGTTGCCGCCGGTGCCGGCGCGGCCGCCGCCGCCTTCGGTGAAGAGCACCACCGGCACGCGCCACTTCTCCGCGAGTTCGAGCATGCGGTCGGTCTTGATGTGGTTGAGCGGGCCCTGGGTGCCGGCAAGGACGCTGTAGTCGTACGCGAGCACCGCGGCCCGGGTGTCTTTGCCGGGGAAGAGCTCGCCGTTGATGCTGCCGAAGCCGGTGACCATGCCGTCGGTCGCGAACTTGTTGATGACGGTTTCCATGGGCAGGCCGGTGGCCGGTGTGAGGACGAGCGAGCCGGTTTCGACCCAGGTGCCATCATCCACGAGGTCAGAGACGTTCTCGCGGGCGGTGCGCTGGTTGGTCTTGCGGCGGCGCTCAACGGCGTCAGGCCGGGCTTCGTCGAGGGCGGCGGCGTGGCGGTCATGGATCAGCTGGAGGTCCGGCCGGACCAGGCTCAGGTCGACTTCGGCCTGTTCGCCATCGTCGCTTTCGTCGCTTTCGCTGGCTTCGATGTAGACGAGCGGGTGACCTTCGAAGACGGTGTCGCCGGCGCTGACGGTCAGGCCCCGGATGTGCCCGGCGAAGGGCGCGGCGATGACGTGTTCCATCTTCATCGCTTCCATCACCAGGAGTTGCTGGCCGGCACGAACGCGGTCGCCTTCGGAGACGTCGATGCTGACGATGGTCCCCTGGAGCGGCGCGTCGACCGCCGAGGTGCCGTCGGGAGCGCCATTCGCTGGCGGGGCCGGCGTCTTCGGGGCGGGCGCCGCCGGTTCTTGGCGAGCAGCCCCGCCTCCGCCCCGGCCGTAGTCCAGGACGGCGAGTGGATCGCGTGCGTCAACCTTTACACCGGCGAGGCGCCGGGCCGGCTCTGCCGCGGGTGCTGCCGCCGTTTCGAAGTGCAAGACAGGATGGGGCGCCGCGGGACTGAGCAGGTCCGCAACGGTCTCTTCGACGAAGCGAGTGTGGACCGTGCCTTCGCGCACTTCCGGGCGGAGGAGGAGGTTCTGGAGGAAGCTGATATTGGTGGTGACGCCCTCAACCCGGAACTCGGAAAGCGCCCGGTACGTCTTCGCCACGACATCGGGGAAGCTCGGAGACGGCGTGTGGGCGATGACCTTGGCCAGGAGCGAGTCAAACCGGGGGCTGGTGGTGTAGCCGGAGTATCCGAAAGTGTCGGTGCGGAGGCCAGGACCGGAGGGGACTTCAAAGGCTGTGAGCGTGCCACCCGCCGGGCGGGTCGTGCCGTTCGCCTCCATGCGCTCCATGTTCACGCGAGCCTGCATCGCGAACCCGCGCGGGTTGGGCACGTCCGGCTGGAGCAGGCCGAGGTCAGCCAGTGACTTGCCGGAAGCGAGCTCGAGCTGGATGCGGACGAGGTCCACCCCGAGGACTTCCTCGGTGACCGTGTGCTCGACCTGGAGGCGTGCGTTGGCCTCGATGAAGTAGAACGCGGACTGATCGGTAAGGCTGGTGGCCTCAACGAGGAATTCGAACGTGCCGAGGTTGTCGTACTTCGCCAGTTCGGCGGCGCGCACCGCCGCGGCGGTGATGCGCTGGCGCAGGCCGCCCGGCAGGCCCGGGCTCGGGGCGACTTCGACAATCTTCTGGAAGCGCCGCTGAAGGCTGCACTCACGTTCCCAGAGGTGGCTGATAGCGCCGGTGCCGTCACCGATGACCTGGACTTCGATGTGCCTCGCGCGGCGCACGAGTTGCTCGGCATAGACATCGCCGTTGCCGAAGGCCGCCTGGGCTTCGGAGCGGCAGCGGTTGTAGGCCGCTTCCACGTCGTCGCGCGATTCGACAGCGCGGGTACCGCGACCGCCGCCACCCGCGACGGCTTTCAGCATCATCGCCTGGTTGGGCCCGAGCGACTCGAAGAACGCACGCGCTTCTTCGGGCGTCACGGGGCCGTCCGAGCCGCGGAGGACCGGCACGCCGGCGCGCTGGGCGAGCTCCCGGGCGCGCACCTTGTCGCCGAAGAGGGAGAGGATTTCCGCGCGGGGGCCGACGAAGCGGATGCCCTCGGCTTCGCAGCGGCGGGCGAACTCCGGGTTTTCGCTCAGGAAGCCGTATCCCGGGTGGATGGCATCACAGCCGCTGGTCTTCGCGACTTCGATGATCCGGGCGATATCGAGGTAGGCCTGGGCGCCGTCTTTGTCCAGGTCAAACGCTTCGTCCGCGCTACGGCGATGGAGCGAATCGGCGTCGTCGGAGGAATAGACGGCGACGGTGCTGAGTCCGATTTCCGCGGCGCCGCGGATGATCCGGATGGCGATTTCGCCGCGGTTGGCGACAAGAAGTTTCTGCAAAGCCACGGAACGGGAGTCCCCTGAAATCGAGTGCTGCGGCAGGGCGAACGGGCGGCCCCGCACGGTTGGCTATCCTACGCAGAGTTCCCGTTTTTCGCCGGTTGGAGGCGTCGCCCGGTCAGCGGCGCTGGGCGCGCTGCTCCAGGATCGCAAGCCACTGCGGCGAGATCGGCTCCAGCTCGAACCCCTCGGGGAACGGCGGCCGCGCGGGCTCGCCAAGGGCAACAAGGACGGCCGGCTGCTGGTAGTAAGCCATGGCCGCAAGCCGGAAGAGCGCAGGCATCACCTCCGGATGGGCGGCGAGCGACGAGCGGACGACTTCCGCGGCGGCCGCCGGCGAGAGCGCGGCGAGCCCGCCCGGATCTCGTTCGAGCGCGGCCCGCCGCACCGCATCGAGGGCGGCGGTGAATGCGGCGAAGACGGCGGGGTTCTGGCCGAGCGACGCCGCTACCGAAGGCCAGAGGCCCAAGTCGCCGGCGCCGGGCATCCCGCCTTCCGGCGGGATCACCAGGTTCAGGATGGCTCGAACGAAGCCGGGGTCAGCGGTGGCGGCGGTGTCCTGGCTCATGTCAATCAAACAGGTTCGCGAGGTTCTTTTTGACGTTGGCTGCCGTGTGAAGCGCGATAGCCTGGATAGTGGAGGTCGGGTTCACTGCGGCGCCTGTGACGAACACGCTGCCATCGACGATGAAGAGGTTCTTCACGTCGTGCGAGCGGCCCCATTCGTTCACCACCGAGCGCTGAGGGTCACGGCCCATGCGGGCGGTGCCCATCAGGTGCCAGCCGGCGTTGCGCATCAGCGGGTCGATCATGACGTCGTGGGCGCCGGCGGCGCGCATCACTTCGTCACCCCGTTCGGCGGCGAACGCCAGGATCTTCTTCGTGTTGTCGCTGAGCGTGTAGCTGACTTTCGGGGCCGGGATGCCGTTGCCGTCCTTGAGGACGGGGTCGAGCGTAACGGTGTTCGTTTCCTCGGGAAGGTCATCCGTCAGGCAGACGAACGTCGCGGTGTGGCCGAACATCTTCGCGTAGGCCTCGTGGTGGCCCAGGCCCCAGGGGATGCGCCCGTAGGCCATGCCGATCATTGCCGTCTGGGCCGGGCCAAAGCCGCGAACCGCTTCAAACGAAAAGCCGCGAACGAATCCGCGCGTCCGGTTGGTGTGATAGAACTGGTGGCTCCAGAGCGTGGCGCTGACCGGCCCGCGGCGGCTGTGGAACTCTTCGTCGAAGACGCCCGTCACGAATGCGGCGGGGTGGAACATGAGGTTCTTGCCGACGAGCCCGCTGCTGTTCGCGAGGCCATCCGGGAAACGCTCGCTCTTTGAATTGAGCAGGAGCCGGGGCGTGCCGACGCCATTGCAGGCGATGACGACGATTTCGGCCTTCTGTTCCTGGAGCGTGCCGCTCTCATCGAAGTAGAGGACGCCGTCGGCGAGCCCATCGGCGCCGAGGGTGATCTCCTTGACGCGGCAGTTGGTGCGGAGTTGCACGCCGCGCCGCTGCGCCACGGGCCAGTAGGTGATGTCGGTGCTGGCCTTGGCGCCCTGGGCGCAGCCAGACCCGCAGGTGCCGAGGTTGATGCACGGGGCGCGGCCCTCGTACTCGCGCGAGATGATCGCGGCGTCCGAGGGCCACCAGTGCCAGCCGAGCTTTTCGAAACCGCCGGCCAGCGTCTCGCCGAGTTTGCCGAAGGGCAGCATTGGCAACGGCGGTTCGTGGTAGGGGTAGGCCGGGTCTCCCGCGATGCCGGAGACACCCATCATCCGGTCGTTCACCGCGTAGTGGGGTTCGAGGTCGTAGTAGGAGATGGGCCAGTCTTCGGCGACGCCGTCGAGGCTCCTGACGCGGAAGTCAGCGGGCGTGAAGCGCGGGAAGTGAGCGGTCCAGAGGATGGTGCTGCCGCCGACGCCGTTGAACATCAGTGGCGAGATAGCGGATGCCTCATCGTTCACCGGGTAGTCCGTGGGCCGGTTGCGCACATTGGGGTTCGGTGACCACTCGGTGGGGCCGCGAGACTCCCAGTCCATCGTGTTGCCGGGGTACTCGCTCTGCTTCACCCACGGCCCTTGCTCGAGGCAAAGGACGCTCATGCCGGTCTCGGCAATGCTCCATGCGAACGCCGCGCCAGACGCGCCCGCACCGATGATCAGAACGCCAACGGGTTCGTCCGGCATCGCGCGGGATACTACACCGGGGAACCGGAGGGGACTACCTGAGCGCGGAGGAGACTCGAACCAGGATCGAGGAGGCGCCGGCCGCTTGTACAGCAGGCTCGCGGGCTGGTGAGCGAGAGCGCCCCGCGCCTATGCTGCGCGAAAAGCAGGGGGAGCGCGGTGAAAGACTTCAACGGGAAGCTTGCGGTGATCACGGGCGGCGGAACGGGCATGGGGCGCGAGCTCGCGCGCCAACTGGTGGCGGCCGGCGCCAGCGTGGCCATGTGCGACGTCTTGAGCGATAACCTGGCCGAGACGAAGCGCCTTTGCGAGGCCGATGGGCTCGCCCCGGGGGCTCGCGTCAGCACGCACATCGCCGATGTAGCGGATGAGCAGGCCATGCTTCACTTCGCCGCGGAGGTAGCGCGCGACCACGCGACTGACCGGATCCACCTGCTCTTCAACAACGCCGGCATCGGCGGCGGCGCGAGCTTCGTCAACGCGCCGCGCCAGGAGTGGGACCGCGTCTTCAACATCTGCTGGTACGGCGTGTACTACGGCTGCCGATCGTTCATGCCCATGCTGCTGAGGGCCGAGGAAGGCGCGGTCGTGAACACGTCGAGCGCGAACGGGTTCTGGGCGGCGCTGATGCCGAACGTCACGCACACGGCCTACAGCGCGGCGAAGTTTGCGGTGAAAGGCTTCACGGAAGCCTTAATCACGGACTTCCGCAACAACGCCCCGCACCTCAAGGCGCACATCGTCATGCCGGGCGGCGTCGGCACGCCTATCGGCCTGAACTCGCGCCGGGTGCTCCTGGGCGACGACGCGCCGCTGACGGAAGCGGAGAAGACACAGATGCGTGAACGGTTCGCCGCAATGGGCATGCCAGGAGCGATGGAGATGGACGAGCCGGCACTGCTGGAGGCGCAGAAGGCGATGATCAAGCGGTTCGAGACCATGGCGCCGACCACAGCGGCGAAGGCCGCCAGCATCATCCTCGACGGCGTGAAGGCGGGGCGCTGGCGCATTCTCGTCGGGGAAGACGTAACCCGGCTGGACAGGCGCGTCCGCAAGAACCCGGAGTCAGCGTATGACGTGGACTTCCCGGCCTATGCGCCGTTCGCTGAAGGTGAAGACGCCGCTCTGGCCTGAGCCTGGCCCGAACCGTCAACGACGGTTGCCGAAGCGCCGGATAACCGGCACTTCGAGCCGCGCTCCGAGGCGCTGAAGCTTCTCGGTTGGGCCGTCGAGGGACTGGCCGGACATGTCTGCCCACAGATCTCCCACGGAGGCGAGGCGGGCCGGCATGGTGCGCAGAGCGAACGCCGCCGGAGTGGCCGCACCGCTCTCAACTTCCTCCCAGGTGCACGGAGCCGACACCGGGGCGCCGGGCTTCGGGCGGACCGTGTAGGGGGCCGCCACGGTGGCGCCAGGAGCGTTCCGGCCGATGTCCATGTAGATGCGGCCGGCACGGTCCGCTTTCAGGAATTCGAGGGTCAGGAGGTCCGGGAACCGTTCGACCAGGACGAGAGCGACCGCGTGCGCGAACACCAGCACCGCATCGAACCGGGCCCTCCCATCAAGCGGGACAACGACGTGGAAGCCCTTCGACCCCGAGGTCTTCACCCAGCTTCGGAGGCCAACCTCGGCGAGCAGATCGCGCACGGCGAGGGTCATTGCCCGCAGCGTCGCCGGGTCGTCTTCGGCGGGGTCGAGGTCGAACACGCAGAGGTCGGGCCGTTCAAGCTCCGGGACGCGCGAGGTCCAGACGTGAACGGTCACGCAGTTCTGGTTGACCATCCAGAGAAGGTCAGCGGCATCCCGAACGAGCGGGTAGTTCACGACGCCGTCTTTCTTCGGGACTTCGACACGTTGGAGCGTGGCGGGGAAGCCACTCGAGACGTTCTTCTGCATGAACCCGGTGGCGGCGATACCTGCGGGGAAACGCTCCATGGTGACCGGCCGATTGCGGATGAGCGGGACCATCGCGGGGGCGACGGCTTCGTAGTAAGCGGCCAGTTCTCCTTTGCTGATGCCGTCGGCGGGGAAGAGCAACTTGTCGGGATTGGTGATCATTTCTGCTCCCGTACGACTGCGGCTGCCACATCAAGCGGCCGGCGATTGCCGCCGAAATCCGCTCAGTTGACGCGTACGACGGTGGTCCCGACGGTGCGCCCCGCGAGGAGGTCGACGAAGGCCTGCGGCGCCTGTTCCAGGCCGTGGTATTCGGAAACGCGGGGCTTGAGCTCGCCGCGCGCGACCCAGCCGGCCATTTCCTCGCGCGCGGCGTCGTAACGGTCGGCGAAACGGAAGACGAGGAAGCCTTCCATGCGGACCTGGTTGTTCACCAGCAAACCGGGGACGCCGCGAGGGCCGGCCGCGGGAGGCGCGCCGTCGTAGGCAGAGACTGCGCCGCAACAAACGATGCGGCCGAAGGTGTTCATGCGGAACAGGGCGCTTTCGAGGATGGCGCCGCCCGTATTGTCGAAGTACACGTCGATGCGGTCCGGCGTCGCCGCGCGGAACTGGTCGCGGAATTCGGGGGTCTTGTAGTTGACGGCGGCATCGAAGCCGAGTTCGTCAACGAGCAACTGGCACTTCTCTTCCGAGCCGGCCACGCCGACCACCCGGCAGCCGGCGCGCTTCGCAATCTGCCCCACGATGTGGCCAACCGACCCTGCGGCGGCGGAGACAACGACGGTCTGGCCGGCCCGGGGCCGGCCAACCTCCAGCAGGCCGAAGTAAGCGGTTAGGCCGTTCGTGCCAAAGAGCCCGAGGTGGAGCGCCGGATCCAATGACGCGTCTACTTTTCGCAGGTGCCGGGACTTGAGGGCGGAGCGTTCCTGCCAGCCCGTCGGGCCCGTCACGACGTCACCGGGGGCGAAGCCCGGCGCGCGGGAGTCCTCGACCACGGCGACTCCGGTGCCGCCCATGACCACGCCGGAAACCGGCGCGCCCGCGTAGCTCGCGCTGCCCTGGAGTCCGGCACGCTGGCCGGCGCCGATGGTCAGCGCGAGCGTGCGGCAGACCACTTCGTCCTCACCGCACTCGGGAGAGGGGGCCGGTCGGACTTCGAAGTTGGTGACATCGAGCGGGCCAGCGGGCAGGGTGGCGATGATGACCTGGCGGTTTTCGGGCACAGTACGCACTCCCGGCGCGGGGCGCCGTTCGGTTCAGGGTGCGGGATTGTGTGACGGCAGCGAGCCGCGCGGCAAGGGCGTGCGCGGGCTACCGGCGGCGAGCGGACGCCCACCGCCGCCACCGGCGGCGAGCAGCACGAGGTCCACGAAGAGGTGAGCGCGCGCCAGCCCTTCCGCGAAGACCATGGGGCGCAGAGCGAGAAGAATGGCGTGGACGGGCATGCCGGGGGCGAGCCAGAGCATGCCGAGCAGGGCGGCGGACGCTGCGGCACTGACCGCCGCGATCGGCAGGTCGAACACGCTGCCGCCCTGGGCGTCCTTCTTCTGCAAGCGGGAGACGGCGGTAGAAACAGGCCCGGCGGCGCCGGGGGTGAACGCGCTCAGGAGCCCAACCGCGGCGCGGGGCAGGCGGTTCGGCGGATAGACGAGGTAGGACGGTTCGTAGCGGCTGGGGGCGAACTTCGACTTGAAGTGTTCCAACGGCCGGAAACGGTAGAACAGGTTCAGACGGCGGAAGGTGAAGTCCAGCGCCCAGCCCACGAAGCGCCTGCCTCCGGGCTGAACCCGGCAGCCCCGCAGGGGCGCGAGGCCGAAGTTCGCGACGGTCGCGCCGCGGCGGCCGGCCTCAGCGATGGCTTCGATGACGAGGAGCTCGGTGGCGCCGGTGGGGGCGGACTTCCGGCGCACGAGGTCTTCCAGGTAGTAGGCCTTCCCGTCGTCGTAGGGCACACAGGTGAGAAACGCTTCGAGCCGCCCGCCGGAGCGAGCGAGGACGACGATCTTGTCGTTGGGATGGGCGAGCGGGGCGAGGCGCAGGGTGAAGCCCAGCGCTTTGACGTTACGGGTGGCGCGCCACTCGGCGATGACGGCGGCGACATCTCGCTCGAGGGCAGCGGAGGGGGTGGCGCCGGTGGGGAGCACCTCGATGGTGACGCCGTTCTTGCGCGCCTGGTTGGCGGCGGAGCGCACCTTCTTCGCGCGGTCGCCGCGCGGGGCCCACGAGCCCACGTCGAAGAGCGGCTCTTCACCGACCTTGATCGCGGCCAGGCCGGCCGCGGCGTAGCGCGGGAGGAACCGGGGCGTGGCGTTGGCGAAGGCCGGTGTCAGCTTTTCGCGGGCGCAGAACGCGAGGAAGGCCGCGAGCGTGACCTCTTCGTGCTCGGGAGCGCAAACCGGGTCTCCGCAGACGACCGCCGCGCCGCGGTGACGTTCGAAGGCGACGAATCCGGGGTTGCCGGGTGGTGCGAAGTACTCCCAGCCGTCGTAGAGGGCGAGGAAGGAGAGGCCGTTGGAGCCGAACCGGCGGGCCATGGCATAGCGCTCTTCGAAGGAGCCAACCCGGTCCGGCTGGCAGTCAGGCGACCTGCGTTTCCACCACATCGAACCGAGGCTAGGCCCGGGCTCTGAAGATAATCTGAACCAGCCTCATGCCCGGGGCGGCGCCGGTAAAGGCGTGGATCGTTAGCGGTAGCGCGCGCACTGGCTATCCGGCAGATAGGCCGGGACGCCGAGCAACGCGTCGAGCGTGACGGGGGTGAGCCCCCTCGCCTTGAGTCCATCGAGAATCGCCGGGAGGGCCTTGACGACGACCGAGCGGTCGGCCGGGATGTTCCCGTCGAGGCCATCGTGGAGAAGGATGATTGAACCGGGCCTGACCTCCGCCAGGATGTTCGCCGCCAGGCGGGCGGGGTCATTTTCGACCCAGTCCTGGGCGGAAACATCCCAGGTGACCAGGTTCATACCGCGGCTCGTGACGGCGCGGGACATGAAGGGCGTATGCGTCCCATGCGGCGGCCGGAACAGCGCCGGGCACACGCCCGTGTTTTCGGCGATGGCGCGTTCGGCCCGGTCGAGCTCGGGGTAGCGTGGGTCGAGGTAGCGGACGGCATCGTGCAGGTACGAGTGATTCCCGACGACGTGGCCGTCATCGAGGAGGGCGCGCGAGATGTCCGGCCGCTGGACGACGGCCTTGCCAACTTCGAAGAACGTGCCCTTCGCGTCGTGCTCGTCGAGGATCTGCGCGACCGCGAGTGTGCCATCGGGGTTCGGGCCGTCATCGAACGTTATGGCGACCAGGTTCTGTGAGCGGTTGCCGTGACTGTGGAGTTCGCCGAACCACTCGACGCGCGGGTTCGTCGAGCCCGTCCAGAACACCGCGAACCCGAGGACAACGGCTGTCAGCCCGAGCGCGGCAGGCTGGAGGAGCGGCCGCGCGGCTCGCGCGTGCCCTCGGACCGAGGCCGGCAGGAATGGCGCGGCCGCGAGTCCCGTGAACAGCCCGAACGGCGCCGCCAGGACATCGACGGCGCCGGGGTAGCTTGTCTGGGTGAAGAGCCACGCGGTGACCGCCGCGCCCGCGGCCCCGGCGGCGGCCGTGAGCGTGGCGCTGACCCGCGTGCCCACGGCGAGACCAACGAGGGCGAGGAGCATGCAAAGCACCACATGCAGCGGCGCCCCGTGGATGGGCGAGCGGCGGACCGCGGCGACCGGCAACGCGACGGCCAGGGCCGTCACGGAAATGAGGACGACCCCAGCACGTGTTGTTCGAGACGGCTTCGTGAGAACCTTGGCCACGGTGAACGGACGGGCCTCCCTGGCATCCCAGATTGTGCTGGGCGGGCTCATAGCGGCGTGGGCCGCCGCGGCCAGCCTGTTTCTGCTGCATCGCATCGTGGTCAGCAATGACTCGTTGAGCAACTACGGCCACGTCTGGCTGATCTCGGAGCACATCCGCGAGCACCACTGGCTCCCCTGGACGCTGCCGGCCTTGTTGCATGGAGACGCGCAGGCCTACCCCTACGGATTCATCCCCTGGACACTCGCCGCGCTGCTTCATCCATGGCTCGGCGACTGGGTTTCGACGGCGTGGATGGTGGTCGGCACGACCGGCGTGATCGCGGGGACGTTTGCCGCCTTTCCGGAGGTGCGAAAACCGCTGACCGCCGCGTGCGTCCTTGCCAACCCGGTACTGGTGGAGATGTTCATCCTGTTCCAGATGCCGTTCTCGTGGGCCGCGGCGCTCTTCCTGTTCGCGGTCTGGGCATTTCGACGGGAGCGAACGGTGACGGCGGTGGTGCTCGCCGGGGCCGCCCAGGCCACGCACCCCGCCGTGCTGATGCCAATCGTGCTGGCGGCGGTGGCGCTGGCGTACTGGAAGCAGCCAGCGCGGCGGCGAGAGCTGACCATCTGCTACGCAGCATCGGTCGCGATTGCGCTGCCCGCGGCGATTGTCGTCCTGACCTCGCCGGCGGTGGAGGACGCGAGCCGCTCGACGATTGCGGCGAACCTGGTGGGCACGGTCGCCTGGCGCTCGCTGGTGTTCGTCGTACCGGCGGCGATTGCCGTGGCCGGCTCGCGGCGAAGCGGCTGGTTGGCCGGCTGCGCGGGCGCGCTCATCGCGCTCAACCTCCTCCTCGTGCCGTTGCGCCACAATGCGTTCGCCTGGGGGCTGTTTTTCCGCGAGCCGGACGGGCAGGTTGCCGCGTTCGCCCGGAGTCCTGACTTCGAACCAGGCGCGACGTACCGGATTCTGCGCGCCGGGGATGGCAAGGTGGGGATGTACCAATTGGTGCGCGCGGGAGCGCAACTCGATTCGGAGTTCTTCCCGGAGAGCATCGACCGGCGCTCGTGGCCGAGTGAACGCGCGTATGCGACCTTCCTCGAAAGCCGCTCCGTGGAGTACGTCATGATTTTCTCGAACTACGACCGGACGTTCGGGACGAACGAGGGCTCGTTGCTCGAGACAATGGCGGAGGAGAGATGCGCGACCGTGATTCGTCGTAACGTGCAGTACGTGGTGTACCGCGTAACCCCCGGCGAGTGCGGAGCGTTGCCGTGACGAGCATCGGCCGGGCGCCGCAACGGCGCATCCTGGTGGTGGAAGACAACCCGGAAATCCTCCTGAACGTGCGCATGGGCCTACAGCGGTCGGGTTTCGAGGTTGTGACCGCCGGCGACGGGCGCGCGGCGCTGGCTGCCTTCGCAACGGCCCGGCCGGACCTGATCGTGCTTGACCTGCTGCTCCCGGACATCGAGGGCATTGACCTGTGTTACCGGTTCCGGGAGATGGAAGGCCCGCCGATCATCATGCTGACATCGCTCGATTCGGTGAGTGACCGCGTGGAGGGCCTGCGGGCCGGCGCGGACGACTACCTGGTCAAACCGTTCGCGATGGCGGAGCTCGTGGCGAGGATCGACGCCGTGCTGCGGCGGAGCGCGCCGAACGCCCCACGGATCGAGTACCAGGACCTGGAGATCGACCTCGACGCCTATGAAGTGCGGCGGGCGGGGGAACGCATCAACCTCACGCCCACGGAGTTCGACCTGCTCGTCTTCCTGGCGCGGCGCACGAACCGCGTGGTGACGCGCCAGATCATTTCCTCGGCTATCTGGCCCCTGGAAGAAGAAGTGGACGACAACCTGCTCGATGCGCACATGGCGAACCTGCGTCAGAAGCTGGAGGCGGGCAGCAAGCCGAGGATCATCCAGACCGTGCGGGGAATTGGCTTCGTGCTGCGGTGATTCTTCCCCAGAGGCTGGCGACGCGGCTCACGTTGTTCTTCGTCACGATGCTGGCGGTAGTACTGGTGGTCATCGTGGCGCTGGCGCTCTTCCTCGATCAGCATGAGTACACGGGGAGCGAAGACGCCGCGTTGCGCGACATCGCGGAGGCAGCGGCGGCGCGGCTGGAGGGCAGGACGGACACGGGGGCCGTCCTCGATGAGTTTTCGACGGCGGCAACCTTCCTCGAAACGCAGGACCTCCAGGGCCACGTCACCGCCCGTTCGTCCAACCTGCAGGCGAACCGCATCCCATACCGCCCGCACAGCCCGGAGCCGCTCACCCGCGACGGCTTCCACACGGTGGAGTTCCAGCGGCAGGAGTTGCGGCTCATCCGGCACGCGCTGCTGAACGACGGCCAGGTAACCGCGTACGTCATCGTGGCGCGCGCCGTGCCCGACACGGACAAGCGCCTGGTGGACCTCGGCGGCATCCTGGTAGGCACGGCGAGCTTCGGCCTGCTCGTGGGCGTCGTGGGGTCCGTCATCCTCATTCGCAAGGAGGTTGCGCCGCTGCGGACACTCACGGACGAAGCCCTGGCCGCGTCTTCGTCCGGCTTTCGCGTGCCCCTGGTCGCGGAGGGCGACGGGAGCGAGGAAGCGCGGGAACTGCGGCAGGCGCTGAGCAAGCTGGTCGAAGGCCAGCGGCAGGCCCTCGCGCGGGAGCGCGCATTCTTCGCGGACTCGTCGCACGTCTTGCGGACCCCATTGGCGGTGCTGCAGGGCGCCCTCGAAACGCTCGCCGCAGGGGGCAGCGGGGAAGAGCGGAGCCGCGCGCTCGCCCAGGCGCACGCAGCCGTGCAGGCGATGTCGCAGTCGGTCAGCGCGCTGCTCCTGCTCTCGCGCGATGCTCCCTCCGACCCGGCGACCTGGGAGGTGGTGGAGGTGGACGGGGTGCTGCGTGGGCTGGTGGAGGGCGCCGTTGCGGCCAAACCGGCACTGCGCATCGGCAGCGCCATCGAGGGCGTGCTCCCGGTGGCCGGCGACCGCTATCAGCTGAACGCGCTGTTCGCGAGCGTCATCGAAAACGCGACCCAGTACACGCCGGACGGGGGTTCGGTGACGGTGACCGCGGGAGTGCGAGACAGCGACGTGGAGGTGGAAGTCGCCGATAGCGGCGTGGGCTTCACGGAGACTGAGCGCGCTCACGCCTTCGACCGGTTCTACCGGGGGACAGCGGCGCGAGCAATGCGCGCGGAAGGCTCAGGCCTGGGCCTCTCAATCGCCCGGCGGATCGTCGAACTGCACAACGGGACGCTGGAGATCGGGCAAAGCGACGCGGGCGGAGCGGCGATCCGCATACGCCTGCCGCTGGTGGGATAGGTTCAGGCAATCTTCAGAGAGCGTTGCGAAAGCGTTCAGCGCGAGGGGACGACGATGGTTCGCGGCGGGCCAACCATGGCCGGCACACCACGCCTGGAGGCGGTCCCCAGATGCGGGTCCCAGCAGCGAGCATCGTTTTCAGTGACCAGGACATCGCCGATGCCCTTGCCCTTATCGAATCCAGCCTGCGGAGCGGGCAACTCACCCTCGGCAAGCACGGCAGCGCGTTCGAAGAAGCGTTCGCGGCCCGTTGCGGCCGCAGGCACGCGGTAGCGGTCAGCAGCGGGACAAGCGCGATCGAGATCGCGCTTCGATCGTTCGGGATCGAAGGCAAGGATGTCATCGTCCCGGACAACACGTTCTTCGCGACGGCCGCGGCGGTTGTGCACGCAGGAGGCACACCGGTGTTTGCTGATGCGAGCCGCGACACGCTCGCCATCAGCCTCGATGACCTGCGAACGCGGATCACGCCGAATACCGCAGGCGTGGTCATCGTCCACATCGGCGGCATTGTCTCGCCGGAGCTTCCCGCAATCGAAGCCGAGTGCAGGCGGCGCGGCATCTTCCTCCTCTGCGATGCGGCCCACGCGCACGGCGCGACCCTGAACGGCGTAGACGCGTCGGCCTGGGGTTCGGCGTCCACATACAGCTTCTACCCGACGAAGGTCATGACCTCGGGCGAAGGCGGAATGATCGTGACGGACGACGAGGCGCTCGCGGCGGAGGCCCGCGTCTATCGCGACCAGGGCAAAGCCGGATTCACCAGCAACTTCCACACGCGCATGGGGAACAACTGGCGGCTGAGCGAAGTCCACGCCGCGATCGGGCTCGTGCAGCTTCGCCGGCTCGATGACTTCATCGCGCACCGGCGGATGATTGCGGCGGCGTACGAAGCCGGCCTCAAGCGCGAGGGTCTGCTCACGCTGCCCGCCGCGCAGAAACTCGACGAGAGCAACTTCTACAAGTTCGTTGCCTACCTGCCGGACGGCGTTGAGCGGCAGGCGCTGAAAGCAGCCATGCGCGAACGCGAAGTCGGGCTCTCGGGCGAGGTGTACGAGTTGCCCCTCCACGCCCAGCCCGTTTTCGAACCCTGGGCCGCCGCGACCTACCCCGGCGCCGACCTCGTGTGCGCGCGTCAGATTTGCCTGCCCGTGTCCGCGCGGATGACCGAAGACGATGCCCGCTACGTGGTCGAGAGCCTCGCCCGTTGCCTGCCGGTGGGGGTGTAACGATGCAGGTTGCAGTTACCGGAGGCTCCGGATTCATCGGCAGCCACGTCGTCGACCATTTAATCGGTGCGGGACATCGCGTCCGGGTCCTGGACCTCAAACCACCCCGTCGCGGCGATGTGGACTGGCGTTCGAACAACCTGTGCGTCCCGGCCGAGGCGTTGGAAGCAACCCGCGGTTGTGACGCGATCATGCACCTGGCGGCGATGGCAAACGTCAACGACGTGGCCGCCGCCCCGCACGAGTCGATCGAGCTGAACGTTTCCGCGACGGGGTCGTTGCTCGAAGCGGCGCGCGTCCACGGGCTCTCGCATTTCGTGTTCGCCTCGACGGTCTGGGTGTACGAAGCAAGCGAAGCGACGAACGTCGACGAAGCGACTCCGCTTCGGCCGGACGGCGCGAAGCACCTCTACACCGCCGAGAAGATCGCGGGCGAACTGCTGGTCAACTCGTACAACCAGCTGTTCAACGTGCCAACGACGATCCTGCGCTACGGCATCCCCTACGGCCCGCGCATGCGCGAGCAACTGGTCATCCCGATCTTCATCAAGAAGGCGATGCACGGCGAACCGCTTCCCGTCGCCGGCGACGGGAAGCAGTACCGGAATTTCGTTTATGTCGAAGACCTGGCCGATGCGCACGTGCGCGTGCTGGACCGGCACGCGCTGGGGACGTTCAACCTGGAGGGGCCGAAAGAGATCGCCATCATCGAGGTGGCGGAAGCGGTGAACGCGCGCATCGAAGGGAACGGCGGCATCCAACGCACGGAGGCGCGCGCAGGCGACTACCAGGGCCGCGTGGTCTCACGCGACAAAGCGAAAAGCGTGCTCGGCTGGGAACCCACCACCCGGTTCGAAGCGGGCCTCGATTCCACCCTCGCATGGTTTGTTGAGCAATGGGCGCCGCAACCACAAGCCGTCTGAGCGGCCAGCCGTACTCCAGCCTTCGGCCGCGACGGGTGGCGGTCATGCCGGCGTTCAACGAGGCGGCCACGATTGTGGGCGTCCTGGACGACCTGGTTGGGCGCATTGACCGGCTCGTCATCGTCGACGACGGCTCTGTGGACGGCACGGGCGCCATCATGGACGCCTGGGCCCAGGGCCGCGCAGGCGTCAGCGTGGTCCATTTCCCGGAGAACCGCGGGCTTTCGGCGGCACTGCGGGCGGGCTGGGAGCAGGTGAGGGAGCTCGCAGGCGACGGCACGGTTTCACCCGAAGACGTGGCGTTCTCGATCGACGCGGACGGGCAGCACGAGCCGGAAGCCGTGGAAGGGATGATCCGGCACCTCGTCGAGAACGACCTGGATTGCGTGATTGCCCAACGGGACCTGAGCTACCACACCGGCTACAAGCAGTTCGGCAACCGCGTGATGACCTGGATCGGGCGCGTCTCCGGTGGCTTCAAGTTCGAGGACATCGAGAGCGGGTACCGGGTCTTCCGCATCGGGCCGCTGCTGGACGCCCAGCAGTACTACCGTGGCTACAAGTACAGCGAGACGGTTGAAGTGGCGGTCATCCTCTCCCGCCTGGGCTACCGGATGTGCAACAGCTACCCGGTGACCATCCCCGTGGCGCGGACGCGCACGCGCATGTACGACGCCCTGGTCGACGCGGTCTGCATGCCGCTGAGCTGGTACCGGCTGTGGGTGTATCAGCAGACGGCGAACGCGCGTCTGCGGCAGATAGCGAGCCGCGGCGTGTTTGCCGTAGCCGCGGTGGCGCCAGTTTTGCTGGCCATGGGGTGGTGGCGTGCGCGCGGTGATTAGCTCGCGCGGGTTCGCGGTGCTCTGGCGGCCGGCGACGCTTCGCCTGCTGCTGGCGGCGTTCCTGCTGGACCTGTTGAGCGTATTCATCGTCTTCGGCTACGGCAGCTCGTACCTGCTCCGTGTACTGCACGCGCCGCCCGCGTATCCAGCGTTCGCGCTGGCCATCTACGGGGGCGTGAAGACCGGGACATCCCAGCCCGCGGGATGGCTGTTGGACAGGCTCGGCAAGGGGCCGGTCGTGGCGATCGCGCTCGCCGCGGGGTCGATCGGGCTCGCGATGGCAGCGCATTCCCGGCGGGCCGACGCCTTTTTCGTGGCCGTTGGGCTGCTGGCGGTGACGGTGTCGATTGGCTGGGTGGTGGTGATGGCGGCGCTCTCGCAGGAAGCCAACGTGAAGGCCCGCGGCGCGGCTGCTTCGACGCTCGGCCTGCTCTCCGGGGCCGCCACTGGCTCCGCGGTCTTCCTGGCGGCGGGGTTCGTGGCGGTTGGCACGCCGCGGGAGGCCCTCGGCCTGGGCGTGTCGCTGGTGGTTGTGGTCTCGTCGTTGCTGGCGTTCGCGACGTTCCGCCCACCGGAAGCGATGCACTTCGGGCGGAGGCGGGTGCTGCGGGAGCGGCTGCCGCTCTTCGCGATCGTGTTCTGCCATTTCGCCGCGCTCACCGCGGTCGCCGCCCTGTACATCCCGTTCCTCCTGCGCGACCTCGACCTTTCAACGACACGTGCAGCCACGGTGCTCGTGCCGGCGGCAGCGGCGGGCGGCCTGACGATGCTGTGGAGTGGATCCCGGTCGCGGGCGGGGCTGAGGTTCGCGCTGGCCGGCGATTTCTACGCGCTCGGCGGCCTTGCGCTGCTGCTCATCTCGCGCGAATCGCACCTGCTGCTCGTCGGGTTGCTGACGGTGCCGGTGGTTGGCGCGCTGGCGGCGACAGCGCCGCTGGTGAATGCGGCGGTGCTCGACACCGGTTCGCGCACGCACAGCGAAACGCTCGGCTGGATCTTCCTGGTCGAAGGGCTGGGGGCGGCGGCCGGGCCACTGGTGGCCGCCGGGGGGATCTCGCTCGTGGGGATCAGCCTGGCTATGGCGATTCTTTCCTGCTTCATCATCCCCTTCGGCCTCGCGGTCAAGAAGGGGCAACAGGCGATTCAACAATGAGCATCACGGCCTTTGCTTCCCATCTCCACCGTCGTGTCCTGGTCACCGGGGGCGCAGGTTTCGTCGGTTCGCACATCGTGGATCGGCTGTTGGCGGACGGACACCGCGTGCTTGTGGTCGACAACCTCTCCACGGGGCGAACGACCAATGTGCCGGACGAGTGCGCCTTCGCGCTGGTGGACATCGCCGATTCGGCGCTCTGGACGGTGATGCAGCAATTCCGGCCCCAGGCGGTGGTCCATGCCGCAGCCCAGGCCTCCGTGCCGGTCTCGGTGGGGCAACCCCAGGCCGACGCGCGGGCGAACGTCATGGGCACGTTGAACCTGGTCCAGGCATCGCTGGCGGCGGGGGTGGAGCAACTGGTGTACGTGAACACCGGCGGGGCCCTGTACGGCCGGCCGAGATACCTCCCGATCGACGAATCGCACCCCGTGGAGCCGATCAGCCCGTACGGACTGTCGAAGTGGACGGCTGAGCAGTATCTGCGCTTGCTGGGTGACGGGAAGATCGCCGTCAAAGTGCTGCGATTGGCCAATGTCTATGGCCCCCGCCAGTCACCGGACACGGAGGCCGGGGTCATCAGCGTCTTTGCCTCGCGGATGCTGGACCGGCTTCCCGTGACCATCCATGGCGACGGGAGCCAGACGCGAGACTTCGTCTTCGTGGGCGATGTTGCTCGCGCGGCCGAAGCGGCGCTCTCGACCCCCGGGGAGCCGACGGTGCATGTCAGCTCCGGGACAGGGACCTCGGTGCGCGAGGTGTTCGGCTTCGTCGCGGCGGAAACGGGGTACCGGAACAGCCCGCTGTTCGGGCCAGCACGTGCTGGCGACATCCGTGACAGCGTCCTCTCGAACGGCCTCGCCCGGCGGGTCCTCGGGTGGAGCCCGGAGACGCCGCTGGCGGACGGAATTGCGGAGACAGTGGCCTGGATGCGCCTCGGGATGGAGGCTCCAGTGGCGGCAGTGGCCGGATGAACCGTATGCCGGCGACTGAGCCGGCGGTGGCGGGCGAATTCTTGCCTTTGCGGGGTATGCGTTCCATACTTAGAGCTTGATCCGCTGAGGCGGATCGTTTTTGTGTTGGAATCCGTTTCGAGATTCCGGGACCCTGCCCGGGTGGCGCAATTGGCAGCGCAGTCGATTTGTAATCGACCGGTTAGGGGTTCGAGTCCCCTCTCGGGCTCCAACACAGCCACGCCCGCCGCGAGAGCGGTGGACCACGTGGAGAGATGGCCGAGTGGTTAATGGCAGCAGACTGTAAATCTGCCGCGCTTCGCGCTTCGGAGGTTCGAATCCTCCTCTCTCCACCACCTTCCAGGCCGCCGGGCTTCACGCTCACGGCCAACGCGCTCGCAAGGAGCTTCTCCGAGCACCAGCCGCCCTCATAGCTCAGTCGGCAGAGCGCGTTCTTGGTAAGAACGAGGTCTCCAGTTCGAATCTGGATGAGGGCTCCAGCAACACTCTAAGGCGGAGCCAACCGCCTGGGCCAAAACACCAACTCAGCCCGGAGGGCACCATTCAATGGCGAAGGCGAAATTTGAGAGGACGAAGCCGCACGTAAACGTCGGGACGATTGGTCACGTTGACCACGGCAAGACGACGTTGACGGCTGCGATCACGAAGGTGCTGGCGCTGAAGGGCGAAGCGGAATACCGGGCGTTCGACTCGATCGACAACGCGCCGGAAGAGCGCGCCCGCGGCATCACCATCGCCATCGCCCACGTGGAGTACGAGACGGACAAGCGGCATTACGCCCACGTCGACTGCCCGGGCCACGCCGACTACATCAAGAATATGATCACCGGCGCCGCCCAGATGGACGGCGGCATCCTGGTGGTGGCCGCGCCCGATGGCCCGATGCCCCAGACGCGCGAGCACATCCTGCTCGCCCGCCAGGTGGAAGTGCCCGCCCTCGTCGTCTTCCTGAACAAGGTCGACATGATGGAGGACGAAGAGCTCCTCGAACTGGTCGAGCTCGAACTGCGCGAACTGCTCTCCGCCCAGGAGTTCCCGGGCGATGAGATCCCGATCATCCGGGGCAGCGGCCTGAAGGCCCTCGAATCGACTTCGACGGACCCGAACGCGCCGGAATACAAGTGCATCCTGGACCTGATGGACGCCGTCGACAGCTACATCCCGACGCCGGAGCGGCCGCTGGACAAGCCGTTCCTGATGCCGGTGGAAGACGTCTTCGGCATCAAGGGTCGCGGCACCGTGGTCACCGGGCGCATCGAGCGCGGTGTGGTCAAGGTGGGCGAAGAAATCGAGATCATCGGTATCGCCGAGACCCGCAAGACCACCGTGACCGGCGTGGAAATGTTCAAGAAGCTGCTGGACGAAGGCCAGGCCGGCGACAACGTCGGCTGCCTGCTCCGCGGTGTTGAGCGGGACGACGTGCAGCGCGGCCAGGTGCTGGCCAAGCCGGGCTCGATCAAGCCGCACACCAGGATGGAGGCGCAGGTCTACGTCCTCTCCAAGGAAGAAGGCGGGCGCCACACCCCGTTCTTCAACGGCTACCGGCCGCAGTTCTACGTGCGCACCACGGACGTGACCGGGGCGATTGGGCTTCCGGAAGGCGTTGAAATGGTGATGCCCGGGGACAACATCCTGATGACGATCGAGCTGATCCAGCCCGTCGCCATCGAAGAAGGCCTCCGCTTCGCCATCCGCGAAGGCGGCCGCACCGTCGGCGCCGGCGTCGTCACCAAAATCCTCGCCTAGGCGATTGCAAAAGGTTTAAGACATGGCCAAGGCAAAAGGCGACCGAATCATCATCCATCTCGCGTGCACCGAGTGCCGCGAACGGACGTACACCACGCAGAAGAACCGGCGGCATGACACGGACCGCATGGAACTGAACAAATTCTGCCCACGTTGCCGCGTCCACCGAGCTCACCGGGAGACACGGTAACCGCGATGGCACGAACACAACGGCGCCGCACCGCCACGGTGCCGGCAGCGGCCGGCGAGCAGCCAGGCGACCAGGCCCCCCGGGCCCGGGAGAGCCTGCCTCGCCCGGCGAGCGGCCCGCTCACGGCCGGGATCGCCCGGCCCGAGCCGCGCAAGCGCTCCAACCCGTTCGGCTTCTTGAAGCGGTTTGAACCGCGTTTCGTAGCCGATATCGTCTCGGAGCTCCGCAAAGTCACCTGGCCGACGTTCGCCGAAACGCGGTACCTGACAGTGGTCGTGGCCATCGTCGCCGTGGCCATGGGCGCATTCCTCGGCACGCTCGACCTTGCCTTCGGCGCGGTGATCGAAAAGGTATTCTTCTAGACATGAGCAACGAACCGGCGCCGATCACGGCGCTTTCCGACGTCCGCCCCCCGGATAAGCCCAAGCGGGCCCCGCGGAGGCGCAAGGACGAGGAAGCCCTCGAGCAAGAACAACTGACCGACGAGGAGATCAACGCCGGCGGCCGCAAGTGGTATTTCGTGCACACCTACAGTGGGCACGAAAACAAGGTCCGCAGCGCGATCCGGGCGACCGTCGAGCAGATGGACGCCAAGGACAAGGTGTACCACGTGGTGGTGCCCACCGAGGACGAAATCGAGATACGCGATGGCCAGCGGCGGACGGTGAAGCGCAAGCTTTACCCGGGCTACGTGCTGGTCCAGACGATCGAGCTGAAGGAAGGCGATCCGGATTCGGACGAGGCCTGGCACATGATCCGGAACACCACCGGCGTCACGGGCTTCGTCAGCTCCGGGACGCGGCCCGTGCCTCTTTCGACGGACGAAGTGAACCACATCCTGCGCGCGATGCGCATGGAGCAGCCTCGCATGCGCGTCGGCTTCATCCAGGGCCAGAGCGTCCGCATCGTCGATGGCCCCTTCGAGGACTTCGTCGGGACGGTCGACGAGATCAACACGGAAAAGGGCCGCGTGAAGGTCGTCGTGAACATGTTCGGGCGCGAAACGCCGGTGGAGCTGGACTTCCTGCAGGTCGAGAAGCTCTAGGTTTTCGCCAGAGAACAAGAACGCCCGGCACGTTGGCCGGGCGTTGTTGTAAAATCCGAATGCCGCTCGGATTTCGTAACCCGCATAGAGGGCAGGACCGGGGCGTACCGGTCCTGCTCCAAGGGGACTGCCCTCCGCCGAAACGGAGGGCAGTATTTTTTTTGGTTGGTGTTTGGTCTTAGAAGCCTGCGCGGCCTCCGCGTCCCCTGAGGCGGGGGTCCAGGACGTCTCGCAGGGCGTCGCCCGCGAGGTTGAAGCCGAGCACGGTGAGGGTCAGCGCGCCGCCGACAGCCAGGGCCATCCACGGGTCTGAGGTGCCGTTCCGGCGGCCTTCCTCGATCATCTTGCCCCACGAGATGCGGACCGGGTCACCGAGGCCGAGGAACGCAAGCGTTGCCTCGATCAGGATGTAGAGACCGATCGAGCTGGTGAAGGTGACAATGATCGGGGCGGTGATGTTGGGGAAGATGTGCCGCGCCATGATGCGCACGTCGTTCGCGCCGATGGTGCGGGCGGCCAGCACGTACACCTCTTCGCGGGCGGCGAGCACCGCGCTGCGGACGATACGGGTGGAACTGGCCACGCCGAGGATACCCAGCGATATCGTATTCACCGTGAGCGTGGGGTTGGCCACCACCTGGCCGAACAGCAGCAGGAGCACAAGTGGAGGGAACGCCTGCAGCGTGTCCATGATGCGCTGGATGATGAAGTCGACCGTGCCGGCGAAGTAGGCGCTGGCGAGGCCGATGACAATACCCGCGATGGTGGCGATGAGCGCGGCGCCCAGGCCGACGTACAGCGCCGTGGAAGCGCCGTGGATGATGCGCGAGTAAAGGTCACGCCCGAGGCCGTCGGTGCCGAGCCAGTGCTTGCTGGACGGGTCCGTGAAGAGCAGCGGGGTTTCGCCCTTCTGCAGCTGTTCGGGGCGCGCGGTGAGCCGGATGGTCGGGTCCGTGAGGCTCTTCTCGTAGAGCTCCGGGTCGAACGCCGGGTTCACCTGGGTGAAGATCTGTTCGGGGTTGTAGCGGTCGAGAAGCCCACCGAAGAGGCCGGCGAACACGCAGAGCGCGATAATGACCACGCCGATGCCGCCGAGCGGCTTGGTGCGGAAGAACCGGCCGAGGTGCACTGACCAGCGCACGAGCACCGGCCTATCGCTGAGGCTCCGGCGAATCGGAGTTGGGGCGGGACGATCGAGGACTGCCTGATCCTGTGCCATTTTGCAGCCCCTCCTACGAGTACCGGATCCGGGGGTCGAGCACGCCGTAGAGCAGGTCGATCCCCAGGTTGACGAAGACGATGAAGGTGGCGATCACGAGCACGAAGGCCTGGACCACCGGCACATCCCGCGCCTGGATGGCGGTAAGGATCCGCCTCCCGACGCCGGGAATGCCGAACAGATTCTCGAAGACGACGTTGCCGCTGAGGAGGCCGGCCAGGGTGAGGCCGAGGACCGTCACGACCGGCACCATCGCGTTCTTCATGGCGTGGCGCAGGATGACCACGCGTTCACGCATGCCTTTGGCCCAGGCGGTGCGGATGTAGTCCTGGCGGAGCACTTCGAGCATCTGGGAGCGAAGCAGGCGCATGACGCCAGCCGCTGAAGCGAGACCGCCGGCCACCGCGGGGAGAATGAACCCACGGAAGCTCGACCCGGGGTCTTCCCAGAGGAGCTTGGGATCGGTGAGATCGATCGTCCAGCCAACGGTGAACAGGCCGAACACCGAGACTCCCTTGACGCAGTAAAGCAGCAGCATCGTCCCCACCCAGAAGCTCGGCATTGCGAGCACGAGGATGGCGAAAATGCGCAGGATGTAGTCGATCGCCGAGTCCTGGCGGATGGCGCTGATGATGCCGATCGGGATCGAGGTGCAGAGGCCGATGATGAGCGACATGATGGCCAGTTGGAGCGAGTACGGGAGGCCGTCTTTCATCCCCTGGAGCGCCGGTTCGCGCGTCTGGTACGACTTGCCAAAGTCGCCCTTCAGGAGATTCCCGAGGTAGATGACGTAGCGTTTCGGCACCGGCTTATCCAGGCCAAGATCGTGGCGGACGGCCTCGATCTGCTGGGCGCGCAGCGCCGGGTCGGTAGAGGTCGGGTCCTGTGCGGCGATACGCTGAGCGACGAAGTCACCAGGAAGCACGCTGGTAGCCAGGAAGACCAGGGTGGCGACGAGCCAGATGACCGGAATGTTCACAACAATCCGGCGCAGAATGTAGTTCCTCACAGCTCCCCCTCTCGAAACTGCCCCGGGAAGCGGCCGCCTTTTTAGGCGGCCGCCCCTGGTGGATGAGGTGTTAGGCCGGCCGCCCGGACCACGTGGGGTCCTTCTGGTCGAACCATGCCTGGGTGCCGAACTGCTGCGCCGTGACGAACGGAGCGAGCTCGGCGGGGTGGTAGTAGTTGTGGATGAGCGTGGAAGTCACGCCGATCAGGCTGTAGGGGACGCCGGCGCCGTAAGCCTTCAGGAGCTCGCGGTTGACTTCCTTGTTGCCGTCCTGCCGCTTGGCCAGGTCGAATTCGGTGACGAGCGAGTTGGTGAGCGTGTCCACCTTGTCGATCTTCACGCCGAACTGCTGGAACTGCGGCTGTGCCGAGTTGTACTGCAGGTAGTTCAGCAGGGTTGGTTCCGGGTCGGTGATGTCGGTGATCCAGCCGAACCAGATGTTGTTCGCGCCATTGCCGTACTGCTGCTTCACGATCTTGGTGGTGATCGTGGAGTAGGGCTCGATCTTGGCGGTAAAGGTGTTGCCGAGGACCTTCTTCAGCTGGTTCATGATCAGCGCCGAACCACCTGAGTACAGGCCTTCCCAGATGTCGGGAATGTCGACGTTGATTTCGCCGAGGGCCGGACCACCGCCCGCGTCCCACATCTTCTTGGCTTCGGACTCTTCCTTGGCGCGGTCTTCGAGGTAGCCCGGGAAGGTGATGAGTTCCTTCTCGTTGATACCGAAGGCCGACTGCGTCGGAGGCACGTTGCCCGAGAGCGCAGCCTTGCCCTGGAGGAGCGAGTTGATGAGCGAGCGCCGGTCCAGGGCGCGGAAGATGGCCCCGATGAGGTTCGGGTCGTTCCACGGCTTGGCGCCACCGTAGTAGGTGCCGGCCTGTGGGTTCGCCGAGAACTGCTTGAGCTCCGTGATCTTGCCTTCGTACCGCTTCTTCAGGTCGTCGAGCACGGAGTTGGCGGTCGGCGCGAAGGCGTCGACCTGCTTCTGCTCGAAGGCAGCCTGCTGGGCGGCCTGGTCCGTGAAGAGCGGGATGTACTTGATCGCGTCGGCGTTCACCTGCTGATAGAACTTTTCGTTCCGGGTCAGGGTGAGTTTGCCTTCAGCGGCGAACTCGGTGAGGACGAAGGCGCCCGTACCGATGATCTTGTCCGCCGAAAGGTTCGCGTAGTCCTTTTCGAAGGCCTTGATCGCTTCCGGCGCCTGGACCTTCGTGTAGGTGCCTGCCAGCACGTTGAGGAAGAACGGGTCCGGCTTGGCCGTGGTGACCTTCACCGTCTTGGCATCGACCACTTCAACCTTGTCCACGCCCTGGAAGGCTGACTTGCGGTAGAAGTTCGGGTCGTCGACGCCGTCGCCGGTCTTGCCGGCTTTGTTGCGGAGGATGAACTGGGCAATGTCGTCAGCGGTCGCCGCGCGGCCGTTTACGGGCGGTTTGTTGTGCCAGAAGACGTTGGGGCGGACGGAGAACGTGAACGTCTGCTTGTCCGGCTGCTCAACTTTTTCGGCGAGGGCGCCACCGATTTTGCCGGCGGCGTAGTTGTCCCACTGCATGACACCGAGGTTGGTGAAGCCGAAGAGGACGCCGATAGGGCTGAACCGGCTTCGGTCCACGTCGAAGGTGTCATAGGTGTTGTTGGAGCTGATGAAGCGGGCTGTGCCGCCCTTCTGCTTGGCAGCCGCGGAAGCGGATGCGGCAGCCGTGGGGCTGCCACTCGCAGAAGTGGCGGCCGGCGTGTTCCCGCCGGTGCTGGAGTCATCGTCGTCGTCGCCGCAGCCGACCAGGGCGAGCGAGGCCGCACCTACGCCGGTGACGGCCGCGCCACCGAGAAGCCGGCGGCGGCTGAGTCCTGTGCCGAACGCTCGGCGTTTCCAGTAATTGTCAGACACTAATTCCCCCTTGGATTCCTTCACCGTTTTCGATTAAAGGCATCGAACGGACGGTGACTCGCGGAGTATACGCACGCGGGGCATCTGGGGAAGGTCTTGGAAAGGGAAACCCGTGGGCCATTCGGTGCCGCACCGGATTCGGAAATGTACTGCGCGGCACAAGCATGCGTTGCCGGGAGTCTCGCCATCGGCGAGAATGAACCTTCGCGCGGGACGGCTCCAGCCTCATCCGCTCGCAACCGTGGAGGCATGCCACCGAGCATGCCGTTCGTACACAAGGAGACACAGTTTGGCAAAGAAAGTCCGGGCAGTGGTGACACTGCAGCTTCCGGCCGGCAAAGCGAACCCGGCCCCGCCCGTTGGCCCAGCGCTTGGACAGCACGGCGTGAACATCATGGAGTTCTGCAAGGACTACAACGCCCGCACGCAGGACAAGGTTGGGCAGATCATCCCCGCCCAGCTCACCATCTTCGAAGACCGTTCGTTCACCTTCATTCTCAAGACGCCACCCGCGGCCGACATGCTGCGTAAGGCGGCCGGGATCGACAAGGGCAGCGGGAACCCACGCCTGAACAAGATCGGCAAGGTCTCGGCTGACGATGTCCGCAAGATCGCGGAGACGAAGATGCCGGACCTGAACGCGAACAGCGTTGAAGAAGCCATCCGGATCATCGAAGGCACCGCCCGCAGCATGGGCATCGAGGTCTCCTAGCCATGGCAAAGAAGGGCAAGAAGTACGTCGAAGCGGCCTCGAAGGTCGACAAGAGCAAGTTTTATCCGGTGGACGAGGCCCTCGCCCTGGCGAAGGAAATCCACCCGGCGAAGTTCGACGAGACGGTTGAACTGCACATCAAGACGGGCCTGGACCCGCGCCACGCCGAACAGCAGATCCGTGGCAGCACCGTTTTGCCGCACGGCCTGGGCAAGGTCCTCCGCGTCCTCGTCTTCACCGAAGGTGAAGCCGTTTCCGTGGCCCGCGAGGCCGGCGCCGACTTCGTCGGCAGCGACGACCTGATCAAGCAGATCGAAGGCGGCTGGACCGATTTCGACGTTGCCATCGCCACTCGCGAGATGATGGGCAAAGTCGGCCGGCTCGGCCGCATCCTCGGCCCGCGCGGCCTGATGCCGAACCCGCGGTCCGGGACGGTCGTCGGCGCCGAAGACGTTGCCAAGACGGTGAACGACGCCAAACAGGGCCGCGTGGAATTCCGCTTGGACCGCCTGGCGAACATCCACGTGCCGCTGGGCAAGGTCAGCTTCGACCAGACGAAGCTGCGCGAGAACATGGCCACCTTCATCGAAGCCGTGAACGCGGCCAAGCCGAAGGAAGCCAAGGGCCAGTACATCCGTAGCGCAACGCTGACGACGACGATGGGCCCGGGCATCCACCTGGACCTCGCTCAGACGCTGGCGATGAAGAACTGAACCAGTCGCGGTGAAATGTCGAGAGGGCGCCCGAAAGGGCGCCCTCTCTGTTTGTCTATCGCTGCTTGAGCTCGGTGGCGCCGGGCAGCGGGCGCAAAAGGCATCAGGCCTCGCGGACAGCTTCTTCGAGCTTCGCGGTCGCTTCGCTGTAGCTCGTGCCGGGCGCGAAGGTGATCGGCGCGCCGATGTTCACGCGCACACGCGCCCGCGGGTGGGGCAGCCACTTCCCCTCATAGAAACCGGGCCGCACGACGTCGATGCGCATCGGGAGCACGGGCGCGCCGGTTTCCACCGCGAGCAGGCCGGTACCACTCTTGAATGACTGCATCGGGCCGATCACGGTCAGCTTGCCCTCCGGGAAGATGAGGACGTTCCAGCCGTCGTCGAGCATCCGGGCGACGTATTCAAGGCTTTCGCGGACACCGCTGCCTTCCTTGGCGAAGGGGAACGCGTTGCCCAGCAGGCTGGCGCCAAAGCCGCGCAGGCGGTTGCCGAAGATGTCGCTGGCGGCGGCGGCGATGGCCACTCGCTGGCGGAACCCGTGCGGCATGCTCCTGAGCAGCATGGACTGATCGAGGTGCATGTTGTGATTGCTGATGATCAGCGCGGGTTGCTTGAGCTCGCGGAAGTGTTCGCGGCCGCGGACTTCGACGGAGTAGCCGACGCGCAGGAGCGGGAACACCAGGCCGCTCATCAAGGCGCGGCGCAGCCACCGCACCGGCCTCCGCCTTGGCCAGGTCGGGAACTTCCGGACCTTAACCTTTCGCTCGCCCCTGTCTACCATCGCGCGCAGCTGGGCCACGGTCGTTTGCGGCCCGACCTCCGTATCATCCACGTAGACGCCCATCTCGTCCTCAATGGCTGACAGCAGTTCTACGCGGCCAAGCGAATCAAGGCCAAGATCCAATCCAAGCGTGGCTTGCTCGCTGACCGGTGTGTCGCCTTTCGCAACCGAGGCAACGAGCTTCAGCAGCAGGTCGTCGGTCGCCAGTTGGGCGACCGTAGGCCCGGCGTGCTGCTTGTCGGTGATGTACTCCAGGACGAGGTTCCGCTTCACCTTGAGCGTATGCGTGCGCGGGAAGTCTTCGTCAGGCCAGGCGGACCAGCGGAACAGTTGCTGGCGGTCGTCGAGTTTCGCGTTGGCGTTGCGAAGGGCAGCGGCGCCTACACCCGCCTCGGATTCGAGCAAGACCGCATGGAGGCGGATATCGCTGCCTTCGGGCACGCCGAGGACGACCGCATCCGTAATCCCGGGCTGGTGGCGGAGCACCTCTTCGATGTCCTCCGGGTACACGTTCTGTCCGTCGGAGAGGACGATGAGGTCCTTCTTCCTTCCCTTTAGATAAAGGTACCCGTCATCGATGTAGCCGAGGTCGCCGGTGCGGTACCACTCACCCTCGAAGACGCCGGCCGTCGCGCCTTCGTTCTTCCAGTAGCCCTTGAATACGTTCGGCCCGCGGGTGAGCACTTCGCCGTCGCCGGCGACCCGGACCTGCTGTCCCGGGAGCGGCTTGCCGACGCTCCGGATGCGGCGGTCATCGCGAGGATTGATGGTGACGATTGGCGCGCACTCGGTGGCGCCGTAGCCCTCCACGACGGCAATGCCCATCTGCTCCCATTTCACCTGGACTTCGGGGTCGATGGCCGCACCGCCACTGGCAATGAAGTCCAGCTTGCCGCCGAATCGGGTCAGGACGGAGCGGAAGAGCTTGCGGCGGGCTTTCTCGGGCAGCGGCGTCGCGACCTTTCGCAGCCGCTTGAGCAGGCCCATGCGGCCGCGGGCGGTGGCTTCGCGCTCGATCCCGGCCATGAGCAGTGAAAGCGCCTGGGGAACGCCCATAATGAACGTCGGCTTCCATTCCTGCATGGTGCGGGAAAGCGAGGCCGGCTGGCGGCTGGACGGGTAACAAACCGCCGCCCCGACGTAAATGGGCGCGAAGCACCCGCCCACCTGCTCGAACATGTGGCTCAACGGAAGCAGGGAAAGCATGCGCGTGTCCCGCCCGATCGGGATGACGGCGATGCCTGCGCGCACGTTCGTAACGATGTTCCCGTGGGTGAGCATGACGCCCTTGGGGTCGCCGGTTGTGCCGGAAGTAAAGATGACCTCGGCGAGGTCATCCGCGCCGACAGGTTCGGGGATGACCTTACCGTTGAGCGGCAGGTTCATGGACTCGAGCACGTGCGTCGGGATTTCGAGCTCGCGCAGGACATCGGCCTGGGCCTTGCCGGCGAACGCGATTGCCGGCTCCGTCTGGGATATCACGCGTTCGACGAACTCACGGGATGAGCGGACATCGAGCGGGACGACCACGGAGCCGTTGAGGTAACTGCCGAACATTGCGGCCACCCAGTCCGGCTGGTTCGCGGCCCAAATGACCACGCGGTCGCCTTTGCCGACGTGCTGGTCGCGCATGAACCTGGCGTACGCGTGGGCGCGCTCTTCGAGACGCTCGTAGTTGTACTTGATGGTCCGTACGCCGAGGCGCATGGTGACGGCCGTCCGGTCCGAGTACTCGGATGCGGAACGTTCCAGCATGTCAGTAAGCGTGTTCATTTCGGCGGCAGCGTCTTTGCGAATTCGCGCACGCGCTGGTCGGCGCCGGTCAGGATTGGCCGGAAGTGGCTGAAGCAGAGGGTTTCGAAGTCGAGGTCGGCCAGCTTGCGGATTGAAGCGGCGGCCTGGCCCATGTCTTCGGTGAAGAGCCGGCTGGGCAACATCAACCGCCCGAATTTGAACTGCATCGCATCGCCAATGAGGAGCACGCCGCGATTGGGGAAGTAGAGGGAGATGCTTCCGGCGGTGTGTCCCGGTGCGTGGACGATGCGCATGCCGCCAAGCGCCGGTAACTCGTCGCCGTCATCCAGGACCACGTCGACGCGCGCCGCGCCGGGGTCGTTCCGGCGGAGGTAGGGCTCGCAAATCTTGGCCAGCAAGGGGTGTTGGAACGGGTTGGGGAGGGGGACTTCGCTCTCCACGTGGGGCGCTTCCGCGAGGTGGACGCCGGTCTTCGCCGGGACGTATTCCTGGATCTCGGGGAGCCCTCCCACGTGGTCCATGTGGTAGTGAGTGATGACGATGTGCTTGATATCGGAGGGTGAGCGGCCCAGCTCATCGAGGGCGCGGAGGACGCGTGCGCCGGAGCCCACCGACCCGGTGTCGATGAGCGTGATCTCGTCGTCCAGGATGAGGTACGCCTTCGAGCCACGGGTCCGCACCTGGTAGAGGCCGGGCAGCACTTCGATAGCGGAGCGGAACTGGGCGGGCTTCTTCTCTTCCCAGCGTCCCTGGACTTCGGCCCAGCGTTCCTGGAGCGTGGGGCGGGGCGTGCGCACCGGACGAGTCATGGGGGAAGGATATCAGCCGGAAGGGAAAGGCGGTGGGGTGGAGCAGCGAGCGCCCGAGGGCAATGGAAGCAGAGCAGTAGGAGAAGGACAAACCGGGCGCTCGCGTGCTCCGGTGGGACATGTGAAGACTATCACAAGCGGACTGGGCGCCGGAATCTCGCGTTCATCGAAGTATCCGATGGCGCCATCGAGCAAACCCGAATTTCGTTCGCTTGCAGCGGGTTGACTGCTCCCGCACAATCGTCAGCGCATATCTGCTCCGCCACGGGCGGAGCATCCATTTCGAAAGCAGGAATTACGAATGGCAATCACCCTGGGTGACACCGAGCGCGAGGCCACTTGGCGCAAGGAAGTTCGGGACTTCATTGAGAAGGAAGCCCCGGCCGCGCTCCGCTCGGGCGGCAGCGACGAAGGCGAAGGGTCCCTCTTTGGGCGCATGGGCGCGATCAAGGAATGGCGCGAGAAGGTCGCGGCGAAGGGCTGGATCGCTCCCTCCTGGCCGAAGAAGTACGGCGGCGCCGACATGTCGGTCGTGGACCAGTTCATCATGAACGAAGAGTTCGCTGAGTCCGGCGTGCCGGGCAATGTCGGCGGCTTCGGCGTGATGATGATTGGCCCCACGATCATCGAGCACGGCACCGAGGAGCAAAAGGAAGAGCACCTCACCAAGATCCTCAAGGGCGAGATCATCTGGTGCCAGGGCTACAGCGAGCCCGGCGCCGGCTCCGACCTCGCCAGCCTCCAGACTCGCGCGGTGCGCGACGGCGACGACTACATCATCAACGGTCAGAAGATCTGGACCACCGGCGCTCAGTACGCCGACATGATGTACATGCTGGCCCGCACGGACCCGGATGCACCGAAGCACCGCGGCATCACCTACTTGCTGCTGGACATGAAGGCGCCGGGCGTCACGGTGCGCCCGCTGACGCAGCTCTCCGGGGCTCAGGGCTTCAACGAAGTGTTCTTCGAAGACGTGCGCGTGCCGGTGAAGAACCGCATCGGCGAAGAGAACCGCGGCTGGTACGTCGGCACCACCACCCTGGACTTCGAGCGCAGCTCGATTGGCTCGGCCGTGGGCGTCCGCAAGCAGCTCGAATCGCTCATCCGCCAGGCGAAGTCCGGCAAGGGCGAGGCTTCGTTCACCCGCAACCCGAAGGTGAAGGGCGAGTTCGTGGACCGCTGGATCGAGTGCGAAGTGGCGAAGATGCTGAGCTACCGCGTGGTCAACATGCAGGTCAAGCAGCTCATCCCGAACTACGAAGCCAGCATGTGCAAGCTCTTCTCGAGCGAGCTGAGCCAGCGCATTTCGAACCTCTCGATGCACCTCTACGGGATGCACGGGAACGTCCGCAACCGCGCCTCGATGGGTTACATGCAGGCCGTCAGCTCCACCATCGCCGGTGGGACGAGCGAAGTGCAGAAGGGCATCATCGCGACGCGCGGCCTCGGGCTGCCTCGCGGCTAGACTTCACAGGCGTCGCGAAAACCTGGAGGCCCGCGGCAACGCGGGCCTCTTGTTTTGCCCTACTGGTGCGCCTTCGCCGGAGCGCACGAATAATGAGGACCCATGCAGCGAACCTGGCGCGTCTGGAAACTTGGCCTCGTCGCGGCGCAGCTGATCGTCATCGCGGTGTCGCTTTACCAGACCGCCATTTCCACGCTGGGCTACAGACGGCGCCAGCGCGGCATCCCCGAACACCTGCCCGAGTCGCTGCCTCGCTTCGGGCTGCTGGTATGCGCGCGAAACGAGGAGCCGGTCATCGCCCGGATCGTAGCGGACCTGCTCGCCCAGGATTACCCGGCGGAGCTTCGTGATGTGCTGGTCGTCGCTCACAACTGCACCGACGCCACCGCCAGCGTGGCGGCGCGGGCCGGGGCAATCGTCCTGGAGGTGAACACGCCCCACGCCGGGAAGTCGTTCGCCGTGCAGGCCGGCGCCGAGCGGTTCGAGGACTATGACTACCTGGGCGTGTTCGACGCCGACGCGAGGGTCGCGCCCGGGCTGCTGGCGGCGATCGCCCGCCATTCCGGCGGGGCCGAATGCCTCCAGGCCGAAGCCGTGCCGATCGCGGACGCTGACTGGCTGGCGGAAGGGTACGGATTCGGGCGGAAGGCTCGGAACGTCTTCTGGTGGCGCCCGCGCGAGGCCCTCGGCCTGACGACGACGATCACCGGGAGCGGCTGGTTCATCCGCCCGGCGCTTCTGGCCGGCTATCGCTCAGGCCAGTGGACGATGACCGAAGACCTGGAGCTCACCGCGCGCCTCGTTGCCGACGGGCACATGGTGCGGTACGTCTCGGCGGCGCAGGTGGCACTGGGCGAGCCGCGGGACCTGCGTACCTCGGTGAACCAGCGCTCACGCTGGGTTCGCGGGCACATCGGGGTGGTCAAGGGGCGCTGGCATCCGCTGGCCGCGGCCGCTCTGCGGGGCAACCCGCACGCGCGTGACCTCGCCATCTACCTGCTGATGCCCACCCGCATGTTGACACGGCTGGGCGTGACGGTGGCGGGAGTCCTTGCGCTGTTTTCGGCGCCGTTTGCGCTGCCGGGATGGATCGTGCTGCCGGCGCTGGCCGGCGAGTGGGTTGTGCCGGCCTGGATTGCCTGGCGGGAGCGGCTGTTGCGGCTTTCCAGCGGCAGCTTCAGCCTGGCCGCGCGTTACACCCTTCTCAGCCTGCTCTGGTTCCCGATTGGCGCCTGGGCGATGATCACCGCCCGCGTACGGGCATGGACACCGACGCCACGAAGCCAACCTGAAGGAGCAGCGAATGCCGGCCAGGCGTCCTGATCAGTCCACGCGCACTTCCCTGGACGAAGGGATGCGAACCGCCCTGATTTTCGGTGGCGCAGTCCTCCTGATGTGCGCTATCTGGCTCTTCGGTTTTGCGATGCGAGTGTCTCTCAGCAATGACGTGGACACCGTCGCGCGCGGCGGCATCTCGCGGGTGCTGACGAAGGGCTTCCCGGACTTCCGGGACACCTCGTTGATGCTGATCGTCGCTTGCGCGGCCTACCTGGCGGCGCTCTGGGCGCTGCGCAAGGGGTTCCCGCGCAGCTTCGCCGCAACGGTGGTCGCAATCGTGCTGGCCGGACTCTCGATGTTCCCGGCGATGCCGCTCACTTCGCCGGACGCGGTTCACCTGGCGGCCGATGTGCGCACGCTCTGGATCCACCACCAGTGGCCCGCGGAGTTCGCCGGGACACCAAGCCAGGTCAATGACCCGGTGGCGAACGAGGTCCGGGTGTTCCGGAACTTACCGAGCGGCTACGGCCCGGTGGCGTATCTGCTCGGTGGCGCGCCGCTGCCGTTCGTGGGCGATGGATTCACCGCGAACCTCGTGGGCCAGAAGGTGATGGGGCTCATCTTCCTGACCGGGACGGCGGTGGCCGCGGGATTCCTGGCGAAGCGGCTCGGCCAGAACGCCGCGCTGGTCGCCGGCGCGATTGGCCTGAACCCGATGATGACGTGGCAATACCCGGGAGACGGCCACAACGACTCGATGATGGCGTTCTTCGGGGTTATCGCCCTCTGGCTGGTGATGGAGAAATCGTGGGCGAAGCGGGGTGGCGGCGTGTTCACGTGGCTGATCTCCGCGTTATGTAAGTACGCGCTGGTGCTGGCGTCGCCGGTTGTAGCGGCGTGGTGGTGGCCACGGTGGCGGTACACGCTCACAGCCCTCACGGCGCTTGGCGCCGGATTCGTGCTGGTGCTCTACATCAAGGACATCGGGCCAATCCAGAACGGGACGCTCGGGCCGGCAGGGGCCGTCATCCAGACCACGCCGTGGCGCTGGGTAGAACTTTGGTTCGACACCGGCAGCCACGGCCGCGATGTGATCACAGTGTTGGGGTACCTGAGCTACCTGGTGGTGGTTTCGCTGGTCATGGCATTCCACCCGCTGAAGACGAAGGAGGACCTCGTGCGGGGGGTTGCGCTGGTGATGGGTGTCTTCCTCTTCATGAGCCCGGCGTACCACCCGTGGTACATCATCTGGATCCTGCCGTTCGCGATGCTTTCGAACGCGCGCTACCTGGTGACCGCGGTCCTCGCCTACACGATGCTCGCGTTCCTGCCGATCCTCGCGCTCAACTGGCAGTTCACGCTGGCGGACAGTTGGGGCTTCAGCCGGTCGCCGAACTCGTTCACCGCGGTTGAGTGGTTCACGGCGGTGATGTGGTTCGGAACGTTGCTGGCGGCGTATCTCGGCTGGCGCGGCAAGGACTCGCTGAAGGTCAGCCGGACACCGGCCAGCGCGAGCCAGGGGCCGAAGTTCGCTCCGCGCCAACGCAAGCGAACGTCGGCGAGGGCTTAGTCGGTCGCGGCGGTGCGGCGGAACGGGCCGATAACCCGGTTGAGCAGGTACATGCCGAGGTCCGAGTAGGCACGGAGGTCCGCGACCCGAACGCGCCAGAGCTGCGACGGGCTGAGGCGAGTGCGGCGAAGGAACGCCGTCACCGAGACGGAGCTCGCGATGCCGTAACTGATGGTTGTGGCCGAAGCCGCGCCGGACGTGCCGAAGGCGGGGATGAGGAAGATGCCGCCGATGAGCGATGAGGAGAGCATGAGCAGGCCCACGAGCAACGGGAACCGCGGCATGCCAACGTGGTTCACGAAGTAGAGGTTGATCATGCCCTGCGGGGCGAACAGCGCCGTGCCCAGGCAGAGGATGCGGAACGGCTGGCCGGCCGCGCTGTAGGCGTGGCCGAAGAGGAGCTCGATAACGAACGGGCCGATCATCGCGGCGGCGAGCCCGCCGCCGATGACCACCAACACGGTGTGGCGGATTCCCGTGGCGGTGAGGGATGCTGCCTCATGCGGGTCACCGCGGCCGACGCGCGCGAACGACGCCAGCGTAATCGCGGACGAGAACAGCCAGAGGGCTTCGGCGCCGGCAATCGCCGAGGCGTAGATGCCGGCGCCTTCGCGGCCGTCGAGCTGGAACACGAGGAACTGGTCCAGGCGGTAGTTCAAGAGGCCGACCAGCCCGCCGCTGCCGGTGATGAGGGAGAACCGCACCATGGCCCGGATGAGCTCGCCGTTCGGCCTGTGCTGGAAGAGCCACCGCACCCATGAGCGGCTCCAGACCGTGAACGGGATGAGCGAAAGGTACTGGGCGGCACACCATGCCTGGAGCCCGCCGACCGCCGTTCGGTGGTCGAGCAGGCCGAGCCACAGCCCCAGCGAGCCCATCGCGAGGATGATGGCGATGTCGCCGCCGACGTTGTACTTCACGATCTGGTTCTGGCCGAGGATCACGCCGAGCGACGTCCCGCGGATGATGCCCGGACCCATGGCCAGGACGGCCAGGGCGACAACGCGGCTATCGCTGCCGCGGCCAACGACCGCGATGCCGAACCCAACGAGGAGGATGACCGCGACGACCGGCAGCACGACGGCGAAAGCGTTGCCGCCAACCTCCGCGGGGTCACGCTTCCGGTTCGAAACAAAGAACCCGGTGGCCGAGGCCAGGCTGGAAATCCCGCCAACCGCCGACGTGAGGATGATTGCCGTGGAGTACACGCCGCGCTCTTCGACGCTGAGCGTGCGGGCGGTGAGCACCCCGATCAGGCCCCAGAGCACGATGTCGCTCAGCCGGAAGAGCAGCGCAATCAGACTCCCGGTAGCGATCCCCACGGGGCCATACTAGCCGGGAACGCGGGAGGCGCGACGGCAGGGCCGCGGCGGTGGGACATAGGGGACCGTCGCCGCGCGCTCGCCACTCACCGCGTGGGCCGTCCCGCGCCTTCGAGCGCCCGATCATACGCATCAAGCAGCGCGGGCAGCACGACGGAAGGCGTGAACCGCCGGGCGCGCGCGATGCCGGCGGCACCGAGGCCCTCCCGGTTCGCAAGCGCGTTCCCCAGGGCTGCCGCGAACGCCGCCGGAAAGTCCGCCGAGCCCAGCGGCACGACCGACCCCGCGCCGCCCAGCACCTCAGGCAGCGCGCCACCATCGGAAGCCACCACGGGCAGGCCACAGGCCATCGCTTCCAGGACCGGAATGCCAAACCCTTCCGCGAGGCTGGGTTGGGCGAGCACGCCGGACTCCCGATAGACCGCCGCCAGCGCCGCGTCGTCCGCGGCGTCCCGGTAAACCAGGCGGCGAAGTACACCGAGCCGCTGCGCCAACGCGAAGGCTTGTCCCTGGAGCGGCGGGCCCACCCGGACGAGCGTGGCGTGGGCCAGTGCCGGGTGGGCCATGGCTTCGATCAGCGCAGGGAGGTTCTTGTAGGCCCGGTCGTTCCCGACGCTGAGGACGGTGGTTCCGTGAGTGCTTTCGACCCGCATTACTGCGGGTCCTCTGATTGGCGCTTCTGAGAATCCGGCGCGCAGCGTGTTCGGGACGATGCAGACCGGTGTATGTGGCGGAAACGCCCGGTCCAATTCGCCGGCGGTGAATCGCGAGACGGCGATGACGGCGTCGGCCTTCGCCAGGCTTCGATAGGAGCGGCGCAGGAACGCGCGCTTGAGGACGGCTTCGCGGCGAGAGGCGTAGTAGCCGCGCACGGTGAACGGCATGACGTCGTGGCAGGTGGTTACCACGGCCGCATTGCGGCGAAACCGCGGTGCGTGCTGGGCGAGCCCGTGGTCGACGAGGTGGACGATGTCGTAACGGCCTTCGGCGGCTTCAAGGACCCGGGGTTGCTTCTCCCAACGCGCGCGCCAACCCTGGAGCAGGGCGGGCGGGTTGAACCAGGGCGCCTCGGCGGACTCCACTTCGATGCCGGCCAGGGCGAGCGTTTCGCGGAGCGAGGCCGCGTAGGCCGAGATACTGCGCCAGCGGGCGCCATCGAACGGCTGGACGAGCAGGACCCTGCGCACGCGGCTCATGGGGCAGATCGTAGCCTGAAGCAGGCGAGAACGAACGCGGGATGGGTGCTACGATGCTGGGGCCGGCGCACGATGCCGGCGCTCCCCAGGGGCGGGCGTGGCGTAATGGTAGCGCGCGACCCTTCCAAGGTTGAGGCGCGGGTTCGATTCCCGCCGCCCGCTCCAACTTCCAATCACCTGGCTACCACCACAGCGCTCGCGGAGGCCACGCCATGACCAGCCCGGCCATCGAAGCTTCGTCATTCATCAGTTTCCCGGGCGCGCGCCGCCCGGCCCGCCACCAGTGGGTGGACTCGTACGGGGTCCACATTGCCGTGTGCGAATGGGGCGCGCCGGACGGCCCGCCGCTGTTCCTGGTCCACGGCGGGTCCGACTTCGCGGGGACGTTCGACGTGTTCGCGCCGCTGCTGGCCGAGGCCGGGTGGCGCGTCATCGCCTGGGACCACCGCGGCCACGGCGATTCGGACCATGCGCCGCTCTACAGCTGGGACGCGGATGTGCGCGATGCCCTTTCGGTGCTCGACGCAATCACGCCGGATCCGGTGCCGGTGGTCGCGCATTCCAAAGGCGGCGGGATGATGCTCCAGCTCGCCGAAGCGCTGCCGATGCGCATGGCCAAGCTCGTGGTCATCGACGGGCTCCCTTCGCCCGACCCCCACCCGGACGTTTCGGACCACGAGCAGCGCCGCTTCAGCTCGAAGAACCTCGCGGACTGGCTGGACCACCGGCGCGCGGCCGGCGCGACCTTTCGCAAACCCGGCACGCTGGAAGAACTGGCGAAGCGCCGCAAGCGGATGAACCCGCGGCTTTCGGACGAGTGGCTGCTCTACCTGGCGAGCATCGGCGCGCGCAAGGACCCCGACGGCTGGCGCTGGAAGCTGGACCCGGCGATCCGCATGGGCGGATTCGGGCCGTGGCGGCCGGACTGGTCGCTCGAGCGCATGCGCGAGCTGCCGATCCCGTTGCTGGGGCTGACCGCGACCGTGGAGGAAGAGATGGGCTGGGGCACGAATCACAAGGCGCTGCTGCCGTTCATGCCCCCCGGCGCGCGGCTGGTGCCGTTCGCCGACACAGGCCATTTCATCCACATTGAGCATCCTCGGGAAGTGGCGGAGCTCGTCCTGGAGTTCCTGGCGTGACGGTGTTCATCACGCACAACCAGGTCAAGCTCGCGCTGCACACACTGCGCGAGGCGGCGGGGCCGAAGCTCTTGCTGCTGCATGCGCTCGGAGAGCACTCGCCCGCGTCGGTCTCGCCGGAATTCGCAGCGTGGCCGGGAGCGATCTACGCGCTCGATTTCACGGGTCACGGCGCATCGACGGTGCCGGGTGGCGGTGGGTACACGGCCGAAGTGCTGATGGCCGACGCCGACGCGGCCCTTTCGATGCTTGGCCCGGCGACGGTAGCGGGAAAGGGGCTGGGCGCCTACATCGCGTTGCTTGTTGCGGGCGCGCGCCCGGCGATGGTGCGCGGGGCAATCCTGCTCGATGGCGCCGGGCTGGCAGGTGGCGGGCAACGGCCGGGGCCGGTCATGGTCCGCGGTGTACCGGGCCGTCCGACGGCGCCCGACCCATTCGCGCTGGTGGAGCTGGCATCGGACATCCGGCCGCCCGATTACGTGGCGCGGTTCGCGGAGTTGGCCGCTGAACACTCCGGACTGGAGACCGCGGTCTACGTTTGCGGCAAGGCGCGGCCGGAGTGGTTGAAGGCGGTGCTGGGAGAGCGCCGCGTGAGGGAATGCCCGGTGGACGAAGCATTGAAGGCCTGCGCCGGGTAGGTGGGAGTCACATCCGTTGGGCGCATGGCGCCGCGCGGGGACAAGCCCCTACAGGTAGTTCAGGAGCGTCATGTTGCTGGTCTTGCCGATTGCGCCGAGCGCGGCCTGGAGGGCGTTCTGAGCGGCCGTGAACTGGATGATCGTTTCGGCGACGTCGATGTCCTCGATGTTCGAGCGCAACTCCTGGAGGTTCGTGTCCGTCTCCTCTGAGCGCGCTGTCGTGGCCTCGAAGCGGTTCACTCTCGCGCCCACGTCCGCGCGCGCGTTCAGGACGCTGTTCAGTGCCTTGTCGATGTCGGCGATGGACCCGTTGATGGTCGTGGTTGGGGCGTTGGTGTTCAGGTTGTCGCGCAGCGTCATCAGGTCCTGGAACACGCTACCGAAGACGTCGTTCCCGATGACGTTGACGGCGACGGCGTCCTGCGGGGAGATCTGGCGCACGCGCTGGCCATTGTCGCCCTGCCAGGTGATCGACGAGGGAGGATTGCCGCTGACGGCGTAGGCGGCGGTCTGCGTCTGGTGGCCACTGAAAATGTAGGCGCCGCCGAAGTTCGTATTGGCCACCTGCGCGAGCTGCTGGATGAGCTGGTCCATTTCCGCGGCGATGTTCGTCTTCTCGCTCGGTCCGAGCGTGCCGGTGGCGCCCTGGACGGTGAGTTCCCGGGCACGCTGGAGCAGTTCCGTGGCGCCATCCAGCGCCGATTCGGTGGCGTTGAGGAAAGCAGTGCCGTTTTCCAGGTTCCGGCGCATCTGGGCTTCGAAGGCGATGTTCTTGCGATGCTGCATGGCCAGCGCGGCGCCAGTGGGGTCGTCGCTCGCGCGGTCGATGCGGCGGTTGGTGGAGAGCTGGCGCTGCACCCTGTCCATCCGCTCCGAGGCGGAGTTCATGAAGCGCACCTGGTTGCCGACGCGGGCCTGTTCGCTGAGTCTCATGGCTTAGCCGACCCCCGTCCGGTTGATGAGCGTGTCCAGCATCTCGTCGATGGTGGAGATGACTTTCGCGGCCGCGTTGTAGGCGTGCTGCGAGGCGTTGAGGTTTGTGACCTCCTCGTCGATGTTCACGCCCTGGACGGACTGGCGCATGCCGTCCAGGTGATCGACCAGGAGCTGGGCCGAATCGGCGAGGCCGTTCGCGCGGTTCACGTCGGCGCCCAGCACGGTAACGATGTTGCCGTAGTAGGTTGACGCCGAAGCCTCGACCTGGAGCGTGTTGTTACCCGCGGCGGTGAGGTCCGTGAGTTGCTGGGCCGCCGAGTAGGCGCCGGTAGCGCTGACGGAGATGCTTGCGACGGTGTTCGTGCCGTTCATGAAGGTGATCGTGCCGCCGGGCGGAGCGATGGCCGCCAGCGTGGCCGTGCCGACAACGGGACCGGTGGGGCCGCCGTAGCGCAGTTCAACGTTCGGGCCAGCCGCCACCAGGCTGTAGCTCCCCGGCTGGAGTGATCCGGCGAGGGTTATGCCGCTGGCCGTGTTGCCGGCGCTCAATGCCTCATTGACGACCAGGCTGGAAGCGGCGAAGCCCGCGAGCATGTTCGTCGCCTGCTGCAGGTTGGCAATCGCGAGGGCGTTCGACGGGTTGCCGGGCTGGTTCGCGCCGGTGGCCGCGGCAATCGACTGCGGGCTCCCCGCGACGACGGAGTTCACCGCGATGTTCGAGGCATCGGTGCCGGTGAAGAACGCGAGCCCGGTCGTGTTGTCCAGGCCATAGCCCGCCTGGTGGATCGAGTTCACCGAGTTGATCAGCCCACTGGCGAAGGTGTTCAGCTTCGCGATCAAGTCCGGGAGAGCAACGTCGCGCGCGTCTAGCACGCCTTTGAGCTGGCCGGAGGAAACGCTGACGGCGTCGTTGTCGATCGCGAACTCCAGTTTGACCATGCCGGGGTTCGCGGGGTCCTGGATGGTGTTGATGGTGCGGGCGGATGTGCCGACGACGAGTTCGTGCGTGCCCAGGTAGACGGTCTGCGAGCCGCTGGCATCCTCGGCGTAACTGATGTTCCCGAGCTTCGAGAGGTCGTCCATCAGCAGGTCGCGGCGGTCGCGAAGGTCGTTCGCCATGTCCCCGTTGAGCTCCACCTGCTGGATCTGAAGGTTGAGGCTGGCGAGCTCGGAAGCCTTCGAATTGATCTGTTCGGCGATGCCGGCGACAGACTGATTGAGGTCGGCCCGCTGTTGGGTCAGCTCAGCGTGGGCGGCGCGGAGGCGGGTGGTGAAGGTGGTTGTCGCGTGCACGAGCGCGACGCGGGCCGGGGACGATTCGGGTTCGTTGGTGACGTCGTGCCAGGCTGCCCAGAACTTGCCAAGCAAGGCCGAAATGCCCTCGTCCGAGGGGTCGTTGAAGACGACTTCGGCGTTCGAGATGGGCGTTGAGAGCGCCTGGTACTGGGACTGGCTGGACATGCTCTGGCGCGCCTGGAAGTCCATGAAGAGGTCCCGGATGCGGTTCACGTCCTTGGCGTCGACGCCAAAGCCGGCCCGCCCGAGCAGATTGTCGCGAGAGAAGTGGTCTGAGCCGTCCAGGCCGACGGGACGCAGCAACACACGCTGGCGCGAGTAACCCGGGGACTGGGCGTTGGCGATGTTGTGAGAGGCAACGTCCACCGCGAGCTGGTGAGCCCGGAGCGCCTTAACCGCGGTATCGAGACCGATGGACAAACCCACGAGTGGCTCCTAGGCGCTGCGCGAGACGGTGCCCCGCTGGGCGCTGGTATGGCGGCGGCCATCGCTGCTGTAACCAGGGGCAACGAACCCGCCGAGGAGGTTGGCCCACCGGTCACGCAGCTTCATCGCGTTCAAGAGGAGGCGCGCATTCTGCTCCTGCGCATCCCTGAGCTCCTGCGCCCGGGCAACCAGTTGGAGCCGGGCCGCGGCAAAGCCACCGACGCCAAGATCATCGGCAAGCGGCAGAAGTTCTTGGAGCGAAAGCGCCTCCGCGCCGGCAGTTTTAAGGAGATTCAAACGCTTCACTTCGAGGGACTCGATGTTCGACGCGAGGTCTTGCATCGATTCGCTGACGCGGGAAATACGGTCGAAGTCGGATTCGATGAGGGCAGACTGCTCTTGAAGCGCAAGGTCGAACAGGCCTGCGAGCTGCCGCTCTTCTTCGAGCAGCAGTTCCAGAACGCTGGCGAGCAACTCCGCCGGCACGTCCACTGCTTAGCTCCCCAGCCCGTTGGCGATGAGCCGCTCGGCGATTTCACGGGCATTGGAGCTGTAGGCGCCGTTCGCGATGGCGGCCTTCAGGGCGGCGACTTTCGCCGTGCGGACATCGCTGGATTGGTGCACCGCCTGGGCAGCTTCGGCCACGATGCGGCCGCGGTTCGAGAGGTTGATGACATCCTGGCGGCCGCGCGCTTTGAGGGCGGCTTCGGATTCGGCCGACCCGCCAGTGCCGGAGGCTGCGGCCGCGCCCGCGGGGTTGAGGCTCGCGCCCGAGAGGTTCAGGCCATCGATGCGTGCCATCTGTCGACTCCTACTGGGTGATCTTCGTCGCGAGGGCGAGCATTTCGTCCCCGACGGAGAAGGTCTTCGCGCAGGCGGTGTAGGCGCGCTGGGCGATGATCATGTTCGTGAACTCTTCCGCCACATCCACATTGGAGCCTTCGAGGGCGCCCGGTCGCAATGCGGCGAAACCCTCGGATCCCCCCGCGCCCACCGTAATCTCGCCCGTGTTCGCGGTGTCTGTGTAGAGCCCGTCGCCAAGGGTTTCGAGTGCCTGGGGATTCCGGAATTTCGCGAGTGAGAGCTGGCCGATTTCCTGGCGCGTGCCGGTATCGTCGATGGCGCTGAGGACCCCGAACTGGTCGACGGCGGGCTGAGTCCAGCCCTCCGGGACCTGGATTGGCGGCTCCAGGGGGCGGCCCTTGAACGCCAGGATGTTGCCTTCGATGTCTGACTCCAGCCCGCCGAACCGGGTGTAGACGATCCGGCCGTCGAAGTCCCGGACGCGCACGAAGGCGTCGTCTTCGATGGCGAAATGCAGCGGGTTCTCGGTGATCTGCGTGGCAGCCTGGGAAAAGACCAGGTCCCGCGTCGTCTCAGCCACGCCGAGGCGGCCCGCGTCGGGATCGGCTTGCGGCGTGGGCAGGCCCTCGTGGAGCGGGCGGAACTTCTTGTACGCGTAACTGTTCACGTTCGCGATGTTGTGGCCAACGATGTCGAGGACGTCCTGGTTGTGGGTCATGCCGCTGGCGGCGGCGCCGAGAATCGTGGGCATCGGTTAGAGCCTCCCCAGCTCGCCGGCGGCCTGATCAAGCGTGCCGTCCAGTTTCGCGAGGACCGCCTGGTTCGCCTGGTAGGTGCGCTGCACCGCCAGCAACGAGGTCATTTCCTCGACGAGGTTCGAGTTCGAGCCTTCGAGGAAGCCCTGGCGCAGGCCGGGACTTCCGACAGGCGGCTGGCCGTCGCCGGTTGCGGTGAAGTAGGCCTCGCCGGCGCGCTGCAACTGGTTCGGCGTGTAGTCCACGATCGCCAGCCGGGCGATTTCGTTGCCGTTGTCGATGATGGCGCCATCGACTGAAACGCCGACCGCCTGCTGCGGGAGGTTGATGTGCTGGCCGTTCTCATCGAGCACGTAGTACCCCTGGCTCGTGACAAGGTCTCCAGCGGCGTCGCGGCCGAAACGCCCGTCACGGGTGGCGAACACCGTGCCGTCCGCGCCCTCAACCTGGAAGAAGCCGTCTGTGAGCGCGAGGTCGAGCTCGTTGCCGGTTTCGCGGATGATGCCCGCGCCAAAATCGGTGGCGAAATCGGCGATGAACGTGCCCGTGCCAATCTGGCCGACAACCTGCTGGATTCGCGCGGTGATCGGCGCGGGGACCGGCGCCTGCTGCGAGAGCAGCACGTCGGCGAACGGTTCCTGGGTGGCGAATTCCCGCTTGAAGCCCGCCGTGTTGGCGTTGGAGATGTTGTTGGCGAGCACGTCCTGGTAGCGCCAGGCAGCTTCCATCGCGGTGAACGCGCTGTAGAGCCCCTTGATCATGCGACCGTCCTCCGGCTGCGCCAGTAGCGCAGGACTAGCAGCGCGGCGCCCGCCGCCGCGGCGGTGATGGTGATCGTCCGGCCGAGGCGCTCACGGAAGGTCATCGCGGGCTCCTCGCCGGTGTCTGGCAGGGTGCCGGGTTTGATTTCGCCGCCGGCCGGGGCGCTGCCGTCGTCACCGATGACCGTGAAGCGCCCGGCGATTGAGACGTCGCTGGGGAGTTGTCCCGCTGCCGTCGCCGGCTTGCGGGCGGCGAGGACGAACGTGTTGTAGTCGTAGGACGGCAAGTCTTTGAGCTTCGCGTCCATGGCGCCCACGCCGGACGCGTTGGGCGTGATCGTGCCGACAAGCAGCGGCTTGCCCGGGCCGAGCAGCCACCCTTCGAAGGTGTAGCCATCCATCGGCTTGAGGTTCTTCACGTCGACGTGGGCGTAGGCTTCGGCGAAGCTGAACTCGAGCACGCCTTCGGCATCTTTCGGACCGAAATTGGAGACGCCATCGAGGTAGGTGAGCTTGACGAGCTGGGGGACGCCGTTCGCCCGCGCCTGGTGGCCGCTTCCAGCCAGCAGGCCGAGTGCGGCAACCAGCGCCACGATGCCGCCGAAAAACACGCGCCGCATTAGCTGGCGATCCCCTGGCGGCGAAGCAGAAGGCGAACTTCCTCTTCGCTCTTGCGCAGACGGCGAGCGAGGGCGGCGATGTCGACGACGCCGTTGCTCCGAGCGACGAGGCTCGCCAGGTCACCACGCAGCGGCGACGCCGGTTGCACCACCGTCGCGGAGGCCGGTTGGGCGTAGGCCGCTCGCGCCGCGCGGGCGGTAGAGTGCCCGGCGACTTCCGCGGGGCCGGGCATGCGGTGCACGCGCGTGGACGGTTGCCGCCGCTTCGCCGGAGCCTTCCCCTTCAGCTCCTGGAGCTGGCTGTAGAGGTAGAAGATGGCGCCGAGGCAGACGAGCTGCGAAATCGCGAGGAGAGCGATGGCGTCGTTCATTGGGCGACCTCCTAGCTGCGTTCACGCGCGAGGCGGGCGCGCAGCCGGCTGAGCGCGCGGCCGTGCAACTGGCACACGCGCGATTCGGAAATCTCCAGGATCTGGGCAATTTCCTTCATCGTCATTTCGTCGCGGTAGTAGAGGCTGACAATCAGCCACTCGCGCTCAGGGAGTTGCTTCACCGCGCCGGTGAGCGCATCGATGAGCTGGCGCTTCTCAAGGCGTTGGGTGAAGTCCTCTTCGTTCGGGTCAGCGGGCAGTTCGGTGGGGGCGGAACCGTCATCGTTGTTGTCCCGGTCCAGCAGGCCGTCCAGGGAGACCGTGACCCAGCTGCAGTCCACCAGCGTCTGGTTGTACTGCTCCAGGGTCAGGCCCATGGCGACCGCGACTTCTTCGTCGGTGGGTTCGCGGCCGTTTTCGAGGGCGAAGCTGGTGTGGATCAGGTCCAACTTCTTCGCCTTCTGGCGCACCGAACGAGGGAGCCGGTCAAGCGCGCGAAGGGCGTCGATGATCGAGCCGCGGATGCGGCTGATGGCGTAGGTTTCGAACTTGACGCCCTTGCTGCCGTCGTAGCGGTCCAGGGCCTCGATGAGGCCGATGGTGCCATAGCTGAGGATGTCCTCGTAATCGAGGATCGCCGGCAGGCCGATGGCGAGGCGGCCAACGACGTACTTCACGAGCGGCGCGTACTGCCTGATGGCCGCTTCCCGTTCGGACGCGGAGTTGCCTGCCCGGAGTTCACTGGCGACGGCCATGGGTCCACCCCTTCTGTGCGTTAGTCATTGGATTCAACCGCCTCGTCTTCCGCTTTCGGGGACGGGGGCGGCACCGGCGTGAGCAGCAGCACTGCTTCGGCGCCGAAGCCCAGGGCGGCGACGATCACGAAGAAGAACACCGCCCGCAGGAGCGCGAAATCGAACGCGGCGCCGTTTCGCAGGCCGAGCCAGACGCTCAGGAGCGAAAGGGCTGAGGCCGCGTAGATGCCGTAGCGGGCGAGCGTGTAGGGCTGCATCGGCGAGCTCATAGCTGGCCCCTCCGCCGCATCTCCAGCTGCCGCCGCATCATGTAGCGAGCGATCGTGTCGCGGTCAGCGCGCGTGATGTCGGTGAATTCGCAATGAAGCCGGCGGTTGCGGTTGCCAGGCGACGGCTCGCGCACGAACGTGACGCGCATGCGGGCGCGGATGTCGCCGGCCTCGGGGAGGCTTGCCACGAGGCCCAGGCGCTCGCCCGGCAGGGCAAACCCGCGCGTGCTGACGCAGCAGCCGCCCTCGCTCAGGTCCACGACCGTACCGTCGAGCGGCTCTTCCTCCGCGCTTTCCACGTCGATCACGAGGCGGTAGAGGGAGTCGGGGCGGATGGCCGCGGGAAGGCGGAAGTTGCGGCGGCGCTCGGTGCTTTCGATGGCGCCCGGGAGGCGGAGGTATTCGTACATGCCGTCGGCGCTGTGGCCTTCGACCTCGGTGACGAACATCCAGCGCTTCTGCTGGTGGATGTAATGGGCGTGCACGAGCGTGCCTGCGCTGAACGGCCGGGGCCGCAGGCCGCGCATCGGTACGAGGATGGCGATGTGGGTCTGGTCCACGTCCTCGATGCGAGTCACGTGGCTCTCCCCCGCGCCGCCCGACGACACGTCGAGGCGCAGCGTGAGACCAGGGAGAAGCCCTTGTGCCATGAAGGGATTCTTACGCGGTAACGGCAAGCCGCCCATCGGTCGTCTCCCGTGTAGGTGTAGTGAAGACCCCTGATGCCAGGGTGAACGGATCGGCGATGCCGATCCCGGTCGCGATGTCCCTTCCAGAGGATAGAAATGCAATGCCCAGTTGTGCTTCGACAACCAGGGAGAGAGCCGGGGTCAATCCCGTTGCAAGGTCGACGCCGGTGATGACGGCGCCCGCGCAGGCCGCGGCGTCGAACTCCGCGATGGCGGATTCGGTGGCCGCCGGCTGCCAGTGCGCGGGGACTGCCAGGTAGACGAAGTGCTCCACGCCCGGCATGGGTGGCGGGTTCCAACGCCCGGCGGGCACATCGATGAAGACGCATGCGCCCTTTGCGGCGCGGGTAATGGCGTGGACGATGTCCTGCGGCCCGAAGGCGTCCAGCACCGGCAGGCCGAGCGCTTCGCCGTAGGCGTGGACCTGTGCGCGGCCACCCGCATGAGAAGAATCGGCGGCGACGAGGACGGCTTCGCGGCCGGAGTCGGCGCAGTCCAGCGCCATGCGCATCAGGGCAGTGGTCCGGCCGGAGCCTTCCGCGCCCTGGATGGTGATGATCGAGGTGCGCCCCTCAGCCGGGTAGGCAACGTGGGCGTCAGCGAGCGCCCGTTCAAGCGCCTGCGGGGCTGTCGCCCCGGCGGGCGACTGGCGGGAGAGGTAGCGCGCGGCACGGTTCGTGAATCCGGCGGCCGTCAGAGCGGCGGCGACTCCGGTTTCCATGGGCGCGAACGGGCGAGGCAGCGTAGCGGCGGGCGCCTCCGGTTCGCGCTCCGGAGACGGTTCCGCGGGCCGCGGGCGCCCCACGATTCGCGGTCGCGGGCTCCACTGGACTGGCGGCGGCGGCACCACGCTGGGGGCCTGGAACGGCGGAAGCGCGTCCTCGGACTCGAAGTCGTCGAAGAGCGCGCGGATAGCCTGTTGGTCTTCGGCCAGGGCGCCGCCGGAGGTCGAAACGAATCCCTCCAGCCACTCCGGCGAGGCCTCCTGCGCGGGCAACGACCCGAGCGCGCGGTCCAGCGCATCGAAGGCGCGGACATCCGCGTCCTCGCGGGCCGCGATGTCCTCGAGGTCGCCGACGGTCATGCGCGTCGAAGCGGAAGGCTCCTCGACGCGGCCGAGCGTGCTCTCCACCATCACGCGCTGAAGGGCGAGCGTGAGCGCGTCATCGCCCCCGCCTGACGGGGCGGCAAGCACTTCGATCAGCGGGTCCGCGCCGTCGCGCAGGAGCGAGCGCGTCTGCACGATCACCGCGTCAGCGCCGAGCTCGCGGCGGACGCGCGTGAAGATGCGCGCCATGTCATTACCGATGAATCGCTTCGTTTCCAACGTTCACCTCGATGTTTCCGGCCGCTTCGACCTGGGTTTGGGGCGTGACTTCCGCGAACGAAAGGACGACGACATTGGGGAGGCGGCGCTCGAGCATGCGGCGCAGCGCCAGCCTGATCCGCGATGAGCAGAGGATCACCGGGTCCCGCCCCGCCCCCGCGACCTTCTCCACCTCCGTGCTGACGACGCCCAGCAGCCGCTGCATTGCCCACGGCGCGAGCGCGACCTGGTTCCCGCGGTCGCCTTGCTGGATGGACTGGGCGATCTCGTCTTCCGTGCGCGGGCCGACGGTGATGACGTGGAGCGTGCCTTCGGGCGCGTACTGGCGGCTGATCTGTCGGGCCAGGGAGGCGCGCGAGTACTCGGTCAGGAGGTCGATGTCGCGGGAGACGCGCCCCTGCGTCGCAAGCGTCTCGCAGATGGTCACCAGGTCGCGGATGGAGACCCGCTCGTTGAGCAGGTTCTGGAGCACTTCCTGGACTTCGCCGACGGTGAGCGTGGAGGGCACCAGCTCCTCGACGAGCGCCGGGTACTCGCCACGCAGGTTCTCGAGCAGGTTCTGCGCGTCCTGGCGGCTGAGCAGGTCCGGCGCGAACCGTTTCACGAGTTCGGTGAGATGCGTCGCCAGGACGGACTCGGCGTCAACGACGGTGTAGCCCAGCAACTCGGCGCGCTCCTTGTAGGCCGGCGTTATCCACTTCGCGGGCAGCCCGAACGCGGGCTCCTGCGTCTCGATGCCGGGGACCTCGCCTTCGGCGGTACCGGGGTCCATCGCCAGGAACTGGCCCGGCTGCAGCGTGCCGCGCGCGATTTCGACCCCGCGCAGCTTGACGACGTAGGCGTTCGGGGCGTGCTGCAGGTTGTCGCGCACGCGCACCGTTGGGAGCACGACGCCGAGTTCGAGGGCGACCTGGCGGCGGATCATCGTGATCCTCCGCAGGAGCCCGCCACCGGCCTGTTCGTCGACGATTGGGATGAGGCCGTAGCCAACCTCAACTTCGAGCGGGTCGATGTTCATCATCTGGATGACCTGCTGCGGGCCGAGCGTCTCCGGCTCCGGCTCGGCAATGGGGACGAGCGATGCGGCAAGGTCGGCCTGCTGCCGCTTGTTGCGCGAAATGAACCAGCCGGCGCCCCCGCAGATGGCGGCGATCATGAAGAACGGCAGCTTCGGCAGGCCCGGCATCAGGCCGAAGAGGCCGAGCATCGCCGCAGCGATGTAGAGCGGCCGCGATTGGGCCGTCATCTGCGAGAACATCTGCGTGCCGAGGTTCGTATCGCTCGCGGCGCGCGTGACGATGATGCCGGTGGCGGTGGAAATGAGAAGCGCGGGGAGCTGCGAGACGAGGCCATCGCCGACGGTCAGGTTGGCATAGATGTGCAGCGCTTCGGCCGGGCTCGTGCCCTGCTGGAGCACGCCGATGCTCAGGCCGCCGACAATGTTGACGAGGATGATGACGATTCCGGCGACGGCGTCACCTTTGACGAACTTGGAGGCGCCGTCCATGGCGCCGTAGAAATCGGCTTCCATGCCGATGGAGCGGCGCCGCTCCCGGGCCTGGGCTTCATCGATGATGCCGGCGTTCAGGTCGGCATCGATCGCCATTTGCTTGCCGGGCATCGCGTCCAGGGTGAAGCGAGCGGCGACTTCCGCCACCCGGCCGGCGCCATTCGTGATCACCACGAACTGGATGACCACGAGGATGAGGAAGACGACCAGGCCGACGACGAGGTTCCCGCCGACGACGAAGCTCCCGAACGAGTGCACCACCGAGCCGGCGTCACCATGGAGGAGGATGAGCCGCGAGGTTGAGACGTTGAGCGCGAGCCGGAACAACGTGGTGACCAGCAACAAGGACGGGAAGACGGAGAACTTGAGCGGCTCTTCCGTGTAGACGGCAACGAGGAGGATGACGACCGAGGCGGCGATGTTGACCGTCAGCAACATGTCCAGGAGGACTGTTGGCAACGGGATGATCATCATCCCGACGATGGTGATGATGCCCGCCGCGAGCAGGATGTCGGTCTGGCCGAGGAGGCGGCCGATGCCCACGCTGGGCGCCGGGCGGGCCTGTGCCTGGACGGTCATGCGTTACCCCCGGGAGTGGCTGTGACGAATCGGCGGCGCGCGGCGGCGGACTTGTTGCGGAGCGCGTAGACCCAGGCGAGGACTTCGGCGACGGCGTGGAAGAGGTTGGCCGGGATGTACTGGCCCACCGGAGCGGCGGCGTGCAGCGCGCGCGCAAGCGGCGGCTCTTCGAGCACGGGCACGCCGTTCTTCATCGCGATTTCGCGGATGCGCTTCGCGAGGTGGTCGGCGCCCTTGGCCACCACCATCGGCGCCTGCATGTTCACCGGGTCGTACTTCAGCGCGACGGCGAAGTGCGTCGGGTTCGTGACCACAACGTCCGCCGTCTTGACCGCGGCCATCATGCGGTTCATCAGTTGCTGGCGGCGGCGGCGAATGGCGGCCTTCACCTGTGGGTCGCCATCGTTCTCCTTCATCTCCTGCTTGAGCTCTTCCCTGGTCATCATCAGTTGCTTGATGTGACGGCGGCGCTGCCAGGCGTAGTCGGCGACGGCCATGAGGAGCAGCGCGCCGACCGCCTTGAAGGCGATGTCGAACCCGAGCGAGACCATCCGGCTGGCGCCTTCGCCCACCGAGAACTGGGAGAGCGCCGAAAGCTCGTTCATCTGCCCCCTGAGGGTCATGTAAACGACGACCGAGACGACGGTGAACTTGAAGAGCGACTTGCCGAGGCGCATCAGCCCATCCATGGAGATCAGCCGCTTTAGGCCGGAGCCGGGGTTGAGGCGGTTCATGTTCGGCTTCAGGCCCTGGCCGCTGAGGAGCAACCCGGTCTGGGCGATGTTGAAGATCACCGCGCCGATGGCGAGGAGCCCGAGGAGCGGGAGCATCGCCGCAATGAGCTGCCAGGCGGAGTCCTTGCCCATCTGGAAGGCGCTTTCACTGGTCAACTCGCCGGAGGTGGGATGGGCCAGGCCGTCGTGGAGGACGGTCTCCATATCGCCCCAGAGTTGGGGGCCAAGCATCTTCAGGCCGGAGACGGCGAGAAAGAGCACGCCGATGGTGACGAGCTCTTCGCTCTTCGCGACGTTGCCCTTCTGGCGGGCGTCTTTCAGCCGCTTTGGGGTTGGCGCCTCAGTCCTTTCGCCGGCCATTAGTTCGCGCTCCCAAGGAGGACTTTGCTGGAACCGGCGAGGGACGTTCCGAGCACACCGTGGAGCAGCGTGACGGTGGCCGGGAGGGCCGCGCCAAGCACGAGGACACCGACGAGGATCTTGATCGGGGCGCCGACGACCAGGACCTGCATCTGCGGCACCGTGCGCGAGGCAAGGCCCATGCCGAGGTCGGTGAGCACCAGCGCGGCCATCACCGGCATCGCCAGGCGAACGGCGGTTACCGTCAGCCCGGCCATCAGGCTCGTTATCCCGTCCGGCGTGATGACGAAGGGGTCGAACGTCCCGAGCGGCACCGCTCTCGTGGTCTCGGCCAGCGTCTGTACCACCAGGTAGTGCCCGTTGATGGAGAAGAAGACCAGCGTCACGAGCAGGCTGTAGAACTGGTCGAAGCTACCGAACTCGGCGCCGGTGATCGGGTCGAAGACCGCACCGAGGCCAAAGCCCATCTGCAGGCCGATGATGCGGGAAGCCATCTGCACGCCGATGAAGACCAGGTTCATGACCGTGCCGAGCGCGAGCCCGAAGACGACTTCGCGCGCCGCGTCGTCGATGAGTGGCGCGAAGGTGGCCGGCGCCGGGGGCGGGTTGTCCTTCTGAAGCGGGACCAGCACCAGCGAAAAGAAGATGGCGAAGCCGACCTTCGTGTAGGCGGGTATGCCCTTGTGGCTCAGCAGCGGCGCAGCCACCAGCATCGAGCTGGTCCGCAGCAGGATGAGGAAGAAAGCGTATGTGTACTCAGGGGAGACGGTGAATCCTTGCATCTCAGCGCCCGTAACTCGCGGCATTCGCGAACAGCCCGGCCGAGAAGCTGAGCAGTGTCTCCATCATCCAGGGCCCGAAGATGAGCATCGCCACGAACACGCCGATGAGCTTCGGCACGAATGTGAGCGTGGCTTCGTTCACCTGGGTTACGGCCTGGATGAGGCTGACCACCACGCCGATGACCAGCGTGGTCGCAAGGATTGGCGCGCCGACGAGCAGCGCGGTGGTGAGCGCTTCGCGCATGAGGCCGATGACGACAGCTTCGTTCATGCGTCCGTCCCTACTTCGCGAAGCTGCCCACGAGGGAGCCGATGATGAGATACCAGCCGTCCACGAGGACGAACAGGAGGATCTTGAAGGGCAGAGACACGATGACCGGCGGCAGCATCATCATGCCCATGCTGAGCAGCGCCGAGGAGACGATCAGGTCGATGATGAGGAACGGGACGAACATCACGAAGCCCATCTGGAAGGCGGTCTTGAGTTCGGAGATGGTGAACGCCGGGACGAGCACGTAGGTCGGGACATCGTCGACCGTTTCGGGCTTTTCGGTGTCGCTGAGCTTGAGGAAGAGCCCGAGGTCCTGCTGGCGCGTCTGCTTGAGCATGAACGTGCGCAGCGGGGCTTCGCCGCGGTTGAACGCTTCCTGCTGTGTGAGCGTGCCGTTGAGGTAGGGCTGGACTGCTTCGTTGTTGATCTGCTTGATGGCGGGCGCCATGACGAAGGCGGTAAGGAACAGCGCGAGCCCGATCATCACCTGGTTCGGCGGCAACTGTGGGATGCCAATGGCGTTCCGCACGAGCGAGAGGACGATGATGATCCGCGTGAACGAAGTGACCATCACCAGGATGGCTGGCGCCATCGAAAGGACCGTGACAAGCAGCAGGAGCTGGATTGCGGTCGAAACGTTCTGCGGGCTCTGGGTGTCGATTGTCCCGGCGTTGGTCTGAGCCTGGGCATTGGGGTCAGTGGCGGCGACGCAGCTGGTGAGCGTGAGCAGCGCGAGTGAGAGCACAGCCATCACGAGGAGGACGCGCCTGCGCTTAGACCCCGAGAAAAGTCGCCTGAATCCCACGAACGTCCCCACGGGTTGTTGTCGGTTCACTCTAAGAAGGCGGCTCTGCGCCAAGTATGGGGAGTCCCGCCGCACCGGTGGCGAAACCCTGAGGCCGCCCTGAGGGGCTCGTCACCCACCGTCGACGCCCAGCGAGGCGACTCCCGTAGTTGCGGGCTTATCCCCGCTCGGCACCATGCGCCCAACGAATGCCCAGCGCCGCGTCACACCTTCGCCCGCGCCCCTAAACCTCTTCGCCGATGACCGTTTCGACTCGCCGCGACGGCGCCCGGCCGGTGGTGCGCTTCATCTGTTCGAACAGTTGCGCCGCGAACTGGCTGAGCGGCTGCTCTTCGGGCTTCGCCGTCTGCTCGTTGACTTTCGCGGCTTCGTCTTCAGTCAGTTCGTTGAGGAGCGTGAGCTGCTGCGCGGTCGCTCCCACGGCAATCACCCTGTCGCCCAGGGCGACGAGGTGGATGGTGCGCCCGTTGCTGATGGCGAGCGTGTCGAGCACCCGGAGGAACCCGGTGGTGCTGCGAGGCCCGGAGGTCCGCTTGCCCCACCAGCGCAACCCGGCGATGGAGGCCGCGATGATGACGATGACGAGGGCGAGCCGCCAGGCGAGCGAGAACAACTGGCCGCCACCGAGGCTGAACCCCTTCGACCCGGAGTCTACCGTGGTCGTCGATACCTGGTTGTTGGCGGTCGTCGTGGGCGCGCCCCGGACGACCGCGCCGGAATCGGTTGTGGTGATCCGGGGGTTTTCGACTGTGGACGGGGTGGAAGGCGCCGCGAACGAGATGAAGACCAGCGAGCAGAGCAGCGCGCCACCCAGGGCGGCCGCCCAGAGGAGCTTCTTGCGGGCCTTCGGGTCGTTCATCCCGCGCGCTCTTCCTGGTCGGCGCCACGGCGCACGACTTCGACAACTCGGATGCCGAAGTTCTCGTCTACGACGACAACTTCGCCACGCGCGATCAGGCGGTCGTTCACGAGGATGTCCACGGGCTCACCGGCAAGGCGGTCCAGCTCGATGACGGACCCCGGGCCCAGCCCGAGCACTTCCGAAACAGTCAGCTCCGTCCGGCCGAGTTCGACCGAGACGTTCATCTGCAGCCCGGCGAGCAGGTCGATGCCCGAGCGGCGGGGCGGGCCGTCCGGTTCGGGAAGCGGCGCGAAGCGGGCGCGGCTCGCGGTCGGGCTAATCGGTGTAGGGCGCGCCGGCTCGTGTGGACGGCCCCCGGACGCACTCGAGCGGCCGCCGGCGCCAACCGTCGCGAACACCGGCTCCGGCTCGTCTTCTTCAATCAGTTCCGCTGCTTCGAGGTCTTCCTGGGTCAGTTCGAACGGGAAGCTCGCCGGGGCTGGCTCCGAGGCAGACGCGATTGGCGCATTGGCAGCTGCCGGCGTCGTGGCTGACGCGGAAACAACACCCTTCATCGCTCCCGCCATGATGTCCAGAAAGGTGCCCGGCAGGACGAGGCTGAATGGCAGAGGGCGCGAGCCGCCGATGGTCGCCGTGAGCAACATGCACGGCTCGTCCATGCCCCCGAGCGTCTCCGCCATGGAGTTCGCGAGCACATCCTCCACGGCAACGACCAGCCCGGCGTCACTTCGCCCGAAGAGCTGGCTGTTTAGCGCCTGGACCACCTGGCCCAGCACCGTCGAGGCGATGACGATCGTCTGCTGCTCTTCGTCGTCGGGGTTGTCCGCCTGGGAATCGAAGAACGTCGCGGCAACCGCAGTCGGGAGGACGAGATAGGCCGTGCCGCTCTGGTCCTCGCTGGTGGACAGCTCGAGGGTGACGGCGAGGTGCGGGTCGGCGAACCGGCCCGTGATCTCGTCTGGCATGACCAGGCGCGCATCGACGTCGCTGACGGCCGGGGCAGTGCCCTGGAAGGCCCGGAGCGCGGTGACGGCGGCCGTCCACCCCTCGAGGCCGGTTGCGTCGAGCGTATCGGCCTGGGCGCCGGAGAGCAGTTGGGTCAGGATCTCATGGGGTGTCGGCATGACGCAGCCTCACTGGGTGATGAGTGTTTCGAAGAAGATGGTCTCGACCTTCTCTTCGGGCAGGTGTTCGTTAATCGCTTCGATGAGCGCGTTCTTGAGTTCTTCGCGCCCTTCCACGGTGGCGATTTCGTCGGCCGTTTTCGAGGCGAAGACGGTGGCCACGGCATCGAGGATCTTGGGCATCTCGTGCTCAAGGTGGTGGGTAAACTCGATGTTCTTGGCTGTGAGGGCGTCGCCGGTGACCCCGATCCAGGGTTTCTCGGGGCGCTCGAACTCCAGCGCGATGATCGTCTTCACGTAGCGCGGGGTGTTCGCGGGCGCCTTGAGATTGAGCACCAGCCCTTCCGGGGCGTTGCCGGCGTGGGCGGCAAGGGTCACTTCCTTCCCGAGCATAACCGTCGGGTGGGGCGAAGCCGCGATCTGCTCCTGGGTGATGGGCGGAGCAGGCTTCGCATCCATGTAGTTCGGCTTGATGTAAAACCAGAACGCCGCGAGAAAGAGGACCGCGCCTCCGGCAAGCACCTTCTTGTCTTTGAGCATGGCTAGTTCCCCTTTGTTCCCTGGAGCGACTTGTTCAGTTCTTCAATCGTTGGGTAGAGGATCACGATGTCGGCGCGGCGGTTGAGCGCGCGACCCTCGGGCGTGCTGTTGTCGGCGATTGGGTGGGTTTCGGCGTAGCCCGCGAAGAACAGGTCGTTCTGCGTGAGCTTGCCCTGCTCCCGGAGGAAGCGGAGCACGTGGGATGCGCGCGCCCCGGAGAGTTCCCAGTTCGTCGGGAAGTCGGGGCTGTTCACCGGCACGTTGTCGGTATGGCCCTCGATGCGCATCTCGTTCGGCAGGCCGCGGAGCGCGTCAGCCACCTGGAGCAGCACGTCTTGCGCGCCGGGCTTCAAGTCCGCGCTGCCTGAATCGAAGAGCAGGTTGTCAGCGAGGCTGATGGTGATGGAGTTTGCATCGCTGCGGATCTGGATCTTGCCCTCAAGGTTGTTTTCCTTGGCGAAACCGTTGAGCGTGTTGCTCAGCGCGACCATGTTGTTGGACTTGATTTCGGCCAGGCTCGGGGTGATGCCACCGCCGCTGTCCAGGACCGCCGAAGACCCGTTGGACCCGTTGAGGACGCCGATGCTGAACGCCGCGTCGATCGAGTGATGGACTGCCTGCAGCTTCTGCGGGTTGGCGTCGCTGGTGGCGTAGAGCACCACGAACAGCGCGAACAGCAGCGTGAGCATGTCCGCGTAGGAGACAATCCATCGTTCGTGGTTTTCGGCGTGTGCCGGCTCGGGCGCCTTCTTCTTACTCATGCCGCTTCCCGCATCGGGTCATCTTTCTTCTGGCGCTCGGACGGCTGGAGGAAGCCTTCCAGTTTCTCGCGGACGATGCGCGGGTTATCGCCGGACTGGATGGACATGAGCCCTTCGATGACCACGTTCAGGGCGTGCAGCTCGTGCTTCGAGTTGTTCGAGAGCTTCTTGGCCATCGGCAGGTAGAGGACGTTCGCGGTGAAAACCCCGTAGAACGTTGCGACGAAGGCGGTGGCGATGCCGGGGCCGATGTGCTCCGGTTCGTCCAGGTGCGCCATGACCCCCATAAGGCCCATGACCGCGCCGAGGACGCCAATCGTCGGGGCGATGCCTCCCAGGAATTCCAAAGCAGCGAAGTTGCCTTCGTGGCGGTGCTTCATCGCGTCCGCTTCGATCTCCATGATTTCGCGCAGAAGCTCCGGGTCGGTGCCGTCGATCATGAGTTGCACGCCCTTGCGCGTGAACGTGTCATGGATCTTGTCGACGTCCGCTTCGAGAGCGAGGAGGCCTTCGCGGCGAGCCTTGTCGGCCATGGTGACGAAGAGGTCCACGGTTTCCGCGGAGTTGTGCCCGCCACCACCCATGATCGTCTTGAGAATGAACTTGGGCAGGCCGATCATCACCGGCAGCGGCTGCGAGATCATGAGCGCGCCGAATGAGCCGACAAACACGATCATCAGGCCCGGGACGTTGAACAGGGCGGCCGGGTTGCCACCTTCCAGGACGTTGCCGCCAATGATCCCGCCGAAGGCGAGCGCGAGGCCAATGACAGTCGCGAGGTCCATCAGGCACTCCTCCGGATGGCGCCCATGCTCATGCGCCGAAACTCAGCGATGCGGCCGACAACCACGTCCGGCTTTTCGGCGCAGACGTAGCGGTGACCGTTCGTGAGGGTCACGTGCGTATCGTGGGTCGCTTCCATCAGCTCGATGAGGTCCGGGTTCAGATAGAACTCGGTGCCATCGATGCGTGTCAGTTGGATCATCAGAAGGGCCTCGACCCACGGAGAGTTGTGACCATTCTGGGGAGGCGGCTCTGGGCGGGTTATCGGGAAAAGCCCCCTCGCGCTCGCGCGAATCCCTTAGCCGCAGGCCGGAAAGCGCTCAGGTCTGAGGCGTCAGTTGTGAGGTGTGAGGTGCGCGCAAACGAAAAGGCTCTCCTTGCGGAGAGCCTTCACGGATCACTGATGGACGAAGACTGGCGGCTACGCCTTGACCAGCGTGCGCAGGCAGCGCGTGCAAATGTTGAGGCGAATAGATTCGCCGCCGATGTGGATGCGTTGCTTCTGCACGTTCGGCTTGAACGTGCGGGATTTCTTGACGGCCTTGCGCTCCCAGCGGCCGCCATGGGTATGGCGGATGTGCCGGCCGAACATAGTCGTTTTAGCGCAAACGTCGCAGGCGCCACTTGCCATGCGTGATGTTTCCTTACATGCGAGAATCGGAACTTCCATGGTACCACCCGGATTCGGTAACGGCCAAACGGCCTTCCCCGAGGTTTGCCCGTGACCGCACCTATCGCGTTTCTGGACGCCCTCGATGGCGCCGCGCTGCGCCGCGTTTTCGCGGCGGCTTCCGCGCACCTTCGCGCTTCGGCAAAGGCGGTTGACGCCATCAACGTCTATCCCGTCCCTGATGGTGACACCGGCTCCAACATGTCCGCAACCCTGCGAGAGGCGGTCGACAGAGCGCTTTCGCTCGACGGCGAGGCGACCGTGCCGGAAGTGCTCCAGGCAATCGCGAAGGGGGCGCTCTACGGCGCCCGCGGCAACTCGGGCGTGATCCTTTCGCAGGCCCTGCGCGGGTTCGCCGAGGGCGTGGGCACGACGGCCAGGCTCGATGGAGCCTCGCTGGCCAACGGTCTCCGCCAGGCCGCACAACAAGCCTACCGGGCGGTCAGCAAGCCGCAGGAAGGGACGATGCTGACCGTCTTGCGGGAGGCAGGCGACGCGGCGATGACAGAGGCCGACACTCTGCCCGGCGACGGCAGGGGAACGGGCTGTGCCCCGGTGCTCGCCGCCGCCGTCCGCGCCGCGGACCGCGCGGAAGCGGCGACCATCGACCAGTTGCCGGCGCTGAAGGAAGCGGGGGTGCCGGACGCCGGTGGCGAGGGCGTCTGCGTGATCCTGCGTGGCTTGCTCGCAGCCATCGTCGGTGGCGCGCCCGAGGTGCGAGAGCATGTCACCAACCGGCCAATCGCCCTTGCCGCGGGCCACGGAGACGATGCCTTCGGCTTCTGCACCGAATTCCTGATCGAACCCGTTGGAAGCGCCCTTGAGATTGGCGCCATGAGGACACTCGCCGAATCCGGCGGCAACCGCTCGGTGGTCGTCGTCGGCGATGGAGAACTGCTTCGGGTGCACGCGCACAGCCTGGAGCCCCAGGCGCTCCTCGATGCCGCGGAGGGACTGGGCCGGTTGTCGCGGGTCAAGGTCGAAGACATGTCGGCACAACACAGCCGCTTCAAGGACACCGGCAGCGGCGCGGGGGTGAAGACGGGCTTGCTGGCCATGAGCCGCGGCGACGGGTTCGACGAGATCTTCGAGAGCCTGGGCGCCGCCGTGAGTGACCTGGGCGTGGTCGAAAAGCCGCCGGCCGGCCAGATCGCGGATGCGGCCGACGCGCTGCGGTTGGCTGACGTCATCGTCCTCGCGAACCACAAGAACGTGCTCCTCGCCGCCGAACAGGCACGCGAGCTGACGAAGGCGACGCTCCACGTCGTCCCCACGACCACCCTTCCGCAGGGCATCGCGGCAGCGATGGCGTTCGACCCGGCCGAGCCGGCGACGCTGAACGCGGGCGAGATGCTGGCGGCGGCGCGGCAGGTTCGCACCATAGAAGTGACTATCGCCGGGGCAAGCCGCACATCCGAAGGCATCGCGGTGCGAGCGGGCGAGGCGATCGTGCTCGTGGACGGGACGCTCGCCGGGACCAGCGCATCAGCGGAGGAAGCGCTGCTGACCGGGTTGCGGCACGCCGGAGTTTCGGACGGCCAACTGGTGACCGTTTACGCCGGCGAAGGCGTGGGCGAAGCGGAATGCGCGCGGGCAGCGTCAGCGGTCCGGGAGCAGTTCCCCGGAGCCGAAGTTGAGGCCATGCGCGGAGGACAGCCACTCTACCCGTACATCGCATCGGTAGAATGACGGCAGCGCGGGGCAAGCCTCGCGCAGTTCGGGGGTGAGTATGTTTCGGACAATGCGCGTCTTTGGCGTGGTCCTGCTGGCAACGGCGCTGGTGGGCGCGGCCTGTGGTGACGACGACGACAACGGTGGGACGACGATTACTGCGACCGCCAAACCCCAGGGCACAACGGGTGGCGGTGGCGGAATTCCCGCTGCGTTGACCACCGTCAAGGTCCAGGACAATAAGTTCACGCCGGGCGCCCTCCAGATACCGGTCGGCGCCACGGTCACCTGGGACTGGACGGGTAGCGCCGCCCGCCACTCCGTGAAGGGCACGTTCGACGGCCAGCCGGTGGAATCGCCAACGCTGAGCGGCGGCGGCGTCTACCTGTTCGCGTTCCAGAAGGCGGGCGTCTTCGAGTACGAATGCGGCGTGCACGGCGCAGCGATGAAGGGCGTGGTCACGATTCAGTGACGAAGGTGAGGGGGCCGATGGAACCGCGACCGGCAGGGAGCGGATCACGGCTTAGCGAGACGGCCGCGAGGTAGCCACCCACCATCCAGGCTCACGAACTCGCTCGCTGACGCGTGACTGCCTCGCGCCGGCACGATCCGCTCCCGATGTGTCGCGGTTCAACAACGGGTCGCGGTTTCGAGCAATGGCAGATGGAACCGCGACCGGCAGGGAGCGGATCACGGCTTAGCGAGACAGCCGCGCGGTAGCCACCCACCATCCGGGCTCACGAACTCGCTCGCTGACGCGTGACTGCCTCGCGCCGGCACGATCCGCTCCCGACCTGTCCCGGTTCAACGATGGGTCGCGGTTCGATGCCGCGCCGCCCACTCAGTCCTCAGTCCTTTCGACTTTCAACTCCTACGAGTAGCGCTCTTCCCGCCACGGATCCCCGTAGATGTGGTACCCGTAGGTCTCCCAGAAGCCGGGCTTGTCACGTTCGAGGAACTGGATGCCGCCGATCCACTTGGCGCTCTTCCAGAAGTAGAGGTGCGGCACCACCAGGCGCATCGGCCAGCCGTGTTCCTTCGTGAGCTCTTCGCCGTTGTGCTTCGTGGCGAACATGACCTGCGCTGCCTTGAGGTCGGCCAGCGGGACGTTGGTGGTGTAGCCGCCGTAGCTGTGGATCATGGCGAACTTCGCTTCGGGCTTGAGCTGGATGTGGTCCAGCAGGGCCGAGAACGGGACCCCTTCCCAGGTGTTGTCGTACTTGCTCCAGGTGGTCACGCAGTGGATGTCGTTCAGTTCGTTCGTTGTGCCGAGGGCGTTGAACTGGTCCCACGTGAAGGTCTTCTCTTCGTCCACCAGCCCCCAAACGTGGAAGCGCCACGACTCGAGGTCGATGCGAGGGATGCTGCCGTAGTGCAGCACCGGCCAGCCCGTGGTCAGGTGCTGTCCAGGGGGAAGGCGCAGCTTGCCGTCCGGGCGCACCTCCTTTGTGGCCTGTTGCGTCATGCTTCGAATTCTCCTCAGCGCATCCATGTGGACGTATACGTCCAGCGTAGTGCGTGCCGTTCAAGGCGGACAAGACGCATTGTCGTTACCAAACGGCCGCGCAGGCTACACTGACCGGATGGAAAGCGTGCCAGGACGGGAAGCCCCACGGCCGCGACTGGCGCTGCACCCAGGCCACGGCTGGTTCCTCGCCGTGGCCGCAGCGGTCGTCGGGCTCGACCAGCTGGTCAAGTGGATCATCCGCCAGACCATCGAACTCGGGGACCGGCAGCCCGTTGTCTGGCCGCTGGAAATCGTGCACTTCACGAACAGCGGGGCCGCCTTCGGCATGCTGCAGGGCGCAGGACCACTGCTCGTTATGACGAGTGTCATCGGTATGGCCGCGATTGTCATCTACCTCTTCAACCCCGGGTTCGCCCATCCGCTGATGCGGCTTGGCCTCGCCCTCATGCTTGGCGGGGCCATCGGCAACCTCATCGACCGAGTGAAGGATGGTGAAGTCGTCGACTTCATCAAGGTGCCGAACTTCCCGGCGTTCAACGTGGCGGATTCGGCGATCACCATAGGAGTACTGCTGCTCGCATGGGCAATGCTGCAGGAACCGGAAACATCGAAACCCGAAGCCTGACCGCCCCGGCGTCCGGGCGGCTCGATGCGGTCCTCGCGGGCGCGTTCGAAGACCTTTCGCGGGCGCGCGTGCAACGGCTGATCGACGCCGGGCATGCGCGCGTGAACGGCTCCCCGGCCCGCAAGGCGATGAACGTCTCCGAGGGCGACGCGCTGGAACTGGAGGTGCCGGCGACACCTCACGAGTCCGTACCGACAGGGCTCGAACTGCCCGTGCTCTACGAGGATGACCAGCTCTGCGTGATCGACAAGCCGGCCGGCCTCGCCGTGCACGGGGCGCCCGGCGACACCGGGCCGAGCGTCGCGGCATGGTGGCTGGAGAAGCTGGGAGAGGCCGCCGGGGCGTTCGATGTCGAGCGTCCGGGGATTGTGCACCGGCTGGACAAGGACACCTCAGGCGTCCTTGTGCTCGCTCGGACTCCGGCCGCGCAAGCGGCGCTCAGCGCCGCCTTCGAAGCGCGCACGACGAAGAAGACGTACCTCGCGATCGTCGATGGTGTCCCGGACCGGCCGAAGGCCGTCATTGATGCGCCGATCGACCGGCATCCCGGCGACCGCACGCGCATGGCCATCGTCACGCGCGGCCGCGAAGCCCGGACGGCCTACGAAGTGCTCCACAGCGACGGCCGCAGGGCGCTCATCGAGGTCCATCCGGAGACCGGCCGAACCCACCAGATCAGGGTGCACCTCGCGGCGATCGGCGTGCCGGTGAGTGATGACGCGGTGTACGGCAAGCGCGAGCCGGGCGGCCGCCAGCTCCTCCACGCCTACCAGCTCGCTCTCCCGCAGCCGGCCGGCGGCACACTCACGGTCACGGCCCCGATCCCGGCGGACCTGGACCGCGCGATGCGCGCCATCGGCGCCGACGCTGAGGCCGTGCGATTCGCGAGGCCCACCGCGCCCTTGCACGAAGGCGCCTAAGCCAGGCAGCGCGCGAGGAACTCCCGGGTGGCGTCGCGGCCTTCGGCCGGAAGTTCGGCGTGCAGGCCCGGGTGCGCGTGGAGCCGCTTATCCGCGGAGCCAAGCGCATCGAACAGTTCGAACGCACCGTCACGGTCGAAACGCTCGTCGTCCCATTGCACCATGAACAGGACCGGGGAGCCGATCTTCGGCGCGTCGACACGGTGGCGTTCGCCGAAGCGGCCGCGCACCGCGCTCTTCCCGGCGAACCCGCAAAGGCCGAGCACCGCCGCCTTGATGCGCGGTTCCGAAGCGACGAACGGCACGCCCAGCATCGTCCCCATGCTCAGGCCCCAGTAGCCCACCCGTTCGGCATCGAACCGATCGGAGGCGAGCAACGTGTCGAGCGTCGCGCTCCAGTCCGCGTTCATGCGGTCGAAGGTATCCGGACGCTGCCACAATGCGATGTAGTCAGGGTGGCCGGCCGGGTCTTCGGTGACGCGGATCGCGCCGCGTTCGCCATGCTCGACGGCATCGATGGCGGCGACCGCGATCCCGTGGCGGCGGACGAACTTGCGGGCCAGCGCGAGCCCGTTCTCGTTGCGCTTCTCACTCTGGCCGCCGTGGCCCATGAGGACGAGCGGCACGCGGCCGATGGGCTCCTCGGGCATCCAGAGGATGCCGGGGATCACGTCGCCGTCGCGCGTCACGGTGAACGGGCGCTCCCAGACGCCCATGGATGTCACGGGCGGGCTCTTCCAGTCCATGAGCGACTCCGGGTTGAGGGTGAGGCCGCAGTCTACGGCACGGGAAAGCCCCATGTTTCCCCACTGTCCACCCTACGATTGGCGCTCTCGCGGACGAAGCTGGCCGGCGCCTTCGTATACTCAAGGGGTGCAGATCGGGGTCATTGGCGCCGGTGCGGCCGGATTGACGGCTGCGTACCGCCTCACGCAGGCGGGCCACCGCGTGACCGTATTCGAGGCGCAGCCCCACGTCGGCGGGCGGACGTTCAGCGCCCATTTTGCGCCGGGCCATCACCTGGATACGGGCGCCGGCTGGCTGACATCCGCCTACACGCAGACGCTGAAGCTGTTCGAAGAGCTGGGCGAGAAGGAACGGCTGCGGCCACTGCGCGCTTCCGGCCCGTCCGAACTGCTGGTTGAAGGAAAGAGCTATATCGGCGCGGGCCTCCCGCGGACGCTGGCGGGCGACCACCTCATCCCCGGCGACGAACGCGAACGCCTGCGCAACTGGCTCCACTGGCTCGACGGCTATCCGCCGCTCGGGTACCGCACGTTCAACGACCACGAAAACGCCAGGCAGCACCTGGAGTCGGTCAGCCCCGCAGCGGAGCGGTACCTCTTCGCGCCGATGTTCGAGGGGTTGTTCGCGCCGTTGCAGGAGCAGTCGGCCGAGTTCCTGCGCTCCTGGATCGCGGCTTCGCGCGCCTCCTACTTCCAGGTGGACGACGGGATGGATGCGCCGTGGAAGCGCATCGCAACGAACCTCGATGTCCGGGTTAACGCGAGAGTCGACATGGTCCGGCAGGGTGGCTCCCGGCTGGAGGTGGTGGCGAACAGCATGAGCATGGCGTTCGATGGGTTGGTGGTGGCCGTGCCGCCGCCGGCCGGGAAACAGTTCGTCACGCGCGCAATCGAGCCGCGCTGGGTCGCGCAACTCAACTACGAGACGATCGCGTACTCCGGCCAGTGCCGGTTGTACCTCGCTATGCCCGGGGACGCGCCGGCGCGATTGCACCGCCGCCCGCTCCCGATGGGACCGATTGCGAGCGTCGAGTGGCAGTCCGGGAAGGACGGCGCGTGGGGTTCTTGCCCGCCCGGCTGGCAGTGGGCGCTGATCTGCGCGAGCGAGGCGTTCAACGACCGCCTGATCGATCTGCCAGACTTCGAAATCAGCGCCCGGTTGCACCGGGCCGCGACGGCGCTCGTTCCCGAGTTGCCCGGCCTGGAGAACTGGAAGGTGCGGCACGTGGTGAAGTGGCGGAACGCCGTGCCCGTCATGGCGCCGGGGCACTTCACCCGGCTGGCGAACTACTCCCGGCGCCCACCGATCGTTTTCGCGGGGGATTGGACGCACCAGGCCTGCGTTGAGGGCGCGGTGCGCTCCGGCGAAGCCGCGGCGGAAGCCTTCGGGCCGGGGTAGGGGAGAAGAAAAGACGTGAGACCCGCTTTCTTTCTCACGTCTCACCCTCTTTCGTTCTCACGTCTCACCGTCTTTCCTTCTCACGTCTCACCTCTCACCCTCTTTCCTTCTACAATCCGCCCACAGATTCGGAGGGAATGACATGCGGTTCCAGGACACCCCTGAACTCGCCGAGTGGCGCAACACGGTCCGTGGCTTCGTCGATGAAAACTGGCGGATTGCCGGCAAGAAGGACGAGGACGATCCCGGCTTCGAGGGCACCGGCGACGAGAACCGGACGACCACCTGGCTCGACAAGCTCGGCGCGCGAGGCTGGCTGGCTCCGGCCTGGCCGAAGAAGTACGGCGGCGCGGACATGTCCGTGCTCGAACAGTTCGTGCTCAGCCAGGAACTGCACGAAGCGGGCGCGCCCGTTTCCCGCCAGATGCTCAACCTCGTTGGCCCGACGATCATGCTGCACGGCACCGAGGAACAGAAAGCCGAACACCTGCCGCCGATGCTCCGGGGCGAGGTTGCCTGGTGCCAGGGCTTCTCCGAGCCGGGCTCCGGTTCGGACCTGGCGAGCCTCCAGACCCGCGCGGTACGCGACGGCGACGACTACGTCATCAACGGCCAGAAGATCTGGACCTCCGGCGCCCACCGGGCCGACTGGATGTTCATCCTCACCCGGACGGACCCGGATGCGCCGAAGCACCGCGGCATCAGCTATCTCCTGCTGAACATGAAGTCGCCCGGTGTCACGGTGCGCCCGCTAATCAATATGGCGAACGGCCACGTCTTCAACGAGGTGTTCTTCGAGGACGTGCGCGTACCGGTGCGGAACCGCATCGGCGATGAGAACCGGGGCTGGTACGTCGGGACAACCACGCTCGACTTCGAGCGCTCGAACATCGCTCGTGCGATTACCGCGCACAAGAACGTGGACCGCATGGCGAACTACCTGCGCGACAGGGCGGCGGCGGGCCAGCCGGTCTCGCCGAGCTTCCGGCTGGAAGTCGCCGACCGGGCCGTCGAAACGAGCGTCTGCGAACTGCTTTCGTTCGTGGTCGTCTCGATCCAGGCTCGTGGCGGTGTGCCGAACATGGAAGCTTCAATGTGCAAGATGTACGGCTCCGAGCTCTCCCAGCGCATCGCTTCGACCAAGATGCACCTGGCAGGCATGTACGGTCAGGAACGGAAGCCACGGGGGTTGCAAGAGCAGAACAGCATCAACGCCGCGATGGAGTACATGCAGGTGGTGCCGGCCACGATTGCCGCGGGCTCCAGCGAAATCCAGCGGAACATCATCGCGACGCGGGGCCTGGGGCTGCCGCGCGGCTAACGATTCGCGGGGCTTGCGACCGCCCGAGTGGCCGTTTCGGCGCGTAGTGTGCCGGAGGTCACTCGGGCGGTTTCGTGTTTGTGCGATTCGCCACAGTCTGCTGCTTCCATTACCGCCAGTATCCGTTGCGCCGGGTCTGTTCCGGCGCAGGAGGAAGAAGTGGTAGTTGAATTAGTGGTGCGCGCGCCGGAGCGGACCAGCATTAGCGAACACGAATACGATTCGCACCAGGCGTGGGGCATGTCGCTCCACCTGGACCTGCATGAATGCGACCCGGAACTTATTCGCGATGCGAGTGCCATCCAACAGTTCACTGAGCAGCTCTGTGACATGCTCGGAGTGAGCCGGTTTGGGCCGACGCAGATCGTGCGATTCGGACGCGATCCACTGGTCTACGGGTACTCCATGGTCCAGTTGATCGAAACGTCACTGGTGTCGGGCCATTTCGCGGAAGATTCGAACGCGGTGTACCTGGACATCTTCAGTTGCAAGTATTACGACCCGCACGTTGCCGCGGAGTATTCATCGAAGTTCTTCCGCAGCGGCAGCGTGAGCGGCGTCGTCACGCTCAGGCGTTGACGTGACATCGCTCTACGCGGCCATGGCGGGGCTGGGCCTCCTCGGGGCGATCAGCGATGCCACGCTGAACCAGTGGGCGCAATCGAACCGCGGAGCCTGGCTCCTCGTGTCGTACGGGCTCTGGCTGGTGGTGGCGACACTGTTCGGGCTGATCCTGCGGGCAGAGCACCTCAGCTTCGGCGCGGCCGTCATCGTCTTCCTGACGGTGAACTCGGCGTTCGCGCTGATGCTGGACGTCGTGGTCTTCGGCGGATCCATCAACGCGCGGCAGTGGGTGGGCGTGGCGATGGCGGTCGGGGCGATGGCGATGCTGGAGTTGGGCCGGAGCGGGGCCTAAGGATTTGCCTGCAGGCCGAATTCCCTGGCCAGCAGGCGGTACGACTGCTTTCGCGCTTCGAAGTCATGGGTGATGGTCACGAGGACGAGCTCGTCCGTGCCGTACTCGGCGGCCAGGTCTTCAAGCCGGGCGCGCACAGTGCCGGGGTCGCCGTGGATGTACGTCTGGCGGAGGTACGCCAGGTAATCGAGCTCCGGTTCGGTGTAGTCGATCGCCATGGCTTCTTCCGGCGTGATGACGCCCGCGCCCTGCTGGCCCCGGGCACGGGTGACAACACGCGAGCCCCAGCGGCTCCAACTGAGGTACTCCGCGCGTTCGAAGGTTTCGGCGCAGGTTACTGAGACGCCCATGGCGGTGCGCGGCGCGCGCAGGAATGGCGAGGGTTCGAAAGCCGCCTCGTACTCCTTGAGGACGGTTTCCGGGCCTTCCTGGCTGATGAAGTGGGCGAAGCAAAACGCCCAGCCGAGCTCCGCCGCATAACGCGCGCTGGCGCGTGTCGAGCCCAGGAGCCACAGCTCGGGGAGCGCGTCACCGGCCGGCTGGGCGGTGACGCCATAGTAGGGATGGGATGGGGGTAACGTGCCGCTCATGAAGCCATAGAGGTCCATCAGTTGCTCGGGATAGCGCTCAACGTCCGTGACCGGGTGGCCGTCAGCCATGGCTCGAGCGGTGCGCATGTCGCTGCCGGGAGCCCTCCCGACGCCGAGGTCGATCCGGCCGGGGAAGAGGGTCTCCAGCATGCGGAACTGCTCGGCCACCTTGAGCGGGGCGTAGTGCGTCAGCATCACTCCGCCAGAACCGACGCGAATGCGGCTTGTTTGTGCCGCCACCTGCCCGATGAGGATCTCCGGCGACGCGGACGCGAGCCCCGTCCCGTGGTGTTCGGACAGCCAGTAGCGGTGGTAGCCGAGCTCATCGCAGAGGCGGGCGAGCTCGAGCGTTTCCGCGATGGCCTGGGCCGCCGTGCCACCCTTGCGGATGGGCGACTGGTCCAGGACGGAGAGCTTGAGGCTGCTCATTTGCCGGCCATGACGCGGGCGTAGCGCCCAGACTCCGCGGCGAGGTTCGACAGCCAGGCCGAGCGGCCGGCGGCGAGCTGGTCCCAGGTGAACCGCCAACCCCAGTTGCCCTCTGAAGCGCCCGGCACGTTCATCCGTGCCGCGCTGCCCAACTCCAGGACATCCTGCATGGGGATGAGCGCTGTTTCGGCGACGGAGTGGTACGCCGAGCGGACGAGATCGTTGACGATGTCGTCGCCGCTCACCGAGAGGTACCGGCGGACGTGGTCACGTTCCGACTCGGGGGCGTGTTCGTACCAGCCGAGGGTGGTGTCGTTGTCGTGCGTCCCGGTAAAGACAACCTGGTTGGCCACCTGGTTGTGAGGAAGGTACGGGTTCGCGTCGTTATCACCGAAGGCGAACTGGAGGACGGCCATCCCCGGGTAACCCAGTTCGTCCCGCAACGCGCGCACGGCCGGCGTGATCAGGCCCAGGTCCTCGACGATGATCGGCAGGGGGCCGAGCGCGCCGGCGAGGGCGTCGAACAACGAACGGCCGGGGCCTGGTTCCCAGTGCCCAACGACAGCCGTCTCAGCCGCGGCCGGGATCTCCCATGCCGATTCGAACCCGCGGAAGTGGTCGATGCGGACCGCGTCGAACAGGGAGAACGTCCGGCGCATCCGGTCGATCCACCAGGCGTAGCCGTCTTCGCGTATCGCCGCCCAATTGTAGTGCGGGTTGCCCCAGCGCTGACCGGTCTCCGAAAAAGCGTCCGGCGGGACTCCGGCGACGACCTGTGGGTTGCCGCGCGCATCGAGCTTGAACAGCCGCTGATTGGTCCAGACATCGGCGCTGTCGAGGTCAACGAAGATCGGCACATCGCCGTAGAGGGCGACCCCACGACCGGTGGCGTACTCCCGCAGCGCATGCCACTGCCGTTCGGCGCACCACTGCAGAAACAACTGGTATCGCACCTCGTCCGCCAGCGCCGAGCCCTCGAGGGCGGGCACTTCTTCCAGGCTGTGGTACCGATCAGGCCATTCCCACCAGGGGGTGCCGCTGAGTTCGCGAAGCGCGGCGAACGTCACGTAGCCGCGCAGCCAGTCGTGAGAACCCGCGAACGCGGCGAGCGTGGCGACCGCCTGCGGCGAATCGAACGTCGCAAAGGCCGAGCGCAGGAGCGGCTCGCGATGGCGCCGCAGCAGCTCGAAGTTGTGGCGATGAGGATAGGCCGGTAGCGGCGTGAAGTCGCTTCGCGGGTCGAGCAGCCCGTCGTTCGCGAGCAATTCGAGCGAAATGAGCAGGGGTTCGATGGCGAACGCGGAGCGGGCGGCATAGGGCGAATCGCCGGGGCCAACCGGTGAAGGCGGAAGCATCTGCCAGATGCCGCAGCCCGAATCAGCCAGGAAGTCCACGAAGTGGTAGGCCTCAGGGCCGAGGCCACCTTCCCCGGGCAGCGACGTTGGATGGAGCAAGATTCCGCAGGTTCGGCGACCCATGAAACGAGTATCGAACCCGCCGCCAGTAGTTGCGAGTAGGACGGGTTAACCGAGCAGCCACTGGTCGAGATAGAGCAACAGATCCGCCAGATCGTCGGGTCCGGCGGTGGCGGAGATATCGGCGAGCCGGAGGATTTGCTGCCCCAACGGCATGAGCTGGTCATCCCGAACGACGATCCCACGGTGCCGCCGGCCGTGGGCGAGCCATGCGAAATGAATCGCCGCGAAGTCCCGGGCGTTGGCGGTGTAGATCACCCTGCCAGCGCCCGTGGCGAACGCCAGTTGTTCTTCATCGGAAGCCCGCGCGTTGCCGGCCTCGATACTGGTCAGGACATCCATGCCGCGGCGACGCAGCTCACTAACCAGGGCGCGCTCGGCGGAGTCGTGATCAACGTAGAGCCAGATCACGGACTGCGGTGCTTTTCGCGGAGCCTTTTCTGCAGTTCGAGTTGCGCGGGCCGCGCTTCCTCCGCCATCTTCCGTCCGAGCTCGTTTCGCTCGTCCAGGTCCTGGTCCAGCGCGGCCTTGTTCGCGAGGTAGAACGCCAGGCCGACGTACCCGCTTTCCTCGTCCAGTTCGTAGGCGTCGATGATCTCCTGGATCGTCCGGCCGCCGCGTATCTCGGCGACGAGCTGGATGATCGGCAGCCCGGAGCGCGCCAACCGGGGACGCCCGCCATACACGCCGGGAATCGACTCGATCAACGTCCCGATATCGATGAGCGAGGCCGTTGTCATGAGATCAGTCTAGCACGGGGGGTTCGGCGATCAGCCGTTCGAGCTCGGCGAGACCTTCGACACGTGTGACGCGGCGGCCACAGGCGGAGAGCGAGGCGAGATCCCCAAGCGCCTGCGCGGCGATGAGCTGCCCGAAACTGTAGGGCCTGCCCGGAATGTCCAGGTCGTGGGCCGCCGGCTCGACAACTTCGATGAACACGCCGGAGTTCGGCCCCCCTTTGTGCAGTTGCCCCGTGGAGTGCAAAAAGCGCGGCCCGAACCCGACCGTCGTTGCGACACCGTACCGCTCGCCGAGGACAGCCCGGACCGCCTGAAGCCGAGCGATGGTGTCCGCGTTGCGCGGGATGAAGGCGTTGATCGCGATGTAGTCGTGTGCGTTCACGTGCTCCATCACCTGCGCGAACGCCTGTGGCGCGACCTGTGGCAGCTCTCCGGCAAGGATCCGGCCGGCGGCATCCTTCGCCTCCTGCACGTTGGGCTGGTCGAACGGCTGCACGTCCAGGATCGCGCCCGCCACGGCCGTCGCGAACTCCCATCGGAAGAACTCCCCGCCGAGGCCAGCCGGGTGAAGCCGCGCAACCGGGTGCCCGGCAGCCTCCAGTTGGTTGGCCTCCACATCATCACCGTAGGTGACGAATACGCGGTCGTTGCCGTACTCGGCCGGAGGCAGCGGGGTCTCGCCCTCAACCGGGAGGATGCCACGACCTTCCTTGCCGGTTGACTCCGCCACAAGTTGTTCGACCCACCAGCCAAACGAAGCCATATCTGGTGGCAGCCGGAGCGTGCACTTGTCGCGCCCGGCGAGGGCGGCTTCACCGAGCAGCACGCCGAGGGTGGCGCCCGGGTTCTCCGCGAGCGTCACGCCGGGCCCGCAGCGCGCGGCCATGGCCAGTGCGTCATCGAGGGTGCGTTCGACGGGCGCCCCGATCAGCGCGGCCGGGACCATGCCGAAGTACGAGAGCACCGAGAACCGCCCACCGATGTCCGGCCAGTTCAGGAAGACCTCCCGGAAGCCGTGCGAGCGGCCCAACGCTTCGAGCGAGCTGCCCGGGTCCGTGATCGCCACGAACTGGTTGCCCTGGCCGATGCGCTCCCAGAAGTAGGCGAACTGGCTCATTGTCTCGATGGTCGAGCCCGACTTGCTCGCCACCACGACGAGCGTGCGCGACAGGTCAAGCCTCGCTTCGGTCGCACGGATCTGGTCCGGGTGCGTGCTGTCGAGGACTTCGAATGCGGCCACGCCCGCGCCCAGCCCGTAGGTTTCGCCGATCACCTCAGGGCCAAGGCTGGAACCGCCCATGCCGAGCAGCAGCACCTGGTCCAGCCCCGCAGCGCGGACTGAGGCGGCGAACTCCTCGAGCCGGGGAGCGCCCGACCGCAGTTCTTGCGCTACATCGAGCCAGCCAAGCCGGTCGGCGATCTCCGTGGGATCGGGCTTCCAGACGGTGTAGTCGTTCGCCCAGATGCGCTGGACGACGTTGTGCTCGATCAACGCGCGCGTGCGGGATTCGATGGCCTGTTGAAGCGCTGCCTGCATACCTCCACGGTACGCGAGTGGGCGCGAGGCCGAAACCTCAGGCTGCCTGCGGCGGGCGGACCACCACTACTTCGGCGGAAAGCCGCACCCTCGCCGCGCGGATGACGCGGGTGGCCGGCCGCTGGCCCGGGCTGGGACGGCGCCGCCGGAAGGGGATCGGTTTCACCTGTGGCACGCCGGTATGTTCGACGATCCGCCCCGGTGAAACCCTTAGTTTTGGGTGGGCGACGGGCGGAAGCCCGGTGACGGGTGAGTAGCGCGTCGGCCGCCGCCCCCGGGGGGGGGGGCCGCCCAGCGGGACAATGCGCGCGCGGGTTCGGCCGGAAGCGTGCTGGTAGTCACCCCGGCGTTGTGGGGGTTACCCCGTGGTGAACAAGCGGGGCCGGCGTGTCGAAGATAATGACAGGCAGCCATCCGCAAGCCTCCGAGCTGCACGGCGCCGGGAGCCACGCTATGACGAACCACATGCGCATCTGCCAGCACTGCGGCCTGCCCTATGACTGGCGCCGCTCGCCTTCCGGCTCCCTGAAGATGACCTACTGCGGCTCGCTCTGTGAGAAGGCCGAGCTCGGCTTCACGATCGAATCGCTGCTGGTCGAGATGCACGTCGTCCGGCTTGACTGGCGTGAACTGCTCGCCGCCTGACCCCCGCAGACGCCCCGTCCAACGTGAGACACGCGCTCGCCGTACGTCTTAAGGATGAGGGCCACTGCTCCCCCCGCACGAAGAACGCCCGCGCGAGCGCTGGCACGATGCATATGCGGAGGGGCGAAGCTCCACCGGAGGACACGGAAATGGCAAGCACCATCTCGTTCATCAGCGACCCGGCGAACATCAAGACCTGCCGGCATTGCGGCCTGCGCTACGACTGGCGCCGCTCGCCCAGCAGCTCGCTGAAGATGACTTACTGCGGCTCGCTTTGCGAACAGGCCGACCTTGGATTCACGATCGAAGCGCTGCTCCGGTACGAGCGCGCCGAGGTTCCCGCAGCGGCCTGAAATGCGCGCAGCGGCTTACGTTACGCGTTCGTAACGTAGGTCTCTTTACGCAACCCACAGACGGTTCTAAGGTGGAAGTAGCCCAGGCACCCGACCCTTCGCATGAAGGGCGGGGAAGCCAGGGGCGAAAGGAAGCACCCAGTGGTCGACACCCCGATCGGCCCCGGCCCAGCCGGGATGAACCTCAACCACATCAAGGTCTGCGCGCGCTGCAACCTTCGCTACGATTGGCGAAAGTCACCCAGCTCGATGAAGATGACTTACTGCTCCTCGCTCTGCGAAAAAGCCGACCTCGGGTTCACCCTGGAAGCGCTACTGCGCTACGAGCGAACCGCCCCGGAAGCCGAGACCGCGCCCGCCGTTTAGCTCCGGAATCCTTCGAAAATGACCGAACGGCCCACCAAATGGTGGGCCGTTCGTCTGCCCGGCGAACCCCCCGAGGGCGTAGCATGCCGCGCATCGAACACGCGAGGTACCGCAGGAAATGCTGCTCCAGGAAAACTACGAGACGATTGCCATCGAGAAAGCCGGGCCTATTGCCATCCTCCGCCTGAACCGCCCGGAGAGATTGAACGCGGTGAACGCGACGATGCACTCGGAGTTGATGGGGCTCTTCCTTGACGTGCAGGCCGATCCGGACGTTCGCGCTGCCGTGATTACAGGCTCGGGCCGGGCGTTTAGCGCTGGAGGCGACTTCGGCGGCGGCACAAGCATGGCCAGCAAGACTGGTCTCACCATGATGCAGGAAGCCCGGCGCGTCGTTGATAACCTGCTCGACTGTGAAAAACCGGTAGTCGCGGCCGTGAACGGCGCAGCAGCCGGCCTTGGCGCCACGCTTGCGTTGTTTTGCGACGTCGTCGTCGCCGCGCGCAGCGCCCGTATCGGCGATCCACACGTCAAGATGGGCATCACGGCCGGGGATGGCGGCGCCGTCATCTGGCCGCTGCTCATGGGCGTTAACCGCGCCAAGTACATGCTGATGAGCGGCGACCTCATCGGCGCTGAAGAAGCGTATGCCCTGGGACTGGTGAACAAAGTCGTGGACGATGGCGAGGCATTGGACGAGGCGCTCCGCATCGCTCAGAAGCTCGCCGCGGGCGCGCCGTACGCTGTCCAGACCTCCAAGACAGCGGTGAACAAGTTCATCAAGGCGGTCTCGAACCTCGTCCTCCCGTACTCCCTGGCGGTCGAAGAAGTCTCGATGCACACCGCGGACTACCACGAAGCGGTGGCCGCCTTCCAGGAGAAGCGCGAGCCGAAATTCACCGGCAACTGAGCGAGATACCCCTGACCGCGCGCGAATCGCGTAGCCCATCGCCGCGGTAAACGAACGTCGTCGTGATCGAGTTCACCGTCGCCGAGACCATGCGGTCCTCGTAAGAATCCCTTCCCCAGGAGAAAGAATCGCTCCCGCGCTGTGAGGTCGTCCTTCCGGGAAGGATCGTCCCAAGTGTAGTTAATGACCGAGGCAGGGCTCGGCGGCGTGACGCTCGTGATGCGGTCGTTGTCGTCGTAGGCGTAGGTTGTCGCATTGCCGGCGACGGTCATGCTCGTGCGGTTGCCGAAGGCATCGAAGGCGTAGCTCGTCGTGCTCGGGTTCCACACTGTCGACGCACCCAAGTGACCTCCTCGAGCGCGCCGACGTCTCGGACGTAAATTCTTAGAGACGTAGGAGACCCACAATCAGACTCAGGACGCCTACTCCAAGCGGCACGAGAATTACCATCGCCCAATACGGCCGAAACGGAATTAACGGCCACAAAGCCTGGGTGCATTCCGGAGTTGGAACCTCCGACGGACGCTCGGCGAGCGGCAATAATTACAGTCGGAGAAGCCACCAGACACGCAGGCCGCCGTCGCTAGCACTACCGCCGGCGTGCTAGGTCCTGTAGCCCAGTCGGAGTACGGCCGTGAAGCCAGCCAGTACCCATGTGAGCAAGAAGCTGGCAAGTAGTCCCATGTTGTTCCCGCCTACCAACTCTCAGGACACCCGTGACGCAACTTACCCCGCTTGCTGCGACGAGGATCGAACCGGGGCGGAGTAGTAAAGGTCAGTTGGTGTCGTCTCAGCGGCTATCCAGACGTTGAGTACGAGGGATGAGCAGCCCACGACAGTTTATAGATGTGCGATGTAGTCCTTCCAATTGAAGTCCTCCACGTGAGCGACCGCCGCGACCAGGGGCAGCATCGGGCCCGCGTAGCAGGCGACGATATAGTCTTGGACGGAGGACTCGAAACTCAAGCTGCAATATTCGCCTGTCCCAAATATCGAATCCTCCGTCGAAAAAGGCCGAACTGCATTCGACACCGGCAATTCAAGGACCGCCAGCTGTTTTGAAGCCGCACGCCCCGGAGATTCGGTTGCCGTTCGAGTCAGGGTAGAGTTCGAGCCACAGCCCCGTCGTCCATCAATCCCCAGTCTCCTTGGGTCACGATAGTCGGCCCTCCGCCCACGCCTTCCTCAGTGACGAAAAGGCCGGTGGGATCCTCCGAAATGTTCGGGCTGGCCGCCGCGTAGTCCGTTGAATTCCCCCCCGCACCTAGAACCAACAGCGAGGCTCCCTCGACATGAACATCCCGATCGCCGGATCCATGTAACGATGCCCCGCAGATACTGCACGGCCCGTCCCATCCGTCTGCTGGCCACGGCGGAAGTCGAACTCATTCGCCAGCGACCCACGGTCTTGGTTGGCGTCCCGTAGACGTCGTAGGTGGCTATCCTGGACCGCGCCCGAGGCATTGACGACCGCCATCGTCGAACCGAGACCGTCAGCCCAGGTAGTAGTACCAGCTCCGCTCTGCTTCTGAGCGGTCAGGCCAACGCCGTAGAGGTACTGGTTGCCATCGTCGAGGATGACGGAGCAGTCCGCCGCCAATGTCCCATGTGAACGTCGTCGTCGCACCGCCGCTGACCGCTCGCGAGTCGCGCAGCCCATCGCCCCGGTAAGTGAAGTTCGTCGTGACCGAGTTCACGGTGGCCGAGACCATTGCGGTCCTCGTAGTCCCAGGAGAACGAATCGCTACCACGAGCGGTCAGGTCACCGTTATCGTCCCAGGTGTAGTTGATGACCGAGGCCGGGCTGGGCGGCGTCGCTGGTAATGCGGTCGTTGTCGTCGTAGGCGTAGGTCGTCGTGTTGCCGGCGACCGTCGTACTCGTGCGGTTGCCGAAGGCATCGAAGGCGTAGCTCGTCGTGCTCAGGCGGATACGTGACCGAGGCCAGCCAGTAGAGGTCATCGTAGACGTAGGTGTGCGTGCCCTGCTGGTCCACGCGCTGGGCGCCTGGTTCGAGCCGCCGAGGAGACACACAGTCAACGGACATTGTCCTCTTGCTGCGCTCCTGTTCGCGTAGTGCGTCCCGTGGACGGCCGCCCAGGCTCTCGAACAGCTCGACGAGCGGCGCGGCTGCCGAGGATCGCCGCAAACACCGCCGCTCCGGCACCCAGAGCGACTTCGAGGGCGACCCCGAGCCACTTCTCCGGCAGGCCATCGGCTCGGAGGAAAAGCGCGGCAACAGCATTTTGCGGACAACAACGCAACCAAAGAGCACGACGACGTTCAACAGCAGGACAGTGTTCGTCTGAGCACTTCTCACCTCGCTTTAGAGCAACCCAAAATCACGAGTCGGCCGCCCAAATCTGACCAATCGGACAGGACACTGCTATTCCGATTCCGTGATCGCAGCCCCTTCGGGAGTAAGTACGGCCGCAAGAGCCGCCTCGGGGCTGATGCGTGCAGCAATGCTCAACGCGAAGACTGCCGCCATCGTCGCGGTGGCAACTCCGGCAGCACGGGCTTTTTTAGTAGACACACCCGCGCCGCTGATGCGAAACCGCCCACCACTCCACCGAACTGGTTTCTGCATTCTCCTCCATAGACTCCCGACCCGTTGAAGTCAGAGTGGAACGACCCCTCACCTTCGGTCTGTTAGGATCAGGCTTCGCAAGCGTGAATCCGGTCTTACGCACGTTTGCGTACTCGCCGTTCCCCTATGGCTAAGAGACGGTTACTGTTCTTTTTGCCGACGTCGTAGCAGAAGCCGACTTTTCCCGCAAAATTCAGGTGTCGCCTCCGGCGTGGGCGACCTTCGCATTCAACCGCGCGGCGATCGCGTCTGGCGAACCGTTCACTCTCCCACCCCGACAGACCCCGAGGCCGGGGTCGCCCACGGCCGCCACCGCCCTGCCGCCGGATTTCCTTCGCATCCGTCGGTTGCCACTGTCCTTGTGCCTCGAGGGTCAGTGGCCGTGATTGGAGTTGCCGGCCGCATGGCCGAAACCGTGTTGACCCTCGGCCTCCATGGCGTCGCGGCTCAGAACGCGTACCCGTCGCCGGGTCCATGTACCGGTACAGGTACTGCGGCCATTCCGTCGGTCTGCTGGCCGGCGAAGTCAAACTCATTGCTGAGAGAACCCGTCTTGGTTGGCGTCCCGTAGACGTCGTGGGTATGTGGCCTGGACCGTCCCGGCCGTTGACAATGGCCATGGTCGAGCCGAAGTACATCGGCCAGGTAGTAATACCAGCTCCCGGATTGCTTTTGAGCCGGTGGTAGCGCCGTAGAGATACTGGTTCCCGTCATCGAACACCACTGGCAGCGGCTGCCGTGTGTCCACGTGAAGGTCGTCGTCGCGCCGCCGCGGCCGGCGCGCGAATCGCGCAAGCCATCACCGCGGTAGGTGAAGAGTTCGTGGTGACGGAGTTGACGGTCGCCGAGACCATGCGGTCTTCGTAGTCCCGGGAAAACCGAGTCGCTGCCGCGCGCCGTCGGATCGCTGTTGTCGTCCCGGGTGTAGTTGACGACCGAGGCAGAACCGGCGGCGTGACGCTGGTGATCCGGTCGTTGTCGTCGTAGGCGTAGGTCGTCGTGTTGCCGGCGACGGTCATGCTCCGCGTGCGGTTACCCCGGAGGCGTCGAAGGCGTAGCTTGTCGTGCTCGGCCCCGGGGTACGTCACGCTGGTGAGCCGATAAGTCGTCGTAGCTGTAGGTGTGCGTGCCCTGCTGGTCCATCCTTCCGGGAAGGACTGGGTGCGGTTACCGACGTCGTCCAGCGTGTACGCGACCGAGTCCTTCGCCCGGGATCGTCGAACCACCCTTCACGTGGGTGATTCCGGTCAGCCGGTCGGTCCTTCGCAGGGGAAGGATCGTATGAGTACGTCGAGACAATGTCCGTGCCGGAGGAAGCGTTGCCGTCGTCATCCTGCCTGCCATCATCGTACGCGTAGGTGGTGGAGTTCGTCCTTCCCGGGAAGGACCAGTCGGTGATCCCTCGGTGGAAGGATGAGACGGTTGGCGTTGTCGAAGCCGTAGGTCGCCTGGTTCGAGCCGCCCGGGTAGGTGATGGAGGTCCGCCGTGACGCATCGTCGTAACCGTAGCTCACCGTACGCGAGCCGGGAAGGTGACGCTCGTCAAGCGGTAGAGGTTAGACAAGTTCTCTTCACGATCGCCTCAGCTACCCCGTACACCGTTAGCGGCGTGTCCTCGCGATTCGCCCACTCGCGCATCGAGCCGTCGTAGACGCGGACGTCCTTGTAGCCGAGGAGTTCCATCACCGAAGGCCGCGTGGGCCGCGCGCGGATGCCACCCTGGCGGTAGGTGATGGTCGGCTTGTCCCGTTCGATGCCGGCACTCTTGAGCAGTGCTGTTCGGCGGCCGGGAGGAATTTGCGGTTGTCATCTGTCGCGACGAACCGCACCCACTCCATGTGGTGGGCGCCCGGCTTGCGGCCGGAACGCTTGTTGCCGGTCGTTCGTGCCGTCCCACTCCTGGTCGGTGCGCGCGTCGAGCACTGGCAGGCGGTTGGTGTGCATCTCCTTCAGGTAGTCAACCGTCGCGTAGATGTCCGGGTTCCGGGTGGCGCTTGAAGCTGCCCTTCGGCGCGCGCGTTCCGTGGAACGTCACCGGGCGCCCTTCGGTCAGCCAGCGATGCCAGCCCCGCCGTTGAGCACCTTCGCGTTGGTGTGGCCGTAGTACTTGAGCACCCACCAGAGACGCGGGCGACTGGCCGTTGTTGTCATCGTAGGTGACGACTTCGTGGTGTCGTTCGAAACACCGAGCTTCGCCATCTCCGGGTCTTCGAACTCGGCGGGAGCATGACCAGCGTGCCGTGGTCGCTGCCCTCCAGGTCACGTTCCTTGATGTAGTAATGCACCGGCAGTTGCACGGCGCCCGGAATGTCGTCCGGCGATAGGCCTCCACGGTCGCGCAGTCGATAACCCGGACCTTGGGGTCATCGAGGACAGTGGCGAGCCATTCGAGAACCGGCGGGGAAGTTCGGGATGCGCGTAGTCAGCCAAGGGCACCTCGAGTTCGTTTGCGCGAAGTCTACCGCAGCGCGGGCAGTATATCCAACGGCGTGAGGAACCTGGTACGAACTCGTGAAAGTCGGCGATCGTTCGTCCGCGCAAACCGCGACCGCAGACTCCCCTCGCCCGCGACGATAGGAGTCGGGAGGAGAACCCGAAAGTGAGGGCAGCCCGGCCGATTCACCGCCAACTTCCCCTCAACTGAAGAACTTAGTTGCCGGGCCGCGGGGTGCGGCGTCACGGTCCCCTGCGGGAAGTTCGGGTTCCCGATGGCGGTGGGCGTTGGCGTCCCCGGAGTCGTTGGCATCCCACCGGTCTTCCGGATGTTGATAACCGTCGTCTTCCAGGCCCTTCCCGTCGTCCGTGCTGAGCCTGACCGTGTAGACGGTGTTGTCCTTCAGGTCCTTCGGTTCAATCGTGCCCAGTGGCCCCTCGTTCACGCCCGCCGTCCCAGTTCCGATGGTCTTCCACTCGGTGGGGTTCGCCGTCTCGCCGATTTCCACGGCTTCCAGTTCTTCAGGTTGGGCACGTTCACGGAGTACACGACCTGGAACGTGGTGCTGATAGTGCGGCCGTTCTGGAAGATTTACTGATGGCCAGCGCCGTCTGGCCAGTTGCTCTTCTCGGTTGGCGCGATCGGGATGCCCTTCTCCTTGGCGAGGGCCGCCACACCCTCCGGCGCAAAGAAGGTGGGCAGCTTCACGAAGACTTCTTCGTCTCGCGGAATTGGGCAGGCGTCTGGTCACTGGCAGGAAGCCGTTGCGCGTGTCGATTTCCTTCTCTTCAACACTGCAGGCGTAGGTCACGTCCGTCCGCACCCAGGCCGTCACGGTCTGGTCGCGAGTACGAAGTCCGGCGAGCACTCGGTCGGTTGCCGGTGTCTCGAACGAGCGCTGGCCCGCGTTCGAGGTTGGAGGTCGCTGAAACCTTTCGTTGTAGCCTGTCGCCTACGCCGTGCGCCGAGAGGGCGCTGTGATACGCGCCCATCCACGATTTCCAGAGGCGCACGCACCGTGGCGTTGGCCGGGCAGCGCGGTCGTTCACGAACCGTTGTTGGCGTTGCCCACCCAGACGGCGGTGGCGGCGTGCCGGCTGTAGCCGGTCATCCAGGTCTCGAGGGTGTCGCTCGCGCGGAGCCTGCTGGGTGCCGGTCTTCACGCCTGACGGGATTTTCACGCCGTCGGAGAAGTCGAGGCCCAGGTCCGTGTTCGAACCGCCACAGCTCCAGATGACGAACCGCGCGGTGCAGTCGGACATGATGCTGTGCAGGAGCCAGACGGAGCCGGCATTGACCACCTGCTTGGTCTGCGGGTCGGTTCCTTGTAGACCAGGTTCCCGTCCTTGTCGCGCACTTCGAGGACGACGATGGGGTCCAGCTCGCGGGTGCCTGGGATGCGAAGGTTTCCGCGCTGGAATTTCCAGTGCCTGCTGCCAGGCGAGGTCGTAGTCGGCGCCGACATCGACGGAGGTGCTCTTCAGCGTCTTGATGTCGGCGTACTCCGGCAAGCGACGGCGTGCCGACCATCTTCCCCATGTTCGCGATCGTCGCGTCCATGTACGCCATGTCGACTGCGCGGATGTTGCGCGCCACCAGTCGCGATGGAGGCGCCGTAGTTCACGGCCTTGGTTGCTGAAGGTAGGGTCGAAGCCCTGCGAGAGCGTGGTGATGCCGAGCTTCTTCGCCATCTCGATGACGTTGTCGACGCCGCCTTCAGCCGCGGCCCGGAACGCGCCGACATTCTGGGAGCCGCCGAGTGCGGCGCGGGCGGATATGAGGCCCTCGGTGGGGCCGTTCTGGCGCGGGTTCACGATGTCGACGCCGCCGATGCTAAGCGGGCTCGTGTCCCAGAAGATGCTCATCGGCGCCTTGTTCTGGGTGTCGAACCAGTTCAAATAGACCGCCGGCTTGAACGACGAGCCGGGCTGATTGATCTCGCTCAACTGGTCGATGTTGCCGGCGACGCGCGGGTCGGACCGGTAGGTTGGGTCGATGTTCGGCGAATAGACGATGATCTGGCCGGTTGTCGGTTCGATCGTCACGACCGCGGCGTTGTGGCATTCGCAGCCGGCCGCCAGGCCCGCGGCAACCCATTCGTTCGACATCTGGCGGGCCTGCTCGGTGAGGGTGTAGTCCAGCGAGGACGTCACCTTGTAGCCGGCCGAGTGCACCCAGTTCTCGCAGTCGTCGACTTCCTTCGGCTTCGGCAGCAGTCCGGCCTTGCACATGCGCACCAGCCGCGGCTCGACCTGGTTGTCGATCCAGGCTTCGGCCTTCAGCGGGTTCGAGGCGGCGTAGACATGGATCTCCTCGGCTTTGGCGGCCGCGACTTCGTCTGCGGTGGCGCGGCCATGGACGACCATCAGGTCGAGCACGGCCTCCTGGCGCGTCTTCGCTTCACCCGCGACGGTCGTGCGGCCTTCATTGTCGAGCACACAGGTGCCGTCGTCCGTGGCAACGCAGTTGTAGCGCGGGTGGTACTTCGTCGGGAACTGCGGCACGCCTGCGAGGAGCGCGGCCTCACCGAGGGTGAGGTCCTTCGCCGGCTTGTGGAAGTACCCCTGGGAAGCCGCTTCGATGCCAACGTACCGGTCCGCGTACGAAATCTGGTTGAGATACCAGGTGAGGATCTCTTCCTTCGTGTAGTCGTTGGTCAGCTCGACGGCGTAGACGATTTCGCGCAACTTGCGGTCCAGCGTGCGCTCGGCGTTGACGCACCGGGTGGGGTCGTCGGTGGTGTTAATGTTCGGGCAGATGTAGACGTTCTTGACCAGCTGCTGCGTAATCGAAGAACCGCCCGTGCCGCTTTCGGTGTCGTTCTTGACGTACCGCTCTATCGCGGCGCGCGAGAGGCCGGTGAAGTTGATCCCGGGGTTGTCCCAGAAGGAGTTGTCCTCGGTCGAAATGGTGGCGGCCACCAGGTAGGGCGAAATCTGGTCCAGCGGGACGGGCTCCAGGAGTTGCGCGTCGGGGTTGGTGAGTTGACCGAGAAGCACCGCGTTGGCTCCGTCCGGGCCGTTCCGGTCGTAGATCGCGGTGAGGCCAACATTGCGCTGCTGGAGCTTCTCTTCGATTGGCACGTAGTCATGCGCGTAGGAGTTGTAGACCGTGAAGAGCGCGCCGATGCCCGCCGCCGCGCAGACCGAGCCGAACGCCAGCAAGCCGACGAGCGCGATGATGATCGGCCGCGCCTTCTGGCTTCGCCGCGCGCGCCGCGCCTGCAACCTCCGCCGCGTGATGATCGAACTCACGCGTCGCTACTCCGGCAATCCACAATCCAGAATCCAAAATCCAAAATCACTTCGGCCACCCTATCAAACCCCCGTCACCCGAAAAACCGTCCTTTGTTAAGCGCCCGTACCCGGCGTCTTTCCTCTTTTCTCTTTCCTCTTTTCTCTTACCCTTGCCTTATGGCGCTCACGTCCGAAGAAGTCCTCCACATCGCCCGGCTCGCGCGCATTGCGCTCACCGACGACGACGTCCAGCGGTTCACCGCGCAGCTGTCCGGCATCCTGGACCACTTCGCGGCGCTGACGGCCGTGGACACCGAAGGCATCGAGCCCACCGCGCACCCCCTTCCTCTCTCTAACGTCATGCGGGCCGATTTGGTTGCACCGTCGCTTTCGCAGCGTGAAGCGCTGGCGAACGCGCCGCTCGCCGAGGACGGGTACGTGCGCGTACGGGCGGTGCTCGAATGAGCGGCCTCTGGCGGCTGACCGCTCACGAAGCCCACGAAAAGCTGCGCGCGAAGGAAATCTCCGCGGTCGAACTGACGCAGTCCGTGCTCGACCGCATCGGCGAAGTCGAGCCGAACGTCCACGCCTACATCACGACGACACCGGACGTTGCCCTGCAGCAGGCGAAGGAAGCCGACCAGAAGTACGCGAACGGCACGGCCACGCCGCTCACCGGCATCCCGGTCGCCGTGAAGGACCTGATCGTCACGAAGGGGACGCGGACCACGGCCGGTTCGAAGATCCTGGAGAACTTCATCCCGCCCTACGACAGCCACGTGTACGAACAACTGCGCAAGGCCGGCGCGGTGATGGTGGGCAAGGCGAACATGGACGAATTCGCGATGGGCTCCAGCACCGAGCACAGCGCCTACGGCCCGACGCACAACCCCTGGGACCTGGCCCTCGTGCCCGGCGGCTCTTCGGGCGGTTCGGCGGCGGCGGTGGCCGCGGGCGAATGCCTGGTCTCGCTCGGGAGCGACACCGGCGGCTCGATCCGCCAGCCGGCGGCGCTTTGCGGCGCGGTGGGCCTGGACCCGACGTATGGCCGGGTGAGCCGCTTCGGCATCGTCGCGTTCGGCAGCTCGCTGGACCAGGTGGGACCGATTGGGCGCGACGTCGAGGACGTGGCCACGATGCTCCAGTGCATCGCCGGGCACGACGAACGAGACAGCACGAGCAACCCCGAGCCGATGCCGGACCTTCGCCATTACCTCGGCCGCGACATCCGCGGGCTGAAGGTGGGCGTGCCCAGGGAGTACTTCATCAGCGGCATGGAGCCCGGCGTGAAGGCGCGCATCGATGAGGCGCTGAAGACGCTGGAATCGCTGGGCTGCGAGGTCGACACGTCGCTTTCGTTGCCGAGCACGGAGCACGCGCTGGCGGTGTACTACATCATCGCGCCGAGCGAGGCCTCCGCGAACCTGGCCCGCTACGACGGCGTGAAGTACGGCTTCAGCGACCGCAGCGGCCCGAGCATGTGGGACAACATGGAACAGACGCGGGCGCAGGGCTTCGGCAACGAGGTGAAGCGCCGCATCATGCTCGGCACCTACGCGCTTTCCGCCGGCTACTACGACGCCTTCTACCTGAAAGCCCAGAAGGTGCGCACGGTCATCAACAACGAGTTCACCGCGGCCTTCGCGAAGTACGACGTCATCGTCACGCCGACCTCGCCGACGGTGGCCTTCCGCATCGGCGCGAAGGTGGACGACCCCTACGCAATGTACCTCAACGACGTGTACACGCTGCCCGCCTCCGTGGCCGGGCTACCATCGATCAGCGTGCCCTGCGGCTTCAGCGAGGGGCTGCCAGTGGGCCTGCAAATCATCGGCAAGTTCTTCGATGAAGGCCGCATCATCCAGGTCGCGAGCGCCTTCGAAGCGGCGAGCGGGCAGCGGAACCTGCTGGCCGCGCTCTAGCCGATCAGAGGACCCGCAGTGATGCGGTTCGGGAAGCCAACAGCTCTTGTCGCCTTCGGCACGCCGATTTGAGCCGCTAGTCACAGCGCAGCGCGGAGACGCGAGCTCGGGTCTCGCTCAACGAGACAACGGATACGCCGGCCGCCCCCATCACGAGGCGCGGCTCTCCGACCGGAAGCGGAAGGTCACAAAGGACATTTCCGGATTCCGGCATAAACTCTCGCGCGATGCCCTTCTGGGGCAGCAGCACAACGGCGTTTCCCGCCGGAGTGATTGCTACCTCCTCTCCAGTCGCGGGGATGGCGTACAGCGTTCTGCCCGACTCAAGATCGAGCGCCCGCACCTCAAAGCCGGAGTCGGTCTCGCCGATGACGAGTACTACCCCCGAGGGGGCAACTGCGGAAGTCGATGGTTCATCGACATCAACCGACCACCGAAGCGTTCGATTGTTCATATCGTAGAGGTCGACACGCCCTGGAATCCTTGCTGGCTTGGTCGTCCGCTCGCTCAGACTGACGGCGACCACCAGGTCCGACGAGGCGGCGAAGCTCACACTTGCGGTCCGCCCCGGCTGGTTGCCCAGAGGAGCTTCCACTGCCGTAATACGTCCGCCGTCGGTCGCCAAGAGTGTCAGGGACTGACTCACGTAATTGGGAACCGCTGCGAACTCCTTGGACGGGTGTGGCTCGATGCTCATGGGATAGATACCCGTCCCGACCTGGCCACGCTCACTAAGTGTCTCAGGATCAAGTGCTTGAACGCTCCCCGAACCGGGCGGAACACCGCGATTTAGCACCAGAAGCAGCGTGTGGGAGGAATCCATCGCGACGCCAATCGGGTGTATTCCGGACGTCTCGACACCAATAACCTTGCCCGAGAGGTCGACCGCTGTCACGGTCCCTGCAACGGTCTCGGTAGGCGTCCCAAGTTCCAACCCGAGACTGACGATGAACACCCGCCTCCCCGGCAGGTCAAAGTAGGCAGCAACGGGGTCGAGTTTCAGCCGATAGGTTCGCATCGGTTTCCCGCTCATACCGTCAAATTGCACCAGGCTTCCCTGGTTGCCGCCCTCACCCGGCGCCGCTCTCGTCACCATCCACAGGCCGCCGCCCTCTGGATTCAAAGCAAACGCTACCGGCTGACCCCAAGAGACGTGCGACGACGATTCGCCCCGCATGCTCACTTGGATGGCCGCTGTTGCCAACACAGCCATCACCATCGCAATGAACGCAAGAGTCAACCACTTTCTTCGGCTCATCCGGGCGCTGGAAAGACGATCGCCTCCAGCGCCGCAAGCTCCTGGCCCCTTCGCCTGGCGGCGCGACGCGCGCGCGACCAATGGCTGATACGCCGCTGAACCAGCAGTAAGCTCGGCACCAGACCGAGCAGAACCGCCGCGCCGGCGGACAGCAAACCCAGTCGTACTGGAATCCTGAACAACAAGAGAGCCGCTGCAAAAATCGCGGCCCCGCGGAAAACGGTTACGTAGCTTACTTTGGTTGCCCCAGAGCCGGAGCATCCGCAGCTGACGGGGATTCCCCGAAAGACCACTGCGGCACCGACAACCGCAAATGCGAAGCCGAGCGCGCCCGCAAGCGCCAGCCCCAGCCAATTCCCTCCAAGAATGAGGAGGGCGGCCAGAGCCTCAACCGCTGGAGTGAACATCGCTAGCGGTCTCAAGGAGCTAGCGGGCAGGACGCCCTGGTATCCCGACAGCGACCTCGAAAGGTCAGGAGAAGCCAACTTCGATGTAGACGACGAAACATCACGCCCAGCCACATGGCGAGAAAAGACATTGCGTTCACCGGCCCTACCTCCAAATTCGGGTTGCCCTGAAAGCTCCTTCAGGGGAGACGAAGACCGACCATGCCAACCCGATCGCCAGGGCTCAGGCTGACACTCCGCTGAATGGAGCTGCCGTCCGTTTTGTCGATGACTTCCGGACCGACGGCGACAGTTGAATTGGCACCGAGCGCCCCTTCACGTTGACCAGCAGTCCATCGTTCGCAACTTCCACAATCCCGTCGCGGCGGCTAATGTTCACGAACACCAACCCGAACGAGCGTGGAGCACGCCGGACGATCCGGCCGGATCTCGACATCGAGCCAGTCGTCGATCATGATCTCCGAGCGGTCAACCATCACTTCCTTCCAGACAGAAACCTCTGGGGCTATCACGACGCCCCGGAATCCGAATCAGCTTCTAAGATGTAGGCGTCGCCCTTCATGGAACGCACAACGCCCCCTGCGTATGTGGGATCGAACAGCGGCGCCTCATGCACCACCGGAGCAGGAGAGCGGGGAAGCATCCGCGTATCGCCGCCTACTCGACTGGGCTGGGACCGAGCCGCGTTCACGGCGCGACTCTTGAACTCCGACGTTACGGGGAACAGAAAACTTGCCACAGCCCACGCCCCAGCGCCGCACCGGAGGATGCTTCGACGATCCACTTTGACCCCCTTTCTTGCCCACCGTCTCGTCTGGTGACGGATCAGCACCCCCAATAGGATTGTCGATGAACAGGACTCCGGAGATGATTCCAGCATCGTTGAGCGGAGCCATCTGCATGAATAGTGACTTCCCACAAATCTCGCGCGAGTGCTTGCAAGCTGGTTATGCCGGTCCACCTTTGCGCCTGGTAGAAATTTAAGCCGGAATTCGGGCCATTAGCGGCTACCGTAGTCGCCGCAGTCTTCGACAGATGTCGCAGCTCGCGCAATTGGGCTTCCACGCGTAACCCCAGCCACTGGAGTTACATGTGCAGCATGCGCCGACGCCGCAGTAACTCGGATGTTCCGCAAACTGATTGACAGTTTGAACCTTTGGCAGCAGCATGTGTCACACCCGCAAGTGTCCGGATAGCAGCACTCCCAAGAAACGGCGCCTGAGCAACATGTCACGGTCATTCCTCCAATGGGTTATGAGCACTATGCCTTCGGGAGCGTTCGCCAGTCGACCTACCGTTCGTACCGCTCCAGCCCTACGAACCGTCCGGTTTTGGCTGCAAACCGGTACGTTTCGCCGCCCACGCCAGCCGAACGGCCCCGTCTCGAGCCACCAGCGGCCGATGTCACGGACATCGCGCAGGTTGGTGTGATACTTGATCGTCTTGACGGTGCTGCGCACCGTGGAGTGGGACACGCCCAGCGCCGGGCGATCTCCGCTCGCTGCGCAGCGCTGCCAGGCCCGCGAGCACCCTGACCCGGGGCCAGGTGATCCACTCGAAATCGATCGGCTCTTTTCGTCTCAAACGCCATCAACTGCCTCCGCATGCGACTGCCAGTCTTCGCATGGCGAGAGCGGGGCCACCCACGGGAGCGTCCTCAGCTCTCGGGACACGATAGGCATTCGTGGCCGGGGATTCAACAGCGCAAGGTGTAAGAATACCCGTCGCCCTTACCAGCGGGACCACTGCCACGAACGGCCGAGCGGGACGCGCAGGAAGACGAGGTCGTGGGGTGGCTTGGCCTGGTCGCGGTACGCGTCGGTAACGCTGGCTTGACCTCGACCCCGCCGAGCGCTTTGGACCGCGCGCAGGGCGTCGTCCTGCATACCGGTAACGAACTCTCCCTGGACGGACCTCGATCTCGGCGTCCCAGGCGATGTCGATCAGTTCCTTGAGGACGGCGGTGCCGAGGCCCTGCTCCCGGTAGGCCGGGTCGACCCTCATCGAGCGCACTTCCGCGTAGGCTGCGGGCGTTGCCGCGTGGCGGATGAGCACGCCGTCGGCGCACGCGGTCGCCGTCGAGCGCGGAGCAAACGGTAGGGCGCGGTCGTAGTCGAGGTGGCGCGCCCAGCTCTCGATGACGGCATCGGAGGCAACGTCGTCCTTGAGGAAATAGCGCTCCTCGTCCGGGATACCGCGGAAGAACTCAAGGAGGGCGGCAGTGTCGGTGGGCTGCATCGGCCGGACGGTAGATTGGCGGGCTGCCCGTCACCGGAGCGCTCGCGAATGCGGTGAGCTCGGTGGTGGACGGCCATGGTGGTGCTCCTCGATCTCGGCCTGGCCGCCGCCGGTCTACAGGGACAGTGCCGCACGCAGGTGATCGCTGGAACGGCCAGACGGCCCGCGAGTGCCGCCCAGTGGTTCCCTGTTCGCCGGGGCGACGGTAGGCTCGCCGTTATGACACGTTGGCTCGTGCTCCACGATGGCGTCAAAGCGGCGCGGCCTGGACCGATGGTGGGCACGCGATGTCGGGGCGAGTTGGCTCGCGCTCGCGCTGCTCGTGGTCGCGCTGAGAGCATGGCGTGGCGCAGTGAAGCGCAGGCAGGCGCGGCGCACGCTCGACGGGCTGCGGCGCACTCCCACCGGCCGAATTCGAAACCGAAGTGGGCCGCTGGCTGCGGCGCGAAGGCTGTTCAAGAACACCGCGGCGGCACAGGCGACGGCGGCATCGACTCGACGCGACGCGCGCGGCGAGACGCTGGCGGTGCACAAGCGCTACGCCGAAACCGCCGCGGTCAGCGCCGCCCAGGTCCGCGACTGGCGGCGCGCGGCCGTCGCCGGCGGTTCGACGCGCGCGGTGCTGATGACCACGGGGCGGGTTTCGCGGGCGGCCGCGGCGTGGTGCACGGCCCTGCCACCAGGCACCAGGTTGAACTGTTCGATGCCGAAGCCGTCGGCCAGCTCGCGCCGCCGGTCAGCGCCGGCTTCGGCGCATGACGCTGGGCCCGGCGCACCTGCACTTTGCCTGTGGAAGCCCCCGAACACGTCCAGCGCTCGCTCGAGGCCCTCGGCCTGCCCGGCCGCGTGCGCGCGTTCGACGAGAGCACGCACACGGCGCAGGAGGCGGCGAACGCCGTAGGCTGCGAGCTGGGGCAAATCGTGAAGACGCTCTTCTTCATGGCCGAGGGCCGCCCAACCATGGCTCTCGTGGCCGGAGACCGGCAGGTCGACACGTCGGCGCTGGCCGAGCTGGTCGGGGTTGGCCGCAAGAAATTGAAGATGGGCACGCCAGACGAGGTCATCGAGATCACCGGCTACCGGGTCGGTGGGGTGGCGCCGGTCGGCTGGCCGAAGCCGTGCGACATCGTGGCTGACGACAGCCTGCGGCGGTTCGACGAAGATCTCGGGCGGCTGCCGACAAGCTTGAACGCCGTATTCTGGCGCGGACCGAAGATCTGCAGCCGATGCGGCTGGTGAAGGCCATCGGTGGCGGTGGGCCACGATCGTGAAGGAAGCTTTCGCGATGACCGAAGCGGACCGCGCCGCTTTGGCTGCTCGCCTCCGCCTTCCCGCTCGTCTCGGCGATGCGGCCGTACCAGTGGCCGAAGAACGATCCCGTTCGCGGCGCTCGTGTTTTCGGCGGGCGACGCGTGGAAAGCTTCGGACCTGGACACGTTCTGGCCGCTGCTCGGCCGCACCGCGGCGCTGTTCGGCCTGTGGTGCATGGTTTCGAGCGCTACGTACCTTATTAATGACGTGCGCGACCGCGAGAACGACCGGCTGCACCCGCGCAAGGCGCGCCGGCCAATCGCCAGCGGAGAACTGGGCGTGACGGCGGCGCTCGTCGTGGCGGCAGCGCTCACCATGGTGGCGATGCCGCTCGCCGTCCTGATCGATGCGACGGCCGCGGCGATCCTCGGCGGCTACGCGGTGGTGATGGTCCTTTACAGCTTCGGGCTGAAGTCCGTGGCCATCCTGGACATCATCATCCTGACCGGCGGCGTGGTGGCGCGAGCAGCGGCCGGCGCGACCGCCATCGACGTGCACATTTCGCCCTGGCTGTACGTCTGTTCGAGCTTCGCGGCGCTCTTCTTCGCCACCAGCAAGCGCTGGGCCGAATTCCGGCAACTCGGTCCAGAAGCGGCGCGGCACCGGCCGGCGCTCGCTGGCTATTCCGGCGAACTGCTGAGCCAACTGCTGAACATCACGGCGGCCGGCGCCCTGCTCAGCTACGCGCTCTACACGATCGAATCCGAACGCGTGCCGGGCAACGGCGCGATGGCGCTGACCATCCCGTTCGTCGCCTTCGGGCTGTTCCGCTACCTTCTCCTGCTCAACGGCGATCGCCGCACCGATGCGCCAGACCGGATCGTCTTCAGTGACCCGCAGATCGTGCTGGCGGTGTTCGGGTTTGTGGCGACCGCGCTGGTTGTCCTGATCGCGAACAGCTGAGCGCCTGCTGACGGTCGGACCGGCCGCTAACGCGCGTGCGATGCTCCGCGGAGCCGATTGACGCGGCGCATCCGCATGATCTGGTTGGTGCCTTCCGAGTGGAGGACCGTGAGCGCATCGCGGACATACTTCTGCGCTGGTTGATCGAGCATGACTCCCGCGCCGCCGAAAATCTCCATGGCTGAGACACAGACCTCGACCGCCATGTCGCTGGCGTACTGCTTGCTCATCTCCGCGAGGCGCTGGTCGCCTCGTTCCGCGTTTTACCCAGACCGCCGCGCGCCAGGTCAGTTGGCGCGCTGTCTCGATTTTGAGGTCTATGTCCGCGGAGGCATCAAGTCTGATGATGTCGTGGTTGGAGGATTTCGTGCCGCCCCGGGATGTGCGTGCGGCGTGCGCAAGCGCGGCATCGTAGGCGGCGCGGGCGACGTCGAGGCAGGTTGCCGCGGTCAGCATCCCGCGGCCACGGGTCGCGCGGCCCAGCGTGCGCATGCCGCGATGAGTTCGCCGAGCAGGCTGTCGCCGGGCAGACGGCAGTCATCGAGATCAACCTGCGTTCTGCGAGAGACCGGCCAACCTTGTCCTCGATCCGGCCGATGGAGAAGCCGGGCGTGCCTTCCTCGACGAAGAATGCACTCTGGCCGTCGACGCCACCCGAACCAGGCCGGGTCCTCGCGAAAATGACGTGCAACCGGGCAAGGCCGCCGTTCGAGATGTAGGTCTTCGCGCCATTGAGGAGCCAGCTGCCGTCCGGCTGTTGGACGGCGGTGGCGCGGCCACCGTGCGGCGCCACGTTATAAGGAAGGAAGTGGTCGCTCCCGGCGCCGTCTTCGTGCAGCCCGAGCGCGAGCAGAAAACGGTCGTCGGCAAGGAATGGGGGCAGGTAGCGCTCCCGCTGCCCGGGGCTGCAGGCGGTGGTGATGAGCGGGATGAACTTCCACGTCTGGTCAAAAATCACCGCCAGGCCGAGGTCACCGGCGGCAAGCTCTTCGCCGATGATGCAGGTGGTGAGCACGTCCGCGCCGGCGCCGCCGAACTCTTCCGGCACGGGCATTGTGCGCACGCCCATCTTCGAGAGGGTCTCGATCCAGCCCCATGGCACGCGGTCAGCGGCGTCCGCGATCCGTTCGCGCTCCATCGCCGCGGGCAGCACTTCACGGTCGACGAAGGAGCGGACGGCGTCGCGCAGCGCCGCCTGTTCTTCGCTGAGGGCGTAGGAAACGAGCGACTGCAAGCGTGGTTAGCGCTGGACGATCTGGGTCAGGACACCGCCGGTCATCGAGGGGTGGATGAAGACCTGGCCCTTCACCGGGTTGCCCGCGCCGGGATCGCCAACAAGGCGGATGCCCGCGTCGCGCAGCTTCGTCAGCGTCGCATCAATGTCGTCCACGTTCATGGCAACGAGGTGGACGCCTTCGCCCTGCTCGGCGAGCCGCTTGGCGATCGGCCCCTGGTCGCCGGTGGCGGAGACGAGTTCGATGTAGGAGTCGCCGAAGCGGAAGAAGGCCATGGCCATGCCGGCCGCGGGAGCTTCGCTGCGGTCGCTCACGGCCGTCCCGTAAATCGTCTCGTAGCGGCCGACGGAAGCATCGAGGTCTTTCACCGCGATGACGACGTGATCAACACCCTTGAACATTGCAACTCTCCTGCCCGGCGTCAGTCGACGATGTCGCTGGAGTGGCCGGTGGCTGTGATGAAGATGAACTCTAGCGCCTCGTCGTTCGTCGCGGCGTGCACGTGGGCTGAACCCGCGGGGATCCAGACGACCATGCCGGGCGTGAGGTCGTACGAGGTGTTGCGGTCGCGCACCTGGCCGGAACCCCCGGTGACGATGAGGTACTGGTCGGCGTCGTGGGTATGCAGCGCCGAAACCGTTCCAGGCTCGTAGCGGCCCTTGATGATGTGGTTCTTGCCAAGGACCCGGTCAAAGATGGGGGTGAGGGTGGCGTGGCCGATGAGGAACGGCCGGGCGCGCGGCAGTGGTGGACGCCTGGCCGAGGTGTAGCTGTAGTTCGCCCGTTCGAGGCGTTCTTCGAGATTCTCGCCGAGCGCAACGATGTAGGTTGGGTTTCCCTCAACGATGACTTGTTCCTGGCTCATGTGTCCCTCCGGCGCCACAGGCGGTCTGCGCCCCGAATTGTAAGCGGCGCCGGTGGCCCGTCCACCGGCTGTGACCTTATCGCAACAGAATTCCGTTTGGCGTCGTAAACCTCCAAGCAAGAGCTATCGACGAGCGGGTTAGGATGGCCTAGGGTGGAACCAAGCGATGTCTGACAAGTTCGAACGCGAAATAGAAGAGATCCTCGCGAAGCTGGACGACGAACTGCCGGCGCCAGACCCGGCTTCGGCGCGGCCTCCCATCTCGCTCCAACAGAAACGCCAGCAGAAGGCGAAGGCCCAGCGCGTGCGCACCAGCAGGCCGAATCCGCTGGCCAACCTTTCGCCCACCACGCTCCTGTTCGCGGGCGCCGGGATCATGTTCGGCGGGCTGATTGTCTCCGGGTTCTGGGGCCCCGCAATCTGGGCATCGCTCGCCGGGATCGTGCTCTTCCTCGGGGCGTTCGCCTGGTCGTTCCGAAGGGCTCCCCGGAGTTCGAGTGCCGCGGGCGGATCGCGCCAGGGCCACTACTGGCGAGACCGCTGGATTGATGACGCTCCGCCGGCCTCCGGCGTTAAGGGCTGGTTCCGCAAGAAGTAGGCCGTTTCCGAGCGGTTAACCACTCCACCCCGTACCCTCCGAACCTACATGCGGCGCGTTTCCATCATTGTCCTGGTAGCGTCGCTGGCGCTTGTCGCAATCGCGCTGGGCGTCGTCTTCGCCGGCCGTGACGACTCGCAGAGCAAGGCCGCCGAAGACCCGGAAGCGACGGCTACGGCATCGCCCGAAGCCACCGCGCCGGTGCGGCCGACGCTCGGGCCGGCGGCAACGGCCGGTGTGGGTGACCCAACAGGCCAGGCGAGCGGCCCCGCCGAACACGACGGCGAACGCGCCATGGCCATCCTCAAGCAGCTTTCCGCGGCGCCGCGCGTTTCCGGCTCCGAGGCGGAGAGCGCGGCCGCGAACTACCTGGCGGGCCTCCTCCGCTCATACGGCTACACCACCGAAGTGATGGCGTTCGAGTTCGATGGCGACCGGTTCCGGGCCGGGACGGTTTCGGCCGGCGGCGCGCCGCTCGAAGCACTGACGCTGGCCGGGAGCCCTGGCGGCAAGCTCTCGGCGGCCGGGGCATACGTCGGCCTCGCGGATGCGGCGGGAATCAACGGCCAGGACCTCACCGGGAAAATCGCTGTTGCCGACCGCGGTAGCCTGAACTTCATCGACAAGTACCAGAACGTGAAGGCCGCGGGCGCGGTGGGCCTCATCGTCGTGAACAACCGGCCCGGACCGTTCAGCGGGAACCTGACCACGCTTTCGAGCTTCCCCGTCGTTGCCGTCTCCCATGAGGACGGCGCGGGCCTCGTTGCCGCCGCGAAAGCGGGCAAGACGGTGGCGATCGACGCGCCGCCCACGGTCGGCCTGACAAAGGCGCTCAACGTCGTGGCCGGCACTTCGCCGAACCTGAACTGCCGCGTGCTGGTTGGCGGCCACTTCGACACCGTCCCGGGCGCGCCCGGCGCGAATGACAACGGCAGCGGCGCCTCGAACGTCGTCGAGCTGGCGCGCGCGTTCGCGTCCGACGGCCTGGATGACGGCCTGTGCTTCGCGCTCTTCGGCGCCGAAGAGTCGGGGCTCTACGGCAGCAAGGCGCTCGCCGACCGGCTGAAGACGCAGGGCAAACTCCCGGCCTACATGGTGAACCTGGATGTCACGGGGATCGGCGACGACGTCGAGGTCATCGGCCCGGCTGACCTGGTGCAGCGCGCCATCGACCTGGCGAAGAACATCGGCATCACCGCGAGCAAATCCCAGCTTCCCGCCAACGCGGGGAGCGACCACCAGAGCTTCGAGGATGCCGGGGTGCCCGCCGTGTTCTTCACGTCAGGGGACTTCGATACGATCCACACTCCGCAGGACGTTTTCGCCGACATCAACGCGAAAGAGCTCGACGCGGTGGGCGACGCCGCCTATGCGATGATCAAGAGCCTGCTCGCTGAGGTTGCCCGAGGGCAGGGGCGTCCATAGCATGATTCGGATGACACGCGCCGTCCCGGGAGTGCTCTTCGTTGTGGCCCTGGCCGCCGCCGTGTTGGCCTTTGCCTGCGGCGGGGGCGGCGGTTCGGAAAAGCCCGGCGAACGCGTCACCGACCCGGCGCGCGTGCCCAGCTCAACGCCAATCCAGAACCCCACCCTTTATAAGATCCAGGGCAACGAAGTCATCATCTCCGGGGGCGCCAGCGGCCAGATCACGCCCCAGGCCAGCCCTACCGCTTCCACCACGGACTACACCATTAAGTCAGGCGACTTCTGCTCCAGCATCGCCGCGTCCTACAAGATCTCCGTCGAGGATTTGCAGAAGGCGAACCGCCAGATGGACTGCAACGCCCTGCGCATCGGCGACAAGATCAAGATACCGTCACCGGCGGCAGCGACACCCACGAGGGGCACCCTCACCGGCAATGCGACCGTGCGGCCGGGCACCGGCGGCGGCGCCAAGACCTACACGGTGCAGGCCGGTGATACATGCGGGAGCATTGCTTCAGCGAACGGCGTGACGCTCGACGCCTTCCTCGCGGCGAACAAGAGCATCAACGCGACATGCTCCAACCTTTCGGCCGGCGCAACGGTCACCATTCCCTGATCCGGGTCAGGAGCGGGCGGTTTCGAGTGTCCGCGCCAGCGTGTCTTCGGCCAGGCCGGTGCGCCGCGCGGCTTCGCTGAGCCGCAGGTCCAGGTCATCCCGCGAGAGACCGACGCGGGCAAGGCCCTCGATCGAACCGTGTCCGGTCCGGACGAGTTCGTAGACCGAGGCGCTGTTGAGAAGCCGGGTTTCCATCTTCATTCTGAACACCCCCGCCGCATCGTCGGGCCCGCGTGTGACGGGCCGATGTCAGGCCGATGAATGCGGCGTTTCCAGCTTCCGAGAGTACGGTCGCCGCAGGCTCCGGTCAGCCCCGGATGCCAAAGATTCACGTTAGAACGCTTCGCGTGGCGGCGCGGGTGAAGGCGTGTTGTGCGTGGGCCCGCCGGGACAGCAGAGGCGGGCCCACGCCAGCAGCGCCCGGAGGGGGACGGCTGCACAGGAGCTACTCCCGTGGCCAGAGGTTCGCAGCCCGCCGTGAACGCCAAATGAACCGGGGATGAAGCTGATGTTTCGTGTCAGCCGAGCCATTCGGCGAGCACTTCCGCCGTGTGTTCGCCCAGCTTTGGCGCTGGCCGGCGCAGCGCCCACGGGGTGGCGCTGAACTGGTATGGAGCACCGGGCATGCGCACGGGCGTTTCGCGCCCCTCGCCGGTGGTTTCCACCCAGAAGCCACGGTCCTGCCAGTGCGGGTCATCGAGCGCTTCGCTGGGCGCGCGCACAATTCCCCAGGACGGGCGCCGCTCCTGGCCGCCGCGGTAGACCTCGCCGGCGGTGTGCGCGGCGATGAAGCCACTCAGTTGGCGCATGACCTCGGCGGCTTCGGGGGAGCCGCGCCCCGGCTGGCGGGCGGCCGGATCGTCGAATCGCGCTTCATCCAGTTGCATGCCGAAACCCGACTCCTGGAACCAGCGCTTGATCTTCGTCCAGGTCGCGTTGTCCCGGCCAATGCCGAAAATGAGCGTGTATTGTCCGTCGTTGGCCATATGCAGCCACGGCTCCGTGCGCTGGGCAGCGGCGTGGCGGCCCGTTTGCCGAACCACGTTCGTCCGCCGGGTGAGCCAGTAGGGCAGCCCGACTTCGGTCGTGCTGCTGCAGGCCTCGTGCATGGACGCGTCGATGAACTGGCCCTGCCCGCTGCGGTCCCGGTAGAGCAGCGCGGCGAGGATGCCCTGGACGGCGTAATGGCAGGCGGTGTTGTAGCCCTGGTCGCCAAGGCCGCGGATTGGCGGGGCGCCGGGCGCGTCCTCCGGGTCGTAACCGTTCATCCTCATCGGCCCGCCCAGCGCGAGGCCGATCATGTCGGTCGCCTGGTAGTTCGCCCAGGGGCCGTCCTGGCCGAACGGCGTGATGGCGCACCAGATGAGCGACGAGTTCCGCGTCCCGAGTTCCGAGTACCCGAGGCCGGCGCGGTCGAGTTCGCCGGGGGCGCGGTCTTCGATCACGATGTCCGCTTTCGAGACGAGCGAACGCCAGGTTTCGGCGCCGGCCGTGGTGGAGAAGTCCGCGATGACCGAGCGCTTGTTGGTGTTGTGGTACCAGTAGTTCAGCGAGCGGTTCGGGCCCGGCACGTCGTCCACGAACGGTCCGGTGGCTCGCGCTTCAGAGCCGGACGGCGGCTCGACCGTCACGACGTCGGCGCCCATGTCGGCAAGCAGCTTGCCGGCAAGCTGGCCGAGCTGACCGCAGTATTCGACCACGCGCAGGCCTTCGAGGGGGCCGCTCACATGAAGACTCCCATTTCGGTGTGCTCGACGAACTCCTCCTCGGTCAGGCCGAGCAGTCCGGTCATGATGTCATGCGTGTGCTCCCCGATGAGCGGGCTGGCGGTGCGGTTCGTTCCCGGCGTACGCGCGAGCCGCGGCGTGACGCCATCGATGCCAGCATCCTCGCCGAGCTCGGCATGCGGCATAGTGGTCCACCAGCCGCGGGCGTTGAACTGCTCGTCGCGCTCCACGCGATCGCCGGGCGACTGGCAGACGCCGGCGGGCACTCCCGCCGCCTGGAGCGTGGCCATGACCGCGTAGTCGTCGCGGCCGGCAGTCCACTCCGCGATGCGCGCGTCAAGTTCATCCTGGTTGGCGATGCGCCCGGCAAGCGACGAGAAGCGGCCGTCGGCCCACGCGGGCTCGCCCATCGCCCGCACCATCGCATCCCATTCGGCATCGTTTCGCACGGCAATCGCGACCCAGCGGTCTTCGCCCGCGCAGGCGTAGGTGTTGTGCGGCGCCATCGCAGGTTCCCATGCGCGGTTCCCCGGCGGCATGCCCGGCCGACGGAAACTCCGGCCGTTCACCGTCGAATCGAGCACCGCCGGGCCCGTCAGGACCATGCCCGCTTCTACCTGCGAGATGTCGATGTGCTGACCTTCGCCCGTTCGATTGCGGTGGTGGAGCGCCATCATGATCGCGATCGCGGCGTAGTAGCCCGCCGTGTGGTCCATGTAGCTGTAGCCCCAGCCCGCCGGCGGTTTGCCGGGCAGGCCCGACATCATCGTCAGGCCGGAGAGCGCCTGGGCAGTCGGACCCCAGGTCGTGAAGTGCGCGTCCCGCCCGCTGTGCCCGAAGCCGGAAACCGAGCAGTAGATGATGCCCGGGTTGATGGCTTTCTGCGCTTCGTACGAAAGCTCCCAGGAATCCAGCACCCCGCTCGAGAAGTTCTCGATAACCACGTCGGAAACGGCGATGAGCCGGTGAAGCAACTCCATCCCGAGGGGGTGCCGCACGTTGAGCAGGACACTCCGCTTGTTCCGGTTGAAGTAGTTGAAGAAGCCTGAGTTGTTGAGGGTCGTCTTCTCGCCGAGGACCGGCCGGCCGAATCGGATCGGGTCCGCGGCCTGGGCGTGTTCCACGCGGATGACGTCCGCGCCGAAGTCCGCGAGCACGCGTGTCGCGGTCGGCCCGGCAATGATCCAGGTAAGGTCGCAGACGCGGATGCCGGACAGCGGCAGATCAGACATCGGGCGGGATTATAGAGCGTTCATCGCGGCGCGCTCGCCGGCCTCCGGCGCTACCGCGCGAGGCGCTCCTTGCGTACCATCCGGGTGTCCTCGCAGAGGACTTTCGGGGGTGAGCGTTGCGCGTCCTGGTTACGGGTGGTGGGGGCTACATCGGCTCCGTCCTTGTCCCGCGCCTGCTTGAGCGCGGACACGAAGTGCGCGTGGTTGACCGCATGTTCTGGGGGTTGCCGCATTACGCCGGCCAGCCCGGCGTGGAGTTGGTGAACGCGGACGTGCGGCGGCTGCCCGAGGGTGTGTTCGACGGCATAGACGCCGTCGACCATCTCGCCGGCTTTTCGAACGACCCGACCGCCGAATTCAGCCCGGAAGCCAACTGGCAGATGAACGCGGTTGCCACCGACTCCATCGCTGCACTGTGCCGCGCCGCCCGCGTGCGGAGGCTGGTCTTCGGCAGTTCGTGCTCCCTTTATGACGGCGCCGACGACTCGGAGACGCTCCTTGACGAACAGGCCCCGCTGGCACCCCGCGGCGCCTACGCCACATCCAAGCACTACTCGGAGGAAGCGCTCCTCCGCCACGCCGGCGAGGACTTCGAACCGGTCATCCTGCGCCAGGCGACGGTCTTCGGGCCAAGCCCGCGCATGCGATTCGACCTGGTGGTCAACGCGTTTGTGAAGGACGCGCTGGTCCGCCAGCGGCTCATCCTTCACGGCGGCGGGCGAATGTGGCGGCCGCTCATCAGCGTTGACGACCTTGCCGCGGCCCACGTGGCATGCCTGGAAGCGCCGAGTGAGCTGGTCGCGGGCGAGACCTTCAACGCGGTCGGTTCGAATTACCAGGTACGCGAGCTCGCGGAGGTGGTGGCCACAGCCCTCGTGAAGTTGGGCAAGCCCGTGGCCCTGGAAGACGGGCCGCTTCCAAAAATCGTCCGCAACTACAAGTGCTCCGGCGAGAAGCTGCGCGGCCGCCTCAACCTGGACCTGGCGACGACGCCCGCGATGGCCGTCGCCAGACTCGTCGACGACTACGGCCGCGCCCCGATTGAGTCGCTGGGCCACCCGCGCTACTACAACATCGCGTGGATGGAGTTGCTGGAGCAGGTGCGGCCGGCGTACCAGGCCATGCAGAACATCTTCGAGCCGGTGGAGGAGTAGCGCGTGGACATCACCGTGACGCCAACGAAACTCGAGGGTGTCGTCCTCATCGACACGGACTTCTTCCGGGATGAGCGAGGCTTCTTCATCGAGGTCTGGCATGCCGAGCGCTACCGCGAACACGGGCTGCCGGACGCGTTCGTCCAGGACAACCACTCGCGTTCCGCGAAAAAAGTCCTGCGCGGCCTCCATTACCAGGACATGACCGCGCCCATGGGCAAGCTCGTGCGCTGCACCGCCGGCGCGATCCTCGATGTCGCGGTTGACCTGCGCGTGGGCTCGCCAACGTTCGGCCAGTGGGTAGGAGCCGAGTTGACCGCGGACACCATGCGCCAGATCTGGGTGCCGGACGGGTTCGGCCACGGCTTTGTCACGCTCAGTGAATCGGCCGAGGTGCAGTACAAGTGCACGGGCCTCTACACGCCTCCGTCCGAGGAGACGGTCGCCTGGAATGACCCGGACATCGCGATCGACTGGCCGTTCGACGACCCGGTGCTCTCCGGACGGGACCAGAACGGCATGAGCCTGAAGCAGTACCTCGAACGGCCGGCTTTCCACTACACGAATGCTTGACCGCCCTGGCCGGTACACTGCGGCAGTGCTTCGCCGCTCGCTGATCGCCCTCCTCCTTGCGCTCCCCATTTTGCTGGCCAGTTGCGGGGGCGGGGACGACGCCGTCACTCCCTCGCCCGAAACCTCGCCGACGCTCGCTTCGGCAACGGCGCCGCCCGCGAACCAATCGGCGACCGCTGCGCCAACGGCCAGCCAGGGGGCCCCGAGGAAGCTCGGCACCTCGTCCGGTGTCACGACGACCATCGCGCCCACGAACGTCACGCCGCTCTCCGGCGTCGATACGACGATTGCGACCGGGACGCTCGACCGCGCCGGCTACGCCTGGGAAGTGCCGAAGAACTGGAACGGCGAACTCGTCCTGTATGCCCATGGCTTCGCCGGCTTCGGGACCGAAGTTGCCGTGCAGACTCCCCCGGCAGCCCTTCGCCGCTACCTCGTGACCAACGGCTTCGCCTGGGCGGCCAGCTCCTACAGCGAAAACGGCTACGACCCCGGCATCGGCGCCGACGACACGCTCGCGCTAAAGAAATTCTTCGCGCAGACGGTGGGCGTGCCGAAGCGCACCTACCTTGCGGGAGCCTCGATGGGCGGCAACGTCGTTGCGCTCGCGCTTGAACATCAACAGGGCGAATACGACGGGGCGCTCTCGCTTTGCGGGGCCCTCGGCGGTATCACGCAGGTCGACTACCTGGTGTCCTGGGTTGCGGCCGCGGAATACACCTCGGGCCTCAACTTCCCGATCGGCGTCGCGGGAGCCAACCTGGGCGGGGTGTTCCTCCAGGATGTCCCGCGGGAACTGGGCGCCCCCACCGCGCCCACGGCGAAAGGGAAGCAATTCGCGTCAGTGATCCTGAACCTGACGGGCGGGCCGCGGCCGTTCTTCGCGGAAGGGTTCAACGAGCAGTACACGGTGAATTTCGGGCTGGCGCTGCTGGACCCGGAGCGGAAATCGCTGGTGAACAAGGCCGCCACGAACAACGGCACGGTCTACCACATCGACGCCGGCCTCGGCCTGACCGACGAGCAGATCAACAGCGCGATCAAGCGCTATGCCAGCGATGCCGCCAGCCGCAACGCCGAGGCTCATCCGGACATGGTGCCAACCAGCGGCAACATCTCCGCGCCGCTGCTCACGCTTCACGGCACCGGTGACCTGTTCGTCCCGATTTCGCAGGAGCAGTACTACAAGCAGCAGGTGGCCAAGGCCGGCAAATCGGACCTGCTGGTGCAGCGCGCCATCCGCTCGGGAGGGCACTGCAAGTTCAGCGATCAGGAGCTCACAACGGCGTTCGAGGACCTCGTGAACTGGGTCAGCAAGGGGGCGAAGCCGAAAGGCGACGACATCAGCGGTGATCTTTCGAACGCCGGCATGCAGTTCACCAAGCCCCTGCGACCAGGTGACCCGGGCGGCGTGAAGTAGGCGTTAGCCTCGAGCGGTGAGGACCACCTCCGGGCGCACCGCGAGAAGGCCGCGAGCGGTCAACAGCGCGCGCGCATCCACGCCCGGCGTGACGGCGGCGAGTTGCCGGGCCGCGGCAGACCACTGCCGGCGCGGAGCCAGCGCGGCGTTGGCCAACCAGGCGCGGTCCCACTTCGCGAAGAAGGAATCGACCGTCCCGCCGGGTTCTGCGTGATGGATGAGCTCTTTGGGAAGGAACGGCTGCAGCTCTCGCGGGCTGAAACCGGTGTGCAGCCGGGCGCCAAAGACGAGCCAGCGTCGCTCCAACAACGGAGCCTTCGCCGCGCGGCCGGGCAACGGTTTTTCCTCGCTCCGCCGCCATGCCCAGAAGCAGACGTGCCGGCCCGGCGGGTCCGAGGTGCCCTCGATCAGCCACGCGCCCGGCGTCATGGATCGGGCGAGCGTGTCCAGGGCCGCCTCAACCTCGTGCTCTTCGTACTGGCGCAACACGTTGAAGGCGCGCACGAGCGAAACGGGCTCTCCCGCTTCCAGCGGCAGATTGAAGCCGCCGCGCCGGAAGTCCAGGCCGGCCCGGGCAAAGGGTTCGGCATCGGCCACCCGCTGCGGGTCAATTTCCACGCCAAGCGCCCGGATGGCAGGGTTCAGCCGGCGAAACCGCTCGAACGACTCCACCGTGGTCAACGGCAGCGCCCCGTAGCCGAGGTCGACGAACAGGCCAGGCATGGAGCGAAGGTGTTCGCGCAGGGAGACGAGGACGAACGTGTCAACCAGCCGCAACCGGTTCGGCGCGGTGAAGCCGCGCGTGGGCTGGCCGAACGGCTTCGTCATTCCCCGTGAGGATTGCAAAGGCCGGGGCCGCGATCTACTGTGACGGCATCACGATCACCGGAGGTGGCTATGCAAACGCCGAATCAGTCCATTCCTCTCCTTGCCACCCCGGCTGGCCTCGCGAGCTAACGAAGGCAAGGTCGTCAGCGGACCGTAGGCTCCGCGTTCGTCAGGAGACGCAAACCCTGGATTTCCAACTCGCTACGGTCGTGGAATGCGACCCGGCCGGGTGCCTCGTGCGCCTGGTCACATCCGGCGAAACCGTTCGCGCCGGATTCTCCCCTGCTGTCCTGAACACGATCCGTGTACGGCAGCACCAGCTCGTCGCCATTGATACCAGCTCCAGCCCGCAGATCGCGTGGCGCTGGTACCGCGGCGTCGTGGAAGAGATTCCCCCCGAGGGCGTTGCGGTGCGCCGCAGCGACCTGCCGGAGGGCGAATGCCGCCTTGTCGCGGACCCGGAACACCTCGTGCGGGAGCCCGGCGAAACGGTGTACTACGGCCGCCACGACGAGTGGCGCGTCGTCGACACCCTGATCGGCGACGGCCCGGCGCGGGGCGCCCGGGCGGGATATCTCGCGGACGCGGCCGCGCGACTCCCCGCTTAACCGGAGCTACCTCCAGGTCAGACGGTGCTGGCGGCGTAGAGCGGCGTCAGCACCGTCTTCACCACACCGAAGTACACATCGTGGAAGGCCGCGGTCGTGTGCACGCCGTCCGGCTGATGGAACACCGAACGGTCCGGCGCTTCCTGCAGCTTCGCCTCCAGGTCGGCCTTCAAGAACCGGTGCGAATCAACGACGGGCATGAGGCGCGCGTAGAGCGCGTCGATGCGCTCGTGCAGCTTTGGCTCGCGCTCCTGGATCGCTTTCGAAAAGCGCGCGTCAGCGAGGGCGAGGACCTGGAGCGATTCGACGCGCGCGAGCCGGTGCAATACCTCTTCGTAGATGTCTGCGGTCTGCTGGACGGTCGCGAGCGGGCGAGCGCCGAGGAGCTTGCGGCCGACCGTACGGCTCTTCCGGTTGGCTTCCCGCCGGAGCGTCCCGCCCTGGGCTGTCTTCCGTTGGAACGGCCGCTCCACCGATCGGAACCAGCGCGCGGGCCGATCGCCGAAGCGCGCGCGGATGCTCTCTTCCACGCTACCCACGGTGCAGACATACGCGGAGAAGGGGAGGATCAGCAGGTCCGGCGCGACCGCTTCGACTTTGCCCATCAGGTAATCCACGGCACGCGCACCCATCGGCGCGAAGCGGACATCCACGAGCTCCCAGCGCTCGCCCGTCTGTTGCGACAGCCAGTCCCGCGTGCGTTCCGGCCAGGGGAGCACCCCTTCGGGGAGGTAGGCGTCCCCGGAATCACTGTGACCCACGATGAACAGCTTCTTCACCGGTTGAACTCCTGCGCGACGGGGGACGAAGAAGGCCCGCCATACGACGGGCCATCCACCTGGGCGCCCCCTCCACGATGTGGAGGGGGCTATGAGGGAGGTTTACAGCCGCTCGATGACGGTCGCCGTGCCGATACCGCCACCGACGCACATAGTGACCAGGCCGTACTTGCCGCCGGTGCGCTCCAACTCGTTCAGGAGCGTGCCGAACAGGCGAGCGCCGGTGCATCCCGTGGGGTGGCCGAGAGCGATGGCGCCACCGTTTACGTTGACCTTGTTCATGTCGGCGTTCATCTCACGCCTCCACGAAAGGACGACGCTGGCGAACGCCTCGTTGATTTCGACGAGGTCGATGTCGCGCATGGTGAGGCCGGCGCGCTGGAGCGCGAGCGGGGTCGCGGTGATGGGGCCGGTGAGCATGAACTCCGGGTCTGAACCGACCACGGCCTGCGAGATGATGCGCGCGCGGGGCCGCCAGCCCATCTCCTTCGCCTTGTCCGGATGGGTCAGGAGGACCGCCGCCGAGCCGTCGGTGATCTGGCTGGAGTTGCCGGCGTGGTGCACGCCGTTCTCCTTGAAGCTCGGCTTGAGCGCTGCGAGGCCTTCGACCGTGGTGTTCGGGCGGATGCCCTCATCGAAGTCGATAGTGGCGTCGAGCCACTCCTCCGTGCCGTCTTCCTTCTTGTTCTTCTTCTTGCCGGCCACGGGGATGAGCTCGTTCTTGAAGCGGCCCTCAGCCTGCGCGCGCGCGGCCTTGTGCTGGCTCTCGGCGCCGAATTCGTCGGCTTCCTCGCGGCTCACGCCCCACTTCTCGGCAATGCGCTCGGCCGAGAGGCCCTGCGACGTCAGGTCGTACTGGTCACGCATGGACTGGGTGAACGGGAAGCCCATGTTCTGTCCCACGTTCGAACCCAGGGGAATCTGGGACATCCACTCGGTGCCGCCGGCGACGACGACTTCGTGCGCTTCTGAGGCGATCTGGTTGGCGGCGAAGTGCACGGCCTGCTGGCTTGAGGAGCACTGCCGATCCAGGGTGACGCCCGGGATGGTGTACGGCCAGCCAGCCGTGAGGACGACGTTGCGGGCGAGGTTCGTCGACTGCGCGCCGACTTCGCTCACGCAACCGTAGATGACGTCGTCGACGATCTCCGGATCGAGGTTGTTACGCTTCGCGAGTTCCTTGAGCAGGAGCGCGGAGGTCTCGATCGGCTGGTTCTGGGAGAGGACACCGCCGCGGCGGCCGAGGGGAGTTCGAATGGCGTCGACAATGACGACTTCGCGCATGAAGTGACTTCCTTACGAGGGGATTTGCTGTGCGATCACGAGTGTAGCAGCCACCACAACACGCGCTGCTACGCCTGGGCGGGCACCGGCACGACGAACCGCAACACGCGCGGAAGCACCTCGACCTTCGCCGGCAGGTAGCCGCCGTGCTCGCCATCGAGATCGAGGAAACTCTGCTTCGGTGACGACAGCTCGATGGACTTCGCCGGATGGCGGTCCACGCCGTCGAAATCGACATGCGTGCCGCCTTTGCGTTGTGCGTCCATCACCTTCACCACCATCCGGCGGCCAAGGTCTCCCCAGCGGATGACATCGAGCAGGCCGTCGTCGGGAGCGGCGCCCGGCGCGGCAACAAGGTCTCCGCCCCAGAGCTCCATGTTGTGGACGGAGATGGAGTTGTAGCGCCCGTCGTAGCGGTTGCCGTCGACGGTGAGCGTGAACTGCCGGCCCATCGGGCCGACCATCTTCACGCCCGCCATGACCATGTAGGGCGCGGTATCGCCGAGACGCTTGAGCCAGCGCGGGGTCCCCTGCGAGATTTCCGGGACCCAGCCGGCCGAGGCCGCGAGCAGGAAGTAGCGCACCTGCTCCTTGCCGTCATCACCCATCGCGGTGACCTTCCCGACGTCGATGCGGCGCTCGTTGCCGGCGGCGATAGCCTTGATAGCCAGGTTGCCTCGCCCCATGTCCAGGCATTTCGCGACGTCCTTGCCGGTGCCGAGGCCGATGGTCGAGAGCTTCACGCGTTCGCCGGCGCCCATACCAAGGATGCCATTCGCCACTTCATAGACGGTGCCGTCGCCGCCGCAGCCGACAAGGAACTCCCGCCCGGCCTCGATGGCTTCTCGCGCCAGCTCCGTGCCGTGGCCCCGGTGGGTGGTGAAGACAACGTCCGGGGAGAGCCCGGCTCGCTCAATCGCATCGACGATCGCGCCGATGCGGTGCTTCGTGCGCCCTCCGCCGGACATGGGGTTGATGATGAACAGCGGCCGCGCAGCGACCTCGGGCGATATGCTGACAGTCACGCCGTCACCGTATCGTGCCGCGCGGCGTGGGAGAAGCGACCAGCGTGGAGTTTCACGACAACTTCCGAGCCATGGACACCGACGTCGACGTCTTCATCGAAGCGGAGGAAGCGCCGTTCGGGGCGTTCGCGGAAGCCCGCCTCCTATTCGAGCAGCAGGAAGAGCGCTTCTCGCGCTTCCGCGAATCGAGTCTGCTCTCCCGCCTGAACAACCGTGAAACGGTCGACGACGAGTGGCTGGCGGAAGTCGCCGAGATGGCCATCGACGCCTGGGAGACCACGGAGGGGCTCTTCAATCCGATGGTGCTCCCGGCCCTTCGCGCGGCGGGCTATGACCGGACGTTCCGCGAAGTGGTCAGCGGCCGGGACTCGTCCGAACCGGTACCCAGCCCGAAGGATTGCCTCGCAATCGACGGGACACAGGTCTGGTTGCGCAAGGGCATGCTGGACCTCGGCGGCATTGTGAAAGGCTGGACGGCGGACATCGTGGCGGAGCAGCTCGCGGACCGTTACCAGGACGTGTTCGTGAACGCCGGCGGCGACATCCGCTGCCTGGGCAGTGATGGTGGTGGCGACGGCTGGAAAATGGATGTTTCCGGCCTCTCGGTGGCGGACCGGGTGTGGGAGGGCCGCATCTCCGGCGCGATCGCGACATCGACCACGATGAAGCGGCGCTGGCGCACCGAGGGTGGCGGCGAAGCCCACCACCTCATCGACCCACGCAGCGGCAGCCCGTCGCACTCCGGCTTCGTGCAGGTCACGGCGCGGGCGGAAGAATGCTGGATCGCGGAAGTGTGGGCGAAGGCCGTCCTGATCGGCGGCGACGACGCTCGCAAGCGCGCGGAGAAGCTCGGCATCGCCCTGGTCACCTTCGAAGACGATGGGAAGCCGAAGTTCCGCGGAGCGTGGTGAACCCGCGAAGGTAAAGGCAATATTTCGTCGTCGCGACTCCTTTTGTCCGGCGCGGGCGATGTGTCTGTCAGCGCCCAGCCAACCGCTACAGAGGAGAAGCAACCAATGACGAACATTCGATTGACCGTGGGAAGCATCGTGGCCGGGACGGCCGCACTCCTGGTCGCCGGGTCGGTCGCGCTGGCCCAGGCGGGCCAGGACGATGCCCCGGTTACGGGAGGAGCGACCTCCACGTCCACCGCGCGCCCGGCCGGGGCGGCAACCAGCAGCGCAACCAGCACCGCGCAGGGTTCCGATGACAAGGGCGGCCTTCGCCCCGCCGGCGTCAGCGACGACCCGGCCGGCCACGATGCCAACGACGACAAGGGCGGCCAGCGGCCCGCTGGATCGAGTGACGATGGACCGTCGCGCAGCAGCTCAAGCGCGACGAGCACGGCTTCGGCAACCGCTTCGGCTTCGGCGTCAGCCTCGGCTTCGGCGTCGGCCACAGCCACCCCGGGCGTTCGTGGCAGCGACGACGGGCCGAATCACGACGCGAACGACGACAAGGGCGGGCTTCGCCCGAACGGCGTGAGCGACGACGGCCCGAATCACGACGCCGACGACGACCGCAACTCCGGCCAGAGCGCGAACAGCGGGCCAGGCAACGCGAACGATGACCGCCAGGACGATGGGAACAGCGGCCCGAGCAGCGGCAGTGGTTCGTCCAGCTCCAGTGGCAGTGGATCGAGCGGTAAGTCGTCCGGCGGCGGCTCCGGCAGCAACGACGGCCCGAACCATGAAGCCGGCGACGACAACCCGGGCAGCGGCAGCGGCAAGGGCAAAGGCAAATAGCCTTGCCGCGTGGCACGAACGGCCGGAAGGAATTTCCTATCCGGCCGTCGACCACGTCCGGCGTCTGCCCTAGCGTGAGGATCGGCGGGACGACACCACATGACCGAGAACACTTTCGATGAGCTGCTGGCGGAGTTAATAGACCGCGGCGCGGGACCAGGGACCGCCCCCGCGGAGCTCGCCGCGCTTGCCACCCTGGCCAACCGCTGCAGGCGCCTGAGTGTTCCCGCGCCGGCGCCGGCGGCGCAGGTCCGCATCCGCTCCCGCGTCCTCGACAGCATCGAACGGAACCGCAGGTCGCCCGGCTGGTTCGGGGGGTGGCTGGGCGGCGGCGCTGCGCGGCCGCTGCGCGAACGCCTCGCCGCGGGCGGCATCCTGCTGCTGGCCGTCGGTGGGGGCGCGAGCGCGGCCACCGGCGTTACCCCGGCCGAATTCGCGCGCTCAACCGGGAACCTCGTCCACAACATCGTCGTCAACCTGACGCCCGGCGAAGACGGCCCGTCGAACGGCGGTGCTCCGACACCGGCTCCCGGCGCCACGGCCGACGCCACCGGGGCGACTACCCCGGCCGCTTCCAGCACGCCGGCGATGACGCCCGGAGCGCCGACGACCTCGACCGCAGGGAATTCGAGCGGGCCCGCGCCAACGCCGTCACCTCAACCGGCTGGAAGCGGCCCCACCAGCACTCCCGCCGGCAGCGCCTCCTCGATCACACCTCTATCAACGGTTACTCCTCCGCCTCCCGGCGCCACGCCCTCGCCGTCAGCCTCCCCCACCGTCACGGGCACGCCGGACGACAACGACGACGACGCATCGAAGACGCCCGGCACAACCCGGACACCCGAGCCGGGCGATGACGGAGGCGGGGGCAACTCGGGCAGCGGTTCAGGCAGCGGCAGCGGCTCATCGGGAAGTGGTTCGACCCCGGGTGGTTCCGGAAGCAGCGGTTCTGGTTCTGGAAGTGGCAGCGGGTCGGGCTCGGGATCGGGCTCAGGCAGCGGCGGGTCCGACGATGGTGAGAACCACACGTGACCGCCACGTTGGAGCTGCCGTGGCGCCTCCGCAGCTTCGCGGCCACCATCGCTGAGCCGCCCCAGGCGGAGCCTGGCCAACGCTCACCCGGCGCCGAGATCAACGCCCTTCGGAACCGGGACGAAGACGCCTGGCGCGGGCTCTTCGAACGTGAGATGGGCGCCATCTACCGCTACGCGCGCGGCCGGCTCGGAGATGGCTCCCGTGCCGAAGACGCGACCGCGGAGGTCTTCGAACAGGCCTGGCAGAACGCGGAGAGCCTGGTCGATCGCGGTCTGCCGCCGCGCGCCTGGCTGTTCGGCATCGCCCGGAACGTCGTTGGCACGCACTGGCGTCGCTGGTTCCGCCAGCCGCCGCAGCTCTCCCTCGACGCGTTCGCCGGCCCGGCGAGCGACGGCGCGATCGACCACGACAGCATGGACCTCGCGCGAGCCATAGCCCGGCTGGACCCGGCCCACAGCGAAGTGATCACGCTTCGCTTCGTGCACGGGCTCTCGCTCCAGGAAACAGCGTCCGCGCTGGATGTGACGGTGGACGCGATCAAGGGCAGGCAGGCGCGTGCCCTCGCTGCCCTGCGTGAAATCCTGGCGCCTGTGGATTAATCCTTCAGCCGCGAGAGGTCCCAGACGAAGAACACGGTCGGCCCTTCGCGGACCGGGCTGCCGCCCGCGCGCTCGATTGTCACGACGGCGGAGTCGTAGCTGGTAATGCCCTCGGGAACCACGGTCTGGTAGCGGGCGAAGCCGTCCTTGTCGGGCTGGAAGGTGCCGAGGCTGTAGTACTTCCCACCGGAGTTCGCCCAGATCTGGTAGGTCTCTCCCGGCGGCCGCTGCGGCAGCGAACTGGCGACGAACCAGATGCGCTTCTGGTCGCCGTCCCACACCAGCCGGCCGATGGAGTTCGATTTCTCGTCCGGCGAGACGACGTCCGCCACTTTGGTCTGGTTCGAAAGGAGCGCGACCAGCAAGTCCTGGTCACCGCGGGCCTGCAGTTCGAGGTCGGCGGCGGCCTGCTTCTGGTCCGCGAGCTGGTTGGTGATGGCCGCCAGCTCCACCTTCTGCGAAAGCGTCTGGTCGAACTGCGCCTGGAGGTCCGCATTCTCCTGTCGCAGGCTGTTCACCTCATGCCGCACCCAGACCATGCCGGTGAACGCGGCAACCGCGACGAAGACCGCGGCCACGCCGGCAGCCGTCCGAGCATAGCCGTACACGCGGCGCAGGGGACCCGGTTTGCGGATTCCCGCCGCGGTGAACACGCGCCCCCGCAGCCGCGACGGCGAGCGCTTGATCGGCGTCGTCATAGCAAAGGTGGCGGCGAGCCGCTCGGAGTCACGGACGATGTCGCGGCAGGCCTCACATTCGGCGAGGTGCAGCGCGATCGCGCGCTCCAGCGCTGGCTCGAGCGAGCCGATAGCGAACTCGTCCGCCTGCTCCTGTGTGATGTGCTCCCCCGGCATTCCCCGAAACCCCTCTACTCCCGATCGTGCAACGAACGCCGCAGTTTCTGCATCCCCAATCGAATCCGGGTCTTCACCGTGCCCAGCGGTTCGTGCAACTGAGCGGCAATTTCTTGCTGCGTCAGGCCGCCGAAATACGCCAGCTCCAGCGCGATCCGCTGCTCAACCGGCAGGCAGGTGAGTGCCCGCCGCACTGCCGCCTGGTCCTCGTGCAACTCCGCCGAGAATTGCGGGTCCACGGGGTCCGTCGAAAACAGCGGTTCGGCTGCTTCGTCCGGTTCTCCCAGCGGACCGCCTTCGCGGCGGCGGCGCCGGCCACGCGCGCGGAGCTCGTCCACGGCGCGGTTGCGGGTGACGCTCATCAGCCAGCTGAGGAAGCGGCCGCGCTCGGCGATGAACGTCTCGGGCCGCCGCCAGAGCCGGACCATCACGTCCTGGGCGGTATCCTCGGCCAGCCCGGCGTCGCCGAGGACGCGCAGGGAGGCCGAATACACCAGGTCGATGTAGCGGTCATAGAGCACGGCGAAGGCGTGTTCATCGCGGGAGACAACTGCGAGCATCAGTGCGTCATCCGGCCATTCGATTCGGGAAGCGATTTCTGCTTCACCGGGACGGGCGAATTCGACCGTCCTTCCTACGTTACGTATACCAGCCGATTCCGGATTCCCGTGCACTGCCATAAGTGTGCTCAATTGGCATCATACACGGGGCGATCGGCCGAACCAGCGCCTTTACCTTCGCCTGTGAAAGGCGTCTTTCAGGTTTACCGCGCGCAAGCAGCCGATTATCGAGACTGGTTGCACCACCACTGGAGAACACATCAATGCAACGGTTTTTGCGCCCCTTCGCCGCCGGCTTCCTCGGCCTGGCGTTGCTCGCCGGTGCTGCCTGCTCCGATTCGCCGAAGACGGCATCGAACGACACAAACACCGCCGCCGTGGCAACCGCCGCGCCGAAGGCAACGCAGAGCACCAGCGTCAGCAAGTCCACCGGCGAGCTCTCGACCGCGGACCTGGTGAAGCTCGCCGAGCCGTCGATCGTCCGCATCGAGACGAACAGCGGCGTCGGCAGCGGCTTCGTGGTTGATCCGGACGGTTACATCGTGACCAACAACCACGTGATCACCACCAACAGCGGCCGCGCCTCAAACGCCATCCGCGTGACGCTCAGCGACGGGTCCGTCCTGACCGCGACGGTGGTCGGCGCGGACGCGAAGTCAGACCTGGCCGTACTGAAGATCGACAAGACCGGGCTCAAGGCGCTGCCGTTCGCGGACCTGAAGAACGTGGTCATCGGACAGGACGTTGTGGCGATTGGTTACGCGCTCGACCTCGGCGGCGGCGAAGGTCCTTCGTACAGCGTGACCCGAGGCATCGTCAGCCAGAAGAACCGCGCGATCAGCGAGACATCGACCAACTCCATCCTCGGCGCGGTGCAGACCGATGCCGCGATCAACCACGGCAACAGCGGCGGCCCACTGCTGGACATGTTCGGCGAAGTCGTCGGCATCAACACCGCCCTCGCGCCAGACCCGAGCACCGGCGAGACGGCTTCCGGCATCGGCTTCGCCGTCGGCAGCGACGTCGCGAAGGCGGTCTTCGAGCAGTTGAAGGCTAACGGAACGGTCAACCGCGGCTTCCTGGGCATCTCCGGATTCGAGGCCCTTCGCCCGGCCAAGGCCAAGGATCTCGGCCTGCCGGATGGCACGACGGGCATCCTCCTGGCCAACGTCTCCGGCGGCAGCCCGGCCGCCAGCGCCGGACTCAAGTCGAATGACGTGGTCACGCGCCTCGGAAACACCGACATCTCGACCGAAACCGACCTCGCGGTTGCCCTGATCAAGCAGGGTGCCGGGCAGAAGGTCACCGTCGAGTTCTGGCGGGACGGCAAGAAGCAGACGACAGATATCACCCTCGGATCGCCCCAGAACTAGACCGGAATTCAGCCTCTCCAGCGGCGAAGCCTCCCACCCGGGAGGCTTCGTTGCGTCCGGGCGGCTACGCTGGGCGGGATGGAGCCGCGCCGCATCGTCTCGCTCGTGCCAAGCCTTACCGAGCTGCTGTTCTGGCTCGGCGCCGGCGAGCGCGTAGTGGGCCGGACGAAGTTCTGCACGGAGCCGGCCGGCGAGATCGAACGTGTCCCCCGGCTCGGCGGGACGAAGGACCCGGATGTTGAGCGCATCGTCGGGCTTCGGCCGGACCTCGTCATCTCGACCAAGGAAGAGAACCGCCGCGAGGACATCGAGTCGCTGGAAGCTGCAGGGTTGCGCGTCCTGCTGACCGACCCCAACACCGTTACCGAAGCAATCGAGATGGTGCTCATCATCGGCGGCGTGGCCGGCGCGGAAGAGCGCGCGAAGGTGCTCGCGCTGGATACCGCGCTGGCGCTCGCCGCGGCGCCCGAAGGCGAGCCCGTGCCGGTGTACACCGGCGTCTGGCACCACCCGATGATGGGCCTCGGCGGCGAGAGCTACGGCCACTCGCTGGTCGAAGCGTGTGGCGGACGGAACGTGCTGGGGTCGCGCCCGCGCTACCCGCGGACCTCGCTGGACGAGATTCGGGGCCTTGCGCCGCGCCTCATCCTCCTCCCGGACGAGCCCTTCCCGTTCGACGACTCCCACGCCCGCGTGTATGGCGAAATCGCCCCGGCCCGCGTCATCGACGGCAAGCTGCTCTGGTGGTACGGCCCACGTATGCCGGGCGCCATCCGCGAACTCTCGGCGCTGCTCGGTGAGTACCGGTGAGCCAGGAAATCCGCATCGTCTCGCAAGCCGAGTTCGGCGCGGCCTGCCTCGAAGCTCTGCTTTCCGCCGTCGCCGGAATCGCGGCCCCGGTAGTCGGGCTGCCAACCGGGAACACACCGGTCGGGCTCTTCGCATCGCTTCGCACCGCGGTAGACCATGGCGACGCTGACCTGCGCGCCTGGCGGCCGTTCGCTATCGACGAGTACGGCGGCCCCCGCGACCACCCGTGCTCGAACCGAGCGTTTTTCGCGCGCTACTGGGACGGTATCGCCGGGGCCCGCGGGGTCGAGCAGTTCGACCCGGAGGCGCCGGACCTGGACGCGGACTGCGCGCGGATGGAGGCCGCTCTCGGCGCAGCCGGGGGCCTCGATGTGGCGGTGCTTGGGATTGGGATGAACGGGCACCTGGCCTTCAACGAGCCTGGCAGCACCCCCGGCAGCGGCACGCGCAGGGTTGCGTTGCACGAAGCCTCACGGGTCAGCGGTTCACACTGCTGGGGCGAGGAAACGCCGGCCTGGGGGCTGACACTGGGGCTGAGGGAGCTTCTCGGGGCGCGGCCGGTCATCGTCATGGCGAACGGCGCCGCCAAGGCATCCGTCGTCGCCGCCGCCATCAACGGACCCGAGACCCCGGACTGCCCGGCCAGCTTCGTCCGCGGTGCCAGGCGCGCGATCTGGATCCTGGACGAGGATGCGGCTTCGCTCCTGCGAAACGCCTGAGCGGCTGCGCTACCGGGACAGCGCCTCGTGCGGGGAGCCCGCGGTTGCGCCCGCTCGTGGCCTCCGCGTCCCCCTGTGGCTACTGCCGCCCGTCGAACGCGACTTCACCCCGGCAGACGGTCATCTTCACCCGGAAGTCGCCGTCCATCAGCACGATGTCGGCATCCATGCCACGGTCCAGCTGTCCCTTGCGGTTGGCCGCGCCGGCCACGCGCGCGGGGTTCGTGGAGCAGATCCGGAACGCCACCCATGGATCGATGCCAAGGAACGTCATGCTGTTGCGGAAGTGCTGGTCCATCGTCTCCACGCTGCCGACGATGGTGCCGTCCGCCTTCGCTGCCTTCCCGCCGGAGACGGTGACCTCTTCTCCGGCGAACCGGCCCGTCTCTGCCTCCATGCCGGCGAGGTGCAGGTTGTCGGTCACCACGACCGTCCGCGTAGGCCCGAGCACGTGATACGCCAATTGCAGGTTCTCCTGCGAGACGTGAGCGCCGTCGCAAATCAGCTCGCAGGTCGCCTGATCCTGCAGTAGCGCGGCGACGATCGGGCCGCCCTCGCGCTGGTGCAGCGGGCGCATCGCGTTGAACAGGTGGGTCACGTGGCGGATGCCCGATTCGAACCCGGCGCGCGCCTGGATCACGGTCGCGTCGGTGTGGCCCATCGCGGGGATGGCGCCGCTGCTCGAAATCGCGACCGCGAGGTCCAGCGCGAGCGGCAGTTCGGGCGCCATCGTGACCTGGCGGATGTGGCCCTCAGCGGCGGACTGGAACCGAAGGTATTCCTCTCGCACCGGCGCGCGAAGCATGCCCTCCGGGAATGCTCCGTGGCGCAGCGGGTTGATGAACGGGCCTTCCATGTGGAACCCGAGCACTTCCGCGCCCTCGGTGCCGCCGACGAGTGGCGCCAGGGTGGAGAAGATGCCCGCGGTGTCGTCGGCGTCACGGCCGACTGTGCTCACGAGGAACGATGTGACGCCGTTCTTCGGCGCCCAGCGCGCATACGCGCGGATCCGCTCGGGGTCCTGCGTAAAGAACGAATGGCCGCCTCCGCCGTGCACGTGCACGTCGATGAGCCCCGGGCCCGCCATCAGCCCCTCCCCATCGATCACGGTGGCGTCCGGTTCGGACAGGTTGTGCCCGATAGCGACGATGCGGCCGGCGTGACAGAGGATGTCCGCCCGGAGCGGGCCCGAAGCCAGGGCGAGGACGCTGTTGCGGATGAGCAGATGACGGGACATACGGCTTTACGCGTTCCTTGACGGGGGCTGGAGCCGCTCCTACGGTTTGCCGATTCCCGGCGAGAGCAGCACCCATTGAGCGTACGCGTTTCCCGGCGCAGCGGGTGGGTGGCGGCCATTATTGGCGCCACCCTGGGCGCCGTCTACCTCTCGCTTGTCACCTATCAACAGGTGGACAGCTACCTCTTTCCCGCGAACGAACTGAAGCTTCCCGCCGTCTCCGTCTCGATACCCGCGACCGACATCGGGGTTGACGTGACCCTGCCCGGGCTTTCGACACAGGGCCGCGAGCCCTGGCGCCCGGAGGACCGCATCAACATCCTCGTGCTCGGGCTGGACCGCCGGCCGAATGAGCCGGAGGATGCCAGCTTCCGCAGCGACACGATGTTCGTCGCGAGCATCGATAAGCACGCGGGGAAGCTGCAACTGCTGGCCATCCCGCGAGACACCTGGGCTGATATCCCGTACGGCAACACCACCGGCGTCTGGGCGCAAAACAAGATCAACGCCGCCTACAGTTACGGGCAGTTCTACAAGTATCCGGGAGGCGGCGCCGCCGCCGCCGTCGCTTCGGTGGAACACAACTTCAACATCGACATCCAGCACTTCGTGGTGATCGACTGGGTCGGCTTCGTCGAGCTCATCGACGCGATCGGCGGCATCGACGTCAGCGTGCCGGCGGACATCTCGGACTTCGGCACGGACGTGCTCGATACGTTCCCGAACCAGACGGTCACGGCAGGCGCGCACCACATGGACGGCCAGCAGGCGCTGGGCTACTCCCGCGTACGCACGGACGGGGACCTGAAGCGCATCGAACGCCAGCAAATCGTCATTCAGGCGGTCGCCGACAAGTCCATCAGCCTGGGCCTGATTGCGAAGGTGCCCGAGCTCTGGGACGCCTACAAGCACGCGTTTCGCACTGACATCGACACCGGCCAGGTGCCCGGCTTCGCCCTCCTGACGAAACAGCTCGACCTCTCGCACATCGACGGCGAGTCAATGGCGCCCGCGATGTACGGTGGCATCTCCGACGACGGCCAGCTCATCCTCCTCCCAGACCGGGACAAGCTGTACGAAATCATCGACCGGTTCTTCGCGGATCCGGACATGCGCGCGGAGGCGCCGGTTGTCGCCTTGCAGTACGCGCCGGGCCAGGAGGTGGCGGCGAAGCAGGCCGAAGAGCACCTCAGCAGTTACGGCATCCCCGCCGAATACGTAAGACTCGTCAAAATGGAAGGCGCCGGCGATCCCGGCATCTACGACATCACGGGCAAGAAATACACCGCCGAGAAGCTTCGCGACCTGTTCGACCTGCGACTGCTCCAACCGCAAGGCGCCATCCCGGACGGCGCCGACGTCGTCGTGCGCATCGCCGCCGGGACCGCCCTCAAATCGCCATGAGCCTTACTTGACGGTGACGGTGGACTTCATCTGCGGGTGGAAGTCACACGTGATCTTGTACTCGCCCGCGCCTGGCGGGGTCCACTGGAAGACCGCGTCCTTTTTCATGTTCCCGGATTCGTTCTTCCCGTTGATGGTCACCGTGTGCAACGCGGTCTCGCTGTTCTTGAAGTAGACCGCCTCGCCGGCGTTGGCGGTCACCTTGTCCGGGATGAACTTGAGGTTGTTCTGGTCGACGAACGGGGCCCCGTCGGGAACGCCCGCCTCGCCCTTGGCGCGGCCTTCGGTAGCGTCCCCACTCGTCGAACCAGAATCGTCGTCGCCCCCGCCGCCGCAGGCCGCGAACACGGCGGGGACGGCGAGAACGCCGAGCATGAGAACCGTCCGAACGTACTTCAGGTGTTGCATTGGGAGTCCTCCAATGGAGATTGCAGTTCTCAGTGTCCCCCCGCCGGGCGGATGGCGCATTTCTGCGTGGGTGCCCGTTTGCAGTTCCAATAGGGACATTGACTGCGTCAATCACACAGAAGTGAGAAGGCCCCCGCAATGCGGGGGCCTTCTTCGGAAGAGAGGCGGGGTGCGCGACTCTTTCACAGCACGGTGGGTCCTCGGCGCCGGGGCATTCGAGGCTAGCTGAATCTATCAATCAAATGCTAAAGGCGTCAAGCAGATTAGCGTTTCGTTGACTTCGCTTCGTCCTCGTGGCTCAATGCACGAAATGCCGAACGCTATTCCCCTCCAACTCTGCGTCCGCTGCGGCAGCTTGATGGCGAACATCAAGGGTTCCCGGCTGGCCGTCTGCCAACGCTGTGGCTACAAAGACGACTGCTGTTAGCTCCGGGCCCGGCGCAGGTTTGCCGCACACCGCGGGCGGTAGCGCGGGCGGGCGAGAATTGGTACTGCCGGATGTGTGCGTTTCTGCTTTAAACTCTCGGGCATGTCCACTCCCGACCTGACCGCCTCCCGGCCCTCCCGCTTCTCCGTAGCCGGACTCGCCAGGCGGCGAGGCGTCCACTACGGATGGGTGATGGTGGCGGTTACCTTCCTGCTCGTCGTCGTGACGGCGGGCATCCGTTCGGCGCCGGGCGTGATGATCACGCCGTTGAAACAGGACTTCGGCTGGAGCACGGGCCAGATCTCGCTCGCTATTTCGCTCTCCATCCTCACGCTCGGGTTCGCGGGGCCGGTGTCCGGCAAACTCATCGACCGCTACGGCATCCGGCCGGTCATCATCGGCTTCCTGGTGGTGGGCTGCGCGGGAGTGATCGCCACCGTAACGCTGCAATCGCTCTGGCAGTTCTATGTCTATTGGGGCTTGCTCGTGGGCTTCGGCGCCGGGGGCACATCGATCGTGCTCAGCGCCACGGTCGCCAACACCTGGTTCTTCGAACGGCGCGGCCTTGTCACGGGCATCCTTGGCGGCGCCGCCAGCGCCGGGCAGCTCGTGTTCATCCTGCTCCTCGCCGAAATCGTCGATGTCTGGGGCTGGCGCCAGGCTGTGGGATTGATGGCGGCACTGGCGGCGCTCATCGTCCTGCCGCTCGCCGTCCTCTTGTTGCGAAGCAGGCCCGCCGATGTCGGGCTCGATGCCTACGGCTCGCGGCCCGGCCAAATGCCGCTCGCCGCGGACGAACGGCTCGTGCCGATGAAGGAAGCCCTCAGGACGGGCGACTTCTGGCTCATCGCCCTGAGCTTCGGTGTCTGCGGATTCACCACCATCGGGCTGGTCGGCACGCACTTCATCCCGCACGCCACCGAACACGGATTCACCGAGAAACAGGCCGCCGGCATCCTCAGCGTCGTCGGGGCTTTCAACGTGGTGGGGACGATCGCATCGGGCTGGCTCACAGACCGCTATTCCGCGCGCAAGCTGCTCGCGCTGTACTACGCGCTCCGGGGTCTCTCGCTCGTGGTCCTGCCGGCCATCTCGACTGTCCCGCTGATGTCAGCCTTCGCGGTGGTATTCGGCCTCGACTACATCGCCACGGTCCCACCCACCGTGATGCTGACGGCGAACCGGTTCGGACGCCGCTCGGTGGGGACGATCTACGGCTGGATCACGTTCTCGCACATGGTCGGAGGCGCGGTGGCTGCCGCGCTGGCGGGCTACATCCACGATGCCGCCGGGGATTACGGCTACGCGATGTACCTGGGTGGGGTCCTTGCGCTCTTCGCGGCCGCGCTGGCGTTCAACATCGGCGCGCGTGCGCCACGCTCCGGCGGGGTGGCGGCGCCGGCCGCGGGCTACTGACGCTTCTTTCGCACCGGTTTCGCAGTCACGAGCTCGTGGCTTCGCCTGACCCACTCCACCGTCATCTCGTACTCGGCTTCGCCGCGCATCGTTGCGAGCACCCAGTGGTTGCGCGCCATGTACGGCGCGGGCCTCACGAACGGCAACATCAACGCTTCTTCCGACTCCTCCGGAGTCAGCTTGAGCGAGACGCTCGTGCCATCGTCGCCTTCGGAGGCAATCGCGAACATCTTCCCGTTCGCGGCTTTGTAGACAGCGTGGTCTGGCCCGAACGAGAACTCCTCCCGGGCCTCGGGAAACGCAAGGGCGAACGCTCGAAGCTGCGCGGCGAATGACTCAGTCATGACGCAAGTCTAAATCGCCCCAACAACCCGAGGCGCGCACGCAGTAAGCCCTGCGATGCCACTCTTGCCACCGCCGCAACGCGCCCACAAGGATTCCTTCTCCTCTCGCCCCAACAATCCGAGGCGCGCACGCAGTAAGCGCTGCGATGCCACTCCTCCCACCGCCGCAACGCGCCTACAAAGATTCCTTCTCCTCTCGCACCAGCAATCCGAGGCGCGCACGCAGTAAGCGCTGCGATGCCACTCTTCCCACCGCCGCAACGCGCCTACAAAGATTCCTTCTCCTCTCGCCCCTCAACCCGAGGCGCGCACGCAGTAAGCGCTGCGATTCTTCAACACCCCGCTCACTGGTCCCGCCGATTTCCAGCAGTCCTGCTGATATACTTTCGGGTATGGCATTCACGCGCGAGCAAGTGCGGGAGTTCATCTCGGCGCTCAAAGGAGACGCCGAGCTGCGCGAGCTTGCGCGCGCGGCCATCCTGAGCGACGACTTCGCCGCCCTGCCCGGCCTCGTCCGCGCGAACACCGAAGCAATCGCCGCGCTCGACGCCCGCATCGAGAGACTCACCGAGCGGCTGGAGACCTTCATCGCGGCGACTGATTTACGGTTCGTGCGTTTGGACGACCGGGCGAAGGCGGTGGAAGAGCGCCTTGCCGCGATCGAACAGCAGCTGACCTCGATCAATGAGCACCTGACGGAGCACGACGAGCGGTTCGATAGGGTCGATGGCCACCTGACAGAACACGACCAGCGGTTCGACCGTGTCGACCTTCGCTTTGACCGAGTCGAACAGCACCTGACAGAACACGACGGGCGCCTGGAGTCGATCGACCAGAAGCTTGGCGCAGTTGCGAAGCAAGCGAGTGATACAGCCGGCAAGCTGGGCAATCTGGAAGGGATGGCCTTTGAGGAACGTTTCATCCGAAACGTCGCATCGCACATTGGACCGCGCTTTCGGCGGGCGCGCCCAATTGATATCTACGGTGATGCCATCCTCGAAGAAGCGCTGGCCCGGCATCCACTCAGCGCTTCCGAACTGCGTGACATCGCTACGGCCGACCTGCTTGTGTGGAGCACGGACATGCTCTCAGGTGGCGAAGCTGCGCTCGTGCTTAAGGTTTCCCGGGCAGTCGACCTCGGCGACGTAGTACGGGCCGACCGCCGGGCGCGGTTGCTCTCGAAGTTGGGCGTTAACGCCGTCGCCGCCGTCGCCGGTATCACTGCCTCCGATGAAGCTATTCGCCGCGCGAAGGAACTCTCGGTCGTAACCCTCTTGCAAAGAGAGAACGAGCCGGCAGCATAAGCTGCCGGCCCGTTTGGTCGCGCAACGATGGCTGGCCGAGCTTACACCCCGAAGTCCCAGCTTCCGCCGTCGTGGTACTCCTTGAGCACGTTCTTCGCGATGAGAATGCGGTGGACTTCGTCAGGGCCGTCGGCGATGCGCAGGGTGCGTGCGCCGGTGTACATGCCGGAAAGCGGCGTGTCACCAGAAACGCCCATCGCGCCGTGGACCTGGATTGCGCGGTCGACCACGCGTTCGTGAGCCGCCGGCACGTAGACCTTGAGCGCCGAGATGATGGTGCGCGGGTCCATGCCGCTGTCGATGATCTCCGCCGTGTGAATGGTCATCAGGCGAGCGGTCATGATGTCGATGTAGCTGTCGGCGATGAAGCCCTGGATGAACTGCTTGGTCTCGAGTTTGCCACCGTGCACCTCGCGGTCGATGGAGCGCTTCACCATGAGGTCGAAGGCGCGCCACATCTGGCCGACGCTGTTCATGCAGTGGAAGACGCGGCCGGCCCCGAGGCGGTCCTGGGCGGCCTGATGGCCCGTGCCTGTGCGGCCGAGCTGGTTGGTCACCGGGACGCGGACGTTGTTGTATTCGATTTCGCAGTGGTTCGAGTCGTGCCCCCAGACAGGGATGCGGCGAACGATGTTGAAACCGGGCGTGTCAGTCGGGACGATGATCTGGGTCATCTTCTCGCGCACACCGCCAGAACCATCGACCTCTTCCGTGCGGCACATGACGATCGCGAAGGCCGCGCCAACAGCGCCGGACGTGAACCACTTGCGCCCGTTGATGACCCAGTCGTCGCCGTCGCGGACAGCGCGGGTCTGGATGGCGTAGGGGTTCGAACCCGGCGCGTCCGGTTCGGTCATCGAGAAGCAGGAGCGGATGTCACCGGCGATGAGCGGATCGAGCCACTTCTTCTTCTGCTCGTCAGTCCCGTACTTGATGAGGATGGTCTGGTTGCCGGAGTCCGGCGCGACGACGCCGAAGAGGGGGTTGGAGAACGGGCTCCAGGCGAGGATCTCGTTCATGTAGGCGTGCTTCATGAACCCGATGCCCATGCCGCCGTATTCCTTCGGCAGGTGGGGCGCCCAGAGGTTGGCCTTCTTCACCGTGTCTTGAATTTCGCGGCGCAACTGCTGGCTGTCCGGGCTGCGGTAGTCACCCAGGCGGTTTTCGTTCGGGATGATGTAACGGTTGACGATGTTCGCGGTCGCTTCGCGGTTCTCGTTGATTTCGGGATCAAGGGTTGGGATAGGGGAGATCTGCATGCGTATCCTCAGGGTTGTGTTGTGGGGGCAATTGGGCAGTAGTGTACGCCGAAAGGCACGGCGCCTCACGAGTCCTTTCGACCGCAGGAGAGTGCCCGTTCGTACGGGACTCGACGCTACGTGATGGGCCAGCGCGCGCTCGCCTCATAGGCGTGCGCGATGGCGTGGTGGATCCAGATCTGGGCGACGATCTCGGCTTTCTCCATCTCGTACCCACCGAGCTTCACCACTTTGTTCAGATCCGCTTCGTCGAGCGTCTGGACGAAGGCCGCCGAGGCCTCGTGCCCCGCGAGGATCGCTTCGAGAAGCTCGTCCTTCGATTTGCCGGCCATGGTATCGATGGCCGCCGCGTTGCCCTGGGCGATGCGGTCCGCGCCGAGGCCCGAGAGCACGCCCGCGTCAAGCAGCGGGTAGAGGCCTTCGCAGCCGCCGGCCGTGGCCGCCAGATGGCTGAACGCTGCCCGGGTGGTCCAGGCGTGCCCGAGCTGGTAGTCCCAGTCCTTCGCATTCGCGCCGGCCGCGGCCGCCCGCCGTCCCGCGAACCGGATGCCGTCGACAAGTTCTTGTTTCGTGATCGCCATTCGAATCCTCCGTGTGCGGCGGATTCTACGTGGCGCGACCGTTCAGGGGTTCGAGCCGGAGCGCCTTAGTCGAAGCTTTCGTCGTCCTGTTCGACGTCGATGTCGGGCGTGCCCGAGTCCAGCTCGGAGTCGGTCTCGCTCCATCCGTCGTCGCTCTCGTCCTCCACCACCTCGTCGTCGCCGAACTCGGCGAAGTCCTCGTCCTCTTCGCGGCGGAGCAAGCCCTTCCGTGTGTAGGCCCGGACATCATTGGAGCGGCCCTGCGGGAAACTCACCTTGTCGATCATCGACGGGTGCTTGAACGTCTCGCGAAGCATGACCTTCATGTCTTTGTCGGTGGTGACCATCGCGGCTGTGTACTGGTTGCCCGCCGTCATCATCTTGGAGAGGCGAAGGCCGATGCGCGGTTCGACCATGCCGACGTATTCGCCTTTGACGGTGAGCACGTTCACGGCGTTGCCCTGGACCTGCAGTTCCACCAGGTCGCCGGCGTCGAGCAACGCACTGACCTTCTCGTCGGTCGCCTGGATGTTGGCGACCGTGGCCGTGCCGGTTTCCTCGACGAAGAGGCGGGTGTCGAGTTGGCTCGGAGCCGCGGCGGCCGCGTTCGTGTCCGACATGCCCGCCAGCCGCTCAAGGTTGCGCCGCGCGATGGTGTTCGTCGGCTCCAGCTCGATGCTCTTGCTGTAGCTGTCACGGGCTTCGCTGATCTGACCGAGTTCGCTCAGCGCCTTGCCGAGCCGGTTAAAGGCGTCCGCTTCTTCGCCGAAAGTGCGCAAATACTCGCGATTCAGGTTCGCCGCTTCGAGCCAGCGGCTGCTGACGGCGAGCTTCACTGCCTGATCGCTCATCTGCTTCTTGAGCCGGGCGCGCTCGTCCAGCGACATCGTTTCGAGATTGGCTTCGTTACTCATTCAACCCCTGCGCCGCCCCTCCAGCGAAGCAGGAGGATACGGTAGGCCTATGGCTCGTTCAATCAGGATTCCAACCACGACGACAAAGAACTGTCAATGCCCGCTATCGGCGCGAACGCCTACGATGGCGCTGTGTCCGCGGCACTTTTCGATGCGATGCGCGAGGCCTGGGAGTCGGTGGCGCCGCGGTTCCAGGCGTACCAGCTCGTCGTGCCCGGCTCTCCGGCGTTCATTTGCCAGCCAGCGGTGTGCACCGCGTACTGCTGTCACGCCTACAGCGTCAGCCTGAGCGAGGCGGACGTTGCCCGCATGCGCCGGTTCGAATCATTGGAGCCGGTTGACTTCCTCGAGCTGGACGAAGACCGCACGCCGGTGACGCTGCCGATGGCGCAGCCCTACCTGCTGGCGAGGGCCGAGGGGCACTGCAAGATGCTCACGCCAGAACTTGGCTGCGGCGCCTACGAGGGACGTCCGAACGCCTGTCGCCTCTATCCCCACTTCGTCGTCTTCTGGGATGCCGGCGCGGAACGCGCGCGGACGAACCCTTCGAAGCGGGTGGCCGCGGCGTTCGAGGCCGCGATGAAGGGGAAGCTGTACGGTCCGCTGCCGCTGTTGTTGGGGCACAGCGAATGCCCCGGCTTCAACGGCGAGCCGCTCGGCGAGGCCGACTGGTGGCCGCTCTTCGAGCGCACCTACCAACTCCAGTACCTCGCGGAATGAGATTGGCTCCACAGCGGGTGGCGGACATCCGTTACGCTGGCTGCGAAGGAGCGTTCACCAGCCAGATGACATCGCGCCAGTTCGGCCTTCTCTGTGCCCTCGCCGCTGTCTGGGGCTGCTCGTTCCTCTTCATCAAGGTCATCGTGGATGCTGGCGTGGGGCCCATGGGCATGTCCGCCGCACGGACGTTGCTTGGCGCGGCCACGCTCGCCCCCTTCGCTTATGTCGCGCGCGCGGGCTTCCGCCAGCCACGGCGCGCCTGGGCATTGATGTTGGGGTTAGGTGTGCTCAACTTCGCCGTCCCCTGGACGCTCTTCGGCGTGGCGGAGCAGCACGTCCCGAGCGGCGCTGCCGCGGTAGCGAACGCCTCCGCTCCCCTCTGGTCAGCAATCGTCGCCACGGCGTTCCTCCGCGCCGACCGCCTCGACGCGCGGCGAATCGCCGGACTGCTGGCCGGGTTCTTCGGTGTCGTCGTCCTGATGGGCAACGACCTGGCTGACCTCAGCGGCGGGGAGGCCGGAGGGATCGGCCTGATCCTGGTCGCCACGCTCTGCTACGCCATTTCGGCGGTTTCGATTCGCCGCTGGGTGAGCGAAGTGCCGCCGATCCCGCTTGCCACCGTCCAGGTGGCAACCGCCGCCGCCATCCTGATGCCGCTCGCGCTGCTCTCCGGCGCTTACAGCGACGCGGATTTTGCGCCGAAGGTCTTCGCCAGCGCCGCGGCGCTCGGTGGGCTCGGCTCGGGGCTGGCCGTCGTGGCCTACATGCACCTCATCCAAAAGGCCGGTCCGGTCCGCGCCTCCGTGGTGACCTACATGGCGCCGCCGATTGGCGTGGTACTGGGATGGCTGGTGCTGGACGAGGCCATCGGCTGGAACCTCGTGGCGGCGCTTGGCTTCATCCTCGCCGGCGTGGCGCTCGTGCAGGGAATCGGGATCGGTTGGGTGCGCGCCCGACTACCGCGAGGGCTTGCGACCGCAGCCAGCGACTAAACGGCCGAACCGCGCGCTCTGCTAGCATTCGACAATGGCAAACGTTGGCCGCCTGCCCATCCGCTCCGAAGTTGAAGCGCTCCATGAGCGCATCGTCGCGACGCGGCGGGACTTCCACGAACACCCGGAGCTCTCCTGGCAGGAACAGCGAACACAGCGCGTGATCCTGGAGCGGCTGCGCGAACTGGGGCTCAGCGACGTCCGCCCCATCGCCAAGACCGGGGCCACCGGGCTGGTCGAGGGCGGCAAGAAGGGCCGCTGCATCCTCTGGCGAGCCGACATGGATGCCCTCCCGGTGCCGGAGAAGAGCGCCCTGCCGTTCGCTTCGAAGACCCCGGACGTCATGCACGCCTGCGGCCATGACACGCACATGGCGATCGGCCTTGGCCTTGCTGAAGCGCTGGCCGCCCGCAAGGAAAAGTTCGCCGGCTCGGTCCGCTTCGTGTTCCAGCCGGCCGAGGAAGCCGCGGGCGGCGCGCAGGCATGCATCGCCGACGGCGTCCTCGACGCTCCGAAGGTCGACGTCGTACTCGGCCTTCATATCAGCGCCGATGTCCCGCTCGGCGGGATCAACGTGGCGCCCGGGCCATTTTTTGCGGCGCCAACCGCGTTCCGGATCACAATCGAAGGCCGGGGCGGTCACGCCGCCGCGCCGCATCAATCTATCGACGCCGTCGTGGTTGCCGCGCACGTCATTACTGCCCTCCAGACGGTGGTAAGCCGCTCAGTCGCGCCGTCGGATGCGGCCGTCCTCACGGTCGGCAAGGTGACCGGCGGGTTCCGCGGAAACGTCATCGCCGAGTCCGCCACGCTCGCGGGGACCATCCGCAGCTACACCGACCCGGTGCGCGAGACGCTCCTGCGACGCACGGAGGAGATCGTCGCGGGCGTCTGCGCCGCGTTCGGCGCCACCTTCGAATTCGACCACCAGACGAGCTGCCCACCGCTGGTCAACGACCCGGCTATCGCCGCCTTCGTGCGCGAACAGGGGGTGGGCTATTTCGGGGCGAACAAGATCCTCGCTGCCCCGAGCATGGGCGCCGAGGACATGGGCGTGTTCCTCGAACAGCGGCCCGGCTGCTACTTCTGGCTCGGCGCGCGAAACGAGGCGAAGGGCATCGCCGGGCGCCACCACGACCCCGCCTTCGTGATCGACGAAGACGCGCTGCTCATTGGCGTGGAGTTCGGCCTGCGCCTGATCGAAGGGCAGCTTTCAGCGAAGTAACGTCAGCCGGTGAACGTCCCGCCGACCGGGAAGAGGATTTCGCCGGTGAAGTAGCTGCTTTCATCGCTGGCCAGGAAGAGCGCGGCGTTCGCGATGTCCTCGGGCTGGCCTAATCGTTTCAACGGGATGCTTTGCGCGAGCCGCCGGCTGAATTCTTCGTTTGCGCGCAAGCCGGCCGTCATCGGCGTATCGATGATCCCTGGCCCGATGGCGTTGACGCGGATGTTCTCGCGCGCGATTTCCAGCGCGAAGACCTTCGTCAGCATCCAAACGCCGGCTTTCGAAACGCAGTAATCCGCCTGACCCGCGATCGGGATCTTGGCCGCGCCGCTGGCGATATTGACGATCGAGCCGCCGCCTGTCCGCATCATCCGCCGCGCCGCCGCGCGGTCGGTCATCATCACGCCCGTCAGGTTCACGTTCAGGACTTTTTCCCAGTACTCGGTCGGCGTCGTCATCACGCCAGTGGCGGCGCGGTCGGCGCGCGCCTCGGTAGGCTCGGCGCCACTGACGTAGAGCGCGTGCGAAATGCCGGCCGCGGCCACCAACACGTCCAGGCGGCCGAAACGGCGGACGCACTCCTCGGCCAGATCCTCGCAGTCCGCCTCGACGCTGGTGTCCGTCCGGCGAAACGCAGCCTGGCCACCCGCGGCGACGATTTCGGCCACGGTCTCCGCGCCCCGTTTCTCGTCCAGGTCACCGATGACCACGCTCGCGCCCTCGCTCGCGAAGCGCAGCGCGCACGAGCGGCCGATGCCGCTCGCCCCGCCCGTCAGCATCGCGACCTTGCCGTCGAGTCTTCCTGCCATTGAATCCAACCTCCGTTCGCGCCGGATTGTAAAGGCGTGTCACGCAACGTGCGGAGTGGCGCGCCCGGGGTCTCCTTCGTCTTACTCGTAGATCCAGGCGTCGGTGTCGCGCTTCCAGTCGATGATCTCGGCCGGCTTGAAGAAGATCTTGATCTCGCGGGCAGCGCTCTGGGGGCTGTCGCTGGCGTGCACCAGGTTGCGGCCCATCTCCAGCCCGAAGTCCGCGCGTACGGTACCCGGCGCCGCTTTCAGCGGGTTCGTGGCGCCGTTCGTAGCCCGCACGATTTCGATGGCGTTCGTCCCTTCGAACACGACCGCAACGATCGGCGAGCTCGTGATGAACGAGACAAGCCCTTCGAAGAACGGCTTGCCCTTGTGCTCGCCGTAGTGCTTCTCCGCCGTTGCGCGGGAGACCTGCATGAGCTTCAGGCCAACGATTTTCAGGCCACGGCTCTCCAGCCGCTTGATAATCTCGCCGGCCAGGCCGCGCTGGACAGCGTCGGGCTTCACGAGGAACAGGGTTCGTTCGACTGCCATGTGGGTAACTCCAGGGTGATTCAGGATGCCGCTTGCTGGCGGCGGGAAAGCGTGATGCTGGGCTCGCGAAGGTAAAACGCTTCGGCGCCGGGTTCCAGCGTGCCGGCGCGAATTTTCGGCGCGCGGTCGCGCAGCGCGGCTTCGCAGCGTTCGCGGGGGCCAACGTCGCGCCCGCCGAGTTCGCCCGCGCCTTCGCCGGCCAGCTTCTGACCGGCGAGCGCTTCCGGCCCGCCGAGCACAGGCCCGGCGACAGACTGGCCGCCGCGAAACTCCTGCAGCGCGAACTGCCCTCGCCCCGCCGGATGGATGACCGTGGCGCGTTGAAGGCCCGCGGCCAGTGCCGCCGCCTCAAGCGTTCCGATGGAATACACGGGCACGCCCAACGCTATCGAGAGCCCCTCCGCCGTGGCGATGCCCACGCGAATCCCCGCGTACGCGCCGGGGCCGATGACCACCAGGATCCCGTCAGGCCGATCTTCGCCAAGGAAGTCGCGGATGGAGGGGAGGAGGAGGCGTGAGTGGTCGTGACCGCCGGGGATTTCAACCGAATTCACAGCGCCGTCGCGGTCCACAGCCAGGGCGAACGCGTCCGATGCCGTGTCGATGCAGAGGATCGTGCTCACGCCGCGCCGAGCGAAGCCACGAGCTCTTCGCCGCGGGGGCCGCGCGGGATGAATCGCAGCGTGCGGCTGCGCGGGCCCAGGGCGCCGGGACGGAGTTCAACGACGAGCCCATCCCCGGGCAGGATCTCGGCGCCGCGCTCCGGCCACTCGATGACGAGCACGCCCTTCTCCGCGTAGTCCCAGAGGCCCAGTTCGTCGAGGTCCTCAACGTCTTCGATCCGGTAGAGATCGACGTGGTAGAGCGTTTCGCGGCCCGGATACTCGTTCATCAGCACGAAGGAAGGGCTGTTCACCTGGCCGCCGCAGGCGAGCCCCCGGCCGATGCCCTGCGTCAGGCAGGTCTTGCCGGCGCCAAGCTCGCCGCTGAGAAGGACCACATCGCCGCGCTTCAACTGTCGGCCGAGCCGCTCGCCGAGGCTGCGCGTGGCCTCCTCGTCCGAGGACGGCAGTTCGAGGTCGTGTTGTTCCGCCATGGGGCCAGTATAGGCACGCACCGGTTTATGCCCTACACGCGCGCGGCTGGCTACGATTGCCGCACTTCTCTCCGGAGGCCGCAGTTGCCGCAGCCGCTCACCATCGCCCTGACCGTACGCTTCGATGAGGCGGGACTCGATGCCATCCGCGCCGTTGACCCGCGCATCGAGCTCATCAACCTTGCGGAGCACTTCGGAGCCGCCATGCCCGAGGGCGAGGCGAAAGCCACCGTGCTCGCGGGCCTCCGGAGCGCGGAAGTCATCGCCGGTTCCAACCGCCTGACCACGGAGTACTTCGACGCGGCGCCCAACCTCCGCTGGCTGCAGGTGATGAACGCGGGACTGGAACGGCTCCACCGCCAGGGCGTCTTGCAGCGCGGCTTCATGGTGACGAACGGCTCAGGCCTCGCGGCGGCGCCGATCGCGGAATGGTGCATCGGCGCCATGTTCGCCCTTGCCAAGCGGTTCCCCGGCTACGTCCAGCACCAGGGCCGGCACGAATGGCTCCGCATCCGTGGCGCGACGGCCATCGAAGGCAAGACCTGCGGGATTGTCGGCCTCGGGGCCATTGGCCGCGCGACGGCGGTGCGGGCACGGGCGCTTGGCATGCGCGTCGTCGCCTCCCGCCGCACCGTCGAAGGCAGCGACCCGGACTGCGACGAGCTCATCCCCTATTCGCGCCTGCACGACTTGCTGGCGCAGTCGGATTTCGTCGTGCTCTGCGTACCGCTGACTGACGAGACAACCGGGCTGATCGACGACGCGGCGCTGCGGGCGATGAAGCCAACCGCGCACATCCTGAACATCGCTCGCGGCCCGGTCATAGACCAGGACGCCCTGATCGCGGCGCTCCGCGAGGGCAGGCTGGCGGGCGCGGCGCTCGACGTCACCACGCCTGAGCCGCTCAATCCGGAAAGCGCCCTCTGGGACCTGCCAAACGTGCTCATCACGCCGCACACGTCCGGCAGTTCGGATCGGCGGGACGGCACGGCGGCGGCATTGTTCGTCGAGAACCTGAAGCGGTACATCAAGGGCGAAAAGCTCCTCAATCTCGCCCGACCGGACCTTGGGTACTGACCCCGGGTAAATCCTATATTGCGAAATCATCAACGAAGGGAGGGCTGCATTGACCCGAACGCTGGGCGTCCGTACCTTGAGTTGGCATTGCCAAACCCCGTAGGCGGAATACCGGGTAGACGTACAGACCGACCTCGGAGTCAAAAAGCCAACATGATGAAAGCCACGTCCGAAAGCGGAAAGGCGCCTGTCTCGGCGAGCCTCGGAAACCGCATCCGAACTGCGCGCCGCGACGCAGGAATGAGCCAGGGCCAGCTCGCCCAGTCTCTCAACACCACCCAGAGCGCGATCAGCCTGTATGAGGCCGGACAGCGTTCCGTGGGCATCGATATGCTCCTCAGCGTCGCCCGCATCCTCAATCGCCCGCTGCACTACTTCCTCGGCGACGACGGCGACATGCTCTACGTCAAGGACAGCGACATCGCCGAACTGATTGGCGAGCTCGAAAAGCACCCGGAGGATCTGCCGGAACTGCTGGCCTACTGGAACTTCCTGCGCTGGCGCCGGATGTCCGCGAACGGCAACGGCCGCCACTAGGCTGCTACACTCAGCACATCTACACGAAGGCCGGGACTCCCCGGCCTTCTGGTTGTTTCGCCGAACATGCGCCGACTCTGCGACCCCACCGATGCCCGCCGGATGCTGAATCCGGGCCCCGTCGCGATCGTCACCACCTCGTGGCGGGGCATCTCGAATGCCGCCCCCATCGCCTGGTGCGCGCCGGTCTCCATGCAGCCGCCAACGGTCGGCATCGTGGTCCATCCCAACCGCCACACCGCCGACCTCATCCGCTTCAGCGACGGCTTCGCGATCAACATCCCCGGGCCATCGCTCGTGAAGCAGACCGCGTTCCTCGGCTCGCAGTCGGGCCTGAACAACAACAAGCTGGAGTCGTCGGGGCTCAGCCTCTTCAGCCCGCTCTCGATCGATGCGCCGCTGATCGAAGGCTGCCTCGCCTGGATCGAGTGCACTTTGCAAGACGTCATCCGCCTTGGAGACCACTCGCTCTTCGTCGGGAACGTGGTGAAGGTGCAGGCGGACGACGAAGCGTATGCCCAGCAGTGGCTGCTCAAGGACCGCGAACACAGCCCGCTCACCTTCATCGGCGGCACGCGCTATGCGGTCATCGGCGAACCGATTGACGCCGCCTTCGAAGTCGACGTGAGCGGCGCACTCGTCGCGGAAAACGCGGAGGAGCGCGAACGCCGCGAGGAAGAGGAAGCCATCCGCGCCGAAGAAGCAAAGCTCGAAGGCGACGAAGGCCTAACCCAGAAGCGACGCGCCGAAGAGGACGACCACCGCAGCGTGTTTTAGGGCGAGAACGGCAGGGTTCCCGCCGCGCCCGCGCCTAAGCGGTCCTCCAGCGATTCGAAATCCCCACAGCTACGGCCCCACGAGACGACTTTGCCGTCCTTCACCGCGACGGCGAAGCCCGCAGGCAAGTTCGCGCCCACGCTCTTGAACAGCATCCAGTAGTCGGGTGTGGCGTTCACCGCTGGCGGCCGCGTGTAGACTGCGCCGCCGAGCAGCACGGAATCGAGTGCCAGACGGTCTCCTGCGATGGTGGTCAGTCGCAGATCAGGCGTCAGCGCGATCCATTCGATCTCGCAGGCGAACGTGATGATCGAGAGCACCAGGGTGCCGTCCGCCGCACCGCTCGGGCAGCCCGGGTTGGTGTCACCCAGGAACGACTTGTTCAGGCAGGGCAGATTTTGCCCTGCCAGGTCGGTCCGTCCGATCGGCACGCCGGATTCAAGCCGGGACGTCACCGAATCGAGGAAGGCCTGGCCGGTTGCTCGCGAGGGCGCGGACACCGTGGCTCCCGGGGTCGTGGTCGATGTCGGGACCGTGGCAGATGTTGCCGAGGCTGCCGGGGAAACGTTCGCAGCCGGCTGCTCCTCGTCGCCGCGGAGGTTCACGCCGATGAGGACGGCGGCGACGACCAGCGCCAGCACCGCGGCCCCCAGCACGAGTGCCACGTTGACCGCGCTCCAGGTCATCCGCCAGAGCCGCCGCGGGAGGCCGTGCTCAATGCGGAAGCGCTCAGCCGCTTCCTCGCGGCTACCCACCCCGTAGATCTGCAGCACCTCACGCACGTGCCACTTGGCGCCGTCAAGCGAGATACCCAGTTTGTCGGCAATTTCCTGGTTGCTTCTTCGCTTCGCCAACAGTTCGAGCACCTCATGCTGCCGAGGCGTGAGGCGGACAGGTTCCATTCACGCACACTAACGTGCCTTGACAGCAAACACCCTACTCCCAGGTAAAGGCATTTCCGACGAAGGCCTAACCCAGAAGCGACGCGCCGAAGAGGACGACCACCGCAGCGTGTTCTAAGGCGCATCACGGCGCGACGGTGAAGCTCCATCGGGCGGTCTCACGGGCGACGCCACCCGGGATGTTCGGATCCTGGACGCGGAGCTCGGCCGTGCGCCTGCCCACCGGGAGGCCCGCTTCCGGGGCGTAACAGAGGGTGCCTGTCTCCGTTTGGGACGTATGGGGGACCTTCCAGACGGATTGAGCCGTGACATCCGTGCCGTCCACGAATAGCCTGAACCAGCGGCCCGTCTCGGGCGTCCCAACGAACCGCACGCGGACGCAGACTCCCGAGGGATTCAGCTGGTCCGGGCTTTGCGTCGAAGCAGCCGAGACGATGCTGCCGTCTCCCGGCGACAGCTCGACGATGATGGACGGCTGAGGAGTGCCATCCACGATGACGGTCCCCTCGAATCGTGCGGGCGCGGCGATCGCGTCCTCTCGCGGCACAATGCGGTAGGCCGCGTACGCGCCGCCCACGAGCGCGGTCGCCACGGCGGCGATGGTCATTGTGGAGGCCGTTTTGCCCAGCGGCAGCGCGAGCAGCGCAAGAGCGCGCCGCCACCCGTGCTCCAGGCGGTTTCGCTCGCCGCCGGTGCCAAGCTTCGAATGGATCTCTTTGAGGTGGTACCGCACGGCGTTGCGGGTGATGCCGAGCTGTCCGGCTATCTCGCTGTTCGTATAACCGCGCCGCGCGAGGGCGACCACGTCGCGCTCCCGCGGAGTGAGGCACTGTTCTGCGTTGTCGAGTCCCTGGTGGTCCATGACGCCCTCGCTGGTGTCGCTGGGAGACACCATAGGCAGCGGTCCAGGCGATGTCCCTACCCCTCCAGAACACCAGGGGCCGGACAAAGCCGGCCCTGGTGGTTGAGGAAGGTGAACCGCGCGCTTAGCGCTTGTCGACTGGCATGTACTGCCGGTTGCTGGCGCCTTCGTAGAGCGCGTTCGGGCGCACGAGGCGGTTGTCCGCGTACTGCTCCAGCAGGTGGGCGGTCCAGCCGGTGATGCGTGACATCGCGAAGATCGGCGTGTACAGGTCACTCGGGATGCCCAGCATCTTGTAGACCGAGGCGCTGAAGAAGTCGACGTTCGGGTAGAGCGGCTTGCCTTCGAGTTTGCGGGCCAGGTAGTCGCGCAGTTTCAGGCTGAGGTCGAAGTACTTCCGGTCCGGCGAGGTCTCGGCGAGTTCGTAGCCGAGCTTCTCAAGGATGATGGCGCGCGGGTCCGTGGTCTTGTAGACGCGGTGGCCGATACCCATGACCCGTTCGCCGCGGGCCAGCAGCGCCTCGACGTGGGAAGCGATGTTCTGCTCCGTGCCGATGGCCTCGACCAGCTTGTACACGGCCTCGTTGGCGCCACCATGGAGCGGCCCCTTGAGCGTCCCGATGGCCGATGCAATCGCGCTGTACATGTCGCTCAACGTGGAGGCGGTGACCAGCGCGGAAAACGTCGAGGCGTTCATCTCGTGCTCGGCATGCAGGATCATCGCGACATCGAAGACGCGCTGTTCCAGCGCGTTCGGCTCCTTGCCGTTGAGCATCCAGAGGAAGTTGGCGGAGTGGCCCAGGTCATCCCGCGGGGCCACCGGCTGGAGGCCCTGGCGCAGGCGATGGAAGGTCGCGAGCACCGTCGGCATGATGGCGGTCAGGCGCGCCGCCGTCTTCTTGAGCTGGGCATTCGTGAGGTCGCTCGAGGCGGGGTCCAGCGCGCCGGCGATGATGACGGCCATTTCGAGGGCACGCATCGGCCGGATCTGGCCAACGATTTCGGCCAGGATCCGCTGATTGAGGTCCGAAAGATTGCGCTCGGAGAGGAGCGTGGACTTGAGCGTCGCCAGTTCGTTCGCGTCGGGGAGGCGAAGGTTCCAGAGAAGGAAGGCGACCTCTTCGAAGGTGGAGTGCTCGGCCAGGTCGAAGATGTCGTAGCCGGAATAGATGAGCTCGCCTTTGATGCCGTCAATGCGGCAGAGCTTGGTCGCGGTTACGTTGACGCCTTCAAGGCCTCGGGCAATGGTCTCGGACACGGGTTGTGGCTCCTGCGAGATTGTATACAGCCCGCGTATCTTACCACTCCCGTCCAAATCGCGTTACCGGGATGGCCATGTCAGGCGTGGATCGTGGGGCGAACCCTATCATTTACGGGCGAACCCGCATCGAAGCATTAGGCGTGACTAAGGTCACGGCTTTAAGGATGCTGGTGCAGGTTTGATGTGAGCCAGATCCAGAAAGGGAGTGCAGCCATGCCACTTCGCACTGCCGTGAGGACGAGCCTCGTGTTCGCCCTCGTCGCCCTCGGGGCCATCCTGAGCGTTGCCTGTTCAGACCCCGCCATGCCAACCGTCGAGGCGAAACTCCTCGCTCCGCCCAACGTGCCGGCGGCGCTGCCGCGCACCGAGTCCCACGTCGTCGTCCACCTGGAGGCGAAGGAAGTCGAACAAGAGATCGCCCCGGGCGTCACCTACAAGACCTGGACGTTCAACGGCACCGTTCCCGGGCCGATGATCCGGGCCCACCAGGGCGATACCGTCGAGGTCTTCCTCACGAACAACGGCTCCAGCACCGTCACCCACAACATCGACCTGCACGCCGTCAACGGGCCGGGCGGCGGCGCCGGAGCATCCACTGTGGCGCCCGGTGAGACGAAGTCCTTTTCGTTCAAGGCGGAGGCGGCCGGCCTCTTCACGTACCACTGCGCCGCCGGCCTCGTCGCCGACCACATCGCGAACGGCATGTACGGCGGCATCCTGATCGAACCGCGTGAGGGCCTTCCGACGGTGGACCACGAGTTCTACGTCGGCCAGAGCGACCTGTACACGAACGGCGAGACCGGCGCGACGGGCCTGCAAGAGCTGGACATGAACAAGCTGCTCGCCGAGCAGCCCACGTACGTCGTGTTCAACGGCCACACCAAGGGCCTGATCGCCGACAAGGCACTCAAGGCCAAGGTTGGCGACACCGTCCGAATCTATTTCGTCGACGGCGGCCCGAACCTGACCTCCAGTTTCCACGTCATCGGCGAGATCTTCGACAAGGCGTGGGCCTGGGGCACCCTCGAATCGGCGCCCGTGAAGGGCGTCCAGACCATCAGCGTCCCCCCGGGCGGCGCGACCATCGTCGAGTTCAAAGTGACTGTCCCCGGCGACTACAAGCTCGTTGACCATGCCCTCGGGCGTGTTGCAAAGGGCGCCGCCGGCACCCTGACGGTCACAGGTGACGCCAACCCTGACATATTCAACGTCCCGGGCGGCGCGGCAGCCGCCGCGGCCGCGAGCGGCCACGACATGTCCGCCCCGGCGACCCCGCCGGCAGTCTCGACGGGCACCATCAAGGTCACGATGAAGGACAACTCCTTCGACCCGAAGGCGATCGCCGTCAAGGCGGGAGACTCGGTGATGTTCGATGCGGTGAACGTGGGCAAGGTCCCGCACAACATGCGCATCGCCACGCTCGACGGGAACTACGACGCGCAGCCCGGCGTGGTCACCAACCCGGAGATCATCAACGCGGGCAAGAGCGGGATGATCGAGTGGAAAGTGCCGTCGCAGACGGGGACCTACAAGTTCCGCTGCGATATTCACCCGACAGAGATGACGGGCACCATCACGGTGCAGTAACCCTCGGACGAGGATTGGGGGAAGCCGGGCCGCGCGGCCCGGCTTCCGCATATGCGTGACACTCGCTGCACCACTTTTCCCGAAAAGCCGTTCAGGGTTGCCCGTTCGACCGTCTCCTGGCGCGGATATCCGTGCTGCAATGGACGGGCGTCCATGCAAACGCGAAGGAAGCACGCCATGAATCGCCTGTTCCTCATGTTCGCCCTCCTCGCCTTGCCGCTGCTTGCCGTCGCCTGCGGTTCGGATTCGGACGGCGGATCAGACGGCGGCGACAAGCCCGGCCACATCACGCTCAAGATGTTCGACAACTACTTCAAGCCGAACGAAGTGACCGTGAAGGCCGGGACGAAAGTGACCTTTGACCTGCCGAACGTGGGCATCCTCCCGCACAACCTCCATATCGCATCGGAGCGCGGGATTTACCGCGAGAGCCCCTGGATGACGGAAATCGTCAACGGTGGCAAGGAGACATCCCTCGAGTGGGACGTACCGGCTACCGCCGGCAAGTACCTCTTCCGCTGCGACGTCCACGAAGTGGAGATGACCGGGACGATCACCGTCGAGTGAGCGAGGTCCGGATCAGGCGCTGACTGCGAGGCGGATTGCTTCGCTCGCGGGTGGCGGGACAGGGTCGCCGTCTTCGCGCAGAAGCGAGATGTGCAGTTCGATCGCCTCCCGGATGAGCCTCTCTGTCTCTTCCCGGGTCTTGCCGGTGGCGATGCAGCCCGGCAAGTCAGGCACGTACGCGCCCCAGTTTCGGTCGCCTCGTTCGAGAATGACGGTGTATTCAGTCATCGGAGCAAGTCCCGAACCGTCACCACTACACTCGTTCCGCCACCAGGCTCCCCATCTTCACCGTGTCGACGAGCCTGGCGCCCTTGCCCGCGATGTCCGGCGTGCGATAGCCGGCCTTGATGACGGCGTCGACGGCTTCCTCGATCGCGGCGGCCTCGGCTTCCAGGCCGAGCGAGAGGCGCAACATCATCGCGGCGCTCAGGATCATGGCCAGCGGGTTCGCTTTCTTCTGTCCCGTTATGTCCGGGGCACTCCCGTGGATCGGCTCGTACAGCCCGATCCCGGTGCCGTCCTTGTTCCGCTTTCCGAGGCTCGCTGACGGCATCATGCCCATCGAGCCCGCCAGCATCGCCGCCTCGTCGGTGAGGATGTCGCCGAACATGTTCTCCGTCACGATGACGTCGAAGCTCGCCGGCCGCCGTACCAGGTACATCGCACAGGCATCGACGAGGATGTGCTCGAGTGTCACGTCCGGGTACTGCTTACCCACTTCCGTGGCGATTTCGCGCCAGAGCTGCCCGGTCCGCAACACGTTCGCCTTATCGACGCTAGTGACTTTCTTCTTCCGCTGCCGGGCCAGCTGGAAGGCAACGTGGCAGACGCGTTCGACTTCCTTTTCGCTGTAACGGAGGGTATCGACGCCCTGGCGGCCGCGCGTGTTCTCCCATCGCTTCTGCGGCCGCCCGAAGTAGAGGCCCCCGGTCAATTCGCGGATGACCACCATGTCCACGCCGTCCAGCACGTCTGGCTTCAGCGTGCTCTCGCCGATCATTTCCGGGTGGATCTTCACCGGCCGGAGGTTGGCAAACAGCCCGAGCTGCTTCCGCATCCCGAGGATGGCATCTTCCGGGCGCACCGTGGCCTTCGGGTTATCCCATTTCGGGCCGCCGACGGCGCCGAACAGCACTGCCGCCGACGCCTTCGCCTTCGCGATGACCTCTGGCCGCAGAGCCACGCCGTGCTTGTCGATCGACGCGCCGCCGATGACTTCTTCCTCGTACTGGAACTCATGGTTGAAGCGCTTCTCCACGCGGGAGAGCACCTTCAACGACTCTTCGAGGACTTCCGGCCCGATGCCGTCGCCGGGGGTGAGCAGAATGCGAAACGTTGCCATAGTGGCGGCATCGTAGGATGGCCCGCCGCCCCAGTCCAAGATTCGCCGGCTATCGCATCAATGCCCCGCGGCCACCGGCGCGACTGCCTCCCAGATCTGGTCCGCGAACGCGTCAACCTGCTGCCAGTTCGTGTAGTCCCAGTCGCGGGTGGTATCGGTATCCTCGCCGGCGTTGGCCGCGACGTGCTTCATCAGCGAGCGCTTGAAGAAGTTGTACTCCCGGTACTTCAACGCCCCGCCCACGCTGAGGACGCCCCGTGGTGTCCAGCCCGTCTCCTCGAAGAGCCCGTCGATCTGCTTCTTCGCGTTCTCCGGGTCGATCGGCGCACGCCTTCCCGCCTGCGAAAGGCTGACGCCGAAGAACCATGCCGGAGAGCCGTTTAGCCAATCGGCGTGCTCCTTCACGTACTCCCGGACTTCGGACTGGAACTTCCCGGCGTGCACCGAGCCGCCGACGGCCACGCCGTCGAAGCCCGAAACATCGGGGGATTCTTCCTCCAGGTCAGCGATATACGTCGACGCTCCGCGGTCGCGAAGCCTGGCGGCAAGGGCCTGGGCGACGTGGGCGGTATGCCCCTCTCCGGTCCCATAGACGACGAGAACCCTGGTCACGGTGGACCTCCTTGAGGTGGTCTGGCGCCAGTGTGCTCCGGCCGTGAGAGAGTGGGATCGGTCGCTGGTGCCGAAGAGACGGGACCGGGCGGCCATGGTTGGCGCGCCCGGCCCCGCTCACGGCGTCAGGCCACCTTGTCGACCTGCGACGCCATGGCGCCCCAGTTGCCGCCGTCCTGCGTGCCGTTCGGGCCGTAGGGCATCAACGTCGAGAAGGCGTCTTCGAGAATGCCGGCCAATTGCTCCTCCGAAATCCCGGCCTTGCTCGCCAGATCCCGGAGGTCAGCCCCGGACTTCACACCGGAGAGCGCTTCGCCCGAGACACCGAGCTTGTCAGCGACTGAGCTCAACACCTCCTGCACCATTTGCGCTGATTGTCCGTCCATCCGAGGGCCGTGCTGGCCGCCGCGTTCCGGCCTGCCGAGCGCCTTGTCGAGGGCAGCCCGCAGGTCGTCCTCCGAGACGCCCTTGTCTTTGGCGATTTCGTCCAGCCGCTTGCCGGAGTCGAGTTCCGCCTTCAAGTCATCGGACGACATGCCGAGGGCGCTGGATGCGGCGTCGAGGAACTTCTCGCGTTGTTCCTCCGACATTGGAGGGGGCCCGTTGCGCCGCATGCCGGCGGCGTGTGCGCTTCCGTTCCCCTGCGTTGCGTTGATCTGCATCTTTGAGGTTCTTCCTCCCTGAATCTGTGATGGCGGACGGTCGTCTCGCTTCTTCCGGAATAGGGCAGAAGTCTGAGAGCGAACCGAGAATTCGGATGCTTCACGTACGAATGCGGGAACTCCCGCTGCTGGATAGTGGGATCACCGCGGGAGCAGGGGCGCGCAATGGCCGAGGGCGAAAGCCGATACGATTCGCACAGCGCCAGGGAGGAAACCGCATGACCATCGACGATCGCCTGAAGGAACTCGGAATCACACTGGAAAACCCGCGGCCGCCACAAGCGAACTACGTCAGCGCCGTCACCACCGCCAACCTTGTCTTTCTATCCGGCACCGGCCCGTACCGTCCGGACGGTTCGATCATGACCGGCAAGGTCGGCGTGGACGCGACGCTCGAAGACGGTTACGAAGCCGCCCGGCTGACCATGCTTTCGCTGCTGGCGAACCTTCGCCTCGAAATCGGGTCACTGGACCGGGTGAAGCGCATCGTGAAGCTGCTTGGGATGGTGAACTGCGCGCCGGACTTCACCCGTCAGCCGGAAGTCATCAACGGCGCAAGCGATCTCCTGGTCGACATCTTCGGCGAACGCGGGCGGCACGCGCGGTCAGCCGTCGGCATGGCCGCACTACCGCGCAACATCACCGTCGAAATCGAGATGATCGTCGAAATCGAGTAGCAGCCGCCGGTTGTATACTGCCAGTCGATGAAGCTCATCATTGAAGCCGAACTTGAGGACGACGGCCGCTGGATTGCCGAAGTCGTCGATCTGCCCGGGGTACTTGCGTACGGCAAAGGCCGGGACGAAGCGGTTCAGTCGGCGCAGGCCCTCGCACTCCGCGTAATCGCTGACCGTCTGGAACACGGCGAACCGGTGGAAGAGTGGATCATCGCTAGCGTCTTTCGTGCTGCGTGACGGCCGGACGGACTATGTCTTCGCGGTCGATGAATCGAACTCACTGGAACCCAGATGCTCAGCTGGAATCGCCAGGGCCACCGGCCTCGATCCTCGCGATCTGCAAATCCGAGGCGCGCACGCAGTAAGCGCTGCGCTCGCAAACCAGCACGGGTCGCCGCGCGCGAGCCACCACGCTCCCTGCCCTCACCCGCTGACTCCCACCCTCCACCCCACCCGCCCTTCCGTCTGCAAATCCGAGGCGCGCACGCAGTAAGCGCTGCGCTCCTAAACCAGCACGGGTCGCCCCGCGCGAGCCATCACGCTCCCTCCCCTCACCCGCTGCCTCCACCCATCCAATCCACACGCCCTTCCGCCTGCAAATCCGAGGCGCGCACGCAGTAAGCGCTGCGCTCCTACACCAGCACGGGTCGCCGCGCGCGAGCCCACCACGCTCCCTCCCCTCACCCGCTGACTCCATCCGTCCAATCCACACGCCTGCCAGCCGCCTCCTCCAGCCTCCTCAGGTACTCGGCACGCGGTATCTCGACCGCGCCCATGCGTTCGGTGTGCTCGGTCAGGACCTGGACGTCCAGGAGCTCCACGCCGATGCTGGCCGCGTGCTGGACGAGTGCCGCCATCGCCGCCTTCGAGGCGTCCGTTTGGCGGTGGAACATCGATTCGGCGCCGAACATGCTACCCACCGCCACGCCGTACAGCCCGCCGGCCAACCGCCCGTTCGCGCTCCAAACTTCGACGCTGTGCGCCCAGCCAAGCGCGTGCAGCTGGCAGTACCCCTCGACCAGCGCGTCCGTGATCCAGGTGCCTTCGGGGCGCCCCGCCGCGCAGGAGCGCATCACCCGCCCGAACGCGGCGTCCACGGTGTAGCGGAAGCGCCCGCTCCGCAACGTCCGGCCGAGGCGTTGCGAGATGCGTAGCCCCTGCAGCGGGATCACCGCTCTGGGATCGGGCGAAAACCAGGCGAACTCGGCCTCGCTGTGTGGCCACGGGAAGATGCCGCCGCGGTATGCCGCGACAATCGTCGCCGGCGCGAAGTCCGCCCCGAAGCCGATGAACCCACGCTCGTCGGTTCCCCTCGGATCCGGGAATTGCCACGGGCACGGGGGCAATTCCTGCGGCGAACGCGCGGTGTGCACTTCGATTTCGAGGTCCACCGGGCGTCCGTGGGAATCGCGCAAGAAGTGGGTCACCGTCGCATCGTTGCGCGGGAGCGACCCGCAAGGCAATCGCATCACGGCTCGTCGTTTGGCGCGGTAGAGTGGCCTCGTGAAACGAGCCTCGTCCACTGGCCCGCTGGCCCGCCGCCGCGTGGACCGCCTGCGCGCCCTGCGCGCTGACCCCAACGCCCTGCATGACTTCGCGATCGAAGTCCTCGCAGATGAGGCGAACCCCGAAATCGTCAAGCTGGCCCTCGAATCGATCGGCGAAGGCGTCCGCAGCGCAGACCACCCGGTCCTTCGCGAGCTCTACAGTCATTTCGATACCGACGGGCCGAAGAAAGACCCCGGCGGCGACGTCCGCGTTGAAGTGCTGAAGGTCCTCTGGGAACTGCGCAGCACCAGCGACATCGAGCTCGCGATGCGCGCGCGCACAACCTCGGAGCGCACGTTCCAGGGCAACGGCGAAATGATCCGCGCGGCGGGCCTGGCCCTTCTCGCCGTGCTCGACCCGCCCCGCGCCGCCACGGAAGCCGTGCTCGTCCTCGGCCGCGACGAACAGGACGCACTGACGGCTTCGAGCGCCATGACCGGCGAACCAGCCCTCACTGCCGTCAACGTGCTCGCCGCGACGGGCGAGTCGAACGCGCTGCTGCTCTACGTCCTCAGCGGCGCCGCCCCCACGCCGGAGGTCACCGCCGCCGCCCTCAAGGGCCTGTCGGGTATCGACCTCGATGTCTTGCGCCCCATCCTCGCGGGCCTCGCCGGCTCCGAAGACGACGGCGTGTTGATGGCGGTGTGCGACGCCATCATCGAGCTGCCGCCGGACCCCAGGCTGAAGAGCATCGTCCTCCGGCTCCTCAACTCGCCCACGCGCGGCGAGCTGTACGAGTTCATCGCCTCGTCGATCGTGGCCAGCCGCCGCGAAGAGTTGATCGCCGCACTGCTTGAGTCGCTGCCCGGCGAAATGTCGCGCAAGCGGCTGACGGCGGCGAAGAACGCCCTCGAACTGGCGCCGCGGACGCCCGCGGTGGAAGCGGCGCTCGAGGACCTGGAGCGGCGGCTGGCTTCGGGGTAGGAGGGCGCCCAGGCACCGAGCCGATCGCGCATAGGCACCACCGGGTCAGGCTGAAAGCCCGAACGATCCTACCGCTAGCGCAGTTCTTGCCGTCATCTATTGGTGTCGGTACCGCAATGGGCCGGCCGATTCGTTTGTTGGAGAGCAACCATGACGCAACTGGCGCCGAAGGACACGAAACACGAGCCAGGCCTGAACGGGGCCGGCCTCAATGGCACGGGCACACCCCCGTCCCTGAAGCAGGAGTTGCTCAGCGTGCTGCGCGCGGTGCTCCCCGAAGACGGCTCCGTCAGCGACGAAACGCTCGCTGCCATGGCCGACGCCATCCATTCGACAAAGTGGGTCTCCCTCCCGGACCAGGTGGTCCTGCAGGAAGAGCTGAGCGACCTGCACACCTCGCGCGAGTTCATCCAGCTGTTGCGCACGAAGAATGTCAGCGTCGGCCGCGTGAAGAAGGCGATGCAGTACGAGTACGAGCTGGAGAGCCTGCAAATCGAGCTCGTGAAGTTGCAGCGCTGGGTGCAGGAAAGCGGCCGCCGGTTGGCGATCCTGTTCGAAGGGCGCGACGCCGCCGGCAAGGGCGGCACGATCCGGCGCTTCACCGAGCACCTCAACCCGCGCGCCATGCGCGTGGTCGCGCTCCCGAAACCAACGGACGACGAGACCGGCCAGTGGTACTTCCAGCGCTACATGCGCCAGCTCCCCAATCGCGGCGAAATCGTCTTCTTCGACCGCTCCTGGTACAACCGCGCCGTCGTCGAGCCCGTCATGGGCTTCTGCACGCCTGAACAGTACGACCGCTTCATGCGCCAGACCCCCGAGTTCGAGCATATGCTCGTGGAAGACGGCGTGGACATCGTGAAGTTCTGGTTCTCCATCTCGAAAGAGGTCCAGGCTGCCCGCTTCGACTCCCGCCGCAACAACCCGCTCAAGCAGTGGAAGCTGAGCCCGATCGACGAGCGCGGCCAGGAGCTGTGGGACGACTACACGCGCCACAAGGAGCGGATGTTCAGCCTGACGCACACCAGCTTCAGCCCATGGATCATCGTGAAGGCGAACGACAAGCGGGCCGCGCGCCTGGAGAGCATCCGCCACGTGCTTTCGGCGTTCGAGTACGCGGGCAAGGAGAACGCGCGGGTATCCATCATCCCCGACCCGGACATCATCGGCCGGTTCCACCGCTCAGCCATCCGCATCGACTAGTCCCGTCCGGCACACTGTTCTCTCCAGGCGCTTAGCTCCCCTCGCCCGCAGCGCGGGAGAGGGGACGGGGCGTGCATGGAGAGCATCCGCCACGTGCTCTCGGCGTTCGAGTACGCGGGCAAGGAGAACGCGCGGGTATCCATCATCCCGGACCCGGACATCATCGCCGCTTCCACCGCTCAGCCATCCGCATCGACTAGTCCCGTCCGGCACACTGTTCTCGCCACGCGCTTAGCTCCCCTCGCCCGCAGCGCGGGAGAGGGGACGGGGGTGAGGGCCCTACTTCAGCGTCACGATGGCCGTGCCCCCGGCCTGGCCCGGCGTGAGCAGGATCAACGCGTCGATGCCCACGCCGGTGGGCACCTGGAAGCTGATCCAGCCGCGCCTCGATTCGCCGGCCTTCAACGTGCCTGATTCGAACCGCGGGCTGGTGTTCGTGATCGCCCAGGTGTGCTCCTGGCCGTTCGCGTCCCGCAGCCGGAAGTTCGCAAAGCTATAGGCCACGTCGTTCGCGACGGCTTGCTGCGTGACTTCCAGCGCCACGCGCCGATTTCCCGTGGTCGTGGTGAACAGCCCGGGCGCTTCCGGGTCCGCCACCTGGTGGACGGTGTAGCGGGAGCCGTTGACTTCGGTCGTCGCTCCGATAGCCACCTGGGTGATGTCCCGGCCCGAAGGTGTCGGCGCGTTCGTGTTGGGCGTGCGCCCGCCCGCAAGCGCCGTGACGGTGCGAATAGCCGCCGTGGCGGTTGCGCCAGCCTGGCCCGGCGAAAGGCCACCCTGGCCGCCGGTAGGAGTGGCGGCGTTGTCACCCACGCGCGCCCCGCTGTCCCGGTCGCTAATAGAGCTGTCCAGGAGGCCCTCGTTCACCCGGACAATGATCAGCACGATGCCCAGGACCATGATCAGCCCGGAGAGCACGAGGAAGGTGACCGCGCGGGCCATGGTCATGGGGCAATCCTACGAAGTCGCCGGGTAGGGGGCACTACCGCCGCCCCCGCCCGCCCGGCCGCGCGGCCGGTGCTTCTGGCTGGCGGCCAAGCCGGTAGTGCGGCGCGAGGATGGTCACGAACGTCCCGGCGTGCGGGTCCGCGATGCGCGAGACGATGCGCGGGTGCGCCTGCTGCAACTTGTCCAGCGACTGGTCCGTGGTGACGACCGTCGGCAACCCGGCGACGTGGCGGTAGTTCACCACCTGGTACAGCTTCTCCTGCGCCCATTCCGAGGCCTTCTGGGCGCCCAGGTCATCCAGCACCAGCAGGTCAACGTTGCGGATGCGGTCGAAGGTCTCGTCATAGGGTGATTCGTTTCCGGGCGCGAACGAGGCCCGCAGGTAGTCCAGCAAGTCCGGCACCACGGCCAAGAACACGCCCATGCCGCTGCCAAGCGCCTTGTTCGCGATTGCGGCCGCAAGGTGCGTCTTGCCGCAGCCATTCGCGCCCTGGAGCACGAACCAGCCGCGCGGGTCGTCACCGAAGGCCATCGCTGCCCGGAACGCCGATTCGAGGGATTCGCGCTCTTCGGCGTGGAGTCCCGGCACGCGCAGGTCAAAGTTGCGGAACTGCAGCTCGTTGATGCGGTCGCGGGTCATCCCACCCACCTGGCTGTAGCCGCCGCGCGCTTCGGCATCGAGCACCATCACGCGCGAAAGCCCCTCGTCGAGCAGCCGCGTCGCGAGCCGCTCATCGAGTTGCTGCGGGCGCGTTGTGGTGGTGAACACGGTCGGCAGGCTGGCGTTGAAGCGGTGGTTCACGATCTGGAACAGCTTCTCCCGCGCCCAGGGGCTCCCCGAACCGGTGTCGACGTCATCGAGGATGAGCAGCGGCGTGTTCCGCACCTGGTCGAAAAGCTGCTCGAAGCCCATGTCGTCTTCGTCCGGCTCGTAGCTCGCGCGCAGGTGGTCCAGCAGGTCTGGCACGACCATGAAGAGCGCGGGTTCGCCGGCGTTGATGCGCTGGTTGGCGATGGCGGCGGCGAGGTGCGTTTTCCCGCTGCCGGACGTTCCGGTGAACACCAGCCAGCCGGCCGGGTTCGCCGCGTATTCACGGGCCGCGTCGTACGCCCGCTCGAACCAGCCGGTGTCATCGTTCCGGCCTGTCGGCACCATGTTTTCGAATGTGAAACGAGTGAGCGCGCCGAGGTTGCTCATCCGCTCGAGGCGCGTGCGCCGGACGTGGTCGTCCTCGTTCAGGACGCACTCGCAGGGCTCCGCCTTACCGAACCGTGGGTGATCCACGGGCAGGGACCGGCGGACAAACCCCGCACCCTTGCAGATCGGGCAGACAGCTTCCTGCGGGGGTTCAACTTCCCGGCCTGAGCGCGCCTCCGAGGTACTTTCGCTTACGGTCTTCGAGAGAATCTCGCCCAGGCGTTTCATGAGGACGGCCCTCCTCGGCCCAATTCCTGAGGATAGTTTCGATGTAGCGCCAGTTACGCGCGTTCAGTTCCGCCGCTTCCCGGAAGGCGTCTTCGATCCACTCCAGCGGGTACCGGTCCTGCGCCTCCATCAACCGCTCGCCCACGATGGGAGTGATGGTGCCGATATTCTCCTCGTAGAGGCGGAAGATGCCGGGCCGCCGTTCTCGCGGCTCGATGGGCACGACGATGCTGTCGGGCCGGAGCGTGATTTCTCCCGCCCTCGCCCGCGCAACGGTGCGCCGCGAAGCCGGGTCGTTGCTGAAGTAGAGCACATCCTCGCCGCCGGCCCGCCGCAGGCCAACCGCCAGAAGCGCGCGAAGCTCGACGCACTCCGCCAGCCCGGCCTTCAGGCCCTTCTTGCCCCCGGCCAGCGCTTCGAAGTTCTCCCGCGCCGCGGGCTGCTCCCAGACCTCGGCCGCGTTCACGAAGCGCTCGCTGCCACGTTTCTCCTGCAGCAGCCGCGAGACCCAGAGGAACGCCAGCAAAGCCCCGGGCGTCCGCATCTCCGGCAGCACGGCCGCGAAGAACAGGTTCGGCAGCACCGTCCCCTTGCCGATGCCGGGGAAGCCCTTGAACTCATCCATTAGATCGCATGACCCATTCCTCGACACGACCGACCCGCTCTCGAATGCGCAGAGACAGGCTACCGCGCGGCCCCATCCGGTTCTTGATGACTTCGAGGTCGAGGACATTTTGCGGGAACGCGCTCTCGGGAAGATCCGGATGCTGGAGAAGCCACCTGTCGAGGTCAACGTGTAGCGTCTCGCGGTCCAACCTGAGCACGACATCGGCATGTTCGATTGCGTCGAGCGTGCTCTCGGTCGCAACCATAACCACCAACTCTAGGCGGCGGGCGAGCTGCTTCAGGTCAAGAGCTGTGATGTCGCGAGAATCCTGCGGGATAATGCCTTCGAGGCCGTCGATCAAGATCACGTCCGGCTCGAACCCTTCGGCGAGGTATTGTAGCCGAAGGGTGAGCCATTCTCTGGGGAGCCGCCTAGCGTCCTCAAGTTGGAGCGCCGCTTTCTCGAGGCGTGCAGCTGCGGCAACGACCCTTCTTTCTTCGAGTTCGGACAACACGGCCTGAGAGACTCTATCTCTCGGTACGCCGGACTCTGCTGCAAGCAGCCAATCCGTGATGGTTCGGATGGAGTCATCGCCGGATACAACGAGGGTTTTCAATCCCTGACGCAAAGCGACATCCCGCGCAACTGTGAGGAGCAACGATGACTTCCCTGCGCGATACGGACCCGCCAACCACGCCAAATGGCCGGCAGTGAGATCGCACAGAATGCTATCCAGTTCCTCTAGGCCGGTTCGCATGTCACGACTCTCTAGTCAGGGAGGTCATCGGTTCGCAGGACCCAGTCTTCGAACTTGGCCAGGCGCTCGCGGAAACGGAGCTCCACGCTGCCCGTCGGGCCGTTGCGGTGCTTCGCCACGCTCACCTGCGCGACGCCCTTCGGGTAGGCGCTCTCGGGCAGGTCCGGGTGCTGCTGCGCCCACTGCTCGGGTGTCACGTACAGCTCTTCGCGGCTGAGGAACATGACGATGTCGGCGTCCTGCTCGATGGAGCCCGAATCGCGCAAGTCCGAGAGCATCGGCGTGCGTGGGTGGCGGTTCTCGATGGCGCGGGACAGCTGCGCCAGCGCCACGATCGGCACGTCCAGCTCGCGGGCGAGGCCCTTCAGCGTCCGCGAGATGTAGCTGATCTCCTGCACGCGGTTCTCGCGGCCCGTCTGGCTTTCTCCCTGCATGAGCTGGAGGTAGTCGATGACGATGAGGTCGAGCTGCTTCGATTCACCGGCGAGCCGCCTCGCCTTCGCCCGGAGTTCGGCCGCCGTCAGCATCGGCGAATCGTCGAACCAGATGTTCGCTTCCGAAAGCCGGGCGGCGGCCGCGACAACCCGCCTTTCCTCGATTTCCGTGTTCTGGCCGAGGCGGAGGCGAGAGCTGTCCACGCCCGACTCGGCCGAGAGCAGGCGGATTGCCAGTTGTTCGGACGACATTTCGAGCGAGAAGAAGGCGACACTCGCGCGCTGCTCGATGGCTGCGTTGCGCGCGATGCCAAGCGCGAAGCTCGACTTACCAACGCTCGGGCGGGCGCCGATGATGACCAGGTCGGAGCGCTTCAAACCGGTGAGGAGCGTATCCAGGTCGCTGAACCCGGTGCGGATGGCCGAGAGCTCGATCCGCTCGATCTCGTCCGGGTCCTGGTCCAGGTAGGCATCGAGCAGTTGGCGGATGTGGACGAAGTCGCGGAAGTTTTCGCCGCCGCGCAGCTTCTGGAGCAGGTTCTCTGACTTCGAAAACACGCCGTCGATATCGGCGGGCGCTTCGTACGCCATCTGCAGGATGCCGGTGGCCGCGTGGATCAGCCCGCGGTACATCGCGTCGCGCTTAACGATGCGGGCGTAGAACTCGGCACCGATGGAGGTGGGGAGCCGGCGGATGACGTCGGCGAGGAAGGTCTGGCCGCCCACCTCTTGCAGTTGGTCACGCGAAGCGAGCTCGTGCGCCACGGTGATCTGGTTGACCACTTCGTCGCGGTTCCAGAGGGCTACGCAGGCGTCGTACACCCAGCCGTTCTTCTCGCGGAAGAAGTCGCCGGCTTTGACGATGCCCTGGACAGCGAGCATGGCCTGGGAATCGACCATGAGGGAGGCAATGACAGCCTCCTCTGCCTCGATGTCATGCGGGGGAAGACGTTCGAGTTGCGCGAGGGTCATGGGCTAAGGAGGAAACCGGGCACGAAGCGCTGAAGCGCGGGGTATTCGAGAGCTCGGTCCCTGGATCCTCCTTTCCCTGGTTACTCTTCTTCGGTTGCTTCGGCGGCAGCGGCTTCGGCGGCGGCGGCCTCTTCGCGAGCCTTCGCGGCCGCGGCGAGCTGCTTGGCTTCGAGTTCAGCCTGGGCCGCGCGCTCGGCGAGGAGCTTCTCGACCACCGGCTTCGAAGCCTCGTCCGGCACAACTTCGACCGTGACTTCGGCGATGACGTTGCGGGTGAACTTGATGCTCACCTTGCGCTCGCCAATCTCGCGGATCGGCTCCGGGAGGAGGACGATCTTTGAGTCGACGTCGACGCCGGTTTTCGCGGTCAGTTGCTCGGCGATGTCACGGTTCGTGACCGAACCGAACAGGTGGCCGGTCTCGCCGACGCGTGCCTCGATGGTGATGGTGTAGCCATCGAGCTTGCCGGAGACGCCGCGCGCTTCCGCGTCGAGCTTCTCCTGGCGGCGCGCTTCCTTCTGAGCGAGCGAGTTCGCCCGCTGCAGGTTGTCACGCGAGGTGGAACCGGCGATGCCGCGCGGGAGCAGGAAGTTCCGAGCGAAGCCGTTCTTCACGTCCTTCACTTCGCCGACCTGCGCGGTGCCTTCTACGTCTTCAAAAAAGACGACTTTCATGACCTGGACTCCAGATAGGGATAGCCCCGGCGGGACAATCGGCGGGGTGAGTGTGCCCGCCCGGTGCGATCCCGGGGGCACCGTAGACGAATCAGGATAGCTGCTCCATCCGTTATCGTCGCGTCCGCCGATCCTTGATAGTTCCTGTACACGGAGTCCACGTCTTATGGATAGCGGTCATGCGCGACAAACAGTGTCGCGTTTGTTAGTGGCCCTTCGTCTGGGCTGCGACTGATGGGGAGCGCGGACTCACGTGCCACAGCGTCAAGGATGTCTGTTACCTTGCCAACACAACCACCTGCACTCGCAGTTGCCCATCGGCATCCAACCACGCACCGAACGCCGAAGTGCCCACAATCCATTTCCCGGTCTGACCGCTCGCGGCGGCCGGCTGAAAGAGCGCATCGAATCCGGTGGGAAGGCTTGTCACCGCCGTCTGCCTGGTGTCCAAAGCATAAGTCCTGACCCCGCCGCCGCTCGCGGTCGGGTATACCACTTCCCGGTCAAGCAAAGCTGGAGCGTTCGCGCCAGCCGATACGGTGCACTCTGGGGCTGTCGAGTCCACCACGCGCGAGGCGTTCTCCCCCGCGACCTGGGCGAAACACCCCCTGAGTTCAGTCTGCTCCCGGGCCGTGTTGGAAAGACCGAAGGTCGCCTGATACGCCAGAGTCGTACCGTCGGCGGAGAGCGCTATTCGCGAAAACTCCACCACGAACACGGAGTCCATCCCGCTGGGAAACTCCGGGTCTGGAATGACGCGCAGCTTCCCAGTGTCCCTGCTCCAGACGTATCCGCTCAGGATCTGCCTCTGACGCGGACCGGCCAGCGCCGGCTCGCCTGAGACGAACGAAAGGAATCGGCCGTCCGGCGTAATGACCGGCCCAACGCTGCTCATGAAGGGCTTGGTCCCGTCGTTTCCAATCGAGATCCTCGTCGTCGTCCGGCGGTCTCGGTCTCGGACGAAAACATCGGTACTGAAGCCGGAGACACGGAGTATCGCGGGCGGTGCCAAGCGCGCGCGTACCTCTCCCACGAGGTTCGGCGCCGATGACTCGAACGCCACATATCGGCCATCTCGTGAAATTGTCGGCCAGAACGAACCGAGGTCGCCGCGCTCTCCGGAAGTAGTGAGCGAGACGATGTCCACCTTCTTTGTCTTCAACTCCACGACGAAAACATCACTGCCGGCCCACGTCGCGCGCTGGGCGACGAACGCGTCCCGTCCGTCCGAGTTGTCACCGAACGACTCCAAGAAGCCTTCGGAAACATGAGCCAGCACCCGGTCCAGCTCCCCGTTCACGTCGTCCTTCACGAGGTTGCTGGCCTCGGAGTCGAACGCGACCCACTTGCCGTCACCCGAAATCGCCGGGCGGTGCGAGGCGCCGTTCGCCTCCTTCCCGCCGGGCGCGAGCGAGACGCGCCGGATGGAACGGTCGGCCCGGTCAACGACGAAGATGTCACTGACGCCATTCGTATCGTCCTTCACGAGGTTCGTGGCTTCGGATTCGAACGCGACAAAGCGGCCGTCATCGGAGATCGACGGGCTGAGCGACGGACCATTCGCCGGCTGGCCGTCGATGCCGATGCTCAGGACGCCGGTTGCCAGGGCGCTCAAGTCGGCGGGTTCGGTCCCAGAACCGTCTCCGCGCAGGAGGAGCCAGCCCCCGACGCCCACGCCGGTCGCCACAACCAGTGCGGCCGCGCCGCCGGCGAGCTTCCACCCGAGCCCGCCCATCGCCGCCCACGCGCGCAGAACCGGCGACGGCTCGCGCCAGGCGGCAAGTTGCTCGCGGCTCTCGAGTTCGAGCTTCCCCAGCATGTTCGAGACGTGGTACTTCACCGCGTCGGGCGAGACATCGAGTGCGTCCGCGATCTCGGCATTCGTCCTGCCCTGGCGGAGGTAGCGGAGGACCCGCTGTTCGGCTGGCGTGAGCGGCTCCGGGTGGCGCGGCCTGCCCGGCGGCCGTCCCGTGGGCTTGTATGGCATGCGCCCAGTCTACCCGGCGCCGGGTTGGGGTTTCCCTACCCGGCGTTGAGAACGCTCCTACCCCTTGAACTCCATCAGTTGCCAGTAGCTCCCGTCCGGGTCCACGAACGTGCTGATGACGCCGCCCCACGCTTCCTTCCCCGCCGTCCGGATGAACTTCACGCCGAGCCCTTCGAGCCGCTTCTGCTCGGCCGCGAGGTCCGCCACCGGGAAGTTCAGCAGCACGCGGGCCGGCTCCTTTGCCTGGCCCTTCACCTCGCTGTGCTCGCCCACGTAGATCGAGGTCTCGCCCGCGATGAACGGGTTGCCAATCTCCGGGTGGTCGTCCGAAAGCCCAACGATGTCCCGCAGGAAGGTCCGCAGCCGCTCCGGGTCCTCGCTCTCGCGCATCAGCGCGAACATCTCCACGCCCGCCGGCGCGCCCTCCATCGAGAAGATCTGGCCGTAGTTCCCGTCCGGGTCCACGAACGTCGCGAACGATATCGGTTCGTTCGAAGGCGGCCCCAGGAATCGCACACCGAGCGACTCGAGCCGCGCCTTCTCCTTCGCCACGTCATCCGTGGAGAAGTTGAGCATCGTCCGCGCAGGCTCCTTCGTGCCGCCGTTGAGTTCGCTGTGCCCGTCGAACACCACTGCTGTGTTCGCGGCCATGAAGGCTGATTCGCCCATCATCGCGTTCGGCTTCAGACCAATGACCTCCCGGTAGAACGCGACCAGCGCCTCTGGATGTTCGCTGTTCAGGTTGACGATGAGGTTTCCGTCGAGTTGCATGTCTGCTTCCTTTCGTGCTTCAGTCGAGCCTCGCTTGCGGCCCAACTACCACCGTAAACCATGCGTCCTGACAGGGTTATGTCAGGAGTCGCCGGATAGCGGCTCGCTTACTGCTGCGCGGGCGGGTTCGAACCGTTCCCGTTCGGGGTCGCGCCGTTCGTCCGGTTCACCACGTTCGAAGCCAGCAGCTGCGCGATGAACGCCGAGAAGACATTGCCTCCGCCGGCGCCGTTCTCGCCGTCGCCGCCGGCCACCAGGATGTCCGGCGTGATCTTGAGCCCGGCAGAAGCGATGGTCTTGGTGACTTCGATGCCCGCCAGGTTCCCCTGGCCAACGGCCGCCACCTGCTTCTCGTACGCCTCCGCCGTCGCCGAACCGACCGCGAGGATCTTCGAGCCCTCGGCGGCGCCTTCGAGTTCGACCGCGCGGGCACGGCCCTCCGCCTCGATGACGGTCTTCTGGCGCGTTTGCTCCGCCACCTGGACGCCAATCTGCGCCGTCACGAGGTTGATCTGCTGGTCAGCCTGCGCGCGCGTGTTTTCCGTGCCGATGCGCTCCTGCTCGGCCTTCTGCTGCTCGACGAACATCTCCTGCTGCTGCGCCGCAATCACCCGCCGGGTCTGGATACTCATCAGCTCCTGCGGCAGCACGATTTGCGAAATCAGCACCGAAACGCACTCGACGTGGTACTTCTCCAGCTCTTCTCGCGCGCGGCTTTCCGCCTTCGCCTGTTCGTCTGCGCGGTCCTGCATGAAGTTCATCGCCGCCGAAGACGAAGCCTGGTTGCGGAACGAGGAGTCGATCATCGGGTGGATCACGTGGTCGATGAGGTTCTCGATCGAGCCGATCTTCGCCACCATCAGCGGGGCCTGGTCCGGGCGGACGCGGATGACCACCTTCACCGACACGCTCATCTCGAAGCCGTCACGGCTGATGACCGAAAGCGGGTTGAACAGCTGCGCCCTGCTGATCGTGCCTGCCGTCGACGAATTCTCCGATTCGAGCCCTGTGTCCACGGCCCAGTCGATGGTCAGGTTCGTAGTCGGCACGATGTAGGCGATGTAGGCCCAGCGGTTCAGGTAATAGACACCCGGGCCGGCCACTTCACGCTGGATACCGCGGAAGCCGGCCGGCACGACATACACTTCCTGGCCACTGGCCAGCCGCTCTTCGGGCGTCATCGTCTCCGGCTCAGCGCCCACGTTGGAGACGAGCACGGCGACTTCGCCGCGTTCGATGATCGCAACGTTGTCGAGCGAGACTTCGAACATCAGCGGGTTGATGTAGTACGTGCCCGGCTTGAGCAAGTCGAACTGCGGGCCGCGCTGGCCGCCGCCCGCGAGGAACGCGGACGAGTCCTGGAAGTCGTTGTGCCCACTGACGCTGCGCGCGACGAGCTCGCCTTCGGGCAGCGGCTCGCCGTCGCGGGCGGTCACGAGCCCAACCTGGTTCGCCTTCACGATCGCGGCGGGTTCCACCTTCACCGAGAACAGGTCCGTGTTGATGCGGTACTGGCCGGGAAGGATGACCTCGATCTGGGGGCCGCGCTGGCCGCCGTTCTCGAGGAACGCTTCGCCACCCTGGAAAGCGGTGTGCCCCGCCGTATGCCGCGCGAGCAGGCGGCCGGGCGCCATCGGCTCGCCGTCGTTCGCGATCACCACGCCCACCGCGCCGGCCGGGATGCGCACCGCCTTCACCAACTTGATCCGGAAGAGGTACGTGTTGATCCGGTACTTGCCCGGCGGCAGCACGTCGATCTGCGGGCCTTTCTGGCCGCCCCGGCTCAGGAACGCTTCGCCGTCCTGGAAGCTGTCGTGGCTCTCCACGTGGCGCGCGAAGATGCGTCCGGGGTCGAGCGGGCGGCCGTCGATCGCCTCGATCAGGGCCAGCTCGTCCTCCGCGATGAGGATCATGCGGTCCTTTTTCACCGCGTACAGGAACGGCGGCAGCAGGTGCAGGCCCGGAGGGAGCACGCGCGCCTGGATGCCGATCTCCCCGCGCATGGCGATGACGTGGCCTTCGGGGAGGCCCTTACCCAGGTAACGCCGTTCGAGAACGCCGACTTCGTCACCACCGATGTTCACCAGCATGTTCCCGGCGACAATCAGGATGAGCGCGACAACGAGGAACGCCGCCGCTAACGACAACACTAGGATCAACATTGGGTTTGCGATTGTCCTTCTGACGGCATCCAGCCGTCTCGCCCTGAGGCCGGTTGAGCACCCTGAGCAGCTATCTTTGTGCTCTCCTACCGGTCACCCCAATACGCTACGCCGGTCCATCCGCCACTGCTAGATCATTCAACCCATAACGGATACCACCGCGATAGCCTTTACCTATACATGTTTGAATACCCTATAAGCACCGTGCGCCTTGAGCTTTCCGCGCGCTCCGACATCGGCCGAAACCGCCGCCGCAACGAAGACGCCTACTTCGCGGGCGGTCTCTCCGGCGCCGATGGCTGGACGCTGCTCGCCGTCGCGGACGGCCTCGGCGGTCACGCCCGCGGCGACTGGGCCAGTTCGCGCACGCTCGAACTGCTGGCGGTCGAACTCGGCCCGCTGCTCACCGTCATGGCGCCCGACGCCGCCCTCCGCGAAGCTGTTCGCCGCATCAACTGGCAGGTCCGCGCCGAAGCACGCACGCTCAACGCCGTTGGCGCCGCCACCACCCTCGTCCTCTCCCTCTTCCACGGGCTCGAATACTGGTGGCTCAACATCGGCGACAGCCGGCTCTACTTCCACGGCCCGGACGGCCTCCGCCAGCTCAGCCGCGACCACTCGTGGGTCCAGGACCAGGTCGAACAGGGCCTGCTCGACCCCGCGGAAACTCGGCTCCACCCCTATCGAAATGTCGTGACGCGCACCATCGGCTTCGAACTCGCTGTGGACCCCGACATCCGCGGCCCGTTCACGCTCGCCGAAAGCGAGACGCTCCTCGCCTGCAGCGACGGACTGTTCGGACCGGTCGCCGATGCCGCGATCGCCGGCGTGCTTGGCGCGTACGAGCCTGGAGAAGCGACGCGCCGGCTGATCGAACTGGCCAACGAAGCAGGTGGGCCGGACAACATCACCGTCGCCCTCGCACGCCCCCATCTGAACCGCGCACGGCAGTAAGCGGGTGGCCGAACTCACACCACCACCAAACCGTAGCCGCGACCGCAAGGGAGCGCTGCGATGCCCAACCCACACGGTCCGTTGACCTCGCCCACCATCCGAACCGCGCACGGCAGTAAGCGGTGGCCGAACTCACACCACCGACCCAAACCGTAGCCGCGACCGCAAGGGGCGCTGCGATGCCCAACCCACACGGTCCGTTGACCGCGCCCACCATCCGAACCGCGCACGGCAGTAAGCGGGTGGCCGAACTCACACCACCACCAAACCGTAGCCGCGAACGCAAGGGAGCGGCTGCGACGCCCAACCCACACGGTCCATTGACCGCGCCCTCGCACGCCCCATCCGAACCGCGCACGGCAGTAAGCGGGTGGCCGAACCCACACCACCGCCAGGCCGTAGCCGCGACTGCAAGGGAGCGGCTGCGACGCCCGACCCACACGATTCGATGACCTCTGGCGACTCAGTCCTCAGTCCGAACCGCGCACGGCAGTAAGCGGGTGGCCGAACTCACTCGAACTCCAGAAGCCAGCCCACCCCGCCAATCCACAATCGCCCCATCACGCCCCCACCGCCCGCGGCGCCTCCACCCGCGTGATCATCGGCACGCCCGGCTCCCGCCGCATCACGAAACTCCGAACCTGCCAGCGGCCGTTCTGGAAGCGGATGTGGCGGGCCAGCGGCTCCCGCTCCCGCGGGCTTACCCGCCACAGCGCCTCTGCAATCTCCCGGTCGAAGTGCCAGCGCGTCTCGGCAATCTCGAAGCCCAGCGCCCGGTACGCCCGGTGCGCGTGCTCCGCGAAGCTGTTCGTCGTCAGGATGAAGCTCGGACGCGGGTTCGTGCGTTCGAGGTAGACCATCAGCGCCGCCAGCATCCGCCGGCAGACGCCGCGCCCTTCGTGTTCCGGCGGCACGTGGACCGACCACAGGTAGCAGCCCGCGGGGTCCCGCAGGTTCACCGACACGCGCCCCACCGCCATGCCGTCTTCCACCGCGACGAAATGGCGATGCGGCCCATCCTCCCGGCACCCGGCTACTGCGCTCGCGCGTTTCAGCGGGTCCTTCAGGTGGCCGAGGTCGAACGCATGAAACGGGAACCCGCGTACGCTCCAGTTGGCCATCTGCACCGCGAGGTCATCCGCCCACGGGCGCAGCTCAAGCTCCTCGCCCGCGATAGAACCCGGATAGTCTGCCTGGACCACGCGGATAGTATAGAGAGCGCATCCGCCCGCGGTGCCATGCGCCCAGCGCCGCGCCCGGCTAACCTGAACTCGTGTTCGAACGCCCGGTCCTCGTCATCGTCCACGGCGGCACCGGCGATGGCCCGGCCGAAACGATGCTGGCAACCGCGCGAATCGCCGCCGCCCGCAACACCGCCCGCTCGGCGCTCGCCGCCGGCTTCGAAGCGGTCATCGTCGCCACCGATGCGCCCGAGACGTTCGCCCCCACGTTCTCCGGCCTCCTCATCGACGCCGACCGCCCCGGTGAGCCGTTCGAGTTCGCCGCGCGCCTTCGCGGCATCGTCGCGCGCTACGGCCTGCAGAAGCCCGCGACCATGGGCTCTGGCTCCGTCCCGCTCCTCGGCGTTGACGAGTTCCGCCTCGTAGTCGAACAGCTCGAGTCCCGCGAGCCGCGCTTCGTCACCAACAACTTCTTCTCGGCGGACCTCACGGCATGGACGCCCGGCGACGCCATCGAGCGCTGCGGCGACTTCGCACGCGACAACCTGTTGCCACGCAAGCTCCGCGACGACGCGGGGCTCGCCTCGGTCATCCTTCCCCGCACCACCGCCACCCAGTTCGACCTGGACACGCCGAGCGACCTCGCCGTCCTCTCGCTCTCGGAGGGGCTGCCGCCAGAGCTGGCGGAGGCCGCGCGCCCGGCGGCCAGCGCGGCAGCGCGCTACCGTATGTTCATGCCGCTGCTCTGCGACCGCACGAGGCAGGTGGTCGTCGCGGGCCGGGTCGGCGGCAGCCAGGCATGGCAGTACCTGGAGCGCGAAACGGCCTGCCGCGTGCGCCTCTTCGCCGAGGAGCGAGGCCTCGCCACCGCCCCTCCGGGCTACCGCGCCCGCAGCGTGCTTGGCTTTCTGATCGAGGAAGTCGGCGTCGAGCGCTTCTTCCAGCGCATGTCCGAGCTTGGCGACGGGGCCGTCATCGACACCCGCGTCATCGAAGCCCACCTCGGCGTCGAACCCTCCCGCGAAGACCGCTTCCAGAGCGACCTGCTCGCCTGGGAAGCCATCGAAGACCCGTTCCTTCGCCGTTTCACCAGGGCAGCGGCGGAAGCCCCGATCCCGGTCCTCCTCGGCGGACACTCGCTGGTCTCGGGCGGGTTGATGGCGCTAAACGACGTCGCCTGGGCCGAGAACGACCGCCGGCTCGGAGTCTAGCGTCGCGCGTCGGGGTTCGCTCACAGGCCTCCCATGAGCCGCGACCGGGCAGGGAGCGGGCAAGTCCAGGCCACACGGCCGCCAGTCGCCTTCTCCACGCAGCGATCCACAGCGCTACCCCCTTCCCAACAGGCGTATGCTCCCGGCGGGGGCAAAAGGACGCTTGCAGGCTCAGGCCTGCGTGGAGGCACGACCATGTCGTTGCGGTTCGCACTTGCGCTCGCGGTCGGCGCCTTGCTTGCGTTCGCCGGGCTCTCCGCCTGCTCACGCGACGACGGCCAACCAGAACCGCCCGCTTCGCTCCCGGCCGACTTCGCGCTGACGTACACCTGGCAGGAGGGAAGTCTGCCGCCGCCGGGCCACTACGAATACACCATCACCCTGGACCACGAGGGCCACGGCGAAATCGTCCTGGTGCCCGACTACTCGTTCAACGCACCGCCCGAATGGAGAGAATCCTTCTCGCTGACGCCCGCCGAGCTCGACGGCGTCTACCAGTCACTGGTGAAACGCGGGCTGTTCACCACGGATTGGCGATCGCGAGACGACGGGTCCGCTGGCGGCGCTGTCGATTCGCTCCAGGCGGTCGCCGGCGGCCGGACGGTCCGCGTCGAGTCTCCCGTTGTGGAGAGACAGGCCGACGACTGGGAGCGAGTGGCGAAAGCGATCAATGACCTCGTTCCCCGCGAGACCTGGGCGAAGCTCAACGGGCTGCGCGAGCAATACGCCAACGAACACCGGCGCTGAGCCTGGCGGGCGCGCCCCGGTCAGCGGCTCACAACGTAGATGTCCTGGACTTGCGAGCCACTCGTGCGGTCCTGACCGCGCACGGCGAAGGCCAGGGAGCGGCCGTCCTCCGAGAGGACGGGCTCAGAGTGTGACAATCCCCAGTCCTCAAACCGCGCCGGTCGTTCAACCACCTCGCGTTCGCTGCCGGCGCCCATCCACAGGATGCCATTGACCTGGCCTCGCTGGGATTGCGCGGGATTGTTCAGAATCGCCAGGATCCGTCCGTTATTGGCAGCCCCGGGAGCGATGTCGGTGCCGAAGAACGGCTCTCCCGCCCTGGTCAGATAGTGGACGTGGCGAGATCCCATGTCGTACAACGCAAGTTGGCTGTCGATAACTATCCGGCTGTCCGGTTCCCACCGGCTGATTCCGTACACGAGCGTGTTACCAGACATGCCGAGCGGCCCGGGCTGGGATGCAATGTCGGCGGCGTCTCCGATCGGCGTACACCACGTCTCTCCTGTCACAAGATCGTGCACAAAAGGCCGCCGCAACGGGACATCTCTCGTGATCCCATTGATCTGTATCGAGGTCACTCGCCGCTCGCACGTGGCTCCCGGGACTTCCCCGGCCAGGAACGCGAGCCAGCGCCCGTCCATGGAGAGCCTGAACTCTTGCCCGATAAACAGCGGGTCTACCTCCCTGTCGACCGGCACTGACCAGGCCACCGAACCCTGATAAACGTCGTAAATCAGGAGCGTGCCTTTCGGGAACATCACCCCCGGTTCGTCGTTTCGCATTGTCGAAAGGAACCGCCCATCTCCCGAGAGCGCCGGCGCGCCGGTGAAGTCATCCGCGATGAAAGACGCGGCGCCGGTGCTCATATCTCGTACGACAGCCCGGGGGCGGCCCTCGCTTCCCGCGGAGCTGTAGGCGACGAACCTGCCGTCATTGGACACCTGCGGCCAGCCCGCGCCACCGTCAGCACTTGTTTCATCGATGCTCACCAGCTCAGTCTTGTTCGTCTCACGGTCGAACCGAAACACGTCCATCTGCGTGTCCTGGTCGTCGGGCACGAGGTTACTCGCCCAGGACGCGTAGACGACGTACCTCCCGTCGCCCGAGATTTGGAGCATCTCCGAACTGCCGTTGGCGGGCTGGCCGTCGTAGCCCACCGTCACAACGCCCTCGTAGAGCGGCGCCTCCGCGGCGGGGCTGAGCGCGGCAAGCACCGCGCCGCCAGCCACCGCCGTTGCCACGGCGCCGCCCGCGCCGAGCTTCACCGCCAGCGGGATCGCACCCCAGAGCCGCGCCAGCGGGTTGCGCTGGGGGCGCCAGCCCGCGAGCTCTTCCCGGCTGCGGAGCTCCAACTTCCCGAGCATGTTCGAGACGTGGTACTTCACGGCGTCGAGGCTGACGCCCAGGCGCTCAGCGATTTCGCCGTTTGTGTGGCCCTTGCGGATGAACTGGAGGACCCGCTCTTCGGCTGGAGTGAGCAGTGGGTAAGGCGGGCGCCCGCGCTGTCGCCCGGTTGGCCGAGTCGTCATGCGAGCACTCTACCTCGCGCAGTGCCCGATTTTCCCTACCCGAAGGCTACCTCAGCGGGTCGCCCGGCGCCGGCACGTTCGCAACGAAGTCTCGCTTCATCGAGGCGAGCAACTCCGGCTGGGTGATCGCGTCATAGGCCGCGCGGGCCATTGCCTTGGCCACGCGGATGGTGCGCTCGTGCGCCTCTTCCGTCGCGGCGGCCTCGGTAAACGGCGCGGTGTGGTTCGCGTTCATCGGGTCGCTCGGGATGCCGAACATCGGGTGGATGGTCGGCACCACGTAGCTCACGTTCCCCATGTCCGTGCTGGCGCCGAACCACGGGATCTTCCCCACGGGCAGGCCGAGCTCCTCCATGTGCGCGCAGTAGCGGGTAGCCAGCGGGTCGTTCGAAACCAGGTCGGTGTACGCGCGACCCACCCACGTCAGCTCAACCCGGCAGCCCGTTGCCGCGCCGCCCGATTCGAGCGCGGCCTGCACCTTCGCCTTCAGCTCGGAAAGCTCGGCCATCGTCGCCGAACGGACGTAGTAATCGGCTGCCGTGTAGTCCGGGATGATGTTCGGCTTCAGGCCCGCGTCTGTGAAGATGCCGTGCACCCGGTCAGTCGGCTTGATCCGCTGGCGAAGCATCGAAACCGCGTTGTAGCCGGACACGAGGGCGTCGAGGGCGTTGACGCCGTTCCAGGGCATCGCCGCCGCATGGGCGTTCCGGCCGAAGTACTCCACCTTGAGCGCCTGCAGCGCCTGGACCTTCGGGGTCGCGCTGTCGGCAGGGGCCGGGTGTGCCATCAGAGCTGCATCAATGCCGGCGAACGCGCCCTGTTCGATCAGGATCTGCTTGCCGGCCCCGCCTTCTTCGGCCGGGCTGCCGAGGATAACCACCGTGCCCGCGACGCCTTCGAGGCCCGCCCTGAGACCCACGCCCGCGCCCACGCCGGCGATCGCGATCAGGTTGTGCCCGCAAGCGTGGCCGATGCCGGGCAGCGCGTCGTACTCCGAGATGACCGCGACCGTTGGCCCGCCGTTGCCGGCCACCGCCTTGAATGCGGTGGGCATGGTGTACGCCCCGCGCACCACTTCGAATCCTTCGCCGTCCAGGTAGTCCGTGAGCACCTGGTGGGCATGGTGCTCCTCGAAGTTCAGTTCCGGGTGCGAGTGGATTTCGAGGCTGAGATTGCGCAGCGCGGCGCTGGCTTCGTCAATGGCATGGTCGATGCGTTCGTAGGGCGTCATTTCGGGCTCCGAGGCTCGGGTGAGTGGGATTCAACCACAAACTCTCCAATGCCTGGTCGTTGACGTCACATTGATTGTTGTTTATATAAACGTCTGTGAATGCATTGCAGGCTCTCGCTGACCCGGTCCGTGTGCGAATCGTGGAGTCGCTTGCCGTCCGTCCGCGGAGCGTCAACGAGGTCGTCAGCATGTTCAACCTCACCCAGCCGGCGATCTCCCATCATCTCAAGGTCCTTCGGGAGACCGGGCTCGTGACATCGACGGCCGAAGGCCAGGCACGGATTTACCGGCTGAACCCTCGCCCGCTCCACGAGCTAGATACGTGGCTCCAACGCTACCGCAAGTTCTGGTCATCAAAACTCGACGACCTCGAGTCCCACATGGAGGCAAACCCGTGAGCGACCTCGGCACGATCACCCGCTGTTACTCCGTCCGTTACGACCGGAACTCCAAGCATTCAGCTGAACGCCTCTGGCGCGCGATCACTGACCCGGCGGAGGTGACGGCCTGGATGCAATACCCCGCGAGGATCGACCTCAGGGTTGGGGGCGAGTACTTCGTTGACTTCGCCAAGACCAACAGCGGCGCTCTCGATGGCATCATCGTCGCGGTCGAACCGAACCGGTTGCTGCGGTACGCGTGGAATACTTCGATCGTCGAGTGGACGATTCGGCCCTCTGCAGGCGGTTGCACCCACAGCTTCCTTCAGACCGGGCTCGCGGACCGGGGGCCGGGGGAAGAGGGGCTCGTGGCGGGTTGGCACGCCTGGTGGGATGACCTCGACCTGTACCTCGATGGGAAGCCGTTGCCGGCGCTTTCGGAACGCGACGCCTGGCGGGCGCTGGGCGAGCGGTACAAGCCGCTCCTCGCCGAAGTGCTGGGCTGGCCGTCCATCTAGTCCCGGACCGGCCGAGGGCTTGCGATCTTCGTCCGTCTGGTCTATTTTTCGTACGTGCGTACGAAAGTTAGCCCAACCGTCCGAGACGCGCCCACGTTCATCGAAGCGGCCCGCAAGGCGCAACTCATCGCGGCGGCCCTCGAAACCATCGCGGAGCTGGGCTTCGCCAATGCTTCCCTCGCGCGGATCGCCGAGCGCGCTCGCATCTCCAAGGGCGTCATCGGCTACTACTTTCCCAGCAAAGACGACCTTGTCCGCGCCGTTGTGGATTCGTTCTACCTGACCGGCCACGAGCAGATGATGGCCACGCTCAAGGACGCGAAAACCGCCACCGAACTGCTCTCGAAGTACATCGCCACGAACATCGCGTACATCGACCAGAACCGCGTGGCCACCCGCGCAATCGGCGACATCATCGCGAACTTCCGCAAACCAGACGGCGAGCCGCACTACAAGGTTGAAGACACTGAGCCCCTGATCGCGGGGACGGCCGCCATGTTCGAGTGGGGCCAGCAGACGGGCGAGTTTCGGGCGTTCGACACGCGAGTCATGGCGGTCACGCTTCGCTCCGCGATCGACGGGTTCGCGGGTCAGCTGACGATGAGCCCCGGCACGGATGTGGCCGCGTACACCCGCGAGCTCACCGACCTGTTCCTGCGCGCGGCGCGCAAGTAACCCGGATCTGAGCCGCCGGGACGCGGCTTTGAATCACGCAATGGAGGCACGAATCAATGGCGGGACGACTTGAAGGCAAAGTGGCGGTGATCACCGGCGCTGCCAGCGGGATTGGCGCGGAATCCGCGCGACTGTTCGCCAGCGAGGGCGCGAAGGTTGTCCTCGCGGACGTGCAGGATGCGCGCTGCGAGAAGATGGTCGAAGAGCTCGGCCCGACCACGAGCTTCGTCCACACCGACGTCACCGACGAGGCCCAGGTCGGCGCCGCCGTGCACCACGCGGTCGAGAAGTTCGGCCGGCTGGACTGCATGTTCAACAACGCCGGGCGCGGCCATCCCGAGCGCCTGATCACGGACCTCACGCCTCAGCTCTATCACGAAGTGGTCGACCTGCTCCTGGGCGGCGTCCTTTTCGGCGTCAAGCACGCCGCGGCGGTGATGAAGGAGCAGAAGTCCGGCAGCATCATCAACACAGCCAGCGTCGCCGGACTGGGCGTCGGCTACGGCGGGACGCTCTACTCGGCGGCGAAGGCGGCGGTGATCCATGTGACGAAGGTGCTCGCCAATGAGATTGGCGAAGAGAACGTGCGCATCAACGCGATCGCTCCAGGAGCTATCCCGACAGCGATCTTCGGGCGCGCCGGCGGGATGGAACAGGAGGCCGCGGAGTCGCTCATCCCCATGCTCCAGATGGGCTTCGTCAAAGCGCAGCCCATCCCGCGCTCAGGTAGCGTCCGTGATATCGCCGAAGCGGCGCTCTGGCTCGCCAGCGACGCCTCCAGCTTCGTCACCGGGATCTGTCTGCCTGTCGAGGGCGGCATCACCACGGGCAAGCTGTTCTCCCAGCGCATGGCGGAGATGCAGGCAGCCGCGCCGCCGGCGTAACAACGCTCGATTCAGCTCGGCAGTCTCCAGGTTCCGCAACTGCGCGACGCCCTGGTGTGGGAGTGCCCTCGCCGCGCGAGAGCGGCCGTCAAACAAAGGGGGAGGGAGACGAGCCCAAACCCGTGAAAGTCGGCGATCGTTCGTCCGCGGCAAACACGCGACCTGAACTCCCCCTCGCCCGCGACGATAGGAGTCGGGAGAGATGGGATGAGAAGGCCGGCCGTCACGCAGTCACCTAAGGTGCTGCAAAAAGGAGAGCAGACCGGCCATGAAGAACGATACAACGGAGCTGCGGACGATGGGACTCGACCTCGGAGACAAGGAGAGCACCTACGTGGTGCTCGACCGGGATGGAGTAGTCGAAGCCGAAGGTAAGGTGGCAACGACAGCGCCGGCGCTCAGGAAGCTGCTCGGAAAGAGGGAGCGGACAGTGGTCGCCCTGGAAGTAGGGACACACTCGCCCTGGGTCAGCGTCCTCCTCAAGGAGATGAAGCATCACGTCATCGTCGCGAACCCGCGCCAGATCCACTGATCACCGCTCCCAGCGCAAAACGGACAGGACAGATGCCGGGGACCCTGGCGCGGCTGGCGCGGGTAGATGCAGCGTTGCTGGCGCCGATCACGCACCGCGGCCAGAGAGCCCAGGAGGGGCGGGCTGATCTCGCCCGGGCGCACGTGGTGTTGGCGGCGAGGACAGCCCTGGTGAACCACATCCGCGGCACCGTGAAGGCACATGGCGGACGGCTCCCCCAGTGCGACGCGGACGCCTTCGCAATGAGGATGTGGGAGCGCATCCCGGAGAGGCTCCAGGCAAGCCTCGGGCCCTGCTCGAACTGGTGCGCCAGCACACCCTGCTCATCAAAGCGTACGACGGAGAAGTGAACCGGCTGGCCGAAAAGGAGTACCCCGAGAGCGGTGTCTGCGACAGGTCCATGGAGTGGGAGCACTGACGGCGGTGACCTACATCCTCACCCTCGAAGAGAAAGGACAGTTCAAGAAAAGCCGCCAGGCAGGCGCCACCTTGGGCTCGCACCACGGCAACAGGCATCAGGTGAACAAAACCCCCGGCATCACCCACGCGGGAGACCGCTACCTGCGCACCCTCCTCGTCGAATGCGCCCACCGGGTCATGCGCGGGACTGACTGCGACCTGCGCCGATTCGGCGAGCGACTGACGGCAAGAGGAGGCAGAACCGGAAAAAGCGGGCTATCATCGCCGTCGCCAGAAAACTCGCCGTCCTCCTGCACCACCTCTGGGTCAGCAGGGAAGTGTACGAACCCGCTCCGCTCGGAAAGCAGCGCGCCAATGGCTGCCTAGAAGCACCAGGCCAAAGCGCGGACCCAGACGACCAAGCCCAAGCCGCGTCCGGGTGACTGCGGCGGCCCCTGGGGGCGAAGGTATCCCGCCAGGAGAGATTGCAGCACCCGACCTAAAACGGACCTCAGCATGCACCGGAGCAAGCCAACGAATGCTCCTCAACGAGTGCGGATGGAAGCGAGGCGAACCGGCAGGGCACCAACCAGCGCACACATCCACCGCGTGGCTTGACCCAACCGGCCTTCTCATGGAAGGAGCCGGGGGGTGAGGGCAGGCCCCCGCGAAGGGGAGGGGGACCAGTACAAACTCCTCCAAGTCGGCGATCGTTCGTCCGCGCAAACACGCGACCTGAACTCCCCCTCGCCCGCGACGATAGGAGTCGGGAGAGGGGGCCGGGGGTGAGGGCAGGCCCGCCGCGATTCACCGCCAACTTCCTCAACTGAGTACTAAATCTGGCCGTTCGCCTCGAGCTGCTGCTTCAGGCCGAGATGCAGGCGGCCGCCCCGCCGGCGTAACAACGCTCGGTTCAGCTCGGCAGTCTCTCGTTCCGCCGCCGCGCGCGCCCTGGTATGGGAGTGCCCTCGCCGCGCGAGAGCAGCCGTCAAACGAAGGGTGAGGTGGACCAGTACTCGTGAAAGCCGGCGATCGTTCGTCCGCGGCAAATACGCGACCTGAACCCCCTCGCCGCGACGATAGGAGTCGGGAGAGATGGGATGAAGGCCGGCCGTCACGCAGTCACCTAAGGTGCTGCAAAAAGGAGACAGACCGGCCATGAAGAACGATACAACGGAGCTGCGGACGATGGGACTCGACCTCAAGGACAAGGAGAGCACCTACGTGGTGCTCGACCGGGATGGAGCAGTCGAAGCCGAAGGCAAAGTGGCAACGACAGCGCCGGCGCTCAGGAAGCTGCTCGGAAAGAGAGCGGACAGTGGTCGCCCTGGAAGTAGGGACCGCTCGCCCTGGGGTGGCCGTCCTCCTCAAGGAGATGAGCATCGTCATCGTCGCGAACCCGCGCCGGATCCACTGATCACCCGCTCCCAGCGCAAAACGGACAGGACAGATGCCGAGACCCTGGCGCGGCTGGCGCAGGTAGATGCAGCGTTGCTGGCGCCGATCACGCACCGCGGCCAGAAGGCAGGAGGGGCGGGCCCTGATCCTCGCCCGGGCGCACGTGGTGGCGGCGAGGACAGCCCTGGTGAACCACATCCGCGGCACCGTGAAGGCACATGGCGGACGGCTCCCCCAGTGCGACGCGGACGCCTTTCGCAATGAGGATGTGGGAGCGCATCCCGGAGAGGCTCCAGGCAAGCCTCGGGCCCCTGCTCGAACTGGTGCGCCAGCACCCTGCTCATCAAAGCGTACGACGGAGAAGTGAACCGGCTGGCCGAAAAGGAGTACCCCGAGAGCGGTGTCTTGCGACAGGTCCATGGAGTGGGAGCACTGACGGCGGTGACCTACATCCTCACCCTCGAAGAGAAAGGACGGTTCAAGAAAAGCCGCCAGGCGAGCGCCTACCTTGGGCTCGCACCACGGCAACAGGCATCGGGTGAACAAAACCCCCAAGCTCGGCATCACCCACGCGGGAGACCGCTACCTGCGCACCACTCCTCGTCGAATGCGCCACCGGGTCATGCGCGGGACTGACTGCGACCTGCCGATTCGGCGAGCGACTGACGGCAAGAGGAGGCAGAACCAGAAGAAGCGGGCTATCATCGCCGTCGCCAGAAAACTCGCCGTCCTCCTGCACCACCTCGGGTCAGCGGGGAAGTGTACGAACCGCTCCGCTCGGAAAGCAGCGCGCCAATGGCTGCCTAGAAGCACCAGGCCAAAGCGCGGACCCAGACGACCAAGCCCAAAGCCGCGTCCGGGTGACTGCGGCGGCCCCCTGGGAGCGAAGGTATCCCGCAGGAGAGATTGCAGCACCTGACCCTAAAACGGACCTCAGCATGCACCGGAGCAAGCCAACGAATGCTCCTCAACGAGTGCGGATGGAAGCGAGGCGAACCGGCAGGGCACCAACCAACGCCACACGTCTACGTGGCTTGACCCCAACCGGCCTTCTCATGGAAGGAGCCGGGGGGTGAGGGCAGGCCCGCCGCGAAGGGGGAGAGGGACCAGTACAAACTCGTGAAAGTCGGCGATCGTTCGTCCGGCAAACACGCGACCTGAACTCCCCCTCGCCCGCGACGCAGGAGTCGGGAGAGGGGGCCGGGGGGGTGAGGGCAGGCCCGCCGCCAACGTCCCCAACTGAGTACTAAATCTGCCCGTTCGCCTCGAGCTGCTGCTTCAGGCTGTCGAGCGACGGCACCGGCTTCCCGTTGAGCGAGTCGAGCGCGTCGATCACGTCGTCGTTCGCATTCTCGGCGAAGGCGAGGTCCACGAGCTCCTGGCGGTCCGGCTGGAGGCCCTGCTCGAACAGGTGCTTCACCAGGTCTTCGACGTCACTCCATTGTGCAGCCATGCGGTACCTCCGTGCGGACGCGCCGAACGGGCGCCGGCAGCCGTCCTGGGAATTTGTGTTACTTCGCGAAGATGTCGCCCGTGAGCGGCTTGCCGTAGTCGATGTACGGCGGCCAGAGCGTTTCGAGTTCCTTGCGGATCGGGTCGCCCTCGGGGAGGTAGCGCTGGAACTGCGGCTCAACATCGCGCCGTACCCAGCCCTTGCCGATGGTGTCGCGCTTGATCTTGTCCTGCAGCAACATCAGCCCGGTGAGGAGCGATTCCGGCCGCGGCGGGCAGCCGGGGACGTACACATCGACCGGCACGAGAGTGTTCACGCCGGGAGTGACGCTGTACGCGTAGGCGAACGGCCCGCCCATGATCGCGCAGCCGCCCATGGCGAGCGCCCACTTCGGTTCCGGCATCTGCAGCCAGATCCGGCGGACGGCCGGGGCCATTTTCCAGGTCACCGTCCCGGGGACGAGCAAGAGGTCGGCCTGGCGCGGGGAAGCGCGGAAGATCTCGGCGCCGAAGCGGGCGATGTCGTACCGCGGCGTGGCGGTCGCGATCATCTCCATGGCGCAGCAGGCAAGGCCGAACATGCACGGCCACAACGACGAACGCCGCGCCCAGTTGAGGACCTGGTCAACGCTCGTGACGAGGATGTTCTGCTGGACTTCTTCCTCAACGTTCAGGTCGAGGAGCGGGAGCGGTTCGTAAATCTTGTTCGCCTGCGGCATTGCTCGTGCAGTCTATCACAATCGAGGTGGGCGAAAGGCTGGCCTTGCGCCCTCAGCGCGGTAGCTTACCGGCTCCGGCTGTAATGCACTTGCCCGTCATTGATGGGCTCGTCGATGTAGAGCTCGCCGTTGCGGATCTTGATGTTGTCACCGCAATCGGGGTTCGTGCAGACCCACGCCTTGTAGTGGATCGGGGCGCCCTGGCTCCCGAAGTCGCTAAATGGCACAAGGTCACCGAAATCGCATTTCCGGCACTTAGGAAACTGAATCATCCCAACGCCCTCCCCCAGTCTGGGCGCGGATGTTACGACAAGAATTTACAAAGGGACAATCTACTCGTGTGCGAGCGGTTACAAATCAATTGCGGGATTTCGGATTGCGGATTGTGGATTCCAGACTGGGCGGCCGCCGACCCCGACTCGCTCTCCCAATCCACAATCCGAAGTCAACAATCCGCAATTCACCCGGCCGCGGCCTTCATGTCCTTCATCAACAGGTCCATATCTTCCTGCGGGATCAGGTGGAGGTTGCCCTGGTAGGCAAGCGTCCAGTTCGCCCGCGGCCACTTCTGCGTCCATGTGAACCGCTCGTGGTAAGGCTCCGCGTCCAGCCAGTGGTCTTCATCGGGCGCGATGACCTTCTCGATGCCCGCCCGGTAGGGGTAGAGCTCGTTTGGCTTCTTCTCGTTATTCCAGATGCGCGTCTGCTCTTCGACCACGGGGGACGTGACCCTCGCGATGGCGGCGAACTGCTTCCGGCCGGTCACATAGAAAGCGAGCAGGTCACCCGGCTGGATCTTGCTCGCCATCACCCGGCGCGTGCTCTTGAAGCCGTGCCGCGTGAATCCCATCTCGCGCGTCTTGCCAAAAATCTCGGGTCCGCCAACCACGATCCAGTTCTGAGCCATCGGTTCGCCCCCTGTGCGTCAGGATGTCCAGGGGCCAGTGTAGCCGCGGATCAGCACGTCCGGGGAAAGCACTTCGATCCGCACGTCGTGAAGCCGCTCGGGCGCGAACCCGACAGATCCGGAAAACAGCGGCAGCGCATCGGGCCCGAGGACCAGCGGGGCCACATACGCGTGCACTTCGGCTACGAACTGCTGCGCAAACACCGACGCCAGCAACGCGGGGCCTCCCTCGACGATGAGCGACATCACGGACCGCTGGCCCAGGGCACCCAGCAGTTGATCGAGGTTGAGCCCGCCATCCGTCTCCTCGATGGCAAGCACCGTCGCGCCGGTGGCGGCGATGGCGGAGGTCCAGTTGGGGTCGCGGCTTGCGCTGGCCACGATTGCTCCGGGCCCAAGCGCACGTGCCGCGGCCGGAATTCGTCCACGCCCGTCCAGGATGATTCGCAGCGGCTGATGCTCCGCAAGCGTCCCATCCTGCCGCGCGGTGAGCGCCGGGTCATCGGCCAGCACGGTACCGCTGCCCACGGCAATGGCGTCGACCCAGGCGCGGTCAAGGTGCGCGCGTGCAAGGGCCGGCGGGCTGGTCAGCCAACGGACCCCGGCGGCGGGCGCGCCAGCTTTGCCATCGAGGCTCACCGCGAACTTGGCGATGACGTACGGCCGGCCGGTCTGCCGGAAGTGCAGGTAGGGCCGCAGCAGTTCGGCGATCTCCTCCGCGCCGTCCCCGACTTCGACGCCGATGCCCTGCGCGCGGAGCAGCGCGACACCCTGCCCCGCGACAGGCGAGTGCGGGTCCTCGATTCCGACGACCACTTTCGCCACCCCGGCATCGAGGATCGCCTGGGTGCAGGGCCGCGTGCGCTTGCCTTCGAACGGCATGCAGGGCTCGAGCGTGGTGTAGAGCGTTGCTCCGCGCGCATCGACATTTGACAGCGCGGCGGCCTCGGCGTGAGGCCCTCCCGGCGGCGAGGTGGCGCCCACGGAGAGGATGTGCCCATCGCGGACCACCGCCGCGCCCACCCAGGGGTTTGGGCTGGTGCGCCCGCGCGCTGATCGCGCCGCCTCGATTGCTCGCTGCATCGGCCCGGATGGTGGCATGCGCCAAGCGTAGTTGAAGCCGCGTGAAAACGGCGAACAAGCGATGGGGCGCAGTTGCCTGCGCCCCATGTCCCACGCGGCCGCCATGCCCGCCGCTAGGGTTGGATCAGCCAGCTCCCAGCCACCGTCGCGAAGCGGCTGGGCTGCTCAAGGTTGACCAGGTGACCCGCATTCACGATGGTCTTGATGTCTGAGTTCGCGATGTGCCGCTTCCACACCCCGGCGTACGCAGGCGGGATGAATTTGTCCGCGGTGGAGCCCACGACGAGCGTCGGGGCGGTGATTCGTCCCAGGCGCCGGGCGACGCCGGTGTCCGGGATGGGCCAGAGGAACTTCGCAGCGGCCTTCAGGTCCTTCTGCTCCTGGACGTACGTCTCCAGCGGGTCGACCGTCCCGTCACGAAGGATCAGGTTCTCGCGCAGTTGCGGTTCGGCGAACAGCACTTCGGTTGGCTTCGTCGGGTTCTGGGCGAACACATCTTCGCCGCCGATGTCTTCCTGCCAGATGCCCACAGGGTTCGCCAGCACGAGACGCGAAACACGATCGGGGTAGAGGGCCGCCAACTCAGCGGCGATCCAGGCGCCGAAGCTGTGTCCGAGCACGCGCACCGACTCCAAGCCGAGATAGTCCAGGAAGTCGATGTAGTGCAGGACCAGGTCCAGGCCGTTGTCGACTTCGTCGAGCCCTTCCGACGGGCCGAAGCCCGGGTGGTACGGCGCGATGACATCGAATTTCGTCGAAAGCTCGGAGAGGGCCGGCTCCCAGCCCTGCATGCCAGCGAGGTGGTGCAGGTAGAGGAGTGGCTCGCCCGCCCCTCCGCGGAAGTAGTGGACGGGTGCGGTATCGGGACGGATGACGGCGGTGAGCTGTTGCATGGTCGCTGTTCCTCTCAGGCCAGCGCCGGCTGGCGAATCGGCCGCGGCTCCGCCAGCTCCGAGAGCGGCTTCGGCGACCAGTGGTCTTCGTACTCCGCCCACAGGTGGCGCAGCCGTGGCATGACCTGCTGCGCGAACAGCGTGGTGCTCTTCTCGCACTTCGCCTTCGGCATGTCGCCGATGTGCATCAGGCAGAACACGTGGCCCACGTTGAGCGACTTGATCATGTGCTCCATCTGCTCGGTCACCTGGTCGGGGTTCCCCGCGATGAGGAAGCCTTCGTCCACGCACTGCCGGAACGACTTGCCGACCGCGCCACCGGAGCTGACCCCGGCGACCTGCGCCTTGAGGCCGGCCCGGATGGTCGCTTCTGTGCGGTACCCCGGCGCGTCCGCGAACCCGGGATAGACGTGAAGGCAACGCTCGAAGAAGTAGCGGGCGTGTTCGAAGTAGCTCTCTTCGGCCTCCTGCTCCGAGTCGGCCACGATGATCTGCTGCGCGAACGAGGCCTGGTAGGGGTTGAACTCCTTGCCCATCTCAACCACGCGGTCGTGGAAGCCGTTCATGAGCTGGGCGCCGCGCTTGAACCCGCTGAAGCTGAGGTAGCTGTAGTTGTAGTTGTTCTCCGCGCAGAAGTCCCAGGTCTCTACCGACCCACCGCCCGGGATCCAGATCGGGGGGTGCGGCTTCTGGATCGGCCGCGGCCAGATGTTCACGTAGCGGAGGCGGTTGAACTTCCCGTTCCACGGGAAGACATCCGGGTCCGTCCAGGCGCGGATGATGAGGTCGTGGTTCTCCTGGTAACGCTCGCGCAGGGTGGCCGGGTTGGCGCCGAACGCGTAGTTCGTATCCATCGAAGTCCCGACGGGGAAGCCGGCAATCAGCCGGCCACCGGAGATGACGTCGAGCATCGCCATCTCTTCGGCAACGCGCGTGGGCGGGTTGTACAGGGCGATCGATTGGCCCAGGAGGATGATGCTGACATCGCGCGTGCGGCGGGCGAGCGTGGCGGCCATCAGCGCCGGCGACGGCATCAGGCCGTAGGCGTTCGCGTGATGCTCGTTCACGCCGATGCCGTCGAAGCCCTGTTCGGCGGCAAACTCCAGCAGATCCAGGTAGTCGTTGTAGACGGTGTGGCCCTTCACCGGGTCGTACAGGCGGGAATCGACATCCACCCAAACGCTCCGGTGCGTTTGCCGGAAGTCGTCCGGCAGGTACGGGTAGGGCATGAGATTGAACCAGTGAAACTTCACTCTGATCCCTCGATAGCGGCTATCCGGAAACTATGTCGGGGGACGGGCGCGTTCAGAGGTCCTTTAGGACACGAAAGCAGGACCAACCGGCCGGGACTCACCGGCGGCAAAGCGGATCAGTCGATGGAGTAGGCGCAAACCGAATCGCCGGCGAGCCGATGCGAGACCCGCGTGATCGATTCCGTGCCCAGCACCTTGCGCATCGCCTGGCACTCGACTTCGCAGACCCCGGGGTGTTCGGAGGCGATGTTGAAGAGCGGGCAGTGCCGGAGCGTCAGCGTCGCGCTGCCGTCATCCGCCATGTCGAGCCGGGGGAAGTACCCGAACTGCTCGATAAACTGCGCCAGTTCCACGATTCGCTCGGAGCGGCTCTGGCCGTGGACCTGCTCGTTTGCCAGCTGCACCTGGGCCTCGACGATGCGGTCAAAAACGCGCTGCAGCATCGAACCGTCTTCGGCCGTAAGCGCCCGCAAGATTTCGTTCGCCATCAAGGCGTAGCCCTGAGGGAAGAGGTCTTCTCCGTGGCTGGTCAGGCGGAAGACGTGGCGCGGGCGGCCGGGGCCTTCGCGCAGGCGGATGTAGGTCACCAGGCCCTGCGCCTCCAGCGCGAGCAGGTGCTGCCGCACGGCCCCCGCCGAAAGGAATGTTTCCTTTGCGAGCTGATCCGTCGTTGCTTCGCCCTGGTTCTTGATTGCGACGAGGAGCGCCTGGCGGGTGGCGCTCAAGAATTCGAGACTGCCGCCACTCGACATGGTCATGCGAAAACAATACCCCTCTGAATCCAACGCGCGAGAAAAAATTCCCCAAACAGGAAGAAGTTTGCGAGATTTCCGCCCAAAGTAGGATGCCCCGGACCACCAGGCCACGCGATCGTCCGTCCTCGCCACCGGTCTTTGTGCCCGCCAGCCCGGATGAGACCGGCGCCCGCGGCCCCTTGCGACCTGGCCCCCGCTTCCGCACGATTCCGCCCGGGAGGCGCCCAATGGAAACCCTGCGCATCGAGCGCGATGCCGAGCTGCCGGGGCTCGTCACCATCACCCTCAACCGGCCCGACAAGCTGAACGCCATCAACTTCCGCATGCACGCCGAGTTGCAGGCGACCTGCGGCGAACTGGCCGACGACGCAGACGCACGCGTGATCATCGTCACCGGTGAGGGGCGCGCGTTCTCCGCGGGCGCGGACCTCGGCCGGAGGACCCCTGCGAACGAACCTGCGACACCGCTCTCAACCGCCAATGCCACGCCCTCGCCCCTCCTCGAACGCATCCGTTCGAGCGCCGGGAACCGCAGCGCGTCGGCGCTCGAGGGGCTCGACCAGGTCACCATCGGCGCTGTGAACGGTCTGGCCGTGGGCGGCGCCGTGGTCTTCCTCTCCTGCCTGGACATCCGCATCGCCGCCGAATCCGCCTGGTTCTCCATCCCCGAGGTTGACCTCGACATCCCGCTCACGTGGAACGCGCTGCCGCGGTTGATGCGCGAGCTCGGCCCGGCCCGCACCAAAGAGCTCGTCATGACCTGTGACCGGTTCAGCAGCGAGGATGCGCTTCGCTGGGGCTTCATCAACCACCGCGTGCCCGACGGCGAGCTGCTGCCGGCCGCCCGAGCGATGGCGAAGAAGCTGCTCGAAAAGGAGCCCGTTTCCCTCGCGCTCACGAAATCGACCTGCAACGCCCTGGCCGAATCGATGGTCCCAGCGCACGTCACGCATGCCGACCGCGAGTTCCTCATGCTCGCGAGGCTGCTCACACAGGAACGTCAGCGCCAATGAGCGATCGAAAGCAAACCGTGGAGCGGTATTTCGAAGGCTTCCGGCGGGGAGACCATGCCGTGATCCTCTCGTGCCTGACCGAGGACGTCGCCTGGAACCTCCCGGGCTTCCGCCACCTGCGCGGCAAGGCGGACTTCGACGGTGAGATTGAGAATCCCGGGTTCACCGGGCGCCCCGCGCTGTCGCTGGACCGGCTGATCGAGGAGGGCAGCGCGGTCGTCGCGATCGGCGAAGGCGCCGCGACCACCATCGACGGCGCAACGCACCGGTTCGCTTTCTGCGACGTCTTCACTTTCGAGGGCGCGCTCATCGCACGCGTCGAGTCCTACCTCGTGCCGCTAAACGATCAGTCGCGCCAGGCGCCCGCGTGAGCGCGGAGACCATGTCGCCGGCCGAGGCAGTCCGCGAACTGACGAGCTGGCTCGACGGGCAGGGCAGGCTGCTCGCCTGGCCCACGAAGCGGCGCCTGCAGCGTGCCGCTGTCCACTACCTGATCGCGAAATTCGAGCGCGGCAGGCAGTACACGGAGCCCGAAGTGAACGCCGTCCTCGACGAGTGGGCGCCGTTCCGCGATGCGCCGCTGCTGCGGCGCACGCTCATCGAAGAACACCTGCTCGGGCGGACGCCGGACGGGGGCCGTTACTGGGTGGCAACGGAAGAGGTCAGACCATCTCCGGTTCCATGACGGGGACGGCGTGCTCCTGCCCCGGCTCCTGCGAGAACGACCGGCGCAGCGGGATTTCGTGCATCGCGACAGCCACCACGAGCACGAGGATGCCGGCCAGGGTCGATCCCAGGAACAGCCGCGTCGTGGCCGTGGAGACCGCGTCCTTCTGGGCGTTCGTCGCATCGGTCAGGGCCGCCGCGCCGTCAGGTTGGGACGCCAGCTCCGCCCTCACCTTGGCCAGACCTCGTTCGTCCAGGGCGAGTGTTGGGTCGTGGAATTGCTCAGTGGCGTTCGCCTGGCGAAGCGTCGCCGCGGTGTCAGCCGAGATGTTGGAAGTGAACGCGGAGCCGTAGGTCGTCGTGAACACCAGGCCGAAGATGGCCACGCCCATGACCTGGCCGATCTGCATGAAGAACTGCCGGCTGCTGGTGGCCACGCCCATGAGCGACTGCGGCACCGAGCTCTGGACGATGACCGAAATCGTCGGGCCGACGAGGCCACCACCGAGGCCGAAGATGAACATGAACACGCTGATGTGCCACGCGGGAGTGCCGACGTGGAGCGTTTGCATGAGCATCGTGGCCGCCAGGCTGACCGCCGAGCCGGCGATGACCTGGAGCTTGAACTTCCCGGTGCGTGACACGAGCTGGCCGCCGATGAAGCTCGTCATCAGCAAGCCGATGGACTGCGGGGTAGAGACGAGGCCGGAGTCCGTGGCGGAGCGCCCGAGGGCGATCTGGACGAAGGTCGGCAGGTAGGTGATGGCGCCGAACATGCCGCCGCCCTGGATCACGACCAGCAGGTTCGCCATCACGAATGTGCGGTTCTTGAAGATGTGCAGCGGGAAAATCGCCTGCGGGTGCCGCGACTCCTGGAACAGGAAGGCGACCGTCAGGACCAGCCCAGCCGCGAACAGGCCGACCGTTTCGGGCGAGCCCCAGCCGAACTCCGTGTGCGACCAGACAAGGCCGAGCAGGATGCAGATCGTCGCCGCCGAAAGCAGCGCCGACCCGAGGAAGTCGATGTCGCGGATGTTGCCGCCCTTCATCGTGAACGGCAGGTTCTTCCAGACCGCCACCGTCGCGATCGCGCCGACCGGAAGGTTGATATAGAAGCACCAGCGCCAGCCAGGACCGTCCGTGAGGAAGCCGCCGGCCGTCGGCCCGACGAGCGAAGCGAGCGTGAACGCGCCGATGAAGTAGCCCATGAAGCGGGCGCGCTCGAGCGGCGTGAACAGGTCACCGAGCGTCGCGAACACTGAGCCAAAGAGGATGCCGCCGCCGATACCCTGCACCGCCCGGGCGATGATCAGCGCGAGCATGTTCGGCGCCGCGCCACAGGCCGCCGACGCCGCCACGAAGACGAGGATGCCGGAGATGAGGAACGGCTTCCGCCCGAACATGTCCGACAGCTTGCCAACCAGCGGCACCGTGACCGTGGAGGCCAGCAGGTAGATGGTGAACACCCACGAGATGAGCTTGAAACCGCCGAGGTCCGCGAGGATATGCGGTGTGGCCGTGGCGACAATGGACTGGTCGAGCGCGCTGATGAACATCGCGATCATCAGGGAGCCCATGACGACGAGCTTCTGACGGTTGGTGAGGAACTCGCCGATTGGGCGTGATTCGATGACTCGCTGCGCCATTCAGACTCCGGCCGGGATGAGTGTGTCATCGAGCGTAGCAGAGATCTGGTCTGTGACAGAAATTATTAGCCCGACCTTAACTAAGCGGGCGTCAGTTCATCCCCGTGCAACCCGGCAGCACGAAATACGCCACAATGAGTGCCATACCGAAAAGCATTTGCCTCACATCCGAGTAATCGGCGCGTGTAGCGCGTTCCACAGCCGGTGCCCTAGCATCCAGCCCAATGTCCACCGACCCTTACGCCGTTGACGCGGCGTTCTACGACGCCATCCACGGCGACTTCCGCGAAGACACCGGGCTCTGGGCTTCCTTCGCCGGGCGCACTGACCGGCCGGTGCTCGAAGTGGGCTGCGGCACGGGCCGCATCGCCGTCGAATTGGCCCGCCAGGGCTACGCGGTTACCGGCGTCGACCCTTCGCCATCGATGCTGGCGATCGCCCGCCAGAAGGCAGAAGACGACGCCATCGATGTCTCGTTCATCGAGGGCCGCGTGCTCGACCTCACCCTCGAGCGCGAGCATTACGGGCTGATCCTCCTGCCGCTCGACGTCTTCCTCTACTGCGAAGACGGCGAAGAACAGCGCGCCACGCTGGTCCGCCTCGCCGACGCACTCGTGTTCAATGGGCTCGTCGCTATCGACCTCCCCGGCCCCGCGTCGTCGCTCGACCCCGAGGCGAACGGCGTCCAGCGCCTCGTGTTCTCAGGCGAAACGGCCGAAGGCCAGCATTTCGACTGCTTCCACCTCCACGAAGACGACCTGGCCACCCAGACGCGGTACCTCCGAATCAGCTACGAAACCCACGCCGAAGATGGCCTTGTCCGCCGGCGCGTGAGCGAGCACCAGCTTCGCTACGTCTACCGTTTCGAACTCGAGTACCTGCTGGATGCGGCCGGGCTGGTTCTCTCGGACATCTACGGGGACTATGACCTCGGCCCGCTGACCAACGACAGCGAGCGGATGATCGCGATTGCGCGCAGGAGGGAAGGATGACCGCTCGAATCGTGGTCGATGCGATGGGCGGGGACAACGCGCCCGGCGAGATCGTCGCGGGCGCGCTCATGGCGGCCGGCGGGCTCGGCGTCGAGCTCATCCTCGTCGGCCGGCGCGCGGCCATCGAAGCGGAAATGGAAGGCGCCAGGGCCAGCAACTTCAAGATCGTCGACGCCCCGGACGTCATCGCGATGGACGAACACCCGGCCGAAGCAGCGAAAAACAAGCCGAACAGTTCGATCAACGTTGGCCTGCGCATGGTCAAAGAAGGGAAGGCGGACGCCTTCATCACCGCCGGCAACACCGGCGCGACGATGGCGGCGGCCCTGCTCACGCTCGGCCGCATCAAGGGCATCGGCCGCCCGGCCCTGGCCACCATCTTCCCGACCGGCGAGGGCCGCCTGACGATGCTCCTCGACGTTGGCGCGAACGCCGACTGCCGGCCGATTCACCTGCTGCAGTTCGCCTACATGGGCGCCGCCTACATGGAGCGCATGTTCAAGGTCCAAAGCCCGAAGGTCGGCCTCCTCTCCATCGGCGAAGAAGACACAAAGGGCAACCAGCTCACGATCGAAGTCAACGAAGCCCTCCGCGCGAGCCGTCTCAACTTCATGGGCAACGTCGAGGGCAAGGACCTGACCAAGGGGGTCTGCGACGTCGCCGTCATGGACGGCTTCACCGGAAACGTCGTCCTCAAGACCGCGGAGGGCATGGCCGAACTGCTGCTGGGCGAGATCCGCAAGGCGGTGGAACTGACTCCCTGGAACCGCGCCGCCGGCCTGATCCTCATGTCCGAACTGCGAAAAGTGCGACGGCGCCTGGACTACGCCGAATACGGCGGCGCCCAGCTCGTCGGAGTCGACGGCATCGTCATCATCGGCCATGGCCGCTCCAACGCCCGCGCTATCTTCAGTGCCATCCGCGCCGCCCGCGACGCTGTCGACAATAAGGTGGTGGACACGCTACGCGGCATCGCCAAGGAGATTCCAGCGCGGACCACGGTGGTCGGATCAAGCGCGCCGCAGCCGGAAGACGCAGACGACTGAGTGGAGTCGAAAGTGCAAAGGACTGAGGACTGAGTGGGGCGCCACACCAAGTCGAACCGCGCACGACAGTAAGCGGATCGTGGCTTAGCGACACAGCCACGCGCCAGCCACCACGGGACAAGGTGAAAAGTGCAAAGGACTGAGGACTGAGTGGGGCGCCACGCCAAGTCGAACCGCGCACGACAGTAAGCGGATCACGGCTTAGCGACACAGCCACGCGGTAGCCATCACCAGGTCGAAAGTGCGAAGGACTGAGGACTGAGGACTGAGGACTGAGGACTGAGGACTGAGTAGGGCGCCACGCCAAGTCGAACCGTGCACGACAGTAAGCGGATCGTGGCTTAGCGACACAGCCACGCGGTAGCCATCACCGGACAAGGTGAAAGTGCAAAGGACTGAGGACTGAGGACTGAGGACTGAGGACTGAGTACGCCGCCACGGATTAGGGTGTCTGAATTGCTGAGTAAGTGATCGATAGGGATACTTAAGGTGGTGGCAGGACGAGGGATTGCATGCGAGGCCGCAAGCTCAGCTTTCAGATCGCACTCACCGATGAGGAACGAGCGGAATTGGAACGCCGCTGCCGGATGACCACGCTCCCGGTGGGTCACTGGAGACGAGCGCGGGCTATCTTGCTTCTGGATGCGAAGGTGTCGGAGCGGGAGACTGCCGAAGATTGTGGGCTGGGCGTCCGCATCGTACGGAAGTGGGGGCGACGCTACGAGAGGGAGAGATTAGCGGGCCTCAACGACCGGACTGGCCGCGGCCGAAAGCCGATCTTTTCCCCTAAGGTAGCCGTCCACATCGTGAAGATGGCGTGCGAGTTGCCGGAGGAGCGCGGGGTGCCGCTCGGCCAGTGGGATTGCACCGAGATCGCTCGGCAACTGGTAGACGAAGGGATCGTCGAAGGCATCTCCGCCGAGACGGTCCGCCGGGTCCTGCGCCATCATCAACTCCGACCCTGGCGCTGGCACGCGTGGCTTTCGCGCCGGGTCCCCCGCGACCTCGCCTTCGCGCAGCAGGTGAGCTCAATCATCGACTTGTACACCCGGCGGCTGAGCCCTGATGAGACAGTGATCTGCCTCGACGAAAAGACGAGCCTACAGCCGAGGAAGCGGTTGCAGCCACGCGGCCCGCCCGTTGCGGCAAGACAGTCCAGGTAGAGCACGAGTACGAACGCAGCGGTGCACTCAACCTCTTCGCGGCCTTCGACACTCGCAGCGGGAACGTTGTCGGAATGACGGCCGCACGGAAGCGGGCGACCGAGTTTCTCTCGTTCCTGGAGTGGCTCGATGCTTACACCCTGCAGGCGATCCGGACGATCCACGTCGTCCTCGACAACCTTCGTGTCCATAAAGGCACGGCCGCCGAGGCCTGGCTCGCCGAACATCCACGTTTTGCCTTCCACTTCCCGCCGGTCCACTGCTCCTGGCTAAACCAGGTCGAGCAATGGTTCGGGATCATCCAACGCAAGCTCCTGCGCCTGGCAAACTACCCGAGCTGCGATGAACTCGCGGCTGCGATCCTGCAGTACATCGCTCGCTGGAACGCACGCGCTCACCCCTTCAACTGGACCTCTGCCTCACTCACCCGCGTCATGGCACCCCCTCAATCCAACCGTTTCCCCATTCCGACACCCTAATCCGTGGACGCGTACTGAGGACTGAGTAGGGCGCCACGCCAAGTCGAACCGTGCACGACAGTAAGCGGATCGTGGCTTAGCGACACAGCCACGCGCCAGCCACTACGGGACAAGGTGAAAAGTGCAAAGGACTGAGGACTGAGCAGGGCAGGCCGCATCCAACCGCCACCCGTCGTTGAACCGCGACCCATCGGGAGCGGATCGTGACCAGGCCACCAGGTCACGAGTCAGCGAGCGAGTTCGTGAGCCCGGATGGTGGGTGGCTACCGCGCGGCTCTCTCACTAAGCCGTGAGCCGCTCCGGCAAGGGTCGCGGTTCCGTCCACTCCGACACCCTGATCCGTGGACGCGTACTGAGGGCTGAGTCGGTTCGGCGGATTCATGAGCTTCGTACTAGACTCGCGGCATGGCTGATGCCCTCGCCGATCAACTCCGCGCCGTAGTCGGCCCTGCTCACGTCCTCACGGATGCCGACCTTCGCGCCACCTACGAGACCGACTGGTCCCGCCGTTACCACGGCATTGCGCGGCTCGTCGTCCGGCCCGGTTCCACGGAAGAAGTTAGCGCCGTCCTGAAAGCCTGCGCTGCCGCCGGCGCGAAAATCGTCCCCCAGGGCGGCAACACCGGCCTCGTCGGCGGCAGCGTCCCCCGTGGCGGCGAAGTCGTCCTCTCGCTGCGCCGCCTCGATTCCATCACGGACCTCGATCCCGTCGCCGGCGAAGTGACCTGCGGCGCTGGGGTCACCCTCGCGTCCCTGCAACAGGCCGCGCGGGAGGCCGGCTGGGCGTTCGGTGTCGACCTCGCGTCGCGCGACAGTGCCACCATCGGCGGCATGGTCTCGACCAACGCGGGCGGCGTCCGCGTCATCCGTTACGGCGGCATGCGCCACCAGGTCCTCGGCTTCGAGGCCGTGCTCGCGGACGGCAGCGTCGTCCGGCGCCTGCCCGGGCTGGTGAAAGACAACACCGGCTACGACCTCGGCCAGCTCCTCTGCGGCGCCGAGGGCACGCTGGCGGTCGTCACCGCCGTCCGCTTGAAACTGGTCCCCGCGCTCACGAATCGGGTCGTGGCGTTGCTCGCGCTGCCCAACCTCGAGGAAGGCCTGAAGGTTGTCGCCGCCGTGCGCGCCGCGTTGCCCTCGCTGGAAGCAGCGGAAGCCTTCTTCTCGGAGGGCGTGGACCTAGTCCTCAAGCATTCGGGGGCGTCGCCACCCTTTGTGAAGCCAGCGGGCTGCTACGTCCTCGTCGAATGCGCCTCCCGCCGCGACGAATCGATGGAACTTGCTGAGGTCCTCGCTGGCTGCGGCGCCATCCAGGACTCAGCGCTCGCCACCGACGCACCCGGCCGCGCCCGCCTCTGGGCCTACCGCGAACGCCACACCGAGTCGATCAACGCCGAAGGCGTGCCGCACAAACTCGACGTCACCTTGCCGCTCTCGCGTCTACCGGAGTTCGAACAGCGCGTCCGCGGGGCCATCACAGCGGTGGTCTCCGAAGCTCGGCCCGTGTTGTTCGGCCACGCCGGCGACGGCAACCTGCACGTCAACATCCTCGGCCTCGAACCAGACGACGAGCGCGCCGACGACGCCGTGCTTCGCCTCGTCGCGTCGCTTGGCGGCAGCATCAGCGCTGAGCACGGCATCGGTATCGCCAAGCGCCCCTGGCTCTCGCTCACCCGCTCACCAGAAGACATCGCGGCCATGCGCGCCATCAAGCGCGCGCTGGACCCCAACGGCATGCTGAACCCCGGAGTCATTCTCCCGCCGGAGTAGCTACGCCTTCGCCAGCAGCGCTTCTATCTCTGCCTTCGCGCCCGGCAAGTCGGTGCCTTCTCGTTCGGCCCGCGGTTCGGTGAAAACGAACACCGCGCGCGCAACGGGCCTGCCCAGCGCCCGCTCCAGCGCGAGCGCGTACGCCGCGCCCTGCAGCCGGTACCGCTCCATCGCAGCGTCGATCGCGGCCTCGTCCCGCACCGAATCCGTCTTGTAGTCGACGACAACGAGGCCGTCCGGCGACTCGTAGAGCAGGTCGATGAACCCCTCGACGAGCGTCCCGGCGATGGGCACACCCACGTACAACTCGCGCCAGTACCGGCCGGTTGCCACGGCGGCCACGATGGATGGCGACGTCCGGGCGCTCTCTGCCAGGCGCGCAACGTGCGCCGCCTGATTCGCGATCCCTTCCGCCAGCGCCTGCGATTCCGCGGTCTCCCGGAGGTGTTCGCCGGTCGACAGGTCGATTGTCTGCATCACGGCGTGCACCGCGCGGCCGATCGACGTGCCGGCCCGGCCCTTCCGCCACGGCTGCTCCTCGATTTCCGGTTCGGGCTTGTCGTCTTCCGTGTCGCCGTGGACGAGCGTCGTCACTGCCCGCACCGGCGCCTGTCGGAGCCGCGCTACCCGCTCCTCGCGCGCCTTCAGCCACGTTTCTCGCTCTTCGGCAGTGTCTTCAAGAGTGCTCGTAGCCGCCTGTCCGGGGCCCAGCGCCATCCCGATCTGGAGCACCGGCCAGTTGCCGGCTTCGTTCTGGATGGCCGACAGGCACTCGGCCGTGGAGCAGGCCCGCCTGGCATGCCGCGAGAGATGGTCGTTGCCGGCCCGCTCCTTGACCGGCTTGTGGAACAGGCTGACCACCAGGCGTTCCTTCGCGCGCGTGGCGGCAACGTAGAACAGGCGGTCACGCTCGAGGGCTTCGTGCACCTTCTCGTTCTGCCAGAGTCCCTGGTAGCCCGGTGTGTCGAAGTACGTGCCATAGCGGCCGATGTGGACGCCCGCGGTCTCACGGCCGCTGGCATCGTGCGCCCATGCGATGCTCGGGCGAATCTGCCGCGGTTCGATGCCGAGACCCGCCAGGATCACGATTGGGAACTCGAGGCCCTTGGAAGCGTGCACCGTGAGGATGCGCACCGCATCGTCGTCTGGCTCGTTGGCGACCGCCTCGGCGATGAGCACGCGCTCGCTCGCCTGGGTGCGCAGCCAGTGCACGAACTGCCGCAGCGACGTGACGGTCCCCGAATCGCCGAGCGCCCGCGCCTGTTCCGAAACGAAGCGGAGCCGGCGCCAGGCTTCCCGCGGCCGCGACGTGGAAATAGCCAGTTCGAGCATCCGCCGCTCCGCGATCACTCGCTCGACCAGCGCCCCAATGCTCAGCAGCCAGCGTGCCTCGTGGAACCCGAGGAGCGAGGCCATCGCGTCGCGCACGCACTCCGGCGAGGCATCGGGCGACTCACGCGTGTAATCCCAGCGTCCGCCGGCTTTGACATGCTCCAGCAGGTCACCGTCCTGCATCGCAAACGCCGGCGACCGCAACGCCGCCAGCACCGCTACGTCGTCCGTCGGGTCGTCGATGGCGGCCAGGATGTTGGTGAGGTCCCGGATCTCCTGGGCCGCGAAGAGCAGTGAGCGGCTTTCGATGCGCACCGGCACTCCCGCCGCCGCCAGCGCCCGCTCGATCGCCGGAGAATTCGTGCGCGTGGGCAGGAGGATGGCGATGTCGGCGTAGCGCGTGGTCTTTCCTCGCTCGTTCTGCCCGAGCCAGTTGTCCTTGCGAGCGGCGAGGACGGCGGCTGCGATCGCCTCGGCCTCGCGCCGCCGGACCTCCGGCATCAGCACCTCATCTTCCGCCGGCCCACCCATGACGTGGACCACCGGGGGCTTCACGGTGTCTCTCCCCGGTTGGAGGGGAATCCAGTCAGCCTGGCGCCCGTCCGGAAACTGCCCGAAGCCATTGAACAGCCGCGCGCACACCAGGTTCACCCAATCGATGATTCCGGGGCGGCAGCGGAAGTTCTTGCTGAGCGGCACATGCCTCGCCGCGAAAGCGCCTCGCGCCCGCTTGAACAGCTCGATGTCCGCGCGCCGGAAGCGGTAGATCGACTGCTTCGGGTCCCCGACGAAGAACAGTCGCCCGGCTTCGGTGGCGGCCTGGTCCCAACTCACAGGCCCCTGTTCGCCGGAGTGGGCGAGCAACGCCGCCAGCTCAACCTGCAACGGGTCGGTGTCCTGGAACTCGTCGATGAGGATGCGAGGGAACCGCTCGTGCAGCGCCCGGCGGACGTCGGGCCGCGTGCGCAGGAGGTCCCGCGCGAGCACGAGGAGGTCGTGGAATTCGAGTTCACCGTTGCGCCGCCGCTCCTGGGCCCCTTCGAGCACGAATCGGGAGAGGCGCGGAAGCAGTTCGCAAAGCACCCAGCTTCGCGTGCCGTCGAGCATCGCCCCACGAGCCTCTTCGGCTTCCATGAGCAACTGGCGCGCCCCCGCGATGTCCGACCAGTACCTGCTGTTGCCCACGTTGCCGCCGTGGCTCGTGGTCCCCGCCAGCTGTGGCATCTTGGCCAGGATGCGGACCAGGTCCAGCTCCAACGCATCGCGTTTGTCCCCGTTGCTGGCGCGCAGTGCTTTCGAAAGGCCATCCAGGCCGGCGAGCCACGGTTCCACCGAATCAAGGCGCTTCGTCAACGAATCATCGACGCCCGGGCGGCGCATCGCGGCCAGCTCGCGCAACGGGTCGAGCACGCGCTCGGGGTTCAGCGCCGGTTCGGCCGCCGCCGGAAGAGCAATGTCCTCCAGGCGGTCCCAGTTCTGGTTGAAGCTCTCCGCCACCGCTTCGAGGTCGCGCAGGCGCAGGCCGGTCGTCAGGCCACGAAGCAGCACGCGCTCGGTCTCCGGGTCGTCCAGCAACCGGTCCCGGAATCGGGCCCAGCGGTCGTCGAACGCCAGTGACGCCTCGACGTCGTCGCGCAGGGCGACTCGAGGCGGAAGGCCGGCTTCGAGCGGATAGAGGCTGAGCAGCCGCCTCGCGAAGCTGTGCAGTGTCTGGATGGCGGCCTGGTCCAGCTCCTTGAGCGCGGTGGTGAACACGGCCCGCTGCTCCTCGGTCTTCGCCGCCGCCTCGGACGCTTCGATTCGCTTGCGGACGCGTTCGGCGAGCTCCGACGCCGCTTTCTCGGTGAAGGTGATCGCCGCGATGCGCGAGACCGGCACACCGGACCGGATGAGCGCGAGGATGCGCCCGACCAGCTCCGTCGTTTTGCCCGTGCCCGCGCCGGCCTCGACGAAAATCGTCTCTTCGGTCTGTTCGACGATGATCCGCCGCGCGGCCTCGTCGGTCATCTCAACTGTCGTCACGTTCCGCCTCCGTGGAAATCTCCGAGAGCGCCACGAAGGCTGCCAGCCCGGCGTCCTTCCTGTCGTACATCCACGCCTCTGACCGCTGGTTCGAGGGACAGACCAGGTCATAGGGACAGTACCGGCAGTGGTCGTAGCTATCCCCGTTGTTCCAGGTTTCGTCGCCCGGGACGGCGGGGAAGTAGCCCGCCCGCATCGTCTCGACCAGGGTCCCCACGATCTCGCTGAACCTGCCGAAGGCGGCTTCGTCGAGCCGCACCTCCTTCTGTTCGAACCCCGCCTGCTCGCTGATGAACCAGTAGCGAGCCGTCACCGGCCCGGCCGACTGGGCGCGGAAGGCGAGCGCGTACACAGGCAACTGCAGGAACTTGCCGCCGCCCAGCGGATTCGTCGGCTTGAGGGCCTCGTAGTTGCGGCTGCTGCCGGTCTTGTAATCGATCACCGAGAGCTCGCCGCCCGGGCCGATGTCCACGCGGTCGACGACGCCGCGGAAGCTCACGGTGGAGCCGTCCGGGAGCGTCAGCGAGGCCGCCGGCAACGGCTCCGGCCGGGCGGCTGAGGCGCGCACCCCAAAGGCAGCTTCCGCCCGGAAGAACCGCGCGCCACGCACCCGCCGCTCCTCCAGCTCTTTGTCCAGCAGCAATTCGAGGTCGCGGCGGATGCGCGCCTGCTCAGCCAGCCAGGTCAGTGACTTGCCGGTCTGCCCGCGGGCCTCGAAGTCCTCAAACACGGCCTGCGTTATGGCGAGCAGGTTGTCGCGTTCCTGGGGCGTCCAGTCGGCGAACGGGTCAGGACGCTCCGCCGTCGCCTCGAAGAACTTCTGCAGGATCTCATGGACGATGTTGCCGATCGTGGCCGGTTCGATCGTGATCGTCTCTTCCGGACGCTCGACTTCGCCGACCTTGAGCACCTGGCCGAAGAAGTAGCGCAGCGGGCATTTGGCATACGTCTCGAGCGCCGTCGGCGATATCGGCCGCGAGCCGTCCGGCGCCGGCGCCGAACCGGCGGGGACCTTGCCGCGCCAGCCATCGAGCGGGCCGCCGCCAACGCGCTGCCGGGACCGCCGCGCCGCCACCCCCCGCGCCAGCGGATTGATCTGGCCTGCGTCCCGGAGCAGGAAGTGCCGGTCAAGGCGGCCCTCGTAACGCAACAGGCTGCCGAGGTCCCATTCCTGCGCAGAGGCCGGCTCGCCGGGCTCGCGCAACGCGGATTCGAACGATCGGACGACGCGGAACCACGCCGGCGGCGCGTCCAGCAGCGCGGCCAGTTCCGTCGCGTACATGCGTTCGCCCGAGAGCGAAGACGCTGCCTCAAGGATCCAGCGGGAGGGTTGGGCCGGACGCTGCGCCCGCAGGTCGCCCCGTGGTGTGCTCAGCACCCGGTGCCCCGCCGCGTGGAGCGCGCCCAGGTACCCACGTCGCTGCTGATTGAGGCGCGACGCGGGCATGGCCAGCTCACCGTTCGCGCGCACGCGGTCTTCGGTTGAGAGCACGGGGTCTTCCGAGAAACCCGCCGGGAACGCCCCTTCCACCATGCCAAGCACAAACACCGCGTCGAACGACATTTCCGCGGCCAGTGCAACCGGCCCGATGAAAATGCCGTCCCCGAGCTTTCCGAGCCGGCCCGCGGGCTGCGCGAGCGCGTCATCCAGCGCTGCCGCGAACTCGGCCCGGTCGAGTTGGGGATTGAGCTCGGCAGGCAGGCCGGCATCGAGCCTGGCGACACTCTCGAGGAGTTGCTGTACCGCCTGGCGGGCTTCCAGCTGTGCCTCGTCCTCGACCGCTCGTTCCGGCAGGTACCGATCGAGCCATTCCAGCGCCTGGGCGGCGTGCCTGCTCCCGGTCTGGCGGCGGTCTGGCCCGAGCTGCGCGGCCAGGTCCGCAACGAACGCCCGCAGGCTTCGCGCCCAGCGCGCCTTCCGTTCGAAGTGGGCGCGCTCTCCCTCTTCGCGGTCCGCGGCTTCGGCATCCTGGGTAGCGGCGAAGAGCTCGAGGCGGCTCTGCCACTGCGAGACGCCTTTCACGACGCGGGCGTCACGACTGATCTCGTCCCAGCGTTGTGACGGCGCCTCCGCCCCGCCATCGAAGATCGGCGCGGCCGTCAGCCAATCCATCACCGCCTCACGCGAGAAGGCGGGCTCGCCGGGACCGCCCGAGGCGGCGAGACGGGGCAACCCGAGGATGGTCCGGCCGGCGAGTGATTGCCCCAGCGTGCGGTTGGGCGGGCCGTTGTGAGGCAGGCCCGCGGAGGTCAACGCGTCGTCGAGCAGCCCTTCGTACGTCTCCCGCGTGGCGTACGTGATCGCGATACGGTGAAGCGGCGTGCCTTCCGCGGTGAGCGCCATCGCCTGCCGGATCGCCTCACGCGCCTCTTCTTCCGGGTCCGTCGCGGAGACGACTCGGGCCACCTGCGGGATGCTCGCCGCCAACTCGTGGCTTGCGCCGGGGAATCGCCGGGCCATCGCCCGTGTTTCGGAGTCGACTTCTTCGTCGCCGGTCAGGCCGAAGATCGCGTGGGCACGGCCTTCCCCCGCCGCGACGAAGAGCCGCCCGGCCGCCTGCGAGAGGCCGCGTGGCAGGTAAACGACCAGCGCCCCAGCTTCGCGCGCTACCGCTGAGTCCTCGCGGAAGTGCCCGGCGGCTGACTCCAGAAGGTCGAACTCATCGAAGTACCCGGCCGTCAGCTCACGGAATCGGCGGTAGAGCCGGACAACGTCGGCCGCCCGCTGGGTGCTGCGCGAGACGTCCTCAAGCGAGGCCTCGCTCGCTTCGCGCAGTTCGCGGAATGTGCGGTGCAACTCTCGCGCCGTCGAGGGATGGCCGGCAACTTCGGCGAAGACGCCCGGCAATTCTGCGAGCGCTGCCCGGACACCCATGACGCCGAGCCACGGCGTGAGCGGCCGCCGTCCGTCGGCGACCAGTCGCGGGGCGCCGAGCAGTTCCGCCAGCCGCGCCAGCACCTGGAAGCGCACGTTGACCAACGGGCTCCGCGCCGCCAGGGACCGCCTCACTGAAAGCCCCGCGTAGTTCGAAGGCACGATGACGGTCACGGGCGCGAGCGGATCGCTCTTGCAGGCGGCAATCCGCGCCATCAGCGCGTCTTCCGCGGGGACGCCGTAAGGGACCAGGTCGATCATGGCGCGGACGGTACTCCTGCGAACTCCAAGATGGTCATGGCACGATCCTGCCCCGGCGCGGCGACAGGTGGCGACGACTTTGCAGGATACCGTGGAAGACGGTGCCACCGCACGAATGTTCTGCTAACCTGCTCAATCACATGGTCCGGTTCTTGCACACGTCGGATTGGCAGCTGGGCATGACCCGCCGCTTCCTCACCCCGGAAGCGCAGTCCCGTTTCACTGACGCCCGCATCCAGGCCATCCGCACCATAGGCATGGCGGCAAGGGAACGCGAGGCCGACTTCGTGGTGGTCGCTGGCGATGTGTTCGAATCGAACCTGGTGGAGCGCCAGCTCGTCCTCCGTACCCTCGAGGCCCTGCGCGAGGCCGCGGCAACGTTCTACCTGCTTCCCGGTAACCACGACCCGCTGGACGCGGGGTCCGTGTTCCGTTCGAACGTATTCGTCAACAACCAGCCCGCCAACGTCGTCGTCCTCGATGGTGAGCCCGTGGAGGCGGCGCCCGGCGCATGGCTGGTCCCGGCGCCGTGGCGCTCCAAAAAGCAGACGACGGACCCTATCCCAGCCGCCTGCGCCGCGGCCGCCGCGCTCAGCGGCCTGAAAATCGTCGTCGGCCACGGTGGCAGCGATGCCTTCGCTCCCGACCCGGACCGCCTCGACCTTATCCGCACAGCACCGGCCGAAGCTGCGATCGCCGCCGGCGCAGTGCACTACATCGCGCTCGGCGACCGTCACTCCCGGACGGCAATCGGCGCGAGCGGCCGCATCTGGTACTCCGGCGCCCCAGAACCGACCGAATACCGCGAGACGGACCCCGGCCTTGTCCTCGCTGTCACCCTCGACAGTGACGGCATCGAGGTCGAGCCCGTGAAGGTGGCGTCCTGGCGTTTCACCGAAAGCACCGGCATCGCCATCGATTCGGCGGACGACGTCACCCGGCTCCGCGGCTGGCTGGACGGCCTGGCAGGCAAGGAGCGGACGATCCTGAACCTCGGGTTCACCGGTACGGTGAACATGGCCGTAGCGGCCGAGCTCGACGAAGCCATCGACAACTACCGCCCCATCTTCGGCGCAATCGAGCGGCGCGCCGGGGACTCCGACCTCGTCGTCATGCCCTCGGAGTCAGACTTCAGCAGCCTCGGCCTGTCTGGCTTCGCTGCGCGCGCAGCGGAAGAGCTGGGCGAACTCGCCACGCAACCCGGGGGGCAGTCCGCGGAAGCGCGGGACGCCCTTGGCCTCCTCCACCGGTTGGCGAGGGTGGCGCCGTGAAGTTCCACCGCGTCACCCTGCGCGACTACCGGGGCATCCGCTATTGCCAGGTCGAGCCACGCAAAAACGGCGTCACCGTCATCGAAGGCGACAACGAGATCGGCAAGTCGAGCATCGCCGAAGCGCTCTGGCTGATCTTCGAACAACACGACGACTCATCCGGCCAGCTCGTGAAAAGCCTTCGGCCCGCCGACCGCGACGCCGCGACCGAAATCGAAGTCGATGTCTCCACCGGGCCGTACCGATTCACCTACTTCAAGCGCTTCCATCGTGGCCCCCGGACGGAGTTGAAGATCGCTGCGCCGCAACGCGAAATCCTCGCCGGCCGGGAGGCGGACAACCGCGCCAACGCGATCCTCCGCGAGACCATCGACGTTTCGCTCTGGAAAGCGCTCCGTTCGCAACAGGGCATGCAGGACAGCCTCGAACCTCCGGCGGCGGGCCAACATCGCTCGCTCATGGGCGCGCTGGAAACGGCGGCTGGCCCCCTCATGGGCGGCGACCGCGAGCAGGCCGTCTTCCTCGCGGCCCAGCAGGAATACGAAAAGTACTTCACCCCTTCCGGCCGCGAAAAAGCCTCCGGCGAAGGGCCCAACCTGCCGAAGCTCCGCGCCGCCGAGATAGACGCCATGGCCGAGGTCGACCGCATCAGCTCCCGCATGAAGGAGTTGGAGGACAGGGCGCAGCGCGGCGCGGAGCTCGAACAAGCGCTGGCGAGCCTCGCCGCCGAGCTGGCGACAGTCACGGCCGTGCGAGAAACGCTGACCGCTGCGGCGCGCTCCCGCGAAGAAGCGTCGCAGCGCGTCGAGAAGCTCCGTGCCGAACTGCAGGCTCGCGAAGCCGAAGCGCGGTCATTCGCGAACGAAGCCGAGTACCGTGAACACGCTTCCGCCGCGATCGAGCCCCTGCGCGCGCAACTCGCCTCGCTCCAGGAGGAGGCCGCCGCCGCCGGCCCTGAGGTGGAATCCCTGAAGGCGGGCGTGGCCACCGCCGAAGCCACCTTCGCGGACGCTGACCAGGCGCTTCAGTCCGCTCGCGCTGCCCTCATGCGGGCGGATGACCTTGTCCAGCTCTCGGCCCGGCAGCTCCAGGTCGACCAGATGGCCGAACGGCTCGACCGCCTGGAGCGGCTCGAACCCGACCTCGCCCGGCTGGCCGATTGGTTGGCCAACTGCAAAATGGACGGCCGCAGGCTTGCTGAGCTGGAGAAGCTGGACCGGGACCTGGTGGCCCTCGAAGCGCGGCGCGATGCCGAAGCTGCCGCGGTAGAAATCACCGCGGCGTCCGACACTTCGATCCGCATAGGCGGCAAGGAGGTGCCGCTCGCAGCCGGACAAACCCGCCGCGGCAACGTCCGCGAAACCGTGATGGAGTTCCCTGGCGGCATTACCGTGACCATCCGCGCCGGGTCCGCGGCGCGCCAGAGCGAGGAGGGCCTCCGCAAGGCGCAGGACGAGCTCGCGAGCCGGCTTGCTGCCGCCGGCGCCGCATCGCTGGAGGACGCCCGCGCCATCCTGCAAGAACGCGCCGCCACCGAAGAGCGCCGCAAGCAGTTCGAGGCCCAGGTCCAGAACGACCTCCGCGACCTCGCCTCGCGCCAGGACTTGGCCGGCAAACTCTCCCGCGAACGAGCGGCGATCGCCAGCATCCTCCAGGACAACGCCCTCGACGCGCTCCCGGATCTGGACGGCGCAAAGGCATCGCGTGAAACCGCAGTCTCCGCCCTCGCGGCTGTGGAGCGGGCCCAGGGCGAGGCCGCCGCGTCCCGGGAACTCGCGGCGCAGAAGCTCGGCGACGCCGAGCATAAAGCGGCAACGCTGGCTGCCCGGGTGACCGCCGCGAAAGCCGAGCTCGACCGCGCGGAGCAGGAACTCGCCCGCCTCCGCGAACGCCAGGATGACGTAGCGCTGAGCGCCGCTATCAGCTCAGCCCAGGACGCCTGCAGTAGCGCCGAAAGCTCCCTCGCGGACGCTGTCGGCAACCTCGCAACGATGGCCGACGTCACCAGCGAGCTGCGTGACGTCAGCGCCAAAGCTGAGCAGCTCACCCGCGGGCACTCCGAAGCGAGCCGCGAGGAAGCGGGCATCCGGGCGCTGCTTCAGGATGCCGGCGCCGCCGGGCTCCACGGCCAACTCGTCGAAGCCGAACAGCGCCTGACCGCCGTCAGCGACGAACTGGCGGCCTTCTCGCGTCGTGCCGCAGCCGCCCGCCTCCTCTTCGAAACGCTGCGCGCGCGCCGGGACCAAGCCCGCGAGAACTACGCCGGCCCGCTGAAGGACTGCATCGAGGCGCTCGGACGCCGCGTCTACAACGACTCCTTCGGCATCGAGCTCTCCGAGGACCTGCGGATCACCCGCCGCACGCTCGATGGCATCGCCCTCGACCTCGCGCAGATCAGCGTCGGCGCGCGCGAGCAACTCTCGGTCCTTACGCGGCTCGCCTGCGCGGCGCTGGTGAGCCAGGATGGCGGCGCACCGCTCGTCCTTGATGACATCCTCGGCTGGGCAGACCCGAAACGCCTGGAGGCCCTCGGCCCGGTGCTGGCCGAAGCCGCAGGCGAAAGCCAGGTCCTCCTCTTCACCTGCTCCCCCGAGCGTTTTGCCTCCGTCAGCCCGGCGCTGGTGATTTCGCTGCCTTCAGGACAACGCAGCGAGCGGACCGCTTCGGGCGAGACGATGCCTGTCGCGGTGCAACCGCCTGCGCGAGTGAGCCGCGTCCCCGCCGCGGCAGCCGCGGCCCCGTCCCGCCCGCCGCAGGGTTCGTTCGAGTTGTTCGACGTCCCCGGCAGCCGCGTCAACTGAATCGCCATTCTCCCTGGCGCCGGTGGCCTTGCGGCGCGCTACTGAGACAGTGTATCGTTTTTCGGAAATGATACTGAGTCTCAGTAGACGCAGCCGGCATGCGGTCGTCCTGGCCGCGGCCGCGGTCGTGCTCACTGGCGGTGCCTGCGCGCCGGACGCGCACACCACCGGTACGGGTATCAACGTCGTGGCGACCACCACGCAGATCGGCGCGCTGACCCGCGCCGTGGCCGGCGACCAGGTCCGGCTCACCGTCTTGCTCCCATCCGGCGCCGACGCGCATGACTTCGAGCCCGACCCCCAGGACGTGAAAAAGGTGCACGACGCGAGACTCGTGCTGCGCAACGGCATCGGCCTGGATGACTGGATGAACAAGACGCTGGATAACGCGGGCGGGAGCGCGCGCGTTGTCGTCGTTACCGAGGGCGTCCTCGTGCGCAAAGCTGCTTCCGGCGACGAAGCCGGCGAGGATGACCCCCACGTCTGGCACGACCCCGAAAACGCCGCCGTCATGGTGGCGAACATCGCCGAGGCGTTGGCCGCGGCCGACCCATCGCTCGCTTCGACCTTCGCGGCCAACGCGCAGGTCTATCGCGCCCGCCTGGACGAGGTGGACCGGGAGGTCCGCGCGCTCATCGACGCCATCCCCGAGCAGAACCGCAAAGTGGTCACCAACCACGACGCCTTCGGCTACTTCTTCGCCCGCTACGGCCTCGAGTTCGTCGGCGCCGTCTTTCCGAACAGCTCCAAGGAGGGCCAGGCCTCGGCAAAGGAACTGGCCGCGCTTTCAGACATCATCAAGGCGGAAGGCGTGAAGGCGGTCTTCGCCGAGGAAGAGGTAGACCCGAAAGTCGCGCGCGAACTGGCGAAGGACAGCGGCGTCCGTGTCGTCACCGGCCTCTACGCGGACTCACTCGGGCCGCCCGGCAGCGGCGCGGACACGATCGACGGCATGCTGCTCGCGAACGCCCGGAAGATCAGCGAGGCATTGAGGTGACGAGATGAACGGACCAGGCGCGACCCTCGAGATTCGCGGCCTCGCCGTGAGCTACGGCGCCAACACCGCTCTCACCGGTGTCGAGGCGGCCGTCCCGCCGGGCTCGGTCGCCGGCCTCATCGGGCCGAACGGGAGCGGCAAGAGCACGCTGCTCAAGACGATTGCCGGAGTCATCCAGCCTTCGGCCGGGATCGTCACGTTAGGCGGCAGGCCAATCCGCGAACAGGCCTCGCGCGTCGCCTTCGTGCCACAGCGCGAAGAAGTGAACTGGGACTTCCCGGTCTCGGCGCGCGAAGTCGTGCTGATGGGCCGTTACCGCGCCATCGGCTGGCTCCGCTTGCCGGGCTCCGAAGACCGCAAACGAGCAGACGAAGCGCTTGACCGGCTCGGCCTTGGGGGCCTGGGCCACCGCCACATCAGCCAGTTCTCCGGGGGCCAGCAGCAGCGCGTGTTCCTCGCCCGCGCCATGGTCCAGGACCCGGCAGTCGTCCTCCTCGATGAGCCGTTCACGGGCGTGGACGTGAAGAACCGCGGCGTCTTCCACGAGGCCATCCGCGAGTTCGCGCGGCGCGGCGTTACGGTCCTCATCGCGACCCACGACCTCGGCGAGGTGCAGGACACCACGGACATGGTGATGTGCCTGAACCGGCGCATGGTCGCTTTCGGCCCCACCGCCACCACCTACACGCCGGCCAACCTGCGGGCCACCTTCGGCGGCCAGGTCGCGGTCTTCGAGGGGGCCAAATGAACTGGCTCACCGACCCACTCCAGTACCCGTTCATGCAGCGCGCCTTGATGGAGATCATGATTATCGGGGTGTTGTGCGGGCTCGTCGGCTGCTTCGTCGTCCTCCGCGGCCTCGCCTTCATCGGCGATGCTCTGGCCCACGCGGTCTTTCCCGGCGTGGTCCTCTCCTATGCGGCGGCCAAGAGCATCCTCATCGGCGCATTCGCATTCGGCACGCTCACGGCCCTCGGCATCGCCATCCTCTCGCGCTCCCGCCGGGTGAGCGAAGACTCGGCCATCGGCGTCATCTTCGCGGCATTCTTCGCGCTCGGTGTGGTCATCCTCAGCCGCCAGGGCGGCTTCCGCCGCGACCTCGGATCGCTCCTCTTCGGCAACATCCTCGGCGTCTCGATGACCGATGTCTGGGTCACGCTCGTGGTCGCGCTGATCGTGGCCGGCATCCTGCTCGCGCTCCTGAAAGAACTGACGCTCGTCGCCTTCGACCCGACGATGGCCAGGTCGGCAGGCTATCCGGTTTTCGCGCTCGACTTGCTCCTCCTCCTGCTCGTCTCCGCGACCATCGTGGTCAGCCTGCAGACGGTCGGGAACATCCTCATCCTCGCGCTTGTCGTCACGCCGCCGGCTGCAGCCCGGCTCCTGACGGATCGCCTGGGGCGGATGATGCTCGCGAGCGTGGGTATCGCCGTGGGAAGCGGCGTGGCCGGGCTGTACATCTCGTTCCACGCCGCCACGGCCGCGGGCGCGACGGTAGTCCTCACGGCCACAGCCGCGTTCCTCGTCTGCCTGGTCTTCGCGCCGAACCACGGCCTGCTCAGCGGCTACCGCGCCCGCCGCCACGGCCAGCACCACGCCCACCACTACCACGCGGGGGAGGAAGTCGAAGGGTGACGCGTCAGCTGATGGCCGCTCGCCCGATGACCACGCCCACCGCGAGTGCGGCAGCCAACGACGCCCACCACCGCGCATAGAACTGCTTGCGCGAAGGCTGCAGTTGCTCCCACACACTGAGCCGGTCACTGATTCCGGTCGGTTCCAACAGCCGCCCGTCAGCGACTCTCATGAAGTAGCAGAACTTGTACGCCACCGGCTTGCCCGTGGGCTGGATGCCGCACCATTCACCCTGGTGGGTCGCCTCCACTGAGAGCAGCGCGGCCACCCCGTCGTCACCCGACACTATCTCGCTGACGGTGACGCGCGCGTCCGGGAACGACGAACGCATCTGCGCGACCGCTTCCCGCGCTCGCTCGACCGTCGCCGGATGGACGATCTCGTCGAGTGCTCCGAAACGTCCTTCGCTCATCACCTCGCCGAACAGTTGACGGGCGAGTTTCTCGTGCTCTTCTACCGCCACACCTCAAGAGTCGGCACTGCCGACGGTCTCAACACCCGCTCTGGCAGCCCTCTTCCCCACGCGGTACAGTTCCCCGGCCGTAATTCTCTCCTAGGGGACCCCGCCATGACCGCACCACACGCGCATGCAACTGACCGCAAACTGACCGACCAGGAGGTGGTCGACCTCCGCGAGAAGGTGAAAGCCTTCATGGAGTCAGACATCTACCCCAACGAGAACTTCTTCCACCACAACAGCCCGCGGCGCAGCGAGGCGGGCGTGAAGAAGATGAAGGAACTCCAGGCCAAAACGAAGGCCATGGGCATGTGGGCCCCGCACCTGCCTTCGGAGGCCGGTGGCATGGGCATCGGCTTCATGCCCTACGTCTACATGAACGAGATCCTTGGCCGCAGCGGCATCGCACCGCTCGCCTTCGGTTCCCAGGCGCCCGATTCCGGCAACGCAGAAATCCTCTGGCAGTTCGGCTCAAAAGAGCTGCAGGACCGGTTCATGAAGCCGCTCGTCAACGGTGACATCTACTCCTGCTATTCCATGACCGAACCGGAAGTCTCCGGCGCCGACCCGACCAACCTCCAGACCACCGCCCGCCGCGACGGCGACGAGTGGGTAATCAACGGCCATAAGTGGTTCACCAGCCAGGGCGAAGGCGCCGCCTTCGCTATCGTCATGTGCGCCAGCGAGCTGGACCAGCCGCCGCACCGCCGCATGAGCCAGATCGTCGTCCCCGCGGACACGCCCGGGTTCGAAATCGTGCGACCCGTGCCGGTCATGGGCGAAACCGAAGGCTCCCACGCCGAAGTCCGCTACACCGACGTGCGCGTCCCAATTACCAACGTCCTGGGCGAGGCCGGAGGCGGCTTCCGCATCGCCCAGAAGCGCCTCGGCCCGGGCCGCATCCACCACTGCATGCGCTGGCTCGGCCAGATGCAGCGCGCCTTCGAGCTCATGATCGAGTATTCGCTCCACCGCGAGGTCTACGGCTCCACGCTCTCCGAGAAGCAAACGGTCCAGAACTGGATCGCGGACTCCTACGTCGAAATCCAGGCGGCCCGCGCCCTCACCCTCAGCGCCGCCAAGAAGATCGACAGCGGCGACGAAGCGCGCGTGGAGATCTCGGCCATCAAGTTCTTCGGCGCGAAAATCCTGCACGACGTCATCGACCGCGCGATCCAGGTGCACGGTGCCCGCGGCGTCTCCGGCGATACTCCGCTGGAAATGATGTACCGCAACGCGCGCGGCGCCCGTATCTACGACGGCCCGGACGAAACGCACCGCATGGTGGTCTCGCGCCGCATCCTGCAGAGCTTCAAAGCCGGCAACAAGTGGGATTTCGGCATCCAATAGGCCCCGTCACGTCTTCAACCCCGAGGCGGTGGGCATCGGCCCGCCGCCTCATTCGCTTTCGGAGGGCTCATGGAACTGGATGAACTCGCGGCACGCCTCGAACGCTTCGCCCGCGCCAAACTCGACGACTCCGGCGCGACCATTGAAGGCGTCGAGCCCGGACCTGGCCATGCCGGCTTCTCGTACTTCTTCGACGTCGTCTCGCATGGCCTGCGTACCAGCTACTTCCTCCGCCTGCCGCCGCCTGGCGCGAAGCACGAAGGCACCGCCGATGTGATGCGCCAGGTGGCCGCAATCCGCACCCTTGAGGACACGAAGGTCCCGCACGCGCCCATCCTCTGGGCCAGCGCCGAAGAAGACTGGTTCGGCGACCCCTACTTCATCCAGCCCCGCCTCGACGGCGACACCCTCAAGAACGACTGGCCCCTCCAGTTCAGCGATGCCCAGCTTCGCGACATGGCGAAGGACGCCATGATCGCCCTGGCCGGCATCCACAAGGTTGACCCGGCGAAAGCCCCCTACCTGGGCGACTACTGGGGCTACGAGTTCGATGTCACGCGCTGGGACCGCTTCTACGAGCGCGCCGCCGAACAGGAGCTCCTGGCCCTCCAGCCTCGAGTGAAGCAACTCCTGTTGGACAACATCCCGCACGATGCCCGCGTCGCCATCTACCACGGCGATTTCCAGTGGACGAACCTGCTCTACAACCGGAAGGCGGAACTCCTCGCCGTCATCGACTGGGAGCTTTGTGGCATCGGGCCGACGCTGAACGACGTCGGCTGGATCTGCGCTTTCAGCGACCCCGAGGCCTGGGCCCACACGCAGAACAGCCGCATGCCCCACGGCGACGAGCTCGAGGTGTTCTACCGCGATGCGTATGGCCCGGTAGAAGGCAACCTCAAGTGGTTCAAGGCCCTCGCGATGTACAAGTTCGCGATCATCTCCGGCCTGAACCTTTCGCTGCACCGCCGCGGCAAGCGCCACGACCCCCACTGGGAAGACATCAAGCCTTCCATGAAGACGAACATGGAGTACGCCCTCAAGATGCTCACGAGCTGATCCAGGGCGGCCGTATACTGGGTGCCATGGACGAAATCCTCACCTGGGCAGAAATCCAGAAGCGCTTCCCCGATGAGTGGGTCGTCATTGACGAACCCGAGGTGAACGAGGACCTCGAAGTAGTGCGCGGTCGCGTGGTCTACCACGGCACGGACCGCGCCGCTGCTTCCCGATCGGTGATCAAACTCGGACTCCACCACACCGCGGTCCTGTACCTCGGTGAACCGATCCCACCCGGAGTTGCGGCTGTCCTGTGACCTACCGATTCGGCCGCAGCGGCCTGATCCTGGTCACCTGCCGCCTCGCGACTGCTACCGACTCAGTCCTTTGCAACTTCGCGCTCGACACGGGAGCCACGCGCACGTTGCTATCGTCGGAAGGCGCAGCGACGCTCCGCCTGGCGTTAGCGTTCGGCGAGCAGGTCGCGACGGCGTCCGGAATTGAATCGTCTCAGCATGCGACACTGAGCCGCGTTGATGCGCTCGGGATGACCCGTCGCGACTTCCGGATTCTGGTACTGCCCCTACCCAGGGCCGCGGGCATCGACGGCCTCCTCGGCCTCGACTTCCTGCGCGATACCCGCCTCACGATCGACTTCCGCCGGCAGACAATCCAGGTCGCCGATACCACTGGCCCTTAGTAGGGCCGCACATCCCGCGCGAAGTCCCGGCCACCCCGGACCGTCACACGCATCACGGCGCCGAAGCGAGAGTCGTCTTCGATCAGTTCGATGACCCCAGCCGCGATGTCCTCCGGCATCAGGATGCCGCCGACAAGCTTTTCCACTTCGTGCATCCGGTCCTCGCCGCCACGCCGCACGAGCGGTGTGTCCACAAACGAGGGACAGATGGCATTCACGCGGATGTTCGAATCCGCGGCGAGATAGCCAAGCGAGCGGCTGAAGTTGACCACCCCGGCCTTCGCCGCCGCGTACACCGGCGAATCCGGCATCGGCAACAGCCCGCCCATTGAAGCGGTGTTGATGACTCCGGGCCGGCCGGCGCGGCGCATCTCACGGCGATGCGCGTGGCATTGATCACGGCCGTCAGGTCGATGTCGACGATGCGCTCCCAGTCGCCTGGCTCATCGCCGAAGAGGTCCCCGCCGCCGATGCCCGCGTTGTTGAAGGCGATATCGAAACGGCCGAAGTGCTCCTGGGCGCAGGCGAACGCACCCGCCAGGTCCTCGGTTTTCGTGACGTCGCAGCGGCGGGCGATGGCGATGCCACCGCTCTTTCCCGCGAGGTCGACCGTCTCCTTCGCGGCCGCCTCGTCGACGTCGGCTACGATGACCTTCGCGCCGCGCCCGACGAGGGCGAGCACCGCGGCGCGCCCGATTCCCGAGCCGCCGCCACTGACGACCGCCGCCTTATCCGTTATCTCCATGGTGCGCACTCCTTGTCGCCCAGCCATCTTCCGGCTGGAAGTCTGCAAACGTGGCTGCCGCGCGGCCGATTGCCATGATCTCTTCGATCACCGGACCCTTGCCATCAATGTACGCGTCAATGTCGTGGCGGTGCAGCAGCGCCATCTCGCGCTTCACCGCAGCGTAGCGGTCTCGAAGGTCCGGCCGTGACCGCAACGTGTCGCGCAACAGCAGGTGGTCATGCAGGTTCGGCGTATCAACCGAGCAAACATAGAGGTGATGCGGGAACGTGCCGTCCGGCCGCTGAAATGCCTCCCGGCCCGGGATTTCGAGGTTTCCCCGGTGCAGGTAGCCAAGCGCTGCCAGCCGATCCCGCACCGCCGGGAAGAGCTGGCGCGAGGAAATCACAACGTCGAGGTCGATGATTGGCTTCGCCCATAGGCCCGGCACGCTGGTGCTGCCCACATGTTCGATTCCGACACAGAGGCCGCCAAGCCCGGCCGCGACCTGGCCGCGAATCTCCTCGAAACGCGCGGGCCAGGCCTCGTTGTAGGGGACGACTTCGATTGTCCGGAGCACAGCGAACGATCTTATCCCTGCGCCGGCCGGCGCTCGAATCGACAACGCGAAGGTTCGCACGGACAATCCGCCGCATGCCCATCTTCGCCGTCGGGGACAAGGTCCCGCGAATCCACCCAACCGCCTTCATCGCACCGACCGCATCAATCGTCGGCGACGTGACGATCCACGAAAACGCCTCTGTCTGGTACGGAGCGGTGGTGCGCGGCGACACGAGCTACGCGGTGATCCACCGGGGCGCGAACGTGCAGGACGGCGCGGTCGTCCACGGGCGGGCGGACTTGCCGGCGATCATCGAAGAGGAGGCCTCGATCGCGCACAACTGCGTCATCCACGGCGCGGTCATCGGGAAGCAGGCGCTCATCGGGAACGGCGCCCTGGTGCTCGATGGTGCGAAGGTCGGCGCCGGCGCCCTGATCGCCGCCGGATCGGTCGTGCTCGGCGACACCGAGATATCGCCAGGGATGCTGGCCGCCGGCACGCCCGCGGTGGTGAAGCGGGCCATCGCCGGGACCGCCTCCGAGGAGTGGGTCACAGGGAATCCCGGCCGCTACGCGCGCCTGGCGGTGATGCACGGAGAGGGGCTTCGCGAGTTGGGGCGGGACGAGGTGGCGGGGCCGTAGCTCCCACCGCGAACTGCGCTGCGGTACCATCGGAGCATGGACTGGCGCGAATACATCCACTCGGACCCCAGGATCATGGTGGGTAAGCCCGTCATCAAGGGGACCAGGATCACCGTGGAGTTGATCCTTGAGAAACTCGCGTTCCAGAGCGTCGATGAGATCTTGCTCGACTACCCGCACCTGACTCGGCCGCAGATCCAGGCAGCGGTCCTCTATGCGCTCGACGTCCTGCCAGCCATCCCCGCCTGATGCACTTCGTAGGCGACGAGAGTCTCGAAGCCCGTCTCATCGCTCAACTCGAAGAGGTCGGGCATGTGGTGTATCGATCCACGACTCGCACACCGGGATCGCCGACGTGGAAGTCCTGGCGCTGAGCGTCGCCCGCGCCTGACCCGTCATTACGAACGACCGTGACTTTGGCGATCTGGTCTTCCGCCAGGGAAGGCCGTCAGTCGGAGTAATCCTGCTGCGTTTCGGCCAGACGCCAACACTCCCAGAAGGCGGCTGCGCTCGTGGCCTGGCTGGAAGCGAATGGGGGCCGCGTGATGGGACACTACGTGGTGTTGGGCCCGAGATTGGCGCGCATCCGGCCGCTGCTCCCTCCGGTGGCGGGGCCGTAACTCCACCGCGAACTGCGTTGCGGTACCATCGGAGCATGGATTGGCGCGAATACATCCGCACTCGGACCCCAGGATCATGGTGGGGAAGCCCGTCATCAAGGGGACCAGGATCACCGTGGAGTTGATCCTCGAGAACATTGCGTTCGGCCGGACCATCGAAGAGCTGATCGACAGTTATCCGCACCTGAAACGGGAGCAGATTCTGGCCGCCCTTCGGTACGCCCTTGAGGTCTTCAAAGTCGACGAAGCGAACCTGGTGCGAGTAGGCCGCTGAGGCTGGTTGCCGATGAGTACCTTGAGCGCGAAATCGTCGACGCCTTGCGGGCGGACGCCCACGAGGTGTCCTCCATTCGCGAACGGCTCGCCGGCAGCAACGACAGTGATGTGCTCGCTACCGGCCTGAGCCGGGGCGAGGTTCTCCTCACGAACGACAAGGACTTCGGCGAAATGGTCGTCAGGGACGGCGAAGCGTCGGCTGGGGTGATCCTGTTACGGCTTCCTCGCATGTCTCCGGACGAGCGCGCCGAACGGATCGTGGCCTGGCTGCGCGTCCATGGCTCAGACAGTCAGGGAAGCTTCGTGGTGCTCTCCCCCGAGACGCATCGCATTCGTCGTCTCACTCCTCCGAAATCGTAGCCGCGCTTACACGGCCATACCGCTGCCTGTGCCGAAGATTTGCGTTGCAACCAAAATCGAGGTTCCCAGATGACCGCCCCCGCCCCTGCGCCGCTTCCCGAACTCTATTCGACAGGCACGAGCACGTCCTACGTCGGTAACGCCGACTTTCACCGTTGCCTGGCCGACCTGATCAACACCGCGCGGAGCGAAGTGGTGGACATGGTCATCCCGGAATTGCGCCCGGACGAGCACGACCTGCACATCCTCCGCGCTTACGGCAGCGCCGTCCGCCGTGGAATCACGTGCAAGACACTCATCGCGCCCGAGCACCTTTATCTCGTGGAATCGACGTGGGACCCGAAGTTCGACATGCGCGCGTTCCTCCAGAAGTTCACGCACATCCGGCTCATCGAACGGGTGAACGGTCCGTTCACCGTCGTCGATCGCAAGAAGGTGCTGTTGAACATCCAGGACGCCACCGAACCCGGGACGTACACCACCTCGGTCGTCTTCGAAGACGACGCGCTCGCCGCTCACCTGCTGAGCGTGTTCGATGCGGCGTGGCGCGAAGCCGAAACCACGCAGGAGGCGCTGATTAGCGCCTGGGAGTCACGCGCCGCCTAGTTTCCGCCGGCCAGCGTCGCAACAAGCACTCCGAGAGCAAGCGCCAGCCCGAACAGGATGGCGAACCGGATGGTTGCGCGCTGGTTGGATGTCAGCCCCGCGCCGTCTTCCGCTTCGACGACGTTGTGCCCCTCGTCGCTCTCCACGAGCGCCTCTCGCGCGCGGGCGGCCTTGCCCGCGGGTACGAGGATTGCCCACGAGCCGCCCAGGGCGAGCGCGGACGTGCGGTAGGGAGTCATCGAGCCGTGCACGCGCGTCCGGATCCCTTCGGACTCGAGCTTGCCGGCGACGATGCTCGCCAGCGTTTCAGAATCACCGTTCCAGACCTGTTCCCAGCGGCGTGACTTGCGCTCGAGCCGCGTGACGATCGCCATGGCAGTTCAGGCTGACACGAGGGCGTCGAGGCGGTGCCGGCGCAGTTCGGCCATCACCTTCAGGCCGACCGCCTCGTCCGGTTCCACTACCGGCAGCCTCGGCATGCCGATGTCGAAACCAAGCTGGCGCAGAACGTAGCGGATCGTGCTCGGGCTGCCGTTGAGGAAGCAGGCATCGGTCACCTTGCAGAGCGGCCGGTGAATTGCCGCCGCCTCCGCGATGTTGCCCTCCAGGATGAGTTGCAGCATGCGCTTCTGTTGCGAAGCGACGATGTGCGAAGTCACGCTAATCGCCCCCCAGGCGCCCATGCACCAGAGGTGGAAGTTGTCGTTGTCGTTGCCGCTCCAGATCTTGAAGCCCGGGGCGCCTTCGAGAATGGCGGCCGAATGCGCCAGGTCGCCGTTCGCTTCCTTGTCGCCCACGATGTTCGGGATCTCGGCGCACCGAAGGACCGTATCGACGGTCATATTCACACCGGTGCGGCCCGGCACGTTGTAGACGATGACCGGCAGCCGCGTGCTCTCCGCGATGGCGCGGAAGTGCTGGTAGATGCCTTCCTGCGGCGGCTTGAGGTAATACGGGACGACCGTGAGGACAGCGTCGACGCCGGCCCGTTCCGCTTCGTGGGTCAAATGGATGGAGTGGCGCGTGTCGTTCGTGCCCGAACCAGCCACCACTGTCTTGTCGCCCAGCTCCTGCTTCACCTCTGCCCAGAGCCGGTACTTCTCCTCATCGGTGAGGAGCGGCGATTCGCCGGTTGTCCCCACGACGACGACGCCGTCGTTTCCGCAGCGCACCAGGTGCGCGGCGAGCCGGCGCGCGTGGGCGTAGTCCACTTCGCCGTCCGGGGTGTAGGGCGTGACCATCGCGGTCAGCAGGCGTCCGAGTTCGGGCATTGGAGTTGGGCTCCTCGCAGAGGTGAGCGGTTATTGTCGATTGCCGCCCGACCGTTTGTCGATAAACGAAAAGGGCCCCGGCTTGCGCCGGGGCCTGGAAAGACATCCCTCGAGGGGTGCCGTTTAGTTGCGCGGCCCCCGGTGCGGGCGGCCTTCGTTCACGAACCGCTCGATCGCGTTCGCCGCCTTCTCTTTCGCCGCGTCTTCCTTATCGGCGGGCAACTTGCCGTCAGCGACGGCTTTTTCGATCGCCTGGTTAGCGTCCTCCGTCAGCGCATCGATCACAGCCTGTGTCTCGGGCCCGGCGATCTCAGCGATCGTCTTGCCCTCCTTCAACTGCGCGGTGATCGAGGCGACATCGGTATCCAGCACGCCCGCCACCGTTTCGAGGGCGTTCTTCGCGATGGTGCGGATGCGCGGGTGGTCGCCGCCGCCGTCATGGCTGCCGGGCACGGCGTTCAGCAGCCGGTCCAGCATGGCGGGCGCCGCGGCTTCGAGCCGGTCCGCCTGTTCCTGGCTCAACTTGCCGTTGGCG